>NZ_WHNZ01000026.1 GCF_013141725.1 Paenibacillus planticolens | reverse complement strand
TTTTTCCAGCTAATAGGGGCGGATGCGGCAATAGTGGTGGTGGGGCGGCATCTGGTTAACGACCGTCATGCGACGCCACACTACTCGCTGGGAGCTGCGCGCGGTAGCATAGCAGCGGTGCTGGGAGCTGCACGCGGTAGCATAGCTGTGGTGCGGGGATCAACGGGGGGCAGCATATAGAAATCCCCTTGTCCGGCAATCCTGCGCGGCAAAGGGGACTAATTTCTTATTAGGATCTTGTCTATTAATGGATTAATGGATTAATGAATCCATGGCTTAATGCTTCATTTTTCGTCTGGCTTCCAATTCCTTCTTCAGGGCATGCTCAACAGATTCCGCGAGAATATCGAATTTTTCTGCAACCGAATAACCCAGCACTACTCCGCAGTGCGTACACTTATGCAGTTGCAGATCAGTCATGTTGGAACAATTTCTACACTTGATCACCGTAAACCAAACCTCCTAAAGAGAACCCATTGTAGACTGCACAGAAAATTCACGTTACTCGGCATCCGCCGCACAGCGAAATCCGATATTTCCAGTTGAGCTGTCCGGTGTGTTCTTGCTCCGAGCGGCCACCCGGTACCGGTTGCAGTACGATTTGTGGCACAAGTAGGACCCTCCGCGCATCACGCGAGCTTGGCCGGTCGGAGGTCCTGACGGATTCACTCGTTTGGCTTTGACATGATAATCCGGGCTGAACCAGTCCGAGCACCACTCCCAAACGTTGCCCGAAACGTTATACAAACCGTAGCCGTTAGGCTCGAACGCTCTAACCGGCGCGGTGCCCGCATATCCGTCGCTGGCGTTGTTTTTGACCGGGAATTTCCCCTGCCAAATATTACACTTATGCTGGCCGCCCGGCTTCAGCTCGTCCCCCCATGGGTAGCGCTTTTGCACCAAGCCGCCGCGAGCTGCGTACTCCCATTCGGCTTCTGTCGGAAGACGCTTACCAGACCATTTGCAGTAAGCCAGCGCATCCTGATAGGACACATGAATAACCGGGTGATCCCAGCGGTCTTCCACATTGGAATCCGGCCCTTCCGGATGCTGCCAATCCGCTCCTTCGACAACCCACCACCACGGGGTTTGCTGAACAGCGGATTTCACTTTCTGAGCTGTGGCTTCGGACACAAACAAGTGAAAAACAAAAGACCAGCCGAACGCTTCCGCTTCCGTCCGATACCCCGTTTGATCAACGAATTGCTTGAATTCCTCATTGGTTACCGTACACGGATCTATGTAAAACGGCTTGACCGTTACCTCTCGAACCGGCCCTTCGCCATCGGCAGGGAAACCTTCTTGGTCGTCCGTTCCCATAAGGAACGCGCCGCCGCTTAAATAGATCATGCCCGACTTGTCCAAGATTTGGCTGACGACAGGGCTATTCGCAGGCAGCGGAACCTGGGTCGCAGCCGGAGTACCCGACTGAACTTGTGCTGCCGAATCCCGACTTGCTGAACAACAGGATTTATTGGATTCCAAATAAAGCTCCCCCTCTTCATTTAGCAAAGAAATGACATCCTTTTCTATATAACAAGGATATCACCTTCCATGTCAACAAGAAAGGACCAGTCGACAACCATCGACTGATCCTTTCTTATCATCCGCTAATCGCAGCGGTGGACTTGCGTATCACAAGCTCCGGTTTAAGCACTTGCGCAAGCTTAGCCTCCGACGGATTCGCCAGCTGCGCGATCAAAAGATCAACAGCCAGCTTCCCCATCGCCTCAATCGGCTGAGCAATCGTTGTCAAAGGCGGATCTGTAACGGAGGCCAATATGGTATCGTCGAAGCCGACGATCGACACATCCTCCGGAACGCTCAGACCTAAAGCTTTGGCTGCCTGGAGTGCGCCGATGGCGAGCAGGTCGTTACAGCAAAAGAGCGCCGTAGGACGCTCTTCCTGCTGCAGCAGCTCCAGCGCTTGGCGCTTGCCGTCGCGAAGCAGATCGAAGCCGCCGGACTTTACCCAGGCTTCCGGAAGTTCAAGACCGGCGCCCGTTAACGCTTCGCGGAACCCGCGAATCCGTTCCCGGGAGGAACTGACTTTCAAATGCTCGGCAAGCACGGCAAGGCGGGTATGGCCGAGCTCCAGCAAATGCTGCGCTGCTAATTTGCCGCCTTCGAAGTCCCCGACATGCACGGTCTGCACATAGGGACTCGCCATCTCCCGGGCGATGGAAACGATCGGGATCGACTTGTTCGCCAGCGGAGTCAGCAGCTCTATATTGTCCATGCCGGTCCCGATGATCATGCCGTCCACGCTTTTTTGCTGCAGCAGCGTCAAGTACCGCTCAACCCGCTCATCCTCATTATGCGTAGAGCAGATGACGATGCTGTAGCCGAGCTTGTGTCCTTGATCTTCAACCGCATGCGCAATTTCCGCGAAAAAAGGATTGGAAATATCAGGGACGAGCAGCCCCAGCGTGTACGTTTTTTTGCCGGTCAAGGCTGCAGCAATAACGCTTGGCCGATAATTTAACCGTTCCATAACGTGGAAAATTTCATTGCGCCGCTCTTCGCTGATTTTCCCCTTTCCGTTAATGACCTGCGAAACAGCGGCTATCGAGACACCCGCTTCACGGGCTACATCATATATGGTTGCCTTCATGCGCTTCTCCTATCGTTGATTCTTCCACATTAGATCATTAGATTCTATTATGATCAGAAGGCGCCTAAGTTGCAACCCGCGGAGTGCAGCCCTTATTCGCGAGGCTTCGTCATCAGCCAGGCGTGATCGGGATCATTATGGAACTTCCACGTCCTCACAGGGCCGGCCATGACATTCAAATAGTAAACTTCGTACCCTGGCGGCGCGCACACGGGATGATAGCCTCTAGGCACCAATACGGTTTGACCGTCGCGCACAACAAGCGTCTCGTCCAGCGAACGGTCGTCCGTGTACACACGTTGAATGGCAAAGCCCTGCTCGGGTTGAACGTGGAAATAATACGTTTCCTCCAGCAGCGATTCATCGGGAAGCGAATCCCGGTCATGCTTATGCGGCGGGTAGCTGGACCAGTGCCCATTCGGTGTAAACACCTCCACGACCAGCAAGCTGTCAGCCGACTCCTGTTCAGGGAGTATATTATGAATTCTACGCTCGATATTCCCATACCCCCGAGACTCGACGCCGACCTGCGCAGGCGCGATCAATCTGGCCGGATAACGGCCAAAGCCGGGAGCAGCGCACACCGCCAGCTCTACCTCCGTCAGCGCTAGAACCTCGTAGAGATCGTCGTTCGGCACATAAACGGAATAGGGCGGAATCTGCTCAAAGACGCTCATCCGCTCGCCGATAGCTTGCCAGGATTGGAGCTTGGTGGCAACATCCGCTTTCCCGCTCAAAAGAACGAGGCAGATTTCATTGCTGCCCGTTTCACGGCGCAGAACTTGGCCTTGAGCAAGCTTGACAACCTGGAACCCTACATGCTCCCATCCGGCAGACTCTGGTGTGACGGTTAGGACGACACCTTCCTTATCCGCCTCATGCGCTTTTACGATCAGATTTGAATCCGCCATGTTATCCCTTGCCTCCCTGTCTTATGATTGAGCTACAGGCTGCTGCGACCGCAGCTCGCTGAGTTCACTGATTTTCACTGGACGCTTCAGTAGGCTGGAGAATTTAGCAGCCAGCGCGATGCGTTCGGCTTGCAATCCATCGTACCCTTCGACAGGCAGCGCGTGACCGTTCACTAAGCTGTCGATGAACATTTGAGTTTCGAGGGTATAAGCCGCATTATAACGCTCCAGGAAGAAATGCAGCGGTTTATCCCGCATGATGCCCTCGGCGGTGGAAATCTCCGCTGTATTCGGATGATCGTTGGTCACGGCAACACTGCCTTTGGAGCCGAATACTTCGACCCGCTGATCATAGCCGTACACAGCCTGACGGCTGTTATCGATGACGCCGAGCGCACCGTTTGCAAAGCGAAGCGTCACAATGGCCGTATCGACGTCGCCATGCTCCGCGAAGACCGGATTGATCAGCACATTCCCCTGTGCATACACTTCCTCCACTTCGCTGCCGGTAACGTACCTTGCCATATCAAAGTCGTGAATCATCATATCCATGAAAATACCGCCGGACACTTTAATATAATCCGGATGCGGAGGATTCGGGTCGCGCGATGTGATTTTCACAATATGCGGCTGTCCGATAGTACCGCTCTGCACATGTTCGCTCACCCGTATAAAGTTATGATCGAACCGGCGATTGAACCCGATTTGCAGCTGAACGCCTGCTTGACGCACAGCATCCAGCGCCTCTTCGGTCTGCGCAATGTCCATCGAAACCGGCTTTTCACAGAAAATGTGCTTGCCCGCCTTCGCCGCTTGCTTAATCAGCGGGACATGCGTATCTGTTGACGAACAAATAAACACAGCATCAATATCGGGATTGGCGATTAACGCCTGGCTGTCCTGAACGACCTGCTCGATGCCTCTTTCCGCTGCCCAGGCTTCCAATTCCGCTCCGGCAAATAAATCACTGACAGCAACAACTTCAACCTGCGGCAATCTCAATAAATTATCGGTATGAATTTTTCCGATGCGTCCCGCACCGATGATGCCAACTCTGATCTTCTTCATCATACATTCCCTCCCGCTTTGCCAGCACTGCCAAACAAACGTATTTTCGCTTTAACGGAAGCCTTAATCGCTTCCCGCGCGGGGATCATATAATTGCGCGGATCGTAAGCTTCCGGGTGTTCTTGTAAAAAGCTGCGAATAGCCGCTGTGCAAGCTGCTTGGTTATCTGTGTTGACATTGATTTTACAAGTCCCCAAAGCAATCGCCTGCCGAATTTCGCTCTCCGGCAATCCGCTGCCGCCATGCAGAACGAGCGGCAGACCGGTTAACCGCTGTATTTCTCCCATCCGGTCGAAGCCCAGCTTAGGCTGACCTCGATAAGGTCCGTGGACGGAACCTAGCGCAGGCGCTAAGCAGTCAATCCCCGTCTCATACACCAATTTCACGCAATCCTCCGTCACCGCGTACATTCCTTCGGCTTCATCCACGACCAAGTCGTCCTCTCGTCCGGTAATTCTGCCAAGCTCCGCTTCAACGCTTGCCCCAAGGACATGGGCCATTTGCGTGACCCGTTTGGTCACGTCGATGTTCTCATCCAGTGAAGCGTGCGAGGCGTCGATCATCACCGAAGTGAACCCTGCGTGAAGCGCCTTTACGCACACTTCATAGGTTGAGCCGTGATCCAAGTGCAGGGCGACGGGCACGGTAATGCCGTAATGCTCGATGAGCGTATTGACCATCCCCACAATGCAGGGGAGACCGCCCATATAGGGGATGTAGGGCTCGCTGACACCGAGAATGACAGGCGCCATTTCTTCCTGAGCCGCCTGCAGGATAGCCTGTGTGAACTCTAAGTTGTTCAAATTAAACTGCCCGACGGCATACTGCTCTTCAAGCGCCTCTTGCAGCATATCCTTCATCGAAACCAGCGCCATGCCTTCCACTCCTTCTAGATCTCTATCATGTCTTCAGCTTCAACTACCAGCGGGCTGTGACCATTTTCTTGCGTGTATAGAATTCGACGCCATCCGTGCCGTTCGCATGAAGATCGCCATAGAACGATTTCTTCCAGCCTGAGAACGGGAAGAACGCCATCGGAGCCGGTACGCCAAGGTTGACGCCAAGCATCCCGGCATCAATCGTATCCCGGAATTGTCTTACTGCGCTTCCGCTATCCGTGAAAATGCAAGCGCCATTCGCAAAATCCGAACGATTGGCCAAGTCAATCGCTTCTTCCAAGGAATCTACCCGTACGATGGACAGCACAGGCGCAAAAATTTCATCTTGCCAAATTTTCATATCACACTGCACTTGGTCAAAGATCGTTGGCCCCACGAAATAGCCTTCTCCGCTTGCAGCCGTATCCTTGCGTCCGTCGCGCAGCAGCAGCGCGCCTTCTTGCTCGCCGGTCTGAATGTATTGGAGCGTACGCTCTTTATGCGGTCCGCGAATGACAGGTCCTAGGAAGATGCCCTCTTCATTGCCGTTGCCGATCGTAATATGGTCCGCTGCTTCGACCAGCTTCTGAACGAGCTTATCGCCCACATCGCCAACGGCGACGACGACCGAGCACGCCATGCAGCGTTCGCCTGCGGAGCCGAAGGAAGCATTAATAATTTCTTTGACCGCCAGTTCCAGATTCGCATCCGGCAGGACGATGGAATGGTTTTTCGCGCCAGCCAGCGCCTGCACGCGTTTCCCGTGCGCAGAAGCGGTTTTGTACACATATTCAGCGACAGGCTGCGATCCTACGAAAGAAACCGCCTTAATGCCTGGATGTTCCAAAATGCCGTTCACCACATCATGTGCGCCATGAACGATATTCAGGACGCCATCCGGCAAGCCGGCTTCCATAAACAGCTCAGCCAATCGGTTGGCCAGCAGCGGCGTCCGCTCGGACGGCTTCAAAACAAACGTATTTCCGCAGGCAATCGCCAGCGGGAACATCCAACACGGCACCATCATCGGGAAGTTGAATGGCGTAATGCCGCCTACAACGCCGACGGGATAGCGATACATCCCGGACTCCAAGCCCGTTGCGATATCGGGAAGCTGCTTGCCCATCATCAGATTGGGCGCGCCCGCAGCGAATTCGACGCATTCAATTCCGCGAAGCACTTCACCATAAGCTTCCGTGTAGCTTTTGCCGTTTTCTTTGGTCACGAGGCGTGCCAGCTCTTCCCAATGCTCGACCAGCAGCTGCTGATACTTGAACAAAATGCGGGCTCTGCGCGGAACAGGTGTAGTGCTCCAAGTCTTAAAAGCGGCGCTTGCCGCTTGAACAGCATGATCCACGTCCGCTTTTGTCGAAAAAGGCACATACGCAATTATTTCTTCGGTTGCCGGATTCATTACGCCTTCGGTTTGGGTTGCGGTTGACTCTACCCATGCTCCGCCAATCAAGTTTTTCAATACTTGTGTCATCGTCGGTTTCCCCTTTCGTTGTTGCCCTGTTTTGGATGATCGTTTATGAAGCTGTGATTTCATTGCGGTTGCAGCGTTCAATATAGTCCTCTACCTGATGTACGGTTGGCATGGCGTCCGAGCAGCTGTGGCTGGAAATGACGATGCAGGCCGCTGCGCTTCCAAATTCCATGCTCTTCTCAAGCGTCCAGCCTTGCATCACGCCATATAGGAAGCCTGCGGCATAGGAGTCTCCCGCTCCGAACGTTTTGACAACTTTAGCCGGGAAGCTCTTCGCCCGGTGGCCTTGATCATCCTGCGTATAAGCAATGGAGCCTTCTTTCCCGTGCTTGATGATGACAATTTTAGCTGCATGGTCAAACCATTTGGAAGCCGTCGCTTTGTCATTGGAAGACGCGTTATTTTCGAAGCATTCCATCATATCGAATTCTTCGCGCGTTCCGAGGATGATATCGCATTTTTCAGCGGCAAGATTGTAATAAACGGCCGTCTCTTCCGGCGATGTCCATGTATAAGGGCGGTAATCCAGATCGAAGACGATGACGGCGCCATGCTTTTTGGCATAATTCAGCGCCTGGAAGACAGCTTCCCGTGATGGGCTTTTGGCAAGAGCCGTCCCCGAAATGAGCAATACCTTAGCTTGAGCGATGAGCTCTTCTTGAACTTCTTGCGGCGTCAGTTTGAGGTCCGCTGCATTGTCGCGGTACATCAGAATGCTGCAATCGGTTGGACTTTTAATTTCTGTAAAAGCAAGTCCCGTCACAGCACCGGTTGTATCGGTGATAACACCTGTCGTTTCGATCTGGTTGCGCTGCAGATAGTCCGTAATAAAACGGCCCATCTGATCGTTAGCGACTTTTCCGATAAAAGCTGTACGCAGGCCAAGTCTCGACATACCGATCGTGATGTTCGCAGGCGATCCGCCAACATATTTGGTGAAAGTCATCGTTTCTTCCATCGGCCGGTGAATTTCGTTCGCGTTCAAATCGATGCATAATCGCCCGATGGCTACAAAATCAAGCGGCTTATTCGTAGGAAAGGATACATAAGTCATAGCTTCTACCTGCTTTCTTGGGATATGAGCGTTTGGATGTAATCAAGCGATTTCTTCGCGTACTCGTATGCCGGATGTTCCGCGGGGTCCTGCTCCCCTTCGAGCATCGCCCACCCGCTATATCCACGGTCCAGCAGCTCTCGGAAAATCGGCGCGAAATCCAGGCAGCCATCGCCCGGTACGGTGAACACGCCTCGCCGGATGCATGTGACGAAATCGCTGTTCGGGGTACGCGCTTCATCGAGGACATCCTGACGGATATCCTTCAAATGAATATATGCGATTCGGTCGTAATGCTTACGCAAAACGTCAAGCGGGTCCGCACCGCCGTAATAAGCGTGTCCCGTGTCAAACAGCAGATGCACAAGGTTAGGGTCGGTCAGCTCCATTAAGCGGTCGATTTCTCCCGGCTGCTCCACAGCCGTTCCGCCGTGATGGTGGTACGTCAGCTTCAAGCCGTATTCCTGTGCAATGTCTCCAGCTGCATTCAGACCTTCGGCCAGCGAGCGCCAGGCGGCGTCATCAAAGCGCAGCACTTCCTTCTCGTTCGGCGTACGCCGGGGGTCAAAATGCAACGAGCCTCCGACCTCGCATGTGGAAATAACGGTGCTGCCCATTTCATGCAGGAACTGGGCATGCTTGCGATACGCCTGAAGTTCCTCTTCGCGGTAAGCCGGATCGGAGAACAGCACCGATTTCCATTGCGATGTTAGCCCAATGCCGCGCTTCGCAAGCTCAGCCTTCAGAACGGCCGGATCGTTCGGGTATTTGCGTCCCATCTCTGTACCGGTTAACCCTAAAGCCTGAATGTCGTCAACAATTTGCTCAAATGTGGTGTCAGCGCCGTGTTCCCTGACATCCTCGCCGACCCAGTTAATTGGATGAATGCCCAGCCTAAAAGGCAGTTTTTCCATGCATGGTTTCCCCTCTCGCTAAATAATGGTGACCGCCCCAATGCGGGCTTTCATGTTTTCGTGCGCTGTCACAACTTTGCTGGAAACGGATACCTCAGGGACGCCCACATTCCACCAGGACTCATACCCATCCGTATTCGTGCCGGGTACGACTTTAATTTCGATGAGCGTTGTCACGCTCTCCTTTTTGGCCTGGAGAAGCGCTTCCTTCAGCTCCTTTTCCGTACTTGCTGTATATGCCTTAGCTCCGAGACTGCGGGCATGAGCGGCAAAGTCAATGCTCATGTACTCCCCCGTTAAGCCGCCAGTAGCTTGTGAGCGGTAGCGGAATTCATTGCCGAAGCCGTCACTGCCTTGGCTTCTTTGAAGGTTATGGATGCATTGAAAGCCGTGATTGTCGAACAACAGCACGGTAATTTTGCATCCTTCTTGAAGGCTGGTAACCAGCTCCGAATGCATCATCAGGTAGCTGCCGTCGCCTACGATGGCATATACGTCGCGTTCCGGTTCTGCCAGGGCAGCGCCGAATGCTCCGGCGATTTCGTATCCCATGCAGGAGAAACCGTACTCCATGTGGTAGGTTTTGGGTTCTACCGGCCGCCATAACCGATGCAAATCGCCCGGCAGGCTGCCGGCGGCGCATACGATGACGGAGGATGGGGCGATGCCCTCGTTGATGATCCCCAGCGCCCTTGTTTGCGCAAGCCCTGCCTCATGCTGAAGGGCGTACAAGCGGTCAACTTCAGCGTTCCATTGCTGCTTAAGCCCGGCAATTTCACCGTTTTCGTAACCGGCTCTAAAGGCCGATTGTGCCAGCGCTTCGTGCAAGGCTGTGAGTCCTTCCCTTGCATCCGCGGTAATTCCTACGCCGTTTAGCTTCGCCGAATCAAATCCGCTGACGTTTATGTTTACAAACTGCACGTCAGGATGGGCAAAAGCCGACTTCGACGCCGTCGTAAAATCCGAGTATCGCGTGCCCACGCCGATAACGACGTCCGCCTCTTGCGCGAGACGGTTGGCGGCCAGCGACCCCGTTACGCCGATGGCGCCGACCTGCAGCGGATGGTTCCATGGCAAGGCGCTCTTGCCGGCTTGCGTCTCCGCCACCGGAATGCCGAAGGCTTCGGCAAACGCAGCAAGCGCTTGCGAAGCGGAAGCGTACAGCACGCCGCCGCCGGCGATAATAAGCGGCTTGCGCTTGCCTTTCAGCAGCTGTGCTGCGCGCTTCACCGCGCCGTCCGCAGCCGGACGGCGGTCTATGTAATGGACTTTCTTATCAAAGAAAGCTAATGGATAATCGTATGCCTCTGCCTGCACATCTTGCGGCAGGGCCAAGGTGACAGCTCCAGTTTCCGCCGGATCGGTCAGCACCCGAATAGCCTGCACGGCTGCCGTCATCAGCTGCTCCGGCCTTACGATCCGGTCCCAGTACCTGCTCACCGTTTTGAAAGCGTCGGTAGCCGAGATCGTGTAATCCTGAACGGATTCCAATTGCTGCAGTACGGGGTCTGGCTGTCTGGAGGCGAAATTGTCTCCTGGCAGCAGCAGCACCGGAATGCGGTTGACAGTAGCCGTCGCTGCCGCTGTGACCATGTTCAATGCCCCCGGGCCGATCGAGCTGGTGCAGGCATAAATTTGCTGCCGGTTCCGCTGCTTGGCGAAAGCGATTGCAGCGTGCACCATCCCTTGCTCATTTTTGCCCTGCTTATAAGTAAGGCTTCCAGCGCTTCGTTCCAATGCTTCTCCAATGCCGGTCACGTTGCCATGTCCAAAAATACCGAAAACACCTTCAACAAACTTTCGCTCCTCGCCGTCAACCGAAAGGTATTGGCTGTCCAAGAATCGCAGCAATGCCTGCGCCATCGTTAAGCGGATTGTGCTCATGCGTATCTCGATCTCCTTTGCTCACCCGAGGGATTAAGCGCTTAATCTCTCAATTATTAAGCACTTAAACTCCGAAGGGGTTAAGCGCTTAATTCGATCTTACTACAGGTTTTCAATTGCGACAACATTTTTTTTCAACGCCCCTTTTGACGATGATTTTTTCTCGCTCTTTTTGCGGGGATGCCAAATACGGCTGATGACGAATCGCGTCCGGTCAGCCGTATTTATACATACGATCGTTCATGCTGTTGTCGAAAACCTCAGGGTGATCCAAACCAATCTCTTATCATTCGAGCACATAATACCGAACAATATATTCATCTAATTGTTGGCTGATCGCAACGACTTTCTCATGGGTAAAACAGCCGTGTCTTTCGGCTTCTTCTTCCATTTTCATGCGCAATGCTTCAATTTTTTGCTGTAATAATTCCATGGCCGCAGTTCACACCAATTCTGTTCAGTTTCGATAGTCTCCTCATTATAAATCATGACTCCGCAAAAGTTTGTAAAAGTTTGTCGACACCATTCGAACAAATTGTGAAATTTTTTTTCAATATTTGCAACGTTGAAACCCTTGTATTTACAGCACACAGGGGAGTTCAATTTCAATGGCAGTCCCTTCTCCAACCTTGCTCTGAATCCGAATACTTCCTTGATGCGCTTCAATAATTCGGCAGCAAACCATGAGCCCGAGCCCTGTCCCCTCTTCTTTCGTCGTGAAAAAAGGATCTCCGAGTCTAGGTAATAACTCCTCGGCTACCCCTACGCCGTTGTCTTTGAGCCTAATCGATATTCTTCGTTTTCCAAGCCGCTGAAGAACAATGTCAATTTTCCCGCCGGTCGGCATGGCCTCAAGGGAATTTTTCAACAAATTAATAAATACCTGCTTCAACTGGCCTTCATCGCCTTTGACCCTGTACACGGTATCCTCGATACTTTCGAATTGAATCTCAACGTTATGAAGAAGGGCCTGAGGCTGCAGCAAAGAAACCACATTTGAGATAATATCGCTAATATTTTTGACTTCGATCTTACTGCTTTGCGGCTTCGAAATGAGCATAAATTCGTTGACGATACCGTTGATTCGGTTTAATTCAGCCAGCATAATATCAGCGTATTCCAGCCTCTTTTGGGGTGGCGCGCTCCTGATGAGCTGTAAAAAACCGACAAGCGAAGTCAACGGATTCCGAATCTCATGAGCGATACCCGCCGCCAATTGACCGACAACAGAAAGTTTTTCCGATTGTCGCAGCAGCTCTTCCGCCGTCTTGCGGTCGGAAATATCTCTTAGCACCGTTTGAATGACAGGTCGCTCCAAATAGTTATGGAGCACGACAGACGAGGCTTCAATAGCGATAGGATTGCCGTGCAAACCTAACAGCTTCAGTTCAATGAACGGAATATAATTATCCACTAAAGAAACGGCCTTTACCCTCTCTTTGATCGTTTCATGGAAATCGGAGTGTACGAATTCAAACATGTTTCTGCCTATAATTTCGCTCGGATCTTGTGCTCCCAGCAGCCTCAAACCGATATCGTTAATATAGCAAATGATACTTTCTTGATGGACTATGATCGGCTCCGGAAGCAGCTTTAACATGCGTCTGTACTCTTCATCCCGTTCGCGCACAATGCTTTCCATCACCTTTCTATGCGTAATATCCCTGCATAGCAATTGGATCGACGGCTTGCCGAAATATTCGACTGGGACGGCTCTGATTTCGACATTGATCAATTGATTGTCCATCCGCAGGATTCTCTTTTCAAAGATGTCGGAGGGCTTATTTTCTTTGAGAAGATGCGCGATCTGCGACTCAAACTCATTTCTCTCATCCGGATGAATAAATTCTAACGTAAGCTTCTCTAGAAGCCGATCATCACTTCTTGCTCCTACAAGCTTGAATGCTGCTTGGTTCGCATAAACAATCTTGGAATCACTGTATACAAAGATAGGTTCCGGTGAAAGTTCGACCAAAGTGCGATACCGTTCTTCGCTTTCTTTCAGCTTCACGACTTCCATTCTGCGATCGGAAATATCTTTAACGACTTCGACGAATGCAAAAATATGGCCTTCACTGTCCTTTAACGGGGAAACGGTCATACTTGCACAAAAGGAATCGCCGTTTTTTCGAAGTTTATGCGCCTCATAACTCTGTGCTTTATCATGAAGAATCACGTGAGAATGAATGTTTTTTACTCGCTCTACTTCGTGTGCCGGCACTGTCTTTAAACACTTTTCAAAAACTTCGTCATTCGTCCAGCCGAACATATTTTCATATGCTTTGTTCACGTGCACAATTTGATGATGAAGATCGATAACCGCAACGCTGGCATTCGTATGATTGAAACAGACTTCGAATAGTTGATTGATTTGCTGCATCCAATTTGTTGGTATTGGTTTACTCTCTATCAGTTCATCCATTTTGTTGTATCCTCACCCTATTCATAAACGCATGTTATTTACATAACAATTCTATGTTCCCATGCATTTTCCTTTCCGCAGCAGGGCATTTCCCCTTAATTCCAGTTTGCAAAATGCAAAAAAAGAGCGGCTTAGGGAAGCCCGCTCCTACTCTTGGGGGTTTGGCAGCACATTCATTTATGTGGTATGCTCCATCCGATTGTCCAGCCAATCCTTTAGCGTGGCAACACGCTCAGGATATTTATAGCTTCTGGCTAAGAAACCGGCTCCGTGACCCGGCATGGGGTCCTGATCCGTAGGCTGATAGCGCAAATCCACGCTCCAGCGAACCTCGTCGGATAAGTTTGGCGTCGACATATGCAGACAGCGGTCATTGAACAGAATCGCGCTCCCTGCCGGAACCGGGAGTACGACAGTCTCTGTCTTCCCAAGCTGGCTTTCGCGCAAAGCCGTGTACCCTGTTCCCGTCTCTGATTCCCGGTGCCATTTCAGTAAGCGCTTACGGTGCGTGCGCGGTTTAATATGCAGACAGCCGTTTATTTCATTTGCATCTACAAGCGGAATCCATACTGTGATCACGGGATTGGAATTGGCATCAGGCCAGTAGGATTTATCTTGGTGCCACGGCACAGCGCCTGCGGCAACCTTTGGAATTTTCGGCCTTGTATTGTACACCGGATTAGAGAACAGCTCTCCTCCGATTAGAGACTCTACCGCATCCAAAATTTTAGGATTGCTCATTAAATGAAAATATCCGGGAATGCGGTCTCTCCAGCTTCTTCCGTATTTCAGAAAGTGCTCCGACGTTAAATCTTTAAACAACTCCGCCAGACGATATTTAAAAGGCCGATCTTCTAATTTGTCATGGATAAGGCCTGCCTGCACCAGCTCATCTGCGATAGCCGATACCTTGCAGTTCATCGCTTCGATCGCCTGCGCGAGGTCCTCTTCTTGAAGCAGGTTAGGAATGACCAGATAGCCCTCCATGTTATAAAAATCGACTTGCTCCTTGCTCAAACTTCCGCCAATTTGACTTATGTTCATTGCTTCCACGCCTCCTTAGAGTTGGTGTACACTTATAAATTTAGCATCTTTGAGCAAAATCGTATTTATCCGGCTGTTCATCGATTGATCAATTCTTCCGGTCATTTCTTTTCTTCGCGAATATATTCGCTTACAATGAGAAGACAACCCGCGCAGAACGGAGGCTGTTCGATGCCGATTTTAACAGCGATAAATCCATCTATAAGAACCGCTCACCATTACCGCTTTCCTTCCGAAAAAAACAGCAGCGAATCGTTCCGGTTAGGTTACTGTTATGCTTTTCATCTCGTGACTGGCGGCAAAGGAGCTGTGACGCTTCCTTCGGGTACCTTTTCCGTTGCCAAAGGTGATTTACTCTATTTTCCGCCTACACTGCCGCATTCCTTTCATTCTGATGCTTCGCACGCTTTATCCACCTACAATATTTATTGCGACTTATGGGCTCCCCGCCCGGACGTCGGGACCAAGCATCTCGTTTGGAAAGAAGCCGACTTCGATCCTCACATCCTGACGGCAATCGAGCCCAATACAGACTTGGACGGCTTGCCTAATCTACTCCATTTTCAGCATCAGAGCGCTGTATTCGACCTGTTCGCCCTCGTGGTAGAGCAGCACCAGAATTCTGCGCCGTACTCAGACACGATTGCCAAGAACCTCCTACAAGCATTGCTGCTGACTATTGTGCAGCTCCATAGCTACACGCCATTCATTGATTTCCGCATCAAACCGCTGCTCGATAACATTCACAAAAAAGCATACGCCGGCTCCCGTTATGAAACATGGCTGGAACAAAGCAAGCTGAAGAAAACACAGTTTCACCAATTGTTCAAGCAAGCCACAGGGATATCCCCCAAGGCGTACTGGACCTCGGTCGTCATGAAGCAGGCCGCTGCCGCTTTAAAAGAGAGCACCCGCTCGGTCACTGACATCGCTGAGGATTTGGGCTATTCGTCCATTCATCATTTTAGCAAGCAGTTTACGCTCTATTATGGCATCTCGCCTTCAGAGTACCGGAATCGGCAGTGGTCGTGATCCGCAGGCAAACGAGCGGCTTTCCGCAAAATCCAAAAAGAGCTGTCCTCAAGCAGATAGTCTACTTAGGGGACAGCCCTCGATTTATAAAGCTTCCAACAAACGCGGGCGATCCGTTGAGCCCATCGCTAGATGAATGAGGTGAGCCATTAATTTCTTCTGTTCCGGATTTAACCTCGCGAATACTCTCGGCTCCAGCTGGCACAGCTCTCTGATGACAGATTCCAGTTCCGCTTTTTTTGCCGTGTCCTCCGGTTGATCCGTAAAGTCCGGAAACGCTTTTGCCTCCGTAAACTCTTGGATGACATGATCGGAGAGGATTTGTAAATAAGGCTTTCTTTTTTGCTTAATATAGGCGTTGATCTCTTCCAGCAAAAATTGAAAGGCGTCGCTTTTTCTGCTTACGCCAAAAGCCGCTTCCAGCTGCCCGCTTTGATCATCGCTCTCAAAATCAAAATAATCGAACAGTCTGCTCTGAATGTAGACGCTATGGTAAAAGGAGTCCCCTTTATTATTAAAGGTGGTTGGCTGCTTATACTTTTCCTCCAGATGGGAGTCGATAAAATACAGTTTGGAATACTCATGATTAATCCGGTCCTGCCAACGGACAAATTTAATATTGAACGTCGCCAGGCTGCCCGGGTGCACAATGTCAAAGCATTCTTTTTCGCCGATCAAATTCGAGTAATCCAGGGATTGACCGTCGATTCGAAGATCGAAGCCCTTCTCGGCATGAAGCTCCAGAAACCAGCCGAACTCCCGGCATAGGAAAGCAATTACATCCTCATGAATGAAATCTTTCGTGACATTATTGAAAGTTACTGTCGTCCCGGGCTCGCCATCCGTCAATTTGATTCTCGAAACCTCATAAGCATCCAAATGTTTGGAGTCAATCTCAATGGTATACGTATTCTTTAGCAAGCCTTCCACATACGTCGTTCGCCATATTGCGTCTGAAGCAAAGCGATGAAAGGTTAATCTGCCGATCCCATTTTTGCCATGCATAGCCGAGGTTGTTCTTGAGCGCCTGTCCGGGTCAATCTGCTTCTCAGATTCAAAGAATGGCGTAAACTTTCGCTCCAATTCGCGCCGGTCAATCCCATAACCGTTATCCGCAATCACAATGCGGTCGATACCGCCAAGAACATTCTGGTGAAGCTTCATCTCTACCAACGAGGCGCCTGCATCGAAACCGTTCCAAATATATTCGGAAATCGCCTGCAAATAATCAAATTTACGAAGCGTTTTTTCGATCCCTTTTGAGGATATTTGTATTTTGCCCAAAACGATCAGCCCCTTCAACGAGTTAACGCCGACTTCCTCTCTATCATATTCCAAATCTCTCATTTCGTATGTCGATTTCTGCAAGCTGCTCCTTATTGATTTTCGACAAAAAAAGAACACCCCGCCGGAATCTTGACCAGAGCCGCTTTCTCTGTTTTAAAAAAGAATTAACATACGGTTAACGTTCCTCGAATAATCGCATGCTACGCTAAACGTATCTAGGAACTACAGGAGGGATTCTTATGCGCCTCGCGTTGTTTACCGATACCTACGTTCCTCAAATGAATGGCGTTGCGCTCACGCTCGGACGGCTCACCGATTACTTGAACCGCCGTGGCGTCGAGCATCTTGTGTTTGCCCCGAAGTGTACGGATGAGCTGGCTTACTCCGAACTGATCCGTCCGATCCCCTCCATCCCTTTCTTTCTCTATCCCGAATGCCGGATTGCCCTGCCGAACTTGATTTCTCTCCGCGCTGAACTTGACCGATTCCGTCCTCATTTGCTCCATATGGCAACTCCGTTCAACATCGGCTTGTGCGGCCTTCACTACGCCCGCAAGCGCCGGATTTCGCATGTAGCCTCGTACCATACCCATTTCGATCGTTATCTGACCTACTACCGGATGAAAAAAGCCGCTCCCTTGTACTGGACGTATATGAAATGGTTCCATCAGTCCTGTGACGCTACTTTCGTACCCTCCATGGATACGATGCAGCACCTGCATGCCCAAGGCTTCGACCGGATGCTGCTGTGGTCAAGAGGAGTCGATTGCAGACTTTATACCCCCGAAAAAACCAACAGCTCAGTTCGTGAGCGGTATGGCATAACAGCACCCTTCCTTCTCCTTTATGTAGGACGCATCGCCCCGGAGAAAGACATCGATACGTTGTCCGCCATCATGCGCTCTTTGCCGGATACCCTGAAAGAACGTGTCCACTGGCTTATCGTAGGAGACGGACCGCAGCTCGGAGAACTGCGGGAGCAAGCTCCGGACAATGTCACGTTTGCCGGCTACAAGCAGGGCGAAGAGCTGGCAGAAATTTATGCCTCTTCGGATCTCTTCGTTTTTCCCTCCAGTACGGAAACGTTCGGCAATGTCGTCCAAGAAGCGATGGCTTCCGGGCTTCCCGTCATTGCCGCAAACAGCGGAGGCGTTCGAGACATGATCGTGCAAGGCCAGACCGGAGCGTTATGTGCGCCCCGCCAGCCCGAATCGTTTGTCAGGGCCATTGAAGCTTGGGTAAACGCCCCTGACGAGTGGGCGGGCTTCCGGGAAGAAGCACGGAAGTTCGCGCTTGGGCGATCGTGGGATGCTATATTCGATAGATTGCTGGATGACTACGAACAAATTATTGATGCGCGAAGGGTTGGACACAAACTGGGATTCTATTCCGCTTAAAGGGGGAACATCCATGCGATTAACATTAGTCGGGACGGGATATGTCGGGTTAGTAGCCGCTGTGTGCTTCGCAAAGCTCGGTCACGACGTGATTGCCGTTGACCGCGAACCTGTCATCCGCGGGCTGCTGGAGAATAAGTCAAAGGTATGGGAACCTCATCTGGAGCCGGAGCTGGCTGATGTAATGGCGAAGGGCAGATTGCGCTTTGAGACAAGTATTGTAAAATCTGCAGCGGATGCCGACTCCCTGATGATCGCTGTGGGCACGCCTACGCGTCCGGACGGACAGACGGAACTTGGGCATATTCATGAAGTGCTGGCACAATTGATGCAATCCGGCACTTGCCCGCCGCTCGTGATCATAAAAAGCACCGTCCCTGTCGGCACCTGCGATGAGCTGGAAGCGAGCCTGCTGGCAGCCGGTCTTCATACGGAAGTGGCGTTTAATCCCGAATTTTTGCGCCAGGGCAGCGCTTTGCACGACTTTACGGCACCCGACCGCATCGTACTCGGCTGCAAAACGTCCCAAGCGGAAACGATGCTTCGCGAGTTGTATGAGGGGATCGAGGCTCCCATTCATGTCTGTGACCGGCGCAGCGCCGAGCTTATTAAATATGCGTCCAATGCCTTCCTGGCGATGAAAATTTCATTCGCCAATATGATGTCGGACGTGTGTGAAGGCTATGGCGCAGATATTCGCCATGTAATGAACGGGGTCGGCGCTGACCGGCGCATCGGCCCTGAGTTCCTGTCGGCTGGCGTTGGCTACGGAGGCTCCTGCTTCTCCAAGGATTTGCAAGCGCTCCTAACAACCGGAAAGCTGATCGGCAGCAAGCTGCCACTCCTGGAGGCGACCGCCAAGGTCAATGATCAGCGCATTCCAAGGATGATCGCCAAGCTTATCTCCCTATGGGGCAACCCCTTAGGCAAACGTCTCTGCGTCTTGGGCATCGCGTTCAAGCCAAACACGAATGACGTTCGTGACGCGCCATTCTTGACGTTGTTGGCGCAATGCGAGCGTCATGGCATCGAGGTTCAAGCTTTCGATCCAGTCGTCGCGCACGTAGGGGCAAAAGCCGTTAAGGTGATGGACTCCCCTTATACCGCTGCGGCCAAAGCCGATGCCGTCCTGATTATGACGGAATGGCCGCAGTTCGCCGAACTGGATTGGCCGTACCTGCTTCACCTCATGCGCCAGCCTCTGGTACTCGACGGCCGCAACCTGCTGCCCGACAGCATGATTTCACAGATTGTGGCTGTGGATGATGCGGTCTATGTGCCGGTCGGAAGACCGATGGAGTGCAGCACATCCGTAAGGGAAGAACGTCCGTAAGGGCACGGGCTTGCACGAAGAGACTGACCCAAAAGGCTATCCCAGTCATTTCTATGACTTGTGGGATAGCCTTCAAGTGTAGTTATGCTTCTGTGGTCGAAATAAAGGGAAAATTTCCCTCTAATAGGACTGCAGATGCTTACCTTCTTCGTAATGCTCGGATTTGGAGATCCGCCTGATGTGATGGGAACTCCATTCCCTTATTTCGAAGAAAAGCGATATTTCGGGAGCCTAAGGGGAACTACAGGGTCTTATTTCCCCCCATTAATCGAGCAATCTGCTCGGCATGGTGAAATAGATGACCCTAGTTCCCTCCCCCTCTCCTATAGGACTATTTCTAGCCAAATAGCGCCCTGTAGTTCCCGTTTATCTGCTTTCAATCTCCACAAAAGTAACATGTTCAACGGATTTCAGCGAAGCATAGATGTCCGTTGCTTGCACTTTTTCATACGTTAACAGCTTCAGCTCCAATTGGTTCGAGTTCCCTTCCACATCTTTCACTTTGACGCGTTCCACATGCATGTTTAATTCTTTCAACTTTTTGAAAATGCGATTGGGATCCTGACTTTCATGAAAAACGATTCTCACTTCCAAATATCTTTGCTTGAGAGAACGGGGACCGATCAGCTTAATGATGACAGGAAACAAATTGACGGACAAAATGATAAAAATGACGGCTACAAATGCCTGAAAATAGTACCCTGCGCCTGTTGCAATGCCAAGTGCGGAGGCCGACCATACCATCGATGCTGTTGTCAGCCCGGAAATTTCATCATTGTTCTTTCTTATAATGACACCCGCGCCTAAGAAACCAACGCCGCTTACGATTTGCGCAGCCAGCCGCATCGGGTCCATATTGGTGTGGCCCGGAACGGAGAACTTGCTTACCGATTCGATCGAGACCATCGTAATTAAGCAGCTTGCAACGGCAATGACCATGTTCGTCTTCATGCCGACCGGCTTATGCTTTAATTGGCGGTCGATTCCGATTAACATACCAAGAAATAGAGCAATACCTAATTTGAGAACAAAGGGAGATATCAACACTGTGTTTCTCCTCTCATCTTGCATCTGTCTTGCACGCGAGGTGTGTTAGACGGAAACGGATTGATCGCTTAATACGGCTTCAATCTCAACATAAGGATAGCCATGCGCTTCAGCAACAGCTCTATAGGTAACTTTACCTTCGATCGTGTTAAATCCTTTGGCTAAATCTTTGTGCAGCAACCCAGCGTCGCGATAACCTTTATTCGCAATGTGCAAGGCATAGCCTACTGTGACATTTGTTAATGCGACTGTAGACGTCCGTGCGACCGCTCCCGGCATATTAGCAACCGCATAATGCACAACACCGTGTTTCACATATGTCGGGTCGCTATGTGTTGTAATCCGGTCGATGGTCTCGATCGAGCCGCCCTGATCAATAGCGACATCCACAATGACGGAACCCGGTTTCATCGTTTTGACGACGGCTTCTGTCACAAGTCGCGGGGCACGGCTGCCTGGAATGAGGACGGCGCCGATCAGCAGATCCGCTTTCTGAACGGCCTCCGCAATATTGCTGCCATGCGACATTAGCGTGCGCAGACGCCCCTGAAATTGGTCATCCAATTGGCGAAGCCGATCCGGATTCACATCCAGCAGTGTCACGCTTGCGCCTAGACCGACGGCCATTTTAGCCGCTTGCGTCCCCACTACGCCACCGCCAATAATAACGACTTCCGCCGGGGCCACGCCTGGAACGCCGCCAAGAAGAACCCCTTTACCGCCCTTGGACTTCTCCAGAAACTGAGCGCCGATTTGAATGGACATCCGGCCGGCTACTTCACTCATCGGTGTCAGAAGCGGCAGAGATCCATTGCTCAGTTGAATGGTTTCATAGGCGATGGCCACAACTCTCTTTTCCGTTAACGCATGGGTCAACTCGGGTTCTGCAGCAAGATGCAAGTAGGTGAACAGAATTAACCCTTCCCGAAAATACGCGTACTCCCCGGCAAGCGGCTCTTTTACTTTCAGAACCATTTCAGCCGACCAAGCATCCGCTGCGGCAGGTACGATTTTCGCCCCTGCTGCCAAATAATCCTCATCCGCGAAGCCGCTTCCCGCACCCGCGCCCGCTTCGACCCAAACCTCATGCCCGTAATGTTTAAAAGAAGCCACGCCCGCAGGCGTAATGCCAACTCGGTTTTCATTGTTTTTAATTTCTTTCGGTACTCCGATAATCATACTCATTCATCTCCTTTGACTACGTCCAAAACTTTTCTTGCTGTATCGCATCCACAAGACGAATCATATCGATGGTCTGCACTTCCCCGATATTGCCGATCCGGAACGTATTTGCATTCGTAATTTTCCCTGGATAAATAACGAAGCCTCTGCGCTTCAATTTCTCATATAACGTTTGGAACTGGAAAGCTTCGCATGCCGGATACAAGAACGATGTAATGATCGGCGATTGCAGATGCTCAGGCAGCAGCGTCTCGAAACCGAGTACTTTCATTCCTTTGACAAGTGCCCGCTGGTTTGTTTTGTAACGATTGTATCTGGCGATAACGCCACCCTCATCGGCCAGCTCTTTCAGCGCTTCATAGAAAGCACGGACGACATGGGTCGGAGATGTAAACCGCCATTTGCCGTTGTAGTTTTCCATTTTGTCCCATTGGTCGAACAAATCGAGGGAATGGGAACGGGCCCATCCGGTGCACTTTGTCATTTCGTCGATCTTCGCGATAATAAAACCGAAACCCGGAACACCCTGGATGCACTTGTTCGCGCTGGAGATTAGAAAATCAATCTGCAGCTCCGCAATATCCATCGGAATTCCACCAAAGGAGCTCATGGCATCCACAATATAAATTTTGTTATATTTTTTAGCGATGCGGCCAACCGCTTCTATCGGATTTAACATGCCTGTCGTCGTTTCACAATGCACAACGGCTACATGCGTAATATCCTTATCTTTTTGCAGCATGTATTCCAATTCTTCCAAATCCGGAGGAAGAATTTCTCCGTTATCCAAGAGGAGGAGCGGAATGTTCAGCATGCTTGCCATTTGAGCCATCCGCTTGCCATAAGCGCCGTTGGCCATAACGAGAATTTTGCCGTCCTTCGGGATAACACTTCCTATCACCGCTTCTACGCAAAATGACCCGCTGCCTTGCATAAGAACGGAGGAGTAAAGCAAAGTCTCCTTGGTTGCTAATTGTACAAGCCTTGTGCGAATATCTTGGACAATTCGATTATAGTCATCATCCCATGTACACCAGTCTTTCAACATGGCCGCTTTCACCCTTTTACTCGTCGAAAGCGGTCCGGGAGTTAAAAGCAAATAGGGGTTGTCTTCGATCAGCTCAATATTCATCGTCGTACTCTCCTTCGTTCTGTTCATCTGTTGCTCGCATCCAACATACGGGCGTTAATATCGTCAATGACATGCACAAGATCGCCTATCGTCGGGATCACGTAATGAGCTCCCGCTTGAAAGAAACGTTTCTCTACGACAGCCATTCTCGCTTCCAGTTCTTCAACAGGCAGCGTATTCACTTCCTCTTGTGTAAGTCCAAGCTCGCTTCCGCCTTTCACGACGCCAACGCTCCATGCGCCCGCATTGACGCCTTCTTGTATATCGCTGATCGTATCGCCGACTTTAACGATCGACTTAAACGGATAAACACCCAAGTTCATGGCATTGACATAGCACATCCATGGATACGGCCGCCCTGCTTTAACTTCGGAAGGGGTAACCAAGGAATCCGGCTCATATCCTTTTAATTTGGCTTCCCGGCTTACAATCTCCATCATTTCCGCCGTATAACCGGTCGTTGAGCCAATTTTCAACCCTCTTTCCCGCAGTTCCTTCACTAAGTCCAAGGCGCCAGGGATCGGGTCCGTATACCCCGGTAAAATTTCAAACAGCATCGGTTCGAAGTCCGCATACAAATCATCCACAGCTGCGTCCGTCGGCAGAGCGCCGAATTTATCTTTCCATAATTGTGCAATCCGCGGTATGCCGCATAACGTTTGTATATGATCCCATTTCAATAGCCCCATCGGGCCGCGGGCTTCTTCAGCCGTAATGGCAATGCCCCGCTTCTCAAAAATTCGGAGGAACACGTCCAGTGGCGCGAAGCATCCGTAATCAACCATTGTACCTGCCCAATCAAAAATAACGGCTTTAATTTGACTTTCCTTATTTGTCGACACCATAACCAATCCTCTCCCAGTCCGCAAAAATATCGCTATTCAGATACGATCCATTCAACGCGAATTTGCTCTAATTCATCTTCCCAATCTTCGGGTGCGGGAACACCGCTGACGATGACATCGATTTCCTGCAAATTCGCCATTTTATAAAATTGCACCATGCCTATTTTGGAATGATCGGTGACCACAATGTTCATTCTGGCATGTTCCATCATCTTTCTGGCCAACTGGCCGCGCTTTTCATCAAACGATGTGATTCCTTTGTCAATCATGATCCCGTCGATGGAGATAAACGCTTTGTCGGCATAAAATTGCTCCACCATTTTCTCGGCCAAAGTGCCGGCAACCCTGGATTGCAGCGAGCTTACTTTGCCTCCGATAAAAAATATTTCCCCGCAGTAAAGTTCTCTGTTCTTATAGTCAATTAGCGCATCCAGCGCGGGAATGGAATTCGTCAAGATCGTGAGATTTTGCTTATCAAGCAGATGTTCGATCAGTTGCAGCGTCGTCGAGCCGTCGTCGATAAAAATGACTTCATTATCCCCGGCGAGCGCCGCAGCCGCCTTCCCGATTTTTCGTTTTTCGTCCGCATGCAGCACTTCCCTGTTCAAATGGGAGGGCTCTTCCCGGGAACGATTAATTTTCACCGCTCCCCCATAAACCCGCTTCAGCTTGTTAGTCTCTTCAAGTTCCTCCAGATACCTGCGAACGGTTTCCGAAGAAACTTGGAGCACTTCCACGAGCTCATTCGTAATCACTTTGCCTTCCGAATGGATTTGATTCAGAATATACTCTTTACGCTCTTCACCGATGAGTGACAAGAACGGTTACCCCCTTGCGCAATTGCCTCATTGTTGGTTCGTGACACCTACTTACGGATTTGCCATGCCTCCGTTTTCTTTCTTACTTTGCCCGAAAGAAGCGTGTACAGCAGTCTTACGATAATATTCGTAATGACGATGAGCACCGCCATCGCTGCGGCTGCCGCAACATCGCCTGCATCCTCCATATTCACGAGTGCAACGGCAGCTAAGTTCAAATCCGCAGACCGCAGAAACACAACGGCAGAAACGGTAACCATCGAGTTGACAAAAAGGTACATGGCGATCTCTATGATTGCCGGCAGGCACATCGGAACCGTTACTTTCAGCAGCGTTTTGTAAAACGGCACGCGCATCGACTCCGAAACGAGCTCGAATTCTTTGTCCAGTTTCTTCAGTGCCGTCGTTGCTGTAATGAACGGCACGCCATAGAAATGGGTGATATTGGCCAGCACAAGGATAATCATCGTGCCGTAAATCCAGTTAAAAGGATTGTTCGGATTATTGAAGAAAAAGATGTAGGCCAAACCAATTACCATACCTGGCAGCGCAAGCGGCAGTACGGACAGAAAATAGCCAATCTGCCTAAGCCCGCTTAAATGACGCGATTTCTCGATCAGATAAGCAAATAAAAACGTAATGAACGTTCCGGCAATCGCTGTTAACAGCGACACCTGCAAGCTAGTCCAGAACGGGTCGAGTCCGGAGCCGGCTACGTGGGAAAAATCGTAATGCTTGAAACTGAAGCTTAAATTATAGGGCCAAACTTTAATCAATGATGCACAAGCAATCGTAAGTAATGGAATGAGAATTGCAGTAGAAATAATGATGCCAAATAGTTGATATAACGTATCGCGCGTCTTTCCGGCAGCAACCCGGTAAGGCGTCGATTTGGAGGAAAGCATGGAACGCTGCTTGCGTTCGACCATTCGGTCAACAGCGAAAGCGATAATGGCGGGAATCGTTAACAAAATGCCAACTGTAGCGCCCATTGACATATTTTGCTGTCCGATGACTTGCTTATAAATATCCGTAGCCAGGACGTTGAATTTGCCGCCGATCGCCTGAGGCGCCCCGAAATCCGTAAAGCAGGCCGTAAAACAAACGAAGATCGCACTGATGAGTCCATACTTGACCGATGGCAGGGTAACGGACAGAAACGTTCTGACCTTGCTTGCTCCCAATGTTTCTGCGGCTTCATACAGACGCTGATCCGTGATGGATAGGGCGGTAATGAATATTAGAAACGCTTGCGGGAATAAATAGATAACTTCGGAAATGACGATGCCCACAGGGCCGTAGATCTGGATGCTGATACCGCTTGGGAGCAGTCCGAACAAACCCGATGTCAGAATCCCTTGGTTCCCAAACAGATACGTTAAGGCAATACCGTGCATCATGGTCGGCTCAAAAAGCGGCAGCATGGCGACATAATGCAAATAGGCTTTGCCTCGAATGGCTGTCCGGCTAATTCCATACGCATACAGGAAGGCCAACGTGACGGCTATACCGGTAGAAAGCAACGAAACCCATACCGTATTCCATAACGATTGCGCCAAGGAAGGCGTCGTAAAATATTTGATGAAGTTCTGAATGCCGATGAATTCAGCTTTGGCATTGAAGAAAGCTTTACTGAATAATAAGCAGAGCGGCACTAACGTCGTTAATGACAACGTAATGACAAGTGCGACGATAAGCAAATTTTGCAAATTGAGGAGTTCTCCCCAGTTACGGCGAACTGGTGTTGTCCAAACAGGCTGCTTCTCCATCACGCGGTCACCACGGCATCCGGCGTAAAGGTAATGAGATTCTCCCCCGGAAACTCAACGGAAACTTCGGCAAACTTCATCAAGTTCAGCTTGTGGGCATGCAAGGAGGATACGTCCACCGAAAGCAATTGATTGCCGAGCAGATCTTTC
The DNA here is from genome assembly GCF_013141725.1 of Paenibacillus planticolens. Classification (GTDB taxonomy): domain Bacteria; phylum Bacillota; class Bacilli; order Paenibacillales; family NBRC-103111; genus Paenibacillus_E; species Paenibacillus_E planticolens. The sequence goes on along the minus strand of NZ_WHNZ01000026.1, from coordinate 195,716 downwards.
AGCTCGCGAATCGGCTGCAAAAGCAATCTATAAAACGGACCTCTAAACTCCATATGCTTGACGACAGCTTGGAAGCCTGAACCCGGAGAAGAAATACGAATATGTTCGGGCCTGACAGCAAAATTAGAAAGCGGCAAGTTGCTTTTGTGAGGCCCATAGGCCAGGAAATTAATAGATCCTATAAAATCAGCTACAAAAGGCGATTCCGGTCGATCATACACTTGCTGCGGAGTTCCGACTTGCATAATTTCAGCATTATTCATAACGACAATCCGATCGGCCATGGTCAATGCCTCTTCCTGATCATGCGTGACCATAATTGTTGTGATGCCAAGTTTCTCTTGCAGTTTGCAAATTTCCTCTCGCAGTTTATTCCGGACTTTGGCATCTAACGCCGATAACGGTTCATCCAGCAGGAGAAAATCCGGCGACAGGACGAAAGCTCTGGCCAGTGCAATGCGCTGTTGTTGACCGCCCGAAAGCTGGGCGGGATAACGGTCTTTCAAGTGCAGCAAATCAACCAGCGACAGCGCCTCTCTTACTTTTTCGATGACTTCCTTCTGCGAAAGTTTTCTGTTTTGCAAGCCGTAAGCCACATTCTGACCGGCCGTTAAATTCGGAAATAACGCGTAGGATTGAAAAACCATGCCGAAGTTCCGTTTGGATGGCGGCAGGGCGGTAATGTCCCTGCCTCCGACCTTTATTCGCCCGCGAGTCGGCTTCTCAAGACCGGCGATAATACGCAGCAATGTGGTCTTGCCGCAGCCGCTTGGACCGAGCAAGCAAATGAATTCATTCTTTTTAATATCGATGTTGATTTCTCTAAGCGCTGTAAAGGAGTCAAATGTTTTGTTCACACCTTGAATGGATAAATATGCTTCTGGCATAAGATGCCTCCTTATACGTAGATTGAGAACGAAGCGGCTGCTCACTGCAACGGGTCCAAACAGCAGCCGCTCCATACTCGCTTCACTTTTTCGGTTCGCTCTTCGTGTTGTAACGTTTGTCCCATTCAGCCAATATACTTTCACGATTTTTCGCAGCTTCATTCAAATCGTTCTTGATTAATTGTTTGATCGGATCCACTTTGTAACCTTCAGGAAGTTTGGAAGCATCTGTTTTGATGGCCAAGATCGCATAGTTTTTGTTGTATTCTTGCATAGCTTCGTCCGTAATGGCCCAATCCAGGAACTGCTTGGATACTTCCTTAATCGTATTCTTCTTAACGAGCGCATTGGCTTCTACGTCCCACCCGGAGCCCTCTTTCGGGAATATGACTTCGACCGGAGATCCGTTCTTCTTCTCTTGCAGCCCGCAATATCCGAATGAAATACCGATTGGGTATTCACCCGTGCCGGCCAATTTAGCGGGTTTCGATCCGGAATGAACGTACATGGCGATATTGTCATGCAGTTTGTTCATATAGTCCCAAGCTTTGTCTTTGCCTTCCAATTGGACCAGTCCGGAAACGGTCAGGAAGCCGGTTCCCGAAGAAGACGGGTTCGGCATCGTAATGAGGCCTTTGTATTCCGGTTTTATTAAATCAGCGTAAGATTCCGGAATTGGCAGTTTACGCTTTTCCATCTCCGTTTTGTTGACAATAAACGCAGTTTCCCAAGCATCAATGCCAACCCAGTGCGCCGGTACATTTTTATCTTTAAATTCAGGAAGCACGCGTTCTACCCCCTGCGGTGCGTATGGCTCCAACTGTTTGTTCTGATCAAGCACGAGCAAACTTGTTGCCGCTAACCCCCAAACAACGTCTGCTTGCGGATTGTCTTTCTCGGCCAGCAACTTGGCCGTAATCACCCCTGTTGAATCTCGGACAATGTTAATTTTGATCTCTGGGTATTTCTTTTTGTAACCAGTCAGATAGTTCTTGATCGCATCATCTTCCAGTGCGGTATATACCGTCAATTCCTTGCTGGTTGAATCTATTCCTACGGAACCAGCCGCAGCTCCTGGTGATGACTCCGTGGTTGTTGCAGATTTGCCGCATGCCGCTAATACAAATACCAAAGTACCCATGACGACTAAACTTCTCGTTAATTTTTTCATTGTTCCGATTCCTCTCCTGGTTAGATTGGGTTCCTTCCGATACTACACACTCTTCTCTCTACATTAATTTTGTCGTGTCTGGGTGCAAACGTTGTTTTCGCCGATCGACCTGCGATCAAAAACCCCCTTCACATCGCTTATCATTCAATAATAAACATAAAAACAACTTGTTTAAATTGATTTTAATTGCTTTTGGTTGTTTTTATAATGTGATTATATGCTTTCCATCTCTTGCGTGTCAACCGTTTTAATGTCATTTTAGGTGACATCGACATGTTTTTTTCATCGAATACTTTTTCGTGTTATAAAACATAACATAAACATCTTTTTAATACAGAAAAAGACAACCTCCCGCAATAGCAGGAAATTGTCTTTTTCCGAACATTAACTCCCTATACAACTATCTTCATAATCCAGCAGTCTCACTTGCTGCTTATTGCAGAATCTCCCTTGCTACTTGGGAAAGATCTTCGATGTCGACTTTACCGTCACCGTTGATATCCGCAATTTTATACAGATCCCAATCCGGACTTGCCGATGTTTGACCGTAAGCCGCTGCAACAATAGCCAAATCCCCAATGCTGATCTTGCCATCTCCGTTGGTATCGGCCGAAGCACGGGAGACTACCGAGGCATTAAAGGCTTGAATAGCAGCATTCAATCCGCTTACAGCTTGATCGACATCCGTTTGCGTTGCTGCTGCGTTCGTGAACACGCTGTTCGCCTTATCGATAGCTGTCTGGAATATCGCTTTGGAACCCGCTTGGTATTGACCAGGCTTGCTGCCCTCGACGGCAGCGTCATGCGTACCTTGCGCGCTGGTAATCAAAGCACCTAGCGCCGCTTTATCGATGACGCCTATTTGTACACTATGCGAAGCGCCATTCAGGCTCGTTTCAACCCCATGTTCATCTGCAACGAGCACATTCGAAAGTTGAACAGTAGTGCTGCCTGGCGAATTCGCCAACGCTTTAAAGGTCAATTTCAGCCAATCGTTCTGGGCAGCATGATCGCTTCCCAAATTAGCCGTAATCAGGCGAACTTGCCCGCTTGTCGCCACTTTATCGACAATAACAAAACCGTCTCGAAGGGAACTGGCCCCAACGAATTCAACCTGTGCCGGGTCATATTTCACCGTAATATCTTGCGCATACACGTTCTGATCCACATGCTCGATCCCATAGGTTAAATCAAAATTTTGTCCGGCTGTCACCTTATTTGCGCCCCGCAGAACCGTCGTCGTCTCCTCAACAACGGATACTTTGGCCGTTACATTGCCATAAGCCGTCTTGCCTGTGACGGTAAACCCGCCAACACCCAAATAATCATTCGGGTTCACCGCATTCCAAGTCACAGGAACAGGAACAATACTGCCATCGCTCATCGTCAGCATGTTCACCTTGGCGGGCAAGGCAGGCGCTTTGGTCTTATTGGTGGTCACATACACATTTCCTTCGAGTACGTTCTTCGCAAAGGTCTTATTATAGACATCAATGGAAGCATACGGCTCGTAATAGTTGCTCATACCAGACACAGCCGCAAACATCGGCCGGTAGTTCTGAGGCTCCCATACCAACACGCCCCTCGACTTGTTGTTAATGACATCGTTGGAGGCTGTAATAACCGCTTTCATAAAATCAGCTTGCCCTTGAACCGTACAAGGAATGGTAGAGTCTCCCAAGCCATTCGGACAGCCGGAAGTCGGATAAGCCGTTTCCGCAATGTTCACATCATATTGCGGGTACGTCGTCGTATACGTGTGGAGATCTTCTTCCAGATTGGCGATCGTACCATGCCAGTCGGAGTAATAGGACATAGCCAATGTATTCACATCGGCGCCTTTGGCCTTGATGCGCGTGAGCAATTGATTCCAGAATTCCATCGTCTTAGGCAGCATATTCATCGGATCTGGATCTTTATTCACCGTCGTGTGCAGCTCCACTTTAATTGCTGGGGATACTTCACGCACCGCTTTTACGCCGGCGGCAACTAACGAACTCAGGCGATCCCATGAATCATTGTACTTTTGCTGTTCGACAGGGTCGGAGGATCTCCAATATTTCCATAGGATGGCGCCCCCTGGTTGGGACCAGTAGGTCAGCTTGCCTGTAGCGCTGGCCGCATAGGCAGGAGTCGTCGGTACAGGGCTCATCTCCGCCTGCTCGCTGCCCCACATAAAGCCATTAATAATTTCGTTGCCGATCGCGACGACGTCAGGAGTGGTGCCTTGATCCACTAACTGTTTGGTGTAGGTGTAGGTATAATCATGAACAGCTGTTACCAATTCATTGAAAGGTAACGTAGCCCATGCTTTTGGCTTAGGTTGATGCTGTGGATCGGCCCAAGAGTCGGCATAATGAAAGTCAATTCCGAGCTCGAGATTTCGAGCTTTGATTTGCTTGGCAACAGCCGCAGATCGGGTGGGACTTATGTAGTCCGGGCTGGACAAATTGCCGGTGCTCTCGCTTCTCGGTTCATTCCAAATGCGCAGGCGAACGAATTTCATGCCACGATCCTTGACCAGATCGAAGACATTCGGGCCTGGTCCTTTGTCAGCATCCTTAGGGTTCAAATAATAATTCCTGCTGCTGTATTGATCCGCATAGGACATATCAGCGCCGAGGATGGTGTCGTCGCGCAGATAGTTAAACGCTTTCATTTCTTTGATGCCCATTCGTGCGCCATCGCTTGCCCCCGTGAGGGTAATGCGCAGATAGCGTGTGCCTTTTTGATTAAACAAATCGGTAAAGCCTTCGGATACGACGGTGTTGTTGGTTCGATCCGCAAGGACGTACCAGTTCGTTCCATCGGCCGATCCTTCTATTTTATACTTATATACCGCATTATTGTCGGCAAAAACCACTTCTGTCTTACGCACATTATCATAAGAGCCGCCAAGGTCCAACTTCAGCCAATGACCCGCTTCATTATCGTCCGCCACCCATGCCGTATTCATATTCTCATCGGTAGCGAGTTTAGATGTAGCATTGCCGCTGTCGGACGATGGCGTCACCCAGAATTTTTTTGCGATATTGCTTTCAATTGGTGTAATCTCAGCTGTTCCGTTCATCGCAGAGGCGCCTACCGGCAGCATCCCCGCAATCGTGCTTAGAACCATTCCCGTACACAGTAATTTACGCATCTTTTTCACTTGCTTACCTCCCACGAATACTATTGACATTTACGTATCATCTCGGGGTGTGATTGCAATGATTGCGATTCTCATCTGTAGATTCTTCGGGGTTCCAGGGATGGGAGCCGATTGAACGTTTGCCTTGCAGATTCACCTCTTTCTGACGGGATATTCAATGCCGCTTCCAACATCTCCTTTGTTCATTATCGTAACAATAGAATGAAATAACAATTGAATATCCTCATCATTTCTATGAATTTTCGCTAGTCTTGCCTCTATTGACAGCCATGTGGGCTCAAATCAAATTCAATATGTGACTTCGCCTACCACTCAGCGATACTGCCATCTTTATGCCGCCAAACGGGATTCTGCCATTGATGCCCGATGGCCGCCATTTTCCTGACGTGCGCTTCGTTCACTTCAATTCCTAGACCAGGCCCTTGAGGGATTTGGACGAATCCATCCTTGTAGGCGAATACAGATCCATCCACGATATAATCCAGCAGATCACTGCCTTGATTATAGTGAATGCCCAGACTTTGTTCCTGAATGAACGCGTTATGCGCTGTTGCGTCCACCTGCAGGCAGGCCGCCAACGCAATGGGTCCAAGCGGACAATGCGGTGCTAGCGCAACATCGTATGCTTCCGCCATGGAAGCTATTTTCTTACACTCCGTAATGCCCCCAGCATGCGAAAGATCAGGCTGGATAATATCCACATACCCGTCCGCCAGCAGCGACTTGAAATCCCAACGGGAGAACATTCTCTCGCCCGTTGCGATCGGTATGGACGTATGCCGGGCAATTTCGCGTAATGCCTCATTATTTTCAGCTAGGACGGGTTCCTCGATAAACATCAGTTTGAAAGGTTCTAACTCCTTAGCGAGAATTTTCGCCATCGGTTTATGGACGCGACCATGAAAATCGACGCCAATGCCTACATATTTGCCGACAGATTCACGAATAGCCGCAACACGTTCCAAGACCTGATCGATCTTCTCATACGAATCAATGTATTGAAGTTCCTCTGTCCCATTCATTTTAACGGCAGTGAAGCCTGCATCGACAATCGATTTGGCTGCTTGACCCACATCGCTTGGACGGTCTCCACCGATCCAGGAATAGACACGAATCGAATCCCGGCATGCGCCTCCTAATAATTGATAGACGGGGGCATTATAATATTTGCCTTTGAGATCCCACAACGCCTGATCGATGCCGGCAATCGCGCTCATCAGAATTGGACCCCCGCGATAGAAACCTGCGCGGTACATCGTTTGCCAGTGATCCTCAATACGAAGCGCGTCTTTACCAATCAGATAAGTCATCATTTCATGAACAGCCGTTTCCACCGTAGCTGCCTTGCCTTCGATCACAGGCTCCCCCCAGCCTATCAAGCCTTCATCGGTTTCCAATTTGAGGAATAGCCACCTTGGAGGTACTTTGAATAGTTCATATCCGGTAATTTTCATAAATCATATCTCCTCTCTATGAGCCGCCCTAACGAATTGGGCTGCTTTGTCTGTTAATTGTTCTAAAGAATCGTAATCGATAGCCCACTTGGCAGGGACAAGGGAACCGCCAATCCCGAAGGCAGCAGCGCCAGCATCCGCATAAGCGCGAATATTGTGCAGATCGATGCCGCCTGTTGGCATTAACGGAATTTGCGGCAGAGGTCCCCGCAGGCTCTTGATAAATGACGGAGAAATCGCGTCAGCCGGGAAAATTTTCACAATATCGGCACCATGTTCATAAGCCGTCACGATTTCCGTAGGCGTATAAGCGCCCGGAATACTGACCGCACCATAACGTTTGGTCAAACGTATCGTTTCCACGTTCAAAGACGGCGAGAGGAGGAAAGAGGCCCCAGCGAGCAGCGCTGCCCGCGCCGACTCCGGATCGAGCACGGTCCCAGCCCCAATCGCCATGCTGTCCTCGAATTCGGCGCGCAGCAGACGGATGGCTTCCAGAGCGTCCGGCGTGTTCATCGTGACTTCAATCAGACGAATGCCTCCGGCATACAGCGCCTGGGCTACGGGCAGCATATGCTGCAGTTCCGTTCCCCGTACGATACTAATAATTTTGTGTTCGAGAATGTGTGACAAGATGGACATGCTGTTTCTGCTCCTTCCAGTTGCTGTTATCCTTTGACAGCCCCTTCGGTCAAGCCGGAAATTAATTGCTTTTGAAAAATGAGCACAATGATGATAAGAGGCAGCACGCTGATTACCGAGCCGGCCATAATCAAATGGTAAGGCGTATTGTTGCTGTCCTCCAGCGCTTTCAAAGCGACAGCGAGAGTCATATTTTCTTTGGATCTTAGAATAACAACGGGCCACATAAAGTTATTCCATTGTTTGACAAACAAAATGATGCCCAGCGCCGCAAAAGCGGATCGCAAATTAGGCAAAACTACTTTACGGAACAAGGTGAACTCGGAGCATCCGTCAATGCGCGCTGCTTCCATCATCTCATCAGGAATAGACCTGCAGTACTGGCGCATAAAGAAGATGCCGAACGCATTGGCCAAATCAGGAAGAATAACCCCCCAGAGATTATCGATCAAGTGAAATTTTTTATAAATAACAAATAGCGGAACCATCGTGGCCTCATGGGGAATCATCAGCGAAGCAAGCACGAAAACAAATAACACTTGTTTGCCTCTGAACTGATATTTCGCAAAAGCGAATCCTCCCAAACCGCATAGAAATAGGGTTGCTATCGTAAAAACGCTGGACAGCAGCAGGCTGTTCCAGGCCACTGTACCAAAGCCTCTATTGACAAAAAGCTCGGTGAAATTCCCCCATTGCCATACATGCGGAATCCAGGTCGGCGGATTGGTGAAAATTTCGCTAATGGACTTAACGGATGAACCGAACAGCCACAGCAGCGGAAAGATCATGAGGATAGAGACCAAGACCATCAGAATGAACATGACGATGGCTATCCAACTAGTCTTTCCCGTCTTTGATTTGGGCCTAACCGGCCGGTTCAAGCTGACCGTGCTTTGCAAAGTGATCTCTCCTTTGGTATTATTTTTCATCGAACAAACGCATCTGGATCAAAGAAATGACCATCATCAGAATAAAAAAGCATACCGCTATCGAAGAGGCGTAGCCGAAGTTAAAATTTTGGAAGCTTTCGTTAAACAGCATAAGAACCGGTGTTAATGTCGAGTTAAGCGGACCGCCTTTGGTCAGAATGAACGGCTCTGTAAACAAGGAAAAAGTTCCGATCGTCGACAATACCGTGCAAAAAAGTAAAATCTGCTTTACAAGAGGCACCGTAATCAGGAAAAAGCTTTTTATTTTGGTCGCGCCATCCACATAGGCCGCTTCATACAAGTCCTTGGGAATACTTTGCAGCCCGGTTAACACCAGCAGCATATTGTAGCCGAGCCAACGATACAGCACCATCATCGCGACGGATATCCGTGCCCACCAAGGCGACTCCAGCCAAGGGATCGGTTTACTGGTCCAATTCATGTTCGACAACAGCGTATTGATTAGTCCATCCTGCGTATTAAACAAAAGGACGAATACGAAGGACACGGCAACAACGGATACAAAATTGGGGACGAATAAAGCCATTCTGAAAAAACCTTTGCCTACCATCCAGTTGGCATTAAGCAAACTGGCAAAAATCAATGCCAAGAACAGCATGATCGGCACATAAAGCAGAAAAATAACAACACTGTTCCACAGGGAAAGCCAAAAGGCATGGTCGTTTAGCAGTACCGTATAGTTCTCCAAGCCGATAAAACGTTTTTCCTTGGAACCGTTCCAATCGGTAAAGCTAAGATAGAACGAATAAATAATCGGATACAGAGAAAATAGCAAGAATAGCAGAAAGTAGGGCGAAATGTATAAATAAGGGGCTAAGCGAAGCTGCAGCTTCCAGCCAGGACTTCTCATCGTTGTACCTCCTTAAAGGGTAAAAAGAAAAAAGGAGGCATCGCTCCGATCTACGGCTGCAGAGATGCGCGTTGATCGGGCAGGATGCCGAAAAGTGGTTTACTTCCTTTTTGTTTTTTGGCGAAGCTCGTCAGCCATTGCTTTCAGTGCTTGATCCGTTGGCACATTATTCAAGAAAATTTGCGCCCATACATCCGTCATCCGTTTATTGGCCATCGGGAAGTCCGATGTATAAGCGAGCGGATACGTTTGTTTTAAAGACTCCGCATACACCTGGCGGATAGGCTGGTTGTTAAAATAGGCCGATGGCTCATTAATCGCTTCATTGCTGTAAGCGGTCGATAAAGACGGGAATAGCCCTGCTTTTTTCATCATATTAATTTGCGACGTCTCTTTACCTAACATAAATTCGATGAATTTCCACGCTTCATCCGGATGCTTGGAATTTTTATTGATCGCTAAGTTCGATCCGCCTTGATTGGCGCCTGTATACTTATCGTCTTTGGACCATTTCGGCATCGTTGTTACGGACCATTTGCCTTTATCATCAGGCGCATATTGGCCTTCAATAATCGCATCATGCCAGGAACCGCCTACGACAGAGGCAACTTTGCCTTCTTTGATCGCATTGCCCCAAGGATCGGTATTCGCGCGCGCATCGTAGACGAGGCCTTCCTTCTGCATTTTGACCAAATAATCGGCAATTTCTTTGACTTCCGGTTTTTCCACCGATACATTGCCATCTTTGTCAAAATACCAGAGACCGCGCTGCCACATCATCGACTCAAAGACACGGTTGCTGGAATTCGTTTTGGAGTCGCCGAACATAAGAACACCGGTTTTTTCCTTAATTAGCTTGGCAGCTTGGTAGTAATCATCCCACGTTTGGATCTTCTGAGCGACTTCCTTCGGATCCGTTGGCAGGCCCGCTTTGGCGAAAATATCATTGCGGTAGAACATCACAACAGGACCGCTGTCCCAAGGCATTGCGTACACTTTATTATCTTTGGTCGCATCTTCCCATTTATAAGCGTTCATTTTATCCTTATACGGTTCAACACGCTTGGTAATATCCAAGAGCGAATCGATCTGCACCATCTGCGCCATATTCGTAGATTCCAGACCTACGATATCCGGCACCGCATCTTGCGTATTGGAGGAGATCAGATACTTCTGGTATAAATCCGTGGATTTCATGATCTGATATTCTACTTCAATATTTGGGTTTTCCTTTTGGAACGCTTCCATGTTGGCGTCCAAACCAGCTTTGGCCGATTCCCAGATCCATACCACCAACTTCACTTTCCCGGCAGAACTCGCTGGACTTGCAGCACCGCCAGCCGTATTCGTAGTGGATGAAGAATTGGAACAAGCTGTCCCTACCAAGCTGACGGACAAACAAGTTGCCAATACGAGTGACCAACTTTTTCTTTTCATGAAGAATGCCTCCCTGTATGTTTATAACCTTATGTTAAAATAAATGAAAAGGGTTTCATACCGACGGATGTTTGAAAAAAGTGCAATCTTTATCGAAAACCAAAAAATGCCCGAGTCCCTTCAGAGACAGGTGCATTTTTGTCTGGTATGCTCGTCATTTTGTTTGAAGCCGATACTGGCCCGGCGTCAGGGAAGCGCTCTTTTTAAACCATTTGGAGAAATATTTGGCGTCATTGATGCCCACTTTCTCGGCAATTTCATCAGCTCGAAACGAGGTGCTACGCAGCAGCGCTTTGGCCCTCTCTAATTTTCGGTCGGAGATGAAGGAGATGAGACTGGAACCGGTCGCTTCCTTAAAAATCGTGCTGAAATAACTGCGGCTTACGCCAATTTTGCTGGCAATTTCCGCCGCCCGAAGATCCTGGTGCAGGTGCAGATCAATATAATCGATCGCGTTAAGGATATCTTCCTTATGCGCGTCATTTGCCAGTTCGAGCTCCTGTTCAATATGCCTCAAACGGTGCAAGCGATGTACAGATGACATCCACTGATCGGGGCTCATGATGGGTCCTGCCTGCCGCCAACCGATGGAGCCGTTGTTGATCTTGCTTCGCAGCAGCTCCTCGCTGCAAGCCTGCAGACCTTGACTGCAGCAAATCAGGAAATAGTTCTCTTCCCCGCTTTGCAGCAGCAGCATATCCTGTTGGTCTGTCATGGGAAGGAACAATTCGCTTACTACTTCGGACCGTTTCGAAGGCGAATCCCCTTCTAGAAATATATGGAAAATGTAACCTTCGGAAGTCATCCATTTCCATTCCTTCTCCAACCGCTGCATGAACTGATTTCTGGCTGTCTGTTTCTTGTCAAGAAGCCACCCGGCCAGTTCGCTATGCTCCACGGTAGGCGGGTAGGGAACGGCATCCGCTCTTTTAGCCAACTGCTTGTCAATTTCTTGATGCAGAAGATCCAAACATTGATCGAGCTTCTGTTCATCCAGACTCGTCTTCACGATGTAATCCGTGATACCAATCTGTATCCCTTGTTTGGCATAGTCAAAATCCCTATGGCAGCTCAGAAATAAAATCTTGGTATCCGGCGCTTCCTTTCTCACCTTCTGGGCAAATTCAATACCGCCCATCTCCGGCATCACAATGTCCGTTATGACCACATGCGGCCGGTGTTCTAGAAACTTGTCCCAACCCACACAGCCATTGGGCGCGTCGTCAACGACGATCATCTGATGTTTGGTCCAATCCGTTGTCAAGCGCAGTCCTTTGCGGACCAATTGCTCATCATCGACAATAAGCACTTTAATGTAAGGTTCGTTTATAGTGTTTTCGGCCATTTTAACTTCACCTTTGTTCCTTTATTTCTTTCCGAATGGACAACTAATCCGTAGCGTTCGCCAAAATGATGTTTAAACCGTTCATCCACATTCCTCATTCCCAGACCGCCCTTTTTCCCTGGAATGACTTGACCTGCAGAAATAAATGCCATGTGCTCCGCCCGAATACCGATCCCGTCATCGACAATCTCGGCATGAATATGATTATCTTTAGAAATAATTGTAAATGCGATATGACCTTGACCATCTATAAATCCGTGAAAAAAGATATTCTCAAACAATGGCTGCAGCACCATCCGTGGAACCAGGCATTGCTCAAGCCCCGGTTCAATCTCTAAGGAATACGTAAACACTTCTCCATAGCGATACTGCTGCATCTGCAAATAATGATGAAGAATCTCCAACTCCGCATGCAGTGGCACCAGCACTTGCTTGACGTTAAAGCTGCCTTCCAGCACCACCACCAGATGCTCCAGCATCTTGAGAATGTCTTTCTGGCCGGCAAGCCGAGCCTTCCATTGAATACTGTTCAAGGTATTGAATAATAAATGCGGATTAATTTGATAGTGAAGCGCTTTTAATTCGGCTTCGCTTTTGAGCTTTTCCGTCATGCTGATTTCATCGATTAAATCCCTGATTTGCCCCGTCATCCGATTGAAGGTTTCGCCGAGATAACCAATTTCGTCCGAAGCATAAATCGGCGTCTGAATCGAAAGCTCGCCCTGCCCAAACCTGCGCATAGACTGAGCCATCTTCTTAATCGGCTTTGTAATCTGAAAAGAGAAGAAGCCGGCCATCACGATGCCTAGAACCAAGCTCATTACGGCAATAAATAACGAATATTTCAAGATAATACGGGAAGATTCGAAAAATAAAGAATATGGAATGCTGGCTTCCACGACCCAATTCACTGACTCCAACTGCTTCGACCATACAATGTCGTTCGCGTGCGAGACATTTGATGCTGACGTTTGCATCACGATGCCGCCATCCAAATCGCGAACTTGCAAATGGCTCTTCGTGTCATCTTCAAATGCCTTTAGCAAACTCATGATTGAATCCGCTTTCATGTCGATCAAAATTTTACTTTGCGCAGGCAAGCCGTAATGATCCTTTATGGGGAGAATGAAACTGATCACATCGCCGACAGACGCAGAAGAATAATAGTCCGGATGATGGATGAGAATGCGCTTACCCGGTTGCTGCGCCGCTTGCCGCCAAAAGGTAGAGCCCAGCAGCCGCTCCGTCGCGATTCCATCGTTGCCAATGAATCTTCCCTTCGGCGTTACCACATTCACGCTTAATATAGCGGTATTCTCGAAAGAGGACATGTACCGCTTGAATCCCTTTTCTTCCGTATACTCATTATAAGTTGCAGGCTCATGATCATCAATGACGATCGACGAGGAGATCAAATAGGTTAATATATTGCCTGAAATATTATCCATTTGCTTTAAGCTCGCATCCAGATGAAGCTTGAGCTGGTCAACTGCGTATAGTCCGTAATTGCCGAACTGCTTATTCACAATCTCGGATGACTTATTGGTTGAAAAATAACAGAGCGTAAGCAAGGGCAGGATCGCTACCGTCAAGAAAAAAACAAGCAATTTGGTGTTCACACTCTTCATCAACGGCATAAATTTGGATTTCATTCCTATCAGCCTTCTTCAACGTGGAGTAAGAATAATTATGTAATCCCTCTATTTTATCACATAAACTCTTGTTGAGGGTACAGATCATCGGGGTTATACAAACAAGTGTCCCCTTAGTCAGCAACTTCGGGGACACTTCCATACACATATGATTATTCGTCTTCTTTAAAAATCGGGATGATATGCAGCTCAAACTGGAATTCTCGCTCATCCAATCGATAGGGCTCCAGAAGCTCCGGTCCGCACGAATTTGACCCGACTCCGCTCATTTTGTAGTCCAGATGAACGATCGTTTCTTTCCGTTTCACCAGCTCAACGTCATGCGCAGCCAGCGTTAAGTCTTCAGGGCTATAGTGCGACGCATTGAAGCTGAATTCGCCATCGCTTGTAAAGCGCAAGCCCATCCCCTGCTCATTGGACACAATCGCCCATTCGGTGCCGTATCTGGCTCCGTTCTCTTGCGGCATAATATAATTCTCGAACATATCGTCTACGCGCAGCAGATATTTCCCTTTTCTTACACTTTGGCGTTTATCGATATAGCTTTCATGCGGCCCCAGTCCAAAATATTCCACTTCTTCCGTGCCGTCAGGCATCGTCAACTGCAAGCCAAAGCGGGGAAGGAACGTAAGTCCCTCTCTGACGTTCACGTTCACACGCAGGGAAATTGCCCCTGTACCGTCGATTCTCCAGATCGCTGTGCCACGAAGAAGAGGGATCTTAATATAACCGCCAAGTGAAAAATTAACCGTAATTTCCACATCCGTTGGCGACTGCTTGCTGATCTCCGCCTTGTACACATGCATAACCGTACGATCGTAATTGTCTTCCAGCCACAAGCGTTTGATTTTGCGGTCGTTATCCGTTGGCGCCCGCCAAATATTGAACTTCGGAGGAGCTTGAATCATATTTACGCCATGTTTGGTTATCCGCGTGAATGTACCGTCATGCAGATCAAACACATGGCAGAAATCAAATCCTTCTACAATCAAGCTGTGATCTTGCTGCTGCAGCTCGATCTTGGCATTAGATTCGATCACTGGCCGCTTCTCCATAGCAACCGGCAGTTCGAACTGTTCGAACGTGATCTCGTGACCGGCTGCAGCCCACTGGGTATCCCGGCGCAGCTTGAAGCTTACTGTAAGGAAATACCGGCTTGCTGACGAATCCGGCAGCTTATACGGTATAGTTACGGTTTGTGTCTGATGAGGAGCGGCATTGACCCCGTTCAACTCGCCCTGTTCAATGGTTCGTCCGTCCATCTCCACTTTCCAAGTCATGACAAGATGGGCAAGATCCTGAAAGTCATACAGGTTCGTCACGGCGATGACTCCGTTACGCAGGTCCGCGGCCTCTACCCGAATCGGCGCGATCACTTTTTTGAGTTCCAAGAGACCTGTATGCGGTTTGCGGTCGGGATCTACGAGCCCATCGATACAGAAGTTGCCGTCATTCGGTTGATCACCGAAATCGCCGCCATAAGCAAAGAATGGCGTGCCGTCAGAGGTACGCGTCTTGATGCCATGGTCAGACCATTCCCAGACACAACCGCCCATAAGTTTGGGATATTTATAGATGACATCCCAGTAATCTTTCAGATCGCCTGGCCCGTTCCCCATCGCATGGCTGTATTCGCATAAGAACATCGGCTTGGCGCTGTTTTCGTCACTGGCATAAGCTTCAATATAGGCAGGCGAAGAATACATGCGGCCTTCCACATCGATCACTTCCGTGTCAGCGCTGCCCTTATGCCGAGGATCGACGCCCTCATAATGGACCGGTCTGGAACGGTCTCTGTCCTTCGTCCAGGCCGCCATGGCCATATGGTTCCTGTCATAACCGGACTCGTTGCCCATGGACCACATCACAATGGAAGGATGATTCTTGTCCCTTTCCACCATCCGCTCCGCCCGGTCGACAAAAGCTCGCTGCCAAGCGGGATTCTTGGTCAACATGTGGTAGTCCCCTGCGTGGAACACGCCATGACATTCCAAATCGGCCTCATCGATAACATAGAACCCATATTCGTTACACAGATTCAAAAACCGAGGATCGTTCGGGTAATGAGACGTTCGAACCGTGTTAATGTTATGGTTCTTCATTAAGATTAAATCCTTGATCATATGATTCATCGGAATCGTTTGCCCCAGCTCGGGATGCGAGTCATGGCGGTTGACCCCTTTTAATTTGACCGGCATGCCGTTGATTAAAAACACACCGTCTTTAATCTCTATTTTTCTAAACCCCACTTGAAAAAACAGCACTTCATCACCTGCATAAACGTATAGCTTATACAAATAGGGCTGCTCTGCATTCCACAGTTTAGGCTCGTTTATTTGAAGTTCGATAGTTCCACAACTATCGATGATTGCATTTCCCTCTTGGATGAGTTGGTCTGCGGCATCTTTTAATACAACCCTTGTCGGTAAAGAGCCCGTTGTTGTAATCTCACAGCGAACGGTCGCTTGGCGCATATCTTCCGATAGCTCCTGGCGGTTGAACACGTCCCGAATGTGGCTCTTGCCGCGCGCAAGCAGGTAGACGTCCCTGAAAATTCCGGAAAATCTCCACAGATCCTGGTCCTCCAAATACGTCCCGTCACACCACTTCAACACCATGACCGCCATCCGATTCTTGCCAGCCTTCAGATAAGGTGAGATATCGAACTCTGCTGGAACCCGACTGCCTTGACTATAACCGACGAACGCGCCATTTACCCATAAATACATACAGGAGTTGACGCCTTCGAAGACCATATATGTCTCTTTGTCCGCCCACTGCTCGGAAATTTGGAAGTCCCTCACATACAATCCTGCAGGATTCTCATTCGGCACGTAAGGCGGATCACATGGGAAAGGATAGTTGACATTCGTGTAGTGATTCTGATCATATCCGTTCACCTGCCAGCAGGAGGGCACGATCATATCATCCCAGCCGTTCACATCGGCAGCGGCATGATAGAAACCATCCTGCACCTCTTTCACGCTGCGCACATATTGAAATTTCCAAAGTCCGTTCAACGTCTGATAATACGGGGATTTTCCTCTCCGCTGATGGAAGGCATCTCTCTCGTCCGCATAGGGGATATAATAAGCTCGCGGAGCAACTCTATTGATATGCAGAACATCTAAGTTTTCCCAATACTTCTCAATGTTTATCACTTTCGTCTGACTCCTCGCCGTATGTTTAGTAAACGATTACAACCTACTCTCTAATTTTAGTTGGAATGCGCCTATTTTCGCACAGACATCTGTTTGAAAATAGTGCATTCTTTTACGAAATACGCTATGAGGGCCGATCCAAATGTCCCTTATCGTATTTTTGTTCAATTTATTCGTCATTTTGTTTGTGTCGCATAAATAAAATCCCGCTAGGGACGCTTATCCAATATTGGAAAAAGCAGCTTTTGATTCGTTTTCGTGTAAATGTTCGTTTTCCAGATCACTTCCGAGCCAGTGTCGATCCTTCCTTCGACCTTCTGGCCATTGCTCAATTGAATGGCCGTCTTTAAGCCCACATAGCCCATATTAAAAGGCTTCTGGACGACAATCGCTTGCATGATCTCTTCTTCCAGGAATCCGATTTCCTCCATGGAACTGTCGAAGCCAATAAGCTTTATTTCGCCTGGCTTTTTCAAGTCGCGTACCGCCCTCGCTGCGCCAAGGGCCGAGGGCTCATTTAATCCGACAATGCCTTTCAAATCCGGATGATCCGTCAGGAGCTGCTTCGTAATGTCATACGCCCTATCCGGAGAGCCCTCGCTATAGTAGGTGTCCAGCAGGAGAAAGCCTTTATCCTTTTGCAGCGCTTCGCGCAGGCCGTTTTCTCTTTCAATCGATGTGGAAGATCCTTTAATAAAGTTAATAATGGCCACTAGGCCTTTATCCGGCAGTGACTCGATCAGCGCTTCTCCCGCTTTTTTGCCCGCTTCCACATTATCCGTGGCGATAAGCGACTTAGAAATGCCTCCTTTAAGACCGGAGTCCAAGGTAATTAACGGGATTCCCGCTTTTACAATTTCGTTGGCAATCGGCACGGTGCGCTCATAATCGAGCGCAGCGAGCACAATCGCCTTCGGCTTGCTAGCCATCACTTCACGCAAGAGCCGAATTTGACCATCGACATCTTTTTCCGTATCCGTGCCGACGACTTTGACCTCCGCCCCCATTTCTGCGGCAGCGGCATTGACCCCTTGCTCGACGACCTGCCAAAACTCGATCCGCTTATCCGTCGTCTTGGGGACAAACACGATGGACGGGTTACTTTTACCGGAAACTTTCAAGCCATATATACAAACAAAAATTAACAGAATGACAATTACGACAAAAAATAACCAGCGCTTCATGCCCCCTTCACCTCCAACGCCGAGCTTGGAATCCGCAGTGTTACCGTCGTTCCTTCTTCCGGTTCACTTTCGAAAGATAAGCCATACGCTGCGCCATAAAACAATTGAACGCGGTGATGCACATTCCAAACGCCAAGCCCCTGATCCTTAGAAGGTCCCAACAACGCTTGCACCTTGTCCCTTGTCATCCCCAGGCCGTTATCGCTCACCTTAATTTCAATGACTCCGCCAGCCATCTGGCCGTTAATACGGATATGACCGTGTTCTTCCATTCGCCTTATCCCATGATAGATCGCATTCTCGACCAGCGGCTGCAAAACGATCCTTAGAATCCGGCAGGCATGCAGTTCCGGTTCAACCTCGATCTCATACGAAAATTTATTCGTATAGCGCATCGACTGAACCATGAGATAGTTGGATAAATGCTCCATCTCCATGGATATGGGAACTTCTTGTTCCCCTTTTCCGATGCTGTAGCGCAGCATTTTGGAAAGCGCCATGGTCATATTGACGACTTCTCTCATTTTGTTCGTTTCCGCCATCCAAATAATGGACTCCAGCGTGTTGTACAAAAAGTGCGGATTGATTTGGGATTGCAGCGCTTTGATTTCACTCGTCCGAAGCAGCGCTTCTTCCTGAACGATTTGCTTCATCAAATCTTTTATTTTCACAATCATGACATTAAAGGTTCGTGCTAATTTGCCAATTTCATCGGCTTGCGTAATATCGGCACGGATGTCGAAATCGCCTTGCTCCACCTGCTTCATATGCGCTTCCAGTTTTTTAATCGGCCTGCTGAGCGTAAAAGACAGCACAATGGAAATGCCCAGCGCGATAATCAAACAAATGCTGCCCCACAAAACCGTCGACAGCTGTATTTTCTTCTTGTTGCCAACGAGCTCTTCGGGATAGGTGACACCGACAATTTTCCAACCGAAATTCGTCGTTCGGATCGATAAGATTTTCTTATGCTGATTTTCCTCCAAAGAAAGCTGTCCGTCTTCCGAGGCTAAAATGGCTTCGATAGGTTCACTTTTCAAATTCGTGTGTATGATCTGCTGTTGAGGGTGATAGACGAGGTCTCCTTCGGAATTGACAATGAACACGTAGCCTCTCTTCCCCAATTGAATATGGCTGCAGAGATCATTAATGATATTGTAGTTCAGATCGACGAGCAGTACGCCGGTCTTGTCCCAACGATCATTGCTCCGAAATTGTTGACTCATGGAGATAACCCATGGATATTCGTTGCGATACACATGTTCAACTTCCGAAGAGGAGATATGGATGGAGCCGTTCTTCGCTTTCGAATACCAATCTTGAGCAATTAATTCATCGTAGCTTTTCACCGCGACTTGCTCCCTGTCGGAGATTACGGCACCGTTGGAGCCTACAAACAGAATGGCGCTAATGTCATTTCTGGACTGAACGATGACGCGCAGGGAGTTTTCAATCGCTTCAACCAGTGTTTGGCCCACGGCAGAATGAGGGTCCGACATTGTCAAATACTGCTCAATTTGTCCGTTGTTATATAAAAGGGAGGAAATGCTTTTCATATTGTCGATATACGTCTCGATGGTCGTTCCAACCTGATTAATGAGTTCATTCGTGTACTGCACGGAGTTTTCCGTAACAGAATCCGACGACTGCCGGTACGTGTTATAACTCAAAATAAGCGTAGTGCCGATGATCAAGCAAGAAAATGCGACGGCGATGCTCGTATGAATGCTTTTAAATCTGAAAAACCGCCTCTTAATCAAGAGAGATCCCCTCTCTGCTTAAGGCCCTGTATTCTTTGGGCGTCATCCCATGATGGCGCTTGAAAATAACGCTGAAATATTGCGGATCGCCATATCCCACTTTCGAGGCAATTTCGTAAGCTTTCAAATTCGTCTCTGACAGCAGCTCCTTCGCTTTCGTAAGCCGTATCCGGGTGACAAACTCGATAAAGGACTGGCCTTTCTTTTGTTTGAACAGTCCGCTGAAATAATTCATACTCATATAGACATGCTGGGCAACGTCGCCAAGAGATAAGTTTTCATTGGCATAGTTTTCTAAAATGTACACTTCGGATCGTGTCAACAAAGAGTCCACATCCTGCTCCATTTTCAGAATTACCTGTTCAAACAGCTGCAGACACAACGATTCCAACCACACCTTCACTTCATCCAGTGTTGTATAAGCGCGAACTTGGCCCAAAATATCCGCCGCTTCCATGGCGTCATGACCGGAATCCTCGAATAGTTGAATGATCGAAACCAGGAACCTTTGCACATAAATATAGCAGCGGTCCACGGACGATTGCGAAGCGCGCAGCTCATTGATCCAGTCGCCAAGCAGTTTGGCGAAGAGCTCTTTGTTCCCCGTTTTCAACGCGGCGATCAGCTTGCGTTCCCATTCTGCATGATGCACCTGCAGCTGGCCTTTGCCATGTACGATATCTTCGATGGAGATAATCTTATTCTTGCCGACCAAAAACCGGTAGTCGAGCGCGGACACCGCTTCGGAATACGACTTCGTCAACTCCCCCACCGTCGGATAGGGCCTGCCAATCCCAATAGACACGCGTACCTTCACATACTTTTCTATGCACTGAGCCGCTTGCTCCGCATATTTCTGGACGGCTAATGAAAGAGAGGACAGCTCCCCGGAAAAGATAATGCCGATCTTCTCGTCCTTTGTTCGAAAAACAATGCCGCCTTGCTCAAGCTCAAAAATTTCATGAACGATATTATAAACGGCAAACCGCAGCAATTCGGTTTCCGAGCTGATTTTCGCTTCGAAATGATACAAAAACTCTTCCACATCCAGCGTTAACGCCACATAGTACGGTCCGGAAAGCGATAAATGAAACAGTGCAAATTTATTCCGGATCTCCTCTTTCTTCACTTCACTTGAAACTAACCGTTCCAAGAATTGCTCCCGCAGCAAAGGCAAGCTCATGTTCAATTGGCTTTGCAATCGGGATACATCTTCATTTCTTAAACGCCTTTCATCCAATTCTTTTTTCAAATGATGCAAAATGCCTGTAAATTCTTGATGACTAACGGGTTTCATCACGTAATCGTAAACCTTGAGCTTGACGGCCTGCTTGGCGTATTCGAACTCACCGAACCCGGTCATGATGATGACCGTAATGTCCCGGTAATGATCGGCAACGGCGGCGGCTAGAGCAAGCCCATCCATATGAGGCATCGAAATATCCGTAATAATGACATCAGGCAGCCTGGTCTCGAGGGAATCCCACGCTTCTCGGCCATCGCCGTAGGAGCCGATCAGCTCAAAACCGTGGCTCTCCCAATTCATTTTATTACGAATGCTTTCGCGTACCGCTTCTTCGTCGTCAACAATGATGAGGGTATACATCCTACCACCTCTGAATCAACAAATTCATTTTGAACATCACACAGTTATTCGAGAATAACGCTTACATTTCCTGTACGTCCGCCTTAACTTTTTTTCGACAAAAAGGCTGCCCGCAGGAGCAGCCTTTCCAATGTCCGGGGCAGCCTCATCACCTTAGTTATACAGCAGCGCCTTGATCTCAGCCGAATCTATATTATTTTTATCATACCAGTGGAAGCCGGTATCAATCATTTTCTCTACTTTTTCGCCTTTGCTTGCCATGACTGCCGCTTTGACGGACCAGTAGCCGATGCCGATCGGATCCTGTGTAATGGCTCCAGCCATTTTACCGCTCTTAATCGCATCGATTTGCGCTTTGCCGGAGTCATAGCCGATAATGACCAGCTGATCTTTTTTGAGCTCCGTTACCGCGTTGACGACACCGATTGCCGAGCCTTCATTAGCCCCGAAAATACCTTTCAGGTTCGGATGCCCTTGAATAATCGCCTTAGCCAAATCGGTTGATTTCAATTGGTCGCCGCCACCGTATTGAATGTCAACGATTTTGATGTTGGGATGCTTCGCTTTGATCTGCTCCACGAAGCCGTCTCTGCGGTCAACGCCGGTGCGGCTCGTTTGGTCGTGTACGACAAGGGCAACTTCGCCGGCATCGCCGATTTTTTCCGCCATTTTGTCAGCGGCGAGCGCTGCGGCTTTCTTATTATCCGTAGCTGCCGTGGTGACAGGAATGTCGCTGTCGACGCCGGAATCGAAGCCGATAACCGGAATATTCGACGATTTGGCTTTCTGCAGGAGCGAGACGGACGCTTTGCTGTCCAGCGCTGCGAAAGCGATGGCAGTAGGCTTTTTATCTAAAGCGGCTTGCAACATTTCAATCTGTTTGTCGACTTGCGCTTCGGTTTCCGGCCCCTCGAACGTAATGGTGACGTCAAATTCCTTCGCCGCCTTTTCCGCTCCTTGCTTCACCGCTTGCCAGAACTGATGCTGAAAGCCTTTGGAGATCACAGGAATATAAGGCTTGCCACTGTTTGAAGAAGCTGTTTTTGCCGTTGATGACGGTGTGCCGGATGTTGAACTTGAGCCGCAAGCGGCCAGAAGAGATGCAGAAAGCGTAAGCGCAGCGGTGACCATCACCAGTTTACCCATTTTGTTTTTCATTTTGTCGTCTCCCTTTTACATGAATTTGGTATATTAATTCTTATAAAGAATGAATACCGAATGCCGTTATCCCGCTTTGCGCCGGCGCAAGATGTCTGCATACACTGCGAGTAAAACCACGATACCTACGATAACCGTTTGCCATTCTTGAGGAACGGATAAGATTCTTAACCCATTCGTCATCACACTCATAATCAAAGCCCCGATCACCGTTCCCAAAATAGACCCCTGTCCACCGCTTAACGAAGTGCCTCCGATGACGACCGCCGCGATGGCTTCTAATTCATACCCCATGCCAAGCGCCGGCTGAGCCGAGTCTAATCTTGAAGCAATCATGACTCCCGCAATCCCGCTGAATAAGCCTGTCAACACATAAATAGCAATTTTCCAAAAATGAATATGAACACCGGATAACCGGGTTGCTTCTTCATTGCTGCCTAATGCGAAGTTGTAGCGTCCGATGACCGTCTTGGTCAGCACCAAGCTCGAAATAATCGCCAGTCCAAAGAAAATGAGGATGGCATTCGGCACTGCGAATCCCGGAATCACCTTCTCCAGCACCGACCCCATCGCAATTTGACGAAAAGCCGGCGTTTCATTAAAATAAATCGGTTTGGCATGGGAAATGACGAGTGACAGCCCTTTGGTCATCATCATAACGGCAAGCGTTGCAATAAACGGTGGAATGCCCATCTTGGCTACTGCAAAACCGCTGAACAATCCGCAGAGGACACCAGTTAAAATCCCCGCCACAATTCCGATTGGAATCGGCAAATGCCATTCGGTGATGAATACACCCGTCATCACAGCGGAGAAGGTCATCACCGTACCGACACTTAGATCGATGCCTCCTGCGATAATGACGAATGTCGAACCTAGTGCCAGTACGCCGATAACGGCCGTAGATAAGAGAATCCCGACGATATTGGTAAATTGCAGGAAATTGCTGGAGGATACGGAGAAAATGACAACTAAAAGCGCCAAACTCGCGAAAGCTAATAGTTTCTGTGTCGCGGCTGTCTTTCGCAGGGGTGGCCTCGAAATTTTCAAAGAGCTTAACTGCATAGATGACCTTCCTTTCTTAATTACGGCTTGTCGCCAGTCTCATAATCTCTTCTTGATTGGCTAGTTCCCCCGGAAGCTCGCCGGTAATTCGGCCCTCGCACATCACCAGAACGCGGTGGCTTAAGCGCAAAATTTCGGGCAGCTCCGAGGAAATCATGAGAATGGCTTTCCCTTGCTTGGCCAAATCCTCAAGCAGCGCGTAAATCTCCGATTTCGCCCCTACGTCGATGCCTCTTGTCGGCTCATCGAAGATGAGCACCTGACAATCCCGGTGCAGCCATTTTCCAATGACGACCTTTTGCTGATTGCCGCCTGACAGAAACTTGGCTTTCTGCTGCACACTCGGCGTCTTTATTTTCAATGCTTCCACATATTGTCCCGATATCCGTTCGATAGAGCCATCTCTCATCCATCCGAAGCTGTTGCGGAATTTCTTCAGGGAAGGCAGCGCGATATTGGCTCCGAGCTCCATATCCACGACCAGCCCATAGCGCTTGCGGTCCTCCGATAAGTAACCGATTCCGTGTTTCACCGCATCGTGGGTGCCACGAATACTTACTTTCTTACCGTTCATGTAGACGTCGCCAGTGTCCATTCGATCTGCGCCGAAGATCGCTCTAGCCACCTCGGTTCGTCCAGCCCCCATCAAACCGGCAACCCCGACAATTTCACCGGCATGCACCGTAAAGCTAATCTCCTTAAAAACGTTCCCTCTGCCGAGATTTCTGACTTCCAGGACATTTTGCTTCGATCCGGCTTGCAGGCGCGGGCTCTTCTCTACCTGGATTTCTCTGCCTACCATCATCGAGATGATCGTGTCCATGGAGGTTTCCCTCGTTGGGACAGTGGCAATATAACGGCCATCCCGCATGACCGTGATGCGGTCGCTAATCCTTCTAAGCTCCTCCATGCGATGGGAAATGTAAACAATTCCCACGCCGTTTCGGCGCAGCTTCTCAATCATCCGGAACAATTCGTTAATTTCCGTTTCCGTCAAAGCCGCTGTGGGTTCGTCCATGATGAGCACCTCGGAATTGAACGACAATGCTTTGGCGATCTCAATCATCTGCTGCTTCGCTACGCTAAGCTCCGATATTTTCATACGCGGATCCAAGTTCAAATTCAGATGTTTCAGGAGCTCCGCCGTATCGTCGTTCATTTTCTTCTCATGCAGTAAAAATCGCAGTGATTTGCGCGGCTCCCGGCCAATGAACATATTTTGCGCGATCGTCAAATCGGGGATTAAATTAAGCTCTTGATGAATGATGCTGATGCCGAGCAATTGGGCTGATTTCGTATCCGGGATATGAACTTCTTGTCCTTTCAACAGGAGGCGTCCTCCGTCTTTCTGGTAAATACCGGTTAAAATCTTCATCATCGTCGATTTGCCGGCCCCATTCTCGCCGACTAAGGCGTGAACTTCACCCGGGTTCAGTTCAAATTGGCAGCTTGAAAGTGCTTGAACGCCGGGAAAATGCTTGTCAATCCCTTCCATTTGCACGAGTGGTTGTATCACTGCTTGTGTTCACCTCGATATCGTTTACTGTTATCATCTTAGCTGTAAACGGTTCATTTGAGAGTGGAGTATTTTCTTGAAAAAGTCGAATAATTTCCGATATTAGGTAAAAATGCCTGCAACTACCCCGTGTGCTTGGGACAGATTCAAGTTCGCCTTATTGAAGGGGAACTACAGGGCTTTATTTAGGCAAAAAAACGGAATTCCGGGGATCGAAGGGAACTCCAGGGTCTTATTTCACCTTGATCCTCCAAATATGTATGGGAATTGGCGAAATAGCGGACCGTAGTTCCCCCTTCCTCGCCCAAAGAGCTATTTGGGGAAAAATAGCGCCCTGTAGTTCCCCTACCTGCCTGCGGGGAGCGTTTGGGCAAAAAGAAAAACCCAGCCTGCGGCGGCTAGGTCCTTGTCTAAACCTATACATTTGTCTCATCACCCTTCGGACACAGCAGCCGTTATATTCGCGAAGAGCGACGTGTCTCTCTGCTGACGGACACCGGAGTCCTTATTTGCCAATTTCGGGGAGAAATCAGTCCCCAAGTGTGCAAGTAACAGCGCTGATGTCCGTTGCATGTTAGAAGAGGTTCTTTTCCATCGAATAAGGGCTACTCCGTCCGTTAGCGAGGACAAAACTGCGCTACCGCTATTACGTCTGCTCGACTAACTGAGCAAACATGCCACAATAGCGGCCCTCAGTTCCCTCTCCCTCACGTTTTTAGCTTGTTTTACAGCGTTAACTTCAACCTTTTCCCCACTCCGCCTGCTTTACGCTGAAAAACGACGTCTCAGCTGGAAAAACGAGGGGAGCAGCGCCTGTTCCCCAACTTTAAGCTCCTTTTACAGCGTTAACTTCAAACTTTTTCCCTCTCCGCCTACTTTAACGCTGAAAAGCGACGTCTCAGCTGACACATCGGAGGGGGAGGGGGGCATGGATTGAAAACTGCGTTTTGAAGATGCTGATTTTGATGTACTTTCCGCAGTCCGCATAAAAAAAGAACCCGAGGAGCACATCTCCACAGGTTCTTATCTATCTTTTATTCCGCTTGAAGCCATGTAATATCTTTGTGTTCCAATTGATCTTTCCATTCCTTCGGAGCGCCCACATTGCTGACGATAATATCGATCTTGTTCAAATCCGCAATTTTGTAGAATTGAACTTGTCCGAATTTCGAGTGGTCCGTTACGACAATGCTGATCTTCGATTGCTCAATCAGTTTTTTCGCAAATTGCCCCCGGTCTTCGTCGAAAGCGGTGATCCCTTTATCCAACATAATCCCGTCTATCGAAATAAAAGCTTTATCCACATAAAAGTTCTCGATCATTTTTTCAGCCATTGAACCAACGACGCGCGACTGCAGAGGGCTTACTTTGCCCCCGATAAAGAAAATATCACCTGTAAGCAGTTCCTTGTTCTTATAATCGATTAGCAGGTAAAGGGCCGGAACGGAATTCGTGAGCACAGTAATGTTCTTCTTATTCAGCAAATAATCAATTATATGCAGTGTCGTTGAACCGTCATCGATGAAAATGACCTCATTGTCTTCTACTAACGTAGCCGCTTTCCGGCCTATCATTTTCTTTTCATCGGCATGCAAAATTTCCCGCTTTAAATGGGACGGCTCCTCGCGCGAAATATTAATTTTCACTGCTCCGCCGTAAACCCGCTTCAATTTGTTCTCTTCTTCCAATTCCTCGAGATATCTGCGGACCGATTCAGACGAGACATTCAGACTTTCAACTAACTCTGTCGTCTTTACTTTGCCCTCAAGATTAAGAAGGTTTAATATGTAGTCTTTGCGCTCTTCTCCGATTAATGACATGCTACCTTCCTCCTGGTCAATTCACTAACTCATATGGTAGCAATATTAAGCAAGCGGTGTCAACATTTTCAATCGTATCTAACGTTTTTCATGGCGGTCGATGGCCAGCTTCTGTATCTGCAGCGCCCGATCTATTTTGGAAGATTTCATTTTGCTCACATAGCTGTCAAACGTATCCACGGATTCCACGCCAAGAATAATTTTCAAAGACATCTCGTCAACCAGTGTCGTGACATCGTTCATTATGGAGGACAGTTCCGCGTTCTCGAGCTCCGTTCTCGGAATTTGCGGCATCGTGTGTTGATCCACATTCGTGTTCGACCACTCCAGAACCGCCTTCCGTTGCTGGGGCAAGGTGTAATATTGCTCCATATACCGAACATCCTGGACGAAGGGGCCAAAATAGCTCGCCCGCGAATACATCGCAAGCGCTTGAGCCGGCGCCAGCTTATCGCGGTTGCGCAAAATGAAATCGGTATACGTCGGATATCCGTCTTCCATCGTATAGCTGGTTCCCTCGATGCCGAAGTTGAACAGCATGTGTCCTTCCTCGCTGTATCCGTAATCGAGCAGTTTGGCGGCCGCTTCCGCATGTTTGCTTTTGCTCGAAATCGCCACGCCGCCTGTTCCTACATAGGCATAACTGCGTTGGCCGAACTCCGGCTTGTCGCCTTTATTCAGCACCGGATAAGGAGCCGCTGCGAACATGACGCCTTTGTTCTTCTCTTCCACGATGGGCTGCCATTTTCCGAGCCCTGCGCCGGCATTCCAGATCGTGGCCCCGCTTCGTCCTGTTATCATGTTGGAGTCCATCGTTTTGGTGTCTACCGTGGCAATATTTCTATCCAGCAGCCCCTCGGCATACCATTTATGAAAGGTCGCCAGAAATTGTTTATAGCCTTGTTCCATCGGACCGAATTTCACTTGTCCCTTATCCAGATAGAACCCTTTTTTGATCCCGAATGCGCCAACGAAAGCACCGCCGTCAATACCGAATAGCGGATTTGGAACGCCTAGAAACGTTAAAGGGGCCTCGACGCCTTTCTTTTCCTTAAAAGCCTTTAATACGGTGTACCACTCATCCATAGTCGTCGGTATCTGAAGACCCAGCTCATCCAGCCAGTCCTTCCGGATAATGGGACCTTGATACGTGCGCAGCAAATTGTCGCCCCGAATGAACGGAAATACATAATAGCTGCCGTTGTCGGTTTTGACCTGTTTGTCTACGTCCGGATGCTCCGCTAAATATTTCTTAAGATTAGGCGCGTAGTTGTCGATAAGCTCATTTAATCTCAAAATATACCCGTCGCCGATCGCCTTTTCAGGGCCTCCTGGATAACTGTCCCATTCATATTCCATCATATCCGGCAAATCCCCGGACGCGAGCAGCACATTCATCGCTTCTTTGGCTTGATTCGCCGGAGGCTGGATGAATTTGAGGCGGACCCCCGTCCGTTTTTGCCATTCTTGAAAAAAGGGCACATCTTGCGTATTCGGCTTCACGCTTGCCGCATTGCCGTTAAGCTCCGCCCAATACGTCATCGTGTTCTTGGCTGTATCCGGTTGATCCTGTCCCTGTCCCGCTTCTTTTGGCGGGGCGGTTCCCGTCGGCGATGCAGAGGGAGCGGCAGCGCTGCAGGCTGTTAGCGCGAGGACGCCGACCGCCAAGATCAGGGATATTAATGGTTTGCGTAATATCATCGGGTGAACCTCCATAAGCTGGGATCTTGCAGCGAAAATCAGGGCATTTCCTTGTATTTCCCGGGCGTAATCCCCTCATATTTTTTGAAAACACGAATAAACGTAGCCGCTTCATTATAGCCAACGGACTTGGCGATTTCCGAAATGGAGCCCTGCTTGTGAACGATCATTCGCTTGGCCTGTCCTATTCGGAATTTCGTAATATAGTCCAGCAATCCTTCGCCGGTACCATCCTTAAACAGCTTTGAAACGTAGCTGCCCTTGAGCTCAAAACGCTCACCGATCGTATTGACATTGAGATTGGCGTCCTGATAATGTTCCTCAATATAACGGATCACATTCGTGATCAGCTCGCGCAGCGTCTCGGCGCGTTCCTTCGTTACATTCGTTTCCATTTTGGCGGCTGCATGCGCACAAACTTCTTTGAGCAAGCTCAGGAGCTCCTGCTGCATTTCAAGGATCGTATCGCATGCGATAATGGAATCCATCCATCGCGGATTGTCTCCCAGCAACCGGCTTTCCCCATCCCCAAGCTCATTAATCGCCTTCACCATCGTACCGACCAGATTAAAAATCAAACATCTGGCCAACGTCAGCGAGACCAGAGGTTTGTTAAAATTTCGTTCCATGATCTCGTTCATACTGGCAGACGCCTGCTCGAAATCGCCAATTTTAATCATATTAATAATTTGCTGCTCCACTTGAAGCGGATAATAGTAGCCAAGCGGCAGCTTATCCGCGGAATCAATCCGAATTTCATCGTAAGTAATAATTTCTCTTTTTCCCCGAACCATTTTATACTCCATCGCGTCCAATGCCTCGCTATAGGCTTTGGCCACGCCAAACAGCGAGGAATGAATGCCGCCGATCGAGATCGTGAGATCCATGTGAAAACGCATCAGAAACCGCTGGGCTTCGGTTGCAATCCAGTTCAGGTCTTCCTTCCGCTCGGCCGCTTCGTCTGCAGCAAAATTGACTAAACAAACCATCATGTCGTCGACTTCCGCGACGTAACCGGCATGATGACGGTGTCCAACAAGCTCTTCTACCACATTGGTGATAATGAATTGAATCAGCTTCCGCCTTTCGTTCATATCCATGCCCGGCAAATTGGCGGAAAGCTTCTCATTATTTTCAACGGCAAATAAAACAACCGCAAATTCATTGGAAATGAGTTCCATATGGAACGATTTGAATGCCTCTTCATACGAAATAAGCGTATCGCTCTTGCCTTTCAGGAGCCGGTTCAACATATTCGAGCGCAGCACATATTGATGAGACTGCAATTGCAGCGCGATTTGATCCTTTTCGCTTCGGGTATCCGAGATCGCCCGCTGAATAAAACTCAGCTCGTTCCCGTCTGTCCGCTCCTCTGCCGAATGCTTGTCCGAAACCGACTGAACAAGCCGTTGAATCGGCGAATAGTTGCGGCGCATGAAAAACCATGTTAACACACCTGCTCCAATGAGCGAGATGAGGATGCTGACATAAGTGAATTTACGGACATACTCCGCTTTCTCCCAATAAATCCGGCTGGGGATGACCAGCACGTACTTCAAGTCAGAAACTGCCGATTGCATATAAAAGAGTTCTGAATCCCCGTTCTTTGCCGGCGAATATGCCACATGATCCCGATCGAGCGCTTGCTCCAGATTGAGATTTGTATAGACCGACACAGGAAGATTGGAAAGCAGAACTTGATTGTCATGGTTAAGAATTAATAATTGCCCGCCGCTAAACCCGGAAATCGTTTCCATCGCCTTCTGGAATCTCGCCAAGTCCGCCATCACGACGACAGTCCCCGTTTGTTTCCCATTCAAATCTTTGGGCAGATGCGCAATATATGCAATAGAGGTTTGGGGACTGCCGGCATCTGAATGAGGCAGCAATAGAAACTGGTTATTAGCCGCGTTGTTGATCGTGTCGAGCCACTGCTCATAACGAAGCGTGCCCGTGTTGTGAAGCGTATCGAAAGCCGTTTTCATATCTCTGACATTGCCGGGCCGCAGAATCGAAGAGGATTGGTCCCAAGTGACGTAGAACTCATCAATCGCCGCATACGAGGTTTGGTACATTCTAAACTCTTTGACCAGTTGATAAGCAAGGAATTGATCATCGCTCTGCCCAATGTTGGAGTACATCAAGGATTGCAGCTTCGTATTCCATGTGATTTCCATATTCAATCGTTTCATCAAATCGATTTGGGTGTCAATCGTATACCGCACTTGTTTGAGCAAAGAATCGTTCGCCCGGTGAATCTCGCTTTTTAACGCGTCGCTGGATTGTGAATAAATAATTAAGCTCATCATCATGGGGATGAACAAAACGGCGCTGTAGGATATTAACCAGGTAAAAATAATGCTTTTTCTTTTTCGCCATAGAAATCCGATGTTCAATATGGATCTCCTCCCATTGGATGTTCGATATAGTCTGAAGGGATTGTCTCCACTTCCCTATATTATACCGCTATATGCAAGGGGAGGAATGTCCAAAATGACAAATTCGATTGACAAAAGCTCGATTCCGACCGGATTCGAAGCGGTTTATCCTTTTAAAGAACCGACCATGACCCCTTTGACAAAGAATCGTTGAACGAACGGATAAATGCAAAGCACCGGCAATGTGGCCACAACAATCGTGGCATATTTAATGGTTTCACCGATCTGAAAGCGGTCGCCCGCATCCGCGCCGACGGACATGCCATCCGTTGAATTCGCGATCAGAATCTCCCGGAGGACGAGCTGCAGCGGGAACAGATCCCGGCTTTTAATAAACACAGAGGCATAGAACCAGCCGTTCCATTTATCCACCGCATAATACAAAATCATAACGGCAATGACCGGCATGGAAAGCGGGATAATTATCCGGAACAGAATCGTGAAATGGTTGGCGCCGTCGATTTTGGCCGACTCCTCCAAGCTGTCCGGGATCGACATAAACGCTGTGCGCATAATGATCAGATTGAATGTGCCGATGGAGAAAGGGATGATCGTCGCCCAGAGAGAATCGAGCAGACCGATATTTTTGACAACCAGATATAAAGGAATTAAGCCCCCATTGAAAAACATGGTGAATACAATAATGAGCATGAACGCCTTGTTCCAGATGACATTTTTGCGGGAAAGCACATACGCGCCCAGCGCTGTCATCAGCAGATTCACGGCTACGCCAGCGATCACGATAAACAGCGTATTCCGGTAACCGATGAGAATGCCCGGGTTTTTCATTACGCCTCGGTAAGCTTCCAAACTAAAGCCAAGCGATTTCAGCAAAATCCCTTTGTGCGCAACTAATCGCCCCGCATCGCTTAACGAAGCAAAAAGCACGTATAACAATGGATACAAAGTGACGATGACGAGTGCGATCAGTATCAAATAGATCGAGGCATCGAACCATTTTTCTAGTATGCCGGTATGTTTTTTCATAGATTTCACCTCACCATAGACTGCTTTCGTTAACTTTGCGGCTAATATAGTTCGCTGTAATCAGGAGAATCAGGTTGATGACCGAGTTAAACAAGCCAACAGCCGAGCTGTAGCTCCATCCGAACTCCAAAAGCCCTTTGCGGTAGACGAAAGACGAGATCACGTCTGCTGTTTCATAAGTGACAGGATTATACAGCAAAATAATTTTCTCAAAGCCTACATTCAGCAAATTCCCCATCCGCAAAATAAACATAATCGCAATCGTCGGCATGATCCCCGGCAAAGTAATGTAGACAATCTGCTTCCATCTGCTCGCCCCGTCCATGCGTGCCGCCTCATACTGCTCCTGATCGATTCCCATTAAAGCGGCGATATAGATGATGGACTCCCAGCCGATTCGCTGCCATATTTCGGAGAGGATGTAGATCGGACGAAACAATTCCGGCTTCTGCAGCATCGCTTGCCCGTCGTAGCCGAATGCCATCACGATTTTATTAATGACGCCGTCCGCGTTCGTAAAATCAGTAATAATCCCGCAAATCACGACCATCGAAATAAAATATGGCATGTAGGTGATCGTTTGCGCTACACGCTTAAACATCTTGCTGCGCACTTCATTGATGAGGAGGGCCAAAATAATCGGTGCCGGGAACTCAAAAACCAAGGAATACAACGAGATGACAATCGTATTTTTCAATATCCGCCAAAAGTAATAGCTGCCGAAAAAGTCCTGAAAATTCTTAAAACCGATCCAAGGACTGCCCAAAATCCCTTTCATAGGCGAATATTCTTTGAATGCGATCAAAGCGCCGTACATCGGTGCATAGTGAAAAATAAAATAATAAGCAAGTACGGGAACCATCATCAAATACAAATATTTGTTTAAAACAAAGTCGCGGACATAGCGGTTTGCATCCGCTTTTTTCCGAACGAGCCGCGCTTTCTCAAGCGGTCTGGCTTTCTCCATCTTCATCCTCACCCCAATTCAAATTAGGAGAGAGGGCTTCGGGGAGCCCTCCCTTTCGTTCTGCTGTATGTTCTTCCTACCGCTTGTTGTAGCGGTCAAGCGCTGCTTTTTGAATCGCGATGGCGCGATCCAGGTTGAGCGATTTCATTTTCGCTATATAGCTTTCATATTGACTGACGGGCTCGTTGCCCAGAATGATTTTGAGCGTCATTTCATCGACCAGCGTATTGATGTCATTCATAATTTTCGCATACTCGGAGCTCTCTTCCGGCGTTGGCGTAAGCGGCGGCAAACTGTATTTGTCGGCATCCGTTTTCTTCCAAATGTTGACGGCATCGCGCTGCGAAGACATCGTAAAGAACTGCTCCGCATAACGCTTATCCTGGATAAACGGACCGTTGTAGCTTCCGCGAACGTACATCGACATCGCCTGTGCAGGAGCTAATTTATCCGGATTCTTCATTAACAGATCCGTATATTTCGGGTAACCGTTCTCCATTTTGTAGCTAACGCCTTCGGTTCCGAAGTTGAAGAACATACGGCCTTCCTCGCTGTAACCGTAATCCAGCAATCTCACAGCCAATTCCGGATCTTTGGCTTTGGAAGTAACCGCTACGATACCGCCGGAGGAATAGGGCTTATCCTTTTGGCCGAACTTCGGCATGTCGCCTTTTTTCAGCACAGGGTACGGAGCTGCGACCAATTGCGCTTTCGGGTCCTTCGCTTGGACCAGCGGCTGCCATTTGCCGATCCCGCCTCCAGCGTTACCGATACTAGCGCCGGTGCCGCCGGATGCGAAGCTGCCGTCCAGCGCTTTGTTATCTACCGTAGCAATATTTTTATCTAACAAACCGTCTTTGTACCAACTGTTGAACAAGCTTAAATACTCTTTGAACCCTTTTTCCGCCGGGCCGAATTTAATGTCTCCATTCTCCAGGTAGAAGCCGCGATTGACGCCGAACGCCCCTAAGAATGCGCCGTTATAGGATTCATTGAAGAACCGGGGCTTGGAAATAAAGGAAAGAGGTGCGGCTGCGCCTTTCTTCTCTTTGAACGCTGTGAGCGTCGCCGTCCACTCATCGATCGTTTCCGGCACAGGAAGTCCCAGCTCGTCCAACCAGTCCTTGCGAATAATCGGGCCTTGGAAAACTTGGAGATACTCATCCCCTCTTATGAAAGGAAACGCATAGTAGCTGCCGTTATCCGTTTTGACCATCTTGTCAGTTTCCGGGTGTTCCTTTAAATATTTTTTTAAATTAGGCGCGTATTTATCGATCAAATCATTCAATTTCAGAATGTAGCCATCCTTAATCGCTTTCTCAGGTCCCCCTGGGAAATCGCTCAGGAAGTTGTATTCAATCATATCGGGCAAATCCCCGGAAGCAAGCATGACGTTAAGGGCTTCTTTCGTTTGCCCCGTCGGAGGCGCCGTGAATTTAAGGGGCACGCCCGTTTTCTTCTGCCAATCTTGGAAAAACGGAACATCGCTATGCGTTGTTTTGACACCTGTTAAGTTGCCGTTCAACTCACCCCAGTAGGTAAGTGTTTTATCCGTTTTGATCGGATAAGTCGTGGCTGTTCCCGCCGCAGGCGATTGCGCATCCTTGGCAGCAGGCGTCGTTTCCGTCTGAGAGGAGCAGGCGATCATCGTGCTTGTCATCATGACGGTCATCGTTAAGGCTAACATTTTCTTCATTACATGGACCCTCCATTATGGTTATGGTGAGATGCATCTCTTCCTTCAGCCTAATGGAATACGGAGGTGGATCCTATGCGTAAAATAAAAAATCGCATGGCGAATTTATTCGCAGAAATCGATGATTTCTCTAAAAGCATCGTCGATTTCGCAAACAGACGCAGAAACAAGCCTCTGCGCATAAGAAAAAGGAGCCTATTGGCTCCTGAAGGTTCACTTTTTTAGAATGTGTTAAAAATGTTTTGGCACTCTTGCGTTGTCGGTTGGTAGAAGCAGTGCTTCTTCCAGCGTCCTACAAGCGGTTGATTGTACCAAGTGGAGGGGCAATCTCCCCCCGGTCTGAAATACCACAAACTGAATTCGGAAGGCCACAGCCGCTCACCATTAACGGATCTTTTGGCCAGCCGTTTATCCCGGTCTCTTGCTTTTTGATAAAAATAGCTATGTTGAACAGCTTCAAACGCATGCTCTTGATAGACCATTTGCGGAATCGTACGGAGATTCTTAAAATCGGAGCAGTTCGCTCTGATCCGGTTGATTCCCACGTTTCCGACCATCAACATCCCTTGCTCGCCCTCACCCTCGGCTTCCGCACGAAGCAACCTTGCCAAAAGGTCGATATCCTGATCTCTGGCTTTAACAACTGCCATGTTTTCACCTCAAATAGTTTGCATGATCAATGAATCCAGTCATTGGATACTGTATTTGTATGTGAAGTAGGCTTTAATGGTTCAAAAACCAATCAAATAACTCCCGATTACCGTACACTTCGTCCATAATGGCGTGCTTCAACCCCGGAAAGGTTGTGAAGGCAACTTCTGCTCCTACTTGCCGCAGCGCCTCCACCATCATCTTCGACCCTTGTATGGAAACAACATCGTCGTCTTCGCCATGAAAAGTCCAAACAGGCAGCTCTTTCAACAAGTGTGCCTTCTGGACGTCAAACCAACCGGCAAGCGGAGCAACCGCAGCAAACCGATCCGGGTAATGTGCAGCCAAGTCCCAAGCACCATTGCCTCCCATGCTAAATCCGGTAAGATAAATTTTCTCGGAATCCACTCGAAACGTGTTACAAATTTCATCCAATAAGGCAACCAGTGCGTCTCGTTCATACGGCCATGAAGAAAGCTCGGGGCATTGCGGAGTAAGAACAAAAAACTCAAAATCGCTTTGTTTCTCCGCCATCCATGTAAGCCCATAGCCATCAAGCAGATGAATATCATCCCCGCGCTTTTTAATGCCGTGCAGAAACATGATTAACGGCCACTTCTTATCCGGCTTCTCTTCATACGAGGAGGGAACAAACAACTGATAGCCCATATCTACCCGTTTGATAATCTCTTTGTTTAGCCTACGATGGTTAATTGGCATCCCTGTCTCTCCCTTTTAACATCGTGAAAAAAAGACCCTTACGAAGTAAAAGTAAGGGTCATCTCCACCTAGCACCGCTGTTATTTCAACTCTGTAATCAGACGATCCACCTCGCCCGCAGGCGTATTCAACGCTTCATATACGTTAACCATCACATTACTTTGAATTTGATCGGTTGTTAAATTGCTGAACGTTAACGTTTGTTTGCCATTCACTAAGCGGTCAGTGCCAGTGAACGGGAAGCTTTGGGAGCCTAGTATGCTTCCAGCAGAATCAACCAGCTCAAATTTTAATTTGGAGAAATTTTTGTCGACCAACACTTGAGGATCACGGATGAGATCCATATACAGCTGCAGCTTATAGGTGTAATTGATCGCAATTGTTTGTCCGGGAGAAACGATTCCCGTTAAGGTATAGTCTTTAATATTAATTTTGTACGGATACAAGGAAATTTGCTTCCTGTCTTCATTTCCCTGGACGGTTACCTGATAAGAAGCGATCGTTGATTTGAAGGCCGGTTTCGTTTCTCCGACCGCTTGCCCACGGACTTCGTTCTGCAATTTCATTGTGAATGTATCGCTCGTCTCAGCGACAGGCAGAACAAAAGCATAGCTCACAACCGTGGAGGTTCCAGGAGCGATGGACATCTGCACATTATTTTGTCTGTCACCTGTGTAATCAAAGCCTGTCGGACTCGACAACAGCGTTTGAAAAACGGGGACAGGAATATCGCTTAACCCCTTGTTCGTCAACGTAAACTTAGCAAAAGCAACTTTGCTTCCTTGATCTTTGTTGTCCGCAACATGCAGCTCTGCGAGTGCCACATCCAGATCCTTATTAATGACATCATTCCATTTTTCAAAAGCAATCGGCGTGGAATACGTATAGCTGCTAGCGGCTCCCGCAGTTTTCGGCATCTCAAGCTTCAGTTTTCCGATCGTGAATGCTGAAGTTTTCACAGCGCCTGCTGCATCCGCTTGGGTAAAGATTTCTGATGTCAGAACATTTATGCTGTCCAGCACGGTATCCATATCGGCCCGAATTGCATAATGCACATATTTGCTCTCACCGGCATCCAGCACGACAGGATTTGCTTCAACCTGTTTGCCTGTGTATAAGGTTGTTTTGGACTTGCCAGCCAATTCAAGCGAAGGCAATGTTTCGGATTGATCGCTCGGGTTCGTTACCAAAAGCTTCACAACATAAACAGCGCCTTCATTGCTGTTACTTTTCGTGATATCTACCGTCTTGTATTGCAAAGGCGATTCCACAGCAGGAATACGGAATGTTTCTCCCCACTTAACGGACGGCTGAGCCTCTTTAAACTCTCCGCGGTTTCCGTTCCATACCATCCCCGCGATTGGGGCCGTGAACAAAGCTGTTTCCACTTTCGGATACACATTATAGTTCACATCAATAAGCGAGAGATCGCTTATTTCAACTTCCGTTTGCCGGTTAATGACCTTCAAATAGGTCAATTCAACTTCTGACTGCGGCTGAACCCCGTGTGCATTGCTGCTGCTTGGACGCAGAGCGTACACGACACCATCCGTCGTTGTAACTCGAAGCTCATAGTCAGGAATGCGAAGCGTTTGAGTGCTTGTGTTCTTTATTCTTATAACAGAGCCAAGGCGCACGCCGCTGGCTGTTTTCTCGCTAGAGACACCTTCGATCGCAACTTGGAGGTTATCGCTTATCGCATAGACCGGAGCTGCGCTTGCCTGGGTAACGGTTGCCTCTATTCCATCAGCCAGCGCCGGGAGGCCCGACATCAGCAATGAGGATGACAGAACGAGCGTCATTGCAGCTTGTTTGAATTGAATTTTCATCTTTTATTTCCTCCTAAGTCTACATTTCAATCATTACATGATGCTGAGCGTCAGAAGCAGTGGAATTCTGCTCGGCTGCTTGATTTTTCTTTTTCTGGCGCATGAAGAAGACTAAGATGATCGCTATAAAAGCCGGAATCGCAGATATCATCAGTGTGTCTGCAATCGCTCTTGTCAAAGCCTCTTTTTGTACGAGTCCGAATAGAACGCCTGTAACACCGCCGGATGCTGAAGACGCGTCCGTTCCGAGCTCCAGGTAACGGTTAACGACATTCGTTTGAAAATCGGCAAATGCTGGCGTATTCGTAGAAATAGATTCATTGAATCTTGCTCCGAACTGTGTGGATTTGTTATTCATAAGGCTGGTCAACAGCGCAATTCCAAGCGATGCCATGACATTTCGGATGACATTCGATACGGAGGAAGCTCTGCCTATCAGATGGTTGGGCAGCGTGTTCATCCCCGCTGAAGATAACGGCATCATGCATAAGCCAATGCCAATACCTCGAATAACGAGCAATCCGCTTATCCAGTGAGTCGTCGTTTGTTGAGAAAGCACATGCATCTCTAAGGTCGTACAGCCAATAATAGCCAAACCCGCGATACCAAGAGGCACGACCCCGTATTTAGAAACAAGCTTGCCGGCAATAGGCATCATGAAAGCCATGGCGATCGATTGCGGCATCATGACCAATCCGGTTTGCATGGGCGTCAAACCCGTTACGTTTTGCATAAAGATTGGCATCATATAAATACCGCCCTGCATGGAAATCATGACAAAGCTTGATGCTGCCAAACTTAGCGTAAACACTGGATTTTTGAACAATCGAAAATCCATAATCGGATTATCTTTGCCCAGCTCGAACCAAATTAAGAGAACAAAACAAGAAATGGAGACGAAAAACAAACTTACAATATAGAAGGAAGTCCACCCGTCGGATTGGCCGTCCGTTAACGCCAGAAGCAGTGTGCTGAAAACAATCATACACAATATACTGCCGACATAATCAAACTTCAGTCCAGTGTGTCTAGGTGTCTCTTTTAAAATAATCAAACCAAGACCTACGGCAATAATCCCGATCGGAACGTTGATATAAAATAAATAACGCCAGCTAAAATTATCGATTAAATATCCGCTTAATGTCGGCCCCATCGCAGGCGCAGCCATGGCCGCTATCCCCCAGATCCCCATAGCGACTTGAATTTTGCTCCGTGGCATGATTTGGTAAAGCATGGCCATACCGACAGGCATAATAAAACCGCCGCCAAGTCCTTGAATGATCCGGAAAATGATTAGACTTGTATCGCTCCAAGCGATTCCGCATAATACCGAGCCGACAATAAAAGCGCTCACCGTTGTCAGAAACGTTGTTTTGTAACCGAAGCGGTCAGCTAGAAATCCGCCCATAGGGACAACAACCGCTGAAGCGAGCATATACCCCGTAACAACCCATTCAATTTCCGTCGACGTAGAGCCGAATACAGCCATGAGCTTCGGTATCGCAACGTTCATTAAGCTATTATCGAGAATTGCTAAAAATGTGCCTAAGATGAGTACTAGCAGCGCTAACCATTGGTAGACTGTAATTTTCTCCTCTTGCGGCTCAGCCGTGGGAGTAGCTGTTTCTGCCGTTGTTGTTGACATTGTTGCAGCCTCCTTTACTCGGCATGAACCTTGGCTCCGTCCGTCAGCTTGTCGCCGGGGTTCAAGACGATTTTATCACCCGGTTTCAAAGCGGAGTCTCCTTTAAGATATACCCAGTCTTGGTTCTTATCTTCGGTCTGGAGCACGACAGATTGGACAGTGTCGCCGCTGAGCTTGAAAGCGACCGATTTGCCGTCTTTTTGGATAAGCGCAACTTTAGGCACTTCCACACGACTTTCGCTGCCGCCATCTCCGAATGCCACACTGGCGATAGCCCCCGCATGCAAGGTGCCATCCGGATTGTTTACCGTCAGCTTCACTGGGAAAGTATTATTATTCGTATCGGAAACCGGACTTACGAAAGTGATCGTTCCTTCGAACGTTTTTCCTGGAATACTAGGGACCACAACGGTTCCTTTGGCTCCTTGCTTGATCGAATTAATCATTCCTTCGGGCACGCTGACTTCAACTTTCACTTTATCCACGTTGACAACAGTCAGTAATGCTGCCCCTGCTTGAGCCATTTCTCCTGCATTTGCGTTCTTTTTAACAATCACGCCGTCTATCGGGGACACGATACCCGCATTTTTGATAGCGATTTGAACGAGGTTCAAGGCGGCTTGCTTCGCTGATACATCGGCTTTTAACTGTTCTAACGTATTTGCCGTTGCGCCTTCTCTAGCTAAGCTCAGCTTAGCTTCGGCCGCAGTCAATTGCGCATTCGCTGCCTGTTGTGCCGAAAGAGCGGATTCATTAGCTCCTTTGGCTTTTTCGTAATCGAGCGTTGCTTTATCCAGATCGTCAGAGCTTACATCGCCTTGATCATAAAAATTCTTCGCATGATTGTACCCTTTGGTCACAAGATCATAAGCGGCTTGCGCTTGCGACACCCCTGCTTTGGCCTGGTTAACAGCCGCTTTGGCTTGCTCGACTGACGCCATTGCCGCCTGCAAATCCTGCGAACGGGCACCTGCTTGTGTATCGGCCAATTTGGCTTGCGATGCCGTCAGTCCCGCTTGTGCTTGATCCAGTTGTTGGACTAAGTCTTCGGTGTCGAGCTGTACGAGCAGATCGCCCTTTTTCACTTTTGCGCCTTCTTCTACAGCAACAGAAGCAATTTTTCCGCCTATTTTGGACACGACTTGAACGGTT
This sequence comes from Paenibacillus planticolens, assembly GCF_013141725.1. Classification (GTDB taxonomy): domain Bacteria; phylum Bacillota; class Bacilli; order Paenibacillales; family NBRC-103111; genus Paenibacillus_E; species Paenibacillus_E planticolens. The sequence goes on along the minus strand of NZ_WHNZ01000026.1, from coordinate 155,121 downwards.
TGATCACTTGCTAGCTTACCGCTTGCATTGGCAGCATTCGCACCGTTGATCGTAATCACCTTGACCGAGGGTACAGCTGCTTGGGCAGCACTTGTCGGTGAAGAACTGCAGCCGCTCGCAAGCAGCATGGAGCCGGCCAGAACACTTAAAGATAAAACTACGTTAAGATGTTTTTTCATGGGCAATCGTTACTCCCCTTTGATATGGATTTTGATCGACGCATTCATACCTGGCGCCAGATCCAATCCCTTATAGTCGTCTATAGATACCTTTACATTCATACGTTGTGTAACTTTGGTGAAGTTCCCGCTGGAGCTCGTTGTTGGAAGCAATGAGAACGTGGAAGCCGTCGCCTGACCGATCTCCGTTACTTTCCCTTGGAACTCGGTTCCGCCGTATGTATCGATATCGAATGTTACCAATTGCCCCACATGTATTTTTTTGATTTTCGTTTCATCAATGTCTGCCGATACGAATAAGGCGTTCTTATCCACAATCATCGCAACGGACTGACCGGGAGCCACTACTTCGCCAACCTTAGCCGAGGTTTGAATCACGGTTCCGCTGATCGGCGAGCGTAATGACGCTTGATCTAATAAACTATTCGATAAATTCGTAATATCCTGCTGTCCGACGATTTGATCAGCCACAACCGTATCGCCTATTTTAACGCCAAGGGTATTGATTTTGCCGGAAATTCGGGGCATGACCCGATAAATATCTCCCGAGATACGGGCATTGTCTGTCGCAACGTAGTTAGCGCCCTGATACCAGTAATAACCGCCGATATAGGCTCCGCTAATGACAATGACAGCCAGAATAACAATTAGAATTAATTTACGTTTCATTCCGTTCCCTCCAGCTTTTTCTCCAAATGTTTAATAAGTATTCCTACCACTTCTTTGCACGTCTGAATCTGCTCAGGAGTAAAGACGTTTTCTAAACCTGCGTAAAACTCGCTATTCATTGTCTCAATCTTCGTTTTCTTCATCTGCTGGCAGAAATCAGTCGTACCAATCCAGACCACCCTGCGATCTTGCTCATCTCTCTTGCGTTCCACCATCCCATCCCGTTCCAGCCGATCAACAATACCGGAAACTGTACTGTTACTAAGATTCACTGACTGAGCCAAATCCCCCAGCTTTCTAGGTTGTTTCTGAAACAATTCACGTAAAATAAACAACTGAGGTCCCGTCAGCTCCTCTCGCTGAAGTTCCCTATACAGTAAAGATCCCCTTACTTTGTGCAGCCTCGTTAATTCAGCCACAAGATCTCTAACCTCTTCCAACACGCGCCCCCCTCATCCAGCCTAAACGCTTAGATCTTTCGCATACGAAATATTATGACATCACCCATCATACCACGCTTTTATGCAACTGGATATATGTAGAATTGTGAGTTTCCGCACTCAAAAAATGGGCCGAAACCTGTTGTTTTCGGCCTTCGGAAGCTGCATGAAAGCTGGAGCTTTGAAGTATTCCTTTTGCCAGCTTTAAAAAGAAGAAAACAGAGCTGGCTAAGCGGGTTCCAGCTCTTGAGACGGCCTTTTGGGCTGTCTCGGCGCAGGAGCATGCCTTCACGGCTTCCGAGAAGGCCTTTTGGGTCCTCTCGCGCCGTGTTGCACAGCTCTACGGCCGATTTTTCCTCTTGAGACGGCCTTTTTGGCTGTCTCAGAGCAAAATTAGGCCTTCACGGCTTCCGAGAAGGCCTTTTGGGTTCTCTCGCGCCGTGTCGCCCAGCTCTACGGCCGATTCTTCCTCTTGAGACGGCCTTTTCGGCTGTCTCAGCGCAAAATTAGGCCTTCACGGCTTCCGAGAAGGCCTTTTGGGTCCTCTCGCGCCGTGTCCCCCAGCTCTACGGCCGATTTGGTCATTGGCACTAAGGAAAGCGCATAAGCATATATTCCATTCCGCTCAAGTGGGAACTATGGTCCCCTATTTACTCCAAAAACAGCTAATTAAAAAAGTAGAGGGAACAAAGATCCGCTATTCTGACGATTCTGAGTCAAATACACCTATCCGGGCACAAATAAGACCCTGTAGTTCCGTTTGCTTACTGAAATTTGTTGTTTTGGCTGAAATAGCGCCCTCTAGTTCCCTTTCGCAATAAGTTGCAGCGGTACTGCTAGAAGTTTGCGCGTCATGAAGACAAAAGAAAAAGCCGCCTACTAAGCAGAATAATCTACAGTACATAAGACTGATTTGTCGGCCACTCACAGCGATTCCACTTAATCACGGAGCCGCAAGACGGCCTTTCCAGCACTCTCCCGCAACAGAATCTCGCAGCACCACACTCACTAATCACCACTCACCACTCACTTCTCACTACCCACTACTCACCACTCACCCCTCCCCACTCACCACTCACTTCTCACTACCCACTACTCACCACTCACCACTCACTGCCCACCACTCACTACTCACCACTCACTCCTCACTACTCACTTCTCACTACTCACCACTCACTCCTCACTCCTCACTCCTCACTCCTCACTCCTCACTCCTCACCACTCACCACTCACCACTCACCACTCACCACTCACCACTCACCACTCACCACTCACTACCCTCCACTCACCACTCACCACTCACCACTCACCACTCACCACTCACCACTCACCACTCACTACTTACCACCAACCGCTCTCCACGATCCACTCCCCACCCACAAATACGAGAAAAAGCCGGCCACACAAAGTGGCCGACCTTTCTCCTCGCATCCGCTCATCGCCGGATCACGGTATTTGCTGCCCGCATCGCTGCGAATCCAGCTCTTTCTCATAGAGAGCAAACAATGCCAACTTGGCGTAGAAATCCTCCAAAATAAATCGGGCGTCCACGCTTCGATACACGCGAATTTGGCGGTTCCCCGGCTTAGCGATATAACGCATATCGGCATCGACATTCGGCGCCTCGACCATCTCATAGTCGAACCTTTGCTCTTCCAGCAGCAGGGAAACGGCCGGCGAATCGCCAAGCACCCAAGTTTCCCCTTTCGGCCACTGAGGACGATGTCCGTTGTTCATGTTGTGGCTCACGAGATAGTCGTACAAATAGCCGCCGATACGGCCATGAGGGCGAACCTTTAACGCAAGCTCGGCAATCCCCACGCGAACCATTTCGTACACATCCTTAGGCACCTGCCACAACGGGATAGGCGAATTAAAAACGACATTGACCGCAGCGACATCATTGGATAAGTTAAATTCTTCATGCCCCTCAGGATACGTACCTCCTCCGATCCAAACAGCGGTAAGGCGATCCGCGATTCTCGGCTCCTGCAAATAAGCGGAAGCCAAATCGGTTAGCGGTCCTTGAAATATGACAAATAATGGCCTCGGATCGTCCTTCATCGCCTCGTCGATAATAAGTTGACTGCCTTCGGATGGCACAGGTGTGTGGATATCCCGGATTTTGTGAGGCGCCCCCCGATAGACGTCATACTGCCCTCTCATCCCCATTAGCCGGAGCACATGCTCGACTTCCTCATAGGATTCTTCCATCCCCGTAGCGCTTCTAGCACCGAAATGTGCGCCTATGATCCCTTTAATTTGTAAGCGTTGCGATAAAATGGCATGTACGATCGCGTATTGATCGTCCGCCTCGTTTTTGGCATCGGTATTTATAATGACGCGTACCTGCTTTTGCTCTGGAACCTCATAGGGCATAAAATCGTGTGGCACCATCATCTCTCCCCTTCTTGCATCTTCCGTGTTAACACGGAGTTTACCGCCTTTTTCCAGCCTGAACAATGCGCTTCACGTACTTCCGGTTTCATTGTGGACGGATAGGTGACATAACCTTCTTGCTCTGAACGAACCGATTCAAGCGACGGCCAAAAGCCGATCCCGACGCCTCCCAAATAAACGGAGCCCAAAGCGGACAATTCCGCAACTTCGGACTTCACGACAGTTTTCCCCAGCAAATCGGCCTGAAATTGCATCAGGTTTGCATTATCGGAAGCCCCGCCATCTGCACGCAGCTCTTGAAGGGCGACCCCCGTTTCCGACTCCATGAGTTTAACCGCATCGTATACTTGAAAGGCAATGCTCTCAAGGGCTGCCCGGATGATGTGCGCTTTGGTCGTCCCCCGATTCATTCCGGTAAGGGATGCTCTGGCATAGGAATCCCAGTAAGGCGCGCCCAGACCGACGAACGCAGGCACCAAATAAACGCCCTCACTATCTGGCGTATGTTCGAGCATCTGCTCCATTTCCTCAAAGGTCCGGAACAAGCCCAAGTTATCCCGTACCCATACCAAGCTGTCGCCGGTAGTGCGGATTACGGCTTCTACGGCATACGTCACTTTGCCGCCTCTTCCCCAAGCGATGGCGCTCACGAGCCCGTTGCCGGATGAAATAGGCCGTTCGCCTACATTCATCAGCACCGAAGTGCCTGTGCCGTAGGTGGCTTTGGCCATCCCCGCATCGAAGCACTGATTGCCGAATAAAGCTCCTTGCGAGTCGCCGATCACCCCTGTTATGGGAACCCGGCATTCGCCGAATAAAGCCTTATCTTCCGTGTATCCGAAAATCTCATCCGAGGATTTGACCTCGGGCAGCAGCTCTGACGGCACACCGAACAAGCCGCACAGCTCCTCATCCCACTGTAAGGTGTGGATGTTGAAAAGCGAGGTGCGGCTGGCATTCGTGTAATCCGTCGCGTGCGCCCTCCCGCTGGTCAGCTTCCACAGCAGCCAGCTGTCGATCGTACCGGCAAGAAGCTTGCCTTCAGCAAGCTTCTCGCGCACTCCTTCGGCATGCTGCAAAATCCAGCCCCATTTCGCCGCCGAGAAATACGGGTCGAGCATTAGCCCTGTTTTCGCCCGCACCGTTTCCTCGTGCCCTGCCCTTTGATAGGCGGCGCACTGGTCAGCTGTTCGCTGACATTGCCATACAATCGCGGCATGCACCGGAAGCCCTGTCGTTCGATCCCAGAGAACAGCCGTCTCCCGTTGGTTCGTAATCGTTAATGCGGCCAGCGATTCCGGTGCGATCTCAGCAGAGGCCAGCGCTTCTAGAGCAGATCGAATCACATTATTGTAAATTTCCATCGGATCGTGCTCAACCCAACCCGGGCGCGGGTAATATGGCTGATGCGGGATTGCGCTACGGGCAATAATCTGACCTGAGCGGTCGATAACGAGCGCTTTCGTACTTGATGTGCTTTGATCGATCGCAAGCAAATAGGGCTTCTCCATCGCGGTTACTCCTGTCTGCCGAGCATGCCAAGCGCCACACGTTTAAGATTGCCGGCGCTGATTCCATAATGCCCGAAAACCTCGGCGGTTTTCCCGGCAATTGCCGGTTCGTCCGGGATGCCGATAATACGCATCGGTACCGGACAATGTTGAACGACCACTTCCGACACAGCTGCACCAAGTCCGCCATGAACGCTGTGCTCTTCCACAGTAATCAAATGGCCGGTTTCTTGCGCTGCTTGAATGATCGCCGCTACATCCAGAGGCTTTATCGTATGCATATTGATGACCCGGCAAGATACGCCCGCTTCTTTCAAGGCCTCATGAGCATCCAGTGCGACACGAACGGTTTCCCCTGCTGCGATGATCGTCACATCACTGCCTTCGCGCATCCTAACTGCTTTACCTATAATGAATTCATAATTATCCGATTCATACACGTCTTCAACTGCGTTACGGCCAATCCGGACATATACGCCGCCATCGTGATTAACGAGCGCTTCCGTCATCCGCTTCGTTTCATGACGGTCAGCCGGCATCATCACGGCAATGCCCGGTATGGCTCGCATAACGGCTACATCCTGCACCGAATGATGCGACATGCCAAGCGCGCCGTAACTGACGCCACCGCTGATTCCCACCAGCTTGACGTTCGTCGCCGAATAAGCGACGTCCACTTTGATTTGCTCGATGCTGCGCATGCTAAGAAAACAGGCGGGCGAAGTAACGAACGGCTTTTTGCCGCTGTGGGCAAGACCTGCGGAAATGCCGACGATATTTTGTTCAGCAATGCCCACTTCAACGAATTGTTCCGGCAATGCTTTGGCGAACGGCCCCATGGCTGCCGAACCTCGCGAATCGCTGGCAAGCACCATGATGGAACGGTCATGCTGCGCTTTTTCCAATAGTGTCTCGCAAATGACTTGTCGGTTTGGAATCGTATTCATATTCCCGCCTGCCCTTTCTGCTCGTAGTTGTCGAATGCGGCAGCGAGCTCTGCCAGAGCTTTCTCCAGTTCAGCTTGGTTAGGCACGTGATGATGCCAGTGCGGGACATTTTCTGCAAATGAAACACCTTTCCCCTTTACCGTATTCGCCATGACAAGCGTCGGTTTGCCTTCGTGCGCGGGGATGGCTTCGAACGTCTCGACCAAAGCTTGCATATCGTTGCCATCGATCGAAACGACATGCCAGCCAAAAGCCGTCCACTTGTCCTCAAGCGGGTCTAAGCCCATCACATCTTCCGTAGTGCCGCTGATCTGCAATCGATTACGGTCAATAATCCCGACAAGGTTATCTAGTTTATAGTGAGCGCCAGCCATCGCAGCCTCCCAAACGGAGCCTTCCGCTTGTTCCCCGTCTCCCATGAGACAGTAGGTTCGATAGGCGGCCCCGTCCTTCTTCGCGGCAAGTGCCATACCGACCGCAACCGCCAATCCATGGCCGAGCGCGCCTGTGTTCATCTCGACGCCCGGCACCTTATTGTTCGGATGTCCGATGAGCTTCGTGCCGAACTTGCTAAAGGTCGCCAGCTCTTCCTTCGGGAAAAACCCCCGGTCAGCAAGGATCGACCACAGTGATTCCACCGAATGCCCCTTGCTCAAAATAAAGCGGTCCCGGTCTTGCGCCTTCGGTTGCGCAGGATCAATATTCATCACACGATAGTAGAGTGCCGTTAAAATATCCGTATTGCTGAGCGAACCGCCGGTATGGCCGGTTTGAGCCTGGGCAATCATTTGCAATAAATCCATCCTGATTTGCGTTGCTTTTGCTTGAAGCGCTCTGATTTCCATACGTCCTCCTCATTTACAGGCCTTTGCCTCGCAGCCAAGCCTGAATTTCACTTTCCGTCGGATCAACTGGGTCAGGGGTCAGCCCGGGAATATAGGAACATGCTTCGTATAATGCAGGAATGACATTGGCATGAATGCCTACCGAATGATGCACATAAGGCCCTTTCACAAGCTTTTCTTCCCATAACGGCCAGTCGTTCACTTCAACCCACACATAAGATCCGCGCGTATAGGGCCCTTGGATGCCTTGAGCTTTGCCCAAGAATAATTGATAATCGCCATGATCCCCGTCAAAACGCGCCAGCGTCATGCCGCCGCCCTTAATCTCGCCTTCATGTGTTCCGGGCGCATGATCGTCGAACAAGAAATGCTTGCGAAGCTTAGGTTTATTCTCGACGGAAAGAGAGACTGGAAAATTCCCGCAGTGGAACAGCAATTCTCCGTTGGCATTCTCCGGATGGCGGACGGTTAAATCGGCAAAAAACGTCGGCGCTTCATTCATGGCCGCAGCCTGAACCATTACAGAGGTAATGGCGCCGTGAATGTCAGTTTCACACGTAACTGGAATCTGTTCGTCTGTCAAAATAGCGTTAGCGAGGCAAGGCATAATCCCCATCGCTTCCTGCAAGGATGACCAGCACTGTATGGCAATCGCCGTACTGCCTGTTTGCTGCGCATACTGTTTCATCGCCACTTTCAGTGACGCGATGCGCCTTACGTCCGCTTCCGTCACTTCGGACCAATCCAGCTTCTCTTTGATATAATCTATCGCTTGCGCCAATTCCGAGGATTGGCCGTTCTCGATGCGCTTCGTAGCGCGCTGAATGTCAACGAGCGTGATGGGGTGCAGTTCGATGCCGAACCGCTCCAGCAGCTCCCCTTCATTGCACATCATCGTCCAGAACGAAGACGGTCTTGGGCCGATTTGCAAAATACGCAGCGAACGGAATTGGCGGACGACATTGGCTGCGGAAATGAAGTTCGAGAAGCCTCTTTCAAAAACAGGATCATTCACTCGCGTATTCGTCACATAAGAAAAAGGGACATTGAAGCGCCGAAGCACCTTGCCTGTTGCGAAAAGTCCGCATTGTGTGTCCCGCAGGCGCATGCCGTCCTCGAGCGGAGCCTCGTCGCGCGGCCCCCAGAGCAGCACCGGCTTGCCGAGCGCTTTACCTACCCGCGCAACCGTATCCTCCGTTCCGAAGTTGCAGTGCGGGAAGAAAACCGCATCAACTTCCTCTTCCTTAAAACGTTTGATGATGAGGTCCGCGTTGATGTTATCGTCATACAGCAGCCCTTCCGAATTAATTCCTTCAAGATCGACAATATCGATGTCCAGCCCGAAACTTTGGATTTTCTCTCTAATGAGCACTTTGTACTTAAATGCATCTTCAGCACTAAAAACGAATCTGCGGGTGGGCGCGTAGCCCAGCTTTAATTTTTTCATCGAAGAGCCTCCTGATAAATTTAGCTAAACAATTAAAATGTACACCTAAATTTAAACTAAACTAAATTTGTGTTTTCGCGACGTTGTTTAGCTTATTTTATGAATAAACTTATGCTAACATGACAATAATAGGACGTCAATGCGGTTTTTAAATAAATTTAGTTCTTTTTTATATAAAATATTTAGTTCTATATGTATGAATTATTGCGTTTTATCTCGATTGAGTATAAACTAAACTCACTCAACTAATTTAGTAAATGGGGATTGTTCGATTTGAAAATGGAAGACATTGCGAAACTGGCCGGTGTATCCAAATCTGCCGTATCGCTGGCTCTAAACGGTAAATCGGGGATTAGCTCCGAAACTCGCGACCGCGTGCTTGAAATTGCCAGGGAAAGCGGATATTCCCCGAAGCCTCGGGCTGCTGCTGCCGAAAGCTCCGTGCGGTCGCTCTCTTTTCTGGTTTTTACCAACTCGGGCATCGTGCTTGAGGCGTATTATCAGCAGCCTTTTTTCAGAGAGCTGATTCATTATATTGAGGATCGCTGCCGCTCCAAAGGCTATTCCTTGCTTTTCTCATCTGTCGATATGGAGCATTTTGAACGTGAAATTCGGACGCTCGCGGATGATAACCAAAGCGACGGCATTATTTTGCTTGGCAACAACCTCAGTCCGGAGGAAATCATGGACATTTCGAATCGGCTGGGGCCGCACCTAGTTGTCCTCGACAATTGCTTCGACAAGCTGCCGGTTCATTTTGTCAGCATCAATAATTTTATGGGGGCTTATCAAGCCGGAACACATTTGTGCAGCATCGGTCACAAGGAAATTGGCTATATTGCCTCTAATGTACGGATTCAAAACTTCGAGGAGCGTAAAGTGGGCTTTTACGAGGCCTTGCAAGAGCAGGGGCTGGAGATTCATCCTGACCACATCTTTGCTGTGGCGCCGACGATGCTCTCCTCCCAGGAAGATCTTAAGGGCCAGCTGCAAGCATATATGGACACGGGCCGCCGGCTGCCGACAGCGATCTTTTGCGAATGTGACTACATCGCTATCTCTGCAATGAAAACATTAAACGAACTTGGCGTCCGGGTGCCTGAACAAGTCTCTGTCGTTGGTTTTGACAATATTTCGGAGTCCCGCATCATTTCGCCGGAGCTGACTACCGTCCACGTCGAGAAAAAACGCATGGCCCAATTGGCCGTCGATTTGTTAATCGAGTCCATCGAGCACGGCGTAGAGGCCACCTCCAAAATCAGAGTGGATACCCGGTTTGTCGAGCGGCACTCTTCTCATCCTCCGGGCACTGGCGCTAACTGAGGCGTCAGTCCCGCTGAGATGTGAGTCCCTTCTTGAAGACCCCATGGTTGCTGGCAGCTCTAATCGCTTGAGCATGAAGGAACTACAGGGCGCTATTTGAGAAAAATCGGCGATTTTCGGCTTTTATAGACACTACAGGGCCTTATTTGGCCCAAGAAGCTTACATTTAAACCAATTTTGGCGAAATAGCGGAACGTAGTTCCCACTAACAGCCGGAAACATAGATTCCATGGAAAATAGCGGATCATAGTTCCCACTGAGGCTTCCCCTTCCCCGATTTTCAGATAAGCACTAAGCTCGTCTCACAAAAAAGCTGCACCTTTTCGGCCCTACGGCCGTTAAGGTGCAGCTTTTTCGATATGTTTAGGCTCCTGCCTTGAACTTCAGTCAGAGCACACGCTCCTATCCGATTGCCATTCGCTATTTTATGATCAACACCGGGCAGTTCGCATGCTTGATAACACTATGACTTACGCTGCCTAAAAGAATTTCCGACATAAGACCTACTCCTCGGCTGCCCATCACGATCAAGTCGTGCCCGTCTGCATCCGCTATAGAGCAAATAACGGTTGAAGGATCTCCTGTCAACGTCACACCATCGAATAGGAGACCGCTCCCTGCTAATTTAGCTGACGCCGACTCAAGCATGCTGCGCCCTTCCTCGGCCAACGTATCGTTAAGCGGCACGCTAATTGGGGGCTCATTCAGTATCAACTGCTGATTCACATAAAGTACGGTAACTCGCGCGTTCGGGGAAACATGCTTGGCTAACTTTATCGCATGGTCCAGCGCTCTGTCGGATTGCCCGGAGCCGTCGATGGGAACAAGAATATGGTTGTACATATGTGATTTCCTCCTTTGATCTCTCGTCCTAGACATAAGTACCCCAATTTGCGTCCGTTCAAACCAAAATTCACCCATTTGGAACACGTCATCAAATTTACGGCGGCTATAGCACGCATACCTCAGGAAAGATAAGGAAATGATATTATCACGACACCTAGAGCTTGGAGACAATACCCTATGTTCGCTCATTGGCTCAGTACTAAAAAGAAAAAGACGCTCCCCCAACAAAGCACCATCGTTGAACCCGTGGCATTCATGCCTTTATTCGCAACCATTGAGGAAAATACGAATTATGTCAGACAAAGTCTCGGAAACAGCACGGACATCGTGATTCGAGAATTTACTTATAACTCGATTGCGGAAGACGTCGCTATTCTATATACCGATGGCCTTGTGGACGGGAACGTCATTAATGATTTTATCATGCGATCCATGATGACAGACTCCTTGGACATTATTCCTGAGCAAAACCCTTTCGACGTATTGGAGCTGCATACGCTGACAATCGGCGAAATCCAACATGTCTCCGATATGAAAAAATTGTTCCATCATCTCTTATCGGGCGACTCGATCATCTTGATGAACGGCTGCACGACTGGACTTGCCGCAAGTACGAAGGGCTGGAAAGACCGCGGCGTGACGGAAACGAATGTAGAAACCGTCGTGCGCGGACCGCGGGAATCTTTCTCGGAATCGATTCGAACGAATACGGCCCTTATCCGGAGAAAAATCAAAGATCCAAATTTGTGGATGGAAACAATCCAGGTCGGCAAGGTAACCCAAACGGACGTTGTGTTGATGTACGTGCATGGGATCGCGCATGATTCGCTCATTAACGAGGCCCGTAATCGGTTGACCCAGATTCAGATTGACGGTATTTTCGAAAGCAGTAATATTGAAGAACTTATTCAGGATGAAGTTATTACGCCTTTTCCAACCGTGTATAACTCAGAGCGTCCGGACGTTGTCGCCCTTGAATTGATCCAAGGCAAAGTGGCCATTCTTGTCGACGGCACCCCGTTCGTTCTGATTGCCCCCGCGCTGTTTGAGACATTTCTCAAAGCTTCCGAGGACTACTATCATCGCGTGGATATCAGCACATTAGTCCGCATACTCCGTTATGCCGGATTTCTCATTGCTTTGCTAGCGCCATCTTTCTATGTAGCCATCACAACCTTTCATCAGGAAATGCTGCCGACTCAGCTGCTCATCTCCCTTGCCGCTCAACGGGAAGGCATCCCCTTCCCGGCGTTCATCGAAGCGCTCTTAATGGAAATTACGTTCGAGGTGCTGCGGGAAGCCGCACTTCGTATGCCGCGGAGCATTGGTTCCGCGCTTTCCTTCGTCGGTACGTTGGTCATCGGACAAGCCGCCGTCGAAGCCGGCATTGTTTCCGCCGCGATGGTCATCGTGGTTTCCATTACAGCAATATCCAGCTTTGTTTTCCCGTCTTACGACTTGTCGAACGCCATTCGCATTCTGCGGTTCCCGCTGATGGCTTTGGCGGCTTCCTTCGGGTTTTTCGGGATACTGGCGGGTTTGCTTGGGCTAATTTTGCATTTGAACAGCTTGCAATCGTTTGGCGTGCCTTACCTCAGCCCTTTTGCCCCGTTGGAGTTAGACAAACAAAAGGATGCCTTGTTTCGGCTGCCATTTCAGTCTTTATTTTCACGAGTGCGTACCGTTCATACGAATAATGTCGTCAAGAAATCAAGTAGAAAGCCCTTCAAACCTTAAAGGGAGGCACGAGGCACATTTGATATCCTGGATGCGATTAACAGCTTGCTTACTTTCTATCGTCATTGTATTAAGCGGCTGCTGGAGCCGCAGAGAGCTGAATGACATTGCCATAGCCGAAGGTGTGGGCATTGATGTTACGGATGGTCAATTTGAGTTAACCGTTCAGATTGTAAATCCGGGGAGTGTGACTAAAGCAAAAGCGGAGCATGAAATGCCCATTATCGTGTATTCTTCCAAAGGTGTGACCTTGAATGAAGCTGTCAGAAGATTGACATCGTCCATCTCAAGAAACATCTATTTCGCCCATATTCGTATCCTTGTCATTTCGGAGGAATTAGCCTCCAAAGGCATTGTCAAAGCAATGGATTATCTCATGCGAGGGAGCGAATTTCGAACCGATTTCGACGTTGTCATCGCGAGGGAAAGCACAGCCAAAGACTTACTAAGCGTCATGACGCCACTCGAGAAAGTGCCGGCGAACTATATGTTCAATTCCCTTGAAGCAGCCAAAAAAGAATGGACTTCGGCAGTCACAATTAAACTCGATCAATTATCGAGCGGGCTCGTTACGCCTGGGAAAAGCTCGGTCATATCGGGCATCCAAATTATTGGCGACCCTGCTTCCGGCACGAACAACAGCAATATCAATTACACGACTCCTCGTGTGCGTCTGCAATATTCGGGCAATGCGGTCATCAAGAAAGATAAACTCGTCGGTTGGCTTAATGAAAAAGAGTCCCGCGCTTATTCGGTCATCACCAATCAATCCAAGCGTTCCTCCATCCACCTCGTTTGTCCCGAAGGAGGAAACATTGGCATTGATATCGCCCGTGTCAAAAGCAAAATATACGCCGTCGTCAAAAACGACAAACCCGAGATTTTTATTGAAACCCGTACGGAAGGAAACGTCTCCGATGTAGAGTGCCAAATCAACCTCTTCAAAACAGACACGTTCGCGTATTTGGATAAACAATATGTCGCTTTTTTAAAATCCAATATGGAGAATACCATTAAAAAAACGCAGCAGCTCGGAACGGATATTTATGGATTCGGCGAAGCCGTTCATCGTGCCGATCCGAAATATTGGAACAAAGTCAAACATAATTGGGAGCCGATTTTCAAACAAGTGGAGCCCCATCTGTATATCATTGCCAAAGTAAGAGGAGCGGGAACTATGGGGGATTCGGTTGTAAACGATGTGAAGGAGTAGCCGTTATGTTAGTTGGCATCAGTATATTTGCGCTATCCCTGCTTATCGCGTGGTATGAACTTCCGCGCTTGTGGAAACAAGGATGTAAAAAAGAGGTCTGGCTGTACATCTCAATCATGCTGCTTGGCAATATCCTTGCCACACTCAAAGGGATGGGTAAAACGCTGCCGAACCCGGCTGATTGGATTACACTGCTCATGGCGCCTCTAACCAAACTCTTATTGCAAATCGGGTTAATTAACAAGTAAAGTTGGGCTCGGTATAGGAGGCGGGGCATGAATAATGAAAGTACATTAACAGCTCGGCAGCTCATGATATTTATTTTTTTGATTTCGGTGGGTACTACTATTCTCGTCGTCCCCTCCATTTTGGCAGCAGAAGCGAAACAGGATGCCTGGATGGCCGGCGCAGCGGCGGTAGGCAGCGGTTTGCTTTTTATTTGGATGTATGTGAAGTTAGTCCAGATGTTCCCTGACATGACCCTTTTTGATATGAACGAGCGGCTGCTGGGGAAATGGCTGGGCAAAGCGGTCAATCTCTTATACAGCTTTATCATGTTCATACTGAGCGCGCAGGTCCTTTTCTATATCGGCACCTTTATGACGACTCAGATCATGCCGACGACACCGATCCAGTCCATTCATATACTGATGATTACGTTTGTCGTCATAGGCGTAAAGCTGGGCGTGGTCATCTTGGGGAGGACCGCTGAAATCTTTTTCCCGTGGATTATTTTGCTATTTGTCCTCTTAGTGATCTTTGTAGCACCGCAGTCCACTATGAAAAATCTTCTTCCCATGGGCGAAGCAAGTTTCATATCCATAGCCCGTTCAGCTTTGTTCATGGTCGTGTTTTCCTATTTTCCGATCGTGTTCACGATCTGCTTAATCTCGAAGGAGACTAAATTTCCTGCAAAATTTTCCAAATCCTTCTTCTATGGGGGCATAACGAGCGGGATCGTGATGATCACGATTACATTAGTCAGCGTCCTGGTGATGGGGGCGGACCAATCGTCACGACATGTTTATGCAACCTATTCGCTCGCCAAAAAAATAAGCGTCGGGAATTTCCTTCAGCGCATCGAGGTGACAGTCGCTTTCTTATGGTTTATTTCCATTTATTTTAAGCTAACGCTTTATTTTCACGTCACGCTGAAATCCATTGCCTCTCTTTTTCAACTCCAAAATTATAAAGCTCTCGCAACGCCTGCGGGTCTCATCGTGACCGTTCTTTCGTTAATGGTGTACCCAAATGTAGCTTATATCCATGAATGGGATGAATTCACCTGGGTACCGCTGGCGGTAACCTTCGGCTGCTTGCATCCTGCTTTGTTACTCGCTATCGGCTGCTTGCGCAGAAAAAAAGTTAAAAACGGCTAAACAAGGACGTGCTTGCATGGGCAATGAGTCCATTACCCCCCGACAACTCATGATTATCGTCATCCTTTATTCCATTGGCACAGCCATATTAGTCATCCCGGCGTCGGTAGCGGCAGATGCCAAACAGGATGCATGGATACCCATCTTACTGAGCACTGTTATGGGAGTTATTCTCACAATTCTCTACACGTCGATCGCTAAAAAGTTTCCGGATTCCTCCCTGTTCGATATCAATGACTTTGTTTTTGGCAAATGGCTGGGCAGGCTGATTACACTGAGCATTTCTCTTTTGACGCTTATTTTCAGCGCACAGGACGTTTTTTACGTGGGGCATTTCATGGTCACTCAAATCATGCCGACAACGCCTGTGCAAGCGATTAACATCTTATTCATATTGGTCGTTATTATGGGAGCAAAGCTGGGGATGGTTGTTTTTCTAAGAACGGCTGAAATTTTCTTTCCATGGCTCATCCTGTTGTTTATCATGTTCATGACTATGAATATTCCTAATATGGATATGAACAATCTTCTTCCGCTCGGGGAAGCGACAGCTGTCCCTATTCTTCGATCTGTCATCAGAATCACCTGCTTCACCTTTATCACCTTGTTTATTGCGATCAATCCCATCCTTCACCAAGTATCCAATAAGCAAAGGGCTAGGAAAGGTTATCTTGCAGGTGTTATTATAAGCGGCTTGACATTATTTCTCCTCGTCATATCCAGCATTTTAGTGCTGGGTGCAGATACTACGGCCATGGAATCTTTCCCCAGTTACGCTTTGGCACAAAGAATAAATATCGGCAATTTCTTGCAGCGGATTGAAGTGGTCGTAGCCTTCCTTTGGCTCGTTTCCATTTATTTCAAAGCTTCGATGTACTTTCATACAACGATTAGAGGCTTAGCACATGTATTTCGGGTGCGCGAGCCCAAAACACTCTGTTTACCAATTGGACTTCTCGTTACCGTCCTATCTCTTGTTGTTTATCCCAATGAAGCCTACGAGCAGGAATGGGATTACCTCACGTACATTCCACTTTCCCTCATCATGGGCATTCTTTATCCGCTTGTCATTGCGCTGATCGGTTGGGTGAAGGGGAGGAGACTGCATGGTGCCAAGTGAGATCTTAGCTATGGGCCGACCTTTGTGTCGGATAAAGGGTATGAAACGATTACCTTGACTAAGCTCGATTAGACCATAATGACATAACCTTGACTAGAGCCATACGTGAAACCTCGCTAAACTCGTACGTGAAACCTTGCTAGACCCATACGTAAAACCTTGCTAGACCCGTACGTTTGAGCGTGGGGAGGGAATTGGATATAGGGTTCCAACCGTTTCTTGAAATCGCGTTTCCATTGAATTGATTTTTATTGTTGGAACACGATTTCAAATACGGGCGCTACGCTTTTCCACCCCATATCCATTCCCTTTTTGTTCTACTTGGAGTTGACTGCTGCTTTTATTTTCACACACTTTGTTCCTTACCTTGGTGGTTGCTAGCTCACTTTGCACTTTTCATTTTGTTTGTTTTTTACCTTTTTCACTTCTCCTGCTACTTCCCTTACACTTCTATTTCTATTTTCTACTTCTTACTTTAACTTTTACTACTCATTCTACACTGTGCTGTCTCCTACATTCCTCCACCCACCTCAACTCTCTGCTGCATCCCACATTTCCGAGTGCCCAGACACGTTAGAATCTACTTTTACTTCCTACTTCTATTTCTTACTCCTTACTCCTTACTCCTTACTCCTTACTCCTTACTCCTTACTTTACTTTTACTTCTCTTTCCACACGGTGCTGTCTCCTACATTTCTCCACTCACCTTACACTCTGCTGCATCCCACGTTTTCCGAATGCCCAAACACACTAGATGTTAGTCTCCTACTGACTTTCATTGGACGAATTCCAATGAAAACGCCTTGCAGACGTGTTATTTCTTCATTTCGTTGGATGAAATCCAACAAGAGCGGCTAAAAATGCATTAAAACCTGCCAAATTCAATCACTCCGTTGGATTTTGTCCAATGTAATTGGCATTTAGGCATCCAAAATCGCATGTTCGTTGGAATTCGTCTAACGAGTCTGCGCCTCCTCTGGCGTAGCTCTCCCTTCGCCCCAGCACAAAAAAAAGGTTAAGCTTCGCTTAACCTTCACCTGCAAACTGCTTATATGATTGGGACCTGCTCATCTTGAAATCCGTCTGATTATCGGGAACTCCATTCCCCTATTTCAGCGGAATGTGGAGTTTCAGGCGCCATAGGGGAACTGCAGGGTCTTATTTCACCTCAATGATCCAACCATCTGGCCAGGATGGTGAAATAGCGGACTCTAGTTCCCTTCCCCTTGCCTAAAGGGCTCTTTTTAACAAAATAGCGCCCTGTAGTTCCCGCTAGCTGTTTCAGCAAGGGGAATCGCCGCACACCAGCTTCTCCACGATCACTTCAACTCCGGAACAAGGTTCGGAGGAACTTCCCCCTGCACGCCCTTCACCAGATTATGCGCAGCAAGCATCGCCATGTCGAAACGCGTTTGATGCGTAGCCGATCCGATATGCGGCAGGGTTACCACGTTAGGCATTTGCAACAACTTGTTAGCCGGATCTACCGGCTCTTGCTGGAAAACATCCAGACCTGCTCCGCGAATGCTTCCTTTTTCCAACGCTTCAATTAGCGCCTCTTCATCCACGGTTTGCCCGCGGGACGCATTGATAAAGATGGCTGTCTTCTTCATAAGCGCCAATTCTTCACGGCCGATGAATCGGGTTGTTTCAGGCGTTAACGGCGTCATGACCACTACAAAATCAGAATCCTGCAGCAATTCCTGCAAGGAGCGGTATTCGACCCCCAGCTTCTGCTCGGCTTCCGTTTTTCTGCTGCGGTTGTAGTACACTACGTCCATAGCGAATCCAAACTTCGCTCGTCTAGCAATCGCTTCCCCGATGCGCCCCATGCCAATGATCCCGAGTTTAGCATGATGAACGTCAATACCGAAAATAGGCTCATCGCTTCCTTTTTTCCACTTGCCGGCCTTCACGTAGGCATCGAGCTCCGGAATTCTTCTGGCAGCAGCCAAGATCAGTCCGAATACCGTATCCGCCACGGTTTCATCCAATACACCCGGAGTATGCGTCCCCATTACGCCCCTGGTCTTCATAGCCGCTGTATCTAAATTATTGTAACCAACGGAGACATTGCTAACAATTTTGAGCTTCGGCGCATGATCCAACAACTCCTGATCAATGCTTCCGCCAGAAATTAAAAGTCCATCCATATCGGACAGCTCCTCCAAAAGCTGATGACGGGGAATTTCTTCTTCCCTGTCCCACTTCCGGTAATCGCAGAACTGCGCAATGTACGCTTCCACTTCACTTGGAACTTGCTTTGCAAGAAATACTTTTGGTTTCATTCCAAAAACTCCCTTCCAGACTATGCATGCATCGTACCATAAATATCGATTTTCATAGAAGCTCTTTTTGCTAGAAGTCGCCAATAGCGTAGGTGAAAACCGTTTCAATCGGTTTAAAGTATAAATACCCGTTTTCTTCCCACGGCTGAAAATGCAAATCCATCCGCGAATCGTTCCAATTCTCCGGAGTCCCCTTCGTGCTCAAACACCCCGGCATAACCGGCTCTTCGATGACTTTGGGAAATTCCTGATAACCGAACAGGAGATTCTCATGCATCGCAATAATTTCGTATTTGTCACCTGTGAAAGCCCGCTCCTCCTGAAGCTGATAATGATAGTATATATAACTGCTGATCATCTCCGGCTTCAAATGCGCCACCCTCCCGACACGCTTTTCTACCGTTTGCTTTCGCAACCAGTGTTCGTTACTAGCCGGCTCGTTAAAGTGGAACACGTCGATCATCTGTATCCACTTGCGCGGTTCGGAATGGCCGGGCCAATCCTTCAGGAAGGGAACGGCGGATCCCGCGATTTCGTCGGGAGTCACTTGACAATCCATGCATTCATAATAGAGAAATAAATTGTTTCTCCACGAATAAGCAGCGGCCGTCATAACCTTCCCCCGCTCCACCAATTTAGGGGCTTGCCCGCTTCGTTCCAATGCTTCCCTGCCAATTGCTTCTTGCCCCTGCTTCCATTCCGCCCGAAATATCATTCGTATGATCATTTGTCATTGGCCTCAGCTTTCACTAAATTAGTTCCACCCGGATCATACAGGAAAATGGCATTCTTCCCGCTCCTTTTCACCGCATACATCGCTTCATCCGCCTTTCGCAGCAAAGCCGTGAGATCCGATGCATGACTCGCGTGCAGACTCACCCCGGCGCTAAAAGAAACAGGAATCAACATTTCCTTATAACAAAAAGGTGCGTCCGTAAGAGGGAATAAGCGCTCACGCGCTTCCTGATACACTTGTTTTTCATCAACGGAATGCAAGGGCATTAACAGGACAAATTCGTCCCCGCCGATTCTGCCTATAACATCTCCCGCTCCGGCATGCAATTCCATTAAAGCGGCAATATGCTTTAAATAGTCATCGCCGATCAAATGCCCATGCGTATCATTGACGGACTTGAAGTTATCTAAATCGACTAGAATGAGTGCGAATTGTTCGCCATCCGCTATTTTACGATTGACGTGTTCGTGTACCGCGGCCCGATTAAAGAGACCGGTCAGGGGATCGTGATACGCCAAGTGCCGGTAATTCCTTTCGGATTCAACCAACTGCCGTTCCGTAGCTTTAAGGGATGTGATATCGGTCAGATGAAGGATGATCAGCCCCTCCTCCGCTCCTTCGATATTTTCCATACTGACGATCATGTCTAGCCCCTCTTGGCCTGGGACCTTCAATTTCATTTCCCAATTGATCGCGTTGACTTGCTTCGCCGGAAGGTCGGACCATCTATCTTTTAAACTCGTACCATCTTCATAATACAGACTTGCAGCGATTTGCAGCCGCTCTATCCCATTCGCCGGAGAGCCGAATAATCTTTCGGCCCGGGGATTCATCTCTCTGACACTACCTTGCATATCCAATAGAAAAATAGCGGTAGGAGCGGATTTAAACAACGTATGAAACAAGTCACGATAACTGGGCAAAAAGTCGTATTTGCTAATTAATGCTCGAAGCGATATGACCCATAAAAGAGTGCCGGAAAAATAGAGCGCTATAGAGATCGAGCTCGTTATATAAGCCAGTGTTAACAGGAGAGTCACCACAAGAATCCAAACAAAAAGCAGAAATAAACTGAATAAAAGTCTCGCCAGCATTTGCTTTCGTTTCCGATGTTGGGTAGTCGCCCAAGCGGCTAACAAAATAATGATGGAGAGCAGGATATAGCTTCCGACAAAAAAAACCGCTAAGACCAGCATAAGCGGATTTAACGGACTGAGCCCATCCACCCTCGGTTGATATAAATGGTGAGGACCGAAGCGCAGCAGCATTAGCATCAACGAAAGCAGCGGCGCAGCGTATACCCAAACGACTGTTTTTCTTATAATGGATTTCCTAATGCCACCAACAAGCATGCTAAGATAAACTAAATGGCTAATGGTTACAAGCAGCATGGGCGCGTTCCAAAACAGCACGATCTGCCTTTCAAACTGCGGGAACAGGGCCGTTTTGATATACTCTCCCATAAAGTAAAAGAGCAACGACAACATCAGAAGCGATGCAACACGGTTCAGCAAGCGTGCCTTATTTCGAGCATACACAGAAATCGCCATATAAAAAAACATGTAAGACGGCAGCAATATCGTTAAAAAATCAAGCGAGATCTCGTTCATCTTGGGTTTCCTTTTGGCGCATATTTCACTAGAATTCTTCGTTTAATGTTATTCCAAATTTCGTCAAAATACAACAGCCCGAACGCCGGAAAGGCGAACGGGCTGAAACGATAAATGGCGCTAACGACGGGGATCATACCAGGCTAACACTGTGCTCCAGTCGCTCCATCCATAATAAGGAATGCCGATGTCTAAATCTTTGATGCCTATTTCCGCATAACTCCCATCCGGATTCGAGCTCCATACGTCCGCATGCTTCCCGTCCGATCGGATCCAAGTCAGCCTGTTATTTTTTCTAAGCATATAAGGTCCGAAGTCTCCGTTTTTCTCCGGCGGATTTGTGAGCTGCTTCTGCTCCTTGTTTGAAATGCTCACCTGAAACAATGCCGGAAGCGGCCAAACGGTATCCCCACTCAACTCCTTCGATCTTGAAACAATGATCATCCGGTCATTCTCCCAAGTAAAATCGCGATCAGCGTATCCCTGGGGCGTATAGGATGCTGGTTTCATGGCTGGGAGATCTTTAAGCTTCAGATGTTTATTCTGAACGGCCATTCGGCCCTCCCCTTCAATATAAGCAAGTCTGGATTTTACAGGCGCCCAACCAAACCATTGTGGGTAATGAAGCATGTTATCCAATTGTTGAAAATGATTGCCGTCCGAAGACAGCACGCATAACACATTGCCATCTGCTGATAATGATGCGGTTGGGTTCGCTGTGAATGAGATCCACTTCTTGTCGTTTGACCATTTGAACAGGCTGGTGCCCACTGCAAAAAAACGGGATGACTCCGAAGGAAGTGTATAAAAAGGTTTTATCTTGCTCCGATCCATATTGGCGTCTGCCGGAACCGTATACAACTCGACGTTCGTCCAACCGGACGGACGCAGCTGAGCAGGCGAGGAGACTAGAAAGCCGCTGCCATCGGGGAGCCACGAATAGTTGTCAACCCCCAAAGCAACGTTCTTAAAGGGTTCGACTTTATCGCGATCGACTTTTGCGGTATTTAAAACGCCATCGAGTTTAAAAGCGAGATAGTTCTTGGTAGGGGACCACCAGAAACGGTCGCCGCCAGGGTAGACGAGGTAGTGCTGTTTCGTCTCCAAACTGTACACCCAAATCTCATGCTGCCCTTCGCCAAGGGAATACGCGATGAATTTTCCGTCAGATGACCATTTGGGGCTGCTGACCTTCTTGCTTTCCGTTAACCGCATCTCTTGACCGTCTTTCTTAAGCCACAAATTATCGCCGCGAACAAAGGCAGCTTGCAGGGATGACCTCGGTTCGGCAAACCCGGTATTGCTCAATAAGAAAGACATCACGATACTCGTCACCAACATTTTTATCTTCATCTACGGACCTCCCTCATGCGTGCTATAAAAGTATTTTCTGCATTGGAATCCAATTTATTCCTGAGGGTAAGTATAAGAAAAACCGTCAGGGATGTTTCACCCTAACGGTCCTTTTGCGATTCTTTACTTTCTGTTTAGCTTTTGTCGTATTATTCAAGTTTGACCCCAGTAATTGGCTCCTCTTACATGGTCTCTTATTGTTCAACTTTGTGCTGCCTTGAGCTTCTCTCTTTCCCAACTGAGGTGGAACTTCCGGATCTCCTTCGACCATCCTATCCGTGGAACTTCATTCCCTTATTTAGGTAAAAAGCGGAAATTCGGGCGCCCGAGGGGAACTACAGGGTCTTATTTCACCTCAATGGTCTAACTAGCTGCTCTGATTGGTGAAATAGCGGACTCTAGTTCCCTTCCCCTTGACTAAAGGGCTATTTCTAGCAAAATAGCGCCCTGTAGTTCCCCCTCTCCTCCAGTGGGGCATGGAGACTCGCCATCCGTGCATTACATGACTTATTCACTCTCAAGTATTACATTATGGGGAAGCACAGCTTCCCCCAAACACTCAAAAAAGAGTAGTTGCCTATGCAACTACTCCTTGCTTATACCCGATCCAAACCGCCCACAGTAAGCTTCCAGCTCTGCGAACGGAATCGTATAGAACGCCAAGTTGTTCACAATCGATCGACTGTAACCTGGCAGAGAACTCCAACGGGAAACAAGCCGCTCCAGCTCTTCATTATCGGCAGAAGCCCAGAACTGGATTTGTTCAACGTCGGAGTTGCTCGCTTTTATCATGCGAATAAGTGCCTCTAATCCTCGTAGAAACAGCGAAGTTCGGCGGAACTGCTCCCGAATGAACGCAATCTCAATCTGGCATATATGACGATCCTCGTAGTCATTGGCTCCGGTACCGTACACAACACCTACAGCACCTACAAATTCGTAAGGCTCCTCGCTTAAGATCAGCATAGCTTTGCCGAACTCCAAAGGACTGCTCATGAAAGAAAGCTTCATAGCAAAAGGATACGGCAATTTTAACTGATCATGATGCTGCAGCAGAAACTTCATATAAGCTTCGTAATCCATTTCGAATTCGCAGGACCGGAATTGAAAGGCCATTAGCTAGGATTAGCCCGCAAACTCTCGTTGTCTTTAACGATTTTACCGAAGCTGCCGCCTTTTTTGTTCGAATTGTCTTTAATGCTTGGTGGAATCACGATCATGAGTAACGCCTCCTTCATTGATTTTTATACTGTCATATGAATATTATACCTTTTTATATTTATCTAAAAAAGCCTTCAGATTGTTAATTTTGACACTAAAAATGACTTGTTTGCCCATTTCGCTGTCGAATTCACGGCTAGAATCGGTAAACTTGGCATATAATCGGCATAAATATACATTGTCCGCAAGAGCCGCAAGCTGTATTTCTTGGACATCCGGTTCGCCGGCGGTGATTTCGTCAACCATGAAGGAAAGTCCTTTCAGGAACATCCGTGACCCCCGGTGAGTCCGGCTCAAAACAGCCATGTCCATTAATGCGATATGCTTATCTTCAAAATCATGTTCGGGAGTTCCGTGATAATAGGCGGATACCCCTATCATCCGTTCGTCCCGATCCAACGCCTGGATGATCCTGCCTTGCTTCATGTATCTGTACAACAACGTTATGGTATCGATTGTTGAATAGGAAGGATGCATGTCACGTCGGTTAGCTAGAAAAAATAAACTGGCTTGTGCGAAATCATCGTCGGTTACGCAGCGCTTGCAAGACATCGCCGTCATTGGGTTATCCTCCACTCCTCCGGAAGCGAGCCGTTACAACCGGCTCGCTAGTGTCTGTTCTAAAGTCCGTACAATTTGCGGATGTTCATCGGTCAACCGGTGAAAAGCTTCCCGTCTGACCGAAAGCAATACCGCAGGACTGAGTGCCTTCACGGTTGCATTCCTCGGCGTATTTCGAAGCAGCGCAACTTCGCCGAAATGATCCCCGTCCTGCAGGGCGGCAACTCGAATTTCCCCCTTGCCGGGCACATGTTTCAATACTTCGAACTTGCCACGGACGATAATGTAGCATTTATTGCCCTCTTCTCCTTCTCGGACGACCGCCTCGCCCTCCTTGCACATTTCCGTTGTGAACAAGGTTGCGATATCGCCGAGAAACGAGCGCTCAATGCCATGGAAGAATGGCAATTTGGCCAGCCGGTCGACATCCACCGTTGCATGAAGGCCGTCTTGAGACAGATGAAACCCCATCTGTTTCTCCCACATGCCTGCATAGTGCCCGTTTTGTTCCAGCAGCTCGCGATGGGTGCCTCTTTCGACGATCCGCCCTTCCTTAAACACATAGATGGCATCGGCCTGAACAACTGAAGCGAGCCTGTGCGTAACGGAAATGATCGTTTTGTCCTTTCGGCTTTGCCCGATTAACCCATTAATTTCGGCTTCAGTTCCCGGGTCCAATGCCGATGTAACCTCATCGAGCAGCAGCAGCTTCGGTTTTCGCAGAAGCGCCCTTGCGATGGATAGTCGCTGCCGTTCCCCGCCCGACAATGAGCCGCCCTCATGGTGGATTAGCGTGTCGTAGCCACCTGGCCAACCGGCGATGAGATCGTGGATTTTCGCCTGCTTCGCCGCCTCAACCATATCAGCTTCCGTAGCATCGGGGTTGTCCAGCAGCAAATTGTCGCGAATCGTTGCATTGAACAAAAACGTATCCTGAGCAACGAGCGTGGATAGCTTCCTCAATGATGCCTCGCTTACATCGCGAAGGTCGCAATTGTTAATCGATACCGTGCCTTCCTTAGGATCGTAAAAGCGTGAAATCAACTGCAGCGCCGTGCTTTTGCCCGATCCGCTCGGCCCGACGAGCGCTACATACGTTCCTGCCCGGATGTCCAGGCTTACTTCCCTCAATTGATCCGAATCTTCGGTATACCCGAACGTCACGCGATCCATTCGAACAGACGTAAAGGACGAAGGAAGCGTTAACGGGGACTCCGCCTCAGGAACGTCAGGCTGCTGCTCGAATATTTCCCCCACACGCCGGAAACTGATGCTCGCATCGATGACATTCGGAATGAGCGCCGACAAATTGGAACCAGACTGGCCTACGGCCATAAACAACGTAAAAAACGCCATAAAGCCGCCGACCGTAATCTCATCGTTAAAGATGAAATATCCGCCGAAACCGATCATAATGCCGTTCAAAATAAGCAGCGCCGTAAGCGGCAACCGCTCAATCAAAGATCCGGTCATATGCAGCTTAAATCCGAAGGTGAACAGATCTTTCATCTGTCTGCGCGCACGTTCCCGGATGCTTGCCTGCTGGTGCAAGCTTTTGATCGTTTTGTGTCCCTTGACGATCTCGTCAATCGTATTGGCGAAACGTTCTTGCGCATCCTTGTAGCCTGCGTTGGCGGCTTCCGCCCGCCCCTGTAGCAGTTTTGGTCCGACCAGCATGAGCAAAGAGCCAGCCAACATTGCCAGCGTCAGCTTCCAGTTAATTGCAAAAAGCATCGCTAGCCCGAGGACCACACTTAACGCTTCCTTCAGCATGAAAGGATACGTAATACGGACCACTCTTTCCATCGCGCCCATATCCGCAGCGAAGCGCGTGACCAGATCGCCGACCTTGTAACGTTGATAAAACGGGAGCGACTGTTTTTGCATATGATCGAACAATTCTACCCGCAATTTGCGGATAAATTCCCCGCTGAGCTTGCCTAGTGAGTAGTCGCCCATTGCGCTGGCGCAAATGTTAAGAAAGCCTCCGCAAA
The DNA here is from genome assembly GCF_013141725.1 of Paenibacillus planticolens. Classification (GTDB taxonomy): domain Bacteria; phylum Bacillota; class Bacilli; order Paenibacillales; family NBRC-103111; genus Paenibacillus_E; species Paenibacillus_E planticolens. The sequence continues at coordinate 129,302 of NZ_WHNZ01000026.1, read as the reverse complement.
GCAGCAGCGTAAGGATGAAAATGAACGCATGGAGATCTTTAGGCGTGAATGCGTCATCCACCAAATATTTCAAACTTAACGGCGATGCAACCGCATACGCAATTTCAATGAACATACTGCCTAAGAATAGGACAGACAAAAGCTTATGCTGTGCACAATGGCGCAGCATCGTCTTGATGAACGGCAATGGATATCGCCACCTCCCGCTCTCCATAGATTACCTTAGTTCTTTTTGACTGTAAATCGCTTCGATCACTCCGAACGACAAAATCTGCCAATAAATCCTCGATTGCAAACCAAATTCTATTAACCTATACTTCATGATAAATGCAAAGCTTTGCCAAAGCCCATGTATCATTCAACGTTGACCGGAGGTGAAATATAATCGAAAACAAGGATACCGATCATAGACCAATGTCGACAATCAGAGAAATGACCATAGAGGATTATGAAAAATCCTTTCTGCTTTGGAGCCAAATTGAAGGTCTCGTACTCAGCGACGCAGATTCCAAACCAAATATTGAAAGCTATCTGCACCGCAATAAGGGATTCTGCTTCGTCTGCGAAGCGGAAGACAAGATTATTGGCACCATATTAGCAGGGCACGACGGAAGACGAGGGTTTATTTATCATCTGGCCGTAAATCCAAACTATCGTAAACAAAGCATTGGTCAGCGTCTCGTAGACTCGAGTTTAAGCCAACTAAGAGAACTGGGCATTGAGAAGTGTCACATTTTCGTACTTGAAAATAATGACGTTGGCCATTCGTTCTGGACGGCTGCGGGGTGGGAAAAAAGAAGCGGTTTCTTCGTATATTCAAAAACGCCTTAGGATTGACTTGCGATATAACGGCATTAAAAAGGCTGCCGAGACCGATGGGTCCCGCAGCCTTTTTATTTTTATAGCTCTTTTGTCATAAATGTGCTAAGTGGATCCTCTGTATAATTCGAAAACGGTCCGCAATATTGAAACCCGAAGCGCTCATACAGTTTTCTGGCTGCTTCGAATTCTATCATAGAGCCTGTTTCCAAACTTAGCCGGTTATACCCACGCCGTTTTGCTTCCCCAACGATATGTTCAAGAAGCTGTTTGGCGACACCTTTTCTTAGATGGGCCGAAGACGTTCGCATGGATTTTATCTCACCGTGTCCGGCATCAAGTTCTTTCATCGCCCCGCAACCGGCTAATTGATCCCCTTCCCATGCGCTCCAAAATGTCACTTCCGGCTTTTTCAATCCATCGATATTCAGAGCGTGCATGCTTTCCGGTGGAGAAAGTTCCGACATCCCCTTCAGATGTTCCAAGATTAATGCCGTCACCTCAGGTCCGGTTAAATCGTCAACTTTAATTTCAAAAGCAGTCATTCCCAATCTCTCCTTTTTTATTGCTCTCTATGGATACGTTATATTAGTTTACACGCCTATCCGATGTATGAGCCTCAACAGTCACTTGTTATGCAAATTATCGTTCCTTGCCTAGTATAATCCGCTCTACCTTCCATTATATCCTCTTTTTATATTTTAAAAAATACCCTTTTAAGATCAAAACATTCTAATCATGAGAACAATGCTGCCATGACGATTAGGCAATTGCGGATTCATTCATAGCTTCCGCTTATGGCGAGTATGCCTTCTACAAATTCGCTTTTGCCCTTAGAATAGGCTGACCGATCGTGATGAAAGCGCTGCGCGAGTTCAATTTTCAATCGACCGTATTCAACTGCGGCATTGGGATGCTTTCTCAAATAATCCCGAAAAGCGATATGCCGCTTATATTCTGCGTTGTTCAGCGTGCATACGTACAAATGATGCCAAATGACGCCATCCGGCGGAATAAAAGCCTCCCGTCCAGGCGTTCCCAAATCGCCTTCATGCACATATCCCAGTGTGGCGAGCCTTTGAATCGCAAGCTGGACATCCCGCCTAGTCGGCACAACAACGTCCATATCTACAATCGGCTTTGCCGCTAAACCCGGAACCGAAGTACTCCCAACGTGTTCGATGGTCACAATAAGGTCACTCAAAACCGGTAGAACGAAACTTCGTAATTCTTCAAATATGCGAACCCAATTAGGATTGTATTCTGTGACAATGACTTTGGTTGACATACAGCCCCTCCTTAGGAATGTTATATACCACATACACCGACTGATTGCAGCAAAAATAACGCTGGCCTACTCTTTATTCGCTTTCCCCCCATGGCCTGCCTTCCGATATCCGCAAAGCAAAATAAACAAATCCCGGAATTTTTTCCGGGACCCATCATCCGCACATTGAGGAAGCTGAAAAGGAACTATGATCCGTTATTCTCCCAAAAAGTGGCCATCTCACCTTGGGTAGGGAACTACGGTCCGCTATTTTGCCGAATTTGGCGAAATCCGGCCACCATCGGGCAAATAAGGCCCTGTAGTTCCGCCTAACCCGGAAAAAATACCCAAATGGGAAAAATAGAGTACCATAGTTCCTCTTTCTTACAGCACGGAACAGCGTCAGCGGATCTATTTCCCCATCCCCATCCTCTTCCCACGCTTCACTTGGAAGCAAAGGCTTGCGTTTCGCGAACGAGCGCTGCGAAAAGCGCAATCGCCTTCGTTAAATCCGAACGAGCGGCGGATAAACAGGCGAATCCTTCCTGGACGCGCCTTTCGAACTCAGCGGGAGCCGCTCCAAACCGCTTGCACGAAGCAACGGCCCCCTTCTCATTCAGCAAATACTCCCCGTTGCAGGCAAACAAGACTTGAACCATGCAGCTTACGGTTCGAAACAGATGCCCCGCCGCATAAGAAACATCGTTGCGGCTTAATGCTTTGCTAGCGTTAGCAAGCGAAAATTCAGCTTCCCAAAGAAATTTCGAGATTGTCGCTTGCCGCAGCGCATCCGGATAAGGCACTGTCTTCGCTTTCAGCTCAGCGACGAGTCCCTCCGGATCCCAGAGCGGCCGGCAGCGCGCGACTTCCCCCATATAGATCGATGTGCAGAAGCCATGCGGATGCCCGGGCTGATAATGGATATCGATCCTCCCCTGCCGGCAATCGTCAATGGCGCCAGACACTTTGGCGGCATCCCGATACAACACATCCAAGGGAAAACCGCCGGTTGTCAGCCAGCCGCCGCCGTTAATCCATGGCCCCCAACCGCCAATAGGCGTAATAAGACCGCTGCGGCGCTCGTCATCCATAGCCTCGGCTATCTTCTCAAGCGCCACAATGTCGATTGGCCGCTCAAGCCGGTAGTACACGCCGATGTCGATATCAGACTCCTGCGTTTCCGTGCCGCAGGCTCTTGAGCCGCCTAATACGATTGCGGCGATTCCTTCCACGTTTTGCAGCTGCCCCACGACTGACTGAATCACATCATTCGCTTCCATATGCCATCGCCTCCCTGGACAGGCCGCCCCTTGCCGGACCGTCTAATCGCATACCTTGATATTACAACTGTACGACAAGCGTCTTGTGCGGTTCAAGAACTAACTTTTCTTTAAATAAAAGTTTCCCTTCGTTGTGCTCAAACGCGATAGCAGCCCCGCCAAGCATGACGCTCTGAACATCTCGACCTGTCAACAATCCGCTTCCAAAGCTGGATAGCACAAGGCTCCCCATCTTAACTTCCAGCTCCAGTTGTCCGTCCGAGCAGCGGAACTCGCCCCAGCCGTCGTTCAAGCTCCAAAAAGAGCTGAAATCGCCCTCCTGCCATTTCGGACTAAAACCGATATGTCGTTGAACCATATCATACTCGAAACCGCTCAGCGCAAGCAGCAATCCGAAAGAGGCCATGGACCGCGCGTAATTGCTGCCGCATTCGAATTCGTTCCACGGGTTGCGGCGTTCTCCGTCATACCGGTCGCGAATCGACTTCACAACGCGCAGCCCTTCCGTCACATATCCCTCATAAATCATATGGCATGCAGCCTGATATTCAAAGCCGTTCATGCATTCTTCTGCATAGGGAACAGGTACAATCGGAGAGTTCGCGTCTGGCCAAGAGCAGATCACGAGACCGGATTCGTCATTTAACCCATAGATGCGGCAAGCGTTCGGGTGGTCGCCTAAATTCTCTATATAATTGTTCTCATAAATAGACTGGACCGCACGCTTTACTTTGGCAGAATCCAGCACATAGCCAAGGCCTACCAGATGAGCGAACCACTGGCCAAGCACCTGATCAATGCCGCAGCCTTCACCGATTTGATATTTATGCTCGCCAGCCTCTTCGTTCCAATACACGGTTTCCGCGCCATATTTTTCGAGAACAGACCGGTCTTTGAGATCGACCTTTTGATGGAAAAACCGGCCGTTGAACAAATTCTCATTCGTCCATGCCGCGCCCTTGCGCCTGATCGCATCGTACTCCGCCGCTTTCTCCGGCTCGCCGAGCGCATTCGCCATCTCTGCCGCTGCCTTCAAAGCCGTCAAGTACATGCTCGTCAGCCAGGAGTTCGGGCCGAACAATTCCATATCAAGCGTATGGTGCTGCCGCCCTTCCATCACGCCGTCCTTGTCGGCATCCCACTGGTCCTCGTTGGTTGGCTCCCAGGCAAATTCGAGCGCCTTGCGAATGTTGGGCCAAAGGGATCGCAGCCACTGCGTGTCGCCGGAAACTTTCCATTCGCGATAGGACTTAATGATGCCGCCCATTTGACCATCCGCAGCAGCTCTGAACTTGTTATCGTGCGTCGTCCTCTCGGCCGGCAGCATGAGGCGAAACGCCATTTTCCCATTATCGAACTGGGCATAGGTGTAATCGATGTTTCGCATCGATCGCGCCAGCGCCGGGAACAAGAAAGCCGTAGCCTGCTCGTAATTCCATACGTGCGTGCAAGAGCCTTCGCAAGAACCTTCATTGGTATGCACGCCCTCAAAACCGTATAATGTCCCATCCGTCAAACGCAGCACGGTAGGAGATTTCAGAATCGAAATATTTCCGCTGATCGCATCAAGAACGATATCGGGCAACGTAGACGCAAAAAGCGTATCCTTAAACAATCGCGACTCAGCATGCAATCGCTCATAGTTTCTCATGACGTATTTCGCCGTATCCGTAGAATCCCGGAAAATCGTCGAATAATAATTTTTCCATGAAGGCAGCTGGTTCCCGACCGGATTCCAGAAATTAACACAATTCGGAAAACTCCATGACAGGATGAATCTAAAAGTAGCTTTTTCTCCAGGCGCCACTGTACGATGGCCGCTCAGCAGGCCGACATCCTGGTGTTTTTCGTGCGCTCTTTTCGGATCGAGATCACTCGCTGCTTCATAATGCCGCTCCTGAAAGCGGCCCGGTCGCCGAAAATCTTTCCAAAATACGGTCAAGTTATCGAACCAGCTGCCACGGAACCAATAGGACTGATAGCTGACGTCATCATGATCGGCAAGCATTGTCAAATCACCGAAGTCGGCATCGTCCTCTTCATAATGAACGGAAGACATCCGAATCGCTCTTCGTCCATCCACCTCGACGGCCTCATTAACCGCGCCCTTACGAAGCGGATTCGTCAAATTACCTACCACACTGAGCGCTAGTTCATCCGTGGAGCGATTCGTCACCTCATACTCAAAAATAGCGCAGGGAATCGATGAATCCCGGTCATTGAGCGGTATGAACGGATTAAAAGCTGTCAACTTGACATGAATGGGGTCATCGCTATCGTCGAACGTCATTTCGGCAAACGGAAATTCACCGCGAAAAGACGTATTCGAAAAATGCGGGAATCCAGCCATGTTCTCCCGTCTAGGACCATAACCGTAGCCTTCAAATTTCCCTTTGCCTTCGCCTGTATATGGCGTCTGCAAATCTCCGTTCAGCACCTTGGTGAGGATCACCTCGCCTTGACGTTCCGCTTTTACAGCAAAAAAGGAGAAACCGTTAAAGCTCAGCTTATTCGGCCGGTTGTAAATCTCCCAATCGATCAGCCGCCCGTTTCCAGCCAAGCCGATGCTGCCCGTACCTATCCCGCCGAGCGGAAACGAGATTTGACTCGTTTTGGCACCTGAATATACAAAATTTTTCTCCATACCGAACTGCTTATTTGACCCATTATTGCTCATATGATTGCCTCCTCAAACTCCTCATGATAGAGATCTGGTTTCTAGTGCGCACTTACATTTTTAATCCGCCTGCCGTAATGCCATCCAGCAAATACTTTTGTCCAAATAGGTAGAAAAGCAGCGGCACGACGAGTGACAACGTCACCCCTGCAAGAATGGCCGAAAGGTTCCCAGTTCCAAACGCCCCGCTTAAAGCGGTCATGCCGATCGGCAGCGTCATTTTCTCAAACGAATTCAGAAAGATAAGCGGCCGGAAAAAATCGTTCCAATGCCCGATAAAGCTAATGACCGAAGTCACGGCTACCGCCGGATACGACATCGGAAGAATGACTTTCAGGAACACCCATATCCGGCTTGCCCCATCCATATAAGCGGCTTCATCATACGTACTAGATATGGACATCATCGTCTGCCGAATCATGAAAATACCGAAAGGATTAATAAGTCCCGGCAAAATAAGCGCCAAATGCGTATCGACGAGGCCTAACTTGGACATAAGAATAAACTGGGGGATGATCGTCACTTGTCCCGGAATCATAAGCCCGGAGAGAAAAATGAGAAACAGGGCATTGCGGCCCGGAAAAGCGATTCGAGAAAAGGCAAAAGCCGCCATACTGGAAATAAAAATATGCCCCAATACGATTATCAAGCATATTTTCAAGCTGTTGGATATGAAATCGAAAAACGGCACCTTCGCAAACACCTCTGCATAGTTGCCGATATGCCACGCTGTCGGAAAGATCGCAGGCGGCAGCGAGAACGAATCTTTCGGCAAGCGCAGCGAGGTGGAGAATATCCACAGGAAGGGGGTCAGCATGAGAAAGGATAACAACAGCAGTACGCCATCTAAAAAGATGCGTTCCGGCTTAAATCCCCGCATGGCGCCCGTTCTAGCTCCAGTCCCTGCCCTTTGCAGATTGGAAGCCTCCACACGTATCAACTCCTCTCCTAATCCCGATCGTAATTGACCCATTTATTGCTTATGGAAAATTGAATGACCGTAACGCACAGAATGATGAAGAACAGACTTAGCGAAAGCGTAGATGCGTACCCCATTTCATGATGCTGGAACGCCACTTCATATATGTACATATTCACGGAACGCGATGCGTCCCCCGGCCCGCCCGATGTGATCAGATACGGCTCATCAAAGATTTGTGTCGCTCCAATCAAGGTTGTTACCAAGACAAAGAAAATGGTTGGAGAAAGCATGGGCAGTGTGATGGAGAAAAAGCGCTGCGTCTTGTTCGCGCCGTCGATTTCAGCGGCTTCATATAAAGCGGCCGGAATGCTTTGAAGGCCAATTAAGTAATATAGGAAAGCATTGCCGATAAATTTCCAAAAGCTATAGATCGCTACAGCCACGTAAACCCAATGGGGAGACTGCATCCAGGGGATTGGACTTACGCCAAATTTGCCTAACACGTAATTCAGTATGCCAAAATCTTTGCTGAAGATATACTGCCAAGCAACCGCAACTGCTGCTGAAGTCGCTAACACCGGGAAATAAAAGATGGTACGGTACACATATTTCCACCCTTTGGCGATATTCCTGTTTACCGCTAATGCAATCAGGAGACCGCAGATCGCGTGCATAGGCGTTAAAATCAACACATACTTCAGCGTATTTCCATACGTTAGCCATAACCGGCCATCCGAGAACAAATGCTTGAAATTATCAAAACCGATCCACTTGGCTGGCGTAATGATGTTGTATTTCGTAAAGCTCAAGTAAAGAGTTGCCACAACCGGCTCACCGATAAATAGTACAAAAAATAGCAGGGCCGGCGCCAGAAATAACAAACCTGCAACCGTATTAGACATTTTGCGATAGGTTCCCACGCTTGACTCCTCCCATGAACCGTGAAGCCGGGCGATCCGATCTGACCGAGGCGTTCCGGGCGGATCGCCTGGCTGTCAACGATTCGGCGTCATTTTTTCAGGATAGCGTCGATTTCTTGTTTGGCCTTTTTCATCGCTGTCGCCGCATCAGACTGATTGGCCAAGATTTCGGATACATGCCGGTCGAATACGCCTTGAATTTCCCCGTATTGCATAGGAGCCTCTACCGCTTTGGCAATATCGGCGCTTTCTGCGTATACTTTCCAGTTTTGAGCCGGCGTTTTGGGCAATACTTCATTCATAACGGAAATGCGAGTAGGAATGGATGTGTTGGAAAGCGTTGTTTTCTGTGAATAGACGCCGCTGAGAAAGGCTGAAAGCTTATAGGCGGCTTCCGGATGTTTGGTCGATTTCAGTACGGGAAACGCACCGGAACCGAAAATAACTTTGTTCGTCTTGAGCGTCGGCAGGAACTGTACATCAATGTTTGTGAATTTATTTTTGTCATACGTTCCGAATGGCCATTTGCCTGCTGAAATCATCCCAACCTGCCCGTTGATCAGCATCTGGATTTGATCATCCTTCGGTCCAGGAACCGGGGCGACCTTATATGTATAAATGAGATCCTGGAAAAATTGCATCAATTCGATGGCATTTGGATCGTCTAGTTTACTTGTTGTCATTTCATCGTTCAGAACACTGGCATTATTGTTAAACAACCATGCGGAAGCGCCGAAATAATAGTTCGGAATCGCAAATCCGTATGTCTTTTTGCTGTCCTTTTCCGTGGTCAGCTTCTGTGCGTACTGAAGGAAATCATCTTTGGTCCAGCTTTTATTCGGCACAGACAATCCAGCTTGCTTAAGCATATCTGTGTTAAAGTGCATCACGACGTTATTCCAGTCCCAAACGAAACCGTATGTTTTATTATCGATGACAAAAGGCGACTGAAGCTTTGGATGCAAATCACTGTAATTTTCCAGTGCGGCCGGATCTGATTTCATGTAGGTATCCAGTGGGAGCAGCAACTCCTGTTTGGCAAACATCTGAATACCTTCGATCGCAACGCGAATGACGTCAGGCGATTTGCCGCCGGCAATCATCGTCTGAATTTTATTGAAATAATCAGCCCAACCGCTGCTGACGACTTCAACCCTCTTGACGGTAATATCCGGATTTTGCTTATTAAACTCAGCTAAAATATTGGATAATTGCTCATCGGAGGCTTCATTTTTGCTCCAAACTAACGTTAATTCGGCTTTGCCTGATTTCGACGAAGTGGTTGTACTTTCAGAACTGCATGCGACTAGCGACCACCCGAGGGCAAAAATGAGTACAAAGGTCCAAACCTTTTTCATACTGGGCACCATCCTTAACAGATTGTGGCGCCGCGCTTCCGGAATGGTTGAACCGGTGCGGCCTGATGCCTTTCTACGATGTGATTCATGTTCGGTCACACATCCCGTGCACGTGCACGGAGAAGGCGAAAAAAATTTACAACAGAATCATCGTGCCGTTAAGGGCGTCCCCCACTCCGGCTGTTCCAGCATTGGAGCTCCGCTCACACACACTTCGTGCACGTGAACGAAATCATCTTAACAAATAAGTTTTGCTTTGTAAACGCTTTAATTTAAAAATCGTTCCAAGTGCCTATATCCGCTCCTTCCCTTTACGTTCACGAGCACGGGTATTGACCTGCACGCTCTGTTAAGCTACGATAAGACCAGCAGAGCCTTTCACGGAGGTCCATCCACATGAACATAACCAGTAAACAAATTGCCGAACTATGCGGCGTTACCCGGGGAACCGTGGATCGCGCGTTAAACAACCGCCCCGGCATTCACCCCGAAACCCGCGAGAAGATCATGCGTGTGGCCGAAGAGCTGGGTTACCGTCCGCATTTTCTAGCGCAAAGCCTGGTAAAAGGACATACGAAAACACTTGGCATTGTTTTGTTCGACATCCATAACCAAATATTTTCCCAACTGTTCCATGCCTTTGAGGCGGAAGCACGGAAACGGGGGTATATCGTTTATCTTGTGCTTTCCAACCGGGACAAGGAGCTGGAACTAGAATATATCAACAACTTGTTGGATCGTAGAGTCGACGGGATTGCACTGCTTCCTGCCAATGACAACAAAAAGTTCGAGTCTTTCCTCCTTCGCTCTCGTACGCCGATTGTCACGTTCGGCAACCGGCTATCCGGCCCGTTTCCATACATTTGGATTAACGATAAGCAGGCGATTTGCGATTCTGTTGCCTTTCTTGCGAGCCAAGGCTACCGCCGTATCATCTACTTAAGTCCGCCGTTGATGCGGAAAGGGAAAGAAAACATTTATGTGCCCGAACAAAGGTACCAAGGTTTTGTTAGCGCGTGCGCAGACATACCGGACATGCGGTTTGACGTCATCGCACAGAAGCAATATTTAACCGAATTAGAATCGTTACTGGATCATAACGACAGCAAATGCGCCATCCTGTGCTCCAGCGATGTATATGCCTTGGAAGTTCTTAAATGGCTAAAAGCCCGTAAAATCCGAGTGCCTGAACAAGTCGGCCTCATGGGATTCGATAATATCGACTTTCTCACCTATATTAATCCGGCGCTGACAACCGTGGACTATAATGTCAACGAGATCGGCACAAAGCTCGCCGATTTGTTAATTCGCCGTATTCATAATGACGAGGTGCCCGCCGAGACGCTGATCGATCATCACGTCGTGCAGGGTGAGTCTGTGATGTTGCATTGTGACTAGCCAAATAAGCCCCGAGTTCCACTGTTGAAGTGGTCCTCGGGGATTATGTTATTGTGACTTCAGCGAAAACTTTGCGGCTTGCAGCCCTGCCGCCGTTCCCGTTATTACGATCTCTCCGGATACAGAAGTGGTTTGAACGAGCAATAAACAGTATCCGTTAAAAGCTCTGCGCCGATTCGCCTTATCCGGCTCATGGCTGCTCGGATTGCCATTGCCGACACCTAATAGGCTGCCCGGGGTTGGCGGATGGTGAGCGCTCCGATACGCGTTGCTTCCCATTTCTTTCAGCAGCTGAAGCTTGTATTCGATCAGCCGGTCCGGCAGTGCGACCCCGACACCGGCGAAGTCTTGATGATTGCACGTACCTTTAATGACTGTCGGCACGCCGTTTAAAAGGAACCCGTTTTCCGTAAATGCAATCGTCCGAATGCCGAAGACTGTTTCATAAACGTCCACAATGCTGCCTTCCATAGCCACTTCCGTGATCAACCGATACAAGCGGGGATGCTCCGGCGACCAAAGCTGTGGGTCCGGTACGGTAATGGACTGTTCCGTTTCCTTCTTAGCCAACCAGGAGGCGCGAATAGAAATGGCATCCGAAGCGATTCTTTCTCCTTCGGCGTTTACGATGGTCGATATCAGCTCGCATTCCCGGTCCTCTTCATATTCATTGTGCAAAACCGTACGGATGACGACGCTCGCGGCTTGTTCTGTCACGATAGGCGTTGTCACGTATGTACCCCAATGACCGACGTGGAGCCGGTCCGTTTTTTGCAGCCACGTATGACGGTAAATGCCGCCGCCTTCGTACCACCAGCCCTCGCACCGCGATGCATCCACCTTAACGACAATGACATTGTTGCCTTCATCGCCGTAACGAAGAACATCCGAAATGTCATAATGATAGCCGGTATATCATATGTTCAGCATCCGCAAAAATGGAGTCAGCTACGAAGGGTCGCAGCTTCTTTACGGCTTGCTGATCGATTTGTTCCAGCATACCTCAACATCGGAAACACGTTCCGTTCAAGAGCACTACGAGCACTTGAAACCGGTGATCGACTATATCGGGAACCATTTCGATCAACCGATTACGCTGCAGGATTTGGCGAATTGCCTTTCCGTGACCCCCCATTATATCTGCGTCCTCTTTCAGCAAACGTTTAGTACGCGACCGTTCGAGTACATTAACCGTTTTCGGATTCAGAAAGCAAAGGAATATCTCCAACAATTTCCTACCTGGGAAATCCAAACGATTGCACGGAAAGTTGGCTTTGAAAGCCCGAGTTATTTTATTAAAGTATTCAAAAAAAACGAAGGTCTTACGCCGAATGATTTTCGAAAATTGCATGTGATCCGCTAATGTCCGGTTCTCCGTTTTTACCCCTTAACAATATCTTAAAACCTATTTTACATTGGGATGATATTCACTCTTTTTATCAAAAATAACAAAAAAGCAATAGAAAACAACAGAAAAATAATTAAAAACAACAAAAAAAGATTTAAAATAAAAGATTTAATTGTTTTTAGTTGTTTTGCAATGTAAGATGGTTTGTGTACGGCGATTTGTAACCTACTCGGATTTATCTTGGCATGTTGTACGTCAAGCTGAAGCGCAGTACGGTCAGTGGCGAAGTCATCTATTTTGCCATGGGTATTGATGAAGATGGCCATCGACAAATCCTCGGCTTCTACGTTGCCGGTTAGGAGAGTGCTAACGGCTGGCGAGATGGTCCTCAAAGACCTGTATTCACACCCTCGAGAAAAGTCAGAATATTTAAATATTTTCGTATTCCGTGTTGAAAAAATCATTATTCTCTATTTTTAGGAGGTCATCCTGTTGGTTTTTCCATTGAAAAAAGTGCTCGTTTCTTCGCTAGCAGCTGCTACTGTTATCGCAACGCCAAGCTTTCTTATTTTTAGTCAAGCCCTAACTGCATCAGCGGCAATCGCATCCTCTGATTATGCTTTGCATCTGCTTTTCGATAACGGATTTACGGATAGCTCCACAAGTTCGTTGACTGCAACTCCCGTCGGGAACCCGACTTTTGTTACCGGCCGGATAGGGAGCGCCTTAAGTATTAATTCTACAGGCTCAGCCAAACAATATGTCAATATGGGAAAGCCGGACAACCTGCAATTTGGCACGAGTACGAACTTTACCCTGTCATTATGGGTGAAATCTACTGGGGTTACGTCTGACCCTGCTATTTTATCGAATAAGAACTGGTCCAGCGGAGGTAATGTAGGCTACGCACTCGCTTTACATTCAGACAAGGGTCTGATCTGGAACTATAATACGGCTGGAGGTTCAAGAGTTGATGCTAAAATTCCAAACGTAGCGGATGGAGCCTGGCATCACATCGTGGTCACGCACGATCGCTCGACAGGACGCGTTGATTTCTATAAAGACGGCATCCCTGCAGCGGTAACTAACTCGAAAGGAAGCCATTATAATAACATTGCAAGCACAATGAGCATTGTCGGACAAACAGGCACCATAGATTCCGGATTGCCGACGATTATAGGCAATGATGGCACGGGCAATTATAGTGCTGCTTTGCAAGTTCAGCTTGATGATCTTCAGATATTGAATAGAGCTGTAACAGCGCAAGAAGTTTTAGACAGCTATAACACGGCTCCTCCATTAGCCGTTGAAAGGTTCAATGGCTCTGTGAACTTGATTGGTGCCCAGCATACCGTTCAAGGCTCGCAGTTCCGTTACAATCTGGATCTTCGCACGCCGACGATGAGTACAGTCATTAATAAAGCAGAGGTTGAACTCGCCTATGACAGCAATTTATTTGAGTTTGTCAGCGCATCGCGAGCGACATCTGTCGATACTTCGGTACCCGGCATTGTGAAGTTGAGTTTACCCGGAGGTTCTGTTTACAACAATACCAATCCGCTCGAATACGCCACTTCAAGAATTTCCGAGCTGATATTTAACGCGAAGTCATCTTCCGGACAAGGATCCATTCAAGTGAAGAGTGCGGATTTTTATAACGGATCAACGAAAATGGACATTGAATCCTTGAATAAACAAACAGCTACAATCCAAATCCATCCCAAAGCATCAGAAGATCTCAATAAAGACGGTCATGTGACGATCGGTGATGTCGTTTTGGCTCTAGGCGATGCAAATGATATCTTGCAAGGAATAGCCAAACAAGTCAAATTCACTCCCTATAAGCGCGTCGTCGTCATAGGTATTGACGGTGGAGGCGTTTCAGTTTCACCGAATGCTCCTTATTGGGAGACGGCCAGCTCCGTCAAGGAAACGGTCGGTAGCCGTCTGGTTATCCCGGCGATTAGAAACATTATTGAGCACGGCGCTATCACATATACAGCCAAAACGACGCTACCATCCAGCTCTTCCCCGAACTGGGGAGCAATGATAACCGGTGTTGATTACAGCAAACATTTGCTTGATAACCCCGACAGTGCAGCTTATACGTATAGCGAAACTTCGCCGTATCCGTCGTTCTTTAAAAAATTGAGAGCAGCAATGCCTGCGACAAAGTTAGCCGCCTTTGCAACCTGGAAAAACATACTGGGCGGCCATATCGAACCATCCCTTGGTGTGGAGGGCTACTCCTTAGGGGATGAGAGCAATGCGGCAGCCTTCGCTCAGTATGCAGCAAGCGGGAAAGCTTACGATGCGTCCGTGATTTTCTTTCAACTCGATGATATGGATCATGCTGGACATAACTATGGCTTCTATACGAAGAAATATTATCAACAATTGAACAAGACCGATAAGAACGTTGAGACGATCTATAATGCTTTAAAAGATAATCAACTGCTCGACGATACACTGATTGTGATGCTGCCCGACCACGGCGGCGGCACCGAGAATGCCAACCATACGTTAGGAAGCTCCACTTTGCACGGACAAGATTCACCGCTGGCAATAACCACATTTATTGCCGCTAAAGGAAGAACCGTGGCTACGGATGTCGGGAAAGAGAAAGTGCTGCAAGGAGGTACAACCAAAGATTTGGCAGCCACCGTCCTCAGCGCCCTTGGTGTCAACCCAACGATCGGGGATTCTAAGGTGATTGACGGGATGTTCATCCCGCAGAAAGATCAGCATAACGCCGAAGCATCAAACTTGAAATTAACCAAAGTCATCTCCTCAACGACGGAGCAGCTAAAAAGCTATGAGTTATCCATCGATCAACTGAAGTCGGATGCGAAAGCGATGGATATCGAAATTGAGACGACAAATTTGACGGTCAAATCCGTTAACCCTGCGCAAGCCGGCGTTAAGGTGCTTCGCGAGGAAACGGCAAATGGGGTGACAAGACTCATTCTCTCCTCCGACACCGGCATTGTTCCTGCGGAGCCTATTGTGAAAATCAGTGTGGAATCCCAGGGAAGCGATCCGTCTGCCGCACTAAAATCAGCGATGGTTGCCGATTCATCGGCAAAAGAAACGATGCCTAACTTTACAAGCGTTGCAAAAGAAGAAAGTGATATCATCCCTGTATCAGGCGTTGAAGTAACGAGTGCAAATCCGACGATTCTGGAAGGACAAACAGCCGAACTTCGCGCAAAGGTCCTCCCTGCCACAGCCAGCAATACAAACGTGACATGGACCACGAGCGATTCTAGCGTCGCTTCAATCGAACAAGTTAGCGATAAAGTCGTTATTAGAGGCATCAAAACAGGAACGGCAACAATCACAGCGACCACAGCCGAAGGGAACTTCACTTCCCAAAGCCTCGTTACTGTGCAGACTACTCCTTTAGTGACGACATTGTCTTCCATTCAGTTGAAAGGAACAACATACCTGTATAGCGGTCAGCAGAACCAGACTGTCGTCAAAGCAACATACAGCGATCATAGCGTTACCCAGATCGTATATGGGGTCGTTTATAACAGCACAGCTCCATCTATTGCCAAAATTGACGCTAAAGGCTTAGTAAGCGCACTTCAGGTGGGTACGACAGTTATTAAAGCAACTTATGGCGGATTGACGGATCAATATACGCTAACGGTTAGATATGAATCCGGTGAATCTTCAAGCACGGATGCGCCGATAAATAATGCCGGGAAGACGATAACTAAAGAGGAAACTAAGCCAATTGAAACTCCGAAAGAGGTTGAACCGGCAAAACCCGTGCTGCCACATATATTTAATGGCGAGTTTATCAAAACGGATTTGCTGATCAAGAACATGGCGTCCAAAATCGAAGAAGCGAAAAAGCAAATCAACCAGGATCAATTCACGGACTTGCCGGCTACTCACTGGGCAGCGGGCCACATTCACAAATTCGCGGCGATCGGTGTCGTTCAAGGATACAAAGACGGTAAGTTCGAGCCAAACGGCAAAGTAACACGCGCGGAGTTTGCAACACTCATTTCCCGGGTGTTCGCAGTTGACGGGCAGCCTGTACGCACTCTAACTCTTAACGATTTGAGCGGGCACTGGGCTAAAACAGCCATTGAGAAGCTGGCTAATCTCGGCATCGTGAATGGCTATGAGGATTCCAGCTTCAGACCTGACGAAACCATCTCCCGTGCTGAAATGGTGACTCTCATAAGCCGCATCGTAAACATGCGTACTTTACATAAAGAAAGCACGTCTAGTTTCGCTGATATCGGCAGCTCTTTTGCCAAGGAGCAAATCAACGAGGCAGTAAAAGCAGGAATTATTAACGGCTCCGGCGATGGCAACTTCCATCCGGATATGCCTTCTACCCGTGCTGAAGCTCTTACCGTCATCATGAACGTTCTAAATCTCAATCCCGATATGAAGCGATTATTGGATAGTTTGAAGTAATAAGCTACACCAAACACAATTATGCAGACACGGAAAAACGGCTGCTCTGGTTATTACACAGAGCCAGCCGTTTTTTATTGCAGCGGCAACCAAACGGCCAATGTTAGACAATAAAATCCACCTGACGGAACAATATTATCCATCGCCACAGCATGTACACATTTCTTATAATTACCATAGTAAACGTTTACAATTTTCATAGACAGAGGAGTGGATGTCTGTTTTCCAGATGAGCTTCACATGCAACCAAGAAGAAACGATTTGGAATAATCAGCCTAAGGAGGTAATATCATGTATCAATTCTTGAGATCACTAGTTCATCGTATACATAGGTTTGCAGCCGCTTCTCTGGCTGTTATTGTCGCAGTCTCCCTCGTTTTCCCGGCACTTCAAGCCGATGCAGCCAGCATCCGCAGTGATTATAAGGCTTATGCGATGGCTCCGCTCACCAAGATAACGGATTGGAACGCATTCCGCAGCCAGCTGACGACGCTGAAGAATAATGGCATTTATGCCCTCACAACCGATGTCTGGTGGGGAGACGTGGAGCAGGGCGGCGACAATGTATTTGATTGGTCGTATTACAAAACCTATGCCGATACGGTGCGCGCTGCGGGCTTGAAGTGGATTCCGATCATCTCAACGCATCAATGCGGGGGCAACGTCGGGGATGACTGCAATATCAAACTGCCTTCCTGGCTCTGGAGCAAAGGTACTCAAGACCAGATGACAATGCGCAGTGAAACCGGTTACTATAACAACGAAACCTTGTCTCCATGGTGGACAGGAACATCAACGCAATATGATGAGCTTTATGCCTCCTTCGCGACGAATTTCAGTGGCTACAAGGATATTATCACCAAAATCTACCTCTCCGGAGGTCCGGCGGGTGAGCTTCGCTTCCCATCCTATAATACGGCCGACGGCTGGGGTTACCCGGGGCGCGGAAAGCTGCAGGCGTACACCGATACGGCGAAGCTAGACTTCCAGAATGCCATGAAAACCAAATACAGCACCGTCTCCGCTCTCAACAGCGCTTGGGGGACAAGCCTATCCGCCTTCTCTCAAGTAGCTCCTCCAAGCGACGGTGATAATTTTTTCATCAATGGCGTAAAGTCCACGTACGGTAAAGACTTTATGACTTGGTATCAGAGCGTGTTGGAAAAGCATCTGAACACGATCGCTGCGAAAGCGCACAGCCGTTTCGATTCCGTTTTCGGCGTTCCGATCGGTGCGAAGGTGGCCGGGATTCACTGGCAAATGAACAACCCTTCCATGCCGCATTCCGCTGAATTCGGCGCAGGATATTACAACTACAGCACGCTGCTGGACGAGTTCAAGAGATCAAATCTCGATCTGACTTTTACCTGCTTGGAAATGACCGACAATCAAGCTTATTCAAGTCCTTATTATTCTGCTCCTAAATCGTTAGTTATCCAAGTAGCAAACCTCGCGAACCAGAAGGGTATTCGCATCAATGGTGAGAACGCGCTTCCAATCAGCGACGGCAGCGGCTATCAAAATGTCGCGGAAATGCTGTTCAACTACAATTTCGGAGGCTTTACTCTGCTTCGGATGTCCAGCCTCGTCAATGCAGACGGCTCAAAAACCGCTTTGCTGGATGCTTACAGGGATGCTATTGCGATGGCTCCTATTCCGGTTACGTTTATCGTCAAGAACGCGCCAACCGTTTCGGGGGATATTGTCTATGTAACGGGAACACGCTGGGAAATGGGCAACTGGACAACGGGTGTTTACCCTATCAAGCTGACTTACAGCAGCTCCACTGCCGACTGGCGGGGCACAGCTTATATTGGAGCATCCCGCTATTATGAATTCAAAGCGATCATCAAGGATAGCGCAGGCAATTTCAAAAGCTGGGAGCCCGGAGCCAACAACACGTGGTCGACACCTACGGCAGGAACAAATTATACGATAACTTGGTAATTCAAGTCTCACCGCAGTGAAGAATAAAAGCACAAAAGGCTAGAGGATCATAGACGGATCCTTTAGCTTTTTTGTGCTTGGCAGGTGATCGAATGGGACTGTCCCTCTCCCCCACAAATTGGAAGCAACAAAAAAACTTAGTACTGCGTCTATACATTACCTAAGCAAACTAGTAAGGGGTATGTGATATGAAGTTGAAAAATGGCATTCAAACAGGAGCTGCGTGTATGCTGATTATCCTAGGAATGCTCCCGGCAGCAAACGTACATGCAGATGCGAACACATCTATTCCAGTATTTCTAGACGGTCATCAATTGTCCTTTGAGACTGCGCCCATTATCGAAAACGGCTACAGCCTCGTTCCACTGCGTGCCATTTTTGAAGCTGAGGGTGCGAAAGTTTCCTGGGACGATAACAAACGAACAGTTACTGCCTTGAAAAATGATATCGCCTTTACATACCGGATTGGTGAAATGATCGCGCATACAAATAATGACATGATTGAAATGCCTATCCCCGGAAAAATAATCGAGGGAACTACAATGATTCCGCTTCGCTTAATTAGCGAAGCGCTTGGCAATCTCGTGAAATGGCATGAATATTCTCATTCAATTACCATTTCCTCTGCGAAAGACTATGAAACGACGATTGAATACGGCGTTAATCTCCGTGAGGCGCCGAATACGGAAGCGCATGTTCTCCGAATGATCCCGAAGAATGAGAACATCCATGTCATCCGTGAAATCAACGCGAGTTGGTTAGAGGTACAGACAAAAGACGGGACGATAGGATTCATTTCGGCAGCAGCCATGTATACCAATTACGCCAGTACGGTTGTGACAGCAAAGAAAGCGGATGAATTGCTCGCTTTCGGAGCCAAATTCATAGGAACTCCGTACGAGTTTGGTGCAGATTCGGGACAAACCAACACATTCGACTGCTCCTCATTCGTCCGATATGTTTTTAAGCAGGTGTTGTCCGTCGATCTCCCGCGGGTCTCCTACGATCAAGCCTTAAAAGGAAAAGAAGTCGGGCTCGATGAGCTGCGCAAAGGCGATTTACTGTTCTTCAGCGCTCGCGGGCTCGATATCGGTCATGTTGGCATTTATGCGGGAGACGGCCGAATGCTCCATACCTATTCGAAAGAGCTCGGCGTTCATATAGAGGAGTTTGATGACAAATGGAAGAAGCGTTTTGTGACAGCCAGAAGGGTTTTCTGAAAAGACGTGGTCATCCTACTCCCGGACTCAAAAACAAAAAGCCGCAGCATTCTGCGGCTTTTTTGGTTCAACTAATTCTTTTGCCTCGTTAGAAACAGCATAAGGAAGGAAATGAAAATAATCGAGCAAGTCCAAGCCCAAGCCATCGTTGTATTGCCCGAATCAACGGCAACGTAGATGGCTGTCGGAATGGTCTGCGTTTTACCCGGTATATTTCCGGCAATCATCAATGTTGCCCCGAATTCGCCAAGACCGCGGGCAAATCCTAGAATATAGGCGGAAACCAGCGATCGGAACGTCAACGGGAGAGTGATGTACCTGAACACCTGCCATTCGTTCGCCCCGATTGAACGCGCAGCTCCCTCCATATCCCGGTCCACGGCAGAGAAACCTACCTTCATCGTTTGATAGACCAGCGGGAAGGCAACTACAATCGAAGCGATTACGGCAGCCCACCAAGAGAATATAATAGGTGCCGCAAACAGCCATTCGATAAATTTCCCAAACCAGCTTCTTCGACCTAGCATGACTAAAAGGATAAAACCTACCACGGTCGGCGGCAGCACAAGCGGCAGCATTATTGCTGTTTCAAGAATGGTCTTGCCTCTGAACGATCTTCGCGACATCCACCAAGCAATTCCCACGCCGAATACAAGGACAACGAGGCTGGATAACAATGAAACTTGAAGCGATAACCGGATAGGCGTCCAAAATTCGTGCCAATTCATGCCGGCCACAATTAATTCAGGATCGAAAATCCGTATTTAACGAAAACGTCAAGAGCTTCTTTGGATTGCAAATACGTGTAGAAACCTTCAGCTTCTTTGCTGTGCTTCGTTGCCTTTACAATTCCGATCGGATATTCAACTGGCGTATATGTTTTTGGATCGACGGCAAAGGCAACTTTTACTTTTTGGGAAGTTAAAGCGTCTGTTTTGTAAACAAACCCTACATCCGCATTTCCTGTTTCTACATACTGAAGCACTTGACGCACATCTTTCCCTTGAACCATCTTAGACTGTAAGGAATCCCATAGTTTCGTGTTGGTCAACGCTTCTTTCGCATAGCTGCCTGCGGGTACGCTCTCAGGAATGCCAATTGCAACGTTCTTTACTTCGGCTTTGGACAAATCCGCTGCATTTCCGATCGGCGCTTTCGCATCTGTTGAAATGACAGCAACCAGTTCATTCGTCAATAATTTTTTCTGTTGCGCTGTATCGATTAGCTGTTTATCAACAAGTGCCTTCATGTTTTTGGTTGCTGCAGAAAGGAACAAGTCTGCCGGCGCTCCCTGTTCGATCTGCTGCTGCAGGGCACCCGATGCACCGAAATTGAAATTCAATTTGATCGTTGGATTTTTAGTTTCATACGCTTTTTGAATATCCTTTAGCGCATCCGTCATGCTCGCTGCGGCAGAGATCGTTAACTCTACGGTTTCAGCGGGTTTTTGACTGGGAGCACTCGTGCTTTGTGCTGGTGTGCTTGCACTCGGACTCGTTGCCGGTTTCTCTGCTGTTCCGCAGGCAGCGAACACTAGCGTCATCCCTAAGGCGATAGATAAGACCATACTACTTTTAATCATTTTAAACATTGATTTCCCTCCGAATTATATGTAGTTATATTTAAATATAATCATTATACATTCGACCCATTTTCTTGTAAACTTCACACTGCGTATAATTAGGCTTTACGACAATAGACAGCCGATATTCTTATATCTGTAACAACTGCACCTTATCCCCCCTCTCGAAAACATATCAATTATATTTTTTTGCGGGAACTATGATCCTCTATTTTCCAAAAAAACAACATTTCCGAAAATAGAGAGAACTACGATCCCCTATTTGATGCAATATGAAGAAAATGAATGTTTCTTAGAGCTATTAAGACCCTGTAGTTCTGTCTGCAGCCTACAAACAGCCCATTTAGCTCATATAGCGCCCTGTAGTTCCCATTAAACATAAACCATAAACAAAAAGCTGCCCCTCCGTCATCTACGATGACTTCTGGGACAGCTCTTTGATTATCCTGCCAAACCTTCGCCTTCTTCTACTTTGCCTGAATGTATCCTTCAGCTTTCAGCAGTTCGGCGATCAACACAGCGCCGCCTGCGGCTCCGCGCAATGTATTATGCGATAATCCGACGAATTTGAAATCATAGATGGAATCTTCGCGCAATCTGCCTACTGAAACGCCCATGCCGCGCTCAATATCGCGATCAAGCTTCGTTTGCGGTCTATTATCTTCTTCAAAATAAGTGATGAATTGCTTCGGTGCGCTTGGCAAACCAAGCTCCTGCGGGCGGCCTTTGAATTGCGCCCACCTAGCAAGAATTTCTTCCTTGGAAGGCTTTTTCTCGAACGATGCAAATACCGTAGCCAAATGTCCGTCTGTAACAGGAACACGGATACATTGCGTTGTAATTAGTGGCGCAGTTGCTTTAATAATTTCATTATTTACAATGCTGCCCCAAATGCGAAGCGGCTCTTGCTCGCTTTTCTCTTCCTCGCCGCCAATATAAGGAATGACATTGTCCAGCATGTCAGGCCAGTCGGTAAAGTTTTTGCCGGCACCGGAAATCGCTTGATACGTCGATGCAACGACTTGAGTCGGTTTGAAATCCAGCAGGGCATGAAGCGCCGGCACATAGCTCTGGATGGAACAGTTAGGCTTGACGGCAATAAATCCGGTCGAAGTCCCGAGCCGTTTTCTCTGTGCAGCAATGACTTCAATATGCCCGGGATTCACTTCCGGAATGACCATTGGGATGTCTGGCGTCCAGCGGTGAGCCGAGTTATTGGAAATTACGGGAGTACCCGTTTTGGCGTATGCTTCTTCCAGCGCTTGAATTTCATTCTTTTTCATATCAACGGCGCAAAAAATAAAATCAACCTGGGAGGCAACTTCCTCCACTTTGGATGCGTCCTGAACAACAATCTGTTTCACTTCTTCAGGGATAGGGGTGGCTAATTTCCACCTGCCTTGCACAGATTCCTCATAGGTTTTACCTGCAGAACCGGCACTTGCTGCGATGGCCGTTACTTGAAACCAAGGATGTTGATCCAGCAGCTGAACAAAGCGCTGCCCCACCATTCCTGTTCCTCCGACAATACCGACTTTTAACTTTGCTGTCATCTAATATTCAATTCCTTTCAAAGTGGCATAATAATGGGGATCTATTCATTCCCTTGCATGAGGGATCTCCCTAAAAAATATTCAAAGCGTATGATTTGGTGAACCTTGTACGGCAAGAAAGCGAAAAATATAAAAAAATCCCACCCCCAAGACTATAATCAGCCTTAGGGACGAGATTTGTATGCTCGTGGTACCACCCCAGATTCGCTAATATGTCGCCATATCAGCCTCTTCAAGTACGGCATTGCATAGGCAATGCGTATACTTTAGCTCTATAACAGGAGCTCCTGGCACACCATCTCCGCTACAAGCGGTTCCGATGTGCTGCTCTGAGGCTTTTTTCAATAAACAATTCTTTACTCCTTTTCAGCTAACGGAGCTCTCTGTGAAAGAATTTCATTTATTTACTCTTCTCTTCCTCGCATTTGAATGTTGCGATTATTCTATCAGATATTGATTGCAACGTAAACACAATTTTAGAAAATTCGAAAACTTTTTATCCTTCTACGATATCCGCCTGTAATTCACTCGCAACTTCCATCATCTTGGGAATCACGGCTTCATTGCTCCCCGATACGTAGATATCGCCTTGGTAATGCCGGAATGGGATTTTGCTATCGCCGAAGCTCCACATGAAAAAATCCCCGTCAATCGACATCGTCGTAGCGCCCGTTACTGTAAACACGGATGAATAGGTAAAATCGGCTTTGGAGGCAAAGTACTGTTTGCATTCCTCCAGAGATATGATTTGTGCCGAATGGCCTTCTTCCTGTAGAGCTCTTGTAATTCGATACCGTTGACTCATTGCAGATCCTCCCTATACTTCACCCCAAAACACTTGGGTCTCATAGTCAAAAAACACGTTGCCGTCCTGTTCATTCCGTTCAAACACGTTTCGCAGTTCTGCCATCATTGGTTCGTAGCGCGGATCTCCCGGCACAGGGCAATAGGAGGACGAATGCAACCTGCCGCTCAAGCCCTCATAATCAAATACTTGCCCGTTGGTGAACCGTGCTTCTTGCATGGTGCCAGGCTTGAAGAAGGAGAGCAGGATATCCGGCGAAATATTTTGATGGTTAACTTCCTTATAGTCCGTGGAGAATGTACGAAGCAATTGCTCGTACTCCTCCAGAAACAAGCTGCCGCGAGTAAGACGTGCATTCCAAATCAGAACGACCTTTCCGCCCGGCTTCAGTATGCGTCTGAACTCTGCTTGCGCAGCACTGCGGTCAAACCAATGAAACGACTGTGCACAAACAATAGCATCGACAGAGTGATCTGGCAACCCCGTCACCTCAGCGGATCCGGAACCGATGGAAAAACGGCTTTCCTCTCCCAGCATCTTCGCAGCGGCTTCCCGCATTTCTTTATTCGGTTCGAGAGCCGTTACATGGCTCCCCCGCGCAAGCAGCAGCTTCGAAAAAACACCTGTTCCTGCACCGATATCGGCGATTTCAGCTTGCGGATGAAGTCCGATAACTTCGTACAAATAATCGATCGCTTCCTTCGGATAAGACGGACGGTACTTTACATACGTATCGACCCGATTGGAAAACCGTTCTTTGCTGTCCATGAGGAACCACTCTCCCTGTCATTAGTTTCATCAGATGAAATCAAGTTTCATTATTTATAATTCCATTTTATTTCAAAACCGCACAAAATGCTAGCACATTTTTTTCGTTCCCCATTTGCGCCGCCGGAAAAACAGATGCAAAAAAGCCATCTCCGTTAGTGGAGTGGCTATACTATATCGGCTTCCTTCTCTAAGACTTCGTCAGCTGTCTTCGATCCTCGACTTGCGGCGGTTCTTCCATCCAACCGTGTTTGATCATGATTTCCCCGCCTTCTGAGACAAAGGGCAGAATCTTTTGAGCAAGACGAGCCATCGCGAGCGGCAAATCGCTGCGCAGACTGAAAGCTCCGCCAAGCGCATTGCTGCCAATACCGAAAGACCCCAGTAAATTGGTGATGTACATCATTAACTTGTCTGAGAATGGAGCAACCGTAGAATCGGTAGCTTTCCCCGCGTGTGTGGCCGGCGGCTCAATATAATCCTCGCGCAAAAATTCGCCCAAGGTCGTTTCGATCTCTTTTGACAGCTTCATGCCTTTCACAAAATAATCTTTTACTTTCTTATCGTTGGCTACTTGCGCAAATCCGATCATCAGCTGCATCCCTGTAAGATTGGTTTCAATGGCATGATGCAGCAGTGAAACCTCAATCGCATTCAACGATCTTTTTTCCTTAAACAAATTGACTCCCGATAAATAATTATCGTTCCGAATAAAGGTCACTTCCTTGGGCATGGACATGAATGGCGGCCGTACAAGAACGCCCTTATCCAGAAGAAATTGTGCGCACTGATCGAACAACTCTTGCGAGGTTGTCGTTAACTGCTTAAATAACTGCCTGATATCTTTCCGATACGACATGGTTGAATACAACGCAAATAGGCAAGTTTCTATTTTGCTTATCATATGCAGAAACATCGGTTCATACAAATAATCAAACAGCTTAGGGACCCCTTTATTTACGTCATTAGCCGTAAAGCCAAGCGGAATAACGGCCCCCTCATTTTGAAAAATTTGTTTAATGGATTCCACGGTTTGTTCCGAGGAGGCATACGTCGACTTTAAGATTTGCTGAATTTCTTCATTACCCGCGTGCTCAAGCATATAGTCCAAGAATCTCAATAACATGGTTTTCTCTTGATATGTCATCCACAAGTTGCCTAATTCTGACGATGTTAATGGGATATCGGTTGGTTCCATCTGTTAGACTCCTTTATATAAACTTTTATCAACGCATCCTAATGATTACTTTCATTTATCATTTCCTAGTGGGGAAATATTATCCAAGCGATTTATCCAAGGGATATCTACAAAAGGAAGCGGATCTGCCGAAGAAATCGACAGTCGACGTCAAAAAGCAAAGAAGCTAAGCACGTAAGCCGCTTAGCTCCTTTTTCATTCAACTATTTAATTATTTAGCGAAAAGCTTTTCTGCCGCATCAAGCGCCATTTTATTGCCAATGGCCGAATAATCGAGCCAAGGCTGGTCGGCAATCGGGTAAACATGGCCGGCTTTCACCGCTTTAAGCCCTTTCCAAATAGGGTTCGATGACAGCTGTTCAAACAGTTTCTTCGCCGAATCTTCATTATTCACAATGACGAAAATCGCATCGGCATCGTAGTCAGGAAGAACTTCTTGCGAAATTGCTTCGTACGCTTTGTCGATTTTCTCCACACCATTAGCTGGCTTCAACCCTAAATCTGTGAACAGAATCGGTCCCAGAGGACGCTTCATCCCCATAACACGCAGTTCCTTAGCTGTCACACGAATCGCCATGACTTTGCCGTCGCCGATTTTGGCATTGATAAGCCCTTTCACATTCGTTACTTGCTTCTCGTAATCCTTGATGTACGTTTCCGCTTGCTGCTCGCGGTTCACAAGTTTGCCGATTTTTTTCAAATGGTCGCGCCATGTTCCTTCGTCCAGGTCAAACACTTCTGTTTTCGCAATTTTTTCAAACTTGGCGACATCTTTACCGGAAAGCGATTTATCCAAATAAATCACTTCAGGCTTCAATGCCAGCAGGGCTTCCATATCGGGTTCATTCGCAACGCCCAGCTTCTTCGTGTTCTGCAAACGGTCAGCGACGTGCGGTAGAAATGCTTTGAGGTCGCCACCCATGACAGAACCTACAGGCGTAATGCCAAGCGCTAGCAAGTCATTCGTTAAATGAATGGAAATTGACGCAATACGCGGCTCTTTCTCCACCGGTTTAGCGGAACTCGTCACAGCAGGCGAAGGGGCAGCCGATGCTGTAGATGCGGCTTCTTTCGGTGCGGCTGTTTGGCCGCATGCCGTCAGGACGAATAAGGAACTGATCACGCTGAATAATGCTATTTTTTTCTTCTTCACGATAAAAACTCCTTCATAATGTGTTATTTCGTTCTTGCGAGTAAAAATAAAAAGTACGGTGCCCCGACAGCGGCTACTACGATGCCTGCCGGGATGGCGTTAGGCTGAAAAATAGAGCGTCCTATCGTATCCGACGCAACCAGGATGACGAGTCCGATCAAGCCCGCTATCGGCAGTGCATGCTGATACATCGGTCCAACTAACCGCCGAGCCAGATGCGGAGCAACCAATCCCAGGAAGCCAATCCCTCCGGTCATGGCCACGCTTGCACTGGACAAGGCGACTGCGGTCATCAACAGCAGCAATCGTTCGCGATTCACGGCAACGCCCAGACCTGAGGTTACCTCATCGCCCAACGAGAATGAATTCAAAATCTTCCACTTGCTTAATGCAAACGGCAGGAAAATACCAATCCAGGGAAGCAGCGCAACGACATGCACCCAATCTCTTCCCCAAACGTTACCTATCAGCCATCTGGCTGTAAAACTATACGTCGCTTCATCCAACCGCAGCGAGAGAAATAAGGTTACAGCGCTGAAACCCGCTGCGATGGCAATTCCGACAAGAATTAACCGGATTGGCACAATCCCCTTATATCGGTCATAGGCCAAGGCCATGATCAGAATGGCCGTTATGACGCCTCCGGCAAAGGCGAACATCGGAATGAGCAAGGCCGGTGTGCCCTTCATGGAATGAAAAAAGCTAACGAACACAATCAAGCCTAAAGCAGCACCCGAATGAAGACCCAGAATCCCGGGGTCGGCGAGACCATTCCGGGTTATCCCCTGCAAAATAGCGCCTGATACCCCTAAACCGATACCCGCCAACATCGTAATGAGAATGCGGGGCAAGCGATATTCGAATAAGACGAGCTGACTATCCGGAGTGCCGTAGCCTAGAAAGGTTTGCCATACCTCTAACGGCGAAAGCCGAATCGAGCCCGTATTCAGACTAACCAGAATGACGGCCAAACTAATGAGGATCAAACAAATCCCGACCAAGATACTCTTGTTCTTTCGTTGACTATCACGCTTCGAACTCATGACAGATTCCTCCTCTCTTTCCGGGCCAGATACAGAAAGAAGGGGACGCCTACCAGAGCGATCATCAAAGAGATCGCCAATTCCTTGGGAGGATGAACCATCCGCGCGCCTAGATCAGCAAGCACCAGCAAGATGGCTCCAAGCAAAGCAGACAGCGGAATGATGAAACGATAGTCCACTCCAACGAGCTTTCTGGCGATATGAGGGATAACCAGGCCTACAAATCCAATGGATCCTACAGCTGAAACTCCCACACCGGCAAGGATAATTGCCAGAACAATGCCAAGCAGTCGGATTCGCTTTGTTTTGACGCCTAAACCTGCTGAAACTTCTTCTCCCAAAGAAATTAGCGAGACAGAGCGGCTTATCATCACAGCCCCCGCAATCGCCAGAAGAATAACCGGCACCAGCAGGTTTAAATGCTTCCATTTCACACCGGCAACACCCCCGGCGTACCAGAACGCAAGATCCTGACTAAGATTATAGTAGATCGCGATACCCGAACTAAGGGAATGCAGCAATGCCGCAACAACGGATCCCGCAATCGTAAGGCGCAGAGGGGTCAGACCGCCCGGCGTGGATGCACCAAGCAAGTATATGAAAACAGTGCTGAGCACGGCCCCGAGAAAAGAGACCAGCATGAGGCTCGAATAGGGCAAGTTAGGAAAAAATGCGAAGCTAAGAGCAACCATAAAAGCTGCGCCAGCATTAATCCCCAGAATACCGGAATCAGCTAATGGATTTCGCGTTATCCCTTGCATTAAAGCACCAGCCACTGCAAAGCCTGCTCCGATGACAGCCGCACCCAGGACGCGAGGCAAACGCAATTCATGAATAATCTGATGCGATGTTAACTCAGCATTATAATGAAAAACGGCCCCCCATACGGTTGCTAGCGTTAAATCTTTGGCTCCAAACGAAATGGCTGTAAACATGACGATAAGTAAAACGAGCATCGCTATGAGACTAATCCATCCATATGTAATTCTGTTCATGCTTGTATGCTCCGGCTTCATGGAGATGATTCATACCTCTCATTAATACTGATAATCATTATCAATAAATTCATTATAGAAATCTCTACTGCTTTCGTCCATGACATATTTATAGATTTTATCCTTGGATTATTTTCAGATTGGTAGGGGAATTCTGCTTTAATGAAGTTCCGCTTAGCATGGATACCGCCTTTTCCAGCAGCTGTCCAATCGCTTGCGGCGCATAGACCATCCATTCGTCCCACTGGAGCATGAAATACCGCCCCTGCCTAATGGCCGGATGACGCAGCCAAACCGGATCCGTCATAATTTGATGCTGGAGCTTTGCCGAAGATTGCCTAGTCGAATTCAAGAAGATGACATAGTCCGAATCATACTGGTTCATATCCTCCGGCGTTACCCTCAGCCAATTGAAATATGTACCTTCACTGTGCTGATTAATTTCCCGGGCAATTCGACTTGGAGGTGACAATTGTAAAGACCGATAAAAAACATGCCCGACATTTCTGGCGCCATACAATCTCATTTCCGTGTTCATCATGCGGCAAATAGCAACCGTTGGGCTTCCGAACGTCTTTTTCACTCGTTTCCCAGCCTGCTCTGCCTTGTATGTATGGAGCTCTATCCAATCTTTGGCTGACTGCCTGCGGCCTACGATCTGAGCTATTTCTTCTAAATGCTCAAAGACATCCTGCGATGCCCAAGGTACCGAAATAATAGGAGCGATGTCGCCAATATGCTCTCTCGCTTTCAGCAGCACATTCTCTTTACAAAGGATTAGACCCGGCTTCGCTTCCAGAAAAGTTCTTCTGCCTATTTCCCACGAGTCTGCGGCATGCAGCGGCAAAGTTAGCGACGTCGTTTCAGCCGTCAAATACTTTTCATGGTGGAATTGGGCTGCGCTCGGAACAATCCCCAGAGTCAGCAAGTGATCCGTATACGGGTAAGATAGCGAAACAATATTGGTTAACGGCTCATTCGCATATTGCGTGGGTGCATACCCGCAGTTCTCTTTAAAGCGCCGGCTGAAATAAAATTCATCGCGGTAACCTACCCGACCGCTCAAATCGCGTATCTGCGGCGCGGATACAAGCAAAATTTCCTTCGCCTTGTTCATGCGCACTTGAGTAAGAAATTCGATCGGCGATTTATTCATTTTTTGCTTAAAACGCTGCGAATAATAGGCTGGATGCATGCCAGCAATCTCCGCCAGCTTGTCCAGATTTATATCTGAATGGTAAGCATCCTGCATGTACTGAATCGTAAGCTGAATCGAGGCATCGGCATCCTTCGGCGTCGTGATCGAACGCGGCTGATCTTTTAGAATCAACGCCACTAATTCATACAAATATTGCTGACGCAAGTGTTCTCTTACACTTGAATCCCCACATGCGGAGGCAAGTAGCTGCATTTTTCGTTGAAAAAGCAGTCCATCCGTTTGAAGTGCCCCATGAATGGGAAATTGCAGTTCCCGCTCAAAAACCTTACGCGATTGCGTATTCTCTGCCATTCGAAACAGATCGAATTCCAGCTGATAGATCAAGCTATTCGCATTGCCCGACAAGTTCAACGCTTGGACGCTCATACCGGGAAGAAGCAAACACAGCGTTTTGCCATGAAGTGGCACTTCCGTCTGATTGATTTGAAGCTGACCTCCCGTCTTAACAAAGAAGAGCAGCGTGTGATGAGCAACTTCCTCCGACGTTCGTTTCCACTCCGCTAAATCCGTTATAATTTCAAGCTTGATCAGCTCAAGCAATGTCCCTTGTAAATACAGTTCGTGGTCCGAATCACGATTCATCCGAGTCCCTCCCGCGCAAATGATAACCATTCTCATAATAATATAACACAAAACATTTTTTTTCGCTGATCCAGAAATTCTCAGTCGAAACAAAAAGAAGAACCCAGCCAGTGGCTAGGTCCTTGTCTAAACTCCTACGTTGGAGCGTGGGGAGCTTTCTCTTACCCCGATTCGGTTGAAGGAGTCATCTTTCTCATCACGTTTCGGACACAGCGGCCGTTATATCGCGAAAAGCATCGTGTCTCTCTGCTTGCGGACACCAGAGTCCTTATTTGCCAATTTCGCGGAGAAATCAGTCCCCCAGTGAGCATGTAACAGCGCTGGTGTCCGCTACATGTTCGAAGAGGTTTTTTTCCATCGAATAAGGGCCTCTCAGGCCGTAGGCGAGGACGGTGATCAGGGCCTGTTCCCAACTTTAAGCTTGTTTTACAGCGTTAACTTCAGCCTTTTGCCCTCTCCGCCTACTTTAACGCTGAAAAACGACGTCTCAGCTGGAAAAACAAGTGAATCAGGGCTATTCCCCAACTTTTAGCTTGTTTTACAGCGTTAACTTCTACCTTTTGCCCACTCCGCCGCCTACGTTAAAGCTGAAAAACGACGTCTCAGCTGACACATCGGGCCCTCTTCAATGTATCGGCTTGCGTTTGAATAATAAGTACAGGAAGAACGGCGCCCCTATCCCCGCCGTAAATACCCCTGCCGGTATATCAAGCGGCATGAACAGCATGCGCCCGGCCAGATCGGCCAACAGAAGCAAAATCGCGCCAGTTAAAGCCGCCACGGGAATCACGAGCGAATACGAGTTGCCTACGAGTCTGCGAGCGATGTGGGGGGCCATGAGGCCGAGGAATGAAATCATCCCCGCCACCCCGACGGCCGCACCGGCAAGTGCTACGCTGTAGAGCAGCACCATGACTCGGGTAACTTGAATGCGGCTACCAAGCCCAGTAGCTGTCGCTTCGCCTAATGACTGAATCGTCAGCTCCTTCGCATATAGGAGGGAGAGCGGGATAAAGACGGCAATCCACGGAAAAATGATCTGCACATACTTCCAGCTTGTTCCGTAGATGCTGCCCGTCATCCAGTTTAACACTTGAGCTGCCAAGTAAGCCGGCCCGCTAATGAGCAGAAACAGGGTAAGCGCCGCCATCGCGGTGGAGAGGCCTATCCCGATGAGCACCAGTCTATAGGTCGATACGCCCCGCTTCCAGGCAAGGGTATAATTGATCAGAACCGCGAGAAGCGCTCCTATTATCGCAACAACCGGAATCCAATGAACGCTGTAGCCGGTGAACAATGTCATGAAAGCAACAGCCGCTGCCGACGCGCCTCCGGTGACGCCCAGAATGTCCGGCGATGCGAGCGGATTCCGAATCACCCCCTGCAGCAGCGCGCCCGATACGGCCAGTGCCGCCCCGATCAAGATCGCGGCAAGAATTCGCGGCAGCCGAAATTTCAGCAGAATCAGCTCTGAACTGCCCGGATTCTGTCCGGTCAACGAGCGAAAGACATCCTTCATCGGGATGCTTACGCTGCCGACGGAGAGGCAAATCATGGAAAGCACAATCATCCCGAAAAGCAAACTGAGGAGGATCAAAGCCGATCTTGCCGAGCGTGATTTAGTCATTCGCCTTCCTCCTTGCCGCATGGATCAGAAAGGGAACGCCCAGCATCGCCGTGGCGATCCCAACGGGCACCTCCTTAGGCATCAGGACGAAACGCGCAGCAAGATCCGCCGCTACAAGCAACACGGCTCCGCTTAATGCGCAGCAAGGCAGCAGCCACCGGTGATCTTGGCCGATCAGCGCCCGGCACAGGTGTGGAACGATCAGCCCGACAAACGCGATCGGACCGGCAGCCGACACCGAACTCCCTGCGAGCAGCACGACGGCAAGCGACGACAGCAGCCGCACAAGCGTCACCCGCTGACCCAGGCTCCTTGCACTTTCCTCGCCCAACATCATAATGTTGAGGGAGCCTGATAAAAGTAGCGATAAGCCTAAGCCTATCGCCATATATGGGGCTACGGACAGCAAATGGTCCAATTTCCTCCCGGAGACGGACCCGATCATCCAGAACAAGGCCGCATCCAGCGACTGCTTGTTAATCAGAATCAAGCCTGACGTGATCGACGAGGCAAAAGCCCCCATTGCCGCGCCGGCCAACGTCAACTTGACCGGCTCGAACCAGCTGCCCCGCATCGCCATGGCGTAGACACAGATCGAAACGAACAGCGCGCCGGCAAAAGCGATCCAAATCATCATATTCATCGTAAGCGCCGATCCGTAAAGGACCAGCCCAATCACGATGAATAGCGATGCGCCGGCATTGATGCCGAATACGGAAGGCGACGCCAGCGGATTTCGCGTCAACACCTGCATGACGGCACCCGCTACTGCGAGACAGGCGCCTACGGCAACCGCGACCAGAACCCGCGACACCCGGGCCGTCCTAAGTATCAAATGCTCGTTCGAGCCGTTGAAATGCCTGTAACTCGCCCACAAATCGTCAAGCCCAAATGTTTGCTCCCCCATTAGTACGCTCGCTATGGCGAGCACGAGCAGACATGCAGCTCCCGCCGTCAATGCCACCATCTTGCTTTTGCGTGTGTGAAGTAAGGCAGCCGTGTTATTTGACATCGAAATACTTGATCAATTCATCCAACAGCAGGTTGGCGGCTTTGTATCCGCCTGCGGAGTTCCAGATACCTTCATCCACCTGAATCACTTTATTGTTTTTCGTTACATTCAAGTTTTTAAATAACGGGTCATTGGTCCATTCCTTCACCACATTCGCAGCATCCGTCTTCCCTTTTGCTTCCGTGACGAAGTAGAACAGGACATCTCCATCCATTTTGGCGATATTTTCTTTATTCAAAACTTCAATGAAAGCATCCTTGTCCTGCGACTCGGGACGTGCGATACCCAGTTGGCTGAGCAGTACGCCGGCGAATGTCTGTTTCTGGTAAATGCGCACCTGCGCCGCCGAGAAACGCACCAACGAAACTTTCGTAGTCGCCTTGCTGCCAAGCTTTGCTTTCACTTCGGCTACGCGCTTGTCGAAAGCAGCCATCGCTTTCTCGCCTTCATCCTTCTTGTTGACTGCCTCAGAGTACAGCTTGAAGTTGACTTTCCAATCCCCAACCAAGTCAGCTGCGAATACCGTTGGAGCAATTTGCTTCAGCTGATCATAAATTTTCTCCTGCCTAACTTTATTCCCGATAATCAAATCCGGTTTCAAGCTGGCAATCAGCTCAAGATTCGGCTGCAATTCATCCCCGACTACGGTTACATTCTGCATATCGTTTTTTATATGGTCGTACCAGGGCTCGCCAATCCAGGACATAACGGCTCCCACAGGCTTAACGCCTACCGCGAGCAGCGCTTCCGTCCCCTCATTGGTCAGGATAACAATGCGAGACGGCGTACCTTTGATCGTCGTTTCGCCCATCGCGTGTTTAATGACCCGCGGTGCATCGGCTTCCGTATTAACGGCAGCGGATGGTGAGCTGCTAGCGGCCGGGATGGGCGTCACGCCGCTCGTCGTGGTCGGCGTAGCCGTTGACCCTGTGGAACAGGCGCTGAGCAGTAATGTGAAACAGATGACGACCATGGCAGTCATCCAGGCTCTTGTTTTCTTATACATCTGTGAATCTCCCTCTTCTCTATAGTGATAATGATTCTCATAACCATTACTACTATAGCGTCTAAGCCCACCTTCAACAATGGGATATTTCGACAACGGGAATGGATTATTCCGACACCATTCCCGGGCGTAAGACTCTTTAAATCTTTTGGGAGAGACGCCCTCCTGCTTCTTAAAAATCCGACTGAAATAGTAACTGTCTGCGTAGCCGACATTCTCCGAGATCTCTTTCAACGTTTTGTCCGTATAGACGAGAAGCGCCTTGGCCTTGTTCATCCGCAGCCCGATCAAATACTCAATCGGGCTTGTATCCATCTGATTCTTAAACAAACGGAGCAGCTGTCTGGACGTACATTCCAGCGTTTCGGCCAACGCCTCCAGCGTCACCGCTTCCTGATAATGCTCCTCCATGTAATAAATAGCTTGGCTGACGAGATCGGGACGGATGACGTCGACCCCTTGTTCGTGCAGCTGCTCTACCAGTTCGTAAAGCAATTGATAGAATAGCGTCTTCACCTTGAATTTATCAAGCGGACTGGGTGCCTGCCATATTTGATGCATATGCTCCAGCTTCTGCAGCCAAGAGATCGGAAACTTAGGCGACAAACTGTAGCGCAACAGGAAGGGATTCTCCCGCTCCATCAGATTAACCAGCTCATATCGGTTCGGAAGCGGCAATGTCGCCTTGTACAGCACCATAAAATATTCCAGCTGCTCCTCCGCCGTAATGTCGAGAACAATCCCTTTCCCGACGTGCAGAACATGGAATCTCGGCATGCGGCTTTCGCTTCCGTCAATGTACAGCTCGGCGCTGCCCTTGATGACATACAGGAAAGCGCTTGTCGGCACGCGATATCCGCGCATCACTTCACCAGGCTCCAGCAGCATGCGCCGAACGTCTAATACTTTGATGAGAACATGATTCCACAGTACAATATGGTCGCTAATTCTCATAAATCGGTCATTCCTTTCTATCTAACTATCTATTAGCCCTATATTATCACAATTGAAAATAATTCTCATTATCAATTGTGGATCATAGTCGTTGTGGTTGTGGTTGTCGTTGTCATTGTTATTGTTATTGTTATTGTTATTGTTATTGTCGTACTCATACTCTACCTTCTTCTTAATACGCAAAAAAACCTAGCGGAAGATCGCTAGGTTCTTTATAACAACACCGTCGTGCAGGCCCTTTCCTGCTTTCAATACTTACGCGTAGTAACATCCCGCTTCGCCGTTTCCTGGGAGAAAATACTTTCCGCTGTAATGATATTCACCGGAATTTCCTTGCCTGCGACAAGATCCTTGGCCGCTTTAACAATTTGCGGACCCAGCAGGGGATTGCATTCTACAGACATGTTTAGCTTTCCTGCAAGCATAGCTTGAAAAGCAAGCTTCGTGGCATCCACGGAAATCACGGTGACGTCTTTGCCCGGCTTCAAGCCCGCCTGTTCAATCGCCTTAATCGCACCAAGCGCCATATCGTCATTATGCGCAAAAACAACCTGCGGCTTCATGCCCTGCTGAAGCACTTTGCCCATTAACTTTTGACCGCTTTCCATCGTGAAATCGCCGATTTCCGAAGCAATGACATGAAATGCGGCGTTCTGGGAAAGAACCTCCTCAAATCCCTGCCGGCGCTCAATGGCCGGTGCGGAACCTGCGGTGCCTTGAAGCTCCACAATCTTCGTTTCTCCAACCTCCGCCGGCTTGTGCTCGACAACCCATCTGGCAGCTCGCCGTCCCTCTTCAACAAAATCCGAGCCGATGAACGTAGTCCACAAGGAGTCGTCTTCGACTTTCACTTTTCGGTCGCTCAGCATGACCGGTATGCCGGCTGCCTTGGCTTCAGCCAAAACCTCGTCCCAGCCAGTCTCTACAATTGGCGTAAAAGCAATGACATCCACCTTCTGCCGGATAAAACTGCGAATGATCTCGATTTGCCTGGCCTGACTGCCTTCCGCATTCTGCATGATGAGCTCGATGCCGAGGTCTTGGCCGGCCGCTGTTTTGATCGATTCCGTGTTGGCTGCCCGCCAGCTGCTTTCTGAGCCGACGACGGCTACGCCCAGCTTCATCTTTTTCGTATTCACATCCATGCGGGAACCTATCTGCTTGTGGCCCGGATCGTTCGCTGCCTCAACTTCCCTGGCATTTTTGGGAGTAATCAGATGACTGCGCAAAATGATTTTTTTCGGAATCACTTTCTCACGGTTCAGGATATCGAGCGCGTATTGAATCGACTCCCTTCCCCCAGTCGGGCTAGTCACCGTACCGCTCAGAACACCTTGTTTAACTAAATCGAATCCCCCGTTCAGGGTGTCCAGCCCATCGATGCCAATGATTTGCACATCATGCAAGCCTAATGCGTCAATCGCCCGGTAGGCCCCTAGCGCCATAGCGTCACTATGCGCAAATACAAGCTTAACTCCCGGAGAGTTGGGCAAAATACGCCTTAGCTCATCCTCTGCCCGATCCCGCTGCCAGTCGCCGACAATCACTTTATTCACTGTAATAAAAGGAGAATGGGACAAATAATCCCGGAAGCCACGGCTGGTCTCTTCAACGGATCTGGTGCTGACGGCCCCTTTTATTTCCACAATGTCCGCCGGAGTACCGCCGAGCAAATCAGCAGCCAATTTGCCTGATTTTTTTCCGATCGCTAAATTATCAGAGCCGATAAACAGCGAGTAATCATAGCCGGTAACGCCGCGCCCGAGAACGATAACCGGAATTTCCTTATAAACCTCCGTCACGATAGGCGTCAGCTTCTCGGAATCATTCAGCGAAATAATAAGAAGATCGATGCCGTATTTCATCAATTTTTGAACATCGTGAACCTGCTTCTCGCTGTTTTCTGCCGCATCCGTAAAAATGAGCTTAACGTTTTTATGCTTTTCCGCTTCCTTGCGAATTTCATTGTTCATTAACAGCTGCCGTGGTTCATTCAAGTTCGGCTGGCTGATGCCAATTAAAAAATAAGGTTCATCTTTTACCGCTTTAAGGTGCAGCAGGCTTGCGACGAGCATGACCACAACCAGGCCAATCAAGCTGAAAACAAGCAGCCATATGAAACCTATTTTGGAAGGAACCTTCATCCTAGTAGTCTCCACGTTTTCTATATTCCAGAGGCGATACACCGGTCATTTTTTTGAACGTATGGCTAAAATAGTGTTGGGATTGGTATCCGACTTTCTGTGCGATTTCATAAATTTTAGAAGTGGGATCATTCAGATATTGAATGGCTTTCTTAATGCGAATGTCGGTGAGGCAGTCTACGAACGATTTTCCCAGATCTCTTTTTAACAATTTGCTTAAATACGTCGCATTCACGTTCATCTGCTCAGCCACCTCGGATAATGATAAATCCTCCTTATAATAATAAGTTTCCAAATACTTCTTCGTCATCATCACAATGGGGGTCAAAGCGCTTTCACGAAGGAGCTCCTGATGCAGATCTTCATAATGCCGTGGAACATGCTCAAGCTGTTCGACAACCGAATGGGTCAGGAGCAGGCTGACTCCCAAATAAGTCATCACCGTGCGTTCAAACTCTTGGTAGATAGCGCGAATGCCAGCTAGATCTGAAATTTGCGTCAGGGCGGCAATCCGTCCTTTTTCCACGCTGAAAATGACAGACACAGGAAGTTGCGGCAGCATTTCAGTTAAAATGTTTTTGATCGCGAACTCGAGCAAAGGCGGATCCCACATCTTATTCGGCGCATTGGCGGTCATTTTGCCGAGCGGCTTCAACAGCAGCATGCTGATTTTCCCATGAAACTGCGGCTGAAAAAAAAGCCATTCTTCCTCAAACTGTTCCTTCGCAAGCTTTCCGGTAATCCACTTGCTAAAAAACTCCTCGCGCATAGTTAGAGCGTTAAACTCCAGTTTCTGGTTCATCCACTGGGTATGCTTTTGTTCAACGCGATCCTTCGTCAACACGTCTATGGCTTTGTTTACTGCTGCGCCCAGCTCCTTTTTTTGCACAGGCTTTAGCAAATAATCAAAGGCGTTAAGCCTAACCGCTTGCTGGGCATACGCGAACTCATCATGACCTGAGATCACGATTACCAAGCAATTCGGATTTTGCGTTTGCAATTTCTCAATCAATTCGAGACCGTTCATAAATGGCATGTTAATATCCACAAACATCAGATCAGGACAAGCGGAAGCCGCAATTTCCAATGCTTCTTTGCCATTCTCTGCTTCAGCAACAACCTCAATGCCCATGTCAGCCCATGGCAGCGTCTTACAAAGGCCGTTTCGAATGCGCGGTTCATCGTCTGCGATCATTAGTTTCCACATGATTCGTCACCTCAACCTGACTTTTTCATTGCTTGCACCATTGGATGCTTGATTTCAACCGTTGTTCCTTTACCGAGCTCGCTGTAAACCTGGATTCCGAAAGCGGTTCCATAAGTTAATTGTATCCGCTCGTTCACATTGAACAAGCCAATGCCGTAATGATCCTCGCGCATTTTCTCGCCGCGTAGAATTTGGTTGATTTCCTCCAGCTTCTCCGGCGGAATGCCAGCCCCGTCATCTATGATGCGAAAACAGATCAGATCGAGCTCTTGCTTGGCGGAAATGCTGATTTTCCCTTTGCCCGTTCTTGCCTTAATCCCATGATATATCGCATTTTCTATCAAAGGCTGCAGAATGAGCTTCAGGACATGGTAATGATACAAATGCTCGGGAATATCAAACTTAAAATCTAATTTATCCATATAGCGAGACATCTGAATAATCATATAGCTCTCAGCATGTTTAACCTCGTCCCGCACCGGAATCCACTCGTTTCCGCGGTTCAAGCCGATCCGGAACAGATTCGTAAGCGCCCCGATCACTTCAATGATATCGTCGGCTTCATATTCTTGGGCCATCCACCCGATCGTATCCAACGTATTATATAGAAAATGCGGTTTGATCTGGGCTTGAAGAACCTGCAGCTCAGCCTCCCGCTTTTTTTTCTGCTCCATATAGACCACATTAATCAGATTGTTGATTTCCTCCAGCATATGATTAAAGCTGTTTCCCAGCTGTCCGATCTCATCTTTGGTTTCGGCAACAAAACGCTGATTAAGCTCGCCGTTCTTCACCTTGCTCATCAAACTCATCAGCTTACGGATGGGACGGATCAG
Organism: Paenibacillus planticolens; assembly: GCF_013141725.1. Classification (GTDB taxonomy): domain Bacteria; phylum Bacillota; class Bacilli; order Paenibacillales; family NBRC-103111; genus Paenibacillus_E; species Paenibacillus_E planticolens. The sequence goes on along the minus strand of NZ_WHNZ01000026.1, from coordinate 90,022 downwards.
TGTGCCTGTAAAATAAGCGGATAAAAGCGCTGCCAAAACAATCGTAATAAACGTAACGATAAAGGTATACAGTTGAATATCCGTGATGACCCGTTGATAATCGTCATTGGGAATAACGCCAATGAACCTCCACTTATTCGTTTCGGAATCATTAAACAAAATGCGGTAAGCATGGCCTTTAATTTGTTGCGTAACGCTTCCCTGCGAACCGTCCGGAAGCCATTTTCCTTGAATGCGATACACAATATCATTCGTTGGAGCATACACAATATTGCCGTTGTGATCCAAGATGTACATAAATCCCGATTTGCCCAGCTTCACATTTTCAAATATAGATTTAATCATATCCATTCTCAAATCCATCAGAACGACCCCCGTCACTTCTTTCGTTTGGGGATCTGCCACGGCATGTACGAGCGACAGCACATCGTATGAGCTGTAGTTTTGAGAAGTTGAAACGTTGCGGCCTATCGGATTACTAATAATCATCGTTTCAGAAGGGGCCTTGATCGCATCCTGAAACCAGCTTTCCTCGACCAAAGAATCACGCGTAATCCGGTTCATATCATGCGATGTGAAAGCACCGCTTTTATTGACCAGCATAATCCCCATGATTTCCTTGTTGCGATCGGTATACATGGACAACGTTTTGTCGATCCGGGAAACTTCTTCCTCCGTGATTTCAGGTTCATTCATCCGCATGAACTTCTCAACTTCCGAATCCTGACTTATGTAATAGAGGACATCTTTTAAATGATCGATATAGTAATCCACGTTGCTTTCTACTTGATGAATCATTTGCAGCGTGCTTTGATCCGCCTGATTTTCCGAATAATTACTGTACGTCCGAATTCCCCAAAAGCTTAGGGTAAGAATGGAAATCAGAATAATTAAGAGAAAGATGCAGTTCAGCTTAAACCGAATGCTGCGGTCATGCCACCAACGAAGATATGCCCTCACTGCGATCCTCCTCTTCTTTTATTCGTACTTATAATATCATAGCTGGACTATATTGGGGACGGAACTTTTGGTTTTTTTTGGCATGTGCGGATTCCGCTTTCTTTCCCTTCTTGACACAATAACCCGCTGCAGGGCGATAAAGGCGAACAAGAGGAAGCCGATGACGATTTTCGTCCACCACGAGCTTAGCGAACCTTGAAACATAATCATCGTTTGGATAACTCCAGCGCTTAGTACGCCTAGCATTGGGCCTATGAAGTAACCAAATCCGCCTGTCAGCAGGATGCCGCCAATCACACACGCAGCAATTGCGTCCATCTCGCCTCCCATCAAATGAAGACCATAGCCGGACAGCATGTAAAAAGTAAAAACAATGCCGCTTAGCGCCGAACAAAAGCCGCTTAGCGTATAAACCGCTAATTTGGTTGCATACACAGGAAGGCCCATTAATTCGGAAGATTTCTCATTCCCGCCAATCGCATATACATTTCTGCCGAATGCCGTATATCTTGAAATATAAACAGCTGCAGCAACCGTTACAAGGGCAATGACGACCCCGATGGAAATAGACCCTTCCCCCGGCATTGGTATTCTAAAGTTGGATATGGCGCTGTAAATCGGATTATCGATGACAATACTTTCGGGACTAATCAAAAAGCACGTGCCCCGTGCCAAAAACATGCCGCCAAGAGTGACAATCCACGGATGAATATGAAACCGGCAGATGAGATACCCCTGCAATAAGCCAAATATCGTGCCTAACAGCAGTACGCTTGGCATGACAACGAATGGATGAATGCCGGCTCTTAACATGACGGCAGACAGCACGCTGACAAGCGCAATTAATGAAGCGACGGAAAGATCAATGCCCCCTGTAACAATAACAAAAGCCAAGCCAGTCGCAACGATAATCAGAAACGCATTATCGACAAACAAATTTAGAAATACTTGAATCGAGAAAAAGCTGTCAAACATCGCAGATCCTGTTCCGTATAACGAAATGAACAACAGAACCGTGGCAAGAATGGTGATGTTCGAGGACGTTATTTTAAGCGGCAGTTTCATTGACAAGCACCTTCTTCTCCATTTTTTTGCTAAACGTACGGCTCAACATCTCTCTTAATACATCAGATTGGACTAGACTGACAAGGATAATGACGATTGCTTTCACGACCATGACAGATTCCGATGGAACACCCAGCGTGTAAATGGTCGTCGTTAAGGTTTGAATAAACAGCGCGCCTAAGACGGTCCCGCCCAGGTAGAAACGTCCGCCACGCATGGAGGTTCCCCCGATGACTACGGCCAGTATCGCATCCAACTCAAACCATAATCCCGCATTATTGGAATCGGCTCCTGTAATGTTCGAGGAGACAATTATGCCGGCAAGAGCTGCGCAAAACCCGCAAATGACATAGACGGATATCATGATCCGTGTGGCATTGATGCCGGCGAACTCGCTGGATATACGGTTGGCCCCAACCGACTCCAGAAACAATCCAAACGCCGTCTTCCGTGTGATAACGTGTAAAACGACAAAAACGACAATCGCCAAGATAACGGCAAAAGGCACACCGAACAAGTAGCCTCCTCCTACAAAGCGATACGCTTTATCGGAAATCGTAATGATTTTTCCTCCGGAGATCAGCTGTGCGATGCCTCGCCCTACCGTCAACAAAATCAGTGTGGCGATCATCGGCTGTATTTTCAACTTAGCTACGAGCAAACCATTCCAATATCCGCACACAACGCCTATACCCAGCCCTGCCAGCAAGGCCAACGCAAACGGAACATGCTTCTGCAAAAGAAATGCTGCCAAGGAAGCGGCTATCGCCAGCACCGAACCTACCGAGATGTCGATGCCTTCTTTCGCAATGACAAGCGTCATGCCCAGCGCAATGATGAGAATCGGCGTCCCACGGTTTAAAATATCAATCAGGCTGCCGAATAAATGCCCGTCTTGCATCCGAATGTGGAAAAATCCCGGGGTAAACAGCGCATTAAAAACCAAGATTAAGGCGATTCCTACGGCAGGCCAAAATAACTTTGAGCGGATAGCATTAGGAAACATGCTCATGAACGGCATCATTTTTGCCCCCTCCTTCTGCGATCATTTGCATAATTCGTTGTTCACCGATTTCATTGCCGGCCAATTCGCCAATAATTTGGCGATCCCGCAATACCATAATGCGGTCGCAGCACCCGACCATCTCTTCCCATTCCGATGTAATCATCAAAATGGTCATCCCTTCCGCTGCCAGCGATAAAATTAATTTGCGAATCTCGGCTTTGGAGCCTACGTCGATACCACGTGTCGGTTCATCCAGGATGAGGAGCTTGGGATTCGTAGCCAACCATCTCGCCAAAATCGCCTTCTGCTGATTCCCACCGCTGAGCTGATCGATTCTTTGTTCCATACTCGAGGCTTTAATGCTTAACAGCTTGATGTAATGATCTGCAATCTCTTGCTGCTTGCGAAGCGATAAATTGTGCAAAATTCCACGTTTAGCTTGCAGAGCCAAGACAATATTTTCCCGCACCGTCAATTCACCGATAATCCCTTCGACTTTACGTTCCTCCGGACAGAAGGCTAAGCCGTATTCAATCGCTTTTTTCGGAAACATGGTGCGAATCTTATCATTATCTATCGTCAATGCCCCTTCATCCGCCTTATCGATGCCAAAAATCAATTTGGCGATTTCCGTGCGCCCTGATCCGAGCAAACCTGCAAGTCCTAATACCTCTCCTTTGCGAACCGTTATATCGAATGGCTCCATGGAACCACGGCGTCCTAATTGCTGAGCGGAAACCCACACCTCGCCTTTCTTCATTCCGACAACCTTGCTTTGCTGCTCCTCGTCATTCCATTCGCGGCCGATCATCTTGGAAATCAGCTCAATCCTCGGCAAATCTTCGGTTAAATACTCGCCTACCAGCTCGCCGTTTCTCAGCACGGTAATTCGATCGGAGACCTCATAGACTTGATCCATGAAGTGTGTGACGAATACGATGGCCATTCCCTCATCTTTCAGCTTTCTCATAATCCGGAAGAGCTCCTTGACTTCCTGCTGGTCAAGACTCGACGTCGGCTCATCCAGAATGAGCAAGCCGGACGAGATGTCAACAGCTCGCGCAATAGCCACCATCTGTTGAATGGCTACGGAAAATTCAGACAGCGGCTTTGACACGTCCAGCCCGATGCTGAGCCGTCCCATAAGCTCTTCCGCCTTAGCATTCAAAAGCGGCCAATCTATGCTTCCTCCGCGCTTGCGCGGTTGGCGGCCGATAAACAAATTTTCCGAAACGGATAAATTCGGACAAAGATTCACTTCTTGGTACACCGTGCTGATTCCTAACGCTTGCGCATCTTTAGGCGATTTAATGTGTACGATCTGGCCATTCAAGGCGACGATGCCATGATCCTTCTCATACACACCTGTCAAAACTTTAATCAAGGTGGATTTCCCTGCGCCATTCTGTCCCATCAAAGCATGAATTTCTCCTCTTCTAAGCTGAAAATCCACATTCGTTAAAGCCTTGACGCCGGGGAAAAATTTACTAACGCCAGTCATCGTTAATACGTGCTGCTGCATTCCTCTCCACTCCTTTATTTATCTTTGATGAAACGAAATCAAGAGCTCCGATTGACTCTTGATTTCGCCGAAATGTCGTCTATTTATCTTAGTACTTGCGGTTTGGCAGAGCGTCAATCGCTTTTTGACCTGTGAAGACATCTTCATTGGATTTAATCCATTTTGGAAGTTGTTTGCCTGCTTTCAGATCTTTTGCCGCTTGGAACAATTGTGGCCCGAGCAGCGGGTTACACTCAACAACCGTGTTCAGCTTACCGGCTTTAACGGCTTCGAAAGCTTCTTTAATCCCGTCAATCGAAACGATTTTTACGTCTGAACCTGGTTTTTTACCAGCTTCTTCAAGGGCTTGAATCGCTCCCAGCGCCATGTCGTCGTTATGAGCGTAGACGCCTTGAATATCTTTGCCCTCTGGGGATTTCAAAATAGCTTCCATCACTTGTTTGCCTGTTGCCCGGTTGAAATCGCCGCTTTGGGATTTCACGATTTTAATGTTCGGATGATTTTTCATTTCGTCGTCAAAGCCTTTTTTGCGGTCTGTTGCCGCGCTCGCGCCAACCGTTCCTTCCAGCTCGACGATATTTCCTTTATCACCAAGATGCTCGGCCATTGCTTTTGCCGCATTTTGGCCTTCTACAATAAAGTCAGAACCAATGAAGCTTGTGTACAGGTCTTCGTTCTTCTTGTCGATCCCGCGGTCCACGAGGATAACTGGGATTTTGGCATCCTTCGCTTCTTTCAAAACGGCTTCCCAGCCTGTTTCCACGACAGGGGCCATCGCGATCACATCCACCTTCTGAGCGATAAAGGAGCGAATGGCTTTAATTTGGTTCTCTTGCTTTTGCTGCGCATCCGAGAACTTCAACTCGATCGTAGGATCAGCCTTCGCCGTATCTTGAATGGATTGCGTTTCCGCACCGCGCCAGCCGCTTTCTGCTCCGATTTGAGAGAAGCCAACGGTCACTTTGCCGTCTCCTGCTTTTGCTGCCGCCTTTGTAGCTTGTGGTGCTGTTGAAGCTGTTGTCGTTTCCGATGTTTTGGCTCCGCAGCCTGCGACCAGAGACATCAATACCGTAGCTGTAACAAGTGCCCCCATGACTTTTTTTCTTTGTACCATTTGTGTTCCTCCTCCAAATAATTATTTACATCCTTAGTGTAATAGTTGGGCCAAAGAAGGTCTTTACACGCAAAAGTCATTTTTTGCTTTTTTCCGTCATACTGGATGAAAATGGTGAAGTCCGTGCATGCGCTGCAAATCAGTATGCGTGGAACGATATGATTGTGCTCGGACAAGTGCTATTAGCGGCTCTGCACCCTTTATGGGAACTCCGTTCCCTTATTTAGACGCAAAGTGGAGATTTGGGGGGGGGAGTGGGATCTACAGGGTCTTATTTCGGGGAAAGGGACCCCTTTCTGCCAACAATGGCGAAATAGCGGACCCTAGTTCCCACTCCCCTGCTTAAAAGGCTATTTCGGGCGAAATAGCGCCCTGTAGTTCCCCTACTGCCCCGTACTGCCTTGAAACCGGCACTCGCTGCACCGGAAAGGCTACGCTCATCCCCACCCAACAAGGCCAAAAGGACGTTTCGAACTGATATACATCTCAGTCCAAAACGTCCCATCGTCATTTTACTCTAAAATCTTTTGCGCCATAATCGCCAAGTCCATAATGTCTACTTTATTATCGTTGTTCAAATCTGCTTTTTTGTATTTATCCCAATCTGCGTCAGCAGATGATTTCCCGTAAGCAGCAGCCACCATGCCTAAATCCGCAATGGAATACTTACCGTCTCCATTAAGATCGCCTGGGAACGTTACGGTTGTGATTTGCAAACTGTGGACAACGCGTTCGAGCTCGGTTTCCACCCCGGCCCCATCAGCCAGAACAGCTTTAGATACTGTAATGTTTGTGCTGCCCGGCCCAGCAGTTGATTTGACTTTCCACTTTAGCTTCAGCAGGCGGTCATTGATATTCCCTGCTCCCGCTCCCAAATTGACCACAATGAATCGAATTTGACCGGGAGCTTGCGCTGTATCCACAATCTTGATGCCATCTTTCAGCTCTTCCACACCTGTATACTCTACTAGAGCAGGATCGTACGTTATGGTTAAATCCTCGGCATACACATTCCCAGTAACGTTCGCGAATCCGAAGTCAAGATCAAACGACTCATTCGCACGAACAGCCGCTGCTCCTGTCAAGGTTGCTGATGCAGGAGTATTTGGCTCCGGAGCTGCTGCCTGCAACGGTCTGACGACAATATAGTCCAGTTCGTAAAATCCTGTGCCTTTCATGAACGTGATCGTGTTGGAGCCCTCGTTCAATTCAACTTTCATCGGGACTGCCATAAATCGTCCCCAACTCTTCGTTCCTTGCAGCTTCATCGATTGTTCTTTGCCGTTCACGATGATTTTACCTGTCGCTGCCGTAAAATCGCCGCCATTGGCAAACCAAACATCAACGTTATACGTACCTGCTGCGGGAACCTTAATATCAGCAAACTTGACATAGCTGTCCGCGTAGTCAATTTCACCGACATAGCTGTTGCCGGAAGCATAACTGTTGTTCGTATTCACTTTCGCTTTGAATATCTCAGCCTGTTCAGCCTCATATTTGATGGACGCGACGGAATCGGCATTCTCGGTCACTTCAGGGAAATAGCTGACTCGCAAATTCTCCGCTCCGAATGGAACCAAGGTAATATTTTCCGTCGGTTCGGATGAGAGTAATGGACCGACCGGCGGTTCCGAGGCTTCCACATTATTGGCCGACTTGCCCCAAGACGGGATTTTCTTCGCTTTCGCAATCAGCTTGACCGGACTCGTCGCTTGAATGAATGGGTTCTCCGGCATAGGTCCTCGTACGACCTCAATGGAATTTTCCGGATGTTCACGGTCAATTAACAGGCCGTAATTCCATGGCGTCTTGGACAGCACACGGTACTGACTGAAGCCAAGTCCTGCGGCATTAAATCCTGGCACGGCAGCAATCGTATTGGATTGTACCTGCCAATTTTCTTCCACTTGAAGCGAGAACACGAGCGGTCCCCGTTCGATGCCGACGGAATTGTTTACCCATGTCGATGTTTTCAGCTTCATCGGCACTGTAAGAACGACACGATCGCCTGCGGACCACGTTCTGTCGATCGTGACGTATTCCCCGGCTTTCACAGCCGGCTGCACTTGGCCATTCACCGTCACGGTCGGTTGATCCGCCCATGCAGGAATTCTTAGCTTAAGCGGAAAGCTTACAGATTCCGAAGTGCTCACTTCAAACCCGATTTGATCTTCAAACGGGTAATTCGTTGTTTCTTCCACGGATACATTCGCGTTCTTAATTTTGGTCGATACGCGGCTCGGTCCGTACGCAATGACACCCAGGCCGCCGTCTGGCGTTGCCGCCCACATGTTTTTCACGAAATACGGCCAACCCATGTGCATGTTGAAACGACAGCAAGGGAAGCCGGACGTAGGCGAAGGCATCATCCCGTTATCATAGTTCTGTTTAAAATTATGATCCGCCAGATTGCTCTCTACCTGATTAGGCAAAGAATAATATTGATGCAGCTTCAAATCCTTATCCATCGCGCCGGGCAATGAATTAAAAGCAATTTTCTCAAGCGCATCTCCAATATGGGGATCTCCGAGAATAATCGCTGCTTCTTCGTTGCTTTGCATGCGTTCCGTAATCGCACAGAGCTCCACACCCTGCGTAGAAGCGATACCGGCCAGCATCTCAGTGCCTGAAGGCATTCCCGTAATCTGCGTGTGCTTGGTCAAATTGTTAACGCCCGCTTGGAATGCGTCACGGTCTTTCGCGTCATGCGATCTTTGATAGTAAATGGCCGGCATTTTAATCGCTTCATTTACATTCACGGTATGCGTCGGCTGGAAGTCATTGCCGAAATTTTGGAACCCGTCATCCGTCAATATGTCTGTGTGTGGGTATCCCTGTCCAGCAAGTGTATCCGCCAATTGCAAGAGAAAGGCATCGTCTGTTCGGTTATACAGCCAGAGCACCGTATCAATGTTATCGCCGACACGCATTTTGCCCCAATCTCTCAAAGGTCTGGCTGGCAACTGAGCAGCTTGATAATGGAAATAGTTTGTCATAAAAGGGAGCACGCGAGCGTCATTCGTCGCTTCATAATAGTCCTTCATGACATAGAGCGCGACCATGCGCGGCCACCAATCGTCACTGCTTTTGGGCCCGAAAGAACCATCGGCTTCCTGACTGGCCAAAATGGCTTCAATCCATTTCTGCGACTTGGCAATTAAATTTTGGTCTTTCAGCGTGTATGCAAGAGGAACCAAGCCCTTCAAATAATAGACCGGACGTTCCCAGTCCGAGTCCGGCGCCGTGCCGCCGAGCCAAGCAGCGTTCGTGCTGAGCTCGCCGTACAAATCCTCTGCATATCCGGTAGCTCCGTCGCGCTGGAGTTCGAGCTGCTTAAGCAGCCAGCCTTTTGCTTCGATCGAACCAAGCGGCAGCGGGATAAAAGGCGTTTGAACAAGCGGAGCTTTGTTCGCTACAGGCGAGGCAAATTGTTTATCCGGCACCACATATTCGCTTGCGATCACATTATCATAGCTTGCTTGCGCGCGGTAACTTCTTAATCCGATTCCGCCTTTGGTATATTTCTGCGGACTGGCGTCGGTATAGGCGAGAACAGGCGTATGTGAATCGTTAACATACACTTTAATCTCATCCTGATAAGTGACGATCTTCATGTGATAGAAGCGATTCGGATCGACACTGTCGAAAACTTTCACTTGCTTCAGAGGAGTCCAGTTATTGTTCATACGGCCAAGGGTTACTTTGCCGTCTCCGCTTAAACCGGCGTAATAGCCTTTGACATTATCCGCCCCGGGTGAGGCGCTTTGCGTTTTGAACAGCAATCCCGCATCTCCCGTGCCTGTGTCACTTGGCAGTTTAATATCGCTCTCCAGCGTCATATCCTGGAATTGCGCATGTTGGGCAATGATTTTGTAACCGTCGCCTTTGTTGACCGTGATGGCTCCCGATTGCACCTTCCAGCTTCCGTCGACCAAGTTCCATTGATCAATGACTTGCTCAACCGGCGTATCGAAATTATCCGATAACAAAATGTCGCCCCCGACCGATTTCACCACGATATTGTCGTACGACGGTAGGGAATTGTACATCCTAACCCCCACTTTGCCTTGTGTATACGTACTGTCCGTTTGCTGCAAAACCAGCACATCGTTCACATACACATTGATCTGGCTGCCTACGGCAGAAAGCTTCAAACGGTAGTCTGTATTCGGGTTAATCGTGACGGCCGCCCGCTTCAATTCCGTCCAATTGTTATTCATGCGGCCGAGCATGACAGCTCCGGTTCCGGTAGCGCTAAGCCCTGCATAGTAGCCTCGCACATTATCAACGCCTGGGGTTGCGCTTACCGTCCTGAATAACAGACCGGCATCTCCATTGCGATCTGCCACACGAATATCAGACTCCATGGTGAAGTCGCTGAAGTCATCCTTGTTGGAGACAGCTTTATAGCCTTGGCCTTTCGTAACCGAAAGTTTGCCGGAATCAATGGACCACGGACCTTCAATGGCATTCCATGTATCGTTTATTTTCATTTTATCGAAATGATCTGCAAAATAACCGGGTATTTTTTCTGTTTCCGCAGCTTGTACCGGATAAGGGGAAAGCATGGTCAAATACAAGGCAAAAATAAGCAGTTGGACGATTACCGTTTTTCCTTTTAACACAGGACACCTCTTTTCTTATAATAAAATTAATCTTCCTTCATGTTCACACAGTTGCTAATCGTTGTCGGTCGTCAGCTTTCAAGCTGTCTACTCCTTTCTAAGAATGTAGAAATCGCTCACGGCCCTGCAAGACGGCCAATCTTCTCGTTCAGTTCAAGCGGATCGACCATATGAAACGTGTCCACCACAAAGCCATTCTTATCGATTAAAAAAACAGTAGGCAGCGCGTGGAGCTCATACAGATCAGCGGCATGTTTATGTTCATCGAGCAGGATCGGATACGTGAGATTGTTCTGCTTGACAAACTTTTCGATGTTTTCCGGTTTTTCTTCGGTACTTACATTAATGCCAAGGAAATCAACCTGATTCTTATACTGCGCATACAGCTTTCTCAATTGGACGACTTCAACCGAACAAGCTTCACACCAACTCGCCCAAAAATGGATCACAACCGGTTTCTCTCTCTTGCCACCGATCGTATAATACGAGCCATCCAATGACTTCAAGGTAAAAGAAGGCGCTTTCACATCATTGGCTCCCGGCCTATCCCCCGAGCTAGCCAGATTGACAATGCTCTCCAGCTTATGAACATCCAACTTCTGTCCTTCGCCGGGACTGGGCTCCGTATTCTTGTGTGCGACATGCAGGTACAAAGGCAGGCAGCTTAGCAAAAGAATGCCGACTAGCACACTGATCATCTTTTTCATATGAACCTCTCCCTGAACGATGTTTACTCTGATTATATCTGCCTGAAAAAAGTGCGTCTTTACGCTATTAGGCTAAAGTTTGCGCGATTCTGACAAACATTCAGGTCTGTGCACCCTCACATCGCAAAAAAAGCCGCCCCCCACGAAACAACCCGTGGGGAGGCGAACTTGTTTACTGCAAAATCAATTGAGCCAAAGTTGCCAAATCGACGATGTCTACACGACCATCATTGTTCAAATCTGCGATTTTGTACTTCTCCCAATCTGGGTCTGCGGATGTTTTGCCATAGGCGGCTGCAACAATCGCCAAGTCACCGATAGAGTATTTACCGTCGCCATTCGTGTCCCCAGGATTCGGAGTAATAACCGATTGGTTAAATCTTTGCAGCGCTACATTCAGATCAGCAATTGCCTGAACAACCTGAGCATTGGTCGCACTCGCATCGTTAGCGACAAGGCTTGCTTTGTCGATAGCCGCTTGCAGCGCTGCTTTGGAACCAACAGGATACTGGCCGATAGCCGTGCCTTCTGTAGCAGCATCGTGCTTGCTCTGAGCTTCAGCGATGCGTGTATTCAACACGGTTTTATCCACAGCTGCAAGAATGCGGATGCTTTGAGTGGCTCCGTCCACTTCTGTTTCTGTGCCTTCTCCGCTGGCCAGAACGAGATTGGTGAGCTTGACCGTTGTCGTTACATCCTCACCCGTAGCCTTTGCTTTCCAATGAAGCTTCAATAAATCGCCATTTACGCTTGCGCCCTTTACATTCGCCAAAATGAAGCGAACGCTGCCTGGCCCTGCTTTTTTATCGACGATGATCAAGCCATCTTTTAAGCTTTCCGCAGAAACGAATTCAAGCTTATTCGCATCATACGTAACGCTCAAATCTTGGGCATACACATTTTGTGTGATACTGCTCAAGCCAAATGTCGAATCAAAAGATTGCCCGCTTGAAACCGTTGCCGGTCCGGTTAGCGACGACGTCGGATCATTGACAATCGGGCCGACGGAGAAGTAATCGAATTGTGCCGGGATCGATGTGCCATCGGACGTGGAGATCGCATAGAGCCCGACCTTCGGATTCGTTAATTGTACCGTAACCGGATCTGCACCTTGCTTCCAGCTGGAACCGTCCCAATAATAGGTCGTGTAAACGTTGCCAACTTTACGAATTTGCAGGTAGGACGTATCGAAACCGGGATGTGTCGCCATATGGCCGGCTTTGGTGTAGACCGCGCTTTTCTCATACGCTGTTTCTAAGGATTTTCCTGTTGAGCCATCTGTATCCCAAACATGTCCGAACCTCACGTAGTTATCTTCGTCCTGCCAGACGAACAGTCCGGCCTGCTGGAAGTTCTTCCTTACCTCGGCGGTCACTTTTGTCGTGATGACGAAATCGCCGCTCGGCGCATTTTGCAAAAACACATTCTTAATCGCATTTGAAGTCCCGAAGCTGTCGCCGGTTAGCGTTTGAATCGTCAGTTTACCGGGATTGGTCACAAGGCTCCAGTTCGCATTATTTTGACGATAAATGCTCCAGTTGCTGTTTAGCGTGGTGCTGTCGAAATTATCTACCGTGGAACCCTTAGGAAGCGGATCGTTCACCCCGGCGAAGACGGTTTCCTTTTCAGCCGTTAGTTTGCTCAGCGATTGCTGGTAATCGTTCGCCGTTGATTGGCTGTCCGCAAGCACCTGCTTAGCGGCTTGAATGACGCCTTGGAAGTGCTCCACCACATTTTGCTTATATTGGCCCGGCTTATCGCCTACGACCAGCTTGCTGTAAAGCTGCTCTGCCACTTGGATGCCGCCGGACAGATCGTCAGCATTCACGGTGCCGATCAATTCACGGTGTGCATTGGCAATGCGATCGAAGTCAAGCTTCTCAACCTTGCGGTCATATGAAAGCAAACCGTTAATTTCATACTCGACATCGGTAATTTGCGTATAAATAGCTGCGCTCAAACCAGGGTTTGCTTTGAGATTTTTCAATTGATTAATATAGTCGATGTATTTGTCCGTAATTTCTTTTTTACTTTTCATTTCTTGATACGAGAACACGAGCGGACTCCATTCATGTCCAGGCGTGTGCAGGCCAAGGCCTCCGTATTCGCCGAGAACAGCAGCACGCGTATCCGTAGGCTTCGGTGAGTTCGGAGCTGGATAGGCATGCATGTCGACCAAGTCGCCTGCGCCGGAATCCTGCCAACCGCTGGCGTTGTTGATTAGACGTGTCGGATCTAGACTTTTCACGTAATTGGTCGCGTCCTTGGTTTGCTGTCCGCCCCAATCGAACTCGCCCCAGCCTTCATTAAAGACCGTCCATTCAATGATGGATGGTACGCTGCGGAGTTGATCGACCATTTCTTTATATTCCTTAAGCCACTGCGTTTTGGCAGCTTGTGTAATATCCGAGCCATGGTTGCCCTGACGATCCTCCAAGCTCGGCATATCCTGCCATACGAGAACGCCCAGCTTATCGGCCCAGTAGTACCAGCGAGCAGGCTCCACTTTAATATGTTTACGGATTGTATTCATACCGACACGTTTCACGGCTTGAATATCAAATTTCAAGGCATCCTCGGTCGGAGCTGTGTAAATCCCATCCGGGTAAAAGCCTTGATCGAGCGGCCCCATCTGGAACACGAATTTGCCGTTCAAGAGCGGTCTTGTAATGCCGTCTACTTTCCCAAGTTTGATCTCCCTCATGCCAAAATAGCTGTCCACTTGATCAACAACTTGATTCCCATTTTTCAAACGAACTTGCAAATCGTACAAGAAGGGATCATCCGGTGTCCAAAGTCTTGGATTCGGAACGGGGACTTTCAGTTCCGTACCGGCTTGCCCGCTGATTCTTCCTACCTCTTGGCCGTCTTTCAAAGCAACAGCTTCAACTGTAAGATTGTTAGCAGCTCCCGCAGGAACGGTTAATTTTAACGTTTGATTCGTAAGATCAGGCGTCATATCCAGCTTTTCAATATGCGCCGGAGCGACAGGCTCCATCCAAACCGTTTGCCAAATACCGGAGACAGACGTATACCAAATACCGCCCAGCTTTTTCACGGTTTGCTTGCCGACGGCTTGATCTTCGCCATTATCCGTGTTATCCAATACATGAACGATCAGTTCATTATCGCCTGCTTTTAATTGATCGGTAACATCGAAGCTGAACGATGTGTAACCGCCTTTGTGCTCGCCGACCTTCACGCCATTGACGTACACCGTTGTCAAATAATCGGAGGCGCCGAAATTCAACATGACGCGCTGCCCGTTCCAATCGCTCGGAACCGTAAATGATCGCTTATACCACATGAGATTCTCAACGCGTTTAATGCCCGAAAGCACAGACTCCGCCGCAAAAGGAACAACGATTTTCTCCTTCAGTTTTTGCCCGGTTGGCAGCGCATCCCCGGCTTTAGCAGATTGGAACTCCCATTCCCCGTTCAAATTTTGCCATTTGTCGCGAACAAGCTGCGGTCTCGGATATTCAGGCAGCACATGCTCTTTATCCAATTGGCTTGCCCATGGCGTCATGATCTGATAGGTAGAATCGTTTATCAGCATTTTATCGAAAGCTTGGACGGCTTTTCCATCCTGATCTTGCAGACCGCCCTTTCCGTCATAAGTTGCCTTAACTAACCAAACGTCCTTCGAATACACCGGATATTGAAAAGTAACCACGATGGTGCTGTTATCCCCTTGTTTGAGCGCTGCCGAAGCGATTGGCCAATTGCTGCCCATCACGTTGACATTGAAATGATTTACAAATCCTTCAGGCAGCTGCTGCACGGCTTTATCCAGCTTCACTTCCGCTGTCGCGCCATCCGCAGAAACCTTGCCTCCGTAGGAGAAGCCGCTTGGCGGGGTCAATGCTGCTGTCGGTACGGCTGATTTGGGTACAGATGGACTTGACCAACGCATATGAATGTTTGATCCGCCTGTATGCTCGAAATATTCGACCTTGATTGCATATTTTTGTCCCGCAACCAGTGAGATCGGCGCCGCCACCTGCTCCTTGTCCCAATCGTCCACCCAGTGATCAATAATAAGTTTATTGTCGATCCAGAGACGGAAACCGTTATCCCCAATAATGGAGAACGTGTAATCTTCGGAAAATTCGGGCTCAATGAACCCGCTCCAACGGACATTCACATTATCCTGCTGTCCTGTTAAAATACCGAATGCCGGCTCCAAATTGCCGAAATCCAGATTCGGATCAAGAACAGTTGCCTTTAACGTACCAAAGTTAAACTGCGGAGAGCCCAGATTCGTATAGTACTCTCCTTTTAAGCCGTGAACAACAGGCTCGTTTGGCGATTCCGCTGCTTGCGCATGCAAGGTCATCAACGGAGCCGTTGAGATCGTGCCGAATGCATAAGCGGCGATGAGCAGCTTACTTAACGTCTTCTTTAACTTCATTCTTTTCCAGCCTCCTGATCATAATGTTGAATGGGGGGAGAGCGCTGCTGAGCCTCTCTCTTTTTGTGCATGAACTCCTTTCATTGGAAGAATACAGATACATTATGTATCATTCGGTGTAGGAAGTATTTAAGTTAATCCGCTTTTTTGTACGTTATTTTGTCAAAAGATTATAAATTGACATCGCCGCTTGGGCGATAACGGACCTCATTGTCGTTATCTTCGATAATTGGGCTTATGCTCATCAATAACGGACTCCGGAGTCGTTAGTAGACCAAGCAACCACCTAAATACGCACAGATTTCGTGAATAACTGCTCTGGGGTCCGTTAACATTCATTCATGGCTGTTTTCCTTCGATTAAAGCCTGCTCTGTCCGTTAGCGCCCAGCCGACACGATCTTTGCAGCTGCGGAAACCCAGATAGCTACTTGTCTAAACTCGTACGTTGGAGCGTGGGGAGGGAATTGGGTATAGGATTCCGACCGCTTCTCCATCCCATATCCATTCCCTTTTTGTTCTACTTTGTGCTGCCTTCGACTTCTCTTTTTCCGGAAACATTTCACCTTCGCATGCTTGGTACCGGCTCAACTTGAGACCCGCCCGATTAAGCGGAACTCTGTTCCCTTATTTCGGCGAAAAGCGGTATATCGGACGCCCGAGGGGAACTACAGGGTCTTATTTCACCTCAATGTGGTAACGATCTGCTCAGAATGGTGAAATAGCGGACCCTAGTTCCCTTCCCCCTGCCTAAGGGGCTGTTTCCAGCAAAATAGCGCCCTGTAGTTCCCCTTTCAGCGAGAATCGCCGTCCCTGCAAGAAGGGGGAAGCGCAGCAACAAAAAAGGAGCCAAGCACGTACAAGCCGCTTAGCTCCTTTTTTCATTCAATTAACATTTCGCCGCAAGCAACTCTTTATGGCGAGAAATGACGATATCAATCAAACATCGGTATATGTCTGAGGCATATTCCGGGTTCAAACCATTCTGCTCTGAAAGTTGAGCAATCTTCTGAAACTGTTGATTCTCACGGCTGGCATCTTGTGCTTGCAAGTGATTGTTCGCTTTGTAGATTCCAACTTCTTCTGTATATTTGAATCTCTGTGCTAATAAAGCAATGATTTGCCGATCAACTTCGTCAATGTTAGTTCTAAGTTCTTCCAGTTTAGTCATCCCATGTTCCTCCCAGCTCAATCCGTTCGTTTTTCCCATCTTACATGCGGGATTCTCCGTTTTATTTTAGATTAAAATGGGTGAACATTCAACGCTTAAAGAGGAAGAAGTGGATGGGTAGTCCCTTAGTGCTCGTTATTTTTATAATCCGTAGGCGAATATCCGGTAAATTTCTTGAAGCATTGGCTGAAATATTGCGGATTGCTGTATCCGACTTTCTCCGCTACCTCATAGGACTTTAAACCACTCATGCGAAGCAATTCAATGGCTGATTTCATCCGGGTTTGCAGAAGAAAATCGCTGAAAGTAATCGACTTCTCCTTTTTGAAAAGGATGCTTAAATAAGTCGGACTGATATGAACGTGACGGGCGACTTCTTGAAGCGATAGCCCCTCCGTAGCATAATGGCTCTCAATATAAGCAATTGCCTTATGCACCATGCTCTGAGTTTGAATCTCGCGCTGCCGGTTCGCAATGTCCAGGAAGCGCGATGTTATTTGGCGAATAGAAGCAAAAATATCCTGAATCGTTTGGAAACGTTCCAATTCACTATAATACGAATAAACACTCTCGAGACTTTCCTTCATTTTCGCATTTCGATTCGCAATTTCTTCCAACTCTTTGAACAAAAGAAGGCTGATCTCAATGCCGATTAAGCGAACCTGGGCTAAGGAGACGAATTTGATTTGGAGCAGCCTCTGTTCGATATCATCCAGTATGGCATGGGCTTCTTTTTCCAGTCCCAATTTTACTTTCATGACAAATTCGTTCTCTAACTCGTTTAAAATGATTTCCGTCGAGCTTGTAGGAGGAAGGCCGGTGTCCCAAACGGTCAACACCCTGTTCGTTCCGATCATATGACGGAATTCAATAGCCGCCTTCGCATCGCGATATGATCTGGAAACGTCTCCGGGTTTGTCATAAATAAAGCCAATGCCAACGGTCACCGTCGTTTTCAGAAATTTCTCTACGTTGACTCGAATCGTCTCGGCAATTTGCAACGCCCGCTGTTCAATATGATCCTGCTCGCCGTCTGCATTGTAAATGATAACAATCTCATCGTTTTCCGATTCAAATACAATCCCCTCATAATCGCTTAGCATCGTTTCCTCTGCCACGTTCAAGATGCAGTATTTCAGCATTTCTTTGCCAAAACGGTTCTGGTAATCGGGATAGCTGTAATCGTCAGCGGTTAATAAAATAACAACATATTTGGATCTTGGCAGCTTAACATTGAGAAATTCGCTATGGGAACGGATTTCGTCCTCCGGTAAATTCTCTTTGATCATTTTCCCCAAAAACCTTTGCCTCAACAGCGGCATGCCTTCCAAAACTTTCCGCTTCATTTCATTCTCATATTCAAGCTCGACCTTCGCCCTTTTGGCCGTATCCAAAAGCGTCGGCGTATCGACCGGCTTTAATAAATAATCAAACACTTTTAACTTCAATGCTTTATGAGCAAGCTCAAACTCGTCAAAGCTGGTCAGCATAATAATTTTCATATCCGGGTATTTCTCTTTCACCGCTTCCGTCAACTGGAAACCGTCCATAAAGGGCATTCGAATGTCCGTTAACAGGAGATCAGGCTTCACATCCGCAATCAGACTCAGCGCTTCTTCGCCGTCTCTCGCTAAACCGACAAGTGTAAACCCGTTCTGTTCCCATGGGATTGTACGCGATAACCCTTTTCGAATAATACTATCGTCATCTACTATGATAACTTTCATTCCTAAGCCCCCCCGCACTTTTATTCGTAAAATGGGATTCTAATCATGACGGTGACGCCGCCACTCTGCCTGTTCTCGTAAACAAGACCAAAGCTTGCCCCATAGTTAAGCTGAAGCCGCTTGTTTATATTGCCAATGCCAAAGCCCGGGATACTCCCGCTATCCGCCTCTTCCCTTAAGCTTTGATTGATGGCTTTTACCTCTTCCTCCGACATCCCCTTGCCGTTATCCTCGACATAGAGCCGCACCTCATGATTGGCTGCTTCGCCCCAAATGCGAATTAATCCTTGTCCGCGTTTTAACTTCATGCCATGATAGATCGCATTTTCTACGAGAGGCTGCAGAGTAAGTTTGACAATATTGCAATTCATAATGTCCGGTTCAATATCGATTTCATATATAAAATCTTCGCCATACCGCATCTGCTGAATGTACAAATAATTACGAATATGTTCAATTTCCAGGGAGATCGGAATAATCTCGTTCCCTTTATTAATGCTGATTCGATAAAAGTTAGATAACGCCGCCACCATTTCGGCAGCATCCTTATGTTCTTCCATTTCACACAGTTGTTTGATCGAAAATAGGGTATTGTACAGAAAATGCGGCTTAATCTGTGACTGCAGCACGGCCAGCTCCGCCGACCTCTTTTTTTCTTGTTCTTCCTTGATTTCCGTTAACAAATTTTTGATTCGCAGCATCATATCCTGTATGCCTCTGCTCAGTACGCCGATTTCATTGGAAGGGACCGCTTTATACAAGATAGGCAGATTCCCGTCTTCAATGCGATTCACGGTATGCGTCAATTTAATCAAAGGTTTGGTAATAATATGCGCGATAATATTGGAAAGCAAGGCAGCAGCAACAATAGCGAGCAGCATCACCATGATGATCACCAGTCCGATGGAGTTCACTTTGTTATAAAGCTCCCGTTCCGGTACGATAGCTGCAACCTTCCACTTATTGAGACTTAACGTATCGTAAACGATAAGCATTTTTTCGCCGTGTTTGTTCGTTATATTGATTTTCCCGGACGGTTCGTCTACATTCATCAAATCTTCTTGTAGTCTTACTTCGTCAATCTCGTATCTGTCTTCTACGTTTTTAAAGCTCATAACCCCGTCATTGCTTACGATGCACAAATAACCATTGGTGCTGATCTTAGCGTTGTTCAATAAATCGCTGAAAAAGCGATTTTTCAAATTCATCATGAAAATGCCCTTCGTACGCGATTTATCTTTGCCGAACATCCGGTATACGCTGATGACCTGGGGGGCAGCCAGCTGATTCTCATCATGAATATTGAGCCATTTAATAACGGAGAGACGCTCGCTCTCCAATTTACTGCTATAATCATCCAAGGAAATATTAACGGTTGAAATTAAGGAATTATTTTGTTTATACTGCGATACTCGTCCTTCGTTGTAATAAAATAATACGGAGTCCAGCATAGGATAACGTTCAAAATAGGAGTCCAACGCTTTATTCATAAAGATGTAATCCTCCGGCTCCAAGGGCACGCCCGGATCATCTGTCTTGTTCATAATTGAGATCCATTCGGATTTATTTTCTAAACCAATCAGTTCAGCAATAAATGCGGTTAATTTGTCGCTTAATAAACTTTTCGTTTGAGCGATCGTATCGTTCAAATTGGTGAATGCGTTTTCTTTTAATTGCTGCGAAGCGAGCATAAACGAGATCGTTCCTGTAACCAGTACAAACACAATAGTGATTGGGATGAATAACCAAATGATCGTTGACTTTAATGAACGAAATACTGGCACAGAAATTCTCCCCTAACGAACAGCATTCAGGGAGAGCGAATCATCGCTCACCCTAAAAAAGGATACTGATCTCTTATTTTTTCATTGCAGCTTCATAATCTGCTTTTGCTTTTTCCATCGAAGTCGCCCAGCCGTTCACGAAATCGGCTACGGTCATTTTTCCGGTCAGCACTCTTTGGAAATCAGGCTCCAGCTGCTGTGTCGTAATTTTCGTGTAGTCCGGCAAATGAGTCGGCAGCTTTAAAGCAATCGTATCTTTATCGGCGAGCACTTCTGCGCCTTGTTGAATATGCTGCGTAGTTTTCACGTAATCGCTATTCAATGAGTCTGTGTTGGTAGGCATTTGACCGATATTTTGATTCCAATACGTTTGACTGTCCGCACTCATTAAGAAACTTAAGAATTTCCATGCCTCCTGAGGATGCTTAGAGTTTTTGAACATCACTAAGCCGTTGGCAACGGGAACGACAACTCTTTTGCCGTTATCCGCTTTTGGCGGAATAACACCTGCGAATTTATCGTTACCCAGATTCGTTACGTGGTCGTTGTAAGAACCGAAGTTATGTTGAATCATAGCTGAAGTTCCCGTGTCAAACGTTGCGTTCATCTCTTTATTGCTGTTCGTCACGTCGCTTACAGGCGTATTCTTCTTATAAAGAGCGACATACTTGTTTAAAAATTCCGTAATTTTCGGATCTCTAACGGTAGCTTTGCCATCCGGTGTAAAGTATTCCGAAATGCCGGAGTAGGCATAAATCATCGATGTGAGCTGATTGATACTACCGGCCCCGCCTCGAATGCTGAATCCGTAACGGTTGTTTTTAATATCGGTCAGCTTGTCAATGTTGGTGAAGAAGTCCCCCCACGTTGTAGGCGCTTTCAATCCAGCGTCCTTCACCCAATCCGTTCGATACCAAAGGATATCCAGAAACATCGTATGCGGCAGATAGTACAGCTTTTTGTCCGCTGACAAACCTCGATCGAACTCTACGATATTTGCAGCAATTTTATCTTTCTCGCTCCAATCCTTAAAGTACGGATCAAGCTCTTGAACGGCGCCTTTGGCCACGAAATCCGATAACCATACCATGTTGATACCCGCTACATCCGGGGTGTCATTAGCCGCGATGGAAACATCGTACTTTTGTTTGGCCCCGCTTGCCGGAATCCCTACATACTCGACTTGGATGTTCGGGTTCTTCGCTTGAAAACGCTTAATTAACTCTTCGTAAAAAGGAGTCCGGTTCGGTCCAGGATTCTCATCCCAAAAAGTAAGCTTCACTTTCTCTGCCGGATTGGTTGCTTGTGCTGTAGGTGCGGTTGTTGGTTTCGGCGCAGTCGTCTCCGTCGTCGTGGAACTTCCACCGCTGCTGCACCCTGATAGTGTCAACGATAAAGCCGATCCTACTACCAATAACATCTTAAGCCCCTTTGTGTACATGTGAACATCTCCTTTAATCTTATATTTAATATATCCTAAATCCCCTTTCGAAAATAGCCTCGAAGAGTGAATTAGTTCAAAATCCATTAGCCTTTTACAGCGCCTGCACTAATCCCTTGCACCAAAAACTTCTGTACGTAAGCGAACAAGATTGCCGCCGGCAGCAAAGCAATTACGCTTCCCGCAGCCAAAGCGCCATATTGAATGTCAAATTCACCCTGCATATAGCGAAGTCCAACCGGTAGTGTGAACAGCGCCTTTTTGCTAATCAACATAAGGGCAAATAAGAATTCGTTCCACGATCCGATGAAGGTGTATACCATGGTTGCCACAATACCCGGCACAAGGATTGGAAAAATAACCAGGAAGACAGATTTCAATCGGCTGCATCCATCGACCATCGCCGCTTCTTCAAGCTGCTCAGGAATATTGCTGATAAAGCCGCTCATGAGTATCGCGTTGAATGGAAGCTGGAACGTACTGTTGATAATGACCAATGCCATTAAATTGCTCGTGAGGTGCAGCGTTCTGAAAATCTCGAACATCGGGATAAGAAGCATTGCCCCCGGAATAAACTGGGTACATAACAGTAGCAGCATGAAAAGCTTCTTGCCTTTGAACTTAAACCGGCTGATCGCGTAGCCTACAAGAATAGAGCAAACCAGCACGATGAGGACGGTCAATAGTGCTACGATTAAACTGTTGAAGAAATACTTGGAGAAGCCAACGTTATTCCATGCAATCAGAAAGTTTTTGAACGTTGCAGGCATTGGCAGGTATTTGATAGGAAGCTTGGTAATGTCGGCCTCTCTTTTGAACGCGGTGACGAGCGCCCAAAACAACGGGAATAATGTGAATACCATCGCCAGCAGCATCGGAATATACAACATAAATGCTTTTTCCACGATCCTCGGAAGAATTGGCTTAGGCTTCATCGTTTGCGTGTTTATCATGCTTACTCTTCCTTTCCATATCCGCTTAATTTCAGGTAGAACACTGCAAACAACAATAGGATGATAAAGCCAATGACTGTGAGTGCCGAACCGTAACCAAAGTCTTGCGCGACAATTGCTTGCTTCACGATGTACATCGGGAGTGTTGTCGTTAAATCAATAGGTCCGCCCGTTCCGTTGGTCATAACAAAGATTAAGTCGACGTTATTGAATTCCCATACGGCCCGCAGCAGCGTCGTTAGAATGATCGTTGTTTTCAAGAACGGAAGCGTAATATGGATGAAAGATTTCCATCTTCCTGCGCCATCCACCACAGCTGATTCATACAAATCACCGGGTATTGTTTGCAGACCGGCAAGCAATGCGATGGTGAAGAACGGTATTCCTCGCCATAATTCAGCCGTTACAATAGCAGGAAAGGCGGTCGTTATTTCCGAAAGCCACGCAATTTTATGATCGATAAGGCCTAGTTTTAAAAGGATATCGTTGAGCGGCCCTATTTGTTCATTAAATATAATTTGCCACAACGTAGAGGTTACAACCCCTGAGATCGCCCAAGGCAAGATGGCTGCGGACCGGAATAATCCGCGGAATTTGAAAGCTTGATTCAGCATAAGTGCGATGCCTAACCCACATATGAGCTGAAGCGCGACCTCGATGAAAACCCATTTGGCCGAGACCCATAAGGTTGAAAAAAACAATTTGTCAGAGGTGAAAATCGTTTTAAAATTGCTTAGCCCCACAAATCCATTCTCGTAAGCTTTCGTCGGATTAAATTTCTGCAAGCTGAAGTAAAACACATTTCCGACGGGGTAGAACAGAAAGACAATAATCAGAACAATCGCGGGCGCGATCAAGAGGTAAGGCAACCACTGAATGCGCTGCTTCTGTTTCTTAACGATCGCCCCGTTTACAACGGTTACATGGTTTGTACTCACTGGGTTTCCTCCACTTCAAGTTTCTCGGGTTCAATTGAATCCGTTTCTATATTTCAATTGTAGGACAGATCGGCAACACGGAGAATCAAATATCATTATCAGAGTGTTTAAGATCATTAACAGATATTCCGAAAATAAATCCACTAGAAATTTGTATAAATTAAAAATAGTGGAACAGGTGAAAATCCTGTCCCACTATTTTTAATTTTGCTAAACAAACTGATTTAGTTTATTTTCGTGAGGCTAATAAAGTCGAAAGATGCAGATCCAGCTACTGTAGAAGTGAAAGTAAACGTGTGACTGCCTGCGCTTAAATGCACGTTTGCAAATGCGCTTGCGTACATCCCTTGAGGCGGAGTCGGCGTCCCCACCAGAAGCTCATTTACCGGTGCGCCCACGCTGGTTCCATCAATGGACAACTGTAAGGTAGCTCTGCCTGTATTTTTCTTATAGCCGAACAACACATCGTAGTTCCCGTCCGATGGAGCGATTACCGTAAATTGAATGGACCCGTTCAGCGGAAAGGTGTATTGCAAATGAGTTCCGCTAACTGCGCCGTTCCGAACATAGCTGCCGGCTGTGTCATCGGTAGCCGTTTGTTTGCCGGAAAGAGAACCCGTTATCGGATAAGTTCCGGTCGGATCAATATCATATACGACATCCACTAATTTAATCGTATAAGTCTTGACCACCGTTCCGTCTTGCGAAGTCACTTGCAGCTGGTCTCCGCTGTACAGCACCGCGCTGCCCGTCAAAGAACCCGTAGCATAAACAGCATCGATGACCGTATAAGTCGGCTTCGTTGCGTCTACCGACTCAATCTCGGCAAGCAGGTTTGCAGCCGTGATGCCGGTTTTAGCCATAATGAACATGTCTGCATGATAAATAGCGATTACATTAGGGTGGTCGGCAGCTTTCGGTTGGACGTATGCATTAGCAGCAAGAGCACCCACCATAATTTTGTAAGATGCCGTCGTTGTTCCATCCTCTGCCTTTACAATTAACGTGTACACGTTATTTGCCAGAGCCTGCCCTGCCGCTTGTGCGGTTCCACCTGCATTATTTACGGTGTAAGTTTGTATGGAGCCGTCTGTGGAAGCAAGCTGAGCCGTCAATTGAGCAACTGTGGTCGTTGTTCCGGATACACCCACTCTTAGCGATGAAAGATCAACAGCTGCAACATTCGCATGACTCGCTGCCAATTGAATATTCGTATTGCTGCTTAAAACCGCCGCAGCAACGTTGATCGTGTACTGCGCTGTCGTCGTTCCGTCTGCCGCCGTAACAACCAAGATATCTCCGGTTACAAGCGCTCCGGCATTCTTAGCCAGGCTGCTTGAATCCGTTACGGCATATGTTTGCGTCGAGCTATCGCTGGATGTCACTTGCAGCTTAACTTGATCTACCGTCGCTCCGTTCGTCACGTTCACTACATGCGCGACGGAATCAACAGCCGTCACATTCGGATGACTCGCAGCGTACTGAATATTCGTGTTTGTTGACAGTTGCGGCGTGGCCGTCGCGCCGGTCAATCTTACGTAATCGATCACGATGCTGCCCGCAGCCGTCGCCGTAAATCGCACGGTATGAATACCTTTCGTCAGCGTGACATTTCCAAGAACAACCGGAACAAATACATTGGCTGTAGCCCCGTTCTGGTTCGTTGGAGAACCGATATCCGTGCCATCCAAAGAAACCTGAACCGTCGCTCTGCCCGTCGTATTGGTTTTATACTGATAACTCAGATCATACATACCGGCTGTAGGAACATTGACGGTTAATTCTACATAACCTCCAACGGCAACCGCACTGGTTTGCAGGTAATTAATGCCATTTGTTGACGAGGTTGAGAGCGTAACACCTGCGCTTTTTGCAGCGGTGGTAACTTGTGACTCTCCCTCTACAGTAATGACATTCGGAACGGAAATTTGATAATTTTTCGTTGCCGTTTCGTCCTGAGAAGTGACAACTAACACATCTCCTGTGACCAATTGCCCCGACGACTTTGCATTGTTACTGGAGTCCTTCACAGCATAGGACTGTGTTGTGCCGTTCGTCGACTCTACTTGACTGATCAAATCGCTGACTGTCGAACCCAGTATGGCAGTAATGGTAGAGGTTGCTGTATCTAACGCCGACAGATTCGCATGTCCGGACAGCTTCAACTGGATCTCCGTGTTCTGCAAATTCACAACCGTTTGATTCGGATAAGTCTGATTGCCAGATACGGTTACATGACTAATATCTGCAAGAGATGTTAGCGCTGAACCCCATGTATTCTTGTAGTAAGAGGAATTCGTAACAGTTATATCACTTGCATTCCTTAGCTGTAGGACATTCGGGTTGCCGGAGCCGCTGACCATTTTCACCGTATCCAAAATAGCATTGGAAACATCATCCAGAACGATGGCAAATCGATCATCATTTTGCTCAAAATTTGTCGTGACATTTTTGAACGAAAGACCTTTCACATGTTTGGCCCAGAAGCCGTAGGATGGCTGCTCCCCAATATCACCGATGTTGTATTTCCCAACTCCCAGCTCCGGTGGACTCTTCAATGTATCAGCAAAGCTATTTCCGCCCTTGACTAAAACATCCACATTTTCAAAGTTCAGATTTTCAATGTAGCCGATGTTGCGTCCATCCGGAAGCACAGGACCCCCGTCTCCCACTTTATAGCCCGCAATGATTGGCGCTGCCTTACTCTGATTCGTATAGGCAGCCCATCTCTTGGAAGGATCATTATATTGACTTCCTCCATAAACCTGCTCAATATTAACATCCTTGATGTAAATATTTTTTACCACGCCAATATTTACGTTCGTGCTTAACAGCTCATCTCTCTGTGTGCCGTTTTCCATCCATTTCATTTTAGTCGCGCTGCCACCGATCACACGTCCTCTATTTGAAATAGATATAAAGAACGGGGCCCGCGTGCGTCTCATCTGTGCCGTATGGTGGACAGTACCTGTATGTCCATAATTCAGATATACATTTTCAACATGCGCGCCGTCATTCGTAGAAATGGAGAAGCCTGCTTTATTTCCTGCCAGCACATAAATATTATCCACATAGAGATTTTTAATGTCATCTACGGTTTCACTGCCGATTTGGAATAGATTACAGTTCGTGTCACCGATAATATTGCGGACATAATAAGTCGTTGCAGGTCTGGTAAAGCCTAACGAAGAGTCGCTTCCCGGTTTTACAATATCATCGGAAGAACCTCTGACATAAATATTTTTGGCTGTAACAAAGCTGCTCTGCATATAGTCAAATACATCTCTGGCACTGCCACTTGCATCCTTGCCGTAATAAAAGTCGTGCGTGTTGATATGGTCGGTACCCGTGGCCAGCATAGCAAAATGTCCTGCCTTATCCACTCTGAGCATATTGCTGATATCCGTATTCTTGACTTCATTGGTACCGTCCTCATTAATGCTTTGAATATAATAAGGTTGGTCCGTGGCAGGTGAATTAGTCTCTTGGTACCACAGGTCGAGCCCGTTATCCAAGCCGCCGAATTCGAAATTTGTACACAGCTTCACTGTAACCATCTTGTCTGTACGATTGTCAGCAGCATTATTCATGACTCCATCACTGGTCGTTAAATTCCCATTGCCAGTAATTCTGCCGTTGCCAATGATCTTGATATTATCTAATCTTTCGCCAAAAAACATCGCGTTTCTAAAATAGGTATGACCTACATCTTGCTTGGTCATGTAATTTTCAGGATCTTTATAGGGTCCGGTGTCCGTTGCCGATGTACCCGCGCGATAGGCTTTATCCGAGAAATAAGTTGTCTCAGGAGCATCTCCGCCTTTTAATGCAGAAATTGTTGCATTGCTATGGATGTATAGATATACATTGCTTTGAAGTTGAACCGTTCTCACATTGAAGGTGCCATTCTCAAATAATAGCGTGCCGCCGCCCAAAGAATTCAAATACACAATCGCATCGTTAATGGCTTGCGTATCATCAGCAGTACCATTGCCCTTTGCACCCAACAGCTTAGCATTGAATTTGCCTGTATAGAATTTGGCAACGTTGGAATCTCCGCTATTTTCGCCACCGTTAACTACAAGCTTAAAGTAGTACTCTGAGTCCGGAGTCAGGTTAGCGACCTCCACTTCGTTCCCTTGGATACTGATCGCTGTTTGAATTTCCGCCCAAGTGACTCCCTTATTCGTTGATTCCATCAGCTTAATGGATGTGGCATTCTTAGCAGCACTCCAAGTAAACTTTGCTTTCGTATACGCTTCAGCGGTTTCCTTATAAGTAAGACTCTTATCCAAGACACGATTGAAATTGCTGATCGTATTTACGGCTTGCAGACTCACGGACCCCCAGGGACTAGTTAGTACTTCAGGTTCGGAAGTTTTATAAGAGGCTTCAAATTGATAACTGCCTGCGTCTACGGCCACACCCTCGAAAGTAATTTGAAGATCGGCTCCATTGGCCGGTCTAAGATCAAGTCCCTTAAATGTAATGAACTGGCTGCCATCCAAATTGTCGGTAATCGCAACCGTACCAACCTTTTGGAACCGGTACCCCGCTCCTACTCGGCCTATCGATTGTGTTTCAAGCCCTGAAAGCTTTACTTTACCTCTGCCTATAACATTGACCGATGTATTGTCCAAAGTGGCGCCAATACCTTTTGGAACCTTTAGCACAACCTCTGTTGCGGGACTTCTCATACCTGCGAAAAAATTCAACACAACGTCGGATTGCGTTTTTGCCGTTATTACGCTATTTTCCAACTGCATTTCGCCTCTTAACGCGCCTTTGATCACATTGACCGTATAATTATGCGATTCTTCTCCTGCAGTTACCGTTAAAATGTCACCCTGAGCGATAGGATCCGCCAACTGCTTCGTTCCGCTTCCATCTTTGACTGCATACGTTTGGGACGCCGAAGTTTTCGAAGTAATTTGCCCCAGCAATTCACCTACTGTTTTTATTGCCAAAGTGGTAAGACCTGCGCCTTCAGCTGTATCGACGGTGTACATATAAGTGTTCCCTGATGTAACGCTAATCACATCTTTTGAGATATCACTAACATAGTTATATCCCTGATTTTTGATTTGAATGTCCGTTGCAGCAGCAGTCACACTGCTTTTCTCAGGAACTACTACGGCTATGCCGGTCGTGCTCGCTTTGGTGTTATCGGATGTTCTTGTAATTTCCAATACGATATTCACGGTAGTTTCTGCCGATGGAGGCACTATGGTTCCATTAAGCGCAATAACATCTGTGTTGCTTGATATCTTGATTGCAACCGTGAACCCTGCCGGTACTGCCGGGAGCATTAAATCAGTGCCATCCATCGCCGGCGCTTCGATCGCTGTAATGGCTGCTGCCACTTGGGCGGCTGTTTTGCCGGCTTGTTCTCCTCCGGATGAACCGCCATCGGAAGAACCCCCTCCAGATGTACCTCCTGCGGACGTTCCTCCACCCGCTGATGTCGGCGCAGTTACATCCGTTTTCACGCCATCCGCAATCGTGACATGCGACGGTTTCGGTTCCATCTTCACGCCGTCCGCATTGATTATGGCGTTTTCAATGCTGCCGCTGCCTTTTACTTCCACTTGCGCATCCGCTTTGAAGTTCGTTACGGCAGCGTTCGCTCCCAATTGTACGGTAGTACCGCCAGCCCATTTTTGAATATGGACATTGGCAACTTTTCCGCCTAAAAGCTCAAGCGATGCCTTGGATTGGATCTCGATTTGATCCACCGTACCGTTAAGCAATTGAACTGTAGCGCCAGGGGCTTCCACCGAGATGCCGGTAAAATTGCCGTCCAAAACAATGCGAACTTTCCCATCCTTTTTAAGAACCATTAATGGCCCTACAAGCGTCGATTTGCTAATGAGAATGCTGTGCTCACCGCCACCCCGCACAATCGTCTGGCCTTTCACAGTTACATTTTCCATCGACATGTTTCCATCGCCTACACCCTGTGCTATGTACAAGTTGCCTTCGATCACCATATCTTTTAGTTTTACATCCTTGGTGTTAATCACTAAATTAGAGGATACATGACCGGTGTAAGTCTTCGCCTCATTTTTCAATTCTCCAACGATAGCGTCGATCATTTTGACGAATTCCGCTCTCGTGATGTCGGCCTGCGGATCGAAAGCGCCATTCTCGCGTCCGGATACAAATCCGCCTTCCAGAAGAGCGTTCACAGCCTCCTTGCTCCAGCTTGCAATAAGGCCGGCATCGGTGAATCGATCGGATATTTTACTGTCTTTCGCTTTTAAATCAAATGCCCGGGAAAGAATGACTGCCGCTTCCTGCCGGCTGATCGGTGCCTCTGGTCTGAAATTTCCCTGATCATCCCCGGAAACGATCCCTGCCTCTACAGCTTTGGATACATCATCCGCATACCAAGCGCCCACTTTTACATCCGGGAATGAGCGATTCGCTCTATCCGTATACCCAAATACCCGGCTCACCAAAGAGACAAACTCCGATCTGGAAATGGATGCATCTGGTTTGAACGTTGCGTCTTCATACCCTTGAATCAAGCCTTTCTGAGACCAACGGTTGATCTCGTTTGACGCCCAGTGACGGGCAACGTCTAAGAAACTTGTCGAAACTGCAGCAGCATCGGTCGTAACCCCAACTGCTGAGGGTGTCTCTGCTGCAGCTGCTCCTACACCTAAAGATGCCGATGAAAATAGCATCGATAGAACCTGAATAGCTGCAAGCGCTTTCTTCGTGCTGTGAAGCATATGGTGTCCCCCTTACTTGTAATACTTTTATTATAAAATAAATGTCTATACCAATAGAGTTTAAAATTTTTATGGGATTGTTAAAAATCTTTTCAATAGCATCGATATTCTGACTAAAATTGTTTGTTTTTGTCATTTGGTGTAACTTCGTGAAACCCAAAAAAGCCCTCCCCCCTGCCGGGAAGAAAGCGTAGTCGTCAGCTGCACACCCTTTCAACTATTTCGATTATAAGCTAATGCTTCTTCCGTGATTCGTTTGATATCCACCGGTGAAGTAATTTCGTCGTTAACCATATCCGGCAAAATGTTGTTCAAAAAATAATCAACACAATATAAAGGGATACTATTTATTTTAATGAGTGCGTCACGGTACATTTTAATAAATTCTTTCTCTGTGTTTCCTCTTTGAAGCTCAGCGAATGCCTCATACACTTGATCCATTTTATCTGCTACTTCTAAAATCAAACCTTCCATGGAGCTGTCTTTTCCCTCGCGCAGCTGTTTATGAAAAATGTCTTTATACTCATCGGGAATCTGTTCTTCGATAAAGTTATAAACCATGCCTTCTTCTACTTTTTGAATTAATAAACGAAGCTCCGGCGAAGCATGCTTGACAGGCGTTTTGATATCTCCAATGAAAATTTCACCGTAATCATGACTACTTGTAATTTCATAAAGCTTCTTCCAATCAATGGTTGCGCCGTTTTTTTCCTCAATGTCTGCAAGAGTTTTGGCGTATTGCACGACTTTCCATGAATGAGCGGCGACACTATGTTCCTCAAACTTGAACTTTCCCGGGCAGCGGATAATTCTTTCCAAATCGTTTAAAGACCTGAAATATGAATGGATCCCATACGTTCAATCCTCCCTATTATGTTAAATAGCTCGTCCATTTTATTCATGATCTTCACATTTATTAGTATACTAGCTGCCTGTAAAATCTAGATTAAATATGATGCGCGATATCGTTAAAAGTCTGAAAGCATTGAAACTTAAAGAAACCATCAGGCCACCTCTCCCCGTAACTGCAAAAAGTCTTTTATCGACCTGCAACTGGCAGCATGTGTGGAACAACTGTACTCGAACGAGCGCGGCGTATGGATGCTCTGCTCTAAATAGAGGAACTCCATTCCCTTATTTCGGCGAAAAGCGAAGATCCGGGCTCCTGAGGGGAACTACGGGGTCTTATTTCGTCTCAATGATCTAACAATCTGCTCGGATGGTGAAATAGCGGACTCTAGTTCCCTTCACCTTGCCTAAAGGACTGTTTCTAGCAAAATAGCGCCCTGTAGTTCCCTTCCCCTCTTCCCGCGAAATAAAATACTAAAAAAGCCTGATTTCCCAGGCTTCAGTTAAAGCATTTACACCACAATCAGCATCCCGCCTACCGCACCCGCGATGACCACAACCCAAGGCGGCAGTTTCCAAAAGACGAGCATCATAAACAAAACCGCAGCCAAGACAAAATCGGCAGAAGATAGGATCGCCGTCGTCCAAAGCGGGTTATATAGCGCTGCGAGCAAAATGCCAACGACAGCTGCGTTGACTCCGGTCAGCGCGCCTTGAACTTTAGCGCTCTTCCGCAACGTATTCCAGAAGGGCAGAGCTCCGACGATCAACAGGAATGCTGGAAGAAAAATAGCCACCGTGGCAATTATTGCCCCCGTCACTCCGCTTATCATCGCTCCCAAATACCCAGCGAAGGTGAATAAAGGTCCAGGTACTGCTTGCGCCGCACCATAGCCTGCCAAAAAGCCCGACTTGCTAATCCATCCTGTCGGCACAACTTCGCTTTCAAGTATGGGAAGAACAACATGACCTCCGCCAAAGACAAGCGACCCTGACCGATAAAAGCTGTCGAATAAAGCCAGCCACTCCCCGGCAGCAAATTGCCGAAGCACGGGAAGCAGAATCAAGAGCCCGAAGAAGACCCCCAAACATAGCACTGCAATGCTGCGGCTAATGGGAACGGGGAAATTCGATTCATTCGGAATCTGTGTATTTTTAAATAACAGCATGCCAACAATGCCCGCAATACCAATAAGGAGAACTTGGCTAAAAGGCGTTTGCCACAAGACAGTAACAGCCGCTACAAGGACGGCGATTGTTGCTCTATTGCGGTCAGGAGCAAGTTTCTGTCCCATGCCAAGTATGGCTTGAGCGACGATAGCTACGGCGACGATTTTCAGCCCGTGAATCCAGCCTGCGCTGCCAATATCGAATCCTTGCAGCAGAAAGGCGAACAGCACCAACGCAATCACCGATGGCAAAGTAAAGCCAAGCCATGCTGTCAATCCGCCGAGCAACCCGGCGCGGATGACCCCAATGGCTATGCCAACCTGACTGCTGGCAGGACCGGGCAAAAATTGGCATAGCGCGACCAGATCCGCATAGCTTCTTTCGTCCATCCATTTACGGCGCCGTATGTATTCGTTATGAAAATACCCGAGATGAGCAATCGGCCCTCCGAATGAAGTGACACCCAATTTGGCAGATACAGCCAATATTTCGAGAAGAGCTCCCGGATTCCTTGCGGGCTTAGGTTGGACAGCCGCATCATCTTTTTCCACGAATCATCATACCCCCATACCTTTTTCGAACCCCAATGCCGCTTAATAACTATGCACAAAAAATAAACAAGCGGCTACTTATCCATAATAGCTAATCTTCTTTTGAGCGGCAAACATATAAAATTAACATAAAGCCTCCCCACCTCATTTAGAAGGTAGGGAGGCATTGTTGCAGGAGCTTCACTGGGATTGATTAAAGCTGGTTTACTATGCAAATTCACTGCGTAATCGTTCTTCAAAATATTCATCCATATACGTTTTAATGAAACCGTCGCGTTTTTCCGTATTTTCTTCCTTCTTGAAGAGGCCGCTCCTTCTTAGCCGTTCTTGCTCCGGCTGTTGACTCCACAGATCGCGGGCTTCCTTTTCAAGTGCGAGGTTGATTCTACGAATTGTCAGATATTCGTTGGTTCTTTCGCTGCGCTCTTTTTCATAATCCGGCGCAGGGGGAATAAGCTTCTGTATTTCCTCGTTTTGCCGCTTCAGTTCTTCATAATGCAGAAGTTCAAGCTTCCTCTGATCTTCGTGCAGGACCTTCACTTCTGCCACAATCTCGCGCTGACGGCGCTGTTCCTCCTCCCTATCAGGCGGTGCCGGCAGCATCGTTCTTAGCTCCTGGTTTTGGGATAACAATTGCTTATTTTGGTGTGACAGATCCGTTACAAGACTACTTAAGTGGGAAACGCCTTCTATTAGCGGTTTCATAGCGGTATGGATGCGTTCTTCAAGCAGCACCGCAAGCCCCTCCTCAAACATCTGTTTCATAGCGTCGGAAGAACGTTCGGATACCGCTGGAGGAGCAGGAGGGACGACAGGAACGGGTAGCGTTCTTGTCGCGTTCTTGCGAACATGGTTCATGGTTGAGCTTGCAGCAGTCTTCATGCTTTGACCAGCATCCAGACGCTGTTTTAAGATTTCAAATATATCAATGTCATGTTGCGTAAAAATCCGGTTGCCATTATCCTCTTTGCGGAATTTGTACCCTCTTGCTTCGAGAGCCATCGCATATTTGCGTAAGCTTGAATCGCTTACCCGAAGATGTTCGTGTACTTGTTTTGGACTATAAACCAATTCTAAATCTAAATTCACCATTTGATCATCTCCTCATCATTTCCAAGGTTACATGCTCCTAATAGTATTCTAGATTCATATAAATGAAATTACAGTCGAAACGAGAGTGTCGAAATCTGTGTTATTGAGTGAAGATCAGACCCTTGATTTAAGAGCATTTATCAGCGTATTCTCCGTATTATTTTAAGGCTCTGTACCCTATCACTTATGGTAGGGTTGGCCAACCTTCCTTACTTGAACTTGAATAACTACTAATTAACCATTTGTTATTAATTAACTCTAAAGTAATGAAATCTGTATAGGCTTTCTGTTTATCTTTAACTTGAACTTTAACTTTTGCCTCCTTATGTAAAGGATCTAGATCTTTGATCTTTTCTATTTGATATCCCAATATTTCACCGTAGTAAAATCTGTAATTGGCGAGGCTACCTGCATTATTATTTTTCATAAATTCAGAAACACCGTCCATGCCTTTTGCGTAAACATCATAAAAATGACTCAACGTTTCTTTGGATAATCGATTCTTCATTGAGTTAGGATTGTCTTTCATATCATACATAAACACAGAGATAGATAAAATAATTACGACACATACAGACACAATGATCATATTTTTTCGCATCATTCTTCTCCTTCCTCATTATATTGATTGTCCCACTGGTTGCCCAAGAGGTCACTACGTGCTGCTAGCCATGTAAATACCTGGACCTTTCTTTGTTACTTCTAAACTTGCACGCAGATTAAAGCGACCAGCACCTTCATATTAATAAATTGTATATACTTCCATTATTTAGATATCTCTTTGGAAGATATATTCGACTGAGTGTTAACCCTTACCTGCAACTAGCAAATAACTAATACCGGTTCAGCTTGTGGGAACTTCATTCCCTTATTTCGACGAAATGTGAAATTTCAGGTGCCAAAGGGGAACTGCAGGTTCTTATTTCAGCTCAATTCGCTAACGATCTGTTCAGATGGTGAAATAGCGGACTCTAGTTCCCTTTCCCTCGCCAAAAGGGCTGTTTAGGGAGAAATAAAGCCCTGTAGTTCCCCCTACCTTCCTGCGGGGCATGGAGACTAGACGTTTCTGCTAATCCGCTGCATTTCTTTCCGTTTCGGGCGGATTAACGAACAACAAGCAGCAGGAGCTCGCTTAGGAATATTTCCCAAGAAATATTCCTGCCAAGTTCATGCCAGCGGCAGAGGACACTTCCGCCATAAAAACAAACAAGCAGACACCTGACGGCACCTGCTCATTTGTTAAATTATATGCCTCCGCTGGCCTTCCGAGGCTGACGGCGCTTCCTATGGCTACCGTGTCAGCAGCCCCCACTCCCGAGAGGTTGGACGCCTGGTATGCCTCTCCTCTGCGGACCTCATTGTCGTTATTTCCGATAAATGAGCTTAATCTCATCAGGGACGGACTCCAGATTCGTTACTAGACCAATCGACAGCATAAACACGCTCTGATCTCATGAATAACTGCTCAAGCGTCCGCTAGAATTCATCATTAGCTGAAATCCTTTGAATAAAGCCTACACTGTCCGTTAGCACAAGCAACTCACAAGCAACTCGCCTAAACACTATTTTACAATCCCCAATACAAAGCCATCATAACCTTTACTGCCAACAGTCTGAATAGCCGTTGCGTTAATCTTCGGTTCCTCAGCCAACAGATCATAGAACTGCCTTACTCCCTGGACGCGGGGATCTTGACTTCCTTCATTAATAATCTCGCCTTCGCGAATAACATTATCGCCAATAATGACA
Organism: Paenibacillus planticolens; assembly: GCF_013141725.1. Taxonomy (GTDB): domain Bacteria; phylum Bacillota; class Bacilli; order Paenibacillales; family NBRC-103111; genus Paenibacillus_E; species Paenibacillus_E planticolens. Next base: position 54,449 of record NZ_WHNZ01000026.1, on the reverse strand, counting down.
GTCCCAGGATGGGAGAAATGCAGCGCCCATTTTAAATAGTTAGGATTATTAGGTTTGTCGGCATCAATAAAAATCATATCAAAAGGCTGAACGCCTTCCTCGTCCATCTGCGCCAATTGTTCCAAAGCATCCCCTACCCGAAGCTCAACCATATCGCTCAACTGCGCAAGGGACAGGTTCGCCGCTGCCACCTGGGCATGAACCGGGTCGAGTTCCAAAGTTACTAATTGTCCACCGGAAGGCAATGCACGCGCCAACCAAATTGTACTGTATCCCCCCAGTGTCCCGATCTCCAGGATTCGTTTGGCGCCTTGCATTTGCGCTAATAAATTCAACAGTTTACCTTGCGTAGGTGTAACATCATATGCAGGCAGCCCTGCTTGTTGATTCGCAATCAGCGCTTTTTCCAGTACAGCGTCATGTGGAATCAGGCGCTCCGTAATATACTGATCTACTTTTTCCCATGTGTTCGATTGATTCATCCTTCTCATTCCTCCTCTTTGCTCCTTACTTTCTACTCCATTGTATGCCAGTTTGAATCATAAGAATAATATATCTTTTTCACTTATTTATACTTATAATATATAAATAAGAAGCAAAGGGAGTATACAGGATGAATTTGCATGCACTGCGTTTATTTCATACGGTCGCAACGACTGGAAGCGTGACGCGCGCTTCCGAACTGTTAAATATAAGTCAGCCCGCCATTACCGCTCAGATCAAAAAATTCGAGAAGGAAATGATGCTCCCATTGCTCAAACCTCAGGGAAGAGGAATCGCTCTCACAGATGCCGGCGAGGAACTTGCGTTACTTGCCAAAAGACTCTTCGCGGTTGAACAGCAAATCGAACAATTCGCCCACAATTACCGTAACGGGACGAACGGGTGCATTCGATTAGCCGCAACGTATTTACCCGCTCACTTCCTCATCCCCGCTTGGATAGCCAAGTTTAAGCAGCAGTATGAGCAAGTCGAAATGATCATCACCACAACCAACTCAAGTGATGCCCTCAAACAACTTTTGCATGTAGAGGTTGATATCGCAATTTATGGAGGGATCGCCGAGGCTTACCCGGATACGATTCAGACGGAAGAATTGTTCCAGGACGAGCTGTGGTTTGTCGTTGCTCCTCATCACAAATATGCAAATCAGCAAGTTTCTCTCTCCGAAATGATGAAGGAACCTTTTGTCATGCGTGAAGAAGGAAGCTCGACGCGGGAGAGATTGTTATCCTTATGCCGGACGTACAATTCCTCCGTTCCCACCATTTCTTTGCAGTTTAACGGACTGCATGAAGCGATTACTGCTGTTATTGCCGGGTACGGCGCGAACTTCGTCTCGTCATTGGTTGTCCGTGAATATGTGGAACGCGGAGAGCTGTCCCGTGTTTACGTGGAAGGAATCCATCTAAAAAATTCAATCGCCATCTGCACACGCAAAAATGAGCCCTTATCCGCTTCCACGATGAATCTTATCCGAATGATCCGCCAAAATCCCTATAACAAATCGTTCTTGTGATCTGTGAGCGCTTCATCATTGGCGCGCCGTTAACTGAGCGGGAACTATGATCCACTATTTTCCAGAAACTCGACACTTTTGCAAGAAGGAGGGAACTGCGATCCTCTATTTTATCAATTTCCGGAAAAAATACGCCATTTTTTCGCAAATAAGACCCTGTAGTTCCGTTTGACACATGAAATTGAGGATTTAGCTCAAATAGCGACATGTAGTTCCCTCTCACACTTTACCAAGACGCAAACTATGCTCCAAACAAAAAAAGGCCATCCCAAAAGCAGAACATTCTACTTTCGGGACTGCCTGAAAATGATCCTTGCAGCTGTGTGCTGAAGATTATCGCGCTATTTTCGGAAGAAACAACTTTTTCATCGCATCGGCAAGTCTTTCCTTATTGAAGGGTTTGACGAGAAAGTCTTTAGCGCCTGCTTGAATCGAATCTACGACCAGCTTCTGCTGCCCCATTGCCGAACACATAATGACTTTGGCTTGCGGATCGAAATGTTTAATTTCAATAAGCGCCGCAATGCCATCCATCTCAGGCATTGTGATGTCCAATGTGACTAAATCCGGTTTGAATCTCTTGTACATCTGTACCGCTTCCAGGCCGTTCCTGCCCTCCGCCACGATCTCGTACTCCAAGTCCATAAGCATATCCTTCAACATAGCTCTCATAAAAGCCGCATCATCAACAATCAAAATTCTTTCCTTCACCGTTCATCATCTCCCTTTTTTGAAAAGTGACAGCCCTGTATCATTGTCATCGATCCTTCGATTGTCCTCCTTGGATTTTCGATATCAGGTTCCATAATATTACAAATTACTCATTGACTAGCATGTTAACATACGCTTCTCTCAAGATTCTCACAAGATTTTCGACACATTCCGATAAAAACACCAAAGGACCCTCCCGAAGCAGAATAATCTACTTTCAGATAAGCCCCTTCGCCTTCATGCAACCTATAAATACGCGGACACTCTATCTCTCATTGCTTTCGGCAGCTCGACGCCCAGTTCTTGCCGGTATAGCGCATCAAAACTGCTAAAGTGCTTGAGTGCTCGCTCCGGCCTGCCGCTGGAAGCGTAGACGTCCATTAGCAATTGATTCATGTCTTCATCCAGCGGATAGATTGACAAATACACATCCATCCGTTGTTCCGCCTTGCCCCATGCCTGATCGGCCATATCCCGGCTGGCCAAACTTCTCAGAAGAGCCGTATACTGCTTGGCATAGCCTTCCTCCAACTGAGACTTCCACAGATAATCTTTTCGATCTAAAAGAGATCCGCGGTACAGCGAGCATGCGCGTTCCGCTTGAGCGTAATCGTGCGATCCTTCCCGCACGGCTATTTGAAATTCAATTAAATCATAACGAGCTTGCAAGGGATCCAGCATATAGCCATCATTCGTTTTCACGATATCCATGCCTATCTCTTGTTCTTTGAGCAGCTTTTTCAGACGATAAATCGTATTGTGCAAGTTGTGAGAGCCTCTGTCTTCCGGCATATCCGGCCACAACATATCGGCCAGCTGCCACTTGCTCATATCTTGTTTCGGATGGCACAGGAAATACGCAAACAATTCCTCCGTCTTTCGCGTCGGCCAACGGACAACCGTACCGTCCGGACTTCTGACGTCGAAGCCCCCAAGACAGCGTACCAGCGCCCCGCGTTCTTGTTTTTCCTCCGCTGCTGCGGGACGCTCAAGCTTGAGCAGCCGATGGGTCAACCTTTCAATGGCATCCGGAGTGACCGGCTTTAACAAATAATCGAACGCGTATACTTTAAATGCATCTACCGCATAATCTTTATAAGCCGTCGTAAATACGACTCGCGTATGCTCTGAGATTTCATTCAATCGCTGAGCGAGTTCAAGTCCGTTCATCTTGGGCATTTCCACATCAAGGAACGCAATGTCGGGCCTCAGTTCCGGCAACCGTTCAAGCGCCTCATGCCCATTGCTGAAAGCCCCGACAATGTCATAATGGCCGTTGCGCCCGATAATGACTTTCATAAGCTCGAGAACCGGCTTTTCATCTTCAACTATGATGACTTTAAACAATCTCAGCCCCCCTTTCTTCCATAGCGGCATATTCAGTAGATGTGAACGGCAAATACATCACAACTTTCGTTCCGCGTCCCAACTCGGAGCTTACCGTTACGGTCGCGCCCGGAATGGCATCCAACCGCTTGCGGATGTTTGAAATGCCAATCCCGCCCGTACTTGACCTTCCGCTGGCGATCCGGTAAAGCAAATCGTCGGGAATCCCCACGCCATCGTCATGGACGGACACCTGCAAATAGCGATCCCCTTCCTGGATGGATAACGTGACGGTGCCGTGTCCGTCTTTCTCGAACAAGCCATGACGAATCGCATTTTCGATAAACGGCTGAATACATAAGGATGGAATAGAGATATCCTTAAGATTGTCGTCTACATAATAAATCACATCGAACCGTTCGCCGAATCGCGCTTTTTCGATCTCGACATAGGCGTCAATCAATTCCAGTTCACGCCCTAAACTGACGTATAACTCATGCCGGTCCATGTCCAAAATGTATCGCAAATACTGGCTGAGCTTCGATAACAAATAGGCGGCCTTCTCCCCGTCCGTATAACAAAATGAAATGACGCTGCTCAGCGCATTATACAGAAAATGCGGTTTAATCTGAGCCTGATGAAAAGCAAGCTCGCTCAGTATCGCCTCTTGAATGGACGTCTTCATAGCAATCAGCGTATGAATGCGGGCAAGCAGCGTTTCCGCTTCAAACGGCTTCGTCAAGTAATCGTTAGCCCCTGCCCTGAAGCCGAGAGCGATATCTTGGGGCGTATCCTTGGCGGTCGCGAACAATATCGGCAGGTCGAGAATGGAGTGGTGCGCGCGCAGCAAACGGCACAACTCTATGCCCGATATCCCGGGCATCATGACATCGAGAATAACCAAGTCTATCTGCGGATACTCCTTGATTTTGGCCAACGCTTCTTTGGCCGAGAATGCTGTAACCACGTTGTACCGGTATCTTTTTAAAATGTTCAGCAATGTGTATATGTTGGAAGCTTCGTCATCCACAATCAAAATCGTAGATTCATGCTCTTCCAGTATGTCCAGCGTATCGCGGCTCTGCACGATTCTGCCTGAGTCTGCGTTCATGTCCGAATCGGAAGTTCCCTCGTATAATGGCGCTCGCTCATCGGCGCTGGGCAGCGAAAAAGTCATACGCGTTCCCTGACCCGCCTCAGACCACTCGACTCCGATTTGCCCTCCCATGCGTTCGACGAGCTTTCGGCTTATGTACAGCCCAACCCCCATGCCGGTGTACCCGTCATCCGGCAAAACTTGATCGAGTTGTTCGAAATACCCGAAAATTTCCGAGTGCCTGTCGCGGGGAATTCCAGTGCCCGTGTCCTCGACCGAAATCGATACGATTCCCTTACTAACACTCGCTGTAATGACGATGCTTCCTTGATTCGTATGTTTGATAGAATTATGAATCAAATTGTACATAATTTGGCGCAATCGATTCTCGTCCGCTTCGGCCCATACATTCGGAGGAACCTGATTATCCAGCCGAACGGCTTTGCCGGCGAGCTCAAATTGTAAAACATCGAATACGATCTGCGTAACTGTCCTTACATCCACAACGGTCATATGCAATCGAAGCTCGCCCTGCTTCAGACGAGAGACGTCAATCAAATCGCGCATCAGCATCGAGAGTTTGATCGAAGTATCTTTGATCAGCCACAGGCTTTGCTTTTGCTTAGAAGATAAATTATGTTCATCATCATCCAGCAAATGGGAGGTAATATTCATAATCCCGTGAAGCGGAGTTTTGACCTCATGGGAGGTATGCATCAAAAACTCGTCTTTCCGTTGGTTGGAGACCATAAGTTGATGCGTCAGCAGCTCATTTTTTTCGTAGGCGTTTTTAAAACGTACGGCCAGTAAAATGTTCATTAATGTAATGAAACAAATAACCCCTACTTTGCTCATGAGATCGGAAGCAACTGCGTTCTCCGCATAAAGCGAACCATCAATCAGAAACACTAACAAAGAAACGATTGCAGCAATGAACAGCAGGATTTCTTTCCTTTCGGATGAGCCTCTCTGACTGCGCAAGTACAAGTGAATCATTCTGGTAAGTATATAGAGCGGAACAAGTCCAATGTAGACAAAAAAGGCATATCTGACTTCATTGTAGAGTGAATAAGGCAGAACGAAAATGACCGCTACATACATCACAATCGGCGAGGTTAGCCACAGCAGCTTTCGTCGAGGGATTAGCCGGTTGTCCAGGGAACAGAAAAACAAAATACTTAAGAGCGAGCTTACGAATTGGCTTACATCCAACGCTTTGTAAACGATATCGAATGGAATGCCCGGCATCAGCCGCTGGAAAATCTTTTCGCCAAACAGCAATTGAACGGCGGAGAGGGAGAACAAATACAGCCCGCTGAGCAAATAGGTTTTCTCCTGCCGGCGCAGAAAATAGAAGCTAATGTGATATGTTCCGAACATAACCAATATAAAAATGACCACCATATCGCTACCGATCAGTATGTTATCCAACTGCGCAATATCCTTATGTCCTCCGAACTGGATCGAGTTGACGATTCCCCCGGTGAAAAACTCATAGTTGGACACTTGAATAATCACTTCAATTTCCTTGGCATCGGTATGAAAAAATGCGCTATACGGCGTATTGCCGGGAGCATGCGCTTCTTTCACCTCGGCAGGCCGGCCGCTCTCTCCCTGCAGCTGCCCGTCAATATACAAACGGTGCGACATCCGGATGCTTCTCAATTTCACTCCATAGATATCGTCGCCGTTCGCATGAACAAGTACCTTGAGGCGGTAGGTTGCATAACCTTTCCTGCTCATGCCGCCTTCCTTATTCTTCCCTTTCCAAGTGCCGGGTACGGCTAAATACGCCGCATCCGGTCCAGGTCCAGCACGAAAATCTGCCGGTTCCAGAAGCTTTCCTTCGTAGAACTCCCACTCTCCATCCAAGGAGACCAATCCCTGTCTATGAAAATCCCAGCTTGTTAAATCCAACACGCCATGTTTCGCGGACTGTGTCGCCTTATTCGGAATAGATTGGGCATATATGCCTATGAATAAGAGAACAGAGAGAGAAAAAACAACGGCGAGAGCAATGAGCTGGCGAAGCTTGTACATGAAGACTCCCTCTTTCTCAATAAATAACCAGTAAGACTTCTTATCCTATCATTTCATACTCCCAAAAAACTCACAAGCCTTGACAAGGAGCACGGTAACGAATACAATTCATTTGGTAATGATAATCGTTCTCATAATAATTGGAGGTTAGAGTATCCATGGTATCAAGAAATAGGATTGGGGTACGCAATTTTGGGGGAAGACTGCTCGTTCTGATCATGGCGTGCATGCTCATTCTTGTCGGTTGTGGACAACAAACAGAAACCAAGACCGCTGATAAAGCGGCAAATAATGAGCCTAAAGCGTCAACGTCGCCAAGTGCTCCCGTCGAATACACAGTTAAGCACGCTATGGGCGAAACTAAAATTACAGGAACGCCTAAGAAAATCGTTGTTCTGACGAACGAAGGAACGGAAGCCGTGCTGAGCTTAGGTATCAAACCTGTTGGCGCCGTGAAATCTTTTACAAGTACCGGGGACTGGTATGACCATATCAAATCGGATATGACGGACGTAAAAGTCGTAGGCGACGAGAATCAGCCGAACCTGGAGCTCATTGCCTCCTTAAAGCCGGATCTCATTCTCGGCAATAAATTGCGACAAGAGAAAGTTTATCAGCAATTATCAGCGATTGCCCCAACGGTATTTTCCGAAAAACTAATGGGCGACTGGCAAGTTAATTACCAGCTGTATGCCGAAGCTTTGAATAAAAAGGCGGAAGGCGACAAAATCATCGGCAATTTTGAAAAGCGAATTTCCGATTTCAAACAAAAAGCCGGAGATAAACTTAATACGAAAGTATCCATCGTTCGCTTCATGCCGGGTAAAGTGCGGATTTATATGAAAGACACCTTCTCTGGCGTCGTGTTGAAAAAGCTTGGATTACAGCGCCCTGCTTCGCAGGATCAAGATAAGTTCGCCGACGATGTACAAAAGGAACGCATTCCGGATATGAACGGCGACGTGCTGTTCTACTTCACTTACGAGAACGATAAAGGCGAAGGAAACAAAATTGAGCAGGAGTGGATGAATGATCCGCTTTGGAAAAACATTGACGTCGTGAAAAATGGAAATGTACATAAGGTAAGCGACGCCGTTTGGAATACGGCAGGAGGCATTAAAGCCGCTAACTTGCTGCTTGACGACTTGGAAACTTATTTCTTGAAAAAATAAAAAAAATGACTCGGGGAACCTATTCCCGGGTTATTTTTTTATTTAAGAAATTGTCACCTGCTGCTTTCGCAATGCGGATCGAAGGTATCCGAGCGCACACACAATTGACAGAATAACAATAAGTGTTAGCCCCCAATAAACATTGCTGTATGCATGTGCCAGAGGGAGATCCTTCTGCCAAACAAGAGCGCTGGCTGTCGCGGCCACACCAAATGCGCCGCTGAAAAATTGTAGAAGCTGAAACAGCCCAAGTCCCGAGGCAATCTGCGTAGGGAGAAGTAATCTCGACATTTCATTCGATATACTGCTCGTTAAGATCGTGTAACTGACGCTCATCAACATATAGATGAACATGATCGAGAAAAATGAGGTGCCCTCAAACAACGCAAACAGGATGACCGATGCCAGAAGAAGCAATGGCGTGTACCGGATAATGGAGCTATTCCCGCGTGTATCAATGATACGCCCAACTTGACGGGAAATGACCATCGCTAAGAAGGAACCAGGGAAAATCACCAGACCGGCTTGGATCGCACTCAGGTGATACTGTTTAACAAGCATTTGAGGCATGAGGAACAAGGTTGCAAAGCTGCATAAATACGCTGCGATTCCCACGGCTCCTAGAATGAGAAATGAGCGGTTGGCGAATAATGACGGGAGTACAAAAGGATCTTTTGCAGAGCGAATGCGCACAATAAATAAAGCTATCGAAATAAGTCCGGCCAGGAGCGCTATCCAAGAATGATTCGTTAAATATAAAAGAAGTCCGGTAGTACCTATACCGATGAATAGTGCACCTATAACGTCGAAAGAACCTTTACGCGGCTCTTCTCTAGGAATGAGCCTGATATAAAGAGGCACTAACAGCAAAGTGACTGCGGTTATGACAAACAAAAGATGCCAGCCCAAAAATTCCACGATAAATCCGCCGACAACGGGACCGAAGCCTAGCCCAAAAGCTACCGAAGACATAATCATGGCCATTGCTTTCCCGCGGCGTGCCATCGGTATATAACGGGATATTAAGACTAAAGACAATGCAGGGATCGAGCCCGCTCCCGAAGCTTGAACAATGCGCACGATGAGCAGCACCGCAAAGCTGTTGCTGAATAGTCCGGCAATAGCGCCGAGACTCAGCGACAAAATTCCGATAATGAACAATCTTCGTATCGGAACGAAATCAGCAAGCCGGCTGTAAGTAATGGATGAGATCGCGAATACAATAGAGTAGCCCGTAACAATCCACGAAGTCGATGATGCCGATAGTTGGAAAGCTTTTGCTACATCCGGCAATGCTAAATTAAACATCATCGTATTCATGATGACGAGTACGATCGTTACGCCAAGCAATAGGAGAACAACTCCTTCTTTCATTACGCTTCCCTCTTGCGCATGATTTGAAACGTTCAATTTTTTCATAGCAGCTGTTCGCCTCCACTTCAATTTCTAAAATTCGATAATTATCGAACAATAGAATAATAACATGGGTTATGCTATAATTCAATCATAAACTCGAAAAAAGTAAGGGGGGTCCCTTCATGAAATTTTTATATCATCCAGACCGTGCAGATATTCATTTGTCCACCGTTTTATATGCGTTAAGCGATCCCGTGCGTTTGTTAATTGTTTCAGAACTCCGTGATGTGAGCGAACGGGCTTGCGGAGACTTCGAAGTTCCTGTTGTAAAATCGACAATGTCCCATCATGCTCGCACTTTAAGAGAGGCCGGCGTGGTGAATGTTCGCGTCCAAGGGACCCTGCGGCTTATATCCTTGCGAACTGAGGATCTGGAACAGCGCTTCCCAGGATTGCTTTCATCCATACTGTCTGCTTACGATACTTCCGATGAGAAAAAAAAGCTTCTTCATCCGGAAAACGCGAAGTAATTAGACATCAGCAAAAATCCGTATTCCCTGAGCGGATACGGATTTTACAATGCCTATTCTTCTCTCCTGCATGCGTTCAAGCTTGAAGTGCAAAGCGGTTCGTCGCCTTTCGCACAAGCCCGAAACACGGAAACAAATGACGTCTCCCTCACCTTGCGCACTCTGCGGATCAACGTGCTCCGGCGTTTGACATGCGCCATCCCCGGTGATTCGGCCAAATACCACTCCTCCTGTGCCAAGTTACCGGAAAAACGGCCGATACCATACATCTGCAGCCGCTCATGCCCAGCATCCGTCTCGTTCCATTTCCACTCCAGCATTCGAGGATCATCGGGCAAACCGGTTAGCCTGCGGATTTCCTTCAAATAAGAGTATCCGTCGGAATCGGACAGCTCCACAGAAGAAACAGGCTCATACCCGATGGACGATGGAAGGACCGGAACGCCGGGGGTATGAAATACCCAATCCACATCCTCCTCACGGTCGCAAAAGACCTTGCATTCATCGATGAACAGACCGCTCGCAAGCGTGATGATTCTCTCCAAGCGTACACCCGCATAGGCGTCCTCCACCTCAGCGCAAATTCGAACCGTGCCGTCTCGCTCGTCCGTCTTTACATCCCGCAAAACTCCCGTAGAAGGACTCTGTGAGCGGCCTCCGACCACAATGGTATTGTGAGCAATCGTTTGCCGGAACCAAGCATCGTGCAGTGGGTGGCTGTACCCCAACATGCCGGCATCCGTCAGCCAACAGCGGCCTCCTGCATAATAAATCACGTTCAGTTTGTCGAAGTGGCCGTGCCAACCGCCATGCTCTCCATAATCGACTAGCGCCGCTTGCGCCGAGGCTCCTTTTCCAATTGTCACATAAAGCATGCCTGGCTTATTTAAGTTGATCACACGGATATTCTGAATGGCCGCTTTGCCGCCAGACTCCTCCGCTTCCAGGATATCTCTGCCATAAAGCAGACTGTACAGGGAACATCTTTCCGAGTGTTGAAGGGTGTCTTCTCCTAAGCCGTACACTGCATAAGCGAATTCATACAAGTCTGCATGCTGCCTCAGGTCGGTTTCCATTGAATCGTGAATGGCCGGAAACGTGTAGTCTGGCAAATGAGCTTCAAGGGGGATACGAAACATGAGCTGGAATTTCCTGTCCTCGTTTAGCGACACGTCGAATGCTGCGGCAGAGTGAACTGTCGCGATCAGCGCGATCAACGTATAGAAATGATACCCCCACGATCCTTCAAACCAAAAGCCTTCTTTTCCCACACTTTGTTCCATTTGAAAATGAAACCCATTGTGAGGATCGTTCAACGCCCTCTCGAGCAATTCTCTATCGCCCAACGCTTCGGCGATCACAGCAGCCGCTGCATTGTGATAGCTCTGCCAGTTCGACTCCCCGCGCGGATTTCGCTCTATCACGGCAATTACAGGCCAAAACAGGTTCAACTCGATGCCCCGCATCTCCGCATCCGTCCACATTTGGCAGCACTTAAGTATCGTGAAAGCTTGAGCAAGCGGAATCACCCACATTGCTTCGCTAAGTGTCTGATTTTGTACCCTTGCTCCGTATCTTCCCGCTTCGCTGCCGCTTTTACCAAAAATATCATGCAAATCATAAGCAGCATAATGTTGTGCATAAAACAAAATTACCTGCTTTGCCCACTCGGCATATGCGATTTCATCGGTTGCGGCGTACAGCAGAGCAGCGGTCAGAGCACGATTGCTGCATGCTGCATGTTCCTCAGCAATAACGACCTCGTCATATGGCGAACCGCTCATCTCTCGCTGACAAAGCGGGCACTTGTGGACAACACGCGTGACCGTCTGAAGACGGGTTCCGTCAGCCGGGCAGACATAGGCATGACTCCAGCCTCCTCCGGAGAGCGGAATAACCGGAGGAACTTCGACGACGGATTTCATCTGTTTCATTTGATAAGCAAGTGCCTTCCGCACGGTTGTTTCGGTTCGGATGCGCGAACGAAATTGTTCCAGCCACGCCGCTGAGTGCAACGGATACATATACGTGAACCTCCATTTAAAGGGTTTCCGGATTAGCAAGCCCACTCAACTGATGATGGGATAGCTTATACTCCTTCGGACTCATGCCGACCATTCTTTTAAATACTTTATTGAAATGACGGTAATTTTCCATCCCAACCTGTTCGGCAATTTGAAATGTTCGAAGATCGGTTGTCAGCAGCATGCGTTTAGCAGCTTGAACCCTCATCGTCATCATATATTGGGTGTACGTTTGCCCTGTCGTTTTCTTAAACAAAGAACTGAGATAAGGAATGCTGTATCCTACTTTCGCAGCCATGTCTTCCAAGGATATCGATACGGACAAATCAGCCCTCAGCTGTTCGATTACATTCAACATGATCGCATTGACAGGACTTCCTTGCTCATAGCTCACTTCCGCTATGCCTGCGTCGGTATTTTGTTCGTTTGCTTGTATTTTTTGCCGATCGTCTTCCCGCCTGCAAATTCGCGGAATGAAGTTTTTGAGTGTGTCGGCGAGCAGGTTCTCTTGGAGCAGACAATCTTCCTTAATCAAGTAGGATGACGCGCCTAATTCAATGGCCTTTTGAGCAAAATGGAAATCTTTGTGACAAGATAAAATAATCGTCTCCGGCATATCCGGTTGCAACTGTTTCAACGCTTGAAGCATTTCAATTCCGCTCATCACCGGCATCGTTATATCAGTAATCAGAAAATGAGGTTGAAATTGTTTGAACAGTTCAAGCCCTCTTCTTCCGTTGACAGCCTCTCCTACGAGCTCAAACCATTCCTTTTCTTGGGCAATCATTTGTTTGAATACATCGCGGGCCGGTTTCTCATCCTCAACGATCAATACCTTATATGGAGCCGTCATGCGAGTGTTCCTCCTTAGCGAATTCCAATCGATGCCTTGGAATAAGGATGGACACGATTGTCCCTTCTCCTTGAGCATTACTTTCAATTCGAAATTGAGATTGCTCCCCGAACAGCAGTCTGACGCGTTCTGATACATTTTTAATTCCTATGCTTTCCCCGCGATCTTCGTGCTGAATATACCGTCGCAGCTGTTCTAAGCGGTCCGGCTCCAAGCCTAATCCATCATCTTCAATTTGGAGCATGACCGTTTCTTCCGTGAACGGAACCGCTCGAACAACAATGGTCCCTTGATCGGTTTCTTTGCCGAAAATACCGTGAAACAATGAATTTTCGATCAAGGGCTGCAATAAGAGCTTCGGAATTAGCATGCCTTTCAATTGTTCGTCAATTTCCGTTCTCACAATAATTTGGCAATCATACCTCAATTGCAGCATGGCGATATAATCGGTTATGTAATGAAGTTCCCCGGAAAGAGGGACAAGCTGTGCATAGTTTTCCATCGAGTAGCGCAGCATGGAAATGAGTCTGTGCAGCATGCTTCTGATTTTGTTGTAATCTTTCAACATGGCGAACATGCTGATTGTATTTAATGTGTTGTATAAGAAATGAGGATTGATTTGGGCCTGCAGCGCCGTTATTTCACTGCGTCGTTTCAATTCTTCCGATTGCTGTAAATTTTCCATCAGCGTATTCAGGCGAAAGGCCATATTATTCAGCATCATACCCAGCTCGCCAATCTCATTTTTCGGATAATCCGAATACGAGTTGGAGAAGTTGCCCTGCTGAATCGATCTCATATGCCGTTTGAGCCGCTGAAGCGGCCGATACAGATTGTAACCGATCACTAGTGCACCGATCAGTCCAAAAAGCATAAGCATCATTAACAAGATCAATGCCGTTCTCGTAATAAACCGCGCACTCTCCGACAATTGATCAACCGGTATTTCAGAAATGACACTCCACTTATGAAAGTTACCGGACTGTTTAATCGAGAACAGGGAGTGATCAACGACGAACTGTTCGCTATGTTTGCTTTCGTTCCAACCCTCTATGGCCTGTTCGATCCGCTTGGAAATTTCTGTTGAAGAAGCCGTGCTCGTCGTGGCAATGACTTTGTTCTCGCTCGTGACAATGTATACGGCTCCGTCGGGACCCAGATTGATGTTATGAATCGCCTTTTGCAAAGCTTGCTTCGGCAGCGTAATGATCAGCATTCCTCTGTAGCCTGTCCCATTGGAATATGTGAGTTTTCGCATAAAGAAGCTGTTGTCGGCAAGAAAAGAATTCTCCGTGCTGGGCGTATCGATTAATTGAAATGCCTTGTTCGATGCTTCCATAGAGTGGATAAGCTCCTCATAACGTGATTGCGCTAAGGGAGCTATCGAATCCGTTGTAGAAATGACTTCACCGGAATCGACAGAATAGATGCTGATATCCGCTATATCCCCGATCGTCGTTTTTCCCGTATCCAACGTTCTCAGCAATTCCTGCATCTGAATCACGTAGTCGAAGTAGCTGTCCTTTGCATTCAAAGCGTTGGTGATGACCGGCGAAAGTCCGTATTGGTTGCTTAATTGTTGAATACGCACCATCGTATTATCGATTTGTTCGTTCAACTGGTTAACGACTTGAAAATTCAGCGCGTTCACTTTCGCCATCACCGTTTGGTTCGAAACATGTACCGTTACATAGGCGAAAATAGATAAGGGAATAGCAGAAACCAGAAAAAGGATGAAAATAACTTTAACAAAAAAACTTCTTCTAATAAAACGCAGAAATGATACTCTCATTGTATAATCGCGGCCTTTCCCTATCATCCGAGAAACGATATCAATGCTCTCTTGGAGTCTATTTTAGCACATGGCGGATAAGGCCATACATGATCATTCTGCTAGTTCACTTTAAGAAAGCGAGCCGGCAAACTCAGCCAGTTCGATCGATTTCCCCTGATTCAAGCGGGAGTGTTCCGCTGCAAACGCCATCAGATGACTCCGAACGGAGGCCGCAGCGGACGTTAAGCTTTCTTCTCCATTGTAATCGCGCACTTCTTGTAAAAAGCTGCGGACGATTCCGCTATCGCCGCCGCCATGCCCGCTCGTTTGCTTCGGAAGCATAATCTCCGTCTTCTCATGCGTGACAAAATCCATCAGGATAATCTTGTCATCCTCACCGCGAATTTCACCGCGGGTGCCCATAATTTGAATACGGCGCTCCTGATCGCGAGTAAAACCGCTCATGCTGAAAATAGCGGTAGCGCCGCTCGCAAATTCCATATTCACAACTTGGTGATCTACGACGTTATTATCGCATTTATACACACATCGACCGTAGCCGGTCTCCTTCAAGCCTTGCACAATGCTTTCCCGAGATAAGTCTGCCGTGAAATGTCTTGCCCAAGCTTTACTCTCGCCCAAATAGAAGCGAGGGGCTGAATACGGACATGTTGTTTCTACGGCGCAGCCGTCAATACAATATTCAGTGGAGCCTTCCGGCGCATTGCCGGAATGAAAATGCATTAGCGAGCCATACGAGCTGACCCGTACACACGGCTCATCCATCAACCAAGACAACACATCCATATCATGGCACGATTTGGCCAAGATCATCGGGCTCGACACATCCGAATTGTTCCAGTTGCCGCGAACGAAGCTATGCGCCATATGCCAATAGCCGACGTTCTCATTGAGCTGGATCGATGCCACTTGCCCGATGCGTCCTTCCGTAATAAGCCGCTTAATAGCCGACCAGAATGGCGTGTAGCGAAGAACGTGGCAAATCGTAAGCAGCCGGTTATTTTCTTTAGCCGCTTGCTCCATATCGATACATTCCTTCGGATCGGGTGACATCGGCTTTTCCAACAGCACATGGTACTTGTTACGTAAAGCCTTCATCGTCGGATAGTAATGCATCCGGTCCTGCGTGCAAATCACAGCGATATCGGCCAGCTGCGGCTGTTCAAGCAGTTGCTCCCACGAATCATAGCACCGCTCCGGCGGGATACCGTGCTCCTGTGCGAATTGCGCCAAGCGATTCGGGTCTGGCTCCGCTACGGCGACAAACTTTAATTCATGCGGGTAGTCCAGTGCGTAAGGCGCGTAACTGAAAGAGCCCCTGGCTCCCGCTCCGATTAATATGGCAGTTAGCTGTTTCATGCAAAAAATCCTCCTTGATTCCTATTGGTAGATGTCATCCTCATTTTGTTTACCAATACAGCTTCCAATCTCTTGTTGCCCGGACCAGCGCTTCAAAGTAAAAATAATCGCCCCACAGGCAGCATTCGTCGACTCCTGCATTTAAGGGCTTGCTATATACGCCATGCAGCAGCAATCCATTGGATTCCGGCGTGCTCACGGTCGAATAATTGTCCATCAAAGACAAAAGAATGGAACTTGCAGCATTCTCATAAATAGCTTTATAGGGATCCGCTGCGGATAAATGCTTGTTCAGTTCCATGATGCCGCACACGGCAATAGCCGCAGCCGAGCTGTCCCGCAATTCGGAACCGCTCGTAAAAATCAAATCCCAATGGCAAACATAATCGTTCGGCAGCCGGTTTATGAAATAATTCGTCACTTTTTTCGTTAAATCGATAAGTTCTGGATCTTGTATGTATATAAAGTTAAGCGGGAACCCGTAGACAGCCCAAGCCTGACCGCGCGACCAGCAGGAATCGTCCGAGAACCCTTGAGCGGTTTTGCCGTAAAGCGGAGCGCCGGTGTCAACATCCATATAATACGTATGAAAACTGGACGCATCTTCACGAATCAAATACGCTGCAGCTTGTTTGGCATGCGTGGCTGCGGCATCGAAATAGGCCTGATTCTGCGTTATTTCCGCCGCCCAATACAATAGCGGAAGATTCAGCAAGCAGTCGATAATCATACGTCCCCGCTGCTTCGGATTGCTCAAGCTTCCCCAAGCTTGGATAATTCCTGCCTGATCCAAATAGCGGGTCATGAGCAAATCCGCCGCACGAAGTGCCGTTTGCTTCGCTTCCTCATTACCGGTAAGCTTGTACGCAGCAACACAGGATAGGGAATATAAAAAACCTAAATCGTGCGTTTCGGTACCGATTTGTTCGTCTGCGCGCTTTTTGAAGGAGCTCAATTGAATTTCGGCGGCACGCCGGTACTTCTCATCGCCTGTAACTTCATAAGCGAGCCACAGCATCCCTGTCCAAAAACCAGGCGTCCACTCGTAATTATCTGCCGGTGTATATCTAAGATTTGTGCTGACGATATCGGGAAACTGGTCTGTGAATATTTCCAAATTGCCGTCGATCTGCTTCAATACATGCACGATGGCCGCATCGCATTGATCTTTGGTTAACTGCGGCGGGGTCCTGAACCGATCTGCATTCTGTATGCCTTCATCTTTCACATGCTTCATCTCTAAAATCTCCTTCGTTTTTACAAAACCTAATTAAAATATATGGAGAATCACCCTGATCTTCGGGCAATTCTCCATTTGGCAAGCAAACTCATTTCTTTATTGCGTTATATTGCTCCATGTATTCTTTACCCGCAGCTTCTCCATAGTTTTTCACCCAGTTGTTAATTTCCGTTTTCACATCATCAATGGTGCTTTCGCCAATGACATATTTCAGAGCAGCCGTGGAAACTTTCTTCAAATGATCGGTATTTTTCGTAAGCGTAGGGGAAGTCATTCCGCCGAACGGATTCGTTATCCCGATGCTCTCGAAGCTATCCGTGTAGGCTTTCATCTTCGTCCGCACGGGGTCAGTCGCGTCCGATGACACATAGTAATAAGGATCGTAACGATTGTCGAGCACCCAAACAGCCGGAGTCTCGGACTGGAACAGCTTAACCTGATCGGCTGTACGCTCCACCTTGCCGTCTTTGTAGCTGGTGGCGTGCTGACCGATAATCCCCGCTTTGCTGAACGCATAGTTTTCCTCACTTGCGCTAAAATCAAGGAAATCAACGAGTTTCTGAACTTTCTCCTTCGGCGTGCTGGATGGGATGACCCATAATCCCCAGAGACCGGCAGCTTTTCCGATGCCGCCTTTGCCATCGGGACCTTTCAAGAGCGGCAGCATGTCCACTTCCCCTTTGGCGTCCACTTTCCGAATTTTATCAAGCGGCGAATTCGGAGCATCGCTTAATTCACCGACATGATTGGCTTTTATGCCGGCAATGCCTTGCGTCCATTTTTCAACGGCTTGCTGGGACTTTAACACGGTTGCATTCTTCTCGATTAACCCGCTAGCCCAAGCGCTCTTTAACCATTCTAAATATTTGATATAGCCCTCTGATTGAATCGCAAACTTCGGTACTCCGTTATCGATCGTCCAAGCATTCGGCATCCCGAAGGCGTATTGAACGGACGCCAGCCAATCGAAGACGACATAGGTATTTGTCGCATAAGTAAGGAGTGGGATTGTTTTTCCGCCGCCGGCAGGATCTTTCTCTTTAAATGTTTTTAACACTTGTGTGAGTTCTTCCACTGTCTCCGGCTTTTTCAAGCCGTATGTATCCAGCCAGTCTTTGCGGTAAAGGAACGCTCCTTGCGCGCTGTACAACTGCCTTGGTCTCGGAATCCCGTAAACTTTGTTATCTACTTTCGTTTGAGACCAAGTAATCTCCGGAATCAGGTTCAAGTTTTTCTTATCTTTCATATAAGGCGTGAGGTCATAGAATGCCCCTTGCTTCACATAGTTCGTGAATACGGCGTCTTTGCCGTTATCGAACAGAATCAGATCATATTGCGCCGAATCGGCCATCGCGATGCTGATTTTATCCTTATAGATGTCTTCCGGAACAAGTTCCAATTCGAGCTGAACATTGCCGCGCTTCTCGATATCTTCCTTCGCCTTGTTCCCCTTCAGCACCGGAGGCTCCCCGTTATAAATGAGCATCGCTTTGATTTTCAGTGGTTCTTTGTTCGCGCTGGCAGCCGGCCCTTGTTTCTCTTCGCCTTTGCCGCAGGCAGCCAAAAGACTCATTGACATCACAACAGCAAGTGAAACGTACAACGTTTTTTTCATTTTCATACCTTACCACCCTCTCCAATGTTCAACGATAACAATCCACACGTAAGCGTATCCCTTGATGATCCGAACCTTTCTTCTTCACCTCCTATGTGAAGTTCACGCTTTATTCTTTAATAGATCCAATCATAGCGCCTTGGGCAAAATGTTTTTGCAAAAACGGGTACACGACCACAATCGGTATCATGGAGATGATGATTGCGGCCATTTTAATCGTATCTCCCAATTGTGCCGCAGACTTCTCATTCATACTAAACTCATTGTTAATATTGGATGTGCCCACGACGATCATCTGACGCAGAAGAACCTGCACAGTCCACATACTGCTCTTGCTCAAATAAATGACAGCGCTGAAAAATTCGTTCCAGTGGCCAACCATAAACATAAGCCCGAACGTAGCCATAATCGGCATGGATAACGGAAGCACCAGCGACCATAAGATCCGAATTTCGCCCGCTCCATCCATTCGCGCAGCTTCTTCCAGGCTCTCCGGCAAGCCTTGAAAAAAAGTTTTCATGACCATAATCGTAAAAGCGTTAGTAGCACCAGGCAAAATAAGCGCCCAGTACGAATTCAGCATGCCTAGCGATTTAACCAGCAAATAATTAGGAATAATTCCGGCACTGAACAGCATTGTGAAAAAGATCAGCAGCATCATGACCCGGCGGCCCGGTAAAAACTTCTTGGATAAGGCATAAGCCAGCGTTACCGAGAAAAGAAGATTTACAAAAGTACCTAGCACTGTAACGTAAACAGAATTGCCTATCGCGTTAACGAACCTGCTAGTAGACATCAAGTATTTATAGCCTTCCAGCGAAAACTCCTTAGGAATGAGAAAGAAGTCCCCGCCGATCGACTCCCCACCTCCGCTGAAGGAAACGGCTAAAATGTATATGAATGGAATGATGATCAGCAAACTAAAGACAAGCATAAGGAAGCCAATCATGACATCAAACATCGAAAAACGCATTCTCATTGACATTAAAAAACACCGTCTTCCCCTGCTTTTTTGGCTAAATGATTGCTAAGCAATACAAGAATGAGCCCTATGATCGAGTTGAACAATCCGGCCGCAACACCGTAACTGAAGTGCGACTCCGTTAATCCGACCCTGTAAACGTACAGATCAATGACATCGGATACCTCTTGATTGAGAGGGTTCGTCATGAGGAACACTTGCATGAAATTCGAGTCCATGAGATGCCCGAGACGAATCACCAGCAATATAATAATGGTGCTCTTAATGCCGGGCAGCGTAATGTGCCAAATTCGTCGCCATCGCCCGGCACCGTCCATGGTGGCCGCTTCGTAGAGCTCCGGGTTGACGCCGGCGATTGCCGCCAGGAAAATGATCGTGCCCCAACCTGCATCCTTCCAAATGCTTTGGAATACGGCCAGTGAGCGAAACCATTCTGTGCCCGTCATGAAAGCTAATTCCTTACCGATCATTGGGGCTAAATAATGGTTGATCACACCGGAAGGACCGAAGAAAATAAACGTGATCCCTACGACAACAACCCATGAAAGAAAGTGCGGCAAATAGACGACGGTTTGAATAATTTTCTTAAAAGCGATCGAACGCAGCTCACTAAGCATAATCGCCAAAAGTATGACGAACGGGAAATAAAAAAGCAAATTGAACAAACTCAACATCAACGTGTTCCGTAACAGAACAAAAAAGGATTCGTTCGAGAAAAACTCACGAAATTGTTGTAAACCTACCCATGGGCTTTTACTAAAACCAAGAAACGGACTGTAGTCTTGGAACGCCAACAGCACTCCCCACATTGGAAAATATTTAAACACGATGAAATATAGCATTCCGGGAGCCGCCAACAGATAAAACCATAAGTATTTTTTGAGATTTTTTTGAAACGGAGATCGCTGTGTTTTGGAATAACCGCTCTCAATTTGTTTCACTGCGCTGGTCTCCAGCTTATCGAGCTGACTCAAACTCATGCATGGTGTGCCCCCTCAGAAGGATTCTATAGATTTTGCGGATTCGAAAAGGAAGCGCTTACGTTTAATTTAATGTTACACAAATGAAGTCCGAAGTTACATGTCCTCTTTTAATGGAAGTGTATCCTTAATTAAGATTATCATCGATCATTGTCAAAGAGAGCGCAAATAAATCCGCGATATGCGGATCGCGCACCTAAAATCAATATTTCACATAAAAATAAAGGAGTCACTCTTATGATCTTTTAAAATGAGGAGAAGTCCATGATCGTAATCGAAGGTACCAGCAAAGTAACCTTTGGAGAAGGTACGTTGTCCGAGTTGGAATTAGCGATTTATGAAAAGAAACAAAACAGCTCTACGGAGTATCGGTATGATTCGGTGGATACCCTGCTGTTTGAACTGTACATGCGGACCCAAATCATGGAGGCCTCAAAAGCGCTGAGTGCAAGCGGCGTCTATTTTGCGGATTTCAAACACTCTATGTGCAACCCGGCCTATTGGCATATTACAGATCACGGCAGGTTCCAGTTGAAAAGCGGCGTTGCTCCGCAAGACGCGGTGCGGGATATATTCACGAACGGAACCTCTTATGCTTTCGAATGCTCCATGGCAGTCGTAGTTGTTTTATACAAAGCCATATTAGAATCCATAGATTCCAGTCATTTCGATATGCTGACATCGGATCTTTTATTATTTGATTACCATTCCAACAACAATTTACACCTTATCCAACGGATCGCTAATGAGGAAGCCGTGACGGGTGATGTCCTTTATTTTGAAAATCCTGAGTATGAACCTATGGTTCCCTGGGGAAAAGGGGAAAACGTCGTCATGATGGAAAACGATCACTTTTTTGGACATGGCTATGGCCTAGGGATCGCATCGAAGGATGTTGTTATTAAGGTCCTGAACAAGCAGAGAATCCCGGGCAGCACACAATCTGCCTTTCTGACGGATCGTTATGTGCATCCGGACTTCTCCTACTTTGCGCTCTTTCAATGCCGGAACCGGGATAAACCTATTGTTGCGAAAGTAGGGGATTGGACATATGTCCGCAAATGCCGGATTCATTAACAAAAAAGTTTGTTGCGCCCAATTTGAATAGACATGTGCCCTATTTTCCAATTCCTGCATAGGATGATGTATGCCTATACCGAAAGGGGAAAAAAACATGACACAACGCAATTCATTAACGGAGGCTAACCTCACGAATTATCAAACGGCAACAAGAACGGAGACACTCCTTCCAGCTCAACAAGCTCCGGCATTTACGGGAGATAATCTCCCTATTTATCAACAACCTTCTGCAGCTCCTGTAGCACCTGGTGTCCAGTATCCTGCTCAGCCACATCACGCCTATCATGCCCAACAAGTTCCTTATCACCCTGTACATCATGCTCATCATCATGCTTATCATCATGGTTATCATCATCCTATGCATCACCACGCTTATCACCCTGTACATCAGCTTGCTTACCATCCTATGCATATCTATGCCTATCAACCTGTACATCACCATGCCTATCACCCTATGCATCATCATGCCCACCATCCTATGCATCACCATGCCTACCATGCTCAACAGCACCATGCTCATCATGCACATCATGCACAGCACCCGCACCATCATGTTCAACATGCTCATCATGTTCCGGATCCGCAATAGCCTTTTGCCGTTTCCGTATCTTCAAAACGATTGGCCGCAAGCCCAAAAAAGACCCGGACACACGAATGTGTCCAGGTCTTTTTCTAATCTGCGAACTTAGCTGCCGTTATCCTCCAAAACAACATCCAACTGCCCCTTCAATCGTTCCGATAAGCCGGGTCTGAGCGCCAAGTACGGACCTGCATCCGTGAGATGAACACTTACCAATCCCGCCATGCGAAGGGTCATGAGATGATGGTGCACATTTCCTTTAGCGCCGCCGATTTCCTTCGTTATTTCTGTGAAAGAGCGTCTTTTTTCCGAAAGCAGTTGTAAGATATCCAGACGCTTCTCATCCGACAGCGCTTTGGCTGTTGCGGAAACCGTGAAAGTCGTGGGTGCTTCGATGGCAATTGGGTATAATACATAAATCTTGTCCAAATATACAACAAAAGTATGCAGCGGCCGAAAGTGATAAGCGGGTATCAAGCATACTTTCTTTACCTGACTCAGCTCAATACGCATACCGGTCACAAACTTTTCCACTACATCCTCTGGTTTCATGCTGGCCTTAAGGGCTTCCTCTATTTGTAACGCTCCTTCTTTTATACCCTCCATGCCCTTCCACTGTGACATATATTGTTCCTGCCAAGCAGAAAGGAGGTCGACAAAACGATCGCGTTCTTCGCCTAGATGAAGCCAGACAGGCGTTTTGCTGCCAGCCATATATGCGGCCAAGCGTTCGTATAAATCTCCGACAGAAAGAGTGCTTATCCAGTCCAGAAATGCTTTCATGGAGGAGCTGTCCGGGCACTGATCTACAAGGACTGTGAGCAAATCAACAAACGTTAGTTCCTCAACGGCCTCCAATTTTTCTAAAAAATCAGGCTGCAAAAACTGCTTAACATGTTCGATCCACTCAGGACCGGCATACAGGTATTTGATGTTCTGTCTTCTTTTATACAAAAGAAAGCTAAGTAAGCATTCATGTACTGGTGAGAAATCCGTCTCTATCTGATAAGACATGAGATGATCTTAAACCTCCTTCTAACCATTCTTTTACTCAGAATACCACAATCGGCAAACAGATCATAATGGTTTCGGGTTGAAAAAAAGTGAAATTAGTTATTATTATGAATAACTTGAATTATAGTTCTTGTTTTATTGAACTAATGGTGTTACTTTATTGTTAGGCCATTATTCTAACAGAAAGAGGAAAACGCCAATGAAAACAAATCCTTTCATCGACCTTTTCAAAAATAAGAACTATGCACGACTCTTCGCGGCACAGCTTACCTCCCAAATTGGATCGGTAACGGGCTTAACCGCATTCGCCTTCTACATGCTGGATCACTTCAGCTCGCAACCGGCTTACGCAACGATTACGGAAATGATGTACTCGCTGCCGACACTTGCTATCTTTTTCTTGACCGGTGTGGCAGCGGATCGCTTCGATCGGCAAAAAATTGCAGTAAACTGCGATATGATCAACATCGGTTTGAGTCTCACCTTGCTCGGTGCGATTGCATGGGGGTGGATGCCTCTCGTGTTTGCCCTATTATTCCTTCGAAGCGCAGTCAGCAAAATGTTTCACCCCGCCAATGCGGCCTTGGTACGGGGAGTGCTTCATCCTGAGCAGATTCCATCGGCTATGGGTATGAATCAGATGCTTATGAGTGCTTTCATCCTCTTAGGCACAAGCTTAGGCGCAGTATGCTACTGGCATTTAGGGATACTGGCTTCCGTGGCGATTGACATGCTAAGTTTCTCCATATCGGCTGTATTCATTGCACGCTGCCGGATTCCTTTGGAAGTCAGGCTGCCGAACGGTCCGTCGTCTTGGAAATCATTTAAGTTAACGCAGATTGGCAGCGACTTTATGGAAGGATTGCGTTATGTACGCCACAACCCCATTGTGCTGGCTCTCTTAACCGGCATCCTCATTCTTGGCCTTGCCAACGGCGGAGGCAGCGTCATGTACCTGTTCAACCTGAAATATAAGCTCGCTCCCGACACTTACGAGTCTCTGCAAATAGGCATGACCGCCATTCTTGGAGCCGGCATGATTGTGGGCAGCCTGATATCCGTTCGTCTTGTCAAAAAAATACCGCTTCATCAAATGATCATCCTCAGTTTCTTCTTGGGCGCGGTCGTACACGGCCTGCAAGCGGTCGTCACAGAACTAGTACCCTTTATGGCGCTTTATCTGGTGTATGCTTTATCCGTTCCGCTTTGCAATGTAGCCTTCTTCGGGTGGCTTGCCCAAGTCACCGAGCCAAAGATGATGGGCAGGGTCCAAGCGCTTATTCAACCGCTAATGATGATTACATTTACGGCTATGCAAGGCCTGATCGCTTTTGCATTCCCGAAACAGCTTTCATTGGAAGCGATTTACTACACCGTTGGAGCCGCCGAATTCGTATTAGCCCTGTATTACCTGCTGCTGCTTCCTTCTCTTGCCCAGCA
This sequence comes from Paenibacillus planticolens, assembly GCF_013141725.1. Taxonomy (GTDB): domain Bacteria; phylum Bacillota; class Bacilli; order Paenibacillales; family NBRC-103111; genus Paenibacillus_E; species Paenibacillus_E planticolens. Next base: position 29,737 of record NZ_WHNZ01000026.1, on the reverse strand, counting down.
GCATGCTTTGAAGAAGATGAAATCCCTTGCTTCTTAAAACGCAAAAATGACACTCTAAATTGCTTAGAGTGTCATTTAAGATGCTGTTCATATGATTATTGAGCTTGTACGATCTCTCTACCTTTATATGAACCGCAGTTTTTGCAAACATGATGTGCCTTTTTCAATTCTGCACATTGTTCACACTTCACCATTCCTGGCACAGCCAGTTTAAAGTGAGTACGGCGCTTATCGCGACGTGTTTTGGACGTTCTCCTTTGAGGAACAGCCATGGTCAAAACACCTCCTGTTACTTGCATAAATCAACAAAAGCTATCATAGCTTTATCCCGACACTTTGTCAATGCCTATTCTGTGAAACCGACGAAACCCCTTTAACAATAATTTAATATTCAGGGGCCGTTTTCACGTGCAATTGATAACATTCTGCTTACAAATGCACCTTACAATTGAGTTATCTTATTGTGACGGAGGCATCCCAATATGACAACCAAAATAGTTCTTGCATTTGCCTGTTTGCTGTTCTTGTCTGCTTTAGGCGTTAATGCAACAGAGAATGAGAGCTACATTGTTCGTCCATATTCACCTGATCATTATGATTCAACCAAACAATTCGAATATGAATTCGAGTGGCAGCATGGTAAAATCGCCGCCAATCCTTAGCTTTCGGTATGATTGGAACGCGCTATCTGTGTAGCTTCAACCATGTTCTTCAACGATGCGACGGTTTCTTGCAGCCCGCGCGTCTTCAGTCCGCAATCGGGATTAATCCAAAACAGCTTCGGATCCAATACATGCAAGGCACGCTCGATCATGCTCGTCATTTCCTCTACACCGGGAACGCGCGGACTATGGATATCGTATACGCCTAGACCAATGCCCTTTGTATAGGTGTTCACCTCAAAGCTATGAATCAGCTCCCCATGGCTGCGGGAGGTCTCAATGGAGATCACATCGGCATCCATCGCTTCAATCGAATGAATCATGTCATGGAATTCGCAATAGCACATGTGGGTATGAATTTGCGTTGTATCCTGTACCGTGCAAGTAGCCAAACGAAAAGCTTTGACAGCCCAAGCAAGATATTCTGCTTGTTCCTCTTCCTTAAGCGGCAAACCTTCTCTGACCGCCGGTTCGTCGACCTGAATCATGCCAATCCCCGCCCGTTCAAGTGCCTCTACTTCTTGTCTAAGCGCATATGCCAGTTGATAAGCGATTTGTTCACGAGGAATATCTTCACGAACGAACGACCAATTCATGATGGTAATAGGCCCGGTTAACATCCCTTTAACAGGACGTTCTGTCAGCGACTGCGCGTACTTCGTTTCTTCAACGGTCATCTCGTTCAGGAACGCTACATCCCCATAAATAATCGGCGGTTTCACACAACGGGAGCCATAGGACTGCACCCAGCCATTTTGTGTAAAGGCAAAGCCCGCCAGTTTCTCCCCAAAGAATTCAACCATGTCAGTCCGCTCAAATTCCCCATGAACGAGAACATCAAGGCCGATTTCCTCCTGCAGCTGTATCCAGATGTCGATCTGTTTTCGAATAAAATCATCATACTGCTCTTGGGTCCACTCATTTTTACGCCACAGTTGGCGCGCCTTGCGAACCTCGGCAGACTGTGGGAAGCTCCCAATTGTCGTCGTCGGAAAAATCGGCAGCTGCCATTTGTTTTGTTGAACGGTATTGCGACTGACGAAAGGCGATTTCCGTTCCAGTTGCTGATCCGCGATGGCGGCAATCGCTTGCTGGATGTCGTCCCGCTTGCGGTTTTTTGAAAACTTGAAAGTCTGATAGGCACGTTCGTTTTCTTGGAATTCTTCTGGTATTTCATGCAAATTCCGGGAAGCCGCTTTTGTTAGAAGGACAATCTCATCCAACTTTTCATCTGCAAATGCAAGGGCATCCTTCAATTCGCTCGAAAGCTTCGTCTCATAGGCGACGGATACGGGAACATGCAGCAAGGAGCAGGAGGATTGGACCACGATGCGCTCAGGATTTACAAATCCGGACAGCTCCTCCAACAGTTCCAGCTTCTCGCGAAGGGAGCTCTTCCAGATACCGCGGCCGTCGATGACGCCTGCGCCTAAAACTTTGTTTTCCGGAAAGCCCAAAGCTTTAATGGAGGATAAGTTGCCTGATTTTCCGTGAACGAAATCGAGTCCGATTCCTTGGACAGGCAGTCCGATGACCTCTTTATATTGCTCTGCCGATTCAAAGTAAGTTTGGAGCATGATGTTCAAATTCGGTACTGACGCAGCGAACGTCGCATAAATCGTTTGCAGACGATTTACATCCGCCGAACTTAACTTCGTTGTGAGAATCGGTTCGTCGATTTGCACCCACTGAACGCCCTCATTCGCAAGCTCCTGCAGGATTTGCTCATAGAGAGGAAGCAGGCGGCTCAGCCACACATCCGCTTCGGCTTGGCGATACCCTTTCGACAGCTTCAGGAAGGTGAGCGGTCCAACGATAACTGGCTTGCCCTCGATACCGAGCTTCTCCTTCGCTTCGCGATAAGCTGACAGCGGCTTATTTTCAGTAAGCACAGGTACTGATCCTTCGAGTTCAGGCACGATATAGTGATAATTGGTGTTAAACCACTTCGTCATCTCGCTTGCCGCAGCGTCTTTCGTCCCACGGGCAATCCCGTAATAGACCGACAATGGTACGGGTCCGCCATTATAAGAAAATCGTTGCGGCACAATCCCGAACATGGTTGCCGTATCCAAAATATGATCGTAATAACTGAAATCATTGACCGGAATAATGTCAATCCCCTTGTCCCGCTGCTTCCGCAAGTGGTTCAAACGCAGCTCCTGCAGCTGCTGCTCCAGCTCTTCTTCTCCCAGCTTGCCTGCCCAGAAAGCTTCTAGCGCTTTCTTCCATTCCCGGTCTGCACCTATACGCGGATATCCTAAGTTACTGCTCTTCATCATCTTGTGATCCCCTTTTCGAATTGTTACGAGTAAGATATCACGGATAGGAAGATAGCGTGTAACTGGATAAAACTATAGCTAGATATAGCTATTAGCTATATCTGGATATTTAACACGATAGGGCAATCTTAAGTTCTTGTATATACGCCGCTCCCAGCTTTGAAAGCGAAACATTCCGATGTGAAATCCAACCCACATGAATGCTTTCTTCGCAATCCAAGGGAACGGGAATGATCTCATTCCCATTCAAATCGGCGCTTAAGACACCCGTGGATATGGTATATCCATTCAATCCGATTAACAAATTGAAGAGTGTCGCCCTGTCATTCACGCGAATGCTTTTTTTGTGCATCATCGTGCTGAGAATTTCCTCTGAGAAATGAAAGGAATTGTACTCGCCTTGATCAAAGGATAAATACGGGTAATCTTGGAGCTGATCGATCGTCACGATGGATTGTTTGGCAAGCGGATTCTTAATGCTGATGAAAATATGGGGCTTGGCGGTGATTAAGCTGTTAAATTGCAAGTTTGCCGTTTTTAGCAGCTTGTTGATGACTTTCCCATTGAACTCATTTAGATACAAAATCCCGATCTCGCTGCGTAAATTTTTGACATCTTCAATAATTTCATACGTCTTGGTCTCGCGCAGCGCTAAATCGTACTCCTCTTGTCCATACGCTCGAACCAAATTCACGAAGGCGTTGACGGCAAACGCATAATGTTGTGTGGAAACCGAGAAATGCTGCGGGGAAGGCTTCGCATTCAGATACCGGCTTTCCAGTAATTCCGCCTGTTCGACAACTTGCCGCGCGTAGCTTAGAAATTCAATCCCTTCTTTCGAAAGGGAGATTCCTTTATTGGATCGTTCAAATATCGCAAGGTCCAGTTCTTCTTCCAGATCTCTGATCGCGTTCGAAAGGCTGGGCTGGGAAATAAACAACCGTTTGGCAGCCTCATTGATGGAACCACGATTCGCGACCTCAATCACATATTTTAGTTGTTGCAACGTCAACGCGATTCCCCCTCTTCCTGTTATCCCCAGTTTACTATAACCACTTGAAAAATACACAACAAACGATTATGATAAACATATAAATACCGACCCGTTTACTGAGATTAATTGAGAGGTGCTGGTAATTTCATGTTCGATCGTTGCCCGGCTTGTCAAACAGAAGTACGTCCCGGACAGTTTACCTGCATGCAGTGCAGTCATGAGCTCAAGCCGAACGGCATCCAGCTTGATGCCCTTACGTATTGGGACTCATCCAAAACCAAGCGAACTTTTAAATACACCGCAACCATCCTTCTAGGCATATCGCTAACGGTTATTTTCCACCATATCATCCCTTCTGTTATCGGATTGGGCGCCGCTGCCATTATGTACCTTAGAGACTACAAATAACATATTGTTCTACAGAACCGGGAGACCGGTTTTTTTGCATTTCAACGATATAATTTGGCATTATGCGCATCATAAGAAAGAGTGATTTGCCCATTTGGCAAGCTGGCGTATATGATGAGGGTGCTATCAACGATCTACTAAGGAGATGCACTTTACTATGAAATGGTTTCGATCTTATGGCCCCGGTCTGCTCCTTGTACTCGTCCTTGCAGCGGCAGCTCAGTGGATAGGAAGTCTTATTCCGCTTATAGGCGGACCGGTATTTGGCATCGTGTTTGGCATCATTCTCAATCATACTTACGGGAAACCAGCAAACTCACTACAAGGAATCCTTTTTACTTCGAAAAAAGTGCTCCAATGGGCCATCATTTGTTTAGGTGCCGGACTGAGCTTATCCCAAGTTTGGAAAACAGGATTGGAATCCCTCTCTGTCATGCTTTTTTCATTAACCGCTGCCTTTTTAGCCGCTTACGGGATCGGCCGATTGATGGGGGTTCCGCTCAAGCTGCAGAGCTTAATCGGCGTCGGAACGGCTATCTGCGGCGGATCGGCGATAGCTGCCGTATCCCCTATTCTTGAAGCCAAAGAGGATGAAATCGCTTACTCCATATCAACCATTTTTTTGTTCAATGTCGTTGCCGTCCTCGTGTTCCCGGCACTCGGCCACTTTCTCGGGCTAACCCAGAAGGGCTTTGGCTTATGGGCTGGAACCGCCATTAACGATACGTCATCCGTTGTGGCGGCCGGCTACATTTTCGGAAATGATGCGGGAACTTACGCGACGATCGTAAAGCTCACCAGAACAACGATGATCATTCCGATTTCCCTCTTGTTTACGGTGATCAAGGCCGTGAATAAAAAACGGGAAGCAGCCGAATCAGGGAAAACGTCTCATTTTCAATTCATGACTATTTTCCCGTGGTTCATCATCTGGTTTCTCATTGCTTCATTCCTTTATACAATTGGTGTCATTCCCGCTGGAATCCAACCGTATATCGGCGATATCGGCAAGTTCATGATCGTCATGGCGCTTACCGCCATTGGCTTGAACGCGGATTTTCGGAAAATGATCCAAACGGGATACAAACCTATTTTGCTTGGCTTGATCGTTTGGATCGTCGTTGCCGTCGTGAGTTTAATCGTTCAGTATTCAACAGGAAATGTGTAAACAAAGCGCGTTGTGCGGTAAAAACGGCCAATTTTGTCCCAACCGGCATGATCAAGCAATGGGGCTGCGTATACTGAAAAGAAAGGTTGAAGTTGCTGTCTACACCCGAAGGAGGTCATGGCGATGATCGTGGCGGAAGAAATTTACCGGTCGTATGGGATGGATAAGGAAGCCTTCATTGCATTCATGAAAGAAAGAAGCCGGAACACGGCCATTCATGCGCTGGGCATTGAAATTGTAGAGCTTAGGCTTGATCGCGTCGTGATGACGATGCCTGTCGGACCTTCATCGCGTCAGCCCGCAGGGATTTTACATGGCGGAGCTTCCGTACTGCTGGCTGAGACCGCTGCCTCTATCGCATCTGAAATCAATATCGATCCAGACAACTATGCGGCAGTTGGGCTCGAAATTAACGCTAACCACCTCAAGAGTAAACGGGACGGCATCGTAACCGCCGTGGCAACCCCACTGCACAAAGGCCGGAAAACGATGGTCTGGGACATCAAAATTTCCGATGAAAATCAACAATTCATCTGCATCTCGCGCTGCACGGTGGCGATTATTGAGAAAAGATAATAAATAAGAGCTGCCCCCAGTCAAATAAGGGAAAGATTCCCTCTAATTTGGTTGCAGATGCTTGGCAGATCCATTTAACTGGAAAACCTCCCACTATTTGCTCCGATTTCGTGAAAATCTACGAAATCCGGTCAAATTAACGGGAGGTTTTCCTTCTTTCTTCTCTGCGAGGTTATCTATCGAGCAAGTTAACGGGAGATTTTCCAGTTAGCTTCCGCTGAAAAACGGCGTCTCAGCTGACACATCAGGGAATCGGGGGCAGTTCCCTTCAACCTTTTACCCCCGCCACCTCGTTTTACTCAATCGCAGCTAAGCAGATGATTTTTTCTGCGGCATCCATATTTGCCAAACAACTCATCGGTTTCGGTCGCATTCGGAAAGTAATCTCAACAAAACAGTTGGGATTTTTTTGTGTTTGATTAATATTTCTACATTTTCATACAAATGTTATCAATTTTCGCTATTGATTATAATTCATATAATTGTATTATTATTTATGTAATTAGTTCCATTATTTTACACTGATAGAAAGGAGAACTAGTTTGACTGTAATGTTGGAATCTATGATTCTAACGAATCGCGTTTTCATTTAATCGAGAGAAGGAGAGAACTGTAATGATGATGAGAAAAAAAGGAGTTATTTCACTACTTACTTTCATGTTAATCGCCATGCTGGTCGTACCTGCAGGCACAGCGCTGGGCAATCCAACTAACCCACCTCAATTAAAGACGGTCCTTACAACAGGATGGGGTCATTCGTTATTTTTGAAGGCAGATGATACTTTATGGGCCTGGGGCGATGGGAACTTCGGACAATTAGGTAACGGTTCAGGTGCGAGCAGCGCTGTTGCCGTTCAAAACACACTTGTTCAAAATATTATTGATGTTGCGGCAGGAGATGCACACCACAGTTTGGCGTTGCGCAGCGACGGCATCGTATTCGCGTGGGGGACTAACGGTGTTGGTCAACTGGGAGATGGCGCGACATATATAAATCGTAACAACCCGGTCCAAGTGAGTAATTTAACTGATGTCATCGATGTCGAAGCTGGTTTCTACCATAGTTTAGCGTTAAAGTCCGATGGAACCGTATGGGCTTGGGGGAGCAACGTTTACAGTGAGCTGGGAGATGGCACAACCACAAATCGTTCAACTCCTGTACAGGTATCAGGACTCAGCAATATCGTCTCCATCTCAACTAAAAACTATCATAGCCTTGCCATCAAATCGGATGGAACGGTATGGGCTTGGGGTTATAACACGGATGGTCAACTGGGAGACGGAACAACGACGACTCCGTTAACTCCGGTGCAGGTGTCCGGTCTCAGCAATATATCCTACGTATCGGCCGGCTCCACTCACAGTCTTGCCATAAAGTCAGATGGAACGGTATGGGCTTGGGGCAATAATACAACCGGCCAATTCGGAGACGGCACTACGACGAGTCACACGACTCCGGTTCAGATTCCAGGTCTGAGCAACGTAAAAGTAGTAGAAGCGGATTGGCATCATAGCTTGGCTATTAAAAATGACGGAACGCTATGGGCATGGGGTTACAACGATGCTGGTCAACTGGGAGACGGAACGACTGGCTCGACATATCTAAGCCCTGTTCAGGTAGCAGGTCTAAGCGGGGTAACGGCCGTGTCTACGAGTGCAACTTTCACTGTGGCACAAAAGTCAGACGGAACGGTATGGGCTTGGGGTCAAAACTATTGGCGCCAACTTGGAGACGGTACAAGGACTGACCATTATTCGCCGGCACAAGTCACCGGTCTGTAAGAGGCTGTCTCACGAAATTTAAATGATAGTATCCCCTCCTGGCTGACAACGGTAAAATTGTTGACCTGAGGGGATTTTCCTTCCTTAACACTAAGGTCTGCGCTTTGCTGTTAAAAAAGTATTTGTGCCGCATACACAATCGCGGTTACCGTCACACTGCTTAGTATAGTGGAAAGCAGTACGGCCTGAGCGGCGTATTCCGGGTGATTCCCGTACTCTAAGGCGAAGGCGGCGCTGTTTCTAGACGTTGGAAAGCTGCTGGCGATAAGCAGCGCTTGCGCAGTCGTCCCTTCCAACTGGAACAGCCATAGGAATGCAAATGCAATGGCCGGCGAGATGATCAATCTGCCCAGCAAACTGAGGATGAGAGCCGGACTTAATCGTTTGAAGGGCAAGAATGCGGATTGTGCGCCCAGGGTAACAAGGGCAATCGCCAGAAAAGCGTTGGCGACATTCTGCAGCGGATTCCAGATAAAAGCGGGAATGGGAACGGCAAGCGAATGCATCAGCAGGCCCAAAACAAACGCGTAAATCATCGGATTCCTCAAAAGCTCTTTCAATAGCTTCTGCCCTTGGGTTTGCGCCGACACCGCATTCAGCAATCCGTACGTATTCGTAAGCAGATTCTGATAGATGGAAACGACGACTTGCACGGAGAGTCCGAGGGGATTGTTCTGAAAAACGAGCTGGGAAACAGGGAGCCCGAAATTGCCCGAATTGCTCAGAACAACACTGTTCGAAAAGGTCGAAGACAACGCTTTGTCAAATTTGGCCAATCTCCCCGTCGCCTTGCTGAATAGGATGAGCGCAAAGCTTTGCAGCAGCAGAAATCCAACAATCTTAAGCAATAGGGAAGCATCGAATTTGCTTTCATAAATGTTGGTAAAACTAACAGCCGGCAGCAGAAAAAATGCATTAAGCTTGGACAGCGTGTTCATATCAAATTGAAAAACGCGATGCATTAGTACTCCTGCGCCAATGAGCAGAAATACGGGAACGATGACATTGAGAACGATCAAAAACAGAACATCCATAGCGATTCTCCTTAAGTTAGCGAAACCCCTGATTAGGATGGAAAGCGGCTGATTACCAGCAGAGCTCGACATCTAACAGGGGTTATCGCTAGCTTCTATCCTTCCTCGTTTACAAGTACATTCCTGCCTCTTAACTTCAAAATCAGCGGAATGCTGATCCACAAGAGACCGATAATGAGAAATGCCAGCGAGACCGGCTTTTGCAGGAAAATCATGAAATCGCCATTCGAAATCGTGAGCGCTCTGCGCATATTGTTTTCCATCATCGGTCCAAGAATGAGTCCGAGCACCAGCGGCGCTAACGGGTAATCGTTCTTAGCCAGGAAATAACCCACTAGTCCGCAGCCCATAATGAGCAGCAAATCAAACGTCGAATATTGGACGGCATACACACCGAACACAGAGAAGACGATAATCAGCGGAATCAAATATTTCGTTGGCGTTTCAATCACTTTGGCAAATACTTTAACCAGCGGCATATTGAGAATGAGCAGCATCAGATTGCCGACAAACATACTGGCAATGACGCCCCAAGCGAGCTGCGGGTGATCCTGGAATAACAAAGGGCCCGGCTGAACATTGTACATAATGAAAGCACCCATCAGAATGGCGGTTGTGCCGGAAGAAGGAATCCCCAGCGTCAACAGCGGGATCATCGCGCCGCCGGAAGCGGCGTTATTGGCGGATTCCGGCGAGGCTACGCCCTCGATAGCTCCCTTGCCGAACTTCTCGGGATTTTTGCTGATCTTTTTCTCCACGATATAGGCGAAGAAAGAGGCAAGAATCGCGCCTGCGCCTGGCAGCAAGCCGATGAAAAAGCCAAGTACGGAACCGCGGGCAATAGGCGCCGCACTATCTTTCAAATCCTGCTTCGTCGGCAGAATGCGATTGATTTTGGCGAGTTCGCCGTCGTTCCCTTCTCGCTGGAGGATAGTTTTGAACACTTCCCCGACTGCGAAGGTACCTACGGCAACCGTCAGGAACTCCAGACCCTGATACAGCTCAGGAACGCCAAATGTGAATCGTTCTACCCCCGATACGTTATCGATACCGATCGTCGCCAGCAATAGACCGAAAGCGGTCATCATGAGCGCCTTCACCATCGATTTGCCGGCAAGTCCGCTGATCGCAAGCAATCCGAGCACCATGAGGGAGAAATATTCAGCCGGGCCGAACTTGATGGCAACCGCAGATAAAGGCCGCGCGAGGAAAATCAGTCCGATGAGCGAAATAATCCCGGCGGCGAAGGAACCGATGGCCGATATGGCAAGCGCCGCTCCCGCTCTGCCCTGCTTGGCCATTTGGTACCCGTCCAGCGTTGTGACGACGGAAGACGATTCTCCCGGCGTGTTCAGCAGGATCGAAGTCGTCGAACCTCCGTACATCGCACCGTAATACACCCCTGCCAGCAAAATGATAGAGCTCGTTGCCGCTTCCTCTGGTCCTAACCCCGCTGTCATGGTAGCTGTGATCGGAATCAAGAGGGCTACGCCGCTCATCGGGCCGATCCCGGGAAGCACGCCGACCACCGTACCGATCAATACCCCCAAAAAGACAAAAACAACATTGTGCCACTGCATCGCAGTGCCTAAACCATGCATGACATACTCAATCGTACTCATGTTATGCCCCCCCTAGCCATGTTGGAAATCCGGGAAGCGATCCGTCCAGCACATTCACATATAGATAATAAACGCCGTAAGAGAATCCCCCAGCAATGAGCAGGGATACCCATACTCTGCCCTTTTGCATCGTTTGGAAGCCGATCATCAGAAACAGGAACGTGGAGATAACGAACCCGATATCTTCAAGAAAATAGGCATACAAGACAGCCGCGATAAAAATAATGCCAAATCTTTTGTAGTCCAAATTTTCCGCTCGTTTTTCCGCGCGCTGCTTGCGGAACGTTTCATAAATAAGGCGGACACTCATCAAAGACAAGAACAATCCCAACACCATCGGAAAAATATTGGCGCCTACGTTACTTCCGTAAGCGCTTGTTGAAATGCCTAAGGAGCCAATAACAAACGCAATGCCTATAGCGAAAAAGGCGATGCCTGCATAACGGTCAAACGAAGTATTCATTTCTCTGCCTCCTACCCTAAGGGCGAGGGGAGAAGAGGCTGTCTTCTCCCTAGTTTCTTTAGGTTTTTATTTCTGCATGCCAAGCGCTGTCAGCATGTCTTTCAATTGAGCTTCTTGCTGGCCTAGATAAGCTTTGAAATCATCGGCTTTTTTATAATCCGTTTCCCAGCTGTTTGCTTGCATTTCTTTCTTCCATGCATCGGACTCTACCATTTTCTTGATGGCAGCCTCCCAGAAGCTTTTCGCATCTGCACTCATGTCCTTTGGTCCGAAAAATCCGCGCCAAATCAAAAACTCTGCATCCACGCCTTGTTCTTTCATCGTTGGAATGTCCTTGTAACTGCCGCCTAGACGGGATGGTGCCGCAACAGCCAGTATGCGGATTTTTCCGGCTTTCACATATTGATCCAAGGATGACGCATCGGTACCAAGCACGTCTGCATTTCCGCCAAGCAGTGCAGTTACGGCTTCACCGCCTCCGTCATAGGACACATATTTCACCTTTTTCGGATCAATGCCGTATTTGAATGCCGGGAGGATGGAGACCAGATGATCCATCGATCCTGGCGCCGAACCTCCAGCTACCGTAAGCTTCGTAGGATTAGCCTTCATATCGTCGAGCAAAGATTTCAAATCTTTGTATTTTGAATTTGCCGCTACTGCAACAGCCCCGTAGTCTTTCGTCAACTGAGCCAGCGGCGTCGTGTCATTGTAGCCATAGGGCGTGTTTCCTTCTTTTTTCAAATGGTTAATCAAAATCGGAGGCGAACTGACGAACAGCTTGTAGTTGTCTTTCACATCTTTGGTCGCATATTCCGCCAGGAATACCGCACCGCCGCCGCCCGGCTTGTTTTCAACGGAAACCGGTTTGTCGATTGCTTTCGTTTCCGCCAATACTTTGGCGATCGTACGTGCAGTCATATCCCAGCCGCCACCAGCGCCGGACGGAGCTATGATACTAAGTGCTTTCTCAGGATAGTTGGATTTAGCCGCTGCAGGAGCTGCTGTCTCTTTGGCTTTGTCGGCCGGCACTGATGACGTCGCCGCGGGTTTAGCTGCGTTATTGCCGCAAGCCACCAAACTAACTGCAAGAATACTGATCGTCGTTACTTTCCAGGAAGCTGTCAAAATTTGTTTTATCAAAAGAACCCCTCCACATTCATGTCTTGTATACGCTTTCTATAAAGCGCTTTCAGAATAACACCTGCCTGTATCCATTGGGAAGTTAAACAAAATTAGTTGTATTAACGCCGTTTTGGACATTTTGTTCATATTGTTCATGGAAGCGCTCACGCAATAACCGTCAAAATATGAGCGCTATATGATACAATACAAGCAAAAACAGGGGGCTTGTGTAGTAGATGAGGCTGCAAACGAAGCTAATCTTAATCATTTGTTCGCTTCTTTTCTTGGTAATCATCTGTTTAGGCAGTATATTTTATTACATTATGACCGCGGTGCTTGAGGATCAGATCGGGACACGCGCCTTAAAAGTCGCAGAAACCGTTGCCGATATGCCCGACATTCGTCATGCTTTTCAAACGGCCGACCCGCCGGCCATCATCCAGCCTCTCGCGGAAAGCATTCGTGAAAAAATCGATGCCGAGTACATCGTGGTCGGCAACCGGGAAGGCATTCGCTACTCGCACCCGCTTCCTGAGCGTATCGGCAAAGAAATGGTTGGCGGCGACAATGGGCCTGTTCTGGAAGGAAAGTCGATTATATCCAAAGCCATTGGCTCCCTCGGACCTTCGCTTCGCGGCAAAACACCCGTCTTCGATGATCGCGGCAATGTAATCGGCATTGTATCCGTTGGCTTTCTTACGGAGGACATCGATACGATAACGGACGCTTACAGGTCGCGAATCGAACAGGTTTCCTTCGTTGTGCTTGTCATGGGCTTGATCGGCTCCATCCTTATTGCGCGCAACGTCCGAAGCTCCATCCATGGGCTGGAACCCAAGGAAATCGGCGAACTTTATACCGAGAAACAGGCGATTCTGCAATCCATTCGCGAAGGTATTATCGCCATAAACCGGGATGGCATCATTACGATGGCGAACCGTTATGCCTTGCAGCTGCTGCATCTGCCGGTCACCGCTAAAATTACAGGCAGACAAATCGAAGATGTAATCCCTAACACTCGCCTTTATGAGGTCGTCCGTACAGGACAAGCCGAGTTCGACCATGAAATGCTCATCGGCGATCATGAGGTCATCGTCAGCCGGGTGCCGATCGTAAACCGCAAACACGTTGTCACCGGCGCCGTTTCGAGCTTCCGGAGCAAATCCGAATTGTACCGTCTCGCCGAGGAATTGTCGCAGGTGAAACAGTTCGCGGAAGCGCTGCGCGCCCAGACGCATGAATTTTCAAATAAACTGTATGTCATATCCGGGCTCATCCAGCTGGAGTCGTATCAGGAAGCCGTCGATCTCATCTCCAAGGAATCGGATGTCCATCAGAATTGGGTGCAGTTCATCATGCACGAAATTCCCGATCCCATGATCGGAGGACTGCTGATTGGCAAATTCAATCATGCGCAAGAACTGAAACTAACTTTTGAAATTGACCGGGAAAGCTCCTTTGCGGATATCCCTGAAGAGATCGATCGGAATGTGCTCGTTACCATTATCGGCAACTTGATTGACAATGCGATGGAAGCTGTTTTGGCAGCCGAGGGAAAGACAGAACCATCTGTTAAGTTATTTTTGACCGATCTGGGGGAAGATTTAATTATCGAATGCGAGGACTGCGGTATCGGCATACCGGATGAAGTGGGCAGCGCGGTGTTTGAGAAAGGTTTCTCAACCAAGGCAGGCGAGCATCGGGGGATCGGCCTAGCCTTAGTCAAGCATGCCGTAGGCAAACTCAACGGGTATATCACATTTCATAAAAATCCCGCAGGCGGCACAATCTTCACCGTTGCCGTCCCTAAATCCAATTCCCGCAGAAAGGAGTCCTTATCTTGAATCCGGAACTCCGACAGCCGAAAATTGAAGTTTTAATCATCGAAGACGATGTGAAAATCGCCGAAATCAACCGAAGATTTATAGAAAAAGTAGACCCTTTTCACGTTGTCGGAATCGCTACAGACGATATACAGGCCAAAGAACAGCTAGAGATTTTGCGGCCGAATCTAGTGCTGCTGGACGTGTATTTTCCCGGCGCAAACGGTCTGGACTTGCTTTCTTATATCAGCCAACATTACCGGGACATCGACGTAATTATGATTACGGCGGCCAAAGAGGTCGAGGCTATCCGGGAAGCCATCCGCAGCGGAGCTTTCGACTATATTATGAAGCCGCTTGTTTTTAACCGGCTCAAGGAAACTCTACTGCGCTACCTGGAGTTCCACCGCGAGTTGAATCGTTTGAATACGAGCGCCACGATCGATCAAAGCGATGTGGACCGCTTGATGTCCGGCTCCGCCAAAAAGGATTTCCGCACGGAGATCTCCTTCCTCCCCAAAGGCATCGACAAGTTGACACTTGTGAAAATCGTTCAGGCGATTTCCACTGCCGCGGGCGGGATGACCGCAGATCAAATCGCCAAAGAAATTGGCGTCAGCCGTTCGACGGGACGGCGCTATTTGGAGCATTTGGTCAGCTCCGGCGAAGTATTCGCCGATCTGTCCTACGGCGTCGTCGGACGGCCTGAGCGGGTGTACCGGAAGAAGGAGACGTGACTGGGAAAAGACTTGTGATCCGATCCTATAAGGTTGGACTCGACATAAAAAGAAGCTAAGCGGCTCGTACCTGCTTAGCTTCTTTGTTTTTGGTGCTTCTGGCGGAACTACAGGGTCTTAGTCCCCCCTTCGAAAAATAAATACGAAAGGCTGTCCCCAAAGCAGAATATTCCACTTTGGGGACAGCCTTTTTCTAACATTACTTCATCCCGATCGTCACGATTTCACAAGCCCCTACCGGCAGAGACAACCGGCCTGCAGCGTCCGTATCAACGCGCTCGCCGTGCTCTTCCATGATCGTGCTCTTATAGAAATAGTAATACGGAATGTTGGAACTGAGCTGCAGTTCGGCTGATTGCGATCTCATGTTGTACCAACGCAGGAGCAGATCGCCTGTTCCTTCATTTAACTTCAACGAAGAGAAAGCCATGTCTCCGCCTTCCCACTGGAATGGCGCGTACGTTGGTGCGATTCTTCCGGGATGAACACCCGTTTGACATAACGTCCACGGGATTTGGAATTGATAAGCCTCCGCATAAGCGCTAGCCTGCATGTCGTGATCGCTGTACGGAATGATAGCCATCCGAACCGTGTGCGTTCCTAAGCACTGCGCTTCCGGCGTAGGGAACAAGCCCCAGTCGCCAAGCTCGCCAACCGCACGAAGCAAGGTCACTGCAATCGTATTGCGTCCGTCCTGCACAATTTCGTATTCGTTCAAACCGAGATTGGCCACAACAAGACCTGCCCCCGCTTCACTCACATCAACAAATGCTTGTTGGTGCTGCGTGTTGCTTGGATTCTCCCATTCCGCTGCCGGGACGTTATCCCGCTGCGGGATTTCAAACATGGAATCCACCTGATGAACGCTCGTATTCAAATCCGTCGGGAACAGCATCCGGAGACGATGGTCTTTCGCCTGATTGTTGAAAGACGACTCAATCTCGACCCCTTTGCCGCTGCGGCTCAAGGTGACAACCGTACGGATGGTCATTGGCACCATGCGCGTGGAACGCTGCGCTTTGCGATGCGGGAAGTAGACCAGATCGCGCTGTTCTTCCTCCAGCTTTTCATCGGCCGACGCAGGAATTTCCCATTCGTGAACGATTTCAAACGAAGCCTGATAGGGCGTATCTTGCAGCACACGAATTTGCGCGGGAGCACCGCGGGTCGTTAACGGCGTTTCGCCATCCGGTTGTTTGTACATGTACTCATTGCCGATATCTCCGGTATTCTCGTAAATGCCCAAATCGCGGTACGTACGGCCGCTCTTCTTATCCGTGAGCGTGAAGGAGCCGTCCTCCGCTATTGTGACTTTCAACGCGGCATTTTCCAACACACGGTCCCCGGTGAGGAGTGAGGACGGAGCGACCGCCGACTCTCTTTTCACCCAAGCGAAGGTTTTCAGCCCCAAAGCAGGAACCTTCTCCGCCTCGAAAGTCAGCTTCACTTTGCGGCACATATACGGCTGACGGAATTTATCATCGGGCAAATCGTAGCCGAATTGCAAGCCGAGATCTTCCACCGTGCACGGAATCGCATGGCCCTGCTCATCCACCAGCACACGCCCCGAAACATCCGCTTCTTTCGCAAGGCGGCTTGCTTCTTCCAGCGTGTATCCGTCACGGAAATATAGGCGCAGCGCATCTATTTCGATATGGACGACGCCTGTGCGCTCCCAGCCGGACGTATTAAAAACAACCACAGGCAGCGCGTCTTTGCCTGTTCCTTCAAAGCTTGACGTGTCAATCGCTTCAGCAATCGCACGTGAACTGTCAGCCGTAATGGCTTCCGCCACGTGACGGCTTTTCTCGAAGCGAGTGACCATCTCCCGGTGCACTTCATCCACGCTGCAGCCGCAAATGCTGTCATGCGGATGGTTCTGCATCAGTGTTTTCCACGCGTACGTGAACAGATGATGCGGGTACTTTTCCCCCGCTTCAAGGGCGTGCGCGATGGCAGCCAGTGGTTCGGCGACTTTTTCCAATATCGCTTGCCCCACCTGATTCATCTGCTTCAAATAGACGCGTGCGGAAGCGGTGTTCACCAACGTCGACCAGCCGTCTGTGCGCTGGCTGCGAAGCTCGCCTTTTACCGTCGAAAGCTCATGCTTCATGGAACGCTCTACGGACTGCAAATAATCGATGAAATTCGAATGAATGAAAACCGTATCCGGGTACAATTCCCGCGCCGTTTGAATCGCTTCCGGCAAATCAAGCTGCACCGGTTGATGATCGCAGCCATTCATGAAGAGCAGCTCGCCTGTCGAGGCGTATTTTTCCGCATCCGTCAGCTTCCGCTCCCAGTATGCCTTCGCTTCGTCCCGATCCACAGGAATTTCATTGCCGTTCGAGTACCAATTGGCAAAAAGAATGCCGAGTACTTTGGAACCGTCCGGCCCTTCCCACATCAGCTCGGAGAACGAGGATTCATAATCGCCGTCCGAGACCGTATTGTTAAAGCCTGTCGGCTTCACGCCGCGGCCGAATACCGCATTCGTAATGCCGGATTGCCGCATCAACTGCGGTGTTTGGCCTACGAGGCCGAACGTATCAGGAAAATAGCCGACCTTCGCGACGGCGCCATATTTCCTTGCATCCTGATGCCCGATTTGCATGTTACGTACATTTGCTTCACCGCTTGTGAGGAACGCGTCCTGCAAAATATACCAAGGACCGATAATAATCCGGCCATCTTGGATATATTTTTCCAGCTTCCCTTTTTGATCGGGTCTGACCTGTAAGTAATCTTCCAAAATAATCGTTTGACCGTCCAAATAAAAACTGCGGTAATTCGGATCGTTATCCAGCTTCTCCAGCAAAGTATCCACTAACTTAACCAGGCGGACATGATGCTTCTCATAGGGCAAATACCATTCCCGATCCCAATGGGTGTGGGAAATGATATGGGCTGTTCTTTTTGTACTCATAGCCTAACTCCTTTCAATATGGACTTCATCCGGCCGGTATACAGAAAGAATGTTACCTGCGGAATCCGCTGCAAAGAGCACCGAACGCTCTTTCTCCAAAGTAAATGCATAGACCGCTCCGTTATCCGTATCTCGAACTTCGATTTGGGCATCCCATGCAAATTCGGATACGAATACGTACAAGAAGCCGTTCTTGTAACGAAGCTTTCTTCCATATACACCTGCGATATCGCCGCCTTGCTTCCATTGCAAGCCGCTTTCGCAGCCTGCGGCTTCGATGGCGTATCGATATAGGGCAGCCAGCGTGTCCGTCCGTTCGTTCAATTCAACCGGCAGCGGACTCCAGATGAGTCGGCCTTTGCCCAGCGGGATGTCAACAACCTCATCCCCCATGCGGCCGGAACTTGCAGCACGCACTTCTTTCACAGCTTCGGCGATGCGGCGCCGCCCGAAGGATACCGGCAGTTCTGCGCCTTGCAGTCGAAGCATTTCTTCCCGGCGCACATTGTAAAGCTCCCCTTCGCCAAGCTCATCGACGAGGCGAGTCGCTGGCTTCCAATAGGCATCGAGGCTGATCGGCCCCGTTGCAAGGAGCGTCGCCCCCGAACTCTTGACGATATCGATCATCTTGTTCCAAGCTTGTTCATCGATATTATGCGCGCTCGGCAGCACAATCAGTTTCGCAGGTTGCTCCGTCAACATGTCCAAATGATATTCCGAAGCCGCGCGCAGCGGCATGTTCAGCTGATAGGCGAGCACGCGTGTCATCTGCGTTGTGGCATCGAACGCCATTTTCCGGTTGGAAAAGTCATTCGAATACGGGAAGATCGCCACGATGTCTTCCAGCGCCCGCTCCTCGAACAAATCCCGAATCTCCGCCATGAACCGCCCGAAATCGTAAGAAACATCAGCCTCCGGTTTCTCTGTACCGTCAGCGCGCAGCGCTCCGATATGCGACTCGTTGGCATTATCCATATAGAAATTGGTATTCCATATCCAATGAATGGCTCCGGCGCCTCCTGTTGCAAAGGCATAGGCGTATTTGCGCTCCAACATGCTGCGCAGCTCGTTCTCCGAACGTTTGGCGCGGCCATCCGGCGTCTCCACGTACATGATCCCTGTTTCTTGGATGACATTAGGTTTATTGTGCGTTTTTGCAAAAATACCATCCCACACAAGCTGGTCGTTCAGCCACCACGAATGCACGGTTGTATAATCCACAGCTTCCTCATAAAACAACGGAGAAGGCCGCTGCGCGCCCAGCGCTTCATCCTGACCGACCACGACGAGATGGTTCGGACAGATTTCTTTAATCGTATCGTAAAGCTCCTTCGCCCAGCGATTATGCATATCCATCGAGAACAGGCAGTAGTCCAGCCAGCGCGTCCCTTTCTTCGCCCGGTGCATATCCTGCACGTCGAAGTTAATATCCGCGGCCTCTGGAATCGCTGCCGCCTCGAATGTCGGGAGCTGTTCCGGCGACATATTCCAACGCTCTTGAAGCAGCTCAATGCTGCCGTGCCTAGCTTTAAGCCAATCTATGAATGCTGCCTGCTCGAATGCGTCGCGGCTCGAACGGGGTCCGTCTGAGAAAATTTGCGCTGGATCAAACATCGAGGGCTCATTAATCAGGTCCCAATCTACATGCGTCGAAGCTGTGTGACGTGACACGATAGAGCGGATAAACCGCTTCTGAGCTTCCACGCTTTGCGGGTCCAAGTACGGGTTGACGCCTTCCCAAGTCTCCGGTGTGAAGGAGAAGAAGGTGAACGTCACCTGCAAGTTGTGTTTCTTCGCCGTCAAGAAGAAGGCGTCGATCGCTCGCAGCACTTCTTCGGAAGCATGACCGTCCACCTGCATGATATTGCGGTATGCTGTCCATATGCCTGTGCGAATCCAGTTAATGCCCGCTTTGGCCATCTGGGCCATATCCCGGTCCCACACATCGGCGTTCGGCAGGAATAGGAATTTGCGAGCAACATCGGAGGTCATGTACGTCATGCCGACCACCGGCAGCGGACGTCCGTCTTTGATGAAATAATCTCTGTCGCAGACGATCGGCGTTCCCTCTTGGAGGAGATTGGCATCATAGCCCCAGAACCCCTGGCGCAGCACTCGCATCTCGCCATCCTCTGCCTCCGCTTTGCATGTCACCCGGTACAAGCCAGGCTCAATATCTACAAGCACAGGAATACGCATAAGATTAAATTCCTTGTTCACTGCAGCCGTCACTTGATAGCTCCAACCGGCTTGTGTGCCATCTTCACGTTCTACCTGAATGTCGAATGTCCATGCTTTGGCCGAAGCGCCATGCCTTCCCATGTGTTGGGTTTGAAGCGTCAGCACCGCACGCTCCCCTTGCTCATAGCTCGCATAATTCGGCTTGATCCACAGCTCGGTTACGCCTTTGGCGCTATATGCCGCCCAGGCCAGCAGAGCTTTGGCTCCGCCACCCTTCCAGAACGAAGCGCTGAGCGGGACATTGACGAATATCCAGCGCGAGCCGACAAACTCGCCGCGCGAGTTTTCCCATAGAACGACAGGCGCAGCGACCTCGCGGCCTTCCTTGCTAATGCCTTTCAAAAGGGGATAAATCTGCGTGCTCATCGTACCCGCAGCTCCCATTTGATGAGGCAAATCGCTGTTCCGCGTCGTATGCGGCACCATGTTCCACGTACCCGCAACCGCAAACAGCGATTCCTGCCCTTTCAGCAGCGGCACGGCTTCTAAAGCCCTATAGCTGCTAATCGGAGCCGAATCGACACGAAGCATTTCATGAATGAACAACTGTTGATGATAAGCCGTTTGCTCCTCTTCCACATGCCAAGAGCCTCCCTGCCGGCGAACCGGCCGCTTGAAGGCTGCTCCGCCGACGCTGAGAAGACCTCCGCCGCGCTTTAAGAACGCGAGAATGTCCGGCCAGGCGGACTTGGGGAAATAAGGGGCATGCAGATTGACGAAGCATCCCCCATCTGCTTGGCGAAGCGCTTCGCCGAGCCCGTCTGCTCCGACAACAAGCGCGCCCTGCGCCGCCAACTCTTCGGTCGGAACTTCAAACGAAGAAGCGCCCGGAAAAGCAGCATCGGCAAAAATGATCACAGAACGACTCATAGCAAGCCTTCCTTCATCGCTTTATATACAAGCTGGGAGAACAAACTGTTCGACCAGGCGAACCATTTTCGCGTAAAAATGGTTGGATCGTCGACATGGAAGCCTTCATGCATGTATCCGGTGTCGGCGTCCGTCGCTTCGAGCATGTCGATCATCGCCAGCTTCTCTTCCGCTGTCGAAGCCGTTATTCCCTGCATGGATAAAGCCATATGCCAAATGTAATTGTCCGGCGTGTGCGGGCTGCCGATCCCTTTCGCTACTTTACCTTCGAAATAGAACGGATTTTCCTTGCTGAGCGCGAACCGTCTTGTGTTCTGATAGATCGGATCGTCTGCGGAGACATAACCCAGATACGGAATCGACATAAGTCCAGGCGTTCCCGCGTCATCCATCAGGCAGTAGTTGCCGAAACCGTCTGTCTCGTAGGCATAGATCGGTCCGAACACCGGATGGCGATAGATGCCATACAGTTGGATACCGTGATCGATGTCCGCTTCCAGCGCTTTCAAATCATGCAAGAAGTCGATATCCCGGAATACCCACTCCGCGAATTCTTGCATATGACGAAGGGCCACAACCGCAAACATATTCGCAGGGATGTTGTAATGAAAATCGCAAGCGTCGTCGCTTGAACGGAAACCCGACCAAACCATGCCTGTATAGTTCACCGGCATCCCCAGCCCGTTATTGCGCAGCGAATCGGTAGGAATTCCGTTATTGCGGGTAAAACGATAAGGCGACTGCTCGAAGTGATGCTGTTCCGTTTTGAAGAGCTCGTAAATTTTGACCATCGCCGCTTTGAATCCGGCATCGAAAATATCCGTTAGCTCCGTTTCCTTCCAGTACGCGTAAGCCAGACGCATCGAGAAGCACAAGGAATCGAGCTCGAATTTCCGCTCCCATACCCATGGCGACATGTCCGTTTGGTCCGCTTTGTTCCAATGCCAGTCGTTCGCCGACTCGTTAAAAGCGTTCGCGTAAGGATCGATGTGAATATATTGAATATGCCGTTTAATCAATCCGCTAAGGATGCGCGCCAGATCCGGATCGTGCTTCGCGAACGGCACATAGTGCATCACCTGTTCGACTGAATCGCGCAGCCAAGATGCCGGGATATCCCCCGTAATGACGAATGTCGTTCCGTCGTCCATCAGCTTAGTCGTTGTCTCCAGCGTGTTGGGGAAGCAGTTTTTAAATAATTGCAAAAGCTTCGGACGATGCGCCAACTTCTCTTCGGCTTCCGCCAATACGTCTTGAATGGACTTTGGCAGTTCCAGCTTCGGCATAGCAATTTTCGGCAGTCTGAATTGTTCCATGGTCAGTCCTCCAAATTAATTTGATTAACAATAGTCATATGAATTCGAATGAATTACTCTTTCACGGCGCCGACCGTCAACCCTTGAATAAAGTAACGTTGGAAAAACGGATAGGCAAAAATAATCGGTCCCGTTGCAAGGACAACCATCGCCATCCGCGACGTATCCTGCGGCAGCGATTGCAGCAAGCCTACGCCAATAGAAGGATTGCTTGTATTCTGCAGCAAGAACTGCATGCTGTTCTCGATACGCATCAGCATCGATTGCAGCGGCACAAGATTAGGCGTATCGATGTAAAGCAGCGCATTAAACCAATCGTTCCAGTACCCCAGCGTACTGAATAAGCCGATCGTGGCCAGTCCCGGAAGCGAGAGCGGCAGCACCAATCTGACGAAAATGCCGAATTCGCCGGCCCCGTCGATTTTCCCGGATTCAATAATCGCGTCAGGAACGGACGTGCTGAAGAAAGTCCGCATAATCATAATGTAGAACGCATTGCCTGCCAGCGGTAAAATCAAAGCCCATAATGAATCTTTAAGCCCCATGAGTTGCGTAACAACAATATAAGTCGGTACGAGTCCACCGTTAAACAGCATCGTGAAAAAAGCGAAAAATCCGAAAAAATTGCGGAATTTAAAACTTTTGCGTGAAATCGCATAGGCAAACGTCGCCGTCAAAAGCAAGCTTACAATCGTTCCAACTACCGTTACTAGAATCGTTACACCATAAGAAAGAAGCAGCTGATCCCCGGCTTTAAACAGATACCGGTACGCTTCCAAACTCCACTTCTCAGGAAAAATCCGATAACCGTTGCTGCTTAGCGACTTCTCATCCGTAAAGGAGATGATCGTTACAAAGATAAAGGGAAACACACAGGCAAATGCAAAAATCCCCGCGACGAGGTTAAACAATATATTCAAAACAGGCGGCAATTTATGAAAATCGCGACTCTTCATCGGTTTGGCAATCACTTGGACATCCTCCTTTCCGAAAGCTTATTAGAACAGTGCATTATCTTTATCGAATTTTCTAACCACATAGTTCGACGTCATGACGAGAATGAAGCCAATGACAGATTGATACAGACCTGCTGCCGTACTCATCCCGATTTCTCCGGTTGATTTGAGGCCGCGGTATACATAAGTGTCGATAACGTTCGTTACCGAATATAGCGTTCCCGAATCTCTTGGCACTTGCAAAAATAAACCAAAATCGGCATAGAAAATACGACCGATTGCGAGCAAAGTCAGAATCGTCATCAGAGGTTTCAGCATCGGGAAGGTGATGTGCTTAATTTGCTGCCATTTGCTTGCTCCGTCAATCATCGCAGCCTCATAAAGCGACTTGTCAATGCCCATAATTGCTGCCAAATAAACAACGCTGCTATAGCCTACGGACTTCCATAGGTAAACCAAGATGATAATAAGAGGCCAGTATGTCTTGTCGTTATACCATTGGATCGGATCCACCCCGAAAGCGGAGAGAATATGATTCAGCATCCCTTTATCAAAGTTAAGGAAACTGAACACGAAGTAGCCTACAATAACCCAGGATAAAAAGTAGGGCAGGAACATCCCCGTTTGGTACAGCTTCGCCAGTTTTTTGTTGGCAATTTCCGATAAGACAATAGCTAACCCTACGGAAAGAACCAGTCCTACAACAATAAATACGATATTGTACAGCAGTGTATTGCGTGTAATGATATATGCGTCATTCGTACTGAAAAGAAATTTGAAGTTTTGCAGTCCTACCCATTTGCTTTCCACAATACTTGCCCAAAAGCCATCTCGGCTATAGCGATACTGCTTAAATGCAATCACCATGCCGGCCATGGGTAAATAAGAGAAGAACAGGAACCAGAGCGTCGCTGGCAATGCCATCAGCAGCAGCACTTTGCTTTGTTTAACATCTTTTAAGAATGCTCCTATTCTTGTCATACAATCACCCCTTATGATTAGATTGGAAAAAGATCAGGCGAATGTTCACCATTCGCCTCATCCCCAAACCACTTATTTCTTGTTTGCTGTTTTCCATGCATCGATTTGACTTTGCGCTTCTGCCATGATTTTATCCAATCCGGCTGCTTTGAATTTCTCGTTAGCCAGTGGAATGAATTTATCAGGATCAACTGTGCCTGTCATCAATGTTGCCCAGAACTCTTCTTTCACGTTTTGCACCGCGGCGATTTCTGCCGTTACTTTCGTAGGATCGAAGTTGAATCCAAGAAGCGGTGAAGGGATACCCGTATCGTTGAACTTCTTGAACTCGTCCCATTTGTTATCAGGGTCTTTTGGATCTTTATACGTAAGCAGCACGTTGCCTAGCGAGAACGTCGGCATGTCATAGTTTTTGGAATCCGGCAAGTTTTCCATTTTGTCTTCGCCAATTTTTTTGTAGTGAACGCCTTCGATACCGGAATCAACCATATTGCGAAGCACCGGATCCGTATTCAGCAGGTTCAGGAACTCCATCGCTTTTTCAGGATATTTGGAATTCGCCGAGATCGCCTGCATGGAACCCATAACGGACCAGTTGTAAATCATCGCAGGGCTAGCTTGCTTCGAAACAACCGGATAGCCATAGCTCGCAGACCATAGGTTGTCCGCAAACGGTTGGTTCGTTGCTTTATCCATGAACCATTTTCCTGTAACTTGCACATCATTTAGCGAGCTAAGCGTGGCAGCTTCAGTAGGAATGTAGCCTGCTTTGTAGTAGTTGTTCATCGTTTTAAGAGCTTGCTTCATTTCCGGCGTATCCAGAATGTTAACTACCTTATAATCCGTGTTCTCGAGCTTCACAGCCATCGGCATTTTCTCAATCACATAGTCATAAGGAACATAAGGCATGAACGTTTTGTCCACAGCAAACGGGTAGACATTCGGTTCTTTTTCTTTGATCGTTTTGAGCAGCGGCTCTACGCTTTCGAGCGTGTTGACTTTATCCAGGCTCAAATTGTATTTGTCGACCAAATTTTTGTTGAAGCGCCATACGTCCTGCGCCGGAAGCTCTTTATTGGCCGGCACGCCATAGTTATGCCCGTCCACTTTGGAACCGCTTAGAAATGCTGGGTCCAAAGCTTTGACGATGCCTTGTCCATTTTTCTGGAGAAGCTCGTCAATCGGTGCGAATGCGCCTTTACGCGCGTTTTGTACATAATCGAATGCCCACGAAGAGGTGAACATAATATCCATCGGTGTTCCGGAAGCGGTCATAACTTGCATTTTTTGGGCATAATCGCCCCAGTCGAGCATGTTCATTTTAACGGTTACGCCAATTTTCTCGGCTGTGTATTTGCTAACTTCCGTCATCACGCGATTAACATCTTTTTGCGGTGTACCAATGGTGTACCAAATTAACTCAACCGGTTTATTTGGAGTTCCCGTCGATTTCGTGTCGGTGGCATCTTTGCTTCCACACGCACTAAGTGTCAAAGAAACTGCAAGGGTTAGTCCAAGTGTAGTAGCTAGGCGTTTCTTCATCTTGCTCATTGTGTATCCTCCCTGTGAAGTGCTCTAATGTATATAAGCCCGAGGGGCTATATTTACAGTAACTCATGAAAGCATTTACAAATAGACGATAAATTAAATGATCCATGTAAAAATCAAAGAAAATAACAAAGAGGACTGACCTCCAGTTTTCCCTAGAGCAGTCCTCGATAATCCGTCGGCGATATCCCGACATACTTTTTAAACTGTTTATAAAAATAGCCCACTTCCCAATATCCCACATCTTTGGCGATGACAAGGACTTTGGCATTCGTCGTTTTCAGCAGTTCTTTCGCTTTCTCAATCCGATACCGGTTAATATATTCCGTGAACGACTCGTTGATCTCTTTGTGAAAAAGTTGTCCTAAGTAGACCGGATGAATATTGTAGAGGGCCCCCAGCATTTTGAGCGACAGCTCTTCCGCATACGATTGTTGAATATATTTCAACACTTGCTGCACAATCGGGCTGCGAACGTCTGAAATCAAAAGTCCAACGGTGGTTTCAGCAATATCCAGAATCGCTTTTTCCAAGTCTTCCAGGGTGACAGCGTTCCTGATTTGGTGAAAAGCTTGATTGTAGACCTCCGGTTCCTCGGAATGTCGGATCGCTTTCAACTCCATTTTGAAATGAATGACCATCTCAAACGCAATGTCCTGAAAATCTTGGGGCGTGATTCCCGGCAGCGACTGAATCCGCTTCAAATCGCTCTGGATGAGCTGGCAAAGATTCGCTCCATCCTTGGCGACGATCAGCTTGGCATAGGCTGGCCAATCAATCAGGGAGAAATTCGCTTTGGGATTCCCTTCACGAACCGCAAGGTCATGATCATCGATCAATTGAAGCTCAGGATAAATCCAAAAATACTCCTGCGCCTTTTTGGCCGCCGCGTAACTTTGCCCCGCTTGCTCAGGAAGATGCTCCACGCTGCCTATTGTAATACGGAGCGGACGATCCGGCATCCCGTCTTGAAGCTGCCGGAGCAGTTGGGTGAGCTCTTGCCGGCCTAGGTCGGCGTCATCCATAGCCGCAAGCAGCACGATATCCCCATCCAAATCGAAGAACGAGGTCAGCCAGTCGCAAGATTCCACCCGGGTAGAAATGGATTCAAACGTTTCCGAAGCATCCGACTCCGTTCTAAGAACAGAGGCAACCATATAGGCGCGATCGAGGTTGATGCCTAGAAGCTCTGCCCGTTCATAAAATTCCAGCGGGGCGATCTGATGCGTTAACCAGCGATGCAGCGTGTTATCCTTTAAAACTTGCTTGCTGTATGCCTGTACCAAGCGAGTCTCCTTGAAGGTGTTCAGCTTCTCCACCGCATTGTTCAGGGTCGCCTTCAATTCTTTGATATTGATAGGCTTCAGCAAATAATTCTCGATGCCGAGCATCATGCCCTCTTTTAAATAAGAGAAATCATCGAAACCGCTGAGCACAATAAACAGCAAACCCGGGTGAACCGTTCTGGCCTCACGAATCAACGTCAGACCGTTCATCACGGGCATGGAGATGTCCGTTAACAGGATATCGACCGATGTTTCCTTTAAAGCATCCAAAGCCTTCTGCCCGTTGCTCGCATGCCCTACAATTTCAAGCCCGGCCTCGGCCCAATCGATAATGTCGTACAAGCCTTCGATGATGAACGGCTCGTCATCCACAATAAACACCCTAAACATTGAAACCCTCCTTCCCCGCGTCCATAGGCAGCCATATATCTACCGTTGTGCCTTTTCCTGCCTCGCTTCGCAGCTCTAAGCCGTATTCGCCGCCGTAGAGCAGCTTGAGCCGCTGATTAATACTGCGCAGGCCGAAAGACTCCCCTTCCTTTTCTTCCGTTTCCAGGAAAGTCTCCAGCTCGCTCAATCGCTCAGGCGTAATGCCGTTGCCGTTGTCCTCTACTTGCACATGAATGAACTCCTCCACCTGTGTCACTCGGATTTGAAGCTTGTTGTCGCTGCTTTCGCTGCGCAAGCCGTGGACAATGTAATTCTCAATAACAGGCTGCAGCGACATTTTCATGACAGGAAAGGAAGCCAGCTTCCGATCACACTCCATCGAGTACGTAAACTTATCCTTATAGCGAATCTGGAACAGCTCCAAATATAGCCGGCATGCTTCAAGCTCATCCTTCAGCGTGTACGTTTTCTTTTGCTGGACGAAACTTCGGAATAGCATCGACAAGCTGTAGATCATCTCGCCGACGTCATGTGCGCCTTGGGTAATCGCCCGCATGCGAATCACTTCCAGCGTATTGTATAGAAAGTGAGGATTGACCCGAGCCTGCAAAGCCGATAATTCCGTATGCTTTTGCTTAATATCCGCCTTGTACACACGATCGATATACTGGTTCAATTCATCGATCATCTCGTTAAAGCTGCGGGAAATTTGGCCCAGCTCGTCCTCCCGGTTATCCGGAATCCTTGCGCTCAGATCGCCCTGTCTGACCTTACGCGTGAATCGAATAATCTGGTTGGTTCGTTTGGCCACATTCCATACAACCAAGGACGGAAGCAGAATCGTGAAAAATATGCAGATTGCGCTAATCGTAAAAATCGTAGTCCCAATTCGCCGCGACGAAGCTGCCAGCTCATCTTTAGGCATTAGGCCGACAACGATGAAATCTCCTTTGCTTTGCGTCAACTTCGTCACATAGGCTGTTTGATTCACATCGCTGTTCTCATAAAGTGAACCTAGCTGATCCATGTAAGGATAGGGCTTGCCGTAATATTTATCGGAGGAGTCGAACACGACGCCACCATCCGGCGTTACAACGAGAATGGTTCCCTTCAGCTCTTCCTTTTCAGTCGATACGACTTTCCAGATGCCATCCGAACTGAAAAATACGATCTGTTGACCAATATTTTTCAGCGTTTGCTTATCATTGATCGGGGATCGAACTGCGTATAAATGGTTATCCCATTGATCCGCGGCTTCGCGCAGCCATACATTGGGCAAGGAAACGCTTTTGCTGTCAAGCGCCATCGCCTCTGGAATGTAAGAATGCGTTGCATTCGTCGAGATCATCCGCAATTGGCGATTGCGGCCCAGCACATACAGTACTTGTTGATCCACGCTGTACAGCATCAGATTCTGGATATCCTCGTCGTCTTCCAGATGATTTTTGAAATACTGCAAGCCGTCATTCCACGTACTGGTTCCCCCAAGACTGTACTTGTACTGTTCAAGACTATGCTGTACATATTCCTGGAATGGATGCTGCAGCATGAAAGTAACACCCGCAGCCAGCGAGCTGTCCCGATATAGCCCGAATAGAATGGACTGCGTCGACTCGTATTTCTCCCCTAAATAATTGTTTACGTTCGTCATTGTTTTCTTCTGTACATCCAACTCTCGATTGATCGCGGCTTGCGACACCGAACGATACATGAAATAAGAAAAAGAAATTATCGTGATAACCGTAATCAGAGAGAACAGGAGCAGCAGTCTCATGAACAAGTTTTTTTTCAAATAAGTCAAATATGTTTTCACGAACCCCATTCAACCATCATCTCCTGATTTAATCCGGTTCATTATAACATGTCGGAAACGGCATATGAAAATGCGGGGGATCTATCGCAGATGCTTGAGGGTTCCAAACCCGTGCTTTACGAAAAGGCGAGGTACATTAACGGGAAAATCCCCCTCTAAATGGCTCGGATGATGGCCTTGCAGGGAATTTAGAAGGAAAACCTTCCGTTAATTTGAGCGGATTTCGAAGATTCTCGGCAAATCGGTGCAAATAGAGGGAGTTTCTCCTGCTAAACATATCTGACAAGCATCTGCAATCCATTTAGCGGGAAATTTTCCCTTTATTTTGCAGCGTTATAGGAACTCCATTCCCTTATTTAGAGGAATATTGGGATTTTGGCTGCTTAAGGAGAACTACAGGGGCTTATTTAAGCGCCATGATAGTGATTTCTAACCGAAATTGTGAAATAGCGGACCGTAGTTCCCACTTTTCGGATGAGTCAGCTATTTTCGTTGCAATAGCGTCCTGTAGTTCCCTTCTGAACGAGGTGTACCTTCCTGCGTCAATAAGGTGTGCCTCTCGATCGTACAAATGACAAAAAAAGCCTTATGAATCAAGGCTTTTCTGTAGAAAGGTTATGAAGCGGAAGACGGGATTCGAACCCGCGACCCTCGCCTTGGCAAGGCGATGCTCTACCCCTGAGCCACTTCCGCATGTGATCCACTTAGAGGAAGTTGAATCCTATGGTGGTCAT
>NZ_WHNZ01000025.1 GCF_013141725.1 Paenibacillus planticolens | reverse complement strand
ACGGACCGTCATCTTGATAACTGGAATAGTTCGAACCACCGGAATCGAGAAACGATGCCGCACCTTGATAGAGAGAACGTTCGTCGGTCGGGTCGTATTGCGTATGACCTGACATATAGAACACCTGCGAAAAATTGTTGTCGGCAATAAATTTACCGAAATTATTACTTGCAGCGCTGCTCCATTGCCCTGCCCACACGGTCCCGCTTATCGGGTAGTGAGACATTGCAAAAATGGGTTTGGTTGGATCATAATCCGCTTCACTTTTAATTTGGTTGAGGTAATTGGTGGCTTTTCCCACCGTGCTGCTGCTGTTAATATTTCCATCAAAACCAATCAAATTATATCCTTTTATCTTTACCCTATAAGCACTGTTATAAAAATCGTTATCGTACGAATTCGTTGATTCGTTCCACGCACCCGCCGTACCGACAGGTATTAAGTTTTGGGTGCCGTCCATATCATGGTTGCCTTTTACGATATATAACTTCGTCGTGTTAAATAAGCCCTCATCTTTAAGTTTATTGTATAGTTTTGTGAGCTCACCCATCCACACATATTCTGGGGCATTGTTACCGCCGGTAATGTCGCCAGGCTGCACGATTACGTCGGCCTGCGGGAATACTTTCATGTCTTTTCTATAATCTTCTTCAATGCGCGCGATGGTTGCGGGATTACTACTAATTTCCGGGTCGCTGCTATCCGTTATATTTAAATCAGCGGGAGTTAATGTTTTATTGCTTTTTTGATAGAT
>NZ_WHNZ01000024.1 GCF_013141725.1 Paenibacillus planticolens | reverse complement strand
ACGGACCGTCGTCTTGATAACTGGAATAGTTCGAACCACCGGAATCGAGAAACGATGCCGCACCTTGATAGAGAGAACGTTCGTCGGTCGGGTCATATTGCGTATGACCTGACATATAGAACACCTGCGAAAAATTATTGTCGGCAATAAATTTACCGAAATTATTACTTGCGCCGCTGCTCCATGCCGATCCCCACACGGTTCCGCCTATCGGGTAGTGAGACATGGCAAGTATGGGTTTTTTCGGATCATAATCCGGTTCATTTCTAATTTCGTTGAGGTAATTGGTGGCTTTTCCCACCGTGTTACTGTTGTTAACATTTGCATCAAAACCAATCAGATTAAATCCTTTTATCTTTACTCTATAAGCACTATTAGAGAAATCGTTATTGTACGATTGCGTTGATTCGTTCCACGCGCCCGCCGTACCGTCAGGTACAAAGGCTTCGGAGCCGCCCATATCATGATTGCCTTTGACTACATATAACTTCGTCTTGTCAAATAAGCCCTCAGCTTTAAGTTTATTGTATACGGTTCTAAAACTATTCATCCACACATATTCATTGGCGTTGTTACCGCCAGTAATGTCGCCAGGCTGCACAATGACGTCGGCCTGCGGGAATACTTCCAAGTCTTTTCTAATATCTGCTTCCTGACGCGTATTTACAGCATTACCATCGTATTCCGGGTCGCTGCTATCCGCTATATTTAAATCTGCGGGAGTTAATGTTTTATTGCTTTTTTGATAGAT
>NZ_WHNZ01000023.1 GCF_013141725.1 Paenibacillus planticolens | reverse complement strand
AATCGATTGGGGAAGAACGTCGGATTTATTCCACTTTGTATGCCAGATCGTTCCTGGTTTTCCGTCCACAGCCATTGAGGCTGCGTTGTTTTCGCCAGCCGTTTCCTCACTTGTCGCCGTCGCCGTCATTTTTGACTGAGGGACAGTATCAACAACTGCATTTATGGTCATAGGACGACTTATAACGGTCACCCCGTCTAAAGTAACTTTTACAGCAACTGTTGCATTAAACCCAGTACCAAGTTCACCTTTCGCAATGATCGTATTGCTGCCTTCAACAACGGATAACCTTGTATCGCTAAATTGATATTCTACAGCAGCCCTTGATAAATCAGCCGTTTCTCCTGTACTTAATAAGCCATTCATTGTGGCAACGATTGAATTGTTGAGTTTAATTGTATTTTTGTTCAGAGTTAAGTCAATCTTATTTAAATAAGGAGCCGTAACTATTTTTCCTGACTCATCAACAGAAAGATAAGTAACCTCTTCAATAGAACGTCCGCCTGTTGTTACTCTTATGTGAATCTTTGCCATACCTTTTGAAACAGTGGTCAGCAGGTTTGAATCGCCCACTGTAATCACACCTTGGTTTTCACTTGTTACCGTGATTACCGCATCTTTCATATCAATCGGTGCACCCACACCCGTAAAAGCCTTAATGTCATATTTACCTGTAGCAGCATTAACCGGCTTAAACTCATATTGGAAGCGATCAAATAAATTGGACATATCCACTCCGTTTATTGCCACTTCAAGCAAATCAATCGTTGACCCGTTTGAACCGCCATCAAATAGTAATTTAACGTATTGAGCATCCGTATTTAATGCGTATTGGTCATAGAACCCAAAATTAGCAGTACCCGTCGGGCCGTTAACGGTTTTGACATCCGTCCATGCCACGCCATCAGCGCTAGTTTGAATTTTTATTGTTTTAGGTGTATTGATATATTTTTGTTCCAAAGAATTGAAGTTAAGTTGATATTTGCAATCTGAGACTTTGTCGGCAGCTTAAATTGAATCCATGCCTTTTCATTTGCAGGTACCGACCATTTGGATTGATCAAAATGAATGCCTTCAATTGTTTTTCCATCAACTAATTGATTTACTGCATCTTGATTATGACTAGCTGTAATTTCAGTGCTTCCTGCAAGATTTTGGTATGGCAACAGGTCCATGAATATTTTATTTGTTGTAAATGTTTGGCCGTCTAAAGTTACATCAGCCCAAACGACTCCCCGTGTAGGTTGTTCTACGAACGGCGCAATAATTTCATTTTTATTGAAAGTAAATCCATTAGTTTCTCTGATCGATACAGGCTTATAATTGTCACCCGCTTTTAAATCAATGGGATAGGCTAGTGGAGATACAGGGCAGGACAAGCCAAAACAAGATAAGTCAACAGAGAACAACAAAAGTGCCCCCGTTAAAGGAAGCACTTTGTTGTTCCGGTGGATGTAACCCTAGACTGTTCAAAACTACTGCTTTCTTCCCTGAATTAAGGAAACCGGTTTGGACCAAGGAGTTGCGTAAGATGGACTATTCGCATACCGTACTGTGCGCAGCTTGAGCTGCAACCCTGAGCCCGGCTCCAGCTTAATTTGCAGCCATTTGTCGTCTACCTCAAATGAGCCTATTTCTTCGCCATTCTGATCGGACCAAGTGGCATGGGTAAACGTGTGTTCACCGAATGAGCCTGCTTGAATCACAACTTCTCTACTCTCATCGAGCCCCGTATGGATTAACGTGATGACGGTTTCGTGATTGGTAATGCGTTCGACGAGAGCAGCCACATCCAGCGGAAGTCCGGGACGCTGCTTCTTCGCATCATAATATCGAACCCGTGCATGCTACAAGCCACCATGTGATTCCTTCCCATATGTGGCGGGAAATCGATTTCAGCTCATCCCTGCCTCCTAGCACGTACAACAAAGCTAGATTCATAAAGCCTTCATACGGATCGTCAGAGCCGTCCATCCCCGGCCAATCCTTCCGCCATAGCAAGGTGCCATCCTCATTGACATATTTGTTAACAAATTCGACGGCCGCATCGTCCATAATCGTAAATAACTTACGTTCAAGCAGGTCCACTCCGTTGGTATCCACGACCGATTGGCTGTAATCGTTATCATTTATTCATTCCCTCCAACTGCTTACGATATTCGTTTATGCTTGTGGATGCCCAATCGAATAGCCGCCTTCAATCGGGATCACAGCTCCATTCACCCAAGAGGCCAATCCTCCTGCCAGAAAAAGCACGCCATCGGCAATCTACTGCGGAGAAGCTACATTTGGTGCATTCATAACAGCTTCAGCTGCTTTTCTCGCTTCTTCCGGGTCAGCATGAAGCTGTTTAAACCAGCCCTCGAGCAAAGGTGTTGCCACCCCTGCTGGCATTAAAGCATTGACGCGTATTCCCTCTTTGCGGAAAATCAAGCGCAAGTCCACTCGTCATATGGTTAAGTCCTGCCTTCATGGTATCATAGACAAGATTGTGGTAATCATTCAGCTTGCCGTTAATGGAGCTGATATTAATGACCGTTCCTTTATGTGCTTTCAAATAAGGCAGCGCCGCTTGCACGAGAAAGAACGGTGCCTTCAGATTCACAGTAAACAGCCTATCCCAATCATCATGCGTAATGTCCTCGATTGGTTTATTGCAGACCATGGCGGCGTTATTGACGATGATGTCCACTCGTCCCCACTCGCTGACGGCCAGCTCAACGAGTTGATCCGGTGTTCTCGGGTCGAGCAAGTCTGATATGAAAAGACAAGCTGCTCCTCCCTCTGATTTGATTGCCTCAACAATTCGTTCCCCTTGCTCCTGTTCTTTGCCAGTCACAAGCACTTTAACTCCCTGCTTGGCTAATGTCTTAGCGATAGACTCGCCTATTCCACTTGTTGAGCCTGTAACGATGGCTACTTTGTCTGAAAGCATATGCCTCATCTCTCCTTTAAAGCTTATAGAACCTGCTCGTATTGTCACCGAACAGCTTTTTCTTGGCCTCATCTGTATAAGGCAATGGCAACGCTGCTGTGAGTAGTTCAATGACTTGGTTGTATTCGGCAGCTAGCAGGCAAACCGGCCAATCACTACCGAACATAACGCGATCTTCCCCAAAGACCGCCAGACAGTGTTGAACGAAGGGATCACAGGAAGCCTGTAGCGCAGAAGCTCCTTTCATTTTTGTCACCATGCCGGACATTTTGCAGTACATGTTGTCGTATTGCGCGAGCTTGGAAATATCCGTCAGCCATGGCTCCATATTACCTTGGGCTAAAGCTGGATTGCCCAAATGATCAATTACACTGAGCAGGCGAGGGAATTGTTCCATAATCCTACCTACATTCGGTAAGTGCTTGGGATAAACAAGCCAGTCCAACGGAAACTGCTGTTCCTCCAGAATCGCAAAAGCTTTGATCAACTTAGGACTCAACAAATATTCAGGCTCCCTGTCCTGCAGCGTGGGTCTGATCCCTACAAATTTGGGATGACGCCGAAGCTGGCTCAGCTGATCTTCGAAGTCCTCCCTCTCCATATCCAGCCAACCGACAACCCCAGCTATCGTTGGTTCCTGTTCACTAAGCTTCAATAAATATTTCGTTTCTGCAACAGTCGGCGCCGCCTGAACAACAATCGTTTTCTGAACTTTGTTATACTTCAGAGCAGGTTTAAGGTCGGAAGGCAAATAATCGCGGTACAGCACACTGCTTTCCGGCGTAAGCCAACCGTAATCAGAACGGCTCGTCGTCCAATAATGCTGATGGGCATCAATTCTCATGTATCAGAACTCCTTTTGGACAACGTATAGACAAGCTCGGCATCTTCCCAGAAACAATCGAAACATTCTCCTGTTTCTTGCTGCCATATGGCTTCAGCTGTCTCATCAAAGTTGTCGCTCTGCTGCCGAATCTGCTCATCTATCGTACAGATCATCCAGATATCGAGACCATGACGATAAATCTTAAGATCCACAATGCCTTGCGTCCTTAAATTTGTTACAATGGTGTCGGCAATTTCGTCATGCAGCTTGATATATTGCTGAAGCATATGTTCTTTTAATTTCGCTTTTTTGACAGAAACCTTCCTACTCATACCCGTTCATCGACCATGCGGTTCGTCAATGCGCCCAGCTTTTCAATCTCAATCGTGACGACATCCCCATCCTTCAGATACACGCGTTGATCTACCGGTTTACCAAGAACGACACCTTCCGGTGTACCCGTTAAAATGATATCACCGGGAGATAACGTCATATGTTGTGAAATATAGCTGACAATTTCATCACAGTAGAAAACCATGTCGGATGTATGAGAATGCTGTCTAATCTCGCCATTTACTGTGCACTTAATATCCAGTTGATTAGGATCGCCAACTTCATCCGCAGTGACTAAATATGGACCTAATGGGCTGAACTTATCGCAAGATTTCCCTAACAGCCACTGATGGGTACGCATCTGTAAATCGCGCGCAGACAAATCATTGACATTGCAATAGCCAAACACATGGTCTAATGCCTGCTCCTTCGCCACATATTTAGCCTGCTTGCCGATTACAATGACCAGCTCAGCTTCATAATCGACTTGATTCGATACCCGAGAAGGAAGAGGAATTTCAGCTTGATGGCCAGCAAGCGTATTGCTGAACTTGTTAAACAAAATCGGATAATGCGGAATCGGGGCATTCGTCTCCTCCGCATGCTTGCGATAGTTTAAGCCTACGCAAATGATTTTGCCCGGATGCGTAACACAGGGGCCAAATGTCACTTGAGCTTCATCTAAAAGGAACGTATTTACCCCCTCAGCGCATTCCGTCACTCTTTTGATATAACGCTCAAGCATAGGACTATATCTATCAGCATGACCGATCACTGTCATAATGTCAGTAGGCATATCCTCTTCAGGAAAAACCTTTAAAGCTTCAACGATATCTACCACAAATGCCGGCAGCTTGACACCAAGGTGATACTCACCAGCACGATTAATTGTTACAAGTTTCAAAAGAAAACATCCTCTCTGTGAATTGATAATTTGAACAGTAAATACTCAGGTTATGCATTTTTACCGAAAACTACCCCGCCATCGATATACAGCGGTGAGCCCATCATGAATTTGGAGTCATCCGAAGCCAGGAATAACGCCGCTTGAGCCACATCTTCCGGCTTACCGAGAGTATTACTGAGCTGTCTTCCTTTGAGAGAAGCAATAGCTGCCTCAGGGTCATCATAGGACGTTTTCAAATAATTCTCAACAAATGGCGTTAAAATCGTGCCCGGCAGCAGCGCATTTACCCGAATGTGATAAGGTGCATAGTCTACCTGCATCGACTTGGTCAGCGCTAGAACAGCCCCTTTTGTTGCTGCGTAGGAAGCGCGTTTGGCTAACCCAATCTCAGCAATACACGAGGACATGTTAATGATCGACCCGCCGCCTTGCTCCATCATATAAGGGACGACATATTTAGACGGTAAAAACACACCTCGAATATTCACATGGATAACGCGATCCCACTGCTCAGGCTCCAATTCATGCAGAGCGCCTACTCCGCTAATACCTGCATTATTAAAAAGCACATCTATGCGTCCGCATTGCGAAACAGCGTTATCCACCATGTTCTTTACCGAGACTGGATCCGTCACATCAGCTTGCAGGAAAATGGCTCTCCCACCGTTTGATTGGATTTCCGCAACTGTTTCTTCCCCTTTGGCTGCGTCTAAATCATTCACAATCACATATGCGCCTTCTCTGCCAAATAGAAGCGCTGTGCTCTTACCAATTCCTGATCCGGATCCCGTAATCAACGTTACTTTATCGGTTAATCTCATCGGTTGTTCACCCTTATGGTTTATTATAATAAACTTAGTTTATTAAATTGAATATATAAATTAGTTTAGCATCCGCTCCACAAGGAGTCAACGCAAAAAGCATCCGTTACAAATAACCGAATGCTGGTCTACATTTAATTTACATTTTCAGACTTTGTGGGACATAGAAATGATAACTTCAGAATTTATATCGTAACCGACAAGGCATGAGCCAGTTGCTCAATCTCGTGCTTCGCCAGCTCTTGCTTCTGCGGCCATTGATGAACAGACATCGAGCAGCTGACTGCGGCGATTCTACTGCCGTTTCGATCAACAATTGGCACAGCTATGCAGCAGAAACCAAGGGCAATCTCTTCAAGATCAATGGCATAGCCACGCTCTCTCACGACTTGTAGCTGCTTCAACAACTCTTCTCCCGACTGAACCGTATTGGGTGTGAAGGCCTGATAACTGCCTTCCTTGTATAAAGCAAGTACTTGATCATTGTCCAGCGCCGAAAGGAGCATTTTACCCATAGCCGTTGCGTAAGCAGGCAAACGCATGCCGGGCTCCGAGATCAGTCGGACGTGCGTTGCTGCCTCTTTTTTAGCCAAATAGACAAGCTCCCCCTTTTCCAGCCTGGCTAATTGTATCGCCTCACCAAGGCGCTCCATGGAATGATTCGCTTTCTCTTCAAACTGCTTCACCAGATTCATTCCGGCAAAATAAGCATTGCCCATTACACCGAAAACGGAGCCAAGCGAATAGGTATCCCCTTTTTCCTTATTCACCCAATTCAGCGCTTCCATCGTTTGTAAAAGGGAGAACATAGTGCTTTTATTAATACCCGTTGCTGCGCTTAAGTCCATAAGCTTAAGTTTGGAGGGCTGTCCCGCAAGCTCCAAAAGCACATTATTCGCCCTTTCTAGAGCTGGAACCCAATACTTTCTTTCCATGACTATCCCTCACAGTACTAAGTGTCAAATATATTTGACCAAGATGCTTTCCACATGTTCCAAATGCGATCTCATCGCTTGCGATGCCTGCTCTTGATCTCCCCTGCGAATAGCCTCGTAAATCCGTGTGTGTTCTTTCAAAAGCTGAATGGCAACTTCTTGATTGGCGTACAATTCAGCTCGGCGAATATCTCGGATCATTGTTTCCATCGGCTTCATAATGGATTGGCAGGTTCGTTCCATAATGGCATTATGGGTGGCCTGAACCAGCATCACATGAAAGGATACATCCGTTCTCTCGCCTTCAATATCATTACCTACAGCACTTACCATTTCGTTCAAAACGAGATGAAGCTGATGCAAATCCTGCTCTGTTCTATTCTT
Source organism: Paenibacillus planticolens (assembly GCF_013141725.1). Lineage (GTDB taxonomy): Bacteria > Bacillota > Bacilli > Paenibacillales > NBRC-103111 > Paenibacillus_E > Paenibacillus_E planticolens. The sequence continues at coordinate 11,715 of NZ_WHNZ01000023.1, read as the reverse complement.
GGCGGCAATCGCGGCAATCGACACCTCTAAGGATTGCCTGACTTCCATCAATTCAAGCAGCGTCGTTCGATTCAACCGCAAGGAAGCCATCTCCGGCAATAAGACCTCGGTTGGCACTTGGCTGATCACTCTGCAGCCGCCTCCCTGCCGGATTTCGATAAGCCCCATGGCTTTTAACGCGCTGAGTGCTTCCCGCGCCGTGGAACGTCCAACTCCAAATCGCTCGGACAGCTCTTTCGTAGACGGGAGTTTATCGCCTGTTCGGAGTTGTCCTTGCAGAATCATTTGCTTGATTTGATCAGCCATTTCGTCATAATGATTGCGTTTGAGCAGCTTATTGACTTCCATGCTATATAACCTCTTTTACCCGATGATTAGCACATGCACGATACCAGGGCCATGAACGCCTATAGTCAAATCGTTCTCAATATCCGCCGAGCGGCTGGGGCCTGAAATAAAGTGAATGCCAGCGGGAAGATCTTTCCTTGCCGATTGATCGAATTGAATCAGAATTTCCCCTAGTCGGGTCTTCAGCCGTTCCACAGGAAGAATCACGATCAAAGATGTAGGAAGCAGACTAACCGATCTTCCCTTTTCCTTTGATGATAACACAGTTAGCGTTCCGGTGTAAGCCGCTGCCGCATCCGCAAGAACGATGCCAAGGTCGGCCTCGGCAGCTGCGGCTTTCCAGCTTTCCCGATTGTCCGTGTTCCACACGGAAATCTGCGCTTCCGTTAACGCATCGCTAAGATGTAGAGCATGCAGCTCAGATTGATCCTGATGGATAATCCGGTTAACGCCTAATGAATGCACGATATCGATTATCGCTACTTTCGCTTTCTCCATCGAAGCGATCCTAACGACATAGCCTCCTGCCGCTTGAAAATTCGTCGTAAACTGCTCAATTCTCTCTTCCAACGGCCATTCGAATTTATGCCAGAAATCTGGTGCTCCCCGATAGGGATGCACCGGCTTCTCTATGACTCTTGCTCGCCCCAGCTTACTGGCAATGGCATTCATAAACCGTTCTTGTTCCTTAGCAGACTGAGAGTCCAATTGTGCCAGCCATGCTTGACTGCGCTCACTCATCCTTAGTTTCCTCCTTGGTTTTTTCTCTTGGTCAACGCATCCTGCATGCGACTGTGCAAAACTGGGTCTATTCCTTTATATTCTTGACGTATTTGGTGTTCAAGCGTGCTCCAGCTGTCTCGGAAAGAAGCCTTAGGCAGACTAGGCGCAACTCGAAACGTATTCCATCCTTTTAATGGCCCTACGCGCAGTCGAATACCTTGATCGCGAACGACCATCTTCTGGCCGATACGTGCCAGTTTCAATACGGTATTAAATCGCTTCGCGCTTCCCAGGATGGCTGCAAAGCCTTTCATCCCGGCTTGTTCAAGTTTGTCGCCATGCCCCTGCTCCACTTTGCGACGACGCAGTGAGACAAGCATATCGTGGAGCGGTATTTTCACAGGACAAGCTTCGTAACAAGCGCCGCATAGACTGGAAGCATTGGCAATGTCGTCCCAATCCGCTGTGTTCTTCTGGAGCGCAGGAGTTAACACCGCCCCAATCGGTCCGCTGTAGATGCCGCCATATGCGTGACCGCCAATATGGCGATAAACAGGGCATGCATTCAGGCAAGCCCCGCAGCGGATGCAATTGAGCAGTTCCTGAAATTCCGGATCGCCAAGCTGCAAAGAGCGCCCGTTGTCGACAATAATAATATGCATCTCCTCTGGACCGTCTGCATCGGGCCCACGCCGCGGACCTGTAATTCCGGACATGTAGACGGTCAGCTTTTGGCCGGTAGCCGAACGCGGCAGCAGTGTCGCCATGACCTCCAAATCCATCCAACTTGGTATAATCCGCTCCATGCCCATGAGTGTAATTTGTGTCTTGGGCACGGTGGAAACCATACGCGCGTTGCCTTCATTTTCAAACAGAACAATAGACCCACTTTCCGCAATAGCAAAGTTGCAACCCGTGATGCCAATATCTGCCTCCAGAAATTTTTCCCGCAGCTTTCTGCGGACAAATCCTGCCAATATCGTCGTATCGGGCGGTAAGGTCTCCCCTGCTTCCTTGGATAATAAGTCAGCAATCTGATACCGGTTTTTGTGAATCGCTGGAATGATGATATGGGAGGGCGTTTCGTCTGCCAATTGAATAATATATTCGCCTAGATCCGTTTCAATGGCTTCAACGCCAATGGAGGCAAGCGCCTGATTCAAGTGCAGCTCCTCTGTAACCATGGATTTGGACTTAACGACAGTTCGGGCCGCTTTCTCTTTGGCGATGGTCAAAGATAGCTTCACAGCGTCAACGGCCGTCTCGGCAAAATGTATATGGACACCGTTCTCCCGAGCATTTTCAGCAAACACATGTAAGTAATAATCCAAATGAGCGATGGTATGCAGCCGAATTTGCCTGCCTCTTTCACGCCATTCCTCCCAGTTCCCGTGTTCTTTCGCAGCTTTGAGTTTACCGCTCCGCAGCCGTTCTGTCGTAAACATAACCGCCTTGCGAAGGAACTCGTTATGCAGCGCTTGATCTGCCCGCTCCTTGACTGTCTTCCCTGCAGCTTCTTTTTGACTCATGCTCTTTTCACCCCTTCATATAACAGTTCAGCCAGATGCATAACTTTGACCGGTTCATTTCGGAAGCGCAGATTGCCAGCAATGTTCATCAGACAGGCCATGTCCAAGCCGACAAGCACCTCCGCTTCCGTTTCTTTCACATGATCCACCTTTTCATTCACCATAGCCCCGGAGATATCCGCCATTTTCACAGCAAATGTCCCTCCAAATCCACAGCAATCCTCGGCAAAAGGCAATGGCACCAATTCTAACTCCCTTACCTGCTGCAGCAATGCCAGCGGTTCTTCCTTCACACCAAGAAGCCTGCTGCCGTGGCAGGAGGGATGATACGTAACTTTATGCGGAAACCTCGCTCCAAGATCAGTTATACCAAGTACACCTACGAGAAACTGCGTAAACTCATATGTTTTGTTCTGTAATTGCAAGGCTTTGTCCCTCATTTCTGGATCATCCTTGAAGAGATTCGCATAGTGATGAATCATATACGTACAAGATCCTGAGGCCGAGATGACGAAGTCGCTATCTTCAAAAGCAGCAAGAATTGTTTTCGCCGTTGCCCTTGCTTCCTCCCAGTAGCCACTGTTGTAAGCAGGCTGCCCGCAGCAAGTTTGAATGGTCGGGAATTGCAGCAAAATGCCGTGATCGCTCAAAATTCGAGATATCGCCTCTCCGACTTTCGGATATAAAGCGTCACTTAAGCAGGTAATGAATAACGATATTTTCATAAAATGCACCACTCTCTAAAATATATCAGGTTGTCAGACAAGATGATACTAACATAAAGCACTGTACTTTGAAAGGTTTATTCTTTCGCACTTTTTATGAAGCGCCACGCTGCAAGCGTACATTTCATTTTAAGGGAAAAAATATACTTCAAGCAAAAAGCCTCATCCACGAATCATGTGGATGGGGCTACACCGATTTCTGATTAAATCTGCTCTCCACCGGATATGCCATGAATACTGCCTGTTCTTTTAAGCATTCGTAATCACCACTAGCATTCTGCTCCGGTGATCTCATTTGTAAACATACGTTTGTACTCTTTTGGAGATACACGTTCAGCTGATGCTGGAGCATAGTGGAATTGCAATGCTCTACGGCGCATCGGAGAGAAGTTTGATGGCGTTCCGTGATAGAGCATGCCATGGAAGAACAATACGCCACCTGGTAGTAATGGCACTTGAACGTCACGTTCCACAGGTACCTGGGTATCGCACAATTGCCAATCTCTGACCGCATAGTGTGGAGTGGCCCCTTCTTGATGTGATTTTGGAATGACATGCATACAGCCATTGTCGATAGTTGCTTCATCAAGCGCAATCCATACGCCAATAACCGCTTTTGAATAAGTAAGGTTTCCATAAGCCATGTCCTGATGCCAAGGCTTCTCGCCACCACCATGAGGAGGCTTAAGAAGAGCCATATCTTGAATCAACACCGGTTCTTCTCCAAAAATCCGGGTAATGGTTCCGATAATATTTGGATGAAATGCAATGTTGCGAAGTTTTTCTTCTACGTTTATAAAATCATGAATTTTGCGCAATGCGAATTCCCGTTCCACTTCATTTTTGAGCTCACTCTCAGACTTAACGAATTGTAACTTCGCACCTTTAGCATCTACAAGGCCTAATTGCATAAGTATATCGAGGCTAGTATTCACTTCTTCATCATTAAATAGATTGTTGGATGAGAGAAAGCCCTGTTGCTTGTATTCACGGATCTTTCCGTCCGTGATCTCATTGATCCCATTTAGACTTTTATGCACGTTTTCATATTTATACAGTACTTTGTTGATTTCTTCTGGGCTTAATTCTTTTCTCGACATTTCAATACCCCCATGTATTTGGTGAATTTCCTTGTAAATATCATATCAAATTGAGTAAAATATTCGGATAGAGGCAACGAATGATTATTTGTACTTAAATGCATGTATAATTTTAAAAGGGGTATGAGATGAGGAAAGAATCAACCTTGGACAACTATTATTTTGTTTTAAGCGGAAGCAGCGGCATAGTGAAATGTGAGCCGAACTGGTCCTGGCAGCCTGCACCGTTGACTGATTATGATTTATGGTACAACAAGTCTGGGCAAGGGATGCTTTGGCTAAATGAGAAGCAGCATGATGTGCAACCAGGCACATTTTTTATTTTTCGACCAGGTGATCAAATTCGTGCAGTACATCATTCGGATAATCCTCTTACAGTAATCTACTGTCATTTCAAAGCATACCATCTCACGGATAGCTTAGAAGCCGATCTAGCTATGGCTGAGGAACGCTGTGTGTCAGTTAAGGACCCTTATCGGTTGGAACCATTTCTGCAACAGTTGGTTGACTCTGCGGCTTGGCAAAATCAACCGGAGGATGAAGAGTTTAACCTGTTACTTAAATTGATTCTAACAAGATGGGAAAAGGAGCTTTACAGGCAAGATGAGACAACACGTAATTACTACTACGAGCATATTGTACAACGCGTTCATAATGAAATTCGGATTAGGTTGTCGGAGCCAAGCGATTATGAGGTTTTGGCAGCGTCTACAGGTCTAACCCCACGCTACCTAAGTTTGATTTTAAAGAGATATTCGGGTTTATCTTTGAAGGAGACGATTACAAAGCTGCGAATGGACAGGGCGGTGCATTTGCTGAATGAGACGACCATGAGCGTTACTGATGTGTCTGAAGCACTAGGTTATGCTGACATCTACACGTTCAGTAAGCTATTTAAACGTTATTATGGTGTCTCGCCTTCTGGTGTACGTTCAAATCTCTTGAAGGAATAAAAGCTTTTGAGATACCTGAACGTCCCTCGATTTTGGATCGTGTAGTGATACGTCCTTATGCGTTTTCTTCAAATGAAATTCTTGACAACAGAGCACTTTATAGTATTATAGACATAATTGAATACGTTGAATTTTCTTATCAAGAGTAGGTGGAGGGACTAGCCCGATGAAGCCCGGCAACCGACAAACCTTTATTAATCAAAGGGATGCACGGTGCTAATTCTTGCGGAAACGCTGTGTGAAGCGAATCTGGGAGATAAGAGTGAGGATATGGCTTTTTATTTTATGACCTTTCTCTGATTCCAGAGAAGGTCTTTTTTGCTTTCATGAACCATTTTTTAAAGGAGGGTCAAGATGCCGATCACGATTCCTGACAATGTTACGAAGGATGAATCTATTGAGTATCACCAGGAAATTCATCCTCTTCGTACTGCTTTGCTGAATTTAAAAAATTCGGCGATTGGTCTTAAAACTTTACAGCAGTGCAGGATTACCCGAATAGAATGTTTTCGATTTGACAGTGAATTTACAGAAAAGCTGCAACTTGGCGACGAAACTGATATATGCGGGCTCATTGTTATATCCACAAGTACAGGAGCAGTTGGCATAAGGGAGTTTGCGGTCCCTTGTAAAAGCCTAAATTGCGATTTGACAACGTGGGTTGCAACTTTTCAGCGAATGAAAGGTCTGACCTTGATGGAAAGTATGAACTACGCTCAACTAAAGCAAGAGGCATGGGGACCCGTAAGATTAGAATTAATTGAGTCGGCATTCATGGATCTACTTAGAGAAATTGAATTGACATTAAAAGACAACAAGGATCAAAGATGCCTTTGGGATCGAGCATATTTATTTGAACATACACAAGCGTACATTTCATTTTAAGAACCGGCACAGCCCCGTTTCAATATAATCAGTTGTGTCCTAATCCACGAAACATGTGGATGGGGCTCCTGCCATCTTAACAACATTATCGAACAAGACCATCGGTTCATAAAGAAAATAACAAATCCTATGATGGGATTTAAGTCATTCCAGACAGCCGAAGAAACATTAGCGGGAATTGAAGTCTTTCATATGCTAAGGAAACAGCAGGTTGAAATATCACCTGCTGTTTCCGATGTTGAATGGATCAATAAATTGTTTGGATTAGCTGCATAGATTATCCAATAAATTAAGGGGATACTTGGCTGTTTTATTATTTGCTACACAACTACATTTTCAATCCTAGGAATGGACTCTGCCCTGCTTGGCACTATTTTGATGGCCATCAACTCTTTTTTCGCGGAAACGATGGTAAATGTGCAATAAAAAGTGGTAAAGAGGAGTCGGGGAGTCTACCGCTTCGCCTTATAAAACCCATGATACAGTTTCATCAGCGCCCGCTTCTCAATCCGCGACACATAGGAGCGGCTAATTCCCAGTTTCTTCGCAATTTCCCGCTGCGTCCGCTCTTCCCCTCCTAATTCCAATCCAAACCGCCCGACGACAACTTCCTCCTCGCGATCGTCCAAGATCTCTAAGTTCCGGTAAATCTTGCTCTTCTCAATCTTGAGCTGCACCTTATCCACGACATCGTCCGCTTCCGTTCCGAGGATATCGATCAACGTAATTTCATTCCCTTCTTAGATCGTCCCGATGGAGATCAAATCCTCTAGATCTTCCCCCGTATTGTCGAATTTTTTGACATTGTGGACACGAACCGATGTGATTTTTTGATACAAAGTTTATCTTACTGGTTCCGGTATAAAAATCATTTTCCATGGGTAAATGCGGCTTATTAATTGCTCGTACGAATATATTCGGAAAACGAAATAAATGTTTTGCAGAGCAAAAAGACTACTTTTTGCCCGATCTCATCATAGGAAAAGTAATCTTTAAAGTTTGAAAAGCATCGTTTATTTAATATATTCATTGCTGACTAAATCGTCGGATAACACGCTTGTTGGGATCGTAAACTCCGGTACCCCTGTGGATCCGGGACCTACCTCGTATTTATTAAATGTGATCACAAGGTTGCCGTCATTATTGATATAAAAGCTTTGATCGGCAGCGATCGCTTCAAAAATCTTATTGTACGGTTTAGATTCCCCCGCAAGATAATAATACTTCGAAGGATCATTCTTCATCTGTTCCTTCATTTGCATTTTAATGTTTTCACTAATCAAGCTTATATAACGGTCATCTTTAAACAAACTGGGCAAGGTGATGAAAAGCTGATTCTTCTTATCAATCGTATCGTATTTGAATGTTGTTGAGGAGGAACCTACCGTATTTACATAGTATCTCCCCACGGATAATATCCGATCATTATCGGTCTTTACGACATATCCGCTGTCCACACCGTCATGACCACCGCCATTTTTCTTTAAGCTTTCCATACCGGCCGTGAACTCCTGGTACAGCTTCTTGCTTTCTTCCAGATATTTGCGATTCAAGGTATCTTCTAAAGCTTTATTTTCTAAATTAGTAATGGCGGGGACTTCAATATTCGCCTTAAAATTCCCATCGTCTATCTTATATGTTTTGAATGTAAGCACCTTTACAAGGCTGCCGACGATCGGAACTTCCGAGAGTGCACTTGCAATCGCCGGACTGGTATTAATCCCTGTTACGAATATAATACCCGCTGCAGCGATTCCAGCCAAGGCTTTAAGATTTATCATTTTTTTCCTATTTTGTTTAATGGCTTTTTGTACAATGAAATCCAATTCCTTCGGGATCGGTATATCCATATGTTGTTGTTTCAATTTTGCTAATTTTTCGTCCATTTCACTGCACCTCCTGCATCATCTCATCGTCCATTTTAACCCGTAGCATTCGAAGCCCCTGATACAAACGCGTTTTTATGGTACTTAAATTTTCATTTAACACCTTGGCGATTTCATCTATTTTCAAATCTTCGAAATATCTAAGCACAATCACGCTCCGATAGATAGGGGGCAAATCATCCATAGCTATCTCCAGATCGATATTTTGATAGACGTCATCGCTGGCTTGGCCGTAGAATTCAAGTGTCTCCTCGTCGGCCACTTGGATCCTCTTCTGTTTCCTTAAGAAGTCCAATGAAGTATTCACCACAATCCTGTAAAACCAACTCTTCATGGATGCGGGATTTTTTAGTTTGTCTAAAGATTCAAACGCCTTCTGTATGGATTCCTGAATAATGTCGAGAGCATCTTCCGCATTTTTTACGTAGCTGTATGCTAATCGGTATACATTTTCTTTATGTTCGGTTATGCATGTAATCAGTAAGTTTTCTATATTGCTCCTCATCATGAAATTATAGCGCTCCTTATGATACCCATGTAAATGCTATTTCTTTTACTTCACTGAGACGTATGAGTTAAATGAAAAGTTGGGAGAAGATCTAAATAAAATGTTTCCAAATCGAACCACAAAAAAAGCAGAATTCCGTTTTTAAAGAATGCTGCTTTTTCTAATTAAGCTTTAATTGTTTCTTTTAAACGTTTGGCCAGCTATAACAAGACTATCTCCATCCACTTTGAATGGAACCGTCGATACCTGTTTATCTGCTACGAACTTAATATGCTCTGAATCCAATAATAAATAGTTCCCTACTGCCACCCCGGCACGGTACAAGACGCCATCGGCAGTAAGCTCCATTAAAGTCCCCTTCTGTTGTTCGGTCCATTTCCCGATTAATTGAGAGACGATGGAGGGATCTCCTGTAACGGCATGCTTCAAAATCAAATAGTATTCGTTAACTGACAGCTGACTGACGGCCTGTTGATAGATCGTATAATCATCGCTTTGCCGTTCAAACGGATTTTTTTGCTCATTATGCAAAATATATACGTAATTCCCTTTCGAACCTAATACCTTATCTTGAGCATCATGCGGGGCAGCAGTCCAATCCGCTTGATTAAAAACTTCAACCGTGGCCATTAAACTCGCCGGGGAACCAAGATTTTTCGGAAGATATAAAATATCGGTCGCACTCTGTACTTTTTGAGATAGTTTTCCTGACTGTATTCCGTGCACCAGTGCTTCCTGCGGCCATACGGTTGGCCTTACTTTACCGCCGAGAGAGGATGGGATTTGAAGCGTGTAACCATATTTTTCTTGGATCAACTTCTCATCTTCACGGAACGTGAGATAGTCGCTTTTCTCTTGAAGCAGCGCTGTATGGTTGGTGCCGTCCCAATAAACTTGATATCCAAGACTTTGAGCAACACCGCGCAGCGGCAAATAAATCGAATCATTATAGGTTAGCGGTGTAACTTGATTGCCCTGCTCATCCTTTAAAGCATTTTCATTCCCGCTAACGCTAACATGAACGGATGGATTAAGAAACGCCTTTATCTCCGTTAGACTACTATCTGCAAAAGCCCCGGCTGCGATACTAAACGTTAAAGTTGACAGTATTCCTGTTGCGATCATCGTTTTCTTTTTCATTTTTCATAACCTCCAGCTAGTGTTTTTTTCTGCTTTACACTAGCAAGACGCTCGAGCTTACTAAATAGTTTGGAGCTTAGATGGAGAAATGTAGCCCAACCACTTAGTCCCAGAAATTTCCGTTTTATTGAGAGTCAGAACTGGCTTGATGTGTTATTTTAGACGTACTACTTATAAAAGTCGGGTGACGCGATGACGCTTCTATTACAGAATAAATATTGTATTGACGTTGTGGACACGAAGCAACGTAAATTTCTTCAGATCATAAAATGTTAGAATCATTCAAATGCGATTTGACTGCCGCCTTTTATTTCAATAATATGATTGTCGACGAATTGACATGAAGCTGAGAATTTAAGATTTTGAAATGCTTTTAGATAATCCACGATCTCTATATTAGTGGCATACCAGATATCCAACCTGTTCCCGATAAACTCACAAAAGCTTTCTATCAAGGGCCAGTTGTGATCATCATCGGTTGTGTTACAAATAATAAAACTGCTAAGGATATGTTAGTTTCTTTATGAACCGATGGTCTTGTTCGATAATGTTGTTAAGGTACTTTGTTTGTCTGTCAGAATCGACTGCCCGATATAAATACTTCCACATTACCTTTGACTTTGATCGACCCTGTATGAATCGTTAGTCGGTTTCAAGTAGGGGCGAATTCGTTTGACTATTTCAGGTCCGAACTCATGAACCCATCTCATGATCGTAGTATGAGAAATATTCAATCCTCGCTCTTTCATCATTTCTGCGACAGCTTCGTAATGTTTCCATTTGAATACATTATCTTTTGATTCCATACTGATTCGTTCCACCCCATGATTTCATTTTTCTCTATGTTATCACAGCTTGGATTCTTTGCATCACAACCCTCAATGTAATGAAAAGTTTACATTTATTAAATAAAAAAGGCCCGCTACAATACAAAATGTATCATAGCGGGCATCATTCAGCTTAGCCTACCAACTTAAACGATTTACGGAGGTTCTTATTGCAAAATACGTTGCGCAACAGCAGCCAAGTCTGTGAGATCTACCTTGCCATCTCTGTTGTAATCAGCTCGTTTATACATTTCCCAATCAGGATCTGAGGAAGTTTTGCCATATGCCGCTGCCACAATCGCTAAATCGACTACCGTGAATTTACCGTCATTATTCATGTCTGCCGGGTCAGAAGTGTAGACGGAAGATGTGAATGCTTGTAGGGCTGCCGTCAGTGCCGTTATTGCTCCTGCGACTTCTGATTTCGTTGCATCCGGATTATTTGCTACATTATTGGCTGAGGTAATTGCAGCTTGCAGCTTTGCTTTCGAGCCAATAGGGTATTGACCGGAAGAGTAACCTTCTGTGGCTGCATCGTGCTGCGTTTGTGCATTACTGATCAGCGCTCTCAGTTCAGTCAGATCTACAATGGCTTTTACGAGAATGACTTTCGAACTTCCATCGAGATTGGTTTCCTTCTGTAAGTCAGCCAGCGCAATACTTGAAAGAGCTATTGTGGTGCTGACATTATCGGCTGTTTCTTTCGCTTTCCAATGCAGCTTCAATAATGCTCCATTCACACTGCCGCCGCCGATATTGGCAGTCAAGAAGCGCAAACGGCCTCCAGCATTGGATTGTGCCGCAATCACGATTTTAGACTGTATGGATTCCGCTGAAAGGAACTCTACAACGTTGGGATCGTAGGTGAAATTAATATCTTGGGCATATACGCTTGATACCACACTGTCCAATTCAACAGTTGCATCAAAGTTTTGCCCGCTGGTCACATTCGCCGGAACCGTTAAGGACGCCGATGCTGCTGTCAAGCCATATACTCTAAGCTCGCGTATGGACCACCAGTTCGAGGCTGTGCCCGTTTGGATCACTTTGAAATACCGGACGGTTTGGGGTTCAAAGTTGACAGTAACGAT
>NZ_WHNZ01000022.1 GCF_013141725.1 Paenibacillus planticolens | reverse complement strand
AAGTAGCTAACCCACGCGGTTCCCAAAACAGGAGACGGCTGATTTTTTCCCGCGCACCCTTGCCGCCTAAACCCCGCTCAGCACATCATGCACGTGCTGCCAAGCCCAATCGAGCTCCTCTTTCGTAATCGTGAGCGGAGGAGCGAACCGAATAATGTGCTCATGTGTCTCTTTGCACAATAAGCCCTTCTCCTTCAGCTGTTCGCAGAACGGACGAGCCGAAACCTTAAGGTCAATACCAATGAACAGCCCGCGCCCGCGGATTTCCGCGATGCTGGGGGACTGTATTTCCTGAAGCCGCTTCAGGAAATACGCCCCAAGCTCATCCGAGCGCTCCGCGAGCCGCTCGTTCTCGATAACTTCCAGCGCCGCGATAGCGACGGCGCAGCCGAGAGGGTTCCCACCGAAGGTGGAGCCGTGTGAACCGGGCTCGAAAACCTCAAGCACCTCCCGGTCTCCGGCCACAGCCGAGATCGGAAATACCCCGCCGCCGAGCGCTTTGCCCATAACGTACAGGTCCGGCGTGACGCCTTCCCAGTCCGTAGCGAAGCGGCGGCCCGTGCGGCCGAATCCCGTTTGGATTTCGTCCGCGACGAAAAGCACCCGATTCGCTTGGCATAGCTCATAGCATTCCCGCAGGTAACCGTCCTGCGGAATGACAATGCCGGCCTCGCCCTGAATCGGCTCGAACAAAAACCCGGCCGTGTTCGGCCCGATAGCCGCCCGAAGCGCTTCCGCATCCCCGTAAGGGATGATGCGGAAGCCCGGGGTGAAGGGGCCGAAGCCGCGTTTATATTCCGGCGACGAAGAGAAGGAAGTGACCGTGACCGTGCGTCCGTGGAAATTCCCCTCGCAGACGATAATTTCCGCTTGATCCGCCGGAATCCCTTTTACGTCGTAGCCCCAGCGGCGAACCGCTTTTACCGCCGTTTCGACCGCTTCGGCTCCGGTGTTCATCGGCAAAACCATCGGCTTATTTGTGTATGCCGCTAATTTTTCATAAAAAGCCCCGAGTGTCTCGCTATGAAAAGCTCTGGAAGTCAGAGTGACTTTCTCCGCTTGTTCATGCAAAGCCTTCAAAATATGAGGGTGACGATGCCCCTGATTCAAAGCCGAGTAAGCGCTCAGCATATCCATATAACGGTTGCCAGCCGGATCCTCGACCCAAACGCCTTCCGCTTTTGAAATCACGATCGGCAGCGGGTGATAATTGTGTGCTCCGTATTTTTCGGTTTTTTCGATGATCAACGAACTTTTTGTATCCATCAGTATTCCTCCTTGGAGTGCAACCTGGCCAAACGTCAGTGATAAATTCATTGTCACACATGGCGAGCTTGTAATCCATTGTATTCTTCCCCGCTGAACGTTGCGAATGTGCTCCGAATTGTTGTGCGTGTGAGCGAAGTGTCCTTTGCTTTTGGCATGCTGCCGGCATATATAAGTAAAGAGCGTTAGCGTTGATACAAGTTTTCTCGAAATGTGCAAAGTTCAATCATGGTATTGACGAATATGGGAAATATTATTTGAAGGCTGCGAAAACAATGCGTAATCTGAAAATGCTTTCATTGTCACATAAATTTATTACAGAACGTGTCAGATATTGCAGGATTCTTTGCTGGAAGAGCGAATAGTTCTGATAGACACTGTACATTACAGTGGTCAATAATTATTTGTCCATAAAGGATGCTACTAGAACACCTACTTCGCAACGAGCATTTACTTTAAAGAAAAAGGAACGGTGTGTAAGATGAGTATTCGCATTGAAAAAGATTTTTTAGGTGAAAAACAAGTTCCGGCCCATGCCTATTACGGCATTCAGACGATGCGTGCGCTTGAGAATTTTCCAATTACAGGCGTTAAAATTCACGCAGAGCTTATAACAGCTTTAGCAGAAGTAAAGAGAGCCGCAGCTCTGGCGAACATGGAAACCCACATGCTGCCTAAGAAAATCGGGGAGCATTTGGTTAAAGCAGCCGAGGAAGTAAGAGACGGCAAGCTGGTTGATCAATTTATCGTAGATTCCATCCAAGGCGGAGCGGGAACTTCGATTAATATGAATATGAACGAAGTGTTGGCCAATCGGGCACTGGAGCTGATGGGCGAGGAGAAGGGCAGTTATTTCCACTGTAATCCAAACAACCATGTCAATATGTCGCAATCGACGAATGACGTTATTCCTACGGCGATCAAAATTGCCGCGTACCGGTTATCCACGCAATTGATTGAGACGATGACGTCGCTGCAGAGCGCTTTTGCCCGGAAGGAAACGGAATTTGACGATGTGATCAAAATGGGAAGAACGCATCTTCAAGATGCAGTTCCGATTCGCCTTGGGCAAGAATTCGGTGCCTATGCACGTGTCTTGCAGCGAGATATCAACCGGATTCGCCAAGCTTCCGTCGGTCTTTTGACCGTCAACATGGGGGCGACTGCTGTAGGAACGGGGCTGAATGCGAAGCCAGAGTACGTAGACCGCGTGATGTTCCATCTAAAAGGGCAGTGCGGAATTCCGGTTGAAAATGCCGAGCATTTGGTCGATGGCACTCAAAACATGGATGCATACACAGAGCTTTCCGCTTCATTGAAAGTTTGTGCAGTGAATCTTTCCAAAATATGCAACGACATCCGCCTCATGGCTTCCGGTCCGCGCGCCGGTTTAGGGGAGCTAAAGCTGCCTCCGAGACAGCCGGGATCGTCCATCATGCCGGGCAAAGTGAACCCCGTCATGCCGGAAGTTGTAAACCAAGTAGCATTCCAAGTTATTGGGAACGACCATACGATTTGCCTGGCATGTGAAGCAGGCCAATTCGAGCTGAACGTCATGGGGCCGGTTCTTGCGTTTAACTTGCTGCAATCGCTGAAAATTTTGCGCAACGCGGCGGATGTATTCGAACGCTTTGCGATTGAGGGCTTAGAGGCTGACCGCGAGCGGTGCCGCACCTTCGTCGAGCAAAGCTTCGGCATCGTAACGGCCTTGAACCCGCATCTTGGCTATGAGGTTGCCGCGCAGCTGGTGAAAGAGGCCGTGCGCACTGGCATGACGCTAAAGGAGCTGATCCTGGAGCGCGGACTGCTGACCACGGAGGAGATTGAAGAAATCCTCAATCCGATTCAAATGACGACGCCGGGTATCGCCGGCGAAAGATTGCTGCAGCCTGCCGATTAGGACAGGGCTGAATAAACGAACGCCTCGGCTCATCGTGATGATGGGCTGGAGGCGTTTATTTTTTCCTCTGCAAGCTTCGAGCTGCCTACACCGTTGATAAGTATATAGAAAGTTGCGTAAACCGTAAGGATTACAAAACCAACCAGCAAGCAGAAAATAAAAGCATCTTTGTGCAAACTCCGTTGCAGAATACTCACGATTTTCATGTTCATCAGCGCATCCCAGCTATTCAACCGGTATTCTCTTCCCAAAAGAATGCCGTACCCGCTCAGCAGCGAGGTAGCGATGATGAGCAGCCACGAGAGGACGCGGCCCCAGCTTTTCATCGCGATTACATGAATCATATACATGGAGCTGCACCCCAACAATAATCCGTTCCAAGCAAATAAAAAAATAGTGAAAAGATCATACCAATAATTAATGCTCCATGTTTTTTTAGGCATATAGGAGTTTTTTAGAATCGTTAAATGAATGAAATCGGTGACGATATACGGAGCATTCGGGAGGAACAGCAGCCACGCTAATCCTAATACGAGAATGAGAATTTTTCTGGAAGCAAAGGGTTTAAGCGGATGTAAAAAATAAGCTCCCAAAGCGAAGAGATTAGGGATCCACGCAAGGAACAGATTCCAAAGCAGAAATTCATAATACGTTTGGTTTTTGAAAAGCAAATAGATCCCGATCGTGCACAATGAAAGGAGAGCAAGTAAAATCTGCAAATACCATTGATTCAAAGTTTTCATTCTAAGCTCCAGTCATATTAATCTGATAGGTTAGCTATATTTTACCAATTATAACTGCAAGCAACAAGCAGAAAAACCCGCATCCCAGAAGAGGGAGCGAGTTTTCGGAAAGATCTGCAGTCGGCAAGAATGCTGCTACAAAATTTGCTTGCCCAGCAATGAGCTGATCAGTCCGACGGCTAATTGCGAGGTTTTGTTGTTATCGTCGAGCAGCGGATTGACCTCAACGAATTCAGCGGATGTGACGATGCCTGCTTCGTGCAGCATTTCTACGGCGAGATGGGCTTCGCGGAATTGCAGTCCGCCTTTTACCGCCGTCCCAGTGCCAGGGGCTTCAAGCGGGTCCAAGGAATCGACGTCAAAGCTGAGATGAACGCCGTCCGTTTTACCGCTTATATAAGCGATGGCATCCTGCATCACAGCCGCCATCCCTTTGATATCGATATCATGCATCGTGTAACATCTAATGCCCAGCGCCCGGATCAGTTTTTTCTCACCTTCATCCAGCGAACGCGAGCCGATAAGGACAATATTTTCCGGCTTTACTTTCGCCAAATCCCTTTTAATGCCGGTTAACAAAGGATGTCCCATGCCAAGGCTGATCGCCAGGGACATGCCGTGAATATTGCCGGACGGGCTGGTGTCCGCTGTATTTAAGTCGGAATGCGCATCAATCCAAATAACGCCTAAGTTGTTATAATGCCCGGATAATCCTGCCAGAGTCCCGATGGCGATGCTGTGATCCCCGCCAATGACGAGGGGGAAATGCCCTTGCTCCGCAGCCTTGGACACTTGTTCGGCCAGGCGCGTATTTATCTCGATAACCTCAGCTAAATATTTTAAATTCGTTTTATCCACCTCAGGCGCAAGCGGAGCTGCTTTATCGCCGGGGAGGCGAATCTCCGCCACGTGCTCAGCGGCGATATCCATTTGCTGCAAGCCCCGCAATAAGCCTGCTTGCATGATGGCTTTAGGGCCTTTACTAGCCCCTCGCCGGCCTGCTCCAAGGTCAAATGGCACGCTAATCGCAGCAATCGTCGGTTTGGTACTCATACGATCAACTCCTCTTGTTTGGATAGGGTTGCCTAAATTTCCGTCAGCCTTCTGACTAACATTCCCAAATTCGCAAGAACCAATGCTCCCGGTTCGCTGCTATTTGTCCAAGTACGGACGTTAAAAAGGTAGTTTCTTTACTATATGAAAAAAGAACCTCCCGTTCCACACTTATTGTGGGTTTGGAAGGTTTCTTTGGTTTATGTTAATATGCCCAATTGCCCTTGCGGAAAATAGGTTCAATGCGGCCGTCCGCATGCTCGCCGTCAATGTCCATATCGGCAGAACCGATCATAAAATCAACATGGATCAGGCTGTCATTAAGGCCGGCTTGCAGCTGCTCTTCCTTGGACATGGAAGTTCCGCCCTCCACACATGTCGGGAAAGCACTTCCCAGAGCCAAATGATTAGAAGCATTTTCATCAAAAAGCGTATTGAAAAAGATCAGATTCGAGTTAGAAATCGGTGAATCATGCGGTACAAGCGCAATTTCTCCCAAATAATGAGAGCCTTCATCCATTTCGATCATTTCTTTCAAGGAGTCGAAGCCTGTCTCGGCTGTATAGTCGACGACACGTCCGTTATCAAAAGTGATCGTAAAGTTGTCGATCAAATTGCCATGATAGCTTAACGGTTTCGTACTGCGTACTGTTCCTTGCGTTCCTTGACGATGCGGTGAAACAAACACTTCTTCTGTCGGAATATTCGGGTTGAATTCAAAACCGCCCGTTCCGTTGGTAGCAGAACCCCCGCGCCAAATATGGTTTGGCGGCAGCTCGACAGTCAGTTCAGTGCCTGGGGCGCGGTAATGAATTTTATGAAATTGCTTCTCGTTAAGGAGTTCTCTTTTGCTGCGCAGTGTAGCGTTGTGCTCGTGCCAAGTTTGCACAGGGTTATCTTGATCCACCCGGACAGCTTTGAAAATGGCGTCCCATAAAGCGTTCATGGCAGCTTCTTCCTCCAACTGCGGGAACACTTTGCTGGCCCAGGCCGGAGATGGCGCAGCGATAATCGACCAGGTCATGAAATAGGAAGACATGCTTTCTCTCCACTTCTTAAGTTTCGGACCTGCCGCTTTGGAATTAGCGGAAATACGCGCGGGATCGACTCCCTTCAGCAGCTCGGGATCATCGGCGTTAATCCACAGGTAGGCCCCGTTGTTTTCCGCCAATTCTGTAAGGGCTTGCGCTCTCCACGACGGATACTCGTGAAAGGCTTCGTCAGGAGCATGCATATATTTAATTTGAGTGGAGATTTCATCCTGCCATTCGATATGTACGTGTTTGGCTCCTGCTTCATAAGCTTTACGGGATATGTGGCGCACGAGAGCAGGATGGAGTATGGGAGCATTGATCCAAAGCGTTTGACCAGACTGAATATTCAAACCGACGCGGACGATAAGCTCCGCATATTTGTCAAGATTACGTTCAAAGGTCATAGAAAATCCTCCTTTATTCTATATCTTGCTAGCAGTTTATCGTGCGGGCATCGAACTGTCAAATAAATTTTACCGTCGCTCTTTCATGAAGGTTCTGGGGTTTGTGCCATGCCATTTGCGGAATTGATTGGTGAAGTGATTATAGTTTTGAAAACCTACGTCATAGCACACTTCTGAAGCGCTGCGCTGTGTATGCTCCAGCAGAAGAGCAGCCTGCCTGATCCGCATCCGGTTGAGGGAATCGATAATGGAATAGCCGGTGCTGGCTTTGAAAAGATGAGCAAGTCTCGAGGGGGAGAGCCCGACATGCTGCGCCAGCTCCTCGATGCGGACAGGCTCGCGCATCTGCTGCGATAACAGGTAGAGGACCTCTTCAATGCGCGGGTCAATTTTACGGCTTGTTTTCTGCGCCATGATGAGCAGAATTTCCCGCAAGGAAGAGAGAATCAGCTCAAACCAATATTCGCCGCGCTCTCTGGAATCCTGGAGAATGCGGGCAAAAGCTTGATAGATGCGCTCTCGAAGCGACTCGCTTTCAATTGTAACGAAAAGCTGCTCTTCCTTCGGCAGCAGATTTGTTTCTGTGAGAATGGATGGAAAATGCGCCCAGACAAAATGCCAGCTATGGTTCTTCCGCGTACCGTAGTGCTGCGGTGTCCCCGGAGCAAGAAGCGTGAGGTCCCCGGCCCGGCAGCGTCTTTCATTACCGGCGTGTTTAAAGTAGCCTTCCCCATCCAGTGTGAAGCAAAGGAGCCAATCGCTGCGTCCCTGGGGACGTATGGTGACATACGAATCTGTTTCTTTGAAATGTCCTGCCAAGAATGTGTTTTCTTCGCTGTTCATGGGGATCTCTTCCTTCCTGACCGCTGCCGGGTGATGAGTTGAGTATAACAGAAGATAGCAGAATTGTAGGAGTAATTAGCAGCATTCTTACTTCTATGCCAGGGCAAAGTTCGATATGCTGAATTCATGAAAGTACTCTATGGGACCTTGGGGGGAAGACGAGATGACAAGCGCATTGCTAATACTGACAGAGGAGCAAAAACAGCATTTTGAAAGAGAAGGATATTTGATCGTAAAAGGTTTGTTTTCAGCGGAAAATCTGGCAGAAATCGATGCCACATTTGCAGATATTGCTATGCGTCCGGTGCCGGGCCATTTTGAGCCTGATTTGCAGGCGGAGGGGTCTGATCCGTTAAAGCGTTACCCGCGGGTTATGCAGCCGCACCGCTTCAATGAGACGGCGAAGAAGTATATGCTGCATCAGCCGGTCATGGAGGCGTTAGCCGATTTGTATGACGAAGAGGCACTGGCTGCGCAGAGCATGTTCTATTACAAACCGCCGGGTTCCCGCGGTCAAGCGCTTCACCAGGATAACTTCTATCTGCAGGTTGAGCCCGGCAACTGTATTGCAGCCTGGACTGCGATTGATGCGGCAGATGAGGAAAACGGCGGCTTGCTCGTCGTTCCCAAAACCAACGCGCTGGAGTTGTCTTGTCCGGATCTTGCGGACGCCAAGGAGTCGTTTACGACGCACTATGTGAAGCCGCCTAAAGACGAGAAGGCGATGCCTGTCGTCATGGACAGAGGCGATGTGCTCTTTTTTAACGGCAATCTCATCCATGGCTCGTATCGCAACAAAACGAAGGACCGCTTCCGCAGGGCGTTCATTTGTCATTATGCCAATCAGTCCGCTACGCATATTAGCAACTACTATCGTCCTTTGTACCGCCAAAACGGCGACACCGTCGACTTGGAAATCAACCCGAATGGCGGCCCCTGCGGCGAAGAGTTCCAAATCGTTTACCCGCATTAAAAAACATCCTATTAATTGGAAAATAAGGACTTGTCCTCGGCCAGCCTCATGGTTGGGGACGGTCCTTTTTGCATGATCGTCATGAGGTCATTTATTTGGTATGGAAAATTTTCAATTGTTTACAATAGGGGAGGGGTGATTGATTTGATGATACATGGATGGATTGCGGGGCTGTTGCTCTTATTACAGCAGAGCGAAGCGCCGGAAACCGCAACCAAGGATGGGACTTCTCCAATTCAAGCGAATGTGCAGCGTGAGGCCTACAGGCTTGACTATGTGGATTTGCCGTTGATCGATAATGAACGTTTAAATCGACTTATGGTCGAGATGGAGAAGAAAGCGTACCGAAAGCCGGTGAACGCTATTATTAGCGATGCCGGCGTCATTGTGAAAGAGATCCCGGGCGCAAGGCTGAACCGGAAAGCGTTTGTGGAACAATTTTATAACCATTTCTACAGTGATGGACCTTTGGAATTCGATGTTCCGCAGTCGTCCATTTATCCTAAAGTCGATAGTGAGCTGCTTGCCAGCATTCGGGTACATCCAATCGGCTATTATGTCACGTATTTTAATTCGAATAATAAGCACCGCTTTACGAACATTAAACTGGCGACTCAGGCGATTAACAATTACGTAGTTCTGCCGAACGAGACGTTTTCTTTTAACCGGGTTGTTGGTGTTCGTACGCGTGGAAGGGGCTATATGCCCGCCAAAGTCATTGTCAGGGGCGAATTCTCTGAAGGGATCGGTGGCGGTATTTGCCAAACTTCCTCAACGCTTTTTAACGCGGCGGACAGGGCGGGGCTTACGATTGTGGAAAGATACTCGCACAGCCGATCGGTTCCCTATGTTCCCTCAGGGAGAGACGCGACGGTAAACTGGGGAGGTCCTGATTTTAGTTTCAAAAACAACTATAATCAGCCTGTCCTTATCAGAGCTCAGGCTTTGCCCGGGCGCGTGTATGTCAGCATCTACTCCTCCGAGCAAATTAATCATAAGCCGCGGCATGTTCCGGGCGCTTCCAAGGCTTTACCGGAAGAAATAACGGTGGGTGCAGATCCGAATAAATCAGCTCCCTAGACATGGTTAAGGTCAATATATGCATATTTCACAAAATTAAAGCAAAAAATCACAAGATTTCACCGCCACCTTCCGCTACAATAAAGGGCAGATCATTCAGGTCAGAGAAGGGTGGAAATTCACTTTATGAAAACGTTTTTAGATGAAAATTTTTTGCTTACCAATGAAACAGCCGTTCATTTGTTCCACGAATATGCCAAAGATCTGCCAATTATTGATTATCACTGCCATTTGAGCCCTAAAGAAATTTATGAAAATAAACAATTCAACACGATTACCGAAGCATGGTTGTATGGCGACCACTACAAATGGAGAATGATGCGCGCTAACGGCGTTGAAGAGAATAAAATTACCGGCGAAGCTAGCGATTATGACCGTTTCGTTGCTTGGGCAGGAACGCTTCCGATGGCGATAGGCAATCCGTTATATCACTGGTCCCACATGGAGCTGCAAACGTATTTCGGTGTGTATGACCTGATCAATGAACAGAATGCGCCTGCGATTTGGGAAAAAGTGAATGCGAAGCTGGCTGAAGGCAGTTCACGCGCCAGAGACCTGATCACGAATTCCAAAGTAACGGTCATTTGCACAACGGACGATCCGGTTGACTCCCTGGAATATCACATCAAAATCAAAGAAATCAAAGATTTCAATACGCAAGTGCTGCCATCCTACCGTCCTGACAAAGCGCTTGAAATTAACCGCGCGACATTCCTTCCATGGATTGCTCAGTTGGAAAAAGCGGCCGGCATCGCGATCTCGTCTTACGACGATTTGCTTGCGGCACTTGAGAACAGAGCTGAATTCTTTAATTCGGTAGGATGTAAGGTGTCTGACCATGCGTTGGATTATGTGCCTTTTGCAGTGGCGACCAAAGAGGAAGTAGAGCAAATTTTCAAATCTGCGCTGGCCGGTAACGCGGTTAGTTTGGAAGATGAGAAGAAATATAAAGCCTTCACTTTGTTATTCCTTGGCGGCGTGTACAAAAAGTTGGACTGGGCGATGCAGTACCACATTAACGCGTCCCGCAACAATAACGGACAAGCTTTTGCGAAGCTCGGCCCGGATACTGGATTCGACTCCATTAACGATAGCCTTGTAGCGAGCGCGCTTACCGGCTTGCTTTCATCGCTTGCTGTTGCGGATTCACTGCCGAGAACCATTCTTTATTCCTTGAATGCCCGCGATAATGAAATTCTCGCATCCTTGATGGGCAGCTTCCAAGGCGACGGCATCCCAGGCAAAATCCAGCTTGGCGCCGCTTGGTGGTTCAACGATACAAAAGACGGCATGGTTTCGCAAATGAAATCGCTCGGCAATTTCGGATTGCTCGGCCGTTTCGTCGGCATGCTTACCGACTCCAGAAGCTTCTTGTCGTACACAAGACATGAGTACTTCCGCAGAATTTTGTGTAACATGTTCGGCGAGTGGGTCGAAGCGGGCGAGTTCCCGAACGACGAGCAGCTGCTTAAGCAATTGGTACAAGGCATTTCCTACGATAACGCGAAACAATACTTTGGGTTTTAAATAGGAAAGGGGCTTCCCGCGAGTAGATTGATCTACTTCTGGGGAGCCCCTTTTTATATGTGGGAGACGCCCGTCCAACCTAACTACTGGCTGAGCCTCATCAGCTTCCGGCATTCCAGCGGTGTCTGCGAAGTGACCTGCTTGAATACGCGGCCAAAATGAGCGACACTGTCGAAGCCGGATTGCTCGGCGATATGAATCACCTTCAGCTTCGTTTCTCTGAGGAGCCGCTGCGCTTCTCTGATTCGCACATTGTTCAAATATTCAACGAACGAAAAGCCGGTCGTTTCTTTAAACGAACGGCAAAAATAACTGGGACTAATGTAAAACGTCTCCGAGATGGAGGCGAGCGTCAGCCGAGTCCGATAATGCTCGTTGATGTAAGCCACAATCTCAAATATTTTGGGATTGTGGGCTTGCGGGTGCTCCTGCGCGGAGCTGAGCTTGTCGGTCAGCCGCGAGCAGAAGATCAGCAGCTGCGTAAACAGCGCCCGGCTGTTCAATTGCCAGCCGCTTAGCGCTTGCTGCTGCTCTCTAAGCAATTGAAACAGCAGATTCTCCACTAGGGTACGATTCGTACCGCTAAGGGAGAATACGTGCTGCTTTTGCACGAAAGGCAGGAGCAAATGCGTGGAGGCATCTTCACCGATGGAGCGAATCCACCTGTCATCGAAACTGAGCAAAATGCGTTCATGCGTCTCCGCATCGACATTTCGCGTTTTGTGAAGCTGATTTTTATCGATAAAGACGAGATCGCCTTCCTGAATGAAGTACGAGCGGTCCTGTATAAAGTAGTAGCGCTTGCCACTCAGCAAATAGTAGATTTCATAATGATCATGAAAATGATTCACCTGCATCGAATAAGGGCGATCTCTGCGCAGTCGTTCGATTTCGTATTGGATCACAAGGGACACCTCTCGATCATGCCAAAATAAATGTACTCTCATTATAGCAAAATATGCAAGGATTGAAAGACGATAGATAAGATTTGAATAGAAACACAACAAATATTGTATTAATCTTGAGGTAAGAAAACTTATTCTCGAGAGGGGTTTAATCGATATGAAAAAACGTTATGCAATCGTCGGCACCGGAGGACGGGCTGAGTTTTTCTATGGCGCTATCGTAAGAGATTTCCAAGATACATCAGAGTTGGTTGCCATCTGCGATATGAATCAAACGAGAATGGATTTTACAAACGGCTTGCTGCAAAACAAATATGAATATAAGACGGTACCGACTTATAAAGCGAATGAATTCGAAGAAATGATCCGTAGAGAGAAGCCTGATTATGTGATTGTAACTTCGGTTGACCGTACGCATCATACGTATATTATAAAAGCGATGGAGCTAGGGTGCGATGTGATTTCGGAGAAACCGATGACGGTGGATGAAGAGAAATGCCAGGAAATTCTCGACGCGATCAAAAGGACGGGCCGTCAGCTTCGCGTGACCTTCAATTACCGCTACGCTCCGCACAATACGAAAATCCGTGAGCTGATTATGGACGGAACGATTGGTGACGTGCATTCCGTGCATTTTGAATGGCTGCTGAATACCGAGCATGGAGCAGACTATTTCCGCAGATGGCACCGGGATAAGCGCAATGGCGGCGGGCTGCTGGTGCACAAATCTACGCATCATTTTGATTTAGTGAATTTTTGGCTGGGGACGCGTCCTGATACGGTTTTTGCGATGGGCGGCTTGATGTTTTATGGCCGGGAAAATGCCGAGAAGCGCGGAGAAACGAAGTTCTATCAACGTGCAACGGGGAACGAAAACGCGAAGGGCGACCCTTTTGCCCTCCATTTGGATCAAAACGAGCACCTCAAAGGCCTATATTTGGATGCAGAGCATGAAGACGGCTACCAGCGCGATCAAAGCGTTTTCGGCGACGGCATTAATATTGAAGATACGATGGGCGTAATGGTTCGTTACAAAAATAAAGCAATCCTGACCTATTCCTTGAATGCTTATATGCCATGGGAAGGCTTCAACGTGCAAATCAACGGCAGCAAGGGCCGTATTGAGATGAAGGTCGTAGAGAAATCCTACGTGAATTCCGGCGGCAAAAAAGAAGACGAAGGCGCTTTGCAGGAGAAAACGATTAAAGTATTCCCGATGTTCGCGGCTCCTTACCAAGTTCAGATCGAAGAAGGCGTTGGCGGTCACGGCGGCGGCGATCCTGTGCTGCTTCGCGATATTTTTGAGAAAGCGTCTGACGACCGATTCCAAAGAGCGGCATCCCATGTGGACGGTGCTATGTCCATTCTTACAGGCATCGCGGGCAATATTTCACTGCGTACGGGACTACCGGTTGCCGTTGATAAATTAGTCACTTTTTAGCGGATGAGAGTGAGGGGATTGTATGTGGAATCCAGATGCTGTTATGGAGAAGCTCTATCATTCCTATGAGCAAAAGCGTCAAGAGCAGCAGCGGCAAGAGACTGCCGGCCAGACTAGAGACAGGCTGAAACAAGGTTTAGCCGACTCTTTGCAAATAGGGATGCTGAAGGAAGATGAGCCTCTTCCTGTTCTTCTGGAGCGGATTGAGCGGGAAGATCACATTCGTGAGCGCATCGAGTTCGGTACGGTGTTGGGATTCCGCGTCCCTGCTTATGTCCTGATACCTAGGGGGAAAAAGGGACCGTCTGCAGCGGTGCTTGCTCTGCACGGGCATGGTTATGGCAGCAGGCAAATTGCCGGCATGCATCCGGATGGCTCCGAAAATACGGGCGAGCCGGATTCCCATGGCAACTATGCGCTGGAATTAGTGAGGCGAGGCTTCATCGTGATGGTACCTGAGATCATCGGTTTCGGCGATCGCCGATTGGCTGTGGATCTCAAGGAAGGAAAGGTTGGCAGCTCATCCTGCCAAGCGCTTGCGTCCCATCTGCTGCTGTACGGCATCTCGCTGGCAGGGCTGCGCGTGCAGGAAGCGCAGCGTGCCATCGACTATATGCTGTCTCGCGATGATGTTGACGGCGGCCGCGTAGGCTGTTTCGGCTTCTCCGGAGGCGCCTTGATCGCTTCATACACCGCGGCCATGGACGAACGGGTCAAAGCGGCGGTACTATGCGCTTTTGCCAATACTTTCAAAGGCAGCATTATGCATGTCCGCCACTGCATCGACAACTACTTGCCCGGCGCGCTGGCGTATGGGGAGCTGCCTGAATTAATGGGGCTCATAGCACCGCGTCCGCTGTTCATTGCTTCAGGCAAACAGGATCCAATTTTCCCAGTTGCAACGGCAGAAGTCTCGATTCAGTATTTGCAGAACTTGTACACAGAAGCGGGTGCGGCCGAGAATTTGGGGTTTCATTTGTACGAGGGCAAGCACGAAGTGAATGGAAGTCAGGCGTATCCTTGGCTTGTGAAAGCTATGGAAAGAGAGCTGTCCGGTCATTAACCGGAGGCTCTTTTTGCTTTCTATCGTATGCTATCTGTGCTACCCTGTAGGAAGAGTTTACAAGGTGGTGGGCTTTCTGAAACGAATCTTAATTACTGGCTATAAAGCATCCGAACTGGGCATTTTTTCATTAAAACATCCGGGTATCCCGATTATAAAAAAAGCCATTCAAAAAAGACTGACTCCGCTGATTGAAGAGGGACTGGAATGGGTCGTTGTCAGCGGTGGATGGGGCGTTGAACTGTGGGCGGCCGAGGCTGCTCTTGAACTAAGGGAGAGTACTTTTCCGGAGCTGAAATTGGCTGTCATTACGCCTTTTTTGGAGCAGGAAGAGAAGTGGAGCGATGAGAAAAAGAGTTGCTACACGAGCGTTATGAATCGGGCGAATTACGTCAACAGCATTACGAAGACCAAATATGAAGGACCGTGGCAGTTCAAAGAGCGGGACAAGTTCCTGCTGCGCAATTCGGACGGCATTCTGCTAGTGTACGATGAGGATACGGAGGGATCGCCGAAATTTATGAAGCTGCAGGCTGCGCAGTTGGCGGCCGGACACACTTACCCGATTATAACGATCAATGCCGCCGATCTGCAAAATGTCGCAGAAGATGAGCAAGGCGACCAGCACGGAGATCAGTGGGGAGATATGGACTCCCCTGTCAATGATACGGATTACCAGGAAATATAAAGAACTCATCTCCCTAAGCCCCTGAATCTCCTGGGATCATTCCGATTAATGCGTTAAGCGAGCTGCTAACAAATGCATCTTTGCGTGTAATAAATTCAGTTTTGATAAAGCGGTAAGGTTGAGGGATTGCAAAAGTGCGAATTAAACCTTCTGCCTCATGTTTTTGCGTGACGGCTTTGGGCATGAGCGAAATCCCTAGTCCTGCTGACACGCCGCCTATTATGGCTTCAAGCATGCCGAATTCCATGATGACCGGATGCGGTGTGCCGATGGACTGCAGCCACTGTTCCAAAACGTCACGATAAGAGCAGCCCGGGCTAAAGACTAGTATGGGCTTCATTAAAGCTTCAATAAGATTGGCTGTATGAGGTCCGGCCGCGACAACCAATTCCTCTTCGTATGCCGGGATAGACTGCAAGTCAGGATGTGTGTAGGAACAGCCGATAAACGCGCCATCCAGCTCGTACCGAAGTACTTTTTCGATTAAAAATTGGGAATGTCCTGTCGTCAAAGAGAGCTGAACATTGGAATGCTGCTCATAGTAGAAGGCAAGCAGTTTGGGAAGCCTGACCGCAGCAGCCGTCTGTGTCGAGCCAATCAAAAGCGGACCGCTGGGTTCAGCGGAGGAAGACATGGCCAGGACAGCTTCATCCAGCAGGCCGACGATTTTATCGGCATACGCCAGCAACGTTTTTCCGTTGGATGTTAATGACATGCCCCGGTTATGCCGGAAAAAGAGAACTGTCTGCAGCTCTGACTCCAGCTGTTGAATGCGAGCGGTAATATTGGATTGTACATAGCCGAGCCGTCCGGCAGCTTTGGTAACTGAGCCTTCACGTGCAACCATTTGAAATACTCGCAAATCTGCGCTCTCCATTGTTTTGAGCCTCCGTATCGCAATGATTTTGGTATCACTATTTATGATGTTGAGTATCTATAGTAATCATTATACATAATTCCAAACCTCCTTTACAATGGAATCAACTTGCTGATAGGGAGGTTTTTAGGATGAATAAATATAAATATATTGCACTAATACTTGTCACAACCTTTGTCATGGGGGTTTCTTTTCCCGTTGGGAAAGTGGGGATGGCCTATGCGGCGCCTTTCTTTTTGATGGGAATTCGTTTCGTTTTGGCAGGGGGCATATTGGCTGCTATCGTTTGGAAAAAGCCTCGTCCCGTTGGCCGGATGTGGGGGAATGCGGCGTTGATCGGCCTGATTCAATCTGCTGGGGTGATGGGCTGCGCCTATTACAGCATGCATTGGATTAGCTCGGGTGAATCCTCGATCATTACTTGTACGAACCCGCTGCTTGTTATCATACTGGGTACTTTCTTGACGGGAGCCAAGTACCGCGGGCGTCAATGGTTCGGCGTAGCGTTTGGTTTTCTCGGAGTGGTCATTACCTTTGGACTTCAGATGAATTTCCAAGTGGGTACTTTGATCGGCTTTGCAGGGGCCATATTTTTTGCTGCATCTACGCTGCTTATTAAGCGATGGGGAGCTGAGTTTGATATGAACGTACTGGCAGCTTATCAGATGCTTGCAGGGGGGATCGCGCTTCTCCTTCTGAGTGCAGTGACTGAGCATCCGTATTTTACCTTTACTGCTGCGTCCGTAACCGTGGTGCTCTGGCTTGTTATCATGGGATCGATCGTTCAATTCGTCCTATGGTTTTATTTACTCCGCAGCGGAGACCCGGCCAAAACTAGCGCCTTTTTGTTTCTAGTCCCGGTGTTCGGGCTTCTTTCCAGCTGGCTGCTGCTTGGCGAGAAAGTCGCATGGTATGTCAGCCTGGGCGGTGCTTTTATTTGTGTGGGTATCTTTTTAGTGAATTGGGAGGGAAAGGCTCACTCGGATGGGCGTTTGGTTAGAGTGTGAAGGTGAGATGTGCTTGCTTGTGGTAGATAGCATGTGATACATGCAATCAAGAGGAGTATATGTGCCTACGCATCCTGTTGGATGAAATCCAATGAAATGGCGCTTTTGGCGGTTAAAAAGCAACTGTCATTGGAAAGATTCCAATGACAGTACTCAAAAAGGGGCTAAAACAATAGCGGAATCGCACCTTAATTGGATTTCGTCCAACGAGAATGCAATTTCGGCAGCAAAAAGGGAACTTTTATTGGATTTCATCCATTGAAAGTTCTCGCATGGCCGCTTGAGAGTTTCAACTTATTGATATGCTGCCGGTATTAAACTTATCGCGGCCGATCTGCAAACTGGCCCTTAATTTAACGCTGTAAAGCAAGCTTAAAGTTGGGGAACGACCATGTTCTCCTCGATTTTTCAGCTGAGCCGTCGTTTTTCAGCGTTAAAGTAGGCGGAGAGGGGAAAAGGTTGAAGTTAGCGCTGTAAAACAAGCTTAAAATCGGGGAACAGACCATGATCACCGGAATCCTCATATCCGGCAGAGATAAGCATGTTTTACAGCGCTACGGAGTGCAAACTGAGCATTCCCCATACGCTAGCGCTGAAAAACAGCGTTAAAAACTCAAACATCACCGGAATCCTCATATCCGGCAGAGATAAGCATGTTTTACAGCGTTACAGAGTGCATACTGAGCATTCCCCATACGCTAGCGCTGAAAAACAACGTTAAAAACACAATCATTACCGGAATCCCCAAATCCGGCAGAGATAAGCATGTTTTACAGCGTTACCGAGTGAAATCAGAGCATTCCCAAAACGTTAGCGTTGAAAACAGCGTTAAAAACACAACCATCACCGGAATCCCATATCCGTGCCGGATAAGGGTTATCTCACTCTGCCCCGCAGCCGCTGCCCGCAGTCCGCCGTTCATCTCACACCTCCATTGCCGCCCAATGGAGGTGTTTTTTCTTCCTCCCACCAAAGAAAAACAAAAATAAAAATAATTATTCAAAAATAAACAAAGATGTGTTACGATGAATCCATCAAAAACAAACACAACTTCATGGGATGTGAAGAGGAGAGACTTTGAGCAGCGCTCAAAGATCCCTATATTAGGAGGGTATTTATGGTTGCGAATTTGTGGGAAGCAGAAAAAGCAAGCAACGTTTCAAAAGGCGTCGAGGAACTGGTTTACCGTTCCAACTTACTGGGGACAGATCGCGCAGTAGCTAACTGGGGCGGGGGAAATACGTCCTACAAAACGATCGAGAAGGATTTCCGCGGCCGTGACGTTGAAGTCATGTGGGTCAAAGGAAGCGGTTCCGACCTTGCGACGATGAAAGCAAAGAATTTCACAGGTCTTCGCATGGAAGACATCCGTCCTTTGTACGAAAGAGACGAAATGTCCGACGAAGAAATGGTCGCTTACCTTGTTAACTGCATGATCGACAGCAAGCACCCGCGCGCTTCGATTGAGACGCTTTTGCACGCGTTCTTGCCGTTCAAACATGTGGATCACACGCATCCGGATGCGATCATTTCGCTATGCTGCTCGCATAACGGCCGTGAGCTGGCGAAAGAAATTTATGGCGACCGTTTCGTATGGGTACCTTACGTACGTCCTGGCTTTACACTGTCCAAGATGATCGCCGAAGGTGTAAGAAACAATCCGAAAGCCGAGCTGGTGCTGATGGAGAAGCACGGTCTGGTTACATGGGGCGAAACGTCCGAGGAAAGCTACCTCAAAACGCTGGCGATCATCAATGAAGCTGAAAGCTTTATCGAAGCGCGAGTCAGTGAGGATAACCTGTATGGCGGCTCCAAATACGAGTCCCTTTCCGATTCCGAGCGCAGCGACATCTTGGCGCAAGTGCTGCCAATCGTTCGCGGAGCTGTCTCCCAAGAGAAGAAAATGATCCTTACCGTAGACAGCGCTGACGATGTATTGAAGTTCGTAAACAGCAAGGATGCAGCTGTCCTTTCCCAAGTGGGCGCAGCTTGCCCGGATCACCTTGTTCACACGAAAATGAAGCCGCTTTACATCGACTGGAATCCGAATTCCCGTGATGCCGCTTCCTTAACGGAAGCCTTGCAAGCCGGCATCTCAGCATACAAAGAAGAGTACAAAGCGTACTTCGAACGCAACAAAAATGAAGGGGACGTGATTTTCGAAACGGCTCCTCGCGTTATTTTGATCCCGGGAATCGGGATGATCAACACTGGCAAAAGCTGGGCCATGGCGCAAGTTAGCGGCGCGCTTTACCACCGTGCAATCTCTGTGATGAGAGGCGCTACGGCTCTTGGAACATTCGTTTCCTTAAGCGAAAACGAGTCCTACAACGTGGAATATTGGCCACTTGAATTATACAAATTGACGCTTGCTCCTGCAGAAGCGGAATTCTCCCGCAAAATCGCCTTTATCACTGGCGGCGCAGGCGGAATCGGAAGCGTAACGGCTCGTCAATTCCTCAAAGACGGCGCGCACGTCGTGCTGGCTGACTTGAATCTTGAAGGCGCACAGAAATTAGCGGCAGAACTGAACGAGCAATATGGCGAAAACAGAGCCATCGCCGTCAAAATGGACGTAACGAAAGAAGAAGAAGTGGAAGCGGCATATCGCGATTCGATCCTCAGTTACGGCGGTGTTGACATCATCGTGAACAACGCGGGTCTTGCGACATCAAGTCCTTTTGACGAAACTTCCCTCAAAGAGTGGAACCTGAATATGAACGTGCTTAGCACAGGATATTTCTTGGTAGCTAGAGAAGCTTTTAAAATTATGAAAAAACAAAGCGTTGGCGGCAGTATGGTATTCGTCGGCTCCAAAAACTCTGTATTTGCAGGTAAAAATGCCTCTGCTTACTCAACGGCGAAAGCTGCTGAAATTCACTTGGCGCGCTGCATCGCAGCTGAGGGCGGCGAATACGGCATCCGCGTTAACTCCGTATTGCCCGATGCGATTCTGCAAGGTTCGGCGATTTGGAACTCCAACTGGCGCAATGAGCGCGCTGCAGCTTATGGCATCGAACCGGATCAACTGGAAGAGCACTATCGCAAGAGAACGACGCTGCTTGTCAATATTTTCCCGAAAGACGTTGCGGAAGCAATCGTGTACTTCGCTTCTTCCAAAGCAGAGAAAACGACGGGCTGCATGCTCACCGTTGACGGCGGCGTTCCGGCTGCATTCACCCGCTAATCCGTTCCATATCCAAAAGGAGGCTATTATCCGATGAGCGATAAAGCATATGCGCTGTTTGAAGAACAGCAAGCAAATAGAGGTATTGACCTGGCGGCAGTAAAAGCCAAACTGAAAGCCCTCAAAGTAGAAACTCCTTCCTGGGGCTACGGGGATTCCGGAACTCGTTTCAAAGTGTATAAGCAAAACGGCGTGCCTCGCAATCCTTTCGAGAAGTTCGAGGATGCTGCACAGGTTCATAAGCTGACGGGCGTTTGCCCGTCGGTTGCCATCCACATTCCTTGGGATAAAGTGGACGATTACGCGAAGCTGAAGCAGCATGCGGCTGATCTGGGTGTTTCCATCGGTGCGGTGAACCCTAATCTTTTTCAAGAAGATGATTATATTTTCGGAAGCGTGACGAATTCGAACGCAGCGATTCGCCGCAAAGCGACGGATCATTTGCTGGAGTGTGTGGACATCGCCAAAACGGTGGGCTCGGACATTTTGAGCCTATGGTTTGCTGACGGTTCCAACTACCCGGGGCAAGTCGATATTCGTGCACGCAAAACTTGGATGTATGAGGCGCTCAAAGAAATGTACGACGCAATGACGCCAAGCATGCGCATGCTGATTGAATATAAATTCTATGAGCCTGCTTTTTATCACACGGATTTGGCGGACTGGGGCATGGCGTTCAATATGGCTAACAAATTGGGTCCTCAAGCGGAAGTGCTTGTAGACACAGGCCACCATCCGCAAGGTACAAATATTGAGCATATCGTGACTTATTTATTAGATGAAAATAAACTCGGAGGCTTTCACTTCAACTCCCGCAAATACGGGGATGACGACTTGATCGTCGGCTCCGTGAACCCTTACGAGCTGTTCCTGATTTTCTACCAAATCATCGATGCAGCAAACGATAAAAATCCGCAAATCCGTCAAGCCGCAAACAACATCGCATACATGATCGATCAAAGCCATAATATCGAGCGCAAAATTCCTGCCATGCTGCGTTCTGTGCTGAATGTTCAAACTCAATACGCAAAAGCTCTTCTCATCAATCTCGATGAAGTGAAAGACGCTCAAGAGCGTCAAGACGTTCTAGGCGCAGAAGACGCGGTTCGCAAAGCTTTCGAATTCGATGTTACGCCGCTGCTGCAAGCCGTTCGCGAAGAGATTGGCGTACCTGTTGATCCTATGAAAGCGTACCTGGAGAGCGGTTACGACGAAAGCATCAATGTTCGAGGCAAAGGCGGTGCGAGCTGGTGAGTAAACCCTCAAGCGTTCTGGCCTTTGATTTGGGAGCAAGCAGCGGCAGAGCGATCGTCGGACGACTTGATTCTGAAGCGGGCCAAGTGACGATCGAGGAAATTCACCGCTTTTCGAATGATCCGGTGAAGGTGGGTGACCACCTTCACTGGGACATTTTGCGCCTGTTTCATGAATTGAAACAAGGCATTTTACAGACCAAGCATTTGGGATATACGGATATTGAAAGCTTGGCCATCGATTCCTGGGCGGTAGATTTCGGTCTTCTCTCCAAAAATGGCGAGCTGCTTGGAAATCCTTACCATTATCGTGATCATCAGACCGACCATGTCATGGAGAAGGTGTTTGCAACCGTCGGACGCGAAAAGCTTTATGCCAAAACGGGGCTTCAATTTCTGCAATTCAACTCGATTTTTCAGTTGGCTGCGATCAATGATAGAAATCCGGAGCTGCTCGAACGCGCTGAAACGTTCTTGATGATTCCCGATTTGCTCCGCTACTTCTTAACGGGCGAAAAGCATAGCGAGTTTACGAATGCTACGACGACACAGCTTTTGAATGCGACAACGAAGGCGTGGGATACGGAACTTCTGGAGCAGCTTGAAATTCCAACCGATCTGTTCCTGAATCCGGTTCCATCGGGCACACGTGTAGGCTCACTAACCGAGGACATCTGCCAGGAGCTTGATGTTGCTTCCATCCCAGTCATAGCCGTCGGCGAGCATGATACGGCTTCTGCCGTCGCCTCCGTCCCAGCGCTAGACGATGACTTTGCTTTTTTAAGCTGCGGCACTTGGTCCTTATTGGGCACTGAAACGTTGGAGCCAGTCTTAACCGAACAGGCTTTAGCGTGGAACTTCACGAACGAAGGCGGCGTGTATGGCACGAACCGGCTGCTCAAGAACATCATGGGCTTGTGGCTGATTCAGGAGTGCAAACGGACGTGGGATAAAGAAGGCAAAAAAATGAGCTTCTCCGAGCTCGTCCAGCTTGCCCAGCAGGCGAAGCCGTTCGAATTCTTCATTGATCCGGACGACGACATGTTCCTCAATCCGCCGCATATGCCGAAGCAAATTCAGCAGTATTGCCGGGAAACGCAGCAGGCTCAGCCACAGACCGAAGGCGAGATCGTGCGTTGTATTTTAGAAAGTCTAGCTCTCAAATACCGGTTTGTTCTGGAGCGGACCGAACAGCTCACGGGTAAAACGTACGCCGGACTTCACATCGTTGGCGGAGGCATCCAAAATGAACTGCTCTGTCAATTTACAGCGAGTGCTATAGGGCGCGAGGTTTGGGCAGGTCCTGTCGAGGGTAGTGCCTTAGGTAACCTTGTAGTACAATGGATAGCATTAGGGTATATCGCGAATTTGCGCGAAGCCAGGAAGCTGATTCGGAATTCGTTCCCGGTCAAAACGTACATCCCTGAGGATGGCGCGGGTTGGCAGGCGGCGTATGAAACATTTTGTCAGGTGGCGTCCCGATCGAGGATGAAATGAGGGAAGACGATGCTGGTAGCGGAAAGATGGCAGAGAATCGTTCAGTTAGTTAATGAAAGAGGAAGCATTCGCGTGACAGAGCTCAGCGAGCTGTGTCAAGTGACGGAAGAAACGATCCGGCGGGATTTGGACCGGTTGGAAAGCGAAGGCAAGCTGATGCGCAGCCATGGCGGCGCAGTCAGTGTGAAGGAAGCGCAGTCGGAAGTCCCTTTCCTGGAAAGGGAGACGGCTCATGCCGACTTCAAGAACAGCATTGCGAAGGAAGCGGTATCGCATATTCGCGAGGGTGACAGAATCATATTGGATGCGAGCACAACGGCTTGGTACATGGCCAAATTGATTCCCGATATGCCTCTGACCATCTTGACGAATTCAATGAAAGTTGCGCTTGAAGTCAGCGGCAAGGAAAAGATTCAGGTTATTTCAACCGGAGGCCTCCTATCTCCAAAATCGTTGTCCTATGTAGGACCACTGGCGGAGAGATCGCTGGATATGTACCACGTTCACAAGCTGTTCTTGTCCTGCAAAGGCGTTCATACCCAACGCGGCATCAGCGAGTCGAACGAGCTCCAAGCGCTCATTAAGCGCAAAATGATCTCCATTGCCGACGAAACGTACCTGTTGGCGGATCATAGCAAATTCGGCATGCAATCTTTAACGCAAGTGGCGGCTTGGCCCGAAATTAAGCATGTCATTACAGACGGACAAACAAATAAGGAAGATTTGGACTCCATTCGTGAAAAAGGTGTGCATGTCATCCAATTAGATAAAGAGTAATCGACATTGTTCCTTCCATCTCCAGTATGTTCTCTCGTACTGAGGATGGTTTTTTATATAGCCAAATGCCTCTGTGGAGGGAACGATTCAGGAAGGGAGTTAGCTGCAACATGAAAGTATCGATGTTCATTACGTGCCTCAGCGATCTTGTTTATCCCAAGGTTGGCGAGTCTATCGTTCAGTTGCTTGCCAAATACGGAGTGAAGCTGGACTTCCCCGCGATGCAAACCTGCTGCGGCCAGCCTGCCTTTAACAGCGGGTATTGGGATGAGGCGCGAGGTTCTGCGTTAACGCTGCTGGAGGCTTTTGAAGACAGCGATTTTGTCATATCGCCTTCAGGTTCCTGCACAAGTATGATTCATCATTATTATCCGAAGCTTTTTGAAAATGATCCTGTTCAACTGGCGCGCGCTAACCGTCTCGTTGAGAAAACATATGAATTCACGCAGTTCCTCGTGCAAGTGCTTGGCGTTACGGATGTCGGGGCTGAGTTCCCGCACAAGGTGACCTATCATCCGTCCTGCCACGGCAGCCGGCTTCTAGGCATTAAAGCTGAACCGATGCAGCTGATGCAAAACGTTCGCGGCATGGAACTGCTGCCTCTTCCTCATGCAGAGGATTGCTGCGGGTTTGGCGGTACTTTTGCGGTCAAAATGTGCGATATTTCCGGTGCGATGGTTTCAGAGAAATCCGACCATGTGCTCGAGACGGAAGCCGAAGTACTTGTTGGACTCGACATGGGCTGTTTAATGAATATTGCTGGCAATTTATCCTACCGCGGGAAACCCGTGAAGGTGATGCATCTGGCGGAATTATTGGCTGAGGGAGTGAAACTTGCCCATGAGCGAGCATAAACCAAGCGGGACGGTGAAGGACAGATCCAAGATCGCCTTGAACAACGATTTCTTGCGCAATGCGGTGAAATTTACGACGGAGCGGCTGAAGAACGGGAAGCTGGCAGCGGCCGCAGAGCACGGGAATTGGGAAGAATGGCGTGAGCGTGGACGGGAAATTCGCTTGCATACGATTGCGCACCTTGACTACTATCTTGGCAAATTTGTTGAAAATGCGAGGGCGCAGGGTGTGCACGTTCATTTCGCAGCCGACGCGGCCGACGCTGTCCGGTTGACGATGCAGATTGCCGAGCACAAAAAGGCGAAGAGCGTCGTGAAGTCCAAGTCGATGGTCTCCGAGGAGCTGCACATTAACCATGCGCTTGAGGGAATCGGCGTCGAGGCGATTGAGACGGATCTCGGTGAATACATCATTCAGCTTGCCGGCGAAACGCCGTCGCATATCATTATTCCGGCGATTCACAAAAACCGGTACCAGATCGCAGACCTTCTCTCCGAGGACGCAGGGGAAAAACTAGAGCCGGATACCGGGATTTTGGCCGGGTATGTGCGCAGGAAGCTGCGTGAGAAATTCCTTGAAGCCGACATCGGGATGACGGGCTGCAATTTTGCGATTGCCGAAACAGGGTCCATGGTCCTCTTCGAAAATGAAGGGAACGCCCGGATGGTGAGCACCATCCCGAAGACACAAATTACGTTCATGGGGATGGAACGCATCATTCCTACGCTGGACGATCTTGAAGTCATGGCGACATTGCTGCCCCGTTCGGCGACCGGACAGAAGCTGACGGTGTACATGTCTGTCATTTCCGGTCCGCAGCGCAAGCAGGACGGCGATGGCCCCGAGGAGATGCATATCATCATCCTTGATAACGGACGCTCTCTGCAGCTCGGCGATCCGGAATTCCAGGAATTGCTGAATTGCATTCGCTGCGGCGCTTGCTTGAACGCCTGCCCAGTATACCGCCATATCGGCGGTCACGCCTACGGAGGCGTGTACAGCGGTCCGATCGGGGCCGTGCTGACGCCGGCTTTGAACAAAAACGTCGACACGTGGGACGACATTGCGAACGCTTCCAGCCTTTGCGGTGCTTGCTATGAGGCGTGCCCGGTGAAAATTCCGCTGCATGATATGCTCGTATACCTTCGTCAGCGTAAAGTAGAGCGGGGATCGACGGATTTTGCCGAGAAAATGGGCATGAAAGGCTTTAATTTCCTCATGTCCGATGCGAAGCGCGTAAAGGCGCTCATCAAACTCGGTCGCGTCGGGCAAAAGCTGCTCGTCCGCGACGGTCATATTAAAGCGCGAATTGGGCCGCTCAAAGGTTGGAATTCGTATCGATACGCGCCAAGTATGGCGAAGAAGACGTTCCGTGAATCGTGGAAAGACATTGAACAAGAGCTGGAAGGTACCTTTCCTGAGCTTGACGCTGTCATGAAAGCGCGCATGGAGAAGCTGGTGGCTGACCGCAAAAACGGCGGAGGAGGACAACATCATGGCTAAATCGGATGCGGCATTTCTAAATCAGCTGCAGGAGGAAGCGCTCAAGAAGCAGGAGGCGTTCTTCGCTAATATTTCGACGCGTCTAGGCAGAGCGAAGCCGATGCAGACCGCTCCGGCGCACCCGATGAAGGGAGCTCCGGCTTTTTGGGAGGAAGTAAACCTCCCGTTGGAGGAGCGGATCCAGCTGTTCATGTCGAACTGGCAAAAAGCCGGTGGACACACCAAGCGGTTGTCGGGCATGGCGGAAGCGGGAGCGTTTATTAAAGATTTCATCGCTAAAACGCAGGCGAAGCACTTGATCCTGCAAGATCAAGCGGAGCTGGAGACGCTGCGCTGGACGCTGGCTGAAGAGACAGACACAGACTTGACCGTGTGGAACGCGGAGGGCGCCGATCCTGGGGCCAAAGACGAGCTGGTCGCCAAAGCGGCCGGCGCAGATATCGGCATTGTCGCTGTCGAGCACGCCGTAGCATACACCGGCTCGCTAGTAGTCACGTCCGACGCGACGAGAGGCAGAAGCGTCAGCCTGCTGCCTACGACGTTCATCGCGATCATTCCGGTGGATCGGCTTCGGACGAAGTTGGGCGAAGTACTGCGGCCTTTTGACGAGCTTGCGCTAGGCGAGCGGCCCGCAGGCATTCATTTCATCTCTGGTCCGAGCCGGTCTGCCGATATTGAGAACGATTTGACCATTGGTGTGCATGGTCCCGGCATCGTATATGCGTTGATAATCGAATAAGGCAAGGCGAAGGCTGATAACTGGAAAATCCCCATTTAAAATGCTCGGAAAATGACCTCGCAGGGGAAATAGAAGGAAAACGTCCCGTTAATTTGACCGGATTTCGTATATTCTCGCGAAATCGGTACAAATAGAGGGAGTTTTCCTGCTAATTGGATCTGACAAGGTTTTGCAGTTAAATTAGCGGGAAATTTTCCCTTATTTTGGCCACAGAAGTATAACTTCACAAAGGCTGTCCCCACAAGTCATAGACATGACTGGGGACAGCCTTTCGCATTTACATTCCCGTATACCATGAGCCGTCAGGCGGATGATTGAAACGTTTCTACCGAACGTACCATTCTCCCGACACCCAGTCGGTTGATTTCCAGCGCAGCACATCCGGATTGGCTAGATGCATAATCTCTTTCAGGAAGTCCAGCTGCTCTAATTCAGTCATTGGCTTAAAGCTATTGGCGATAGCCAGATTCTTCTCTAACTGCTCCATCGATTCCATGCCGACAATAGAGGTAGAGATCGGCAGGGAGAACGTGTATTGCAGCGCCTTCTCGTACCAAGGGGCAAGCTTGCCGAGCGCCATCACTTTCATGCCGATAACGGCGATGCCCTTCTCGTTCGCCTTGGGCAGAAACTCATGCGCGAAGCTGTATACGAGATGATCGGCCGCTGAGAGGGCGACAAGCGCGCTGTCGAACGGGTACCGGTCGATGGCTTCCAACTGAACACGAGGATTCGTATGTCCGCTGATTGAAATATGCTTGATCATGCCTTGTTCTTTGGCTTCAAGCAGAGCTTCCAGAGCCCCGCCCTTGGCAAAGCATTTGTCCAGCTCTTCCATCGTCATGATGTTGTGCAGGCGCCATTCATCCACATGATCCGTTTGCAGCCGTTTGAGACTCTCTTCCAGCAGCTTCAATGAACCGTCTCTGGTTCGATCGTGCGTCTTGGTCGCGATCCAGACTTCCTTTCTGCGGCCATGCAGCGCTAACGCTTTGCCGAGTCTTTCTTCCGATTGGCCTTTGGAGTAACTCGGCGCTGTATCGAAATACGTAATTCCTTCGTCAATCGCGCGATTCACAATCGCAATCGCTTCTTCTTCCGTACAGTTGTGCTCGTCTACGATGCGCTGCGCGCCAAAGCTGAGTAGAGGAAATTGCTGCCCCGTCCGGCCAAACATTCGTTTCTCCAAGTTCATCGCTCCTTTATGTATGCTTCTTTTTTATCGTTTCCTAACCTACAGCCTGATCATACCATTGTCTGTTCATATGGTGATATCGATTTTTGCAGGAGTTGCTTAACCTTAAGTATAAATTAGTCTGGAGAAAGCCGCCATATTTCGTCATATATCAATAATTTTCACAAAAAATACAAGTCTAAGGTCCTATGTTTTAGCAAAATAGATTGTAATTTTTAGCAATAAAACCTATCATTATATACATAGAAGATCTATTTGTCGAATTATGGAGAGCTTCGTACACGGCTTCAATTATTAGAGATAAGAGGGTGCCTGGAAGATGGAGAAATCATCATTGATTGGAATTGTTTTAGCGTTTATATCGATTGGTGTAGGTATGGTGTTAAAAGGGGCGAGTTTGGCGGCGCTTCTAAATCCTGCAGCTGCTCTCATTATTTTTGGTGGAACAGCTTCGGCCTTATTTATTGCGTTTTCATTGGAAGAAATAAAGAAGATTCCTGCTCTGTTAAAAATCATTTTTACCGAACAAAAATTAATGCCTAAAAAAGAACTGATCCATACATTTATCGAATGGGTATCCATTACGCGTCGCGAAGGCTTGCTTTCTCTCGAAAAACAAGCGGATGAGCTGTCGGATCCTTTTATGAAAAGCGGTATGCGCCTCATCATCGACGGAAATGATCCTGATTTCGTGCGCGACGTCCTGCTTGAGGATATTGCCGAAATGGAAGCAAGACATAAGAAATATGCAGGTATTTTTACACAAGCCGGTACATATGCACCGACACTCGGCGTTCTAGGCGCCGTTGTAGGTTTGATTGCTGCTCTGGGAAATTTAAGCGAAGTAGAGAAGCTGGGACATCTGATTTCAGCGGCATTCGTTGCCACAATGTTCGGGATTTTTCTGGGATACGTTGTTTTTCACCCTTTTGCCAACAAGCTGAAACAGAAGTCCAAGAAGGAAGTTGAAATTAAACTCATGGTGGTTGAAGGCTTGCTCTCCATTCAATCCGGCGTCTCTGCCAACTCTGTGAAGCAAAAAATGATGATCTTCGTAGCCAACAGCGATCGCGCGGCGTATGACGAAGAAGAGAAAGGGGCCGCTCCGCAGTGAGTAAAAAGAAGAAGCATGAGGACCATGAAGAACACGTTGATGAATCCTGGCTTATTCCCTATGCGGACTTGCTTACTTTGCTTCTAGCTCTATTTATCATTTTGTTTGCGTCCAGCCAGTTGGATTCGAAGAAATACGACTCCATTATGCGGTCCTTAAACAATGCGTTCACCGGCGGGGAAGCGCCTTTCGCAATGTCGAATATCATTCCGATCGATGATGCGGCGAATTCTACGAAAAACAATAATAAGAACCAGAACCCGCCATCGAAAGAGCAAAGTAAAACGGACAGCCAACTGGCGGCCAAGCTGCAAAAGGAAGAAAAAGATCTGGAAGAATTGAAGAAAAGCATGGATGCTTTCATCAAAGATAATCAGTTAAATGAGCAGTTGACGACGAAGCTGGATAACGAGAAATTAACGATTACGATCAGCGACCGCGCGCTGTTTGATTCCGGATCGGCGACGATCAAGCAGGATTCACAGAAGCTGGCTGTTTCCATAGGAGGCATGCTGGCGAACTATCCGGGCTATCAGGTTGAAGTGGGAGGGCATACGGATAACATCCCGAT
Organism: Paenibacillus planticolens; assembly: GCF_013141725.1. Lineage (GTDB taxonomy): Bacteria > Bacillota > Bacilli > Paenibacillales > NBRC-103111 > Paenibacillus_E > Paenibacillus_E planticolens. The sequence goes on along the minus strand of NZ_WHNZ01000022.1, from coordinate 445,479 downwards.
TCACCGGGCGGATTTTGAAACAAACTGGGATTTAAGCGCGAAGCGGTCCGTTAATTTCATGAAAATATTGTTGAACAACGGTAAAATCGACCCATCTTCGTACTCCTCAGTCGGATACGGGGAATACCGTCCGATTGCCTCGAATGATACGACGGAAGGCCGGGCCAAAAACCGCCGCGTCGAAGTCAGCATCCTGCGCAACATTAAAGCAACGGATGAGATTGCGAGATAAGGTTGAGGTAAAGTCGATACGTTAACCGGTAAGGGAACTGCAGGTCGCTATTCCGGCTATTTTGTGCGAAGGAGCAAGAAAGAGGAACTATAGTACGCTATTCTTGCGAAACTGCCCCGAAATTACCCTGATATCGCCAAATAGGGGATCGTACTTCCCCTCGAAACAGATACTAGCCGGTTTGGGCAAAAATAGCGCCCTGTAGTTCCGCTTCAGGGGCGCAGGGGGCATAAATAAAGGACCTAGGGGAAATCCCTAGGTCCTTTATTTGATTACCCGACAATCGCCGGCTCTTTTTTCTCCTTCGCTCCTGCAGGAGCGGGCTTTGTATCGGAGTCTGCCCCAGCTTGATCGGCATGCTGCGAGGCAATTGGTTCTTCTCTGTCGATCCCAACGGGGGGCTCCCCGATAAGCTCCACTTTGGCAGGTCTGCCATTAACACCAGCACTCTCATCAGCGCCATTGCCACTAAAAGAAATATCCTCGATATCCCTCTCTGCATCTTCTACTTCTTCATCAACCTCATCAACTTTAGCAACTAACGCTGCAGAATCATACGTATGAATCACGCCCGTATCACCAATCCGAAACTTGCTGATTTCCGCAAATAATTGATCGGCTAAAGCAAGAATGTCATCCGACTCTTCCGCGATACGGCGGATGGAGGCATCCTGCTCTGTTGATGTCGAGTTGACCTCTTCAACGCCGGCAGCTGTTTCCTGGGCAATCGCCGCCACGAATTGAACAGAGTCAACAAGCGTATCGTTCTTGGAACGCGCTTGCTCGATTTTCAAATGAATGTGCTCGATCTGTTCCTTGATGCCATTCATGGAGTGCTCGATGCTCTCGAAGGAGCTGAGCGTGTCCGCTACGCGATGATTCTGTGTATCCGCAGAATCCCTTGCTTCCAAGAGCGAGCTTTGCAGCTCTTGGATTTGAATCTGCAGCGCCTGCGTAATGCCGCTGATCGTCTTGGACGAATCGTTCGTCTGCTGCGACAGCTGACGAACCTCATCCGCGATCACGGAGAAGCCGCGGCCGTGCACCCCGGCCCTTGCCGCTTCAATCGCGGCATTGAGGGCCAGCACGTTCGTTTGCGTCGAGATCTCCGTGATCGAACGCGTGATGGCGCCGATCTGCTTCGAGCTGGCGGCTAAGGTCTGCATAGCTGCATCAACTTTGTGCAGCACAGCTTGTGACTGTTCGGACGAGGTTTTCAACGCCCGGACGTAACCTGCTCCCTGCAGCGTGCCCGCGGCAGCCTCATCGCTTGCGCGAATCATTTCGTGCGTGTAGGCGGTAATGTCGCGAATTTCCGTTTCAAGCTCTGCAATGATGAGGGAGCTGGACTCGGTTTTCGAGGCTTGCTCATCCGCGCCTTTCGATATTTCATGGATCGCTTTCAAAATATCCGAGTTGGCGGTCGCCGTGATCTGCGAAAAGCGATGAAATTCATGCGAGTGTTCACTTAACGAAGAAGCGATCTCCTTAGTCGTATGAAGCATATGCCGAACCTGCAGGATCATGTGGTCGAAGCTTTGACTGAGCTGGCCAAGCTCGTCCTTGGAGGCAGCGTTAATGGTATGCGTTAAATCCCCGGCGGCGATTAGAGAAACGGCTTTCTGCAGTCTCTGAATCGGACGGACAAAAGAACGGATAAGGATGAAAGCGATCAAGACAGTCACGATAAGCACCAGAACGGAGGCATACATCATAACCTGGCTGGTGCTGTCCAGGGCACCGGTAGATGAGAGGATCGCCTCATCCGCAGATTCCGAGTAGGTCACATAAAACTTATCGACGAGGTCGAAGATGGTCGTTTTCAAGTCCTGGGATTCATTGTACAAATACATCAGATTGATTTCTAAATCTTTCGTGCTCGTACCATTATTAACTTGAATCATTTGTGCGGCAGAATCAAAGTTGTTTATGTAGTCCACGGAGGCTTGTATCAATTGGCTGCGCCATTTTTGTTGATCCGGCGTAGCGGCGGTATCGCCAATTTTTTTAACGTAATCATTAAAAGGTTGGCGCTTGGCATTGTATTTAAATATGTATTCAGGTTTCTTCGAAATCTCAAGCCCTGAGGCAATGATGTTCATGTCTTGAACCATTTCCTTAAATTCAAGTGCCATTACTTTGAGTGCGACCTTGTCATTCTGATCCTTCAAATGTTGTTTGATTTGATTAACCTGGTGGAGATTGAAAAAGGCAACAGCTAGAAAGATTAGCAGCACTCCACTGAAACTAACGATTAATTTGGATCTCATGGTCGTATTGAAAAAGAATAACCTACTCACACTCATCCCTCCATAAATAGACAAGATCTGATATATTTCTTGTTTCTACTTATTAATATAGGAGGCTTCTATTAACTAAAGCGTCGATCTGTGTAAATAACATGTAAAATCCACCATACAAATCTAGCAAAATGGAACTATAAAAAGTTTTACATTACGTTTACGTTTCTTGGGTTTGAAATTTACATTCGATTGGTAAGATGTATTTGTAAGTTAGTTGCGAGAGACAAACAAGGAAATCGAAACTAACCAGACAAGCAACATAAAATAAAAGGAGGACATGCTGACTATGTTCAAGCTCATGTCGAAAAAAGGGATTACATTTACACTTTCCGCGGTATTAATGATGGGGTCATTGGTTGGATGCGGAGCTAAAACAGAAACAAATGGAGCTTCCACAACACCTGCTGCAACTACTGCTGCATCTGCGTCGGCAAAGCCTACTGATACGCCTAAAACAGAGCTTTCCGGTACAATCACTGCTTCCGGTTCAAGCGCACTTCTTCCACTAGTTAAGCAAGCAGCAACTGAGTTCATGGAAAAGAACCCGAAAGTAACGATCAACGTTACAGCTGGCGGTTCAGGAACTGGGATTAAAAACGTAGCTGACGGTACTTCCGATATCGGTAACTCCGACGTAGAACCTGCTGCTGAATATAAAGATAAAGGTCTTGTTGACCACCAAGTAGCAATTGCTCCATTCGCACTTATCGTAAACAAAGATGTAAAAGTAGATAACGTAACAAAAGCACAAGCAGCTGATATTTACATGGGTAAAGTGACGAACTGGAAAGAAGTTGGCGGCAACGATGCGAAAATCGTTCTTGTACACCGTCCAGACAGCTCCGGTTCCCGTACACTTGTGAAAACCATCATTCTTGATGGCAAAGACTTCACAAAAGACGGAATCACGCAAGAAAACAGCGGCGCGATGAAAACAGCGGTAGCTGGTCAATCCAGCTCCATCGGTTATGTAGATACTCCTTACATCGATGATACTGTAAAAGCTTTGAAAATCGACGGCGTAGCTTTCTCCGAAGAAAACATCAAAAACGGCACTTACAAATTGTTCGGTGTTGAGCACATGTATACAAAAGGCGAAGCAAAAGATCCAGCTAAAGCATTCATTGAGTATATTTCCAGCAAAGAATTCCAAGGTAAACAAGTTCGTGACTTGAAATTCTTGCCTGCTGATTTGCTTAAAAAGTAATCGAATCTCACATCTAGAGCGTACGCAAACATGCGGGCGCTCTTTTTGCTGTTCTAGTTGTCACAACGATAAACTTTTACATTCCCTTTACAATTCATTAACGATCCAATGACAATCATGTCCTATTATGAAGGTATGACATGTTTAGGGCATGTGGTATTAAATAAAGGGGGATTAACCCAGTGAATTCCGTAGCAGACAAACTATCAAGTGCGAGTTCAGACAACAAAAGTCGTCCAATTGTTACCAAATGGACCCAAGGACAACATAGACAAGACAGCATCATGAGATGGGTGTTTGTCGGGAGTGCTGCTCTTGTATCAGCCATCATTTTTTCTATCATTGTTTTTGTGGGTATGCAAGGGTTAAAGACTTTTCAGGGAGTAAGTCCTTTGGAGTTCTTCTTCTCCACCGACTGGACGCCAGGATCAAACAAATTCGGAGCGTTTCCGTTTCTATACAGCACCTTGCTGATGACGCTTGTTTCCGTCGTTATCTCCGTGCCGCTGGCCTTGTCCGGAGCGTTGTTCATGGCCAAAATCGCGCCGAAATGGATGCGCGAAATCATGCGTCCCGCCACCGATTTGTTCGTGGGCATTCCTTCGGTTGTCTACGGTTTGATCGGGATGACGGTCATTGTTCCGGCATTAGGTAAATTAACCGGCGATGTCGCTTACGGCATTCTGCCTGCTTCTATCATATTGGCAATTATGATTCTACCGACTATTCTCTCCATTTCGGAGGATGCTATCCGCTCGCTTCCAAGCCGGTTGGAGGAAGCCTCGCTGGCACTCGGAGCTACGCGTTGGCAAACGATGTGGCGGGTACTGCTGCCTGCAGCTAGACCGGGTATTTTAACGGCGATTATTCTTGGCATGGGGCGTGCAATCGGTGAAACGATGGCTGTGTTCATGGTTATCGGTAACTCGCCGCAAATGCCGAAATCATTGCTGGATTCCACAACGGTATTAACAACGGCTATCGTGAAGGACATGGGAAATACGAACTACGGATCAACTTGGAACAATGCCTTATATATGATGGCGCTGCTTTTACTTGTGATCTCCTTATCCTTAATCATCATTATTCGCATCGTTGCAAAGAGGAGTGAAGTGAAATGACAAGTAAAACAACAGATCGGATTGCCACGGTATACTTCTGGGCATCGGGTATTGTCATCATTGCAATTTTAGCCTGGTTTCTCTTTCGAATTTTAGGCGATGGGATTCCGCATTTGTCCTGGCATTTCATCTTCGGCAAACCGGAGGAAATCAAAGCCGGCGGTGGCGTAGGACCTCAACTTTTCAACTCCTTCTATGTCTTGATCTTGTCTTTATTGATCTCCATTCCAATTGGACTGTTCTCAGGCATTTACTTAGCGGTTTACGCGCAAAAGAATTGGTTTACGGATCTCGTCCGTATCTCTGTTGAAGCTTTGTCTTCTGTACCTTCCATCGTTTTTGGTTTGTTTGGTTTCTTGCTTTTTGCCAATTTGCTCGGACTGAAGTTTTCCATTCTCGGCGGCGCGGCGACGGTAGCCCTGTTGAACTTGCCGGTTATGGTCCGTGTTACGGAAGAATCGATCCGCACCGTTCCGGATTCCTACTGGGAAGCTAGCTTAGCGCTGGGCTCCACCAAGTGGCAGGCGATCCGCAAAGTGCTGATTCCAGCGGCGCTGCCTAGCTTGATTACTGGGATCACGCTGATTGCCGGACGCGCATTGGGTGAATCCGCCATTCTCATTTACACAGCCGGCTTATCGGTTTCCCGGTTCTTCCCGGATTTCAACCCGCTGAAGATGGGTGAGACGTTATCCGTTCACCTTTGGTACGTCGGCGCTGAAGCGCTCGTTCCGGATGCGAAGGAGATTGCCAAAGGAAGTGCCGCGCTGCTCCTGATCGTCGTACTTATCTTTAACCTGCTAGTCAGCATACCAAGCCGAATCTTACAAAAAAGACTTTCCGGGGGGAAATAACTGTGGCGACCATGACCATGACAAAGATCAAAGCAGATAAATTGAATTTATTTTACGGAGAAAATCACGCGCTTCACGATATCGATTTGACGATTGAAAAAGGAAGCATCGCGGCATTGATCGGACCTTCAGGCTGCGGAAAATCAACGTTCCTGCGTACTTTGAACCGCATGAATGATTTAATTGACGGCGTTCGTATTACAGGAAATGTAGCCGTAGACGGCCATAACATTTACGGTTCCGATTCAGACGTTGTTTCTTTGCGCAAAAGAGTGGGCATGGTGTTTCAACGCCCAAATCCTTTTCCTATGAGCATCTACGACAATATTGCTTATGGTCCGCGGATTCACGGCATCAAGAAGAAAGCTTTGCTCGATGAAATCGTGGAACGCAGCCTTGTGCAAGCCGCACTGTGGGATGAAGTCAAGGATCGCTTGCACAAATCCGCTCTCGGGTTGTCAGGCGGGCAGCAGCAGCGGTTATGTATCGCCCGTTTGCTGGCGGTTGAACCGGATGTGCTGCTGATGGATGAGCCTACTTCGGCACTAGACCCGATTTCAACGCTGAAGGTTGAAGAGTTGACGCAAACCCTGAAAGATAAATATACGATTATTATCGTAACGCACAATATGCAGCAGGCAGCCAGAATTTCCGATATGACGTCCTTTTTCTTGAACGGTTATTTAGTTGAAACCGACAAAACAGATAAAATCTTTACGAATCCGAACGATCAGCGCACCGAAGATTACATTACGGGAAGATTCGGCTAACAATTACCGGAAGGGGCAACGTACATGGACGCAAGACCCGGGTTTCACCAATCGTTAACTTTATTGCAAAAAGAATTACTGGAGATGGGGGAAAGCGTTAAGGATTTGATTCTTAAATCCGTTGAGTCCCTGTCCACGCTTGATGAACAAACGGCGCAGCAAGTGATTAAAAATGACGATCTGATCGATGAGTACTTAACCAGAATCGATGAGCTGTCGCTGCGTCTCATTGCACTGCAGCAGCCTATGGCTAGTGATTTGCGCATTATCGGCACAGCACTCAAAATCGCCACGGATTTGGAGCGCATCGCCGACCATGCGGTGGATATCGCCAAAATTACGATCCGCTTCGCGGGAGAAGAGCTTGTAAAACCGCTCGAAACGATTCCACAAATGGCGGGTATCGCCATCGAGATGCTGCAGGAGAGCTTGCTATCCTACACGGAACGCGATGTGCACCGGGCCGCAGCACTGGCTGAGAAGGATGATCGCGTAGATAAGATGTACAGCACCGTGATGACGGAGCTGATGGGCATGATGAATTCCGACTATCACCGGAATCGCCAATTGACGCATTTGCTGCTCGTTGCGCACTTCCTGGAGCGTGTAGCCGATCACACGACGAATATCGGTGAAGGCGTTATTTACATGGTTACGGGTAAACGCAAGGATTTGAACGTGTAAAAGTTAACATGAAACAGCCGAATGGTGAATAACCATCGGCTGTTTTTGTGCAATTAGGGTGACGTCTCGCTTCCCAAATAAAAAACCGATCCTAGTTAGGATCGGCGGCATCCCCTAGAACAGGGAAGCGAATATAGAAGGTTGTCCCTTTCGGACTGGATTGGACTTCAATGGAGGCATGATGTCTGGCTGCGATGCTGTAACAAATGGCTAACCCGAGACCCGTGCCTTCATCTTTCGTCGTGAAGAAAGGACGTCCGAGCTTTTCCAAATGCTTCTCATCAATGCCCGTCCCCTCGTCAGAGATAAGCAAGACAACGTGTTCGTTCTCGCAGTACGTTTGGATGTTTAGCGTGCCGCCAATCGTCATAGCTTCGAGTCCGTTCATGCACATATTCAAAATAAGCTGCCGCATCTCTTTGTCGTCGAGGTCGATGACCGGGCATTCGGCGAATTGGAACTGAACGTGCTTGCCTGACATGACAGCCTCCGCCTGGATGAGCGGGATGAGCATTTCGATGATCCGGTTAATTTGATCCGGCTGCTGATGGGACTGTTTATTTTTGGCCAGTGATAAATATTCAGTAATAATCTCGTTGGCCCGGTCCAGTTCTTCGAGCATAATCGGAATATACTCTTTTTGCATATTGCGGTCGTTTTCACGAAACAACTGTAAAAATCCGCGAATCGTCGTCATCGGGTTGCGAATTTCATGGGCGATGCCGGCAGCCATTTCCCCCACTAGATTCAATTGGGCAAGACGGGCCATCTCCGTCTCAAAACGCAAGCTTTCCGTAATATCGACTGCAACCTGGAGCAAGCAGCTTTCATTCTCGATATCGATGATTTCCGTAGAGAGCAGAGCCGTTCGAATCTCCTTGGATTTGGTTTCATATCGCACTTTGCAGTTATGAACAACCTCTCCGTTACTGGTCGGTTCCCCGGTTTCCGGACGCAACAGATCCATCGTCGTCCCAATAATTTCGTCGCCATACCCCGTATACTGCTTCCAACTCTCGTTGATTTCGATATAGCTAAGATCCGGCAGACGGCAGATGGCCATCAAAGAAGGGGAGAGCATGAACATTTTCTTAAAATGGTCCTGTGACTTTAGCAGTTTCTCATGCGCATCCACCAGCTCGGAAGTCCGTTCTTCGACCCATTGCTCTAAAAGCGTATTTTGCTGCTTTAGTTTTTCTTCCGCTTCCGCCAGCTTGCGGTTGGTCTCCTCGAGATCCAGCGTACGCTTATGGAGGAGTTCGCTTTGATATTTGATTTTCTGGTGTCCCAGGTGCATATTGACGAAAGCATCGACTTTCATACGCAGCATTTCAGGATGAACGGGTTTGAACAAATAATCAATCGAGCCCACATGATAGCCTTTTAACACATGCTCAATCGATGTACTGAGGGCTGTAAGGAAGATGATCGGAATATCCTGGCAAGCTTTGCGCTGCTTGATCAGTTCAACGGTTTCAAAGCCGCTTAGTCCGGGCATTTGCACATCCATTAGAATAACTGCAATATGATCGGCAGGTTCCTTTAATAAATATCGGAGAACTTCCTCGCCGGATTGCAGTGAAATTACGTCATAGTGGGATGAGGCCAAAATGCTATTCAGAGCCAGCAAGTTCTCATAGCGGTCATCTACCGCCAAGATTTTGACTTGTTGTTCCATTTCAATTCCTTTCCGTGCTTGTACATGCTATGTACGCACCTAGCAATCGTCCTTCTATTTTTTCGTGGCAAATATCAAATTCCCTCTTTTTTATTTCAAGTCTTTACATACATTTTACATATCGATAATAAAGCCTGTTATTTCGTTTGCTAGACTGAGGATATACTTATATTGGCATAAGGGATGATGGACATGAGCAGTCAGTCAGAAGAGCTACGCGAATTTTACGATATCATTGAAAATGGTTCCATTCACTCTGTCTATCAACCTATCGTTTCTATGGAGGACGGTCAAGTAATGGGGTATGAAGCGTTAATACGGGGCCCCGAGAAAAGTACGTTTCATTCTCCTCTGAACCTGTTTCAATTCGCGGAGAATCATGGCGAGCTGTACAAGCTTGAGCAGCTGGCACGTGAGAAGGCGATTCAAGGGTCCATTTTGGAGCATCCGCAGCAACTGCTATTTATTAATATTTCTTCCCATGTGTTGTATGATCCTGGCTTCGTTCCTGGGAAAACATTGGAGAAATTGCAGAAATACGGGCTTCGTCCAAGTAACGTCGTATTCGAAATAACGGAAAGAACATCGATCGAAGATTTCTCTCTGGCGCAAAAAATACTAGAGCATTACCGGAAACAAGGCTACCGGATTGCGATCGATGATGCCGGTGCCGGGTACTCTTCAATGCAGGCTATTGCTGAGCTCCAACCGGATTTTATTAAGATAGACCGCTCTCTTATCCAGGATATACATAGAAATAAAGTGAAAGAGTACATATTGGAAACATTCGTTACATTTGCGCAAAAAATGAACATTTTCCTTATTGCCGAAGGCATTGAAAAGGAAGATGAACTGATCAAATTAGCCCGGCTTGGCGTCCATTATGCGCAGGGTTTCTTGCTTGGTAAGCCGAAAGCGTCATCGGCCACGATTCAGGACAGCTTGAAGATGATAATTTGGCATCAGCGCAAAGTACAAGGAGGCCATATGAGCTGGAATATTGGCGATCTTAAAACACCGGTGAAAGTGTTCGACAGCAAGGCGCCGATTTCGGAAGTGGCGGATTATTTCAAAAAAAATCAAGAAGCTGTGGGCGCCGTTATCGTTAGCAGCGAAGTGCCGGTCGGCCTGATGATGAGAGATCGCCTGTTTCAGCAATTGGCTGGACAGTATGCGTTCTCTTTGTTCTGGAATCGGACGATCGACAGCATCATGGATGATGCGCCGCTAATGGTGGACGAGTTCATGTCCGTCGAGCAGGTGTCACAGATGGCGACATCGCGCTCCATTCATCGTCTATACGACTTGGTGATCATTACTAGCAATGGGAAAATGGCAGGAATTGCTTCGATCAGAGCGATTTTAGAGAGCATTACCAATGTTCGGATGGAATCGGCGCGAGTGGCGAATCCGCTGACAGGCTTGCCAGGGAACTTGCAGATCAACAGGGAATTGAATAAACGGATTCACGAGAGCAAACCTTTTCATGTTGTCTACGCGGATTTGGACTATTTCAAATGGTTCAATGACCGGTTCGGCTTTCAGAAAGGGGATCAGCTGATTCAATACACGGCGGACATTATGCAGCAGGCCATCTCGGTTTGCGGGACCCCGCTTGATTTTGTGGGGCATGTGGGAGGCGATGATTTTATCGCGATTTCTTCAACGGCCGCACCCGAGCTGCTGTGTCAGGAAATGATCCGCAGGTTCGAGCAGGGGGTCCAGATGTTTTATGAAGATGAGGAATGGGAGTATGTGTGGGACCGGAGCGGCAACAAGGTCAAAAACGAGGGAGTCACCTTATCGCTGTCGTTAGTCGTTTGCAGCTGTGAAGCTCCCATCTCGCTTGAACATATTTCCCATACCGCGGCTGTCCTCAAAAAGAAAGCGAAAGCGCATCCGGGCAGCATTTATTATTTTCAAAATATTGGATAGTATTTGCCGTTTAGAAGGTGTAGAGCAATTGTTTAAAAGAACGGATGATGACGACCTTCTGTTTGCCGATACGGCGTTCTGAAATTTTCTTCATATTCCCCGGATGTATCCAGATAGCGTCTAAGCCGCTGGAGGCGGCTCCTACGACATCATTGCGCCACGAGTTCCCCACCATCACACTTTGGCTTGAAGCCGCGTTCATGGTCTTCAGAGCCCTTTCAAAAATAGCGGGGTGCGGTTTACGCGGACCGTCCTTCTCTGAGCTGAATAAGCGATCCTCGGTAATCCAGCGGGTCAGCTTCATTTTGTCCAGATTATGCTGCAATCTTCTCCGATTACCGTTACTGATAATGGCAAGCTTATAGTTCTGGGACAAAGCTTCCAGAGTGTCCTCCACGCCGGGAAAGAGCGCGACAAAATGGTCTTCCTGCTCTTCGACCTGTTCAAAAAAAGCCCGGGTAAAGGCCGTGCTGACATTGACAGGGAGGGGCTGGAGCGCCTTGCGTAAACAAATGTGCCTAAGCTCATCCGGCGAAATGGGGCTTCGAATCGGCGCTTTGCGGTGCCGGCTCCATTCCATTTTGTAACTCTGGAGCACGTCTTGGGCGGTGAAGAGCGATTCGTCCGGCTCCCACCTCGCCGTATAGTCGTTCATGACTTCCAGGAAGGCAGAATCAAAGCATTGTCTCCGATCCAGAATCGTATTATTCATATCGAAAAAAATAACCTTTTTACGTGTTGGTGAGAAAAAAGGGCTCATCCGGAGAACCTCCTTTTGAAGACCGGAACATCGATTAATGGATTCCTTACATGTTTATGTGCGCTAGTGTTTTTTTATTTTAATTTCGTATGCTATGATGAAGGAAGTATGTCTAAAATCGGGGTGCGAACTTATGGATAAGCTTATTATTATTGATGGTAACTCTATTGCGAACAGAGCTTTCTATGCTTTGCCGCTTCTAAGCAATTCGAGCGGATTGCACACGAACGCCGTTTATGGTTTTACAACGATGCTGCTGAAATTAATTGAAGAAGAAAAGCCTACGCATTTCCTCGTTGCTTTTGATGCGGGGAAAATCACTTTTCGACATAAAGAATATACCGAATACAAGGGCGGACGGGCCAAAACGCCGTCTGAGCTGTCCGAACAATTTCCGCTGATCAAAGAACTGCTGAAAGCGTTCAAAATTCCGCAGTTTGAGCTGTCAGGCTATGAAGCTGACGATATTATCGGAACGCTGACCAAAGCGGCAGACGCCAAGGGGGAGAAGGTTCTTCTCGTCTCCGGAGACAAGGATATGCTGCAGCTCGCTTCCGATCACGTAACCGTTGCCATAACGCGTAAGGGAATAACGGAAGTAGAACTGTATAATCCGGCAGAAATCAAAGAGAAATACGGTCTTACACCAGCACAAATTATCGATCTCAAAGGACTGATGGGCGATACGTCGGATAACATTCCGGGGATACCCGGGGTTGGGGAGAAGACCGCGCTCAAAATGCTCCATGAATTCGGCACCGTTGAAGAAGTGCTTGCGAATACGGCCAGCCTAAAAGGCAAAATGAAAGAAAAGGTCGAGGAGCATGCGAAAGATGCGATCATGAGCAAAGAGCTTGCTACCATCTTCCGTGAAGTGCCGATGGAAACCGAGTGGGAGACATTCCGCTACGATGGATTTGACGGACAAGCTTTGGCGGGCATGTTCCGCAAGCTGGAGTTTAAATCCTTGCTGGAGAAAATGGATTTCGGTTCTGTGGACTTAGAAGCCGAGGGTCAAGTTGTTGAAAGCATGGAAGCGGTTGTTGTTACAGAATCCAATGTGAGCGAGCTGATTGGCAAATTAAGCGACAGCGCAGCGATTCACGTGGAAGCTGTGGGCGAAAATCCGCATCAAGCGGCAGGTGTCGGCGTTGTCTGGTTTACTCACGAGGGGGAGACGAATACCTCTTATTATGTGCCTATCCAGCTGCTGAACGGGGAAGCGGGCGCGCCGCTGCGCGCTTGGCTGGGGGACGATACGAAGAAGAAGCAGCTGTTTGACCTGCACCGCTCTATTTTGGCGCTGGCTTGGCAGGGCATCGCACTTAAGGGCGTGGATTTCGACGCATTGCTGGCCGCTTACCTGCTTGACCCGACGGAGTCGAATCTTACCTTGAGCGGCCTGTCTGCGAAGTACAGTTTGCCTGGCCTCAAGGCAGACGAGGAGGTATTCGGCAAAGGCGCGAAATTCCGCTTGCCGGAGCTTCCTGCGCTTAGCGACCACTTGGGCCGCAAAGCGATGGCGACCGCACGCCTCGTGCCAGTGCTGGCGGAAGAACTGGAGAAGGGCGAGATGCATCGCCTCTTCTATGAGCTGGAGCAGCCGCTGGCCGGCGTGCTGGCGGAGATGGAGCTGCGCGGCATCGAGGTGGATGCCGAAGGTCTTAAGGCGCTCGGCGTCGATCTGGCCAAGCAGCTGGATACGATCATGACCAGCATCTATACGCTCGCCGGTGTGGAATTTAATATTAACTCGCCGAAGCAGCTTGGCGAGATCCTGTTCGAGAAGCTGGGGCTGCCAGCTTGGAAGAAGACCAAAACCGGCTACTCGACGGATGCCGAGGTGCTGGAACGGCTGGCGCCCTACAACGAAGTCGTCGGGCAGATCCTGCACTACCGTCAGCTTGCGAAGCTGCAATCGACGTATGTGGAAGGGCTGCTGAAAGAGGTGCGGCCAGAGACCGGTAAGGTGCATACCTATTACCGGCAGACCATTGCCGCCACAGGACGGCTCAGCAGCCAGTTCCCGAACCTCCAGAACATTCCGATTCGTCTGGAGGAGGGCCGTAAAATCCGCAAAGTGTTCGTGCCATCCGAGCCCGGATGGTACATTCTCGCAGCGGATTACTCGCAGATCGAGCTGCGCGTGCTGGCGCACATCTCGCAGGATGAGAAGCTGAAGGAGGCGTTCCTTCAGAATATGGACATCCACACGAAGACGGCGATGGACGTCTTCGGCGTGGAGGAGAGCGCCGTCGACGCGAATATGCGGCGCCAAGCGAAAGCCGTCAACTTCGGTATTGTTTACGGCATCAGCGATTACGGCTTGTCCCAGAACTTGGACATTACCCGCAGGGAGGCAGCACAGTTCATCGAACAGTATTTTGCTGTCTTCCAGGGCGTGCGCAAATATATGGACGATATCGTGAAGGATGCGCGTGAGAAAGGCTACGTGACGACTTTGCTGCAGCGGCGCCGGTATTTGCCGGAGATCACGCATTCGAATTTCAATCTGCGCTCCTTTGCGGAGCGTACCGCGATGAATACGCCGATTCAGGGAACGGCGGCCGATATTATTAAGCTAGCCATGGTACAGATGGCTGCCCGGTTAAAGCAAGAAGGCTTGAAGAGCCGCATGCTGCTTCAAGTACACGATGAGCTGGTCTTCGAGGTCCCGGAAGAGGAACTCGAGACTATGCGCAGCCTTGTGCCGGAAGTCATGGCAGGTGCCTTGAAGCTGGATGTGCCGCTGAGCGCAGACGTAGACTTTGGCCTTACTTGGTATGACGCCAAGTAAAGCTATCCAATTACAAAAAGAGGTGAACATCCGTGCCTGAACTACCCGAAGTCGAGACGGTCAAGCGCACACTTAACTACTTAATTACCGGTAAAACGATCGAGCGTGTTCAGGTCAGACTGCCGCGCATTATCCAAAAGCCGGACGATATTCAGATGTTCGAGGTACTGCTGCAAGGGCAGCAGATTGAAACCATCGAGCGCAGAGGCAAGTTTTTGCGGTTTGTTTTGACGGATTATGTGATGGTCTCGCATCTGCGGATGGAGGGCCGGTATGGTCTGTACAGCAGTGAAGACCCGCTGGAGTCTCACACGCATGTGCTGTTTAGGTTTACCGACGGCAGCGAGCTGCGGTACAAAGATGTGAGACAATTTGGAACCATGCATTTGTTCCCAAGAGGGGAAGAGCTTACGCAGCCTCCGCTGCATAAGCTGGGCATAGAGCCGCTTGACGAAGGCTTCACTTTCGAAGCTTTCCGGGAGCGGATAGCAGGCAAGAAGACGAAGATTAAGCCGCTTCTGCTGAATCAAGAATATATTGTTGGTATCGGTAATATTTATGTAGACGAGTCTCTTTTCTTAGCCGGCATCCATCCGGAACGAGAGGCATCCTCGCTCAGCAAGAAGGAGCTGCTCCTGCTGCATGAGGCGATCATCCGCACACTCAGCGAATCCGTTGAGGTTGGAGGATCTTCGATCAAATCGTACGTCAACGGTCAAGGCGAAATCGGCATGTTCCAGCATCAGCTGAACATATACGGACGGCAGTCGCAATCCTGCAAAGCTTGCGGAAGCGAAATATACAAAACCGTTGTCGGCGGGCGTGGAACGCACATCTGTCCGACCTGTCAACCCTTGAAACGGAAGAGAATCCGAAAGAAGTCTGAGAAATAGGCACGTGAAGCCTGCCCTTCCCATATGATAAGGAGTACTTAGCCCAGATAACCAGCGACCCTGCTTGTTATTCAGGTATAACTCTTAGGAGGGGTATTATGCTTCCGGTGGTTTCTTTGTTCATTCTGGCTTTCGCAGTTTCATTGGATGGTTTCGGGGTTGGTGTCATGTACGGGTTGCGTAAAATCCGAATTCCGTTTCTCTCTATTGGTATTATATCTCTATGGTCTGGTATCATTATTTATAGTTCCATGCAAATCGGCGTGTTGATGTCTTCTTTTATGAGTCCAATGGTGGCTCAACGCATTGGAGCTCTTATTTTGATCGGAATCGGGATCTGGGCGTTAGCGCAGCAAAGACAGAAATCACAGGAATCCCAGGAGGCGGAGAAATCTTCCGAAGATCAAGTCTCTATCAGCACGATCTCCCCAGCCGGCAATGAACCCGCCACGCTGGATACGCTGCAAAGGACGAAGGAAATTCTGAATATTGAGCTCAAGCGGTTTGGTTTGGTTATTCAAATTCTACGAACCCCGTCCATCGCTGATGTCGATAAATCGGGCAATATTTCGGCTTCTGAGGCCACTTTGCTGGGCTTAGCGCTCTCTTTGGACGCCTTTGGCGCAGGGATTGGAGCCGCATTAATCGGTTTTGTTCCTTTGTTGACAGCAGCTGTTATCTCCCTTTCAAGCGGTTCATTTATCGCGCTGGGCTTGCGTATCGGATTTCGTTATGCGGAAATGAGTTGGATGAAGAAGCTGTCTATACTTCCTGGATGTGTACTTATTCTTATGGGTTTATTGAAAATGTTATAGTGGAAAAGGAATACGTTTAGGAGAGATTTGCCTATGAATATCGGGTTAACAGGAGGAATCGCATGCGGCAAAAGCACGGTTAGCGCCATGCTGGTCAGCCGCGGCGCTCTATTAGTTGATGCGGATCAAATTGCCCGCGATGTTGTCCTGCCCGGCAGCCCTGTTCTCGAACAGGTCGCTGCGCATTTTGGACAAGCTGTTCTGCAGGATGACGGCTCTCTGAATCGTAAAAAGCTGGGTGAGATTGTTTTTGGGGATACGGAAGCGCGCAAGCAGCTCGAACATATGCTGCACCCGCCTATCCGCAAGATGATCAGAGAGCAGATGGAAACTTATGAAAAGCAATTTCCGGACAGATTGGTTGTCGTCGATATTCCTTTATTGATAGAATCAAATTTATCCTTTATGTTCGAAGAGATTATGGTCGTGTATGTGCCTCGGCACATCCAGCTGGAGCGTTTAATGCTGCGAGACGGCTTAGCGGAAAGCGCAGCGAATAACCGAATAGACGCACAGATGTCGATAGAAGAAAAACGCAAACTAGCGGATATCGTGATCGACAACAGCGGTGCTTGGGAAGATACCTATGCTGAGGTTGAACGGTTTTGGCTAGGGAAGGGGCTTTCATGAAGTTTTTACGCAAAAAACGAGTTTTTGCCCTTTTGCTCGTTTGTTTCGTTCTGGTACTCTTTATGAATAGCAATTTTATCGGAAGAAAACTGTATCCCATCTATTATGAGCAGGAAATTAGGCAAAGTGCGGCGAAGCACAATATAGACCCTTTTCTTATTGCCGCCATCATTCGGGTGGAGACGAATTATAAACACCATTTGGAGTCGAGAAAAGGTGCGCTGGGACTTATGCAATTGATGCCGGATACGGCGGATTGGATTGCGGAGTCCACGAATTTGGAACCTCATTCACCGGAAGATTTATTAAAAGTAGATGTGAACATTAATCTCGGATCTTGGTATTTAAGCTGGCTCGAAAAGCACTATAACGGAAATTTAATTTATGCGATTGCGGCTTATAATGCAGGACAAGGGAATGTGAATAAATGGAAGCAAGCGGAAGTCTGGGACGGCACGGTAGAGAGGATCGACCAAATCCCGTTCGGCGAAACGCGGCATTACGTTCAGAGGGTCATCTATTATTATGATAAATACAAAAAGTTGTATACGGATACAGATCGCTGGGAAAACAAAGAAGCATTGGACTAGCTCCTTTTGGGGGGCGTAGAGTCCAATACTTCCCGTTTTGCAGATTCAGCGGCATACTCTATCCAAGATTACTTGAATTGACCAGCCAAAGATTGTTCTGCGATTTGTACCAGGCGACGAGTAATGTGACCACCGATGGCACCAGTGTCACGAGTAGCCATATTACCGTAGTATCCATCTTGTGGGATAGAGATACCAAGTTCTTGAGCTACTTCGTATTTCAACTGATCCAACGCTGCGTTAGCTTGAGGAACAACTAGCGTGTTGCTGTTTCCTGCGCTCATGTCTGTTCACCTCCTTGTCGGTTGGTACTAGTATTGTGCGCACTTCTCCTTAGTTCATGACATGTAACATATGGTAATCCACTACAAAGAAGAGAAAGGAGAGATAGCGAATGAAGTGTCCGTTCTGTGATTATTCCGGTACGAAAGTGCTTGACTCACGTTCAGCTAATGAAAACAAATCGATCCGCCGTCGCCGGGAATGCGAGAAATGCGCGCGAAGGTTTACGACCTTTGAGATGGTGGAAGAAACACCGCTTATCGTGATTAAAAAGGATGGCAGCAGGGAAGAATTTAGTCGTGAGAAAATATTAAGAGGCTTGATTCGTGCCTGTGAGAAACGCCCCGTCTCCATGGAAAGACTGGAGATGCTGGTATCTGAAGTTGAAATGCAGCTCCGCACGACCGCTCATGCGGAAGTTGACAGTTTGGGCATTGGCGAACTCGTCATGGAACAACTGTATCCGGTCGATGAAGTGGCGTACATTCGCTTCGCCTCCGTTTACCGGCAATTTAAGGACATCAACATGTTCCTGAAAGAGCTGACGCAAATATTGGGAAAGCATGATCCCGGTCTTCTCCGGGACAAATAAATAAAGCCGGTCGAGTCTCGTTATTGCAAACGGGATCTGACCGGCTTTTATTTGTTATGAAAAAAAATAAATTTTATAGACAATAACCGACTGCATTTTTGAATTAGTTCGTGCATAATTCTGTTATTGGATACGTTTGTCCAGTTCACTCCTTAGAAAATGAATAAACTTAATCGATTCTTCGGGTGATAACAGATTGTTATTGAATTTAAAGGCAAACATGTTCAAAATATCGCTTTCCGGAAGATGAAGGTTAGCAACTAAGTGTTCCACATCCAAACTCATACTGCCATCCAACACAATTTTTCCCATTATTTTGATCCTCCTAGTGTGTTCTACATTAATCGGACGGAGGCTGTTTTGGCAGCTGGCTGACATTTTGGATCGTGAAGTACGATGCCAATTTAGTCCCTGTAGCTTTGCGTCACCACTTTTCAATGGTTTTGCCTTTGTCGTACCGATTAATGCTTGTAAGAAAACTATATCACATTTTAACGAAATTGTTCCATTTATTACATCTATTCGAAGGATGGTTGAAGCATATGTCCGTCAAGTCCAATCTAATCCCAGGCTCTTTATATGAACTAGATATTATGAAGGTAGCCAGTTCGTTAGGAATTGATCAAGATCGTTTGTTGGCTTATGTGTATTCGAACATGGATATAGGCAAGCGGAGTGAGGATAGAACGGTGCAGGCAGTGAGCGGAATGGACGATCCTACATAATGTCGTAGTAAACAAAGAGGCACTGCAGCCTATGAAGCGGCGGCAGTGCTCTATTACTTAGTGGAAGATGGATTACACCATAATCTTGCAGATGTCGTTCGTGAATTCTACCGGATCTTGAAGCGGCAAGCCCTCAATTAAGAGTGCTTGGTTGTACAAGAGAGCTGTGTACAGGTTGAGCTTCTCTTTATCTTTCTCAAAAGCGTCCTTCAGCGAACCGAAAACTTCATGGTTCACATTGATTTCAAGGACCTTTTCCGCTTTGACATTCGGGTTATTCGGCATGGCATTCAAGATTTTTTCCATTTCGATCGTGACGTCACCGTCTGTGGACAGGCATACCGGATGCTTTTTGAGACGTTTGGATGCTTTGACGTTCGTGACTTTTCCGGACAACAAGCTTGTCATATAGTCAAAAAGTTCTTTGTTGTCATTTTTATCCGCTTCGCTCTCGGACTTGTCGTCTGCTTCGATGCCAAGATCGCCGCTGGAAACGGATTTGAATTCTTTTTCTTTGTAGGTCATGATCATTTTGATCGCGAATTCATCGATATCGTCTGTGAAGTACAAGATTTCATAGCCTTTATCGGTGACAAGCTCTGTTTGCGGAAGCTTATCGATGCGTTCCATGGACTCGCCGGAAGCATAGTAAATATATTTCTGGTCTTCCGGCATTCTAGCAATGTACTCTTCGAGTGTAACCAGCTTCTTCTCCTTGGAAGAGTGGAACATGAGCAGATCCTGCAGAACTTCTTTATGTGTGCCATAATCGCTGTAGACGCCGAATTTCAGCTGACGGCCGAACGATTTATAGAAGAGCTCATATTTGTCTCTTTCATCCTTGAGCATGGATTGAAGCTGGCCTTTAATTTTGCTTTGAATGTTTTTGGCGATCAGTTTTAATTGACGGTCATGCTGCAGCATCTCTCTGGAAATGTTGAGAGACAGGCTTTCGGAATCGACCATCCCTTTCACGAAACTGAAGTAGTCCGGAAGCAGGTCCGCACATTTGTTCATAATCAAAACGCCGTTGGCATACAACTCTAAGCCTTTTTCATATTCCTTGGAATAATAGTCGAAAGGCATATTTTCCGGAATAAAGAGAATCGCTTGGTAGACGACAGCGCCGTCCGCGCTAACATGTATATGCTTAAGCGGCTTGTCGAAGCCGTAATGCTTCTCATGGTAGAACTTCTCATAGTCCTCAGGCGTCAGCTCGCTTTTGTTCTTTCTCCAAATTGGAACCATGCTGTTCAACTGCTGCTCTTCTTCATAATCCTCGAACTCATTTTCAGTGCCTTCTTTGAGTCTTTTCCCGGCAATGTCCATTTTAATCGGGTAACGGATGAAATCTGAATATTTTTTGATGATCGCTTTCAAACGATACTCGTCCAAGAATTCGTCGTAGTTGTCATCTTCGGTGTTCGCTTTGATTTGCAGGACGATTTCCGTTCCTACGGAATCTTTCTCAGCCTTCTCAATCGTGTAGCCGTCGGCGCCGGTCGATTCCCATTTGTAAGCCGTGTCGCTGCCAAGGGCTTTGCTTGTAACCGTTACAACATCGGCTACCATGAACGCGGAGTAGAAGCCTACGCCGAACTGCCCGATGATATTGTGGCCGTCTTTGGCTTCGTTTTCTTTTTTGAACGCAAGCGATCCGCTTTTCGCAATGATTCCCAAGTTGTTCTCCAGATCTTCCTTGGTCATCCCGATCCCTGTATCACGGATGGTGAGCTTGCGGTTTGCCTTGTCAGCAATGACTTTAA
The DNA here is from genome assembly GCF_013141725.1 of Paenibacillus planticolens. Lineage (GTDB taxonomy): Bacteria > Bacillota > Bacilli > Paenibacillales > NBRC-103111 > Paenibacillus_E > Paenibacillus_E planticolens. The sequence goes on along the minus strand of NZ_WHNZ01000022.1, from coordinate 424,845 downwards.
TGAAGTAGCTGTCTTTGTCAAATACTAACGAGTCGTCCGTTAAAGCCTTGTAATAGATTTTGTCGATCGCATCGCTGGAATTGGAGATGAGCTCTCTTAAGAAGATTTCTCGTTGCGTATAAATGGAGTTAATCATCATTTCTAATAGTCGCTTGGATTCTGCTTGAAACTGTTTCTTTTCCACGGATAAATCTCCTTTCAATAGGTAACGAAGATTATTTGGGGCCGAATGATTTGATTAGCACTCTAAGCCTTTGAGTGCTATACACTTATTTTTATATCATCCCTGAATTTTAATGTCAATCGCTATCGTTATCGAGATATGAAAAAATGCCGCAACCCTCCTAGCACCCGAGTGCTTGAAAGTTACGGCATTTCATTATTTCATGGTCGCGGCGGGGCTGGGCTTAAGTGCCACTGATGATTTCCGGTGATGCAATCCATAGTACAACAGAGCCGAACATGCGACAACGATGCCCGCAACAAGATACATCGTGTGGTAATTTGTTTTGGATGCTACAACGCCGAGCACATAGGATCCGATTCCATAGCCTGTGTCGAACAGCAAGAAGTACGTACCTGTGGCAAGCCCCCTGCGGTGAGCGGGCGCCGCTTGAATGGCGATCGTTTGGAAGCTCGGAAGCATTGCACCGAACCCAAGTCCAAGCATACCGCCAGCAACCAGAAATGGAACGGGCGAAGATGTCAGGCTAAGAGCAATCATGCCTGCGGTGAACAGAATAACGCCCGGATAGACCAATCCGTTTGGCCCCGAACGATCGAACCATTTGCCTGTAAAAGGTCTGGAAATGACAATCATCAAAGCGAACACCATGAAGAAATAGCTCGCATAGCTCTCCAGTCCGTTCGCTTTGGCATATACGGATAGAAACGTTGTGATGGCTCCATATGAGAAAGCGAGCACACTGCCTGCCAAAGAAATCGGGATCGACCGCGGCTCGACGAATTTTCTCCAGCCTTTTTCCGGTTTCACCGAAGACAGGACGACGCGCTGCGGAATACGGAGAGACAGCCCGAATAAGAGGGAGAGCACGGAGAACACAATACATATGCCAAACAGCAGAGCATTATTGTGGGATTGCATAATCGTTAAGCCGAGAAACGGCCCGACAACCATCGCTAAGCTCATGAAAAGACTGAAATAGCCGATTCCTTCGCCCTTGCGCCGGTCTGGCACGAGGTCAATAGCGACCGCCCCGGCGGCCGTTGTCGCCATCCCGAAGCCAATGCCATGGAGAAACCGCACGCCGAGAAGGATAGCATATTGATGGATGAACGGATACATCGCGGTACAAATCATAAAGAGGGCAAGCGCAAAAGAAATAATTTTCTTTCTGTTCCATTCGTCCATCCATTTCCCTGTTAACGGCCGTAAAATGACGGTTGAAATAATAAAGACGGTCATGACGAGTCCGATTTGCTGCTGTCCGCCATGCAGGGTATCGGTGACAAAGATAGGAAGTGTTACGGCTAGAATATAAAATGTCATGAATAAAAAAAAGCTGCTGAGACATACAGCAACAAAATCGCGGTTCCACAATTTCTGATCGGTATCGGTGTTCACGGTGATTCCTCCACTTCCTTGATGCGAGCATTGGCTTCTTGGGTGATTCGTACGAGCAGCTCCTTTAATAGGGACGCCTCAGCTTCGGTGAAGTCGCCTAGCAGCGAGGTGATAACCTCCTGTTCAATAGGGGTCAGGATGCCGTTCATAGCTCTTCCCTGATCCGTAATGAACGTAAGAAAGGATCGGCGATCCTGCTCATTAGCCCGGCGTTCAACCATGCCTTTGCGCTCCAATTGGTCGAGAATGCGGGTAATGTTCGTTTGATCCTTTTCCGCCCGAATAGCGAGCAGTTTCTGTGTAATGCCGTCCTCGCACGCTAGACGATTCAGTACGACCCATTGTTCAGTCGTCATATCATAGGGCTGGAAGCGATGGCTCAAAAGCTGTGTCATTCGACGCCCGGCATGATTCAAAATAAATCCCAAAGAATGCTCCAGCTTCATGTCAAACACCCCCTCCTGAAAATTAGTTGCTATAGCAATTATATTCCTAGCAATTACTTTCGTCAAACTTTTTATCCGCTGGGGGTGAGCTATGTATAACATGCCCAAGATCGGACATACTAAATTTCGACGGTGATTCAGAGAGGTGTTGTGTCGCATACAATGTATACGAAAAATGCCGGGGAAGTTGTTTTTGAATCTGCCTAGAAGCGAGGAGATGTGCCGCAGAACAGTTAATGTAGTCTAGTACTGCACGAATGTGATGAGGTAGTTAACCGAGCCAAGTATGGTTCAAGGCAAAAAGTACCATCAATTTGTCACCGTCGAAAAGGACTCCGCGAGGAGTCCTTTTTTTCTTTCAAAAGTGATTGAGATCGCTGCTTTCAATAGTCGGTTTGGCATAGCCGTCCAGAGCGACTTTGATCATCGCGCGGCCGACTTTTTCCGAAGTAGTGATTGAATTCGGGAACCATTTTTCCAGCACAGGGTAAAAGGGTTTCATGATGATATAGACAGCCTGATACAGCTTTGTCTTGGATTTGACGCCATGCAGGGGCAGAATGCCTCCCGGGCGGAACATATAGGCCGCTTTAAAAGGCAATTTAAGCAAATCATTTTCTGTTTTGCCCTTAACACGCGCCCACATGCTGCGGCCTTTCTCAGAGCTGTCCGTGCCTGCCCCGGATACATAGGTAAATGTCATGCCAGGGTTCAACTTCACCAAAGTCTCTGCCACACTCAAGGTAATATCATAGGTAATCGCCTTATATTTCTCTTCGCTCATGCCGGCAGAAGAAACGCCCAGACAGAAGAAACAAGCGTCATAACCGGAAAGATCGCCCGCAATGGCCGATAAATCCTGCAGATTCGCGTGTACGAGCTCGCGTAATTTTGGATGGCTTTGCCCCGTTGCATTCCGGCCGATCGTTAAGACGGTCTTCACCTGGGGATCAAGAAGACATTCACGAAGCACACTTTGTCCGACCATGCCGGTTGCTCCGAATAAAAGAACGTTCATTAGTAGTCACACCTTCCTTATAGAACTCTATTATTTCCGGATAATTCGTTTATTCGCAGCTTCTTTCAGCCAGACCGGGAATTCATTCAACAGGAGATGATAAAGCTGTTCATCTGAGATTGAGGCAATATCCTTGATATGTATAAAATTCGCGTTGTCGACTAGGCGGCCTTCCATCGTATCCAGCTGTTTCAGTACTTCAAAGTCGGAATTGCCGATTCCTACGAACTGCCAAAATATTGGCTGAACGGCGGAATCAATGATGACTTTTTTGATTGGCTTTACGACGCCTCCGTCGTTGATAAAGACTAAGAAAACGGGGAGAGGCGAGTCTTCTTCCACTGTATATTTGCGAATTACGTCCATCATAACCGGCGGCTCGTTATTTCGGCCAAGTTTATGGATATCCTTATTATTCATCACATGCTTCTGAACATACCGGTCAAAATTATTTTCCGTAGCGGGGGGCAACCGGCTAAAGTCGTTATCATAGACCCAAACATCCAGCGCCCCGTTATCGTCAAATTTACAAGCGACAGCGAGGATGCGTTCGACGACTTCCTGGACGGTTCCGTTTTTGTATAGAGCATGCATGGAACCGGTGATATCCAACACTAAGCCAACTCTAGCCATGACACTGGTCAGTTGTTTCTTTTCCAAAGCCATTTGGACGATTTTTTTGCGTAAATCAATCGGAGCAAGAGGAGAGACAGCTTCCATTGCGGCTGCTGCCTCCGGTTCAGCATCTTCTTCAATCTCAAGACTGAAGCTTGTGCATAGAGCAGCTAAACCGCCATGAAAACCACTGCCGATTGCATTGAATTTCCATTCCCCTTGATGCTTGTACAATTCCCCGGCAACAACGGCTGTTTCTTTCGTCAAATCCGATCCATAGTCAAAGCGGAACAGTTCTTGGCCGTTATCCCCATTCAACATCCGCACATATAAGCTGCCTGCATCCTTCATCGTGTATCCAAGTTTCTCGCCTTCATGAATCGTTACGGAAAAGGCGATTTTGGCTGTTCTCTCGGGTATTTTGGGCAGAACAATTTGGATGGCTTCTTTATCGGCCCCATGCAGGGGAAGATGACTCACAGCACCGTCCTGGCTTAGCGGGTTACCGTAAAAAATAAAATCCTCATCCCGCTCGCAGAGGCTCTGGTTCGAGAGCATAAAGCAAGCAGCGTCGATGCTCATCCCGGGTTTAGTAAACGTCCATCCGAACTGCAAACGGAGAGTGGACAGGCTGGTTCCTTTTGTAATATCTACTTTTTGGCCTTTTAAAAGATTCATCGCTCGCAACTCCATTTTTCTAGTTTGGGATGTGAAGACGACCGGAGATGCAAAAAATCCCTTGAGGCTTAACCTCAAGGGACCGGCAGCCGAAAGCACGCTTATGCCTGCGGCATCTTGCTCTGATCATTTCCCCATTTCAGTAACCGCATTCATGGGTCAGTTTACTTTAGCTTGCACGACGTTCTGAAGTACATCACAGGAAAGATCGGATTTGAAATCTTGTATATGCAGCAAAGCTTGCTGTTCTTCAATTCCTAGCACGCTTGTGAAGTAATAGAGCATATGATCATAGATTGAACCATACTTCTTAAGTTCATTGGGGTTATCAGACAAATAGTGCTGATGCTGCTTTATGAGCTTCTCGGTGACTGGTTTCAATTTGATATACCTCCAATGGATGATACATTCAATCTATCATATTTATTGGAGAGAGAACAGGAATTATTTTATGTTTTTAGATTTTTTTCATGTAAAAGTGTACTTTTAGGTGGCTTTTTCAAATTTTGCTTAGATTTACAGCGAGCCGCTTACAAGGCAGCCCTTATACCAAACGGCTTGACGCTCCGATCTTCGCGCAACGGCTTCTGCCGAACAGCTGGCAGGAAGGAGCACAAAGCTGGCAGCGTCTCCGACTTTCGGCCATACTTGTTTCCCTTGACGATCAAGCGGCGTTATTCCGCCGGTAATGAATCCGAGGGACTGAGACAACGACCATTCGTCGGTATACCCATATAATTCTGCGAACCGTCCGGCCTTATCCAATTGATCGCCATTTCCGAAAGGAGACCAGTGATCTGTCAGACTGTCTGTTGCTAATTTCACGTTAACGCCTTTGTTAAACAGCATCGGAAGCGGCATCATTGTTCTGCCGATCGGCACCGTAGATGCAATCGTCATGCCAAGTGAAGACATCCGTTCAGCCATTTCATAGGTCTCTTGCTGCGGAGCGCTTGCGAACCAGAACGCGTGGCTAACGGTCACCTTGCCTTGCAATCCGGCTTCTTCCGTCAGATCAGCAAGCCGCAGCAAAGTTTGCTTCCCTACTTCATTGCCATCGTGCAAGTGAAGATCGATGCCTGCCTTGTTCATGACAGCAAGCTCCACCATCGTCTGCAGTGATTTTTCAATATCCCCGTCCACCGAAAATGGATCTACACCGCCAACATGGGTTGCCCCTTCAGTCAGAGATTGCTTGACCAATTGCACAGAATCCGACCGGAGTAGTCCATGCTGCGGGAAAGCTACGATTTCCGATGATAGTTTGCCGGAGAAAGTGTCCAGCGCTTGCAAGGTTGCCTCTAATCGATGCAGCCCGCTGACAGGCTCGATATTGCAATGGCTTCGCACATGAGTCGCGCCAAACTTTTGGATAAGCGTCAAAATGCTCTCCGCTTGTTGTCTCGCCAGGGGCAGCAATTTAGGCAATAATCTTTTTTCTTCCTCAATCCGTTCGAAGATGCTGGACACTTTCTCCACTGCTTTCCACGGCCCATCGTAATACGTTTTATCCAAATGGATATGCGCCTCTTCGAAAGAAGGGAGCATCAGCCTCTCTTTGCAGTCGTATTTGGGAAGATGGCTTGGCAGCTTCGACTCATTTCCAATCACTTCGGCAATAGCGCCGCCTTCAATCCGAACGTGACAAATCTTCGTGTGCGTACCAACCACTTGTCCGTTTTCCGTGGCATAACCCTGTTCTAGCCGTACATTCGTTAACCAATATGAAGTATTCAACATGTTATCCCTTCCTTTTTCAATGAAATAGGAAATCCTCGTTAAGCCCCGGCGTCCACCAGTAAACGTTCGATCTCTGTAAAATGAAGCGCTCTTGCATGCTCTAGCGGCGTAACCCCGTGCTTGTCCGGAATCGTCACGTCAGCTCCGTGTTCAATAAGCAGTTGGATGATTTGTTGATGTTTGGGCCCGCCGCTGCTTAATACGATCGCTTCCATCAGCGCCGTCCAACCTAGATTGTTGATGTGATTGACATGAACCTTTGAATGGGTAAGCAGCTCTTTTACGACGTCAACATGGCCACGTTCTGATGCCGGAATAAGCGCGGTTCCTCCATATCGGTTCGTTATTGTCGGATTTGCTTCGGCGGCGTTCAATAACTTGACGATTTCGAGCAATTCGTTCGCGCCGGCGTATAAGAGGGGAGTATCTAAGATATGATCCTGTAAGTTGATATCTGCTCCTGCTTCAATCAACGCTTTTACCGTTTCTATTCGATTGCCGTGTGTGGCGGCTATAATCGGAGTGCGTCCTCGTTCATCTCTTGCATTGATATCCGCGCCATCTTGAATACACTGTATTACGAAATCAGTCTTCCCATATTCTGCTGCTTGAATGAGTGATAGTTTCATGGACGGCACCACTTCTTTCTTCGAAATATACTGTTATGGTAACATAGCCATTAGCATACGAAAAATATTTAAAAAGTTTAGTTTCCATATGAAAATCATTCGAGTGGGGGTTATCTCTTCCATGGATATACGTCAGCTTCGCTATTTCATTGCCATCGCTGAAGAGAGGCAAATTACCGCAGCCGCCCAAAGATTGCACATGACACAACCTCCGCTTGGCCAACAATTGAAGAGTATGGAGCAAGAACTGGGCGTGCAGCTTGTAAAAAGGAACGGCAAAGTATTGGAACTGACCGACGCAGGGCAAGCTTTATACAAGCATGCCGTTCATTTGACGCAGCTGATCGAAGAATCGGAGAACGAAGTGAAAGAAATCGGCATGGGTACGCGAGGCAAACTGATGATAGGCGTGAATACGTTATCTTCAGCGCCATTGCCTCAGTTGTTGCGTGTTTTTAAGACGCGGTATCCCAGAGTGACTTATAAAATACAGCAGAGCGAATCCATTCAACTTCTAAGGCTCATCAGGGAACGATCCATAGAGCTTGCCATCGTAAGGCTACCGCTGGATTTAAGTGATTTTGACATGCTGAAATTTCAATCGGAGCCTTTTTATTTCGTCATGGCCAAAAGCTTGGCGCCCGAGGTCCGCGAATTCACCTACGGTGATATTCAGCGTTATCCGCTCATTTTACCCAGCGCAGAAGGGCTTGGACTCTATCAAAGCATCATGGATCAATTTACAGAGCGTGGTTTGCATGCAAACATCATCGGGGAATGTTCGGATATCGTTACGTTATTGGAGTGGGTGTCCAGCGGGGATGGGGCGACAATCGTGCCGGAATCCATTCTGCATTTGCACCGCGGGTATGACATTCAATCCTTTGCGATTTCCGAGAATCAACTGCAGTTCGCAACCGGATTGATCTGGTTAAAAGATCGCTATCTAACCAAAGCGGCACAACACTTTATAGAACTCGTGAAAGAGTTGAAATAACGGAAACAGCACCACAAACCTCTGAGGTTCTGGTGCTGTTTTGCTGCGCAAGTATGCTATTGATGCTTTAGAATGCCTTCCAAACTGGCGCCGCTCGTAAATAATCGCTTGATGTTTTGTTCAACTGCCGGATCCGGTATTAATGGCGGTGCTTGGTGCGGTTTGATCCGGGCATCGATCACTATATTGTCGCAAGCCCAATGCTTGAACTCATAATAGCTGTTTACGCCATAAATATCGTGAGAGGGGTTGCTGCGTGTGAAGGTGGCCCAAAGGAAATTGTCGATGGCGGCGCTCATAAACTGGCTGTCATCACTAACGACGATCATTGGGCAAGAAGGAAGCGGGCCTTGTGCGCCTAGAGCTTCGCATAAATTTTGCATGTCCGACTGTGTTTCGCTATAACTTCTAAATGCGGACATCTGAATCGCAACGATGCCTGGCATCACCAAATGCGCCTGTTCAACACCCGGTATGTTATTAAAAACGGAGGGAACCTCCTGGCATAACTCTCTTTTCATATCCCCGACAGCTGCGAATACAACTTTACTGCCGCTATTTAATCCAGTTCCCGAGTAATCAAGCGTATCGATGGTCGTATTTGTATAAAAATGAATGTCTCGATGAAGATCCATACGAGCCAGGATGTAGGTCAAAAAATGCTCCACATCATGAGAGTCCAGAGGCTGGTTCTCTTCTGCTGTGATAAACAAATATTTGGCCAAGCTAACTTGTCCCGTCCCCAAAATTCGGTTGGCGATGGTGAGCAGCTCTGCCGGTTGTTTGACTTGCTGGTAGGGCGTGTAACGCTCGCTGCCAATCGCAAAGAGCAGGGGATGTACGCCAGCCGCGTCTACAGCATGAACTTCTTTGACACCGGGAATTTCTTGCTGGATCGCGTCACCTGTCAGTTCATGAATTAATGCTCCGAATGCCGTGTCCTCTTGAGGCGGCCTGCCAACGACAGTGAAAGGAAAAATCGCATTCTTCTTTGCATATACTTTATGCACTCGCATGAGAGGAAAAGGATGCGTCAGGCTGTAGTAGCCCAAATGGTCGCCGAATGGGCCCTCCGGCTTGGTTTCGCCGGGATAAATTTCTCCTGTGATGACAAAATCGGCATCATGAGAAATACAATAGCCATCGATATAGCTATAGCGGAAACGGCGTCCTGAAAGCAGACCGGCAAAGGTAATCTCACTCATGCCTTCCGGCAATGGCATAACGGCTGACAATGTGTGTGCCGGAGGTCCGCCGATAAAGCAGCTTACTTTGAGCGGAAGTCCTTGCTTCGTTGCCTTCGCTTGATGAACGCCGATGCCGCGGTGAATTTGATAATGCAAGCCGATTTCTTTATTTAATTCATACTCGTTCCCGCTCAGTTGAATCCGGTACATCCCCAGATTAGAATTCATAATTCCCGGTTTCTCCGGATCTTCCGAATACACTTGCGGCAGGGTGACGAATGCACCGCCATCCTCTGGCCAGTGGCGAATAAGCGGAAGGTCGGCGATACTGATTTCCTCAAAAGAATCGGGAAGTCCACCGGATACTTTCTGCGGCAGAGCTTTCCAGGCGGCAAGCCCTGTACCGAAATGTTGAAAGGGACTTTTCAGGGCCTTCATGGGATCGCTTCGCAAAGCGATGACGTTCTGCGTGCCCTCCCAAGTTTGTCGAAATATATATTTACTGCGCTCTACAGTTCCGAACAGGTTGGAAATAGCTCGAAACTTCGATCCTTTTACATTTTCGAACAAAAGGGCCGGGCCTCCGGCTTCATGAACTTTCATATGAATGGCTGCCATTTCAAGCTCAGGATCGACTTCTTCGTGAATGCGAACTAAATGCCCGTTCTTCTCTAAATCAATGATGCATTCTTCTAAATTTTGATAGTTCATTCGTTTGCTCCAATCAGATAGCTATTCCCCAAAAGGTCTATGTAATAATGTCAATTCTACACCATATATCGCCAAAAATAAAAACACGTCACAACGACGTGTCTGATCTTTTACTCCCTTACACAGGAAGCAGTTCATAGGCTAATTTCATAATGACTTCTTTATGCTGCGGATACTGCTCTAGTAACTCTTTTTGCGTAAACATTTCGAAATCCTGAAAATCGAACCCCGGTGCGACCATACATCCAACTAGTGAAAAAGTATCCTTTTCCATGACGGACGAACCGAAAATTGAATTTTTGGGAACTAAATATTGCGGAGTTTCGCCTTTATCGATATGAATGCCGAGTTTGACCTCCTCATAGGTGCCATCCTCCAAAATAACATGAATGGTCAAAGGGCTTCCCGCATGAAAATACCACAATTCATCCGATTTCAAGCGGTGGAAATGTGAAACATCATGGGATTGCAAGAGAAAATAAATGCTGGTATAAAGCATTCGGGAACCGTCAAACTGAACGGATAGTTCTTGATCCGTAATCTTTTCTTCCGCTTGATAGGTTCGTTTATAGTAACCGCCTTCGGGGTGAGCTTCTAGTTCAAGTTTAGAAATCCAGTATTCGGGACTATTTATTTTCATGCCATCAATTCCTTTGTATTTAAAGTAATAAGCCAGACTGTATTATAATCTAGCAAGTGTATGATTTCAATCTCAATAGGGAAACTAAAAAAAGCCATCCCGAAGTAGAACATGCTACTTTCAGGACAGCTTTATGGCATAATCGTTGCATTTATGATTCACGGTTTCCTAGCACCTTTTGAGCGAACAGTTCCAAAGCTGTTACGTCCGTGATGTTTTTGTTGCAAACCGCGCTGTCCACACACATATAGTTGCCAATCGCTTTATAGTAATCGGGCGAAGCGTTAGCCGGCTTCCATTTGGTGACCGCAGTAAATAAAGCAACTTCTTCATGTCGATTGCACAAAAAGCATACGCCTTTATTTGATGGGGTGTATCTTCCTTCGATACCGACCCATTGCCCGTTCAGATGATACACGATGAACATTTTATTCGTCGCGATGTCGACCCAGCCCAGATAAGTGACATAACGGTAATCGGTGGTTGTGAAATCAGGAGCCTTTAGCTTTTTAATTTTTGGAAAAAGTTTACTAAGCTGCTTTCCCGTCACTTGTGAAATTTCAACCATATAAGGCTTCAGAGCATGCAGATAGTGCTGGAATTCTTCTGAAGTGCGCAATGCCGCGATCTTCTCTAAGGATTGTTTGTGATCCTCTGTAATTTCCGGGAACGCTTCAACCACTTTGGATTGAGCGCTGAATCTTACCGACTCCACCACTTTAGGATCGGATACGGAATTGGCGGTTTGCTGCAGCAAATTGACCTGCTTTTTAATTAAATTATATTGATGGTTTCTAATGAATGGTTTGACCATTGCTTTTCAGCTCCTTATTTTTTATACATAACAAAAATAAGTGCAAAGCCCATTATTAGAAACGATATTAGCTGTATTGGGCGACAATGTTAACGTTACTGTCCGGCCCATGCGAAGTATCGCCCTAATCGTAGGCTTTGCATGAGCAGTTACTTATTCCGGCAAATTGATTTGCCATAGCTAACTACCACCTTTCACGGACCATTATAGAGGAATTCGACCTCGCTTTCTATGGCAAAAACAGTTATAAATCATGTATGCCTGCCTATAAAAGTGATATAATAGAAGAATTATAGTTGCCATTCAGTCCACGATAGGGAAGGGGAACATTCAATGAATACAAAGCAATTGGATCGAATCCGTACGGGAAAGGGTTTTATAGCGGCCTTGGATCAAAGTGGCGGTAGTACTCCTAAAGCTCTGCTGCAATATGGCATTAAAGAAGACAGCTATTCAAATGAAGAAGAGATGTATGGTTTGGTTCACGAGATGAGAACGCGTATTATTAAGAGTGATGCGTTTGATTCCCAGTACATTTTAGGTGCGATCTTATTTGAGAACACGATGGATCGGTCTATTGATGGGCAGTTTACCGCGGATTATTTGTGGGAGAAGAAAGGCATCGTTCCTTTTCTAAAAGTCGATCAAGGTCTTGCCGATCTTGAAAACGGGGTCCAGCTTATGAAGCCTATTCCCGGCTTAAACGACCTTTTGAAACGAGCAGTTGAGAAGAACATCTTCGGGACGAAAATGCGCTCGCTTATTAAGGAAGCCAATCCTGCCGGAATCAAAAAAGTCATCGAGCAGCAGTTTGCCATCGGCATCCAAATCGCAGAGATGGGACTGGTTCCGATTATCGAACCGGAAGTTGATATCAACAGCGCCGATAAGGCAACATCGGAAAAACTGGTAAAGGATGAAATTTTCACGCAATTATCCGCTCTTGGCAAAGACGTAAAAGTCATGCTTAAACTTTCCATACCGACGGAAGACAATTTCTACAGCGATTTAATGGAGGATCCTCACGTTGTAAGAATTGTTGCACTGTCAGGTGGTTACACACAGGCGGAAGCAAATGAAAAGCTGGCGCGCAACCACGGATTGATCGCGAGTTTCTCACGCGCATTATCGCAGGGGTTAACATCAGGACAAACGAACGATGAATTCAACGCGATGCTGTCCAAATCGATTAAAGACATTTATGAAGCCTCTATCCAATAAACTTCAAAAGCTAACGAAAACACGCGGGAGCTTGATTCAACTGGGATAAAATGCAAGCCATCGTCTCATACTAATCATGAGACGATGGAGGTGAATGCTATGCCTAAAAATGAAGCCAACCCCAAGCATGACCGCGAGAATAACCGGGCGGATAGTAAAGACAATCAGCAGAATGACGCCAGTCTTCTTGAAGAAGCGCAAACGTTATCGAGCAGCGAGGCTGTTGATTACGTCCCCAGTTTAAACAATATCAACAAAAACCAGGTTTAAGAAATAGGCTGTTCTTTTCATCGCGATCGGATGAGAGAGCAGCTTTTTTTATCAGCTTTTACGAGTGGAAGCAACGATTAAGAACAGAACTAAAATCAGCAACCATATCACTTGAACCATAAGCATCCCCGCCGATATTCCATAATGAGTCAAGTTTAACAGTTATGCGTGATAAATTCTGTTTGAAAACAAACAAAATGTAGGATTTGCTCGAAAAATAAACAAAATTGTTATAGGCATGTAGCGGTATAAAGATAAAGTTTATCTATAACCAAATAAGACCATGAGGTTTCATAATGCAATGGTTTACGATGGAATTATAAAAAACAAGGAGGCAATCGACATGAAAAAAATGATGATTTCTAATGTGCAAACATATAAGGGGAAACACATTCTTAAATCATAAACGGTTTATCCCTTATATGTGTTTTAAATAACACAAAGAAGGGGAAATTCGATGCGTGCTCCAGTTCATAAATTTTTCTCATATTACAAACCGTATTTAAGCTTGTTTATTACTGTGTTGGCCTGCTCCTTCATTACATCATTTGTAACCTTGGTATTTCCGCTGCTCGTTCGGTACATTACGAAGGATGTTCTGGAAGGAGATTTATCAACTGCTCTGGGGGAAGTGTATTGGGTTGGTGGACTAATGCTGGTTTTAGTCGCGATCCAGAATATCAGTAATTATTTTGTGGACTACAGAGGCCATGAAATAGGCGCTCGCATGGAAAGTGATATGCGCAGCGAGCTATTCGCCCACATGCAAAAGCTTCCTCTTAGCTTTTACGATAAGGAAAAGACAGGTCGGCTCATGTCCCGGATAACGAATGACCTGCTGCTGCTTTCCGAGCTGTACCATCACGGTCCGGAAGATTATATGAAATATCTCGTCCGATTTGTTGGAGCATTTACTATTTTGTTCTTTATTAACGCGCCATTAACGATCGCCGTATTCTGTTTTTTGCCGTTTCTAGGCCTCTTGGCTTTGTATTTTAATAAAATGTTGAACAAGGCAATAAATAAAAATAAAGAGCGAATCGGGGATGTCAACGCTCAGGTAGAGGATAGTCTTTCAGGTATCCGCGATGTAAAATCGTTTGCCAACGAGTCCGTAGAGATCGGGAAGTTTAACAAGGAAAATGCCCGTTTCCTCGAAAGCCGAAAGCATACATATAAAGCGGAGGCGCTTTTTTACAATAGCTTTGAAACGATTATTCAATTGATCACGATTACGGTGGTCATCTTTGGCAGTGCCAGTATCGTCGTCAACACTACGTTAGATTTGTCGGATTTGATCACTTTTTTACTCTATATCAGTTTTATGATCGAGCCGATTCAACGCCTGAATCATATGAGCACACAGCTTCAAGAAGGCGTCACCGGTTTTCAGCGTTTTATGGAAATCATGAATTTGAAGCCGTCAATCGAAAATAGTTCGAATGCCATCATCCTGCCGGAGATACAAGGCGAGATTGAGTTCAGGCAAGTTTCCTTCTGCTATGAAGAACATTTGGACAGCGTTTTACAAAACCTTTCGCTGCGTATCAAGCCGGGGGAGTATGTTGCATTAGTGGGTCCATCTGGTGCGGGAAAAACAACATTATGTTCCCTCATCCCTCGCTTTTATGATGCGATAGACGGGGAGATATTCATAGATGGGATCAACGTCCGTAATATCGACCTAGAGTCATTAAGAAAACAAATCGGTTTTGTGCTGCAGGATGTTTTTCTTTTTGCAGGGACAGTGATGGAAAATATCCGTTATGGAGATCAAGCAGCTAGCGATGAAGAAATTATCGCGGCAGCCAAACACGCCAATGCCCATGATTTTATTATGAACTTGCCAAATGGCTATGACTCCGAGATTGGCCAGCGGGGTGTCAAACTGTCCGGTGGACAGAAGCAGCGGCTAAGCATTGCTCGCGTATTCTTAAAAAATCCACCTATTCTTATTTTGGATGAGGCGACAAGCGCACTGGATAATGAGAGCGAAAAAATCATTAAGTCATCATTAGAATTGCTGGCAAAAGGGCGTACAACCATCATAATTGCCCACCGCCTATCCACAATCCGCCATGCAGGGCGAATTCTCGTATTGACGGAGGACGGAATTGTGGAACAAGGTACGCATGATGCATTGCTTGCGCGCGATGGCGTGTATGCAAATTTGTATGCTAAGCAGTTTTGAGTTGGGATGGATGAATCTATGATTCGGCGCCCCCCATGGACTAGGTATCAAATAAAAGCTCCATAATCGGACTGGTAAAACCATCCATTCCGAGATACAATAGTGTCAACGAGACGAAGAACGTCCCGCTCCATTCCTCAAAAGATGGAGCCGGGGCGTTTTTTTATTAGGGAGGTTTGACGAAAATGACATTCGAGCAGGCACACGCCACATATATACATTATCACTTGCAGAGACGGTCAGGGGAACGAAGAGGTCGACTGGATAGGGGGCACAGGGAAGCGGAGAAAATGTTTTGCAGAAATGTATGGTGGGCTCTGTTAGGAAACTTCGACGATTTGCATCCGGAATTCGAAGTGATCGATTGGCGCGGTTTGTCCTATTTTTGCGATTTTGCCTGGTTAACGCAGGCAGTGAAGCTGATCATCGAAATCAAAGGTTTCGGTCCGCACGTTCGGGATATGGACAGGCAAAAATACTGCAATGAGCTGAACCGGGAAACATTTCTAACTGCAATGGGCTACCAGGTCCTATCTTTTGCTTACGATGACGTCGCTAATCGTCCCGAGCTATGCATCACTCTGCTACGGATGGTGCTAAGCCGCTATCTGTCACAAGCTTCTCCGGTATGTATCGGAAGTGTGTCAGAAAGGGAAATCATTCGTCTTGCCTGCAGACTCGCCCGTCCGTTGCGTCCAATCGATGTCGAAACTCATCTAAGTATTAATCATCGTTCTGCTGTTCGAACGCTTCGGTCTCTCTGTTCGAAGGGACTGCTTACCGCAGTTACCGGATCAGCAGGCAAACACATTGTACGTTACGAACTTCAACGAGGCGCGTTGCAGCACTTGTAATAAGCCTGCAATCCTACATCCTTTTACTTCTTTATTAACTCACAGTGTATTTTTCCTGCAAAAGTACACTTTTAGGCGGCTCCATCTCGAAGCTAAGCTAAAATCATGAATATTCCTGTACATTCGCAGGCTTTCACTCTCAAAATCGGATTCAATCGGAAAATAACTGTATATAAGCAGGATTTGATATGCCGCTGAAGATGGGAGTAGTTAAATTTTCTTCTAAAAGTATAAAAATTAAGACGTGACTATCAAAGTTACTTTCATGCAATAGTCAGAAGCTTCATGATATAATTAAACAATAAGAATGGGGATTTTTAATGAGAGATTTACTTGACCCAAAGAACGATTTTGTTTTTAAACGGATATTCGGTAGTGAAGAAAATAAAGATGTTTTATTGGCTTTCCTAAACCGTACATTTCAAGAAGCTGGAGAACCCACGTTATCCGAAATTATTCTCATGAACCCATACACCGATAAAGACTCGCCTCAAGATAAGCAATCCATATTCGACATCCAAGCTAAGACCGCAGAGGGCAAACTGATTAATATAGAAATGCAGTTATTTAACCGCTATGATAACGAGAAGCGGACGTTGTATTATTGGAGTAAGCAATACGCTAGTCAGCTTGAAGAAGGACAGTCATATAAGAATCTAAAGAAATGTGTCACAATCAATATTCTTAACTTCTCCATCCTTCCAAATGACCGCTATTATAATGTATTTCATTTTCGGGAAGACAATACCGGCATTTTTTTAACAGACGATCTTGAAATTCAATTTCTTGAGCTGTCAAAGCTGAACCATCAACAGACCGCCGCATCTGGCGGATTGTTAAATTGGTTACTTTTTCTGAATAGTGACAATACAGATAATTGGGAGGTGCTGAAAATGCAGGAACCTAAACTTGGAAAAGCGATGACTGTTTTGGAATTCCTTAGTCAAGACGCTGAAGCACGTCGGCTTTATGAAATGAGGCAGAAGGCTTTGCATGACGAGGCTTCTTCCATGGAGGGCGCACGTGAAGAAGGTGAAAAGAAGGGCAAGCTTGAGGTTGCATCCAAAATGCTCGCAAAAGGGATGGATTTGGAATCAGTTTCTGAGCTTACCGGAATTTCAATTGTGGAGTTAAAAAAATTAACTCAAGCACACTAACATACAGCTGTCAGGGTTATTCTCCTTGGCAGCTTCATAAAACAAAGACACCACCACGATTCGTGTGACTTCTTTGTTCAGTATGGGGGCATAGGGGATCGAACCCCTGACCTTTCATATGGTTCTGAAACATCATTTCACTTCGTACTTTGCTGATGTTTAATTTCTGCTTGGGCTGCCTTTACTCCCCTGACGATGGCCTGCTCGAGCACCACCGCTGCTACGGTGCCGACTGCGGTCACGGCAGCATTGCCAATAAGCCCGCTAGTATCGGTTCCGGTAGCGATGCAGAATATTGTGTCCCCGTCACCTTGAATATGAACCGGGGAAATCGCCCGCGCCATTCCATCATGGGCGAGTGTCGCTATCCTTCCTGCCTCAGCTTTGTCTAGTTTGGCAGTGGTTGCGATAACAGCGATGGTTGTGCTTCTGCTCCGGATCGAGCTTAGCATTGGTGGTATTCCTTCAAGAATTGCCCTAGTTTGGTTAACGAATTTACCATCAGGCTCAAGAGCCCCAGCTATGATATGATCATTATCCCAAATATCTCCAAGGGCATTGACTACTACAATAGAGGCTACTATTGGCCCGCCCGGGATTTGCCAAGAGGCGGTTCCAACTCCACCCTTCATCGGCGTACCGTAGATTTTCCCTACCGTCGCACCCGCTCCAGCACCGACACTGCCTTGCGCCACGTAACCGGCCTTCGCAGCTTTTGCTGCCTTGTAGCCCAACTGTGCGTCAGGTCTGCGGGAGCCTTTCGCATAATAAAGGTCAAAAATAACAGCAGCAGGCACGGTAGGGAGCGGTCCAACACCTGTCGGGGTACCATACCCGTGCTCTGCAAGCCAGTTCACGACCCCTGCTGTTGCCGCAAGACCGAAGTTGCTGCCGCCCGTAAGAAGAACCCCCTGTATGAGGTCCGTTGCAGTTCCGGGCTTAATCGCATCTGTCTGTTCCGTACCCGGATAACCGCCTCTGACATCGACGCCGGGAACTGCGCCTTCAGGATATAAAATAACCGTACAACCGGTACGACCGCTTTTATCCTCTGCGTGCCCCACTAGGACACCCGGAACATCGGTAATACTCCCTTTGGCGTGAGCTTTTGTTCCCTGACCAATTAAACTGTTGGCACTTGGTCCAATCGGATGATTAAGTATGCCGTGATCTTCTCGATATACGGCCTTCTCGGGATGCTTCTCGCTATTGAAAAAAATTTTGTTGTATTTTTCAGGTACTCCTTTGCCTCGGTAAATCCCTGAATTCCTCAATCGAACTGGAAAACCCCAATATTTCGCCGATCGATTAGCTTTGTCTGCGTTCTTGCGCTTCTCATCATACCATGCATCCGCTGGAAGTATGATTTTCGCGGTCAATTTTGCTTTTTTTCTATCCATGATTTCAACTCCGATTTCATGTAGAATGGTACTGCTTAAAGTCCCATTGGATGACGTTCACCTATAAATAGTATGTTTGTGATGATAAATGTGCTCTGATAAAAACTAATTTTTCTCAATCGCAATTAGTAGTGAATGGCATCGACCGCCGCTCTCTTAATACCCGATACCGATCAGCATTCGTTCCGTCCGGGCGGGTGAATCCTGGGGTCACCCCTAAGAAGGCACCATAAAACAAAGACGCCACCACGAATCGTGGTGACGCCTTTGTTTAGTATGGAGCCTAAGGGGATTGCACCCCTGACCTCATAACTGCCAGCGATGCGCTCTCCCGAGTGAGCCGTTTTCACTGCCAAAAAGTTTAGAGCAAGCTGCTCCATTGCCTCTTTCCGTAAAGAATCCGAATGATTGTAACGATTTCTTCTTTTTCTGAGATGACATAGAACACGATGTACGAGTCCACGAGTATATGTCTGATGCCATCTGCTGCCAATCGCTCATCGCGAACTAAACCGTTTATAAAAGGCATTAGCTCCAATTGAAAAGTGGCTTCAGCGATTTTGGCAATCATTTTTCGCGCTGTCGTAGGTTCCAATAATTCGTTTGCGATATAGTCGGCGATGTCCCGCAAATCCGCTTCTGCCAGCTCAGTGATCACTAAACGATATTTTTGGCTCACTCCGAAATTCCCTTCTCGATGTCTGCAAGTGCCTCATGAAAAGGTCGTACCTTCTGTTTTTTCAATTCATCCATACCTTCATCCAGCAGCTTATAAAGTTCGAACTTTCCAACTATTTTTTCGTATGTTTCAATACTCATTACAGCTAAATCGCCTTGGCCATTTTTTGTAATGTAGACAGGTTCATCATATTTATGGCAAAACTCAGATATCTCGTTGTAATGATTTCTTAGATCTGAACTTGGTCGAATATTTGGCATATTAATTCTCCTTCGGTCAGGTTATATCGTTATTTTATCAAAATAACGATACGGGCTCAAGGTCATTGAGCCTTATTTAGTTTATATGTTAAAAGAACAAAATCAAGGGATGTCCGAATCCTAATCTAAATAGCTGACGAAGCAAAATCGATGAAGACAACCTTAGCGGTAGATTCAGACGCCGTGCTCCTACACTCGAAGCAAAGCTACGAAGTCTATTCATTCGTGCCGTCCGCGCGGGCGAACCCATCGGGGTTCTCTCCCCACGGCTAAAAGAAAGAAGCACCACAACCCAAATGGTTGTGGTGCTTCTTTTTCTATGGAGCCTAGGGGGATCGAACCCCTGACCTCATCGCTGCCAGCGATGCGCTCTCCCAGCTGAGCTAAGGCCCCAAAATGTCGTATAAGTTATGCCGACTTTTCGTATTATACATGAATTATTTGAAGTAGGCAAGCCCTTTCTGCAGATAATTCTTTTTGTTTTAAATGCCTGCGACGTTTCTGTTGCAGACCGTGCCAAACGTTGTTTTCATTCCTATATTCATGCTAACCTAGTAGCAGAAACTAGTTGATCGTGTAGGAGTGACGAAAGAGTGTCAAATGCGGTGTTGTATTGGCTTTTCTTAGGGATATCTTTTGTATTGCCGTTTGTGATTGGCGTGTGGTTAATGCGGAAAACGAATCGGCTGGGATTCTCTTTCTGGATAACGACAGCCTTAAATATTGTAATGACGCTGGCCGCAGCGTTCTGGTGGAAATCAGTGACGGAGGATCCGTTCCGCATGATGTTTGGGATGGCGTTCTATGGGGTGTCGGCGGTTAATTTGATGGTCATCGAGTTTTTTGCGCTATTCAGTATTCGTAAAAAAATGAATTCGTAGAGGGGATGGTTTCTACATGACGCAATCTTCTTCCAAACTTTTTTTCTATGTGTTTACCTTTGCTGCCGTCCTATGGATGGCCTTTATTTTTTTAAAATCCGGCCAGACGTATCAGCAGCAGAGCCTGCGGCCGTTGCTGGAAACAAAGCTTGCTGGAACAGCACTCTTAAATCACTTCCCGCATGTGGCATTCACGTATGACGGTCAACAGATCACGTGGCAAGACCCGATCGGTGTCATTGAGTTCTTCATAAGAAAAGCAGGGCACATTAGCGAGTTCGCTATCCTGGCCCTGCTCTGGATCATGGCTTTGCTTTGCAAGCCGGTACGGATGATCATGGCTTTGCTCACCTCCTCAATCATTTCGGTGCTTTATGCGGCTACCGATGAATGGCATCAAACGTTTGTTGAAGGTCGTACGGGTCATGCGATCGATGTGGCCGTTGATACCATCGGAGTGTTTCTGGCAGTTCTTTTAGTCCTTGCGATTGTGTGGATTGGCTCTGCGATTAGACGAAGAAGAAGAAGCTGCTAATCATCATATAAACTTTTCTTTTTTTGATGGCTTTTAATTTCCATAATTCGCGAGCCTCGACTTCCAATTCGTGCTGCTGCCATTGCATTAATTTCTCAGTTGCGTATAGGTTTGCTGGGTGCATTGTTCGATCACCTTCCTTTCATTTCCTGTTAGATCTAGTTTACATCTAGAATAAGGGGAACAAAAAGTGTATAATTCACTTTAACAATTTCCCCTTTTGAGAAAGGAACGGATCATGCAGCTTTTGTCACACTTTTTGGAGCTTCGTTCCAGCTTTGCACATGGCGTAGAGCATGAACCGCAGCCTATCACGTTAGAAGAGTTATCTGAACGGATGTATTGCACAACAAGGAATGTAAAGATTTTGCTGAAAAAAATGATGGAGCAGGACTGGATTTACTGGAAGCCCGGAAGAGGACGAGGCAATGTCTCGGAACTAACGTTCCTGGTTTCCGCTGAGGATATGATTTCCAAACAGGCGATGGAGCTTGCTGCTCAAGGGGATTACAAAGGGACGATCGAACTCATTCACCAATTAGGCAGGGGAGAAGCTTTGCAGGACTCTTTCGTCGATTGGTTGTTTAGCTATTTCGGCTATCGTACCGTCGTCCAAGCGGAGTGCTACAGGGATACACTGCGTTTCCCGGTCTATAAATGGCTTGTTTCGCTTGATCCGGCTTACAGTTTTTTCGCGTTTGACACCCATCTGATCAATCAAATTTTCGATACGCTCGTCCAATACAATCCCCGTACACAGATTGCGGAGCCGCACCTGGCGCATTATTGGGAGAAGAGTGAGGACGGACTTCATTATACGTTTTATTTGCGGAAAGGGGTCCTCTTCCACCATGGCAGGGAGATGACGGCAAACGATGTCTGTTACTCCTTTTCACGGCTGAGGGATCTCGGTCTCTCGGCTTGTCAAAGTTGGATGACGGAAAGCATCGAGAACATTAGGGTACTGAACCGCAGTGCGATTGCGATCGAGCTAAAGCAGCCGAACGAGCTGTTCCTGCAGCAGCTGGCGCATCCTTCGCTAGCGATTGTGCCGGAAGAAATTTGCCGGGACAATGAAGGTATTTTCGGGCGGATGCCAATTGGAACAGGGCCGTTCAAGCTGGAGCGAAATGATGATTATATTTGTAAGCTTCGAGCGTTTGACAGCTACTTTGGGGTCAGGCCGCATTTGGATCAATTGGAAATATGGCTTTTGCCGCAGGAGCTTTATGAGGTTGGTCCCAGTTGGGATATGGTTCAGGTGCTGTGCGACCACACGAATTCCCGCAAACCGGCGGGAGCGGTCGGGAAAGATTCGGAATGGCATCAGATCGAACAATCGATTCTGGGATGCTCCTTGCTTACTTTTAATCAGGGGAAAAAAGGTCCTCAGCAGCACCCCAATTTCCGGAAAGCCATTGACTTGATCATAGACCGGGAACGAATGATTGAGCAGCTTGGAGGCTTCAGGGAAGCACCGGCAAGCTCATTTTTGCCTGCGATGAATGATAAAGGGAGTGCGGATGCGTATCGCACTGATTTGGAGGAGGCCAGGCGCCTTTTGGAAGACATGGGATACGACGGAGAACTCGTTCGCATGTATATTTATAGCCATAACAACGAGGATGCACTGTGGATTTGTGAGCAATGCGTCAAAGTCGGCATTCGTATTGAACTGACAACGAGAAGCATGTCGGACATGATGCGGCTGGAGACCATCCATGAAGCCGATCTAATTTTCTATCATATTTGCTTGGAAAGCGAGTATGATCTCCATATTATCCAGACGCTTAAGCAGAGCAACAGCTATGTTCGTGCGCATTTGCATTCGGAACAAAAGGTATGGATAGACGAAGAAATCGATCGGATTCTTACCATTCCACACCTCGAAGAACGTATCGCAAGACTTCATGACATGGTGGAAGTGCTGCAGGAAGACAAATCTTTTCTCTTCGTGCTGCATCGCTCCCAGCAGACCACGTATCATGATTCGATCAGAGGTGTATGCATTAACGATTTGGGTTGGGTTGATTTTCGGAAAATCTGGTTTACGCCTAGCGGTTGATAAATTCTGGTTATCCTGGAAATACTCTTGGTAAAATGAAAAAACGACCGTTAAGGTCGTCGGCTTCTGGGCTCGTAGCGGTTCTCCATCCCCATCCAGCGGGCATTCGCAATGAAAAAACCGATGAAAAAGAATAGAACTAAGCGAATCGGCACCCAAACTAAGCTAAGTTCATGCGTGTTAAGCAATTCTATGATGCTAAATAAGGCCGTTAGCCCGACACCCCAAGGGAGAAGGCCGAAATTCACTAAATATTTGGTACGGCCAAGCTGCTTTCTTTTCAGCCAAATGGCTTTGCGTGGATCTTCGCTCATGTAGAAACTCCCTTTTTCTTTTTATTATAGCATTGCTTGAAAAAAATCTCGAATCTGTGATTCGGAAGAAGCATCCGTTCATATGCTAGTCATTAGAAGGGTGTTTTTTAGTGGAAAAGATGTCCAATGTCCTCATATTATGGTAGTATAAGGAAGTTGAAAGGAGGGGTCATTTTGTTACTCAAACTTGTTGCCTTTGGTCTCTTATGGCGTCTTGTCGGCAATCCGTTTCTTGCACTTCTGATTCTATTAATCATTTTATATGTGCTAGATAGAAGATATATCGGATTAACACCGAATATTTTTAAGCCGTTTCAATTAAGGCGAAGAGCATCCAGGCTGCGAATCGATTTGCACGCTAACCCGCATAATACGTCAGCGAAGCTGGAGCTGGCAAGGAATTTGCTGCAGCGGGGTAAATTCCAAGAAGCTCTTCCCTACTTGGAACAAGCGCTGCCGGTCATGGAAGATTCCGCCGATGTCCACTACGAGATCGGACTTTGCTACTTGAAGCTGGGGAATCTGAGCAAAGGGGAAAGCTTCATGCTCAAAGCGATTGAGCTGAACCCGCGGGTGAAATACGGCGAAGCCTATTTACGCTTAGGAGAAGCTTTGGCGCGTGTCGCACCCGAACGAGCTGCGCAGCTCATCGAGCAGTTTCGCGATCTGCACACTTCGTCGGTAGAAGCTTACTACCGGCTTGGCCTGCTGTATCAGCAGCTCGGGCGCGTGGATGACGCGAAGCGCACATTCCGCGAAGCGCTGCAAATTTACAGCGGCTTGCCGCGATACAGCCGCAGACAACAGAGGCGCTGGGCGCTGCTAGCCCGCTTTAAATAAAGCAAGGGCTGTCGCCCAATGATTTAGACCAATTAAAAAGAGGAGCTAAGCGGACTTGAACTTGCTTAGCTCCTTTGATTTTAGCATCCAGTGGGTACGAGTAAATGCGTACAGCTGTATGCACAGCCAAGACCCGAGAAGGCTGATGAGAATCGATGCGACCGTGTGCAGATCGTAGATCCAGATCCGACCCGAAGGCGGAACGGAGCGATCCCATAGCGTTAGCAGCGCGGGATGCACGAGATAGATGCCGAAGGATGCCGCGCCCAAAGCGGAAAGGCTGGAGCCGAGCTTTGAACGGCTGGCGAGCCGGGCTTGCGACCAGCGGACACAACATAGCGGCATGGACATGCAGTATACAAGGAGAGCCAGCTCAAACCATACATTTCCAATAGCCGTTAGGCCGTATTGATGGAGGAGCAGCATTCCCACGAATGTGGCGCCCGCAAGGCACATGATGGTCCATATTAATTGCTTATACCGCTCGGACCAGGCAACAATTGCCGTATAATGAATGCCCATGAAAGCCCCGAACGCAAACAGCGCCGAGTAGCTTACAAAAAGCGAGGCATATTCCGGAAGGGGATGCACCTCATGATGAAACGCATACGCTGCGGCTTGCACGCCGATGCCGAGTGGAATCAGCCATTGACGAAGCCAGGCTGACCGTCTAACGGCAGTGATCAGAAGCGGGAACAAAAGATAAAACTGAACGATAATGACCATATAATAGAGATGATAGCTGGCGTTCCCGGAAATAAGCAGTTTTATAAAGTAAATGACATCAAATTGAATGTTTCCATGAAACATGAATTGATTATATAAATAATAGAAAAGGGAACATAGCACATAAGGAATGAGGATTCTTCGCAACCGTTTGGTCCAGAAGACGCGTGACATTCCGGGCTCCCAGCGATCGTAATACGTATAGAAAAGAACGACGCCGCTGATCCAAATAAACAAGGGAACGGTAAATAAACTGGCCTTATTGAGCATGAAAAAAACGGCTTGAGAGCCGCTGCCGAGCGAAAGCTGAGTAGCGCCCGATGTGCTGTGAATAAGAACAACGGCGATAATGGCGATGGCGCGGACGAGGTCGATTTCGGGTAGTTTTGGCCTTGATGGCATGACGGTGATCTTCTCCTTTTTGACTTTTTTCACTGTAACATGAATGACAAAGGAGGACAATACTCGACGCTAGGCGACTTGCTTGACGCTCTCCAGCTAGCGCGATAAACTGAGAGAAGCAAGGATAAACGACTTCGTCGTCCTATTAGGATGGGCGCGTTTGTCAAGGTAGATGCGAAGCAAAAGTATAAAAGCGAAAGCCAAGAGGGTGAATGCACGTGAGCTACGAATATCTCATGCAAGCGGTATTGTTAATTTTTCTGGTTATCATTACTTTTTTTGCAATGTTGATTTGGACGAAATGGCGAAAAAGAGGACGGAGATAGCACCATGTATTTTATTAACCATGAACAGATTGATCAAAGAATTCAGTTTCTCTCGGTATTAGCCGAGTCGAGTAAACAGTTGGAGCAGCAGTGGGAGCAAGGCAACGCTGATCTTGTTTGGCAGCTGGCGCAAGAGCGTGTCCTGCACTTAGCTATAGAAACCGTAACGGACGTCGGGAGCCTGTTGATCGATGCCTTTATTTTAAGAGATGCAAGCAGTTATGAGGATATCGTGGAAATCGTGCATGGCGAAGGCGCTTATTCGGAGACCTTGACGGAAACGCTGCTTCAGCTCGTGAAGCTTAGAAAGCCTCTTGTTCAGGACTTTGTAGATTGGAACCGTCAAGAGCTGCATCCTCTGATCGCTAAACTTCCGGCGGCTTTTGAAGAGTTTGCTGCGAGTGTGCGGGCATTTATCAAGAGTGAATTGGAATAACATACATCCATGTTTCTTAATTTACATCTTGGAAGTGATGCTGTAAAATGAGACATAATGACTGTTCCGAGGGTAGGTGAGCTAATGAATCAAGCACTTGAGACATCTACGCGTAAAGTGATTCTTTCCATGCTCAAAACTAGCGGACCTCTAAGCGTTCAAGAGATGTCCAAACAGCTCGGAATTACGGAGATGGCTGTCAGGCGTCATATTCATTCCATGGAAAAGGATGATCTGCTCGAAACGAAGCTTGTCCGGCAAGCGATGGGGAGGCCGACTAACGTGTATACGTTAGCTCCTAAGGCAGATGAACTATTTCCCAAGAAATATATGCAGTTGACACTCGATTTATTGGACGAACTACTTGAAGATCAAGGGCATGAGAAGATCGAGCGGCTTTTTGAAGGCCGTCAAGATAAGCTTGAATCTCGTTACCAGCCGCGCATGCTGGACAAAAGCTTGGAAGAACGCGTAGCTGAGTTAGCGCAAATTCAGAATGAGAATGGGTATATGGTTGATTGGTCACAAACAGGTACCGACGCCTATACGTTTAGCGAGCACAATTGCCCGATCGCCCAAGTGGCCAATACATTCGGGCAGGCCTGCCAGTGCGAGTTGGCCTTGTTTCGGAATTTGCTGGATGCCAAGGTTGAGCGCACAGAATGTTTAGCCAAAGGCGCAAACAAGTGCGTCTATATCATCAGCCAGAAATAAATAACCATCTTCCTCTTTGCATTCATGGAGGAGATGGTTATTTTTGCGTCTATCGCGAAGCCGCAAGCAGACGGGCAGCTTTGTCCGTCACCCAATCGAAGCGGCCGGCTTCGATTTCTTTTAGATTAATCAGCGAACCGCCGATTCCCAGTCCGTAGCAGCCTAAATCCAGAAATTGCTTAATGTTTTCTTCGGTAACTCCGCCAACGGCCATCATCGGAATATGGTCCAGCGGCGCCATTAATTCCTTGATATAGGCGAGGCCCAGGCTTGCGCTCGGGAATATTTTAATCGCGGTAGCGCCAGCTTTCCACGCTTTGACGACCTCGGTCGGTGTCATCGCTCCGGGGAAAATCGGAATCCCCTCGCGGCTTGCGTAACGAATGACATCCTCATCCAAATTCGGTGTCACGAGGAATGCGGCGCCTGCTTGTACCGCTTTCTGCGCATCCTCCACATCGAGCACGGTACCTGCCCCAATATACATTTGCTCGCCAAGCCGATCCTGCAGCTCGCTAATCATCGTTAGCGCCCCAGGCGTATTGAGCGTGACCTCCATCACGGTGACCCCACCTTTCAACAGCGCTTCGGCAACGGAAAGAATGTGGGCTTCCTTCACGCCTCGGACAATGGCAATAATGCGGGTGCGTTCAATTTCCTTCAATCCTTGCTCTCGGTTCATCCTGCTCCTCCAGATGGTTAATAGTTCGATTTGTTTTTCATTATGACAGGTCCCTGAAATTTTTCCAGCTTTTTTGTGTCAAAACAAGTTGCTCCTGCCTATACTGTAGTAATTCATAGGCATTCGTCTAGAAGCCGACCTTCGATCCAACCGCTTTTTAGACCCAGGAGGTGCCCGCCATGACTTGGATGGAGATTAGTGCAGTCAGTTCCGCTCTTGCTTTTATCGTGCTTGTCGTCTTTATGGTCCGCACGTTGATCGCGGCAAAACAGATGCTGCATCAGCTTAGCGTTACGGTTGCTCAAACGGAGCAGCAATTAGCGAAGACAGCCGGGGAAGCCGAGCAGTTATTGAAGCAAGCCTGCCAGCTGACCGAAGATGTGCACATGCAGGTGCTGGCGATAGAGCCGACTATACAATCCATCGAGAAGACAGGAGCAGCTATCGGGGATGTCGCTTCTGTCCTTCGCAATGGTACGCGAATGATGAACGAATCGCTTCATGGTGCGGAAAGGGTTGTACATACCCACCAGAAGCGTATACAGGACGTCATGGAGTGGGCGACGACGGGCTATGAGCTGTGGCAGAGATGGCAGGCGAATCGGAAAGCCAAATCAGACAATTAAGGAGTGGATTTCACATGGCAGGCGAAAAAAAGGGAAAAGATCTTCTCATCGGTGCGGTTGTAGGAGGTTTGCTTGGCGCAGCGACAGCTTTGTTGTTCGCACCGAAATCCGGACGTGAGCTAAGAAGCGACATTGCGGAGAATGCCAAAGCGGTTAGTGACAAAACGGTGCAAATCGCCAGTACAGTATCCCAAAAAACGCAAGATGTCGCGAAATCCGTAAGTACGACAACATCTGATTTCGTAGGCAAAGCGAAAGACACAGCGGCTAATGTGATTGACACGGTACGCTCTTGGAAAGAGTCCAAAAACGATGACGCTGATTTGCTGGATGACGTGGAAGAATCAGAGGCAGCGGAAGATTTGGTTATTCTAGGCAACCGCTAAACGCGCAAAAAAAGCAGGAAGCTCGCGTAGAGCTTTCTGCTTTTTTTCTTACCACTTAGATGGATCAATCTTGCGAATATCCAGGCCTTCCCAGACGTTCTTGATAGGCGCTGTTTCCGGATGTTCGAAAAGCAGCCATGCCGTAGGAAGATAACGTTCTCCGTATTCACTGGAAGGCTTGTTGATGATGGTGTTGTTGTGGACAAGAACCGTAGACGCTCCGCCGTCTAAATTAGCAGCCGTGACGGCGCCATGCTCCAGGAAAATCTCCTGAATATCGTACAGCGTTGCGCCTATGCTGTGCTTTTGTCTGCCATCGATGATGGCAAACAGAATGGAGCCGTCTTTGGTTTGCGCCATGCTCGTTCGCGGAGCAATGCCCCAGCCGTCGGCTTGGCTTTTGATTTGGCCGACGCCATTGACGATAAACCGCGGGGAGAAGGAAACGGCTTCCTGAACGCCCATCTCCACCAGTTCGGAAACTTTATACTTGCCGGCGATCATGCGTCCTTCTTTATCGATCCCGACGACCTGTACGGTGCCGTTCATGCCTTTGTCATTGTAAAAGATTTTGCCGCCCGAGATCACAATCCCTTCCGGTTGAAACCCATTGCCCTCCCAGTTGGGGTCGATGAAGCCTCCGCCGTTGACGCCGAGAATCGCTCCCGTCCTTTTGACCATGGAGGATACTTTCTCGCCTTTGCCTACTTTCTCAGGAACGGCAATCCGCAGCTTTTTGGGATCAGAGATGGTGACAAGCTGGCCTTTGAAATTCGTACCCGAAATCGGTTCGATTGTGACGAGCTCCTTCTTGACAGCCACTGGGGCGGTAGAACTGACCGGTTCCAGCTGAACAATCCCTTTATCTTTCTCATCGCCCATTTCATCAAATTGCTTCCAATAAGTTTCCACTCGCTTCTGTAAATCATCGGAGCCGATTAAAAATTTGGCCCAATCCCTGTGCTGCGTCGTAATCAACGTATCCGCCATCATGAGTCGAACGGTAGTGCCTGATGCAGTAAAGAAAAACCAACATAAAGACAGTACGGAAAGAAGAGCAATACTCAAAATCGTATACAGAAAAAAACGCATGCCCGCAGAACGCTTTCGGCTGTTCACTCTCGTTTGCCGAGACAGCGGGGAGGTAGTCTGTTGTACAGCCATGAATTCAATACCAACCCTCTCTACCAAGAAATCAATTCATCAACCCTTATAGATAGACGAAAAGAAAGGAGTAAAGTTTCATTCTTGCTAAAACTTTACTCCTTATTTTGTAAAATCTTGTTAGGTTGGACGTTTTACAGAAGATAGCAGAGAATCCGCTGACGATTGACGGTCGTAGTGAAATTCCAAGCCCATGCCTGTATTCCGGGCCACGCTGCGCACAATGAGATCGTGATACTTCTTTTGGCGAATGGCCGCAATGACAACACATTTGGAGATGCCAAGCGGGTCAAAATAAAGTTTTCCATCTTTTTCATTGTATTTTTGTATCTGGTTCATATTGACGAAAAGGTCCGTATCCATTTTCTTGAAGCCCATCTCTTCAAGCTTGTCCAAAAAAAGACTGAAATCAAGCAAGGAATTCACGCCTTGGCTGATGCGTTCGAATCGAGTGTGATAAATCATTTCTTTGGAACTGACTTCAATAAAAAGAGTATCCGACATGGAGACAGGTTCCTGCATAGCGGTCTGGCTGCTGCTTGCGAAATCATTCTGGTTCTCGAGATAGCCGGCTTTCTCCATTAAATCGGTATACGGAATGTTGTAGGCATCCGACAGCTTTTTTAGCGTAACTGGCGATGGGTTGATTTTCTCATTGGTCGAGCGGTTTCGCTCTAATTCCAGATCTCTGATGTAGGCATGTGAAAGTCCGCTTTTGTTAGCTGCCTCGCGCAGGGACATTTTGCCCCTCAAGCTTTCCAAAAACTTACCGAATCCTTCTAATTGCTTCATAGTGATGAATCCCTCCATATTGTTTAATTGTAAATGAGTTTCATGGAAATGAAAATGTTTAGACGTGAATTGGTGCCATTTTCCTTAAATCCCTGCGAAGTGGCGGTGCGTGCATATTTATGCTTTGCGATTGGAAAATTAGTAGCATCACCATGGAAAGAGGCTGATCGCATGGCAAGAGATTTACCCATAGGAAATGGGAATGTGCTCATAAATTTTGATGCTGCTTATAATATTCGTGACATGTATTACCCTTTAGTAGGTCAAGAGAATCAATCTAGCGATCATCTTTCACATTTCGGTATTTGGTGTGCGCAAGATTTCTTCTGGATCGACAATCCTGAGGTTTCAAAAAAGCTGAATTACCTCGAAGACTCGCTGGTTACAAACGTGGAAGGCATGCATGAGAGGCTGGGTTTAAACTTCGTTATCCGCGACGGCGTTGATGTTCAGCACAATGTGTTTTTGCGTAAAATTAAGCTGGAGAACCTTTTTGAAGCCCAAAGAGAGATCAAGCTTTACTTTCATTTGGATCTGCAAATCTATGGAAACGGGGTCGGAGATACCATTTATTTTGACCCTGAGCTAAATTCTCTTGTTTTCTATAAGGGGCATCGTTATATGTCATTGTCCGGTTTATCCCCAGATGCCGATCAGCCATTCCCGAGCGGTTACGCAACAGGGCAAAAAGGGATACACGGTCTCGAAGGCACATGGCGTGATGCGGAAGACGGTCAACTAGGGGGAAATCCGATCGCACAGGGCTCGGTTGATGGGACGCTTGAATTAACGATGCAGCTGCCTCCCAAGAGCTCCAAAGAGGCTTGGTTTTGGATTTGCTTTGGCCATACGAAGCAGGAAGTGGAGCGAATGGAAAGCATGCTGCGTACGGAGACGCCCCAAGCATTACTCCAACGCACGCATAATCATTGGGTGAAGTGGGTCAACCAGGATGCTCATCAGCTCTCCTTGCTGAAGCCGGATTTGGCCTCTTTTTATAAAAGGTGCTTGCTGATCACAAGGACGAACGTTGACAATCGCGGCGCAATCATTGCAGCGAATGACTCGGATATTTTGAAGTTTGCCAAAGATACCTACTCCTATATGTGGCCGCGGGACGGAGCGCTTGTTTCTCACGCTTTAGACCGGGCCGGGTACTATGAGCTGTCCAGTAAATTTTTTGACTTTTGTAAGAAAGTGTTGACACCAGAAGGCTATCTCATGCACAAGTATAATCCGGATAGCTCAGTAGGCTCAAGCTGGCACCCTTGGGTGGATGGTCAGGGCAAAAAGCAGCTAGCCATTCAAGAGGATGAAACGGCTCTCGTGCTTTATACATTGTGGCATCATCATAAGCTGGCTGGTACGCTGGAACGTTCCCGCGAGGACTATGAGAAGCTTGTCCAACCGGCGGCGGACTTCCTTGTCCATTATCGGGATGCATCGGGTTTGCCGCTGCCCTCCTACGATCTTTGGGAAGAACGTTATGGCGTTCTTGCCTTTACTGTTGCCTCTGTACATGCAGGCCTGGTTGCCGCCGCTCGTTTCGCTGACTACCATCAGGATAAAGCGCGTGCCGTCTATTATACGGATGTTGCCGATCAGGTGAAAAAGGCAGCGGAACAGCAGCTGTTCGCCGCTGACCAAAATCGCTTTTTACGGGCATTATATTGGAGCTATGAAACAAACCAATATGTGCCGGACTATACGCTGGATATGAGCATGTATGGGTTGTTCGATTTCGGATTATTTGAGCTGGAAGATCCTAGGATCGTGGAGACGATGCGGATTCTGAAAGAGAAATTGTGGGTACAAACGGATATCGGCGGCATTGCGAGGTATGAAAATGACTACTACCATCAGGTAACGAACGATGTTGCTAAAGTGCCCGGCAATCCTTGGTTTATTTGTACGCTGTGGTATGCGGAATGGCTGGTGGCATCTGCCAAAACGGCCGATGATCTGCAGGAAGCGGAAAATCTGATGCGTTGGGCTATTGGCCATGCATTGCCGTCAGGCACGATGGCTGAGCAGGTGCATCCTTTCACAGGAGCTCCGCTTTCCGTTTCGCCACTTACGTGGTCCCACGCTTCCTTCATTAAAGTGACGCAGGAATATTTGTCAAAGTTAAAGATATTCACCCGGACGGGAACGAAGCAAGCGACGGATGCCAGCGAGGACAAAGTGCTGGAGCCGGTTGTTCATTAGCTGGAAGGAGACCAAGAGATGAAAGCTATTCGCGTCAAACAATTGCGGCAGGGCAACCCTTCCATTGTTTTGGAAACCGTGGACGATCCTGTGATTTCACATCCGCAAGAGGTCATTGTCAAAGTTTTGGCAGTGGGGCTGGACGGCACGGATAAGGAAATTTTGCAGGAAAAATACGGCGTTCCTCCCCATGGGGAAAACGATTTGACCACAGGACATGAATCCCTTGGGGTCGTAACCGAGGCTGGGGCGGAGAGCGGATTTCAGCCCGGCGATCTCGTCACCGCGATTGTCAGGCGGCCCTGCCGAAATCAAACCTGCGTCAATTGCCGCAACGGTCACTCTGACTTCTGCCAAACCGGTGAATTCGTGGAACGCGGCATCAAAGGCGCCCACGGCTTTCTCTCCGAGTTCTACAAGGAGGAGGGGCGCTACTTGGTGCAGGTGCCGTCTGAGCTGCTTGAGCACGGCGTGCTTGTCGAGCCGCAGAGCATCGTCGAGAAGGTGTGGGATCAGGTGCTGCGCGTGCAGCAGCGGCTGATTTGGGAGCCGAGAACAGCGCTCATTCTCGGCTCCGGCCCGCTGGGGCTGCTCGCCGCGATGACCTGCCGGCTGTTGGGGCTGGACGTCTACGTCTGGTCCAAATCCCCGCAGGACAGTCTGCAAGCGCAGCTTGTGAAGGACTGCGGGGGTGTGTTTCAGCCAGCCGAGGAGGGCGGCCTTAGCTTGACGGCTTATGCCGAAGGGCTCGGCAAGCCGTTGGATCTGATCCTCGAGTGCACGGGCTTCAGCCCGCTCGCTTTCGAGGCCATGTCTGTGCTGGCGCCGAACGGCGTGCTGGCGCTGCTCGGGGTCACGCCGGCTGACCGCAAGCTGGAGATTCCTTCCGACATGCTCAATCAGAGCATGGTGCTGGAGAACAAATGCGTGATCGGTTCGGTGAACGCGGCGCGCAAAGATTTTGAGACGGCCATCTACCGGCTGCAGCAGATGGAGAAGACGTATCCCGGTTGGCTGGACCGTTTGGTCACCAACCGGATGAAGCTGGATGCTGTGCCGCAGCTGGATTTTGCGAGCATCCCGATCAAAGCGGTCGTCGACATCGTCCCGATGGAGCAGTGGCGCGAGCTGGTGAAGCAGACGAACGAGGTGGCGTATAGCTTTTCGGTTTAAGCAGGCTGGTTGTGGCCTGCTTTTTTTGTTTGGGGCGTGCGCGGATGAGGGGCGCGAGGGGGGGACGGCCGGCTCGCGGGAGTGGATGCGGATGGGAGGGTTTTAGACCATTCGAGAAGGTACAAAAGGCCGTCTCAGGCGCTGAGCCGACGAGAAGAAGCCACGAGCCGTCCGAAAAGGCCGTCTCGCGTGAATGAGAAGCGGATGGGAGGGCTTTAGCCCATCCGAGAAGGTACAAAAGTCCGTCTCAGGCGCTTAGCCGGCCAGAAAAAGCCTCGAGCCGTCCGAAAAGGCTTTCTCGCGTGAAGGATACACGGATGGGTGGGCTTTAGCCCATCCGAGAGGTTATGATAGGCCGTCTCAGGCACTAAACCGGCAAGATGAGGCCTCGAGCCGTCTGAAAAGGTCGGCTCAGGAGCTGAGCCGGGCAAGAAGAAGCCGCGAGCCGTCCAAAAAGGCCGTCTCGCGTGAAGGATATGCGGATGGGAGGGCTTTAGCCCATCCGAGAGGGCACAAAAGGCCGTCTCGATCAGGCAAAATGCAATCGGAGGTGCCCCCGCCCTGAGTTAACGCTGTAAAACAGTCTTAACTCACGAAATGCCTCCGTTCCCGCCCCACAGCACCGCCGAAACGCTGTTTTACAGCGTTAACTCGCGCACCTCGCCACAAATGCCCT
Source organism: Paenibacillus planticolens (assembly GCF_013141725.1). Classification (GTDB taxonomy): domain Bacteria; phylum Bacillota; class Bacilli; order Paenibacillales; family NBRC-103111; genus Paenibacillus_E; species Paenibacillus_E planticolens. The sequence continues at coordinate 390,807 of NZ_WHNZ01000022.1, read as the reverse complement.
CGTTAACACTGTAAAACAGTCTTAACTCACGAAATGCCTCCGTTCCCGCCCCACAGCACCGCCGAAACGCTGTTTTACAGCGTTAACTCGCGCTCCCCGCCCAAACTGCCCTCGTTAACACTGTAAAACAGTCTTAACTCACGCATCGATCCCCGTTCCCGCCGCACAACCCCGCCGAAACGCTGTTTTACAGCGTTAACTCGCGCTCCCCGGACAAAATGCCCTCATTAGCTGTGTATAACTTTCCTCTCCCAAAAGGTTAGACTTCCCTGTATAATTTTTCTATAATAATGGAAAGAGGAGGACGAGCACAAATGTCAAAAAAATTTTTTAGGGAAAACGGCATGCACCTGTCATGGCTGCTAGCTTTAATCGCCACACTAGGGAGCCTGTATTTCTCAGAAATTATGCACTTCATACCGTGCAAATTATGCTGGTATCAACGCATTCTGATGTACCCGCTGGTCGTTATTTTGGGAATCGCAGCCGTGCGCAAAGACTATAAGCTGACGATCTATGTATTGCCTTTGACGATATGGGGAGCCTGCATTTCTGTTTATCACGTATTGCTGCAATCCGGAGTTTTTCACGAATCCGCAACGAGCTGCGGGCCTATTCCCTGTGACGTGGATTACTTGAACTGGCTTGGATTTATTACGATTCCAATGCTTGCCGGAACAGCTTTTATTTTGATCAGCATTCTCCAATATTTGACTTACCGAGCTACGAAATAAACACTACGCACCAAAAATAGGCAGGTAATTTGTCAGGCGCTGTCGAAATGAATACCGAACGTATTCATTCCAAACGAGGTGCTAAGATGACACCAATTACTAAAAGTGCTGCACTGCTGATCCTGCTAAGCGCAACATTGGTCGGTTGTGCAGACAAAAGCCTGGTTTCCCCTGCTGCCGAAGCTGTAACACCAAGTCCGCAAACGACAGCGAAAGCGCCGACGAAAGCGGAATCACCTAAGCCGACGCCAACACCAACTTCAACTCCTAAACCATCAGCAACTCCCATACCGACTCCAACGCCTACGGCGGCTCCAAGTGCAACTCCGCACCCAACGACTGCCCCTAGCCCGAGTGCATCAGCAAAGCCTGCAGCGGACACGACAAAACCGAAACCAACCGCAGGGGACAAGGTGCCCTATTCGTGGTACTACATGAAGAAGAAAACGGGTCAGGTTCCTGACTTTCCGAAAGAAACGAAATCATTTACCGCGGATCAGAAAGCCGTATGGGTGGGGACCGGGAAAAAGGTTTACTTAACCATCGACGCCGGCGGCCCGCTGATCGAAGTGGATTTGATGTTGAAATCGTTGAAGGAAAACGGTGTGAAAGCGAACTTTTTCATTTCAGGCAACAATATTAAGAAAAATCCGGACTATTTAAAAAGAGTTGTGGAGGATGGCCATTTTGTTGCCAACCATACGATGACACACAACGATTTCAATGAGCTGAGTGATGATCAGATTCGCAAGGAAATTACGGATTTTGAAGCGCTGTACAAAAAGCTGACGGGCAAAGAAGTCGAGAAATATTTCCGTTTCCCTTACGGCCACTACAATATGCATAACTTGAGTTTAGTATCGAGCATGGGATATACCTCCGTCTTTTGGTCGACGGCGATGAAGGATTGGGAGCCGAGAGCGAATGGCGCAGAGGATCCATACAATGATATTATGAATAATTTGCATGATGGCAACGTTATTTTGATGCACCAGGGATCATTGGAAAACATGCAGGCGCTCTCGCGCATTTGCAAAGAGATCAAGAAGAAAGGCTATGAGTTCGCACTTGTGAATGATTTGCAGCCCCCCAAATAGGTAACGGACCAATAATCAATGTCTCAAGCCTAGGTACCTTTCAGCTTGTACGTTCATATTCTATCCATGTGGCCTGTGAATTTCATTAACCGGCAAAGGAAGCGGATAGGTGTGCAGCAAGCGATAGCCGTACTGGACTCCGGTGTCGGAGGATTAACTGTAGTCAAAGAACTCATGAGACAGCTGCCGCAAGAAAAAGTGATTTATTTCGGCGATACGGCCCGAAGTCCTTATGGCCCGCGATCTCCCTCTGAAGTACGCACATTTACCCGGCAAATCGTGGATTACTTAATTCAATTTAATCCTAAAATGATAGTGATCGCTTGCAACACGGCAACCGCTGTTGCCATAGAAGATATACGCGAACATGTCCCGATTCCAGTGTTGGGTGTTATCTCACCAGGGGCGAGAGCCGCGATTAAGCATACGCGAAGCGGGATTGTTGGGGTAATTGGCACCGATGGAACGATCCGCAGCAAAGCATATGAACATGCGCTGCGGTTAATTTCCCCGGGCATTCAGGTGTATAGCGAGCCTTGCCCGCTCTTGGCCCCTTTCGTAGAGAAAGGGCTGTTTGGCAGGGAACAAGAACAGGAAATTGTGGAGCAATCGCTTCGTCCGCTCATTGGCAAGCCGATCGATTGCTTAATATTGGGCTGTACGCATTATCCGTTTCTGATGGAACCGATCTCCCGGGTGATGGGGCCGAAAGTGACGTTGATCTCATCGGCCGACGAAACGGCCAGAGAAATCAGCGCGATTCTGTATCACCGAGAGATGATGGAAACGTCCGGATTGTTGCCAATCCATCAATTTTTTTGCAGCGGAGATCCCGTACTATTTAAGCGAATAACAGAAAGTTGGCTCAAAGAGCAGATTGCCATTACACCTGTCGTTTGGCAGGTGCCTACCATTTTTTGAAGAGGCTGTCCCCAGTCATTTCTATGACCTGTGGGATAGCTTGTTGTGTACTTATACTTCTGTGGTTTTCCATTTATATTCCCTAAGAGGTCATTTTTCGAGCAATTTAGAGGGAGATTTTCCAGTTAGCTTCACCCTTCCGGCAGATAGCATCATTACACCCGCATGAATCCAGAGCGGCAGGCATATTCATAACCTACGTAGGAGATCAAAGAGCTGTGAGGTGGTCGTATGGTAGGGTACGGATATGGGACGCTTTGCGATGAATTGAATCGGCTCAGCAGGATTTATCCTTTCCTGCAAGTCGAAGTTATAGGGGAAAGTGTGATGGGGAAAGGCATCCCTGCGCTGCGCATCGGCCAAGGTGCGAGAGAGCTGCATGTCAACGCAGCGGTTCATGCCAATGAGTGGATTACGACGCCCCTGATCATGCAGTTTGTAGAGGATCTTGCTTGCTCGTATGCCAGAGGGACGGCTTGGCATGGCAGGAACACGAGGCGTCTCCTTTCGGAGTATTCGCTCTGGGTCGTTCCCATGGTGAATCCCGATGGCGTTGAGCTCGTGCTGAACGGCGTTAGCTCTGAGCATCCGTTCCAAGCCAACCTGCTGGAATGGAATGAAGGTGAGCCGGATTTCAGCAGCTGGAAAGCGAATATACGCGGCGTGGACCTTAATGATCAATTTCCTGCCCATTGGGAGGAAGAAGCTGAACGAAGAGGGCAGCCCGGACCCGGTCCACGCGATTATGGCGGGGAGAAGCCACTAACTGAACCTGAGGCTGTGGCGCTCGCTCGTTTTACAGAATATCATCCTTTCGAGTTCGTCGTTTCGCTGCATACGCAAGGAAGGGAAATCTACTGGAATTACCGTGGGTACGAACCGCCGGAATCGGAGGCGTTTGCGGAGCAATTAGCCAAAGTCAGCGGATATGAGCCGGTAAAATTAACGGATAGTGACGCAGGCTACAAAGATTGGTTTATTCAGCATTTTCGCAGGCCCGGATTTACGGTCGAAGTGGGGGTTGGTGTCAATCCGCTACCCGCGGAATCCTTTGCCGAGTTGTATGCCGAGATTGCCCCGATTCTTCTGACTGCGCTGGATTTGCAAACCGTTAACCAATAGACAAGTACTGAGAAGTATACCTTGCTTCCCAAGAACCGTTATGTCCAGAGTTCATATACTGGAATAAGGAAATGGCTAGGAGGCGAGGATATGGCACCACCAAAAGGGAAGGGCAAGGTCGCGAAGAAGAAAGTTGTATCATCCAGAGAGCAGTATACGATGAAGATTGTGGAGTCTTCCACCTGTGCGGTATGTAAAACGCAATGCACGAGAGGACTTCGATACTTGGCTTTAATGGCCCAGCCGGGTGCTGTCGGCAGAGGGGTTCCATGTATTTTAACAAGAAGAAAAATCAATGGGTAATCAATGAAAAAAGTCCGCGCCCGCAAAAATGAGGCATGGACTTTTCTTTATTTTACCTGTAAGGGATATGTTCATGCGGGATGGAGCATTTATTCTGAATCCAATGGATCTGGTTCTCAAGCCGGTTGCGCTGCTCTTGGGACCCTTGAAATTGTTCCAGCTCTTGGATGAGATTATGCAAGTCAGAGCTCGCATTCGCGCAGTCGTAGCTGCTTTCTAAATTGTCTAGCATAGGCGATCCTCCTGATGTTCCATTTTCCTTATTTATGTCCTTTGCTGCTTTTCTGATCTTGTGTTCTTGTCGTTGTATTTTTTCTGGATTGACCTTGCTGCTTATGATCTGCTGACATGGTTGTTCACTCCTTGGATATGGTTGTTATAGTTGTTGGACAGTGCGAGCTTATTATAAGCAGTTCACTGATTTTGATACAGCCGTTTTTGTAAAAAAATAAAAACCCAGCGAGCGATGGGTATCGTCCGTTGGGTTATATGCTATGACACAGAGTACGCTTAATGGTTGGCATGGAGCAGTTTATCTTCAAGGCGTTGCTTTACCTTTTTGATGGCGTCTGTCTCTAATTTTTGGTTCATGGTGAACTTCGCGCCAGTTAATGCAAGCGCTTCCTTAACAGTCATTTCTACATAAATAATCTCTTCGCCTTGTGGAATTTGAACGGAATTCTGATTCATTTTCATCACTCCTATGTCAACTTTTTGAAGAGGAAACCTTGATTTGTCGCACTTTTAATATAACATATCATGTAAGGTTAAACAAGGGTTATTAAGACCTATTTATTAAAGAAGATTGTCGGAAGGAAGGTCGGACAGAAGCGAAAAAATCACACCAAACGCCAGCATATGCTGAGCCGTTTAGCGTGATTTTCACAATTAACTATAGCAGCGAATCTCTATAATTTCAGCTCTTGCAGTTCCGTTCGTTGACTCCACAAGTACGCGCAGCCGGTCGGTCTCTACAGCTTCGGCGAATGAATGTGTATGATGGCGAGTATGATTATCGATACCTTCGGCCACTGTTTTCCAGTCTCCTCCGATACAGGCTTGCAGCTTATAGTCTTTAACCAGATCGGGAATAATCTCGAACTCTGTCCGATGGTGATGCAAATTAATGAGGTCTTCATTGACGTCGTCATTGAGCGTAAGGTGCACGGTGCGGATCGGAACTGGTACCGGCCAACTGACTTCCAGCCATTGCGGCTTACCGGCCGCCATCACAGCCGACGACCATAGATTAGGGCCTCCATATGGCCGTTTATAGCCATTAGCTGCTTTATCCGCCGCAAATGCGGAAGTCGGCGAGAGCAGCCGGAAGCAAACCGGCTTGCGAACAAAATCTTTGGAGCTCCAATCGATGACCGGCTGGTGATGATGCATGTCGCCGAAATCCGCGGAATCAGCCGTGTCTTCTTTCTTGAAGGAGAGGACGCCGGACTGAGGTTTTGCGGACAAGTGTACAGACAGAGCCGGATTGCTCTTAAGAATAATAAACGCATTCTGAGCCGTGTCCGGGTGCCAGCTGAGCGGTGCTTCTATCCACTGTCCGATTCCTTTGGCTACAGCTACTTGAACGGCTGTAACTTGGGTGTGCGGGACATAGTTTTGCGGCTTCCCTGTGCTCCACAGCTCAACTGTGAGCACTGTAGCTTCCGAGGCATCCACCAGCAGCTCGACGCCCTCAATAAACGGATCTGCGGGCACGAGAACCGCAGTATGCGCGGTAAGCGGCATGACTCCCGCAGACTCTTCAAGAGCGAGCTGCGTCAAAGTGCTGGACGCTGTCAAAGAAGCGCAGAGCACGAGGTCTGACGCATCCTCGTTTCTTACGCCGAGCACGGCGGCATCCTGCCGCAGCAGCGTCTGCTGCAGCTCGCACAGGTGGCTGCCGTGCAGCTCGCGAGGCGTGATGCCCTTCGCTGCGCAGAGAGCGGCGCCAGTGCCCGCGGCTTCGCCGATGACGGCGCAGGTCGCCATGACGCGCGTCGTGCCAAAAGCAACGTGGGACGCGCTGATATTGCGCCCGGCCATCAACATATTCGATACGTTGGACGAATAGAGGGAACGGAACGGGATATGGTAGCTGCCGTCCATATGCATATGTTTGGATCCTTTTGCCGTGGCATACATCCCTTGCGGCGGGTGCAAGTCGATCGACCAGCCGCCGAAGGCTACGCGGTCTTCAAACAGCTCCTGTGCAATGACATCGTTCTGATTCAGCACGTAGTCTCCTACGAAACGACGGTACTCCCTTTTCCCCGGAACGGAACCGATCCATTCGAGCGTGAGGTTTTCGCTATCGAATTTACCGGAATTTTTGATATAATCCCAAATCCCGTAAATAGCGGACGACAGCTCGTCGCGAATTTTTTCATTGTCATGAACCGTATCCAGCTCGCCGCCCCATTCAATCCACCAGTAAGCGCATCCATTATCTCCGCTGCGAATGACGCGCTTCATCGGAATGGAGGTTTGGGTGATGTCTTTCGCGAAGCTTGGCGGGATGTACTTAACCGGACGCCCTGCGTCTTTTGTATAGAAGAGCAAGGTGCTTCCCAGCGTGATATCATCCGGTACGAGAGGAGCCCACTCTTCATGAAATTCCTCCTGCGCTTCACGGCCAATACGGAACTTCGCACCAGCCAAAAAACCCACTAAACCATCGCCTGTGCAATCCAGATACACACGGCTATCAAAACGGATCCGGCGTTCGGATCCCATCATCCAGCCTGTAACGGACCGGATTGTTCGGGAATTCTCATCTCCGTCAGCTTCAACCTCGTGTACGTCTGTATTCAAGAACAACGTGATGTTTTTTTCGGCTTTCACTTTTTCTAGTACGATCAGGTCCCATATATAGGGATTACCGTCGATATTACGGTATTGGTTTTCCACGAACATTTCACCCATAATACCGGTTTCACGCGCATTGCGGTGAACGCCATGGGAGGTAGCTCCGCACACCCAAACACGAACTTCACTGCTGGCATTGCCGCCAAGTACAGGGCGATTCTGGACTAGCGAAACGGTTTGCCCTAACCTTGCCGCCGCGATTGCTGCACATACGCCTGCCAAGCCTCCGCCGACGACGGTAATATCAGATGTCACGATCTCATGTTTCATAAACAAGCACCTCACTAGTTATCGAATATCTCTGGTTTCATTTTAAGAGAAACTATTCCCAATGAACATGCAGTCAATTACAATGAGCATATACTTTATTTCATTCGTAAGGAGTGGTGAGCTTGGCTGTTCGCGATGTAGCTTTGAAGCTCCTTTCCCACGTGTATTGGCATGAAAAAGCGGAGTTTATGTATGACGAAGACACGTATCCCTGCTGGACGCTTTTTGCCGTGGAAGAGGGGAGATTCTTTTATGGGATCGGCGAGCAAAAGGGGGAAGCGGGATTTGGCGATATCGTGGTATGTCCGCCTCATATTGGTTTTCAAAGGCGAACTCTGGAACCGTTGTCGTTTCATTTTCTGCAGTTTGTCTGGCTTTCAGAACCAAGCGCGGAGGAAGCGGGCATGTGGAGCGGCAAGCTTGCGATTAACGATAGGGAGAGACTGGCCTCCGATTACCTGTATCTGAAACAGCTGTCCGGTTGGGACGAAGAGAGCACGCTGCATAAACAGCATATGCTCAGCGATCTGCTCCGATTGGTTATCATCGGGCGGGACCGCAAAGTCGGATTCCCCTCAGAAAGCGATGACCTAATGGAAAAAGCACGCCAATATTTGACGGATCATGCGTATGGCAGCTTATCCATGTTGGATTTGGCAGAGAGTCTGGCACTCACCCCGGTGCAGTTTACACGCAGGTTTCGCAAAGCTTTTGCGCAAACGCCATCGCAATTTTTGAACGAAATGCGCTTAACGAGGGTGCGCCATTTGCTGGAAGGGTCCGCTTTAACCTTGGATGCCATCGCTGCAAAATGCGGATTTGAAAACGGATTTTATTTAAGCCGCGTGTTTACGCAAAAAATAGGGATGGCTCCTTCGGTGTATCGAAGCATGTATCACGTATAAATAAAAAAAGCCTGCCTTCCATACAAATGGAGGCAGAGCTTTTGAATTAAGGACCAGCATTAGGCAGTCTGCTTTGAGCGTACTCATCTTCCGGCTTGCGTATCCAGCGCTCAAAGTAACCTTGCGTATACAGGGCTTTGAGCAGAATGATCAAGACCGGCGAAAGAATGACACCCGCGACGCCAAACAAGGAAAGGGATACGATCATAAAGGCTAACGTCGTGAACGCCGAAACGCCTAGCGACTCCCCAGTGATCTTAGGTTCCATGATTTGTCTGACAAGAATGACGACAAGCAGCAGGGCGCTTAGCCAGATTGCCAGTGTTGTTTGTCCCACGATAAACAGATAAATGATCCATGGGATGAACAAGGTTGAAACTCCCAGCAATGGCAGGACATCGAAGATAGCAGAGAGCAGAGCGATGGAAAAAGCGTTATTAACGCCGAGCAGCAGCAAGGCGATAAAGATGACGATGAACGTTAAACTTATGAGCTTGAACTGTGCTTTTACATATGAGACGATGCCCTTCACGACATTTTCTTTGAGAAAAAAGAAAACGGATTTGAACGTTTTCGGCGTTTTCTCACTGGCCAGGCGTTTCCAAGAATCGATTTCAATACTGAGGAAGTATGCCAATATGATTCCGACGATGAAGTTGAACATGAAAGTGGAAAAGGAAGTCAGCGAGGCTACTAGTCCGGATAAGAAAGATATGATGAATTTGGAAGCATTCCCTGCAAATTGCCCGGCATATTCTTTGGCTTTGACAATGACATCGGGAGGCAATGTTTGAAACCGATCATTTAATTCACTGATTTTATGTACGATTTGGTCATTAAAGATTGCTTGATAGTCGTCTACTTTATCGACAAGGCTCATGATCTGGCTTGTGAAAATAACGGCGGCACCGGTTAGTGCGCCTAAGATGATCAAGACGAAGAGGATGGTCGAAATGGCTGATGCAATCGACTTGCGCATTCCTTTCCGATTCAGAAACCTAGCTAAAGGCTCGATCATCATGAAAATGATCAGAGCCAGAAAGATAGGCGTCGCGATGCGATACAAATAGCTGAACAACAGCATGAATAAGTAGACGGTTAGAACAATGAGAGCAATGTCAAAGGCAGTTCTCCAATATTTCTTGTAAAAAGAAATCATGCATGTTCCTCCGGGGGACTATTGGTTTATTGTTCGGTCAAAATAACCGGTCCTTGGCTCGTAATCGCAATCGTGTGTTCATATTGAGCGGACAGACTTCCATCGTAAGTTCTTGCAGTCCAGCCGTCGGCATCGACCTTAGAGTGAAATTTGCCGACATTCAGCATCGGTTCGATGGTGAAAACCATGCCTTCTTTGATGCGCGGTCCTTTGCCTGCCGGTCCGTAATGCGGAACCTGCGGTTCTTCATGCATTTCGGAGCCGATTCCGTGTCCGATAAAGTCTCTGACAACGGAGAAGCCGTGTGATTCCGCGTACACTTGAATCGCATGCGAGACATCGCCGATGCGGTTGCCTGGAATCGCTTGTTCAATCCCTTTGTACAAGGATTCTTTCGTTACTTTCAGCAATTTCTCGGCGGTTGGAGAGATGTTTCCAACGGCATAAGACCAAGCGGAATCTGCCAGCCAGCCATCAATTCGCACCACCATGTCAATCGTGACGATATCGCCGTCGTTCAGCGCCTCTTTCTTCGGAAAGCCGTGGCAGATAACGTCGTTAACGGATGCGCAAGTCGCATAAGGGTACCCGTGATAGCCCTTTTGTTCAGGTGTTGCGCCGTGCTTCGCCAGAAAGCCTTCTACGAACTGATCGATTTCCCAGGAGGTGATGCCGGGGCGAATCATTTTGGCGATTTCTTTATGGCAGTCTGCCAGAATGCGTCCGGCTCTGCCCATTTTTTCTATTTGCTCTTTTGTTTTGATTGTAATCACTTATGTCCAACTCCTCTGGTGATATTTCATTCATTATGTCCACTTAGCAGACCATAGCTTCATCTCTTTTAATATTTGATGCAAATCCTGGCCTTTAGGTGTCAATGTATACTCTACGGTAACAGGAACAGTAGGGTAAGCCATCCGTTCTAAAACGCCATGATCCTCGAGATGACGCAGGATATCGGTTAAGGATTTAGGGCTGATTCCTGTCACTTGACGCTGCAATTCGCCGAAACGCTTCGTACCGCAAAATAATTCCCGAAGGACAAGAAATGCCCATTTTCCGCCGATTACTTCAAGAGTTCGTTCAATGGAGCATTCGATTTCTTTGGGTACTTTAGGAACATAGTTGCTGAGTGGGGCGACTTTATCATTCTCAAGAGTTGACATCAGAAACGCGTCCTTTCCAATTGGAATGTACATTACTATCTACGAAGTAAGTAAGTTACCATCCTATAATTAGGGTAGAATATTTTCACTACTATGTATTTTAAAGTTCGTGAAGCCAATTAGCAATAGCAAGGCGGCTTTTGCGGCGTTTGTAAATCGCTTTCAAGTTAGACGTGGACAAAGGTTGATTTCGTGCCTTAGATTCTTTACAATAAGAAATAAAAATTATTGTTTCAGGAGATGTGTACATATGAAAGTCAAAATTTCCCGTAATGCAGCAAAAGTACTTCAATTAGAGCTTGATAAAGAAGAAAACAAAGGCCTATTGGTTCGTGTACAAGTGACTCATCAACATGGCGACCATGCTCACTATGGTTTGGGTCTTGACGATAAAACTGCCAAAGACGTCGTTGTCAGCACCGATAAAGGCATTGATGTTTTATTGGACGGAAGTGAACCATTGCTTGACGGCATCCGTATCGACTACTTCTACACACCAGAAGAAGGCTTTATGATTACGAACCCAAGCAAGGGGAACCACGGAGATCACTAATGCGCAATGATATTCGCATTTGTGATAAATGCAAACATATGAAGGTGAAATCCGCACTTTCAAAAATTAAAGTCATTGCACCTGATGCTGAAGTCAAAGTTGCCTGCAAATCTTATTGCGGCCCTTGTTCTCGTTTTGCTTTTATTTTCATTAATGGCCGTTATGTGACAGGAGCAACCGAAGACGAAGCGATTGAAAAAGCGAAAAAGTATGTGAAATAGAAAAACCGTCTGGGTATCCAGACGGTTTTTTTGTATTAGGCTATGGACATTGTAGGAATTTCCATTTAAGCATGAACCGCAGACTTTGCTAAAAGTTTTTGAATCTCTTTTTCAATTTTGCGCGGCGCGGTGGTCGGCGAGAATCGTTTGATGACTTTGCCTTCTTGATCCACCAGAAACTTGGTGAAATTCCACTTGATGCCCGAACCGAACAGTCCGGAAGCCTGCTGCTTCAAGTGGCGGTAAAGCGGATGGGTGTCAGCGCCGTTGACGTCTATTTTGGAGAACAAGGGGAAGTTGACGCCGAAATTGATCTGGCATGCCTGCTCAACCTGCTCATCGCTGCCAGGTTCTTGGTCTTTGAACTGGTTGCACGGAAATCCTAAAACGTTGAAACCTTGATCTTTATAGGTGTCATGAAGCTCTTGAAGTCCCTTGAATTGAGGAGCGAATCCGCATTTGGTCGCGGTATTGACGATAAGCAGCACTTGGCCCTTGTAGTCGTCAAGAGACTTTTCTTCACCGCGGATCGTCCGGGCTGTAAATTGATGAACGTTCAAAAGAATCACCTTCTCATAAGTGTTTTGTACAATTTAATTTTATACAATTTTTATCCGATTGAAAAGCTTTTTTTTGAGAAAAATTCGGATAAAAAGAAACCCAGATTTCGAGTCGCTCGAAAGTCTGGGTTTTATTGTTGTACGATGTCCGCCAGCGCGGTATCAACGGACGTATATGTGAAATCGAAGCCATGCTGCAGCAGTACGCGGGGCAGCACTTTCTGGCCTTCCAAAAGCAGGACAGACAATTCGCCGAAAATGAGTTTCATGACAAAAGAGGGAAGCGGGAACAGATTCGGTCTGTGCAGCGCTTTGGCGAGTGCCGCTCCGAATTGTTTATTCGTGACAGGACTTGGCGCCGTAGCATTGACAGGCCCGCTAATGGACTCGTTCCGTATACAGAAATCGATCAATCTCACCATGTCTTCGATGTGAATCCAGGACAGCCATTGCTTGCCGCTGCCGATGGTACCGCCAACTCCCAGCTTATAAGGCAGGGCCATTTTCGGAAATGCGCCCTCTTTGCCATCCAGCACAAGTCCGACGCGAACTTTCACGATGCGAGGTCCATGGATTTGGTCTGCCGCGTGCTCCCATTTCGCAACGACACCGGATAAGAAATCCGTCGCATTGTGCGGGCTGCGCTCATCGAAGGTGGCCGTTTCCGACGTGCCATAAACGGACATGCCCGAGGCATTGACGACAACCTGCGGCTTAACGTCCATACGTTCGACAAGCTGAGCCACCTGCTCAGCAGCCTTTAAACGGGAGTTCAGAATCCTTTGCTTTGCCGCAGCTGTCCAGCGTTGATTAATGGACTCGCCTGCCAAATTTACAATGGCGTCCAGCTCCGCAAGATCAGCAGAATGGCTTTGCAACTGATCCCATGTGACAGTTTGAACGCCATTAACGATGCTTTTGGGAGTGCGTGAGATGTTGATCACTTCATGGCCTTGCTGAAGCAAGTACGCAATCAAACGTTTTCCAATAAACCCGCTGCCGCCGGTGACTGCTATTTTCATATATGCACGCCTCCTTTCCTTCATTATAGGCCTACTATGCAATGTTTTCCAAGGGCATTGTTCTTCTCCTTACAAGGCTGTGGTATATTGGAAAAAGGAGGGATGCCTATGTTTCGTTTTTTATTCGGAAAATCGCCTAAACCGTCCAAACGCAGCCGGCTCGGTAAACGTACAACTAAGCCAGTCTTCCGTGCTTCGGAACTGCCTCAAGGCCTGGGCTTGCTGGAAGGTATTCCGCTTGAGCGTGTCGCAGCTAAGCTGGAGAGCTCACTTGCGCCGGACTTTATAGAAAGACTTCAATATCGGGTAAAAACAGAAAATCCGAGCATGTCCGACGATGAATTTGCCTGCAAATGGTTTGAACTTAAACGTTATTTCCTGATGAACCTTATTATGAAACAAACGCCGATGTTCAGCAGCGAGATCGATGACATATGGCATGAAATGCTGATGTTCACCAGAGAATATCACAGATTCGGTGAACAATTTGCCGGCGGCGTCATCCATCATGCTCCGGAACGCGAACCGAAGCAGCTCCCGGGAGAGCGCGCTTGGTTTGATTGGGTGTATGCTCATCTGTTTGAATTTGCGCCGAGCAGCAAGCGCTGCTGGAACGGATTTTTCCGCAATCCGTTGGATGCCGATCGCACAGAGCTGCTTCGTGAAGGCCAGGTAGATGCGATATCCGCCGGCCTGTTCAATATGGAGCAAGCCACCCGGTATCCCGAGGTTGCTGAGACGATACGCCTCCTAATTGAGCAAGCCGTTCTGGACGCAAGGAATGCCGCAAAGAGCCGCCGTTTGGAGGATACGGGCTGGGATCGTTCAATCGCAAACCCGAACTCTATGGTTTATCTCGCAGGCGCCATGATGTTCTTCTCCATGCAGAATCCGCATAGTTATTCGAGCGATATGAATGCCAGTTTCCCGGAGAATTCACCGGCAGATCCACGAGATAAGACTAGCAGTTGTTCTTCATCGGGCTGCGGGGGCACTTGGGATTCCGGAGGGAACAATGACAGCTCAGGAGATCAAGGGGGCGGCAGTTCCTGCACGTCAAACTCTTCCTGTTCGTCATGTTCAAGCTGTGGTTCCAGTTAAAAAGCCAGTCTGTCAAGGCGACAAGCACTTTCCTCCAGAGAGCTCAGGGAAGTGTTTTTCTTTTTTTCAGGGTATGCTAAAAATAATCTGGAAAAATCAAGATCACCTATGCTATACTCTTCCAAACAGGAGATGATCAGATGAATTCGAAAATGTCTTTTCAGCCGCTGAACCGCCCGAAGTTGGTTGACGATGTGGTGAATCAGCTGCAGAAGAAAATCTCGGAAGGCGAAATTAAGCCTGGCGACAAGATTCCGACGGAGCCGGAGCTGATGCAGCAGTTCGCTGTCGGCCGCTCGACCATCCGCGAAGCGGTTAGGGTGCTGGTGCATGCCGGTCTGCTGGAGAAAAAGCAGGGCTTCGGCACTTTTTTAAAAGCCCAGTCAGCTATGCAGGAACCGCTTGACCATCGGCTGCGCAGAGCCGAGATTCTCGAAGTTTACGAGGTAAGAAAGATGCTCGAGCTGGAAATATCCCGATTAGCCGCTGAGCGCCGAGATGAGAACGATCTTGAGCAAATGCGCAGCGCGCTGAATCAACGGTTTGAAGCTTTGGAGAATGGCGATACAGGCACGTATTTAAGTTTTGACGTGAAATTTCATCTTGCCATCGCTATCGCCAGCAAAAACAGCATCGTCATCGATTTGTATCGTTCCTTCACTTCCGCGCTCTTGGAGGCGTCGCATAAATTGGTAAGTGTTGAGACGGTGCACGATCCCCACCATTTGTACCACGAGAACATGTACCAAGCGATCAAAGATAAGGATGTATCGGCAGCCGAGTACTGGACCATGAAAAATCTGGATGAGACTGTCACAGAGCTTAAACAATATGTCAACCAGGAGTAGGTTGACTCTTCTGCGATTTTAAACATCAGATGATATGATGAAAGGGGCTGGCACCTATGTCAGAATCAAATTCAGCACGCAACCAAACGGTTTATGCGATTCTATTTTCTATCTCTTTAGTCCATTTGTTGAATGATTCCATTCAATCCGTTATTCCCGCTATGTTTCCGATTCTTCATAATTCGCTCCAGCTTAGCTTTACGCAAATCGGGTGGATTGCCTTTACGCTAAACGTAACGGCTTCCATGTTCCAGCCCTTAATCGGACTGTATACCGATGCAAAACCAAAGCCGTTTTTGCTGCCGGCAGGTGTGTTTTTCTCGCTCTTGGGCGTCATTTTACTCGCCGTAGCGTCTTCGTTCGTTCAAGTGCTGGGGGCCGTTGTTCTTGTCGGTCTTGGTTCCTCCGTGCTTCATCCTGAAGCGTCGCGTGTGGCCTATTTGGCTGCCGGACCCCGCAGAGGGCTTGCGCAGTCGATCTTCCAAACCGGCGGCAACATAGGCCAGGCGCTCGCTCCGGTATTTACAGCCCTGATTTTCGTGCCGTTCGGACAATTCGGGATTATTTGGTTCTCGCTAGTCGCAGCGGCGGCGATTATCGTTCAATTTTTCGTAGCCAAATGGTATCGCAAGGCAGGAAGCAGTCGTTCAGCTTCTACAAGTAAAACAGCTGCCTTGAAACAACCTCTGCCGCGTAAAACAGTGGCGTATGCGATTACGATTTTGATCATGCTCTTATTTTCCAAATTCGTTTATGTGGCCAGTATGACAGGCTTCTATGCCTTTTATTTAATCCAGCACGATCAACTCTCCGTTGAAAAAGCGCAGTTGTTCATCTTCACCTTGCTTGCTGCCGGAGCAGTCGGTACGTTCATGGGCGGACCGCTTGCGGACCGATTCGGAAGACGGAACATGATCTGGTTTTCGATTTTGGGCACAGCTCCGTTCTCGCTGCTATTACCGTATGCCAATTTATTTTGGGCGGGTGTGCTTTGTGCGTGCATCGGGTTCATTCTGCTCTCCGGTTTCTCCGTCATTGTGGTTTATGCGCAGGAGCTGCTGCCCGGCAAGGTGGGCACGGTGTCCGGCCTGTTCTTCGGCCTTGCTTTCGGTTTAGGCGGGATAGGATCGGCTGTGCTGGGTACACTTGCGGATGCAACGAGCATCTCATTCGTCATTAAACTTTGTGCCTTCCTGCCACTAATCGGGCTGTTGGCCGCGTTCCTTCCGTCCGATAAAAAACTGAATTTGACCCAAACTGATTTGCCGCAAAACGCGGTAAAAGCATGATGAATTACGAGGTGATCCTACATGATGCCGATTATTGACATGAACAATGTCTCTTGGTACAGAGACAATAAAACGATACTGAACCAAGTGAACTGGCAAGTGTCCAAACAGGAGCATTGGGCTGTTCTTGGCTTGAACGGCTCGGGCAAAACGACAATGCTGAATATGATCAATGGCTACATCTGGCCGAGCCAAGGGCAGATGTCCGTACTTGGCCATCCGTTTGGAACGGTTGATTTAAGAGAACTGCGTAAAATGATCGGCTGGGTAAGCTCATCCCTGCAGGAGAAGCTGTATGCCTCCGACAAAACCCAGCATGTCGTCATCAGCGGAAAGCATGCTTCCATCGGGCTGTATGAGAAACCGAGCGAGGCCGATTTCGAGCAAGCTAGAGAGCTAATGCAGCGCCTTAATTGCATGCATTTATACGATCGTACTTATCAATCCTGTTCCCAAGGAGAGAAGCAAAAGCTTCTGATCGCTCGAGCGTTAATGGCTTCGCCGAAGCTGCTGATTTTGGATGAGGCAACGAATGGACTCGATTTTCTTTCCCGGGAAGCCTTGTTGTCCAGCATTCAAGAATTGGCG
Organism: Paenibacillus planticolens; assembly: GCF_013141725.1. Classification (GTDB taxonomy): domain Bacteria; phylum Bacillota; class Bacilli; order Paenibacillales; family NBRC-103111; genus Paenibacillus_E; species Paenibacillus_E planticolens. The sequence continues at coordinate 374,083 of NZ_WHNZ01000022.1, read as the reverse complement.
AAAGGACCGGATGCTCCGACTCTATTATTCGTGACACATCACATTGAAGAAATTATTCCGATTTTCAATCAAACCTTATTGATCCGCCGCGGTGAGGTGTTTGCGAAGGGTCTGTCACGCGATGTGCTGACAAGCGCCGGCTTATCTTCCTTTTTCGAGACGGAGGTAGAGGTGAACTGGCGGAGCGATCGTCCGTGGCTCTCAATTCCTGCGAATGATCTGACGAGTGATGAGGCATAAGGAGGACGTAAAGGCACTTTCCTTTGGAAGGTGCCTTTATTTTGTGGGAAATATTGACATAAACTTCTTTGTGTCCTACTATATATTTAGATATCTAATTAAATCTCGGAGAAGGGGGTGCAAACATGAAATCGTGCCCGATCAATCCTCAAAATTCAATGCTCAAGCCGAAGTTTTTCGGCTGTCTCATCTGTTATACGGCTGGTTGGATTTCGTACTGGAACGCTAAGAGGAAAATGTCCAGAAGTCAGCGCTGAATCTGCTTGCTTACAATATGTTCATCAGTGAGGTGATCGTATATAATGGCTATATAACGGAGAAGCAACTTGTAAAGGGAGAACCAACATGAAAGCTACACTACATGAATCTATTGGATTTTGGTTAAAAAAGAATTACCGCAATGCCTGCAATTATTTGGATCAGCGGCTGGATGAGCAGGGCGTCACGAACTCTCAGCTCGGTGTTCTTATGATTCTGTGGGAACAAGAAGGCTGCACCCAGAAAGATATGGTTCAAATTCTCGGTATTCAACCGGCCTCCATGACCTTCCTGCTGCGCGGTTTAGAAGAGCGAGGAATGATCAAACGTGTGCAAGATAAGTTGGATACCCGTATTAACCGGATTTTTTTGACGGAGAAGGGTTCCTCTATTAAAGAGGCTTGTTTGGCCATCGTCGAAGAAGGCGAGAAGATGATCCGCCAAGGATTTTCCGAGCAAGAGATCGCTTTGATGCTGCACTGGATGAAGCGTGTTGACAGCAATTTTCAAGGCTAGGTAGGCGAGCGCTTCTAATTTGATTATAGGCGTTTTTTTATGTATATAGTTAGATATCTAACTTACAACGCATTGGCTATATATTATTTTTACAGTCATTATAACGTATTTTTCATGAAAAGTGTGGATTTTTATAAATATTTTACAAAATAAAGTCGAAATATATATATGTTGACAGCTGAAAATAAGTTAGATATCATAATATTCGAAATGAAGAAATGGAGGAATATGGAAATGAATATGAATCATTCTAATTCTTTGTATGAGCGCAGCAATTTGAAAAGAGTCGCAGAATTGCAAGAAATTGTGCCTCAAGGCTCCAAAGCGTTTTTTCAGTTTATGGGGGAAGCTTTCGCCGAGAAGGCGATTGCTTCGAGAACGAAAGAATTAATTGCCGTTGCCGTGACGCATGTCACAGGTTGTCCTTACTGCATTGACGTTCACACAGGCAAATTCAAGAAGCTGGAAGGCTCTGTTGAAGAAGTGGTGGAAGCTATTCTTGTGGCAGGTGCAGTGAATGCGGAAACGGTACTGTTTCATAGCGTAAACGCATGGAATACGATGCATGATCTTGTTTCAAATGAGCTGTACGCAACGAGTAATGCAAGCAAACTGCCGCAGGTTAAGGAAACTCGTCCAGAGACCTTCGCAGCTTTCGAACAATTCCAATCCACCGCAATGGCGGATGGGGCTATCGATGCCAAAACGAAACAGTTGATTGCAGTTGTTATCGCTCATGTGAATGGCTGCGCGTATAGTATCGACAATCATACCCGTAAATTTAAAGCGCTAGGCGGAACAGCGGAAGAACTCATGGAAGGGTTGCTTGTAGGCGGTGTTGCCAATGCAGGCTATGTCTTGACGCATGGCATAAATGCGCTTAATGCTTATGACTATCATTCGGATGCCGTAGCCAGGAATTAGAAGCTCTGTGTATGTGAACGATGAAAGGAGGAGGCACAGTGTCTACGATTACTATGGTTGTTGTTGGATGTTTGCTGGTGTGCTGCTGCGCGTTTTTCGTCATCAGCATGATGCGGAAACGGTCGAAATGAGGTAAGCGCTTGTCTAACAGCCATTCAACCATCGTTGGACTCGCTGCTTGCCTGCAAAGGCGGTTGAATGGCTTACATCAGGATCGGAAGGTGAGTTGCAGATGCAAGTTGAACGTAAAAGTTCTCCCTCCACAGCATCAGGAATGTATCAGGTGATCGTGATTAGTCTAGGATTGTTTGTTATCTTTCTTGACAGTACGATTGTCAATATAGCACTGCCTACGATGATCGATCAATTCGCTATTTCCCTAAAAACGGCGGCATGGGTCATGAATGCCTACACCATGACAGTCGCGATTCTTCTCATCTTTATGGGGAAAATTGCAGATCTCTACGGGAAAAAAAGGATGTTTTCACTAGGACTGACGTTATTCATGCTGAGCTCGCTTCTATGTGCTATAGCTCCAACTGCTTCGCTTCTCATCGCAGCAAGGACGCTCCAAGGGATTGGCGGTGCAATGGCCATTCCCGCCAGCATGAGTTTGGTTCGATCGATTGTTCCCAAAGAAAAAGTGGGAGCGGCAATGGGGATATGGAGCGCGGTAGGCGCATTGGCAATTGCCGTAGGGCCGAGTCTTGGCGGTTTGATTACAGAAGCGTTCAGCTGGCATTGGGTATTCTATTTGAATATTCCTGTTATCCTCATGGCGTTGTTTCTGCAAAGAAATGCCTTAATATCTTATCAAGATCAAATACAGCCCGGTAAACTTGACTGGTGGGGAACTATTTTACTTAGTATAGGCTTATTCTGCTGTATCAATGGATTTCTGCAAGTGGCGGAGCATGGTTGGTTAAGCCCGGTCGTCTGGTGGCAGCTTTCCATCGCCTTACTCCTGATAGGCGGATTTATATGGACGCAAACCATACGAGCAAATCCCTTAATGGAGCTAGCCATTTTTAAAAATCATCATTATGTAACCGGACTTTTATCAAATACGCTAGGCGGTCTCCTGTTAATGGGAACCATGATAATTTCCCCCCTGTATTTAACTCGCATCCTGCATTTCAGCACACTCAAAGCATCCATTCTCATGACGCCATTATCTGTCAGTTTACTGCTCATATCACCTTTCATAGGTAAAATGATCGATAAAATCGGTAGTCGAATCCCTCTTACGATCGGGTATGCCATTTCAATCCTTAGTTTTGTTCTGCTTGGAACACTTCCTTTGCAATCTTCTTCAATAGGCTTGTTTATTGGCTGTCTGACTTTGGCGGGATTTGGGATTGGCATGATAGCCATTGCCAGTTTGACGCTTAGCACGCTATCCATTCCCGAAGAACACTTGAATATAGCTTCCGGTACCTTCGCTATGTTCCGTAATCTTGGCGGGGCAATGGGAATTGCGCTATTTGTTTCGGTTAGTGCCGGGAACGCTGCTGAATCTGCAGGTGCATTGTCAGTATTCAGGACGGAGGGGTTTCAACATGCCTACTTTAGCGGTGGTATCTTAGCTATCGGATTCATGGTGGTTTCATTCGTATTGTTTAACAGGAAGAACGAGGAGTTCACTCAAAACAAAGGGGGCTTATGATGTCTTCATATCGTGAGTTATTTGAAAAATCGATAATGATGGGAATAGATCCAGTTGGCAGTGTTATTGCGTCTATCCGGTCTATCTATCAATTGCCGATTGAGTCGCATAACGAGATGAAACTAGAGCTAATTAAACATAATTTTCAGTATCACTATACGCATAATGCGCTTTACCGGAAAATTTGCGAAGAGAAAGGAATGACATTGTCGGATATTCAACGCATTGAAGATGTCGCTCAGATCCCGGCCATTGGAATCGGGAAATTCAAGGACGTCAATGCTCAACTGCTTTTAACGAAGCCGATTCATGATGTGGAGCATGAGTTGAGAAGCACAGGGACAAGCGGAATACCGAGCATCTCGCGCAGAGACGAACAAACCCTAACGCGAAGCGTGCTCAGTATGTTCTCAATGTTTCGCGAGATGTTTCGATTTTTTGGCGGAGCGGCCATCTATTTGGCGCCATCTGCCGAGGAAATGCCTGAGATGGGATTAGTGAAGCTAATTAACATGTTCTCCGGATTGCTGGATTCCAGCCGATTTTTTATAAGCGGTCATGCTTTTGATCCAGAGGCTGTCCTCCAGCAATTGAATGATTGGCAGCATGTGCATACTCGTCATATTATCGGTCCGCCCTTCTTGGTCGAAAGGCTATCTCGCTATATCAATGAACATCAGCGCCATATTCAACTCGACAGACAATCACAAATCATTACACTTGGCGGCTGGAAGAGTTATACAGGCAGGGAGATTAACCGCCTTGAATTTTATGAGCAAACAGCACAAACATTTGGCATTCAACAAGGGCAAGTTCGTGATATGTTCGGATTGGTCGAAACGAATTTCATGGCCATCGAATGTGAGCATCATGCCAAGCATGTTCCCCCATGGGTTCATTTCTCCATACGCGGTCTGGATAAAGCAGATCAAGAGGTGGCGCAGGGCGAGCCGGGACGCTTAGTTGTTTATGACCCTACTTCGTTATCGTATCCGGGTTTCATTCTGACAGACGATCTTGTGTATATGGATAAAAATCCTTGTCCCTGCGGCAGGAATGGACAGGTCGTGAACTATATGTACCGCATCAAAGGGGCCGAGATAGGCTGCTGCGCAATTAATTTGGAGAAATTCATGTCGGATAAGGAAGCAAGAATTACGCAATGCCCTATTGGATAGCGAGATACTCAACCTAACAAAAGGAGAGTAATTGAAACATGTACAATGCAATCATTTCTGATCATTTTATGAACCCAAGAAATATCGGCGAAATTATCGATCCTGACTTGGCGTTTCGAATTGGCAATCCGGTTTGCGGCGATACGATACATGTTTGTGTGAATTTTCATGAAAGCAAAATAAAGGAAATTAAGTATAAGGCGTATGGCTGTGCAACGTCTATCGCGACAGCAAGCATTTTTAGCGAAAATGTCCAAGGAAAAGCGATCGATGAATTATGCGGCATGACGCCTTCAAGTAGGGCGGAGCTGCTTGGCGAGCTGGAGCCTAACCAAAAGCATTGTTTGGATATATTGAATAAACTGTTTGACTCCTTCCATGCTCCTGATGGGTGTAAGCCGTGATTGGACGTTATTTTGATTATAATGCAACAACGCCGCTCCATCCTCTTGTAAGCGAAGTTATGACACAAGCTTTAGACACCTACGGCAATCCGTCAAGTGTTCACAATGTTGGCATGAGCGCCAAAGATGCGGTGGTTTCGGCACGACAGCAAATTGCGGCATTCTTGCAGTGTGAGCCGGATGAACTTTATTTTACTTCGGGTGGAAGCGAAAGCAACAACTGGGTTATTAAAGGTTATTTAAACCGGTGGTCAGGGTCGCCATTTCATGCCGTTTCTTCTGTCATCGAGCATCCATCCGTAAGGGATACACTTCGTTATTGGTGTCAATCAGCAGGAGGCGAAGTGACATTTGTTCCTGTTGATGAAATTGGTTGTATTTCCGCGCAAAAAGTGATTGATGCAATCCGGCCGGACACCAAATTGATAACGATCATGCTGGCCAATAATGAAACAGGCGTGATACAACCGATTCAAGAGATAGCCGCAGCCGCCAAATCTAGAGGCATCTTCTTCCACACGGATGCCGTCCAGGCTGTCGGGAAAATGCCAATCCGTTTGCAAGAGTTGGGGGTCGACGCGTTATCTTTTTCCATTCATAAATTGTGTGGTCCCAAAGGAGTTGGGGGACTGTACGTAAATAAAGCGTATGCGTTGGAACCGCTCATTCACGGAGGCGGACAAGAGATGGGCTTGAGAAGCGGAACCGAAAATGTTGTCTCTTTAATTGGTGCGGCGGAAGCATGCCGCGTGGCCCAGATGGATATGGCGTTCGTGCAGGCCAAACTGTTTGCGTACAAACATCGAATTATTGATCAGCTGCGTTTGCTTGTTCCAAATCTAAAGGTCAACGGGCCTATGGGCTCGGGCTGTACGTTAGCCAACACCATAAATATCGGAATTCCCGGCATTCGCGGAGAGGCTTTAGCCGCTTATTTGGACCAACGCTTCGGCATTGCTGTTTCTGTTGGCTCAGCTTGCAGTTCAAATCAAGAGAAAAAGCTCTCCTACGTTCTGCAAGAAATGGGGTTGGATGAGGACGAGATTCGCTCGTCAGTACGCATAAGTATGGGCGCATTTACGAATGAGTCGGATGTTGGGTATTTTCTACAGTGCATGGAGCATTCACTCGTCCATTTCTATCATTGTATGCCAAGCTAGTTGACGATAAGGAGATGGTTCCTATGAATAATGAATCACGGCTTTATGATAAGGCGGCAATTGCCAAGGTGATTAAACAAAAAATTATTATTGAAAACTTGGAGTTAAAAGGGATCGCTCCTGAAGACATTATAGATGATGCGCCATTATTCGGCGAGGGCCTGTGTTTGGAATCGGTAGAGGCTTTTTATATTGCCGGGGGGATTGAAGAGCAATTCGGATTTCACATTGACCGAACGAAGCTCCATCAACTGCGCCACCATTTTCAATCTGTTGATACACTAACTGCTTATGTATACGATCGTATCGCGTCATCCATTTCATAGGTGGGGGGAGGGAGCTTATGGGTAGCGGCTTATTGAAAGCGATCATTCATACGAATCTTGTGGACTTGTTGCAGTATCGGGCATTAGTCAATCCTGACCTTAAGATGTACACCTATTTGGTTGACGGGGAAAATCAAGAAGTGAGTTGGACGGCAGCTGAGTTGAACAAACGAGCCATGATGATTGCTTCGTCTCTTCGCATGCAAGGCAGAAAACATAAGACGGCACTGCTGATTTATCCGCCCGGGCTGGAGTTCATTGCTGGATTCATGGGATGTCTGTACGCCGGGATGATTCCAATCCCTGCGTACCCTCCGCATATGAGACGTCCTACACCGAGACTCGATGCGATTATCCAAAGTGCGCGAACGGAGATCGCTCTTTCCACAAACAAGCTGATTTTAGACATGGTATCAGGTGCTAGCCAAGATTCACTGCTTTCTCGTTTGGAACTTATGGCTACGGATCATATAAGCCCGAACGGCGGATTTTTCTGTATGCCATGCACCACTGATGATATTGCGTTCTTGCAGTATACTTCAGGCTCCACGGCAAATCCCAAGGGCGTCATGGTCAACCATGGCAATTTAATTCATAACATGTCATTGATTGCCAAGTACTTTCAGCTCTCTGAAGCTACTCGGATTATGAATTGGCTTCCTGCTTATCATGACATGGGATTGATCGGACAATTGCTGATGTCCTTATATTTAGGGTGCGAGCTTGTGTATATGTCGCCGGTAAGTTTCATGCAGAAGCCTGTCCGCTGGCTGCGAGCCATTACGCAATATCAAGCAACGTATAGCGGTGCACCAAATTTTGCATACGAGCTGTGTGCAGAGAAATTCAATCCGGAAATAGACGGAGATATCGATCTTAGCAGTTGGGCATTGGCTTTCAACGGTGCGGAGCCGGTAAGGGAAGACACCTTAAAGAAATTCATTCGCACATTTGCGCCTTACGGGTTTCAGGCTAACAGCTTCGCGCCCTCATATGGGTTAGCCGAGGGCACTTTGTACGTTTCTGGATATAAACGGGAACAAACGTACACGACATTATGGCTTGATGCTGAAAGTCTGGAACTGGATCTTGCCGTAGTTGTTGCTGAGAATTCGGCGAATGCCCGAGCCATTGTTGCATGCGGCATTGTAGTTCCCGAGCAGCGAATAATTATCATGAGTCATAAGTACGGTATCCTGGGCAGCGATGGAATGGTGGGAGAAATTTGGGTGAGCGGGCCTAGCGTAGCGCAAGGTTATTGGGCGAATGAAGAGGCTTCGCAGCTCTCCTTTCATGGTGAGTTGGCTAATTTCCCCGGCGAACGATTTCTGCGCACAGGCGATTTGGGTTTTATTAAAGACAACGAACTATTCATCACAGGCAGAATCAAAGATATCATCATTGTCAACGGACGCAATTTATACCCGCAAGATATTGAGTTCTCCGTTCAGAATTGCCATCCGGTTGTGCGCAAGGAATATATTGCAGCATTTCAGCGGCAATGTGCAGACGGTACGGAAGAAATTGTCGTCGTAGCTGAACTCAATCGGGAATTCAGGAGTCGCTGCAAGGGAGAAGAGCAAGCCGACGAAAGAAGCATTCAGCTTCAGAATGAAGTGTTGGTTGCGGCACGCAGAGCCTTATGGGAACAGTTTGATATTCACCTGAACGATCTCTTGTTGGTTCGAACAGGGACGATTCCGAAAACGTCTAGCGGTAAAATTCAACGCAGTTTAACGAAAAAAAGGTATGAAACAGGTGAGCTTGGGCAAGGTTGAGCGCATCCTACTCGGAGGAAACATTGATGAACTCGAATGAAGTGTTGCAGTGGTTAAGAATTGAAATTGCGCTCCTCGTAGACCGGAAGGAAGAGGAGATTGACATTCATGAACCATTCAGCTCCTATGGGCTAGATTCAGCGAAAACGATGCTGTTGTCGGGTGAATTGGGAGCAGTGCTGAACATGCCTGTTTCCCCGACGTTATTTTGGGATTACCCCAGTATTTATGAACTGTGTGGTTATTTGAGGAGGGACGAAGCGCATAAATGGAAGCAGGAGACTGCCTCATCACGCGAAGTGCCAAACCAACGTGATCCTATTGCCATTATTGGCATAGGATGCCGGTTCCCTAATGTTTCAGGCAGCGGGGAATTCTGGGAGCTTCTGCTTCAAGGCTTGGATGCTGTCAGCGATTACCCTGCAGAGCGAGAGAAGCTGGGTGAAGGGAAAGTAGATCGCCAAGGCGGCTATCTGAATCAGATCGATGGCTTCGATTATCCTTTCTTTAGCCTATCCTATCGGGAAGCAATCCGAATGGACCCGCAACAACGATTGCTGCTTGAGGTTGCCTGGGAAGCTTTGATGGATGCAGGTATATCGCCGGAGTCGTTGGCTAATACCAGAAGCGGCGTATTTATTGGCATTTCCAACAGTGATTATGGAAGGAGAGAGCTCGAAGCTGCGGATGAGCTGCATATTCACTCGGTCGTAGGCAGTGCGCTCTGCATTGCGGCAAATCGCTTATCTTATTTTCTGGGGCTTCAAGGACCCAGCATGGCGATTGATACGGCTTGTTCCTCTTCGCTTGTTGCGGTACATCAAGCTTGCTGCAGTATATGGTCGGGGGAAAGTCAACAGGCTATTGCCGGTGGCGTGAATGTTATTCTTTCTAATGCCGTTACTTCAAGTTTGAGTAAAGCGGGGATGCTTGCAGCGGATGATCGCTGTAAAACTTTCGATATCCGGGCTGACGGTTATGTTCGGGGCGAGGGCTGTGGGATCGTCATACTTAAACCGTTAACCAGAGCGTTAGCGGATGGCGATGAAGTGTATGCCGTCATTCCCGGGAGTGCGGTCAACCAGGACGGGCGCAGCAATGGAATCACTGCGCCGAATCAATCCGCGCAAGAGAAACTGCTTAGATCGGCGTATGCGAATGCGGGAATTCAGCCTTGCCAACTTGGCTATATTGAAGCTCATGGGACAGGGACCTATTTGGGCGATCCCATTGAAGTGAAAGCATTGGGACAAGTGCTTGCCCAAGAATGCGGCAGGACCGATACCGTCTTTCTCGGTTCGGTGAAAAGCAACATAGGACATCTGGAGTCTGCAGCTGGAATAGCTGGACTCATCAAGACGGCCCTCATTATGAAACATGGAATCATTCCGTCGAGTTTGCATTTTCAGAAGTGGAATCCCGAAATTCCGCATGAGAGTTTCCCGTTTGTAGTCCCCACACAATGTGCGGACCTCCGATCTGGGAAAGAGGTCTATGCTGGCGTCAGTTCATTCGGTTTTGGCGGAACCAATGCGCATATTGTTCTTGGCAGGCCGCCTCACAGATTGCCGGAGCAATCGGAAAGTGCTCCCTTTCTATTTACGCTGTCTGCAGCGAGAAAAGAGGGTTTATCGGCTTTGGCTCAAACGTATGCGGACTGGTTGAAGCATGTTAGTCAGCCTGATCTTCCATCTATTTGTTCCACGCTGCTGCAGGGTAGAAAGCATCATGAACATAGACTGGCTATTGCAGCGTCATCTAAGGAGTCATTGATGAAAGCATTGCAGGATGAGGTGAGCGCACCTGACATCAGCCTGCCGTGGAAAAGCTATGGCCATGTGCTTTCTAATCCGCCTCAGATGGTGTATTATTTCCCGGCTCATGATATGAGCGATGCCGATGCAGGGTTAGAAGAGATAACTGGTGATGCTCTGTTTCAACAAGCTTATTTTGTTGTGAGCCAATTGTACCGTCAACTGGTGCCGGAATCCTTCGCGCAGAGTCATGGCGATTGGCAAACTTTTGCGAAACAATATGCACATGCGGAGATGCTCCGGCATTGGGGGATACAGCCAGTAAGCTGCATGGGCGAAGGCGTTGGCAGTATTACAGCGTTGGTCGTGGAAGGCCAATTGTCACTTCCGCAAGCCATCGAACGGCTTGTCCGCCAGGACTATGATGCGTCAGTTAAACCAGAGGCGGAAAAGACTCGAGGGAAAGTTGTTGTGTGCATCTCGTCAGCTCCTGTCTGGATGTCGCAGAAGGAAGACTCAATAATCGTCTGCAACGGCAGCAGCATGATTGGCAAACTGCAGCTGCAGTGTCAATTGTTTGTTAAAGGTCTCTATGTGCCTGAAAGCTCCGAACGTAGGAAAGTTTCTCATATGCTTCCGGGCTACCCGTGGAATCATCAATCGTGTTGGAAGACGGCGGGCAATCATTCGGGGGAGTCGAATGGCATAACCTGTTTTTGTTAATTGGGGGAGTTGCTTTTGGAAAGTATAGATGTCGTCGTCATTGGCGGAGGGCAAGCAGGTCTATCGACAGGGTATTATTTACGATCGGAGTCGCGGAAGTTTATTATTTTGGATCACAGCCAAGAAATAGGGCATTCGTGGAAGGACAGATATGACTCGTTAACCCTTTTTACGCCTCGTAAGTACAGCAGTTTGCCTGGGCTGCCCCTAGAGGGAGATCCTTGGGGCTATCCGACAAAGGATGAGATGGCGGCGTATTTAAAGCTATATCAAGAACATTTTGCCATCCCCGTCCAGTTAGAAACAGAAGTAAGGCGTCTCTCTTATGCTATGGGTCGATTCTTAATCACGACGAACAAGGGGACATGGTTGGCTCAACAAGTCGTTGTGGCCACGGGGCCTTTTCAAACCCCTTTCATTCCTCCGTTTGCACAGTCTCTAAGCCCGGAAGTGTTTCATATACATACAGCAGATTATCGTAATGTTGAAATGCTTCCTGAACAGGGGGAAGTACTCGTGATCGGCGGGGGTAATTCCGGCGCGCAGATTGCACTTGAGATTTCTCAGAAGAAGCAAGTTTATTTGTCAGTTGGTCATCACATTCAATATCTGCCTTACCGTTTGCTTGGCAGGAGCCTTTTTTGGTGGTATGAAAGGATTGGGCTGTTGCGCAAGAGTCCGAAATCATGGATTGGGCGGCGGTTCATTAAAAAGAAAGATCCGCTTTATGGTTTTGATCTGAGAATGGCAATCGCCAGCGGAACGGTCAAACTATTAAACAGAGCGACAAGCGCGAGTGGAAGACTGGTTTCATTTGCAGACGGGTCTTTTCAAAAACCGAGTACGATCATATGGGCCACCGGCTTTCGTGCCGACTATCCATGGATATGTATTCCCGAAGTTTTCGATCACAATCAAACAGTCATTCATGAGCGGGGAGTTACATGGATTCCGGGTTTGTATTTTGTAGGTCTGCCTTGGCAGTCTTCCCGGGGATCGGCTTTAATCGGATGGGTACATCGGGATGCAAGATTCATCAGCGGCATGATCGCACAATATGGAGAACGCTATGCAAATGAAGATAATAGCTACGAGGATTTGTCATCGCACGGGAGTTGACATTTGGCGTTCATTCGATTCTTTTTTCGATGAAGGCAGAAAGGCCAAGATTGACAGATGCCTGCAAAAGCATCAACAGCAAAGAATGATGGCAGGGGACATTTTGCTCCACTATGTGCTTCGTCATGAGCTTTGTTTGGATAAAAGCAAAACGAGGGTCATCTACAGCCCCTCAGGGAAACCGGCGCTTAACGACTGGCCCCATCTTTTCTTTAATATCTCTCACTCAGGGGAGTGGGTTGCCATTGTTCTGGCATCTTGTGAGGTTGGGATTGATGTTGAGAAGCAGGACCCCCGGTTTGCAAAGTTGGCAGAAAGCATCCTGTCCCCTTCGGAACGGAAAACGTTTTGCGGTGTTCAAGATCATGCTGACTTTCTTTGTCGGCGCTGGGTGATGAAAGAAAGTTTTGTTAAGCTGATGGGTACCGGGCTTGGTTTTCCTATGACGAAGATATCCTTTGACATGATTTCAGCCGTAGATGCCGTAACTGTCTATGAGAAAAAATGTTATTTCTGCAGAACCTACGAGTTGGTTAGGTTCAAAACCGAAGAGGCTTATCCGTTAGCGGTTTGCAGCGAATCGTATAACTTCCCGGATGAGGTGACGATCCTTCCCTATAACAGCTTGCTGAAATGGGCAATTGGTACCGTAGAAAGTGAGTAAAAAAGCTGGGTTCCCGTTCGAGCACGGGGATCCAGCTTTTTTGTTCGACAAAAAATAAGAAATAAGGACACGAACTGCCGCTTTTCGTGTATAATGAGTTCTTGATCTCATAATCTTAACCTTTGGTAAATTAGCAGCACGAGGAGTTTTGGCAGATGAATCGATTACGCGGTTTTCTAGGTTCTTATCATCCGATTGTACATACGTTAATTTTGGGGACCGTCATGGCCAGAGCGGCGTCTTCCATGAGTCTGCCTTTTCTGGCGATCTACTTAGCTAAACATACCTCCATGAGCGCGGTAATGATCGGGGTTGTCATCGGGATGGGAGCTTTGGCCGGAACGGTCGGCGGCTTCATCGGCGGTAACTTATCGGACCGATTCGGCAGACGCATCATTATGCTGGCAGCTCTTTTCGGATGGGCCATTGTGTTTACAGGCTTCAGTTTCGTAAAACTACCGGTCTTATTCATGCTGCTCAATATGTTAAACGGTCTGTGCCGCTCGTTCTATGAGCCAGTTTCGCAAGCCTTGATGGCGGATCTGACAGAACCGGCCAAACGCCTAAGTGTTTTTTCGATGAGATACATGGCCATTAATGTCGGTGTAGCTGTAGGTCCTTTGTTAGGAGCCTTTTTTGCAACGATGGACGGGTCTCTGCCATTTCTGCTAACTGGAATTGTTTATTTTATCTATGCGGTTACGCTGTACGTTCTCCTTATTGTTTTTGGCATTAAGCAGATCGAAGGAGAGAAGAAACAACCGGTTACGTTCGCCTCCGCTTTGCGTGTCATCCGCAGCGATGTCACGTTTCGCTACTACATTCTTGGCGGGATCATCGGAGCGATCGGATACTCGCAGGTCATGGTGACTCTTTCCCAGTATTTGGAGCAAAATTTCACCGATGGCGTCAAAATGTTTGCCGTCCTTATGAGCGTTAATGCGATAGTGGTCATTGCTTTACAAATACCGCTTACTCGAATTTCCAATAAGTACACGCCGCTTGCCGCCATTATTTTTGGCAATTTGATGTTTGCTTTAGGAGATGTGGGTTTTGCGTTCTCGCATTCGCTCATTCCGTTGATTGTTTCGATGGGGATCTTTACGCTTGGCGAAATTTTAAATTATCCAGCCGCGAACATGTTGATTGACAAGTTAGCTCCCGAGCATATGCGAGGTACATATTTTGGCGCTCAAACCTTAACGAATGTCGGCCATTTCATGGGACCGTGGATAGGCGGGTTTTTGCTTGTAGCTTACGGCGGAAGCGTATTGTATCTGATCATGGCTGTAGTGGTCATGGCAGGATCGTTATTCTATTGGAAAGGCGCCATCAATCTACAAAACTTCCTGAAAAATTCGTCGAAAAAAGAAATTATTTAATAAATATGGCGAAATTAGTTCTTTAGAACTATACGATTTCAAAACAACTTCCCTTATTCTTGATAGTGTAGATATTTCATGTAAATAAACTTTACAACACATCACGACATGGCAAAACTGACGAAAGTCAGCGACGCAAAGCTATAGGGGCTACCTTGTTCTGAAACGAACTTGTTGCCAGCCAGCTGCCGAACGATTGGGCATTCACCTTCGAACCCCCTCCGATCGGTACACAATGGTGGGGTTTTCTCTATCATAGCGCTAATTAACGATGAACAAAAAGGAGGACCAAACAGCATGCAGTCCGAACTACATGAAGAGCAGAAAGTAACCTCGCTTTGCGGCAATCATGTTGCCCGTTTGGTACCATCCACGGATGGACCAAAGCTACTGATCAATTTGGAAGAATACGCGCTTAACGAAGCCTGTTGGGATGTCGAAATGTTTCAAGGAAGAAGCAACAGCATCTTAATTTTCTACTGGAAAGGCGAAGTAAAACTTTCAGTAAAAATGCCGCCGATGCCCCAAATTGAAGCATTTATGACAAGACTCTACCAAATCTTGACTTCCAAGCTAAGAACAGTTCAGCCTATCTAGGCGAGCTGTTCTTTTTTTTAGTCGTGGACAGTTCCTAATTGTTGAAGAGTGTTAATTCAATAATGCGAGACGTCACATTATCTACACACAAATAAACTTCTTTGCAGGCTGTTGAAAAGTAACTAAGTGCGATTGAGTTGGTTAATTGGTCGGAGAATAGCCAATTCGGATAGTGATGCACATATTTCTTATCAGAGTATATTAGTTTTATATGATTACAAATCTCGTCGAATTCTTGAATGTGAATTGGATTTATCGCATCTTCGTAGGAAGGATTAACAGACTCATTATTAAATCTTACATACTTATAATCACCCGAAGAGGTATGTTCACCATGAAATTGGTATAAATCCAAAACGAAGGGATTAATCTTTTTTTCACTTAATAACAAAGTAAAGAGTTCTTTTGATCTAGGTTTAAGATTTTCTAATCGTAGTTCAACGGGAGTTCCCTTAGACGTTACGACATGAATATTTTGAAAATGGCAAAACAATTGTCTGAGTGCATCATCATTTAGATTGATATGAGTTAGTGGAATAATAATACATATTTCCGGCACTCGAAATATAAACGGAGCAATATAGTATTCTGCTATGGGAGATATTTCATTACTCGCACTGTCCACCGGCGGAATAGCTTGAAAATGGATGTCTTCTAGCCATGTATGCTCTGTTCTAGTTAAATTTTTAATATAATTTTTATCCATATCTTCAAAGTGGTTCATATAAATAATCTCCTTAATTTGTAGTACATGGAGCGTAGACACTGGTTATGATCTACGCTCCATGAATACAAAGTTTATCTGACAATAATATAGCCTAATTCAACTGCGTTTGAATAAGCTGTAGATGAAGGAAATGTCCCAAGAATAAGACCTTTAATAGTTCCTGAAACCTTTGTACGGTAATCTTGGTGATTCGCATTCGGATACTCTCTTTGTATTTGCTCATGAACTGTTTCAACTGCTCGTAAGTAATTTCTCTGAAGAGGAATAATATCAATTGTATACCAACCTTCTGAATTATCATATCTTTGTATCTCTACCGATGGATTAATTGAGGTTACTTTATCTTCAGGTTGTAAAAATATATTACTAATACCAGCATCAATATCACATTTTAAAAAGGTATGATTTGTACCCTCCGAATGACAAACTGATTGTAGCCAAGAAGTAGCTGAGGCGGCAGAAGCAGTTAAAATTTTAAATTGATATAAATGTATAATTAACTCTTTTTTACAATAATAACTGTTAAAGGGGGTTGATATAATCCTACAAAAGTAATATTTTTACAATTACTAATAGCGGAAAATGTAAAAAAATGTGGATAATAGTGATTTTCGCTTAATGTATATTTTTTCTGCTAGATATACTTTGGGACAGTATAATACAACTTGGGATTCTAACAGTGAAGAAATGCAACAATTTGGTGCAAAATTCGATCAGATCATTGAGTAAAGATAAATGTTATTTATGGGATCGTCCCTAAAATAGTTTATCTGTCTGTAATATAGCGATGTTATGTAATTTAGGCATTTAAAGTGAAAATTGAAACCTTTCAGGGCAAAGAGGAAATAGGGGTTGAACCGGTCTGAATTGATCCTATAACTGGCGATCGATATACGTATTTTGCAGACCCGGATGGACTGCTGATGGAGTTAGTGAACACGCTGGAGGAAGAACTTTCAAAGAATGAATAGTAGCGAACTATGTTAAAAAAAATGAATCCCCCAATCGTTTGGCTGGCCATGTGTCGGAGTAGCGGTTGAGGGATTTTTTTGTTATCTAAGTGAGGTGATGGATAAATGTTCACAAAGTGTTCACTTATGAGGAGGCTTGCACGATCGCTATAATAACAAGGACAAACAGAAAGGATGATGGAAATTGCCAACAACGAAGAAGGAAGATTTTTATTTTGGATTGATGATGTGCGCTGGGATGGTCGTATTCATGACATTTTATAATTTATTTACCCGCGGCTTGATTGGCACGATATCCTTGAAGGAAATACTTGCTCAACTTGTTCTAGTCTTTATAATTGCGTCCTTATTGGAACTATTTATTGTCGGTCCATTGGCAAAAAAAATTGCTTTTTCACTACCCTATGACAAATCTAAGAAGGCATTCGTGATTGTATCCCTTGCATTTTGTATGGTGAGTGGAATGGTTCTCTTTATGTCTCTTTATGGATTGGGGAATGCTTACTTTACCGGCAGTTTGGTTGGAGAATCATTGCTAGAAAGCTACTTTTCTTTAGTAGTAAAAAATTTTATTTTTGCTTTACCGCTTCAACTCCTCATTGTGGGTCCGCTTGTTCGGTATGTATTCGTTACCTTTGTTAAAGGTAAAATCATTACGGGATCTTTAAGTTAAACATCATCAATAGAAAGGATTATTCCATTAATTTGTGACTTCGTAATATCTACACTCAAGTAAACCTCTTTGCAAGCTGTTGAAAAATAATTCAAAGCGATTGAGCTGGTCAAGTGGTTGGAGAACAACCAATTGGGGCAGAGACATGTATATTTCTTATCAGAGTATATTAGTTTTATGTGATTCCATACTTCGTCGAATTGTTGAATGTGAATTGGATTTATCGCATCTTCGTAGGTAGGATTAGCAGACTTATTATTAAATCTTACATACTTAAAATGACCCGAAGAGGTATGCTCACCATGAAATTGGAACAAATCCAAAACGAAGGGATTTATCTTTTTTTCACTCAATAACAAAGTAAAGATTTCCTTCGATCTAGGTTTAAGATTTTCTAATCTCAGTTCAACGGGAATTCCCTTAGACGTTACGACATTAATATTATGAAAATGGCAAAGCAATTGTCTGAGTGCATCATCATTTAGATCGATATGTGTAAGTGGAATTATAATACACATTTCCGGCACTCGAAATATAAACGGGGCAATATAGTATTCTGCTAGGGGAGATATTTCATTACTCGCACTGTCCAGCGGTGGGATAGCTTGAAAATGAATGCCTTCTAGCCATGAATACTCAGTTCTCGTTAAATTTTAATATAGCTTTTATCCATATCTTCAAAGTGGTTCATCTAAATAATCTCCTTAATTTGATATATCTGTGTTCGAATCTGTTGTGGCTGGAGGGAATGTCCCGAGATCAAAACCTGTGAGGGATCCAGTGACGTAAACGGCTAAATAAAGGGGTGAATTCCATTATATACCAAAATTGCGAGTGAGCATATCTTTGTATTTTTACCAATATTCATAAAAATGGGATATTGGAATGGAAAAGAGCGATCTGACGAGAAAAGTAGTTGCGCATGGTGTAGGCAAAGATGATAATTTTGTCAGTATTTTCGGTCTGCAGCTGTCACGCCTCATACTGGGAAGGCAGCGTCAAAGATAGTATCGTAGAGTTGGTTCACAGCTGTATTCGCAATGCGAACGAGATGAGTTGGATGCTGGTATATTGAATGTAGAGTTTTGGTTTTTTGTATACAAAAAATGAGAGGCAATCCCTCCGTCATTATTATGACTTAAGGATTGCCTCATTACTTTTGCATATACCCTAAAATATAGGGGAACTAGAGGGCGCTATTCGGGCTCCATGGGCCGATTTCAGGAAAACGAGGGAACTACAGGGTCTTATTTGCCCTAAGCAGCATTAATACTGCTCAAAATCGGCAATATAGGGGAACAGAGTTCCCACTAAATGGCCAAATAGCTGCTTTAGGAGCAAATAGCGGACTATTGTTCCCACAAAATGCTAGTTATCGTGTCTGCGCGGAGGAAACGGACCCAGATACTGGTACAGGTTACACTCAATCCGCCCGTTAAACAGCTTGCGCTTCTTATCGGCGCGGCGGTTCATGTAATGCTCGAGCTGCGTGCTCGGGCTTAGAATGAACATGCTCCACGAAGGCATTGGAGCTGTAAGCACTCCGAGTTCGCGCAGCGCGACCTCGACATCCTTGGCTTCGCCAAGCCGCTCACCGTATGGCGGGTTGGTGATCAAGCAGCCATAGTCGCCGCGCGGGCGGGCTTTGGCTACCGGTTCCACGCGAAGCTGGAACTGCTTCGTCAGGCCGGCCGACTTCGCGGCGGCCTCTGCCACTTCGATGGCAGACGGATCGATATCGCTGCCGATGATGTGCAGCGGCACATTGTCGCGGACCGCGTCGAACGCTTCGTCGCGCGCTTTGTCCCAGAGCTTGCGCGGCACATTGCCCCACGCTTCGCTGGGGAAGCTGCGCCGCAGGCCCGGCGCAATGTTCCAGCCGATCATAGCGGCTTCGATCGGGATCGTTCCCGACCCGCAGAACGGGTCGTAGAGCGGCCGATCGACGCTCCAGCGGCTGAGCAGGATCATGGCCGCAGCCATCGTCTCCTTCAGCGGCGCTTCGGTCACAAGCTTGCGGTAACCGCGCTTGTGCAGGCTGGGGCCGGTGGTGTCGATCGTGAGTGTCGCGACATCGTTCAGAAGCGCAACCTCGATCACGTAGCGTGCCCCGTTCTCGGGGAACCATTCTGTGCCGTATTGAAGCTTGAGCTTCTCGACGACAGCTTTTTTTACGATACCTTGGCAGGCAGGGACGCTGGACAATTGTGACTTATGGGAACGCCCTTGCACAGGGAATTCGGCATCGTTCGGAATCCAGTCCGGCCAAGCGAGGGCTTTCGTGCCTTCAAAAAGCTCGTCGAAGGTCAGGGCTTTAAATTGGCCCATAAGCACCAGGATCCGATCCGCTGTACGCAGCCATAGATTGGCCCGACAGATAGCAAGCTCGTCTCCCATAAAGCGTACGCGGCCGTTTTCAACGGTAACCTCGGTATAACCGAGATCGCGGACTTCGCGGGCAACGATAGCTTCAAGTCCCATTGGGCAAGTTGCAATTAATTCGATAGGTTGTGGCATGTTTAGATTCCTTCCATCCGGGTTGTGCTTCGATCATAAAACTCATACAATTAACAAGTATAGGACAAATAAGATATACTTACAAACGAAATAGGCAAAACTCTTAGGAGGAACAACATGGAAACCATAACACCTGAAAGTTATATGGAAGATTTATATGCGGACGATCCCGTGCTGGAGCGGGTGAAGGAAGTCATTCGAACCCAGAATATGCCGGAAATATCCATTGCACCAGGCTACGGTAGACTGCTCACGATGCTGGTAACGATGATCGGCGCCAAAAAGGTGCTGGAAATAGGCGCTTTAGGCGGCTATAGCGGGATCTGCCTGGCAAGAGGGCTCAAAGCGGGGGGCAAACTCGTCTCACTTGAGTTGAAGCAGGATTTCGCCGATGTAGCGAAGCAGAATGTGGCGGATGCAGGTCTTGGTGAACTTGTCGAATACCGGATCGGCGAAGCTTTGGTGCACTTGAATGAGCTGCTCGCGCAGGGTGAGCGTTTCGATTTCTTCTTTATCGATGCGGACAAAGTGAATTATCCGAACTATTTGGAGCTGGCTATTCAATTAGCGAACCCGGGCGCCATTATTGCAGGGGATAATACGCTGATGAGAGGCAAAGTTGTTGACGCCGCTCAAACGAAAGCCTCCGTGCAAGCGATGCGCAGCTTCAATAAGCTTATTGCCACGGATCCGCGTCTGGAAAGCACGATCCTTCCGGCCTATGACGGTTTGGCGTTGGCACGCGTGAAATAAGGCGTGAGTCTTGATTCCGATTAAAAAAGGACCTTCTCCCACTTGTTTAGTAGTGGAATTGAAGGTCCTTTTTGCATAGAAATGGGGACAGAGATTTGCCACGGCGCTGGCGTTTCGATCTGTGTGAGCGGAGGAGCTGGCTGTGAGGTGGAAATAGGATGTACGATTTGCTGTTTTTTGAAAGGAATAGCACTCATCCCGTTCCAGTAAATGAGTAGAATTTCCGCACATAAAACGATCAATGCAATTTTGGTCCAGTTCAACTTCATGGAGGGCATCCTCACTTTCAATTATGCACCTATATTATCATCAATAGGAATTAATTTCCATAATTATTTTCGCATGCCCCTCTTATTTATGCACAAGTCCTGTCATAATTTCAAACTCAAAGCGTTCGCTTTCGGGCATTTGAACAGTACGAGCTCTGCCGATCGCACGCTCGATATCATAAGGGACCCGAATGAATTGAATGGCGGAGCCTGCATGCTGCAAACTGCCTAGATTTCCCTCCAGAACGCAGTAGCAAGCTTGCGGGATGCCATCATACGGGAGGCCCACGCTTCCTACGTTAAAGAGCATCAAACCGCTCTCCGTATAAGTGTCAGGCTGTCTATCCGAAGGATTCTTGATCGTAATCAAATAAGGGGTGTGGATGTCCCCGTATCCGACAATATCAGGCTGCCGCCCGTCCGCCGCCCATCCGGTCATCTCCGTATTTTGAAACATGGCAAGGCGCTCTTTCTTGGAAGCTTTGCGCTTTACGCGATGATAGACGCTTTGCGAGGAAGCGTGGAACAAACGGAAAAGTTTGCTGCTTAGGTACAAATCAACGGAAAAAGGCAGCCCGTCCAAATAAGCAAGCCTTTCAGGTCCCAACTGCTGCTGCTGCCAAATGCCGCCAGGCTGATCCTGAGGCAGGTTGATCCCCGAGTCCCAGTTCCCTTGAATGACCACTTCACAGGTGCTCCGAATACAATCAACAACGGCAGCCGGATCAGGTCCCTTGCCGACCAGATCGCCTAAGCAATAGATCCGCTCGATGCCACGCTGTTTGATATCTGCCAAAACGGCTTCTAATGCAGGTAAATTTCCATGAATATCCGAAATAATCGCGATTTTTTCCAACGTTATTAATCCCTTTCCATGCAAGTCTCGAATGTGAATCTCAATGCTTCTGTTATACCATACAGATGCCAATCTGAAAATGAGAGCGCTTGACTATTACCTATTGATAGATTCTTCTGCTATAATTTGTAGGGGGAAAGGGGAAGGTTTTGAATGGAATCCAGACTAGAGCGTCACCGTAAAGCGAAGAAAGAGCGCACTCCGCAGAAGAAAACTCCGCTGAAAGTGATAGGAGGACTCACGCTGGCTGCTGCCGCCTGTTTCGCTATTGGGATTGGCGCTTCCTATTGGACGTCGAACAGCCGTACCGCCGAAGAGCAAGGGGCAGCCTCGCCGTCGGTGGCTGCGACTTCGCCTCAACCGTCAGCTGCAGCGAGCGCTCAGTCAAGCGCAAATCCTGGCTCACAGCCGAGTCCTGCAGCTGCAGCAGGCACTGCCAATCCGTCTTCGGCGCATGAGGTTACGGACAAGCCTGTGAGCAGCAGCGGGCAAGTGAGTCTGACTTTTGTGGGAGATGTACTGCTAGCTTCCAAAGTAGAAGATATTTTGAAGCAAAAAGGCTATGATTATCCTTATACGAATGTAAAAGACTATTTGAGCAAACCTGATTTTACCATCGCTAATTTGGAAACGCCCATAACGACCAGAGGTACCGTTCAGAATAAGGATTATGTCTATCGTTCCTCGCCGTTATCTTTACCGCCGCTGAAGGCTGCAGGCATCGATCTTGTTAATTTAGCGAATAATCATGTGATGGATTATGGTCCGGAAGGATTACAGGACACGATGAACTTCCTGGATCAAGAAGGTATCAAACGAATGGGAGCGGGCAAGGATTTGAATGAAGCCTACCAACCGGTGATCATGGAAAAAGACGGCATGAAAATCGCCTTCTTCGGTTTTAGCCGGGTTGTTCCGGAGGCTTCTTGGAAAGCGGGTCCCGGTCACCTTGGCGTAGCCGAAACCTACAACTACAAGCTGCCGGTCGAAGCGATTCAGAAAGCGAAAGAGAGCGCTGATCTTGTTGTCGTCGTTGCTCATTGGGGCGTCGAACGAAGCGACCATCCGGATAAGAACCAGACCGACTTGGCGCACCGTTATATCGATGCAGGCGCAGATTTGGTCGTAGGCGGTCATCCGCATGTTCTGCAAGGCTTTGAACAGTACAAAGGCAAATGGATTGCTTATAGTTTAGGCAATTTCATATTTACAACAAATGATATTCAGAAGACATGGGAAACGGTTATTTTGGAAGCCGAGTGTTCGAAGGACAAGTCGTGCAATATTCATCTGGTGCCTATTTTGACCAAATTCGCATTGCCTACGCCGATGAACCCGGAAGAGGGCTCCAAGCTGTTTCAGAGATTGAGTCAAATTTCGATTGGTGCCAAAGTGAACGCTGAAGGAAATGTGAGCAAGAAATAATGTGAGGAGCAAACAACATGACAACTATTCGCAATATTTACTGTGTAGGACGCAATTACCGGGCGCACGCCGCAGAGCTGGGGAACGATGTTCCCGATCAACCGATGATTTTTACGAAACCGACACATGCCTTGGCGGAAATGAGTGGGGGTGAGCTGACGCTTCCTGGCGATCAAGGCGAAATTCACTATGAGGCCGAGTTGGTTCTGCATATCGCAAAGCCGTATCAGGAAGGCATTCAAGTGGATGAGATTGTCGATAAATATGCGCTTGGCATTGATTTCACACTTAGAGACGTGCAGTCCGTTATTAAGAAAAAAGGTCAACCGTGGCTGCCGGCCAAAGGCTTCTTGAAGTCGGCGCCGATGACTGACTTCCGTCCGTTTCCGGGGGCGTCCAAGCTTACCGAGGAAAATTTCCAGCTTCGTCAGAACGGTCAAACGGTTCAGAACGGCAATATCAGCAACATGATCTTCGATCTTCAAACCATCATTGATTACATAGCGAAGCATTACGGACTGGGCGCAGGCGATATCATTTTCACAGGCACACCGGAAGGCGTAGGACCTGTTCGCGATGGCGACCGGTTGGAATTAGTCTGGGGCGAGGAAGTATTTGGAGCTGTTACCGTTCACGTATAAAAAAAGGGCAGTCTCTTATGGTCTACATTGACCTGAGAGATTTGCCCTTTTCTATTGGATATCTGCCGGCTCCTCGGATGCCGCATCGGCATACTGCTCGCGAACGCGAAGGATCGCCGGTAATTGTTGAAAAAACACGTCGACGATTTTAGGGTCAAAATGCTCGCCTCGTTCTTCTTGAATCAGCTGCAGGATGCGATCCAATTCCCAAGCCTTTTTGTAAACGCGCTCACTGCCGAGCGCATCGAACACGTCAGCAATTGCGGTAATTCGCCCGTAGATGTGAATGTCTTCTCCTTTGATTCCGCGGGGATATCCGCGACCGTTCCATTTCTCATGATGTTCATAAGCGACAATTGCCGCTGTTTTGAGGATATGTCGTTTGGATTTTTTTAGCAGGTTATAGCCGATCAGTGTATGCTGCTGCATGATTTTAAATTCTTCGTCAGTTAATTTGCCAGGTTTATTGAGCACGCTGTCAGGGATCGCTACTTTGCCGATATCATGCATGGGCGAAGCTATTTTGAGCAGTTCAGCTTCTTCATTTCCGAGGTCTAATCCGAGCGCGAGGAGGTAGGAATACTCGGCGACACGCTTGACGTGGTTGCCTGTCTCTTTGGAGCGGCTTTCGCCAATTTCACCCATTGTGAAAATAATCTCTTTTTGGGTTTCTTCAATCTCGTTCGTGAGCAGCGCCGATTCCAAAGATTTGCCTGCATAGGAGGAGGCCAGCGTCAAATATTCCATGTCTTTATCCGAAAATTGTTCGCATTCCGTTAACTTGTTAATGGCTTGATAAGCGCCAATAATATCGCCTTGACTGTTGCGGAATGGAATGACCATCAGTGCTTTCGTACGATAGCCCGTTTGCTGGTCTGTTGCGAGAGCGCCATTAAGCAGGTACGTTTTATATTGTTCATTCGTATAGGCATCATCGATAAATACAGCTTTATCGTGCGTGACAGCATAACCGACAAGTCCGGCTGATTTCGGAATTCGAATCTCATCGAGTCCGTGGGCTACCTTGGACCATAACTCATTTTTGCTAGAATCCAACAGCCAAACGGTACAGCGATCGGAAACAATCATTTCGCGCCCCATATCTGCCATCAGCATGAGGACATTCTCGAGCACTCGTTCATTGGCAATTTTGGCTGCGTAATCAAAAATAACGCGCAGCATTTCTTCTGGATCCAAGTCTTTTTTTAAACGTGACTTGTTTGTGATGTGATCGTTATCCATGTCAGCCTCCTAACTTTTGGCACCTATCTACTTTTATCTTATCATATTATTCTCGTAAAAAGGTTATCTTCCTGCTAAAATTACGCGATCTTTGTATGATTTTGTCGAATGCGAAGTGGACGCGTTTAGGGATGAAGCCCCTATTCAGACTATGCTACAATAAGTGGGAATTGAGGTGTCGAAATGGATTGGATTTGGGGTTTAGTTGGGAGCTTACTCATTGCAGGCGCAGCCTGCTGGAGAGGATCGCTCTCCGTATCCGGTTTGATTGCTGCGGTGGTTCTAGGAACCTTCATGTTTGTATTTGGGAGCTTGGCTTGGTTTGGAACGTTGATTGCTTTTTTTGTCTCTTCCAGCCTATTGTCGAAGCTTAAACATCAGCGAAAAGCCGCCGCTGAAAGCGGTTATGCCAAAGGCGGCAGGCGCGATGCCGGACAAGTTGCGGCGAACGGCGGACTTGGATTAGTTCTTTGCATCGGTAATGCCATATGGCCTGATCCGGTTTGGTGGGTGTTGTTCGTCGGAGTGATGGCAACTGTTACTGCGGATACGTGGGCAACGGAAATCGGCGGAATGAGCGCTTCAGTGCCCAGGTCGATTCTGAGTGGGAGACGTGTTGCGGCAGGAACTTCAGGCGGTATAACTGCTTTAGGACTGCTGGCTTCCGTGGCGGGAGGGGCGTTTATTGGATGGATCGGCGGCTGGTTTATCGCCATGGGAGAGCAGGAGAGTGTAATAAGCACACGGTCTGCATTCATTGCTCTCGGTGCGATTTCAGGGTTGT
Organism: Paenibacillus planticolens; assembly: GCF_013141725.1. Lineage (GTDB taxonomy): Bacteria > Bacillota > Bacilli > Paenibacillales > NBRC-103111 > Paenibacillus_E > Paenibacillus_E planticolens. The sequence continues at coordinate 348,536 of NZ_WHNZ01000022.1, read as the reverse complement.
TAGGTTCTTTGGCCGATTCCTTGTTAGGGGCAACGCTGCAAGTGATGTATCGTTGTGAGGCTTGCGGGAAAACGATTGAGAAGGAGACCCATTGCGGGCATAACGCGAAGCAAATACGCGGAATGAAATTCATGACCAACGATCGTGTGAATGCTCTTTCCTCGCTGGTCGGAGGGATATTGTGCTGGGTATTGTGGCATATGGCCTCCGGTTGAACAAATATAAAAAGTGCAGCAATGCTTGAATTCGCGAATTCAATGCACTGGCTGCACTTTTTTCTTTAATGAACGGTAGGCGGCGCTTCATGAGAGGGCTCTCTCGCAGGCTGCTGTGAGACAGAGGGAGACACGGTCTCTTGCAGCTGCTTCTCCAACTGCTTCACTTTGCGATGCAGCTTGTACTGACGAACCATTCCGAATAGACCGACGATCAGACCGCCTAGCAGCGTAGAAGTCAGAATAACAAGAATTAGCGGGGTCGACGTTTGGGCGAATATGAAATTTACTTGCACCTGTTCCACATTTACGACCGCAAAAACAGCTGTTATGAGGGCGAATAGTAAAGCGCAGATTAGAATCCATTGCATTTTCATCCAGCATTCATCCTTTCAACCTGCGAAAAGGTTGAAGGCTTGCGCCTCCAACCTTCCACATGCACTTACTTCGTCAGTTGTTCCATCTGATCGAGCAAAGAGCTGAAGACGCTCATCGCTTGCTTGATCGGCTCCGGTGTCGACATATCAACGCCGGCTTTTTTCAAGATATTCAAGGAGTAGTCGCTGCCGCCGCTTTTCAGGAAGCCCAAGTAACGGTCAACGGCTGGCTGGCCTTCATCCAAAATTTGTTTCGCAAAGCTGGTCGCTGCCGAAAAGCCTGTTGCATATTTATACACATAGAAGCTGTTATAGAAGTGAGGAATACGCGCCCATTCCATCTCAATATCTTGATCCACGACCATGTCATTGCCATGATACAGCTTATTTAAGCCGTAGTAGATCTCGCTGAATTCTTGAGGTGTGAGGGACTCGCCCTGTTCCGATTTCTCATGTGTAATCATTTCGAATTCCGCAAACATCGTTTGCCGGAAAACAGTGGTACGGAACTGATCCGCATAGTAAGTTAACAAATACAGCTTCTCTTTCGGATCCGTCACACGTTTCAATAAATAATCCATGAGCAGCGCCTCATTCAGGGTAGAAGCGACTTCCGCAAGGAAAATCGTATACTGCGCATAGCGGTATTCCTGATTTTCGTCGGACAAATACGAATGGATGGCATGCCCCATTTCATGCGTCAGGGTGAACATGCTGTTTAAATTGTCCTTGTGGTTCAGCAGCACATAAGGATGTGTGCCGTAAGCGCCCCAGCTGTAAGCGCCGTTACGCTTATTTTTGTTTTCATAAACGTCGATCCAGTGGTTGTCAAAGCCGTCCTGAAGAATTTTCAAGTAATTTTCGCCTAGGGGAGCTAAGCTTTTCTTGATTTCTTCTTTGGCTTGTTGGTAAGTAATATCCATTTTGAACTCCTCAACCAGTGGAGCAAAAAGGTCGTACATATGTAACTCATCGACTTTCAGCAGCTTTTTGCGAAGCTTCAGATAGCGCTGCAGCTGCGGCAAAGAGTCGTGAACGGTGGAAATTAAGTTCGTATACACTTCCTTCTTGATGTTATCGCCGAAAAGGGTAGATTCCAGAACGGAAGGATAGTGACGGGCTTTGGCATAAAAAATGTTCTTATTAATATTCGCGCTGAGCGTAGCGCCAATCGTATTTTTATTGTTGCGGTAAGTTTCGTAAACGGCATGGAAAGCATTTTTCCGTACTTCCGGATCGCGGCTCTCCAAGAATTGGATGTAGCTTCCGTGGGTAAGTTCGACTTCCTCGCCTTTTTCATTCTTGATCCTAGGAAATTTCAAATCGGCATTGTTCAACATTCCGAAGATTGTGCTTGGCGCACCTGCCATATTGCCGGCTTGGGCTAGCAGCGCTTCCTGTTCTTTGGACAGCGTGTGCGGCTTCTGACGGATCATTTCTTCCAACGTGTCTTTATAAAAAGATAACGAAGGATCGTTCACCAACTGCTGAAGCTTTTCATCCGATAAACTTAAAATCTCCGGTGAGATGAAGGAGAGCGCTTCGCCAACCTCGACACTGATTTTTTTCGCTTTTTCGGATAAGGCCTGATAAGTAGGCTCTGCTGTATCTTCATGGTGTTTCATGTTGGAATATACATAGAGTCGTTCTGTTTTCAAAGAGACCTCGTCTTCCAACTGAAAACATTGCTTGACGGTAGCGGCATCGTTAAGTTTTCCTTGGAAGGCGGTGATTTTTCCAAGCGAGCTTTTCACTTCTTGAAATTCTTTTTCCCAAGCCTTTCCGTCAGAAAATAAATCTTCCAAATTCCAGCGGTGCTCGGCAGGGACTTGCTTGCGTTCCAATAGTTGAGCCATGGGAGCCCTCCTGTTCTTGTTTTGAGTTTGGGGTAATCTGTCTTCTTTTGCGTGCAAATCGGCTGCTGGGACAGAACTGAGGAGAAGTCCCATTGCCGCTGTCACATAGATCCAGCGCATTACGGTCACGCTCCCGGCATGTACCCATGTGGGGGATTTTCGAAATAATCCCAATTCATGGTTTTCACCATAGTATGACCGTTAACCCACTCCTTTATGATTATAAGAAAAAGCTGGAAGGAAGTAAATTTACTTTCCGGCACCGAAGAAGGAAATCAGGATAAGAACAAACGAGAACGAAACCATCACGATCGCCAACAAGGCGAGATATCGTTTCATTTGTGCCGGAAGGCTGTCTCTTTTCATAATCAAAATGATGGCAAGGCAGAAGGATACGAGTATAAATGTGAGTATAGATCCGGATTCGGTCATAAGAGAATCATCCTTATTCGTATAGGATATGATGCCTGCTAACTACTGCATGATAGTAAATTTCGCTGCAAACAGGCAAAACTCCTTTTTCATCCGGCATGCGGCATCGTTTCGTCGGGATTTTCATCCTCTTCTGTCTTCACCAAAATGAGTTTGCCGCGGGAATCCATTTTGACCGTAAAACGATCCTCCGGAGCAATTTGCGCCTCGTCGCTTAATTCTTTCGGGAGGGTCAACTGGCCACGATCGCCGACTTCAACGAGGTAGCCGACCATTTTGGACCATTTGCCTGCTGCAAGCACAATCACGATAAGAAGACCGATGAACAGCCATTTGCCAAGCGGATCTGAAGCGAAGAAGGGGTACAGGAACTTTTCCCCGGTAATCATTTTACCTGCGGTTAATGCGAGTACGCCTGCACCGATATAAATGATCCACGGGTAAGTCTCAATCCATTTGATGAACAGCGTGCTGCCCCAGACAACGATAGGAACACTGACCAGCAGGCCGATAATGACGAGCAGGAAATTCCCGTGAGCAGCGCCGGCGACGGCAATCACATTGTCCAGTCCCATCACGGCGTCGGCAATAATAATTGTGCGTATCGCAGCCCACATGCTGTTTTTGGCTTGAACTTGTTCGTGATTTTTCTTTTCGCTAAGCAGCTTATACGAAATCCAGAGGAGCAGGATTCCACCCGCTAAGAGGAGACCGGGAATTTTCAAAAGCGTGACGACGATGAGAGTTGCTAACGCGCGGATCACGATGGCGCCTACCGTTCCCCACATGATAACTTTCTTTTGCGTTTCCTTCTTCAAATTGCGTGCCGCCATACCGATAACGATCGCGTTATCTCCTGCAAGCACCAAATCAATGAGAATAATACTGAGCAATGAGACGAAAAAACCTGCCGATAACCATTCCACAACGACCACTCCTTTAGCATTTTTTTGAAAAAAAATAGAGCCCAGCACCGATGTCCGGCGAAGGCTCTAATTCATCAAAAAAGACCTTCACCAAAAATTTGGCAAAGGTCTTGCTAACAACGATAGTCGTTGCCAATAAAGCCGGGATCTGATGAGGATCCGAATTGACGACTTTACTGTACCAGCTACTCCCCTTTGGAGTATTACGTATGAACTTGTAGCTTTATTATAGAAACCGCGAGAATGAAAGTCAAGACTATTGGTCTTAACGGTTTATACTTCTTTAAAAGCATCCATAATCGCTTGCCATTCTTCTTCGGTACCATCGAACTTGTCCTTGGCAAATCGCTCATTAGCCCAGTGCAACATAGCAGGTCGCCCAATGAAAGTATGGCACTCTTCGCCCCACTGGTCGGAGATTTCAGTCAGAACGATTTTGGTCCCTTGCACTTCAACGTTAAGCATGTTCCATTTATCTTTTTTGTAGATGGTATGTTTCTTGAAAGGTTGTTTTGACACGGTTGTTCCTCGTTTCTGTAGTAAGCTTATAGATATATGCCATCGTATCATAAATAAACGCGATTTCCAAACGGCCGGGCAAGAAATTCCTATTGCCACAGGCAAACGGTCATGGTAATATTCTCCTAATCCTTTCCAGAGGGAAAGCGGTTATGAGGCAGTTTAGTCAAGTAGAATGATGAGCCGAGGAGAGATGAGCATGGAAAACAAACGTATTTATGAGCAGGCAGGGGTCGCAATGACCTCAAGATCGTACGCAGAGTACGAAAAAATGTTTATGCTGATGACCGAAGATTTGCAAGGCAAGCGTGTTCTGGACGTTGCGGGAGGCGCTTCTTCGTTTACAACCGAAGCAAGGAAGCTGGGTATTTTCTCTGAAGCGGCCGATCCGCTCTATGAGAAATCTCCAGAGGCTATTGAACAGCATGGCAGACAAGAGATTGAGCTCGTCGCCGCGAAGATGGAGAAGCTTCAGGATGTCTATGACTGGACGTTTTACGGTTCGCTTTCAAATCATACAGCCGGCCGGGTAAAGAGCCTTGATAGGTTTCTAGAGGACTTCTCAAGCGATGATGGAGCTTCGAGGTATCATGCGGCTAGTCTTCCGTCTCTGCCCTTTGAGCAAGAATCTTTCGATCTCGTATTGTGCAGTCACTTTCTTTTTCTTTATGAAGAGCAATTCGATTATGCCTTTCATCTAGAGGCGGTGCGCGAGCTGATTCGAGTCGTGAAGTCCGGCGGTGAAGTGCGGATTTATCCGCTGCTCAGTTTCCGTACGGCCGAATACAGCAGACTGTCCGAAATTATGGACGAACTCGCAAATGAGGGTCATTTGGTGGAAAAAAGAGAGGCGAGCCTCCCATTTTTGCCGAATTCTCATCAATATTTAAGCATAATCAAGATTGGGTCTGCAAAGGAAGAAAACGTTGGTACATCAACAAATTTTAGCCTGTCCGCGGCTTTTTATTCGTTGATTTATCCCAAATGTGATGGTATAATTTCCTTATTCGTCATAGATGGCGATATTTTTAGGAGGTTGTTCACTTGAAAGGTACAGTTAAATGGTTCAACGCAGAAAAAGGCTACGGTTTCATTTCTGTTGATGGAGGCGACGATGTATTCGTTCACTTCTCCGCGATTCAAGGCGAAGGATTCAAAACATTAGAAGAAGGCCAATCCGTTGAGTTCGATATTACTCAAGGCAACCGTGGTCCTCAAGCAGCTAACGTCACAAAATTATAAGAAACTGGGAGTCCCCACTTATAAATAGAGTGTCATAGCACAAACAAACAGAGACAGCACCCGTTAGGGGCTGTCTTTTTTGCTGCCGGAAAAAGGAATCGAGCAGGACCCGGTTTCCTAAGTATCGTAATTGACTACATAATTGTGCATTTCGGTGCTGTAATGCCCTGCGCTGAATTCGATCAGAGCACCGTGCTCATCATAGGAATAACGCAATCTTTTCAGTAACGGCGTTCCTGCTTTTACCTTCAGCATATCCGCAATGTAGGAAGGTGCGGTGACGGCAGCAAACTCATCCCGATATTTTTCCAAGGCAATGCCGTGATCTTCAAGCAGCTCATACAGGGATTGATCGTTCAAATCCGTAAGCTCGATTGCGGCCATTTGCAGTGAGAGATAGTGGGAATAGTGAATATAGGGGGTTTCATTTAAGTGATACAGCCGCTCTATATAGAAACAGCGCTCTCCAAACAGCTGATATTGTAAGGTTTCAGCCGTATTCGTGACAACTTCAGCTCGCAGCAGCTGCTTGTGAATTTGGTAGCCTTCTTCAACGAGCACCTCTGTGAAACGTTTCCATTTGGATAGCTTGGACAAAGAAGCATTACGAATGACCTTAGTGCCTTTGCCACTGCCTTTTTCCAAATAACCTTCTTGCGCCAGTTCTTTGATGGCATTGCGAACCGTGATTTTGCTGACATTGAATTCCTGCTCCAGCTGGGGCTCGGAAGGAATATTAGAACCTAAAGGATACACACCGTGTAAGATGCGATCCTTCAGGATATTCATAATTTGCAAATACAAGGGTCGTTTATTGCGGGATAAATTCACCTAAACGTTCACTACCTTTCTACATCGCCTACGGCTTCCGTCATCGCGCGCATAATATCGCTTTCGGATGACATGGGGGTATCGCCGACAATGGTATGTGCAAGCATGCCTGCCGCTGCTGCGAACCCGACAGTTTGTTCGGGGGTAAATCCTTGGATTTCCCCATGTAAAATACCGCTTGTGTAGGCATCTCCTGCACCAATTCTATCATAGATGGAAAAAGTGAGCAGATTAGAAAAGGTGAACGCTTGATTCTTATAAATAAACCCGCGCAAGGAATGGGTGTTGTCACTGTTAATGTGACGATGCGTTCCTGCAATGACAGCGATTTGATACTTCTCTGCAACTGCTGGGATCAGTTCTGTCAGCTGGTTTTGGCGTTCTGTCTGATCGGTATGCATACCTAGGATGTACATGGCATCCTTCTCGTTCATCATAACAATGTCCGCAAGCTGCAGCATATCCTCGTAGTGAGGTTTTGCCTTCGCATAGCCGCCTTCGCCCCAGTGGGCCGGACGATAATTGCAGTCGAATACAACGGTACCGCCATTCGCTTTAACTTCCTTGGCCAAAGTTTTCATATGCTGACGCACTTGGTCATTCATAGCCAGTGTAATTCCGCAGAAATGGACAATATCGATGTGCTTAGCAAGTTCAGCAAAATCATAAGTGTCCTCAGGAGCAGTATTAAAGCTGCTGTCCTGGCGATTGGAATACGTTACTCGGCTGGGCCGGGCACCGAACCCATTTTCTAAAAAATACATGCCGACGTAGTTTCCGCCACGTGTAATCAACGAAGAGTTGATCCCTAGTTTACGCAAGTAGGCTTCCGCGGCATCCCCCAAAGCGTTGGACGGCAACCTGGAGATCAGGTATCCCGTATGCCCGAAGCGAGCGAGGGCTGAGCTTATGTTCACGCCAGTACCGGAGAACGTGTAGTGGAGCGAGCTGGCTTGAGACAAGAGCTCATAACCTGGCACCTGCAGGCGCATCATAACCTCTCCAAAAGCTCCAATCCGCTTAGCCATGTTGATCAACCAGTTTCTTCATAATGCTTAGCAATTCGCGAACATCCGAGGTATTCGTTTTTCCGGACGCTTTGTCGATGATCGACGAATACACATGGGGGATGACTTGCGGAACGTTCGCTTCAAGCGCGATGCGAAGTATCGTTTCAAAGTTTTCCATGTCGATGCCGCCGGTTGGCTCTAAAGCAAAGCCTTCTTCGCCGCAAGCCTGGGCGACGGCGCGCAGCTCATCTTCACAGCTAAGGCCGTTCATCGGGAAATACTTCAGGGCATTCCCGCCCATGTCGCGTACAAGCGCGATCGCTGTTTTCACAGGTACGATGGCATGCTCGGATTGAGCGGCGCTCACAGGACCTGTTGAGATATTGACATAACCTGCGCGGCCGGTTGGAGAGACCAAGCTGTTGATCCAGCTGTCTTGTTCGCCGAGATTTGCTCGCGTCGCGCCAACGGCAGGGAACACTTGATTGATGTGCGTACCCGGATAGTGCTTGGCAATGGCTGCGACGACAGCCGCCTGACGATTATCTCCTGCGCCAAGTCCGATGGATACGGCTTCGTCTATCGCTTTGCCATATTCTTTCATAGCGGCAACGGCCGTTTCTACGGTTGGATAGTCCTTTGAAAGTACACCGACAAGCACATAGCCTTCGGCTGCTTCGAATACTTCTTTCGCGTTTTCTACGCTGTTAGCGAGCACGTTAAGAGCTGCGCGGCCTTTATAAAGTCGTTTTGCCATGTTGGACATGTTATTGACCTCCTGCTAGTTTACGTATTTGATCGGCGATAACCTCAATATCATCGCCTTGTAGAGGACGTGGGTCGATATCGAAATAGCCTTGTCTTACACCGTAATCGCGTGTATAAATGGCGATTTCATCTTCTTGCAGCCCGGTTACGACTTCTTTAGCCGTCGTTCCTGCTTGCTCCGGATCGATATGAATGCGCCCGCGGAAAATTGCCCGGCCGGCTTCGTCTTGGACGATTGTCACTTTAATCCCTTTCAGCTCGCTGAGAGGCATTAGCACTTGCAATGCAGCTTTTTCCAGCTCGCTTTTATCCTCTTTCACGCCGTATTCATCCAGCGCTTGAAGCAAGCCGAAGGTGGTTTCTTTACCTACTTTCATACTCCGCCCAATGCCGTGCAGCTGTACTTTAAGCCATTCGATATAGGTGCGTTTACCGCCGACAATCCCTGATGTGGGGCCTTCGATCGCTTTAGAGCCGCTGTAAATGGCGAGATCCGAGTATTTCACATACTTTTGAATATCTTCTTCCGCTGCCGCATCCACGATAAGCGGTACGTTATTACGCTGTGCAACTTCCCATGCTTCTTCTACAGAAATCATGTTTTTTTGAACTGCATGATGGGATTTCACATAAAGAATAGCGGCTGTATTTTCGCTAATGGCGTCCTCGATATGCTCTGCTTTCCCTTCATTAGCGTAACCAACTTCGATGAGCCTGCCGCCTCCGAGATACACCATCGTTTCCACCGGAGCCCCGTACTGGACGTTGTGGCCTTTAAGAATAATGATATCACGTTTGGCAATCGGGTCCTGATGCAAGCGTTCGCTCATCCGGCGATTTCCTTGCGTGACAACAGCCGCGACAGAGAGTGCGATACCGCTTGAAGCGGAATTAACGACAACAGCAGCTTCGGAACCAAGTATATTCGCAATATAGTCGCCGGCTTTATCGACGAGATCCGCGATTTCAACGTAATTTTGCCCGCCGTGTTTCATCGCTTCCATGACGGTATCGGTCGGTGCGGAAACACCCAGAATACTCATGCGTCCACTTGCATTGATGACACGTTTAAGGCCGTATTTAGCATTTAATGAGAGCGCCATTCACAACTACTCCTTTGGGTTGAATTGTTTGGTCTGCCGTGCGCTGGTCACCTTCAGAGTCGGTGAGCACCAGTTTCTCGTTCTGAACCGTGAACATCGTGAGGTTAGCCGTATCTCCAACTTGGATGCGGCCAAGTTCAGGCTTGTTCAGCCAACTTGCAGCGTGGGAGGTAACCGCATCAATCACTTCTTGAAGCGAGTAGCCCAAGTACAGAAATTTCGTCAGCACATTGGACAAACTATAAACAGGTCCGTTCAAGCGATTCCCGCGGTAAATGTCCGTCGAAATCGTATCCAAACTGATATGGTGCTTTTTCGCGGCTTCAGCCACCTTGAAAGAAAAGCTTGCTGTGCCGTGGCCGACATCCAGATGTACGCCCCTTGCCAGCGCCTCCGTCAAAACCTGCAAAGGCTTGCCCTCTTCATCAAAAAGATTATTCGCTTTCCCGTTCAAATAATGGGTAATGATATCTTTCTCTTCTAAAAGCGAGATCACATCTTCGATACTTGGCGGTCCTGAACCGATGTGGACCATCAAGGGAAGTGAGGTTGCACTTGAAAGTGCCCGCGCAGCGCGCAAAGGAGCAATGCCGGAGTCGCGCACAACGCTTTTGCTAATTCTCGCTTTTAAACCGACGATAAAGTTTTCGTAAGTCCTTGCCGCTTCAACAGCCTTCTCGTTATTAATCCAGGTCATGTCCGATAACTCATCGACTCTTTGTAACCCAATGCGCGAAATGTTTAAAAAAGCAAATAAGTTCGTTTTGGCCTGCTCTCTGCTTGCAGCTAATTCCGCAATGCGGTCAGCTCCGCAGCTTCCGGCGTCAACAATCGTAGTAACACCTTGCTTGATGCCAATCTCATCGATCTCATCGCCATAAGGATCAAAGGCAGGAAACGCGTGAACGTGCATATCGATCCAACCGCTTGAAACATATGCGCCTGAGAAGTCTACAATCTGCTCGCCTTGTCCCTGTCCGGGACTCGTCAATTCGGCAATTTTTCCGTCTTCGATTACAATATCGAGAAATTCTCCGTTTACATGCTTGACATTGTGTAGGACGAATCGCTTTTGCATGTAGGTCACCTTTTTCTGTAAATCAAATTATTAGCGTTTTCATGATGTCTTCCGTGTAAGTTCTCCATGTAAGTTTTCATTATCTGTTGGAGATGGTTGTCAATCAGTCCATTTAATATAACGTTATAATGTTAGATTAGCATATTGGATTGGTTAAGTAAATATAACGTTATAATGTTTATAGGTGCGCTTGCGTGGGTTGCCGAACTGATGGTGCGGAGGTTGGAGGCGGGGATGCGGAACAGATGGGCAAACGGGGAGAGAAGAATAGGAAGTAGCGCAAGAAGTACGGAGTACCGTGGGTTAGCGAGCAGGCGTAAGAGGAAAGGAGTATTGTGGATAGGGAGCAGACGTAAGAGGTAAGGAGTACCTTGGATAGTGAGTAGGCAGAAAAGGTGTGGAGTATCGTAGATATGGGGTAGGCGCAAGAAGTGCGAAGTACCGTGGGATAGCGAGCAGGCGTAAGAGGTAAGGAGTATTGTGGATGGCGAGTAAGTGCAAGTGGTGCGGAGTACCGTAGGATAGCGAGCAGGCGTAAAAGGTAAGGAGTAGCGCAAGACGGGGAGAAGTCGCAAGAGACACGTAGAGCGAGTTATCGGAACAGTAGAACTGTGTACTCAAATACGTTTTGTGACCGGTTATCGGAATTCGGGCCGATTTCCAATCGATATGGGAACTACAGGGCGCTATTTGTGCTGGATTAGCCTATTTCAAGGTTAAAAGGGAACTACAGGGTCTTATTTCCCGCTGGACGGAAGTCTTACGGTCAGAAACGAAGAGATAGCGGATCATAGTCCCTATGATCTGCCAAAGACCAACTTTTGGTGGAAATAGCGGACTATAGTTCCCATTCACACCCCACTCGCGCAGCCAATATGTAAGAAAGACTGTATCGCGAGGGAGTCATGTTCCACACTTGAGGCAGCTCATCTTATCTAAGTCGGCGGGAATAAACCATGCCATAAGATGTCGATAATTTTGGTAGCGGCCAGACTTTCCTGCGGAAACAATTTTTTGCCGTCCCCATCGCGTGCGTGCCCCATCATCAGCAGAGAGGTATACGCGCGGGCAATGAACCGCGGGTCAACGGGACCGATTTCGCCGGATGCGGCGGCTTTGCTGAATTCATGCTCCAACGCATCGAGGATGCCCTGCTCGGATTTCCGCATCATGTTCATTTGCTCCTCGGAGAGAACAGCCTCCATTTTGCGCATGAAGGAATGAAGATCGAAATCAATAGCTTTCAAATGCGCTTCAGTGATATCCAATAATCGATCGCGAAGAGAGGTTGGCTGATTTAAGCGCATCAAGGTCACTTTTCTGACATTATCCATCAGCTGCACCATAGAGGCTGTCAGCAGATCCGACTTCGATGGATAATAATAATAAACCGATGCCTTCGTTACCTGACACTCCTTCGCGATATCATCCATTGAAACGGACTCATAGCCTCTGGACAGAAACATCGGTATGGCTGTCAGAATAATTTTTTGCGTGAGCGGCATTTCGCCTTGCGCGGCGCGGGGGCGGCCGAGCGGCTTTGTTTTTTTGTCCATAGGAATCGCTCCATCTCTGAGAAAAAATAGAAAATCAAAAAATCATTGATTAATTAACTGTCCAGTATATATAATTAATTACATCGTCATCATTCCAATGCAGCACCAATAATAGTTTCATAAGAAAAGAGGTTGCATATGCACGAAAATCCCTTGTTTAGCAAGCTGGGCGCAGTAGTTGCCGGTCGACGCAGTAAATGGGTAACCGTCGTTGTATGGGTTTTGTTAACTGGAATTTTATCGGTCTTTCTGCCTAACGTCAATTCGCAAGAAAATAATGCGGCACATCAGCTGCCGAACGATTCATGGTCGCTTCAAGCCAGTGAAACGATGCGGGAGCATTTCCCGAGCAACGAAGGAGTACCTGCCCTAGTCGTCTGGTATCGCGCTTCCGGATTAACGGAAGCAGATATAAGCGGCGTGCAGAAGGTTACGAAGCAGCTAACGGAAGCGCCGCTGGCTGCGCAAAAGGGGCTGCCGCCCTTGCATCAACTGCCAGCTCCGGCTGTCAAAAGCATGCTGTCCAAGGACGGGACCCTGCTCGTGCTGCCGATCTCTTTTGAAGAAGGGACGGAGACAGAGGTTCTGCAAAAAGGCCTGAAGAAATTGCAGGAAATAACGGCAGCTCAGCTCGGCGGCGACCCGTTCGCCGTCAAGGTGAACGAGGAGGGCCTGCACGCCCGCATAACGGGTCCGGTGGGCATTCAAACCGATGCTACAGCGTTATTCAAGGGAGCGGATATTGCGCTGTTGCTGGCAACGGTCCTTTTGGTGCTGGTGCTGCTCATCTTGCTGTATCGCTCCCCGATTCTCGCCATCATTCCGCTCATCGGGGTTGGCTTTGCTTACGGGATCATCTCGCCGATCCTCGGTTTCCTTGCCAAGCAAGGCTGGATAACGGTTGATGCGCAGTCCATCTCGATCATGACCGTGCTGCTGTTCGGTGCGGGAACGGATTATTGTCTTTTCTTCGTAGCCAGATATCGACAAGCCTTGCTGGAAGAGAAGGATAAATACGCTGCTTTGCGCGCATCCTTCGGAGGATCAACAGGTGCGATTGGCATGAGCGGCCTGACCGTCATTGTTTCTTTATTAGGGCTGTTATTTGCCCATTATGGCTCAAATCATCGATTAGCTATTCCGTTCAGCGTAGCAATTTTCATTATGGCGATTGCCAGCTTGACGCTGGTTCCGGCGCTGCTCGCTATCATTGGCCGTGCTTCATTCTTTCCTTTCATCCCCTTGACGTCTGAAATGCGGGCCGAGAAGGAAGCACGGAAAGGTAAAAAGGTACGCGAGCAGAAAGCTGTCGGCGCTTTTAGCGCTGCATTGGGGCGTGTCGTAACAGAGAAGCCTAAGCGCGTATTGGCAATCAGTTTGATCGTCCTGCTTGCGCTTGCGGCTTTAGCTCCTCAAATCAAGTTTACGTATAACCTCCTAGAGTCTTTTCCGTCGACCATGCCGTCACGTGAAGGGTTTACGCTGCTTTCCGAGCATGTTTCTCCGGGTTCGCTGGCTCCGGTGAAAGTCATTGTCAATACGGAGGGGAAAGAGGCAGATGTACAGGGGGCGCTTGCCAAGCTGCCGTATGTCGAATCGGTTTCGAAGCCGGCAGGCAGCCAAAAAGACACGAACGTGCTAGCTTATGAGCTCATTTTCAAGCAAGATCCATATGCGCTGACTGCAATCGAGAAAATACCGGAAATCCGCGGTGCGGCCGAGCAGCAGCTTGCGAAGGCAGGGGTGTCAGTTCCGCAGGTTTGGGTTGGCGGCGAGACGGCAACGCAGTACGATAGCAAAACTGTCGTGGAACGTGACACTCGCGTGGTCATTCCGATTGTCATCGCGGTGATTGCCTTGTTATTGCTCGTTTATTTGAGATCAATCGTTGCGACGGTGTATCTAATTGCCACTGTGCTGCTCTCGTATTTTTCAGCATTAGGCGCGGGTTGGCTCATTCTGCACTATTTTATGGATACGTCAGCTATTCAGGGGTTGATTCCGCTCTATGCTTTTGTTTTTCTCGTAGCCTTAGGCGAGGATTATAATATCTTCATGGTGTCAAGCATATGGCAGGAGCGCGGCCGTCTGAAGCTGAAAGATGCGATTCGCCTGGGCGTAAGCACAACCAGCTCTGTTATTACATCGGCCGGACTGATCCTTGCCGGTACTTTCGCAGTGCTCGCTACGCTGCCGATCCAGGTGCTGGTTCAATTCGGCGTCATCTGCGCGATTGGCGTTATTCTGGATACATTTATCGTTAGGCCGTTCCTTGTTCCTTCGATTACGATACTGCTTGGAGAAGCTTCGTTCTGGCCCGGTAAAATAAAAAGGCAGCCGCAAGTCGCGGCGGAAGATACTCGTCCCTAATAGAAAGGAGCTGTCCGCGAATTGCGGCAGCTCCTTTTATCATTTAGTCGATAATTTGAAGAATATCATCGATCTCTTTGCGGGCCAATTTGCCCGGGCGATCCTTCGGATGACCGAGGGCGATAACCATATTGATCTGACATTCATCCGGAATGTTCAGATACGCGCGGATTTGATCCTGAGCTAGCAGAACAGGACCTGTCATCGGGCATGTTGCGAGACCTCTGGCATGCGCGGCAAGCATGAGATTCTGGGAGGCTAAGCAGGAACTTTTGATTCCTTCTTCGGCCCAGACCGCATCATGAACAAGCTCAATCGGATCAAAAATGCGATCGCGGAACTTCGACTCGTAAGGCGTCGCTAAGCAGATGATCAGCACAGGAGCATCGGAAAATGCTGTGGCATACGGTCCAAATGATTTCACGAGAAGGCGCGCTTCCCGGGAGAGACCTTTTTCCTCGGCCGCTGCCGCTCTGAGGTGGAGCTGTTCCCATGTCAGCTGTTCAATATGTTTAATCTTCTCTGTATTTCGTATCGCAATAAACTTCCACGTCTGGGAATTCGTATCGCTTGGCGCATAGCGGGCGCAATCGATAATTTCTCGAATATCTTCTGTCGCGACTTCCTGCTCAGTAAAATTCCGAACGCTGCGGCGTTCTAGTACAATGGACTTGAAATCCTCATAATTCATAAAAAACAATTACCTGCCTTTGCTGCTTCATTTTCGTTATCATTATTACTTGGTACTAAGACTATAGTATAAAACAGTTGTCACTGCAGCACAACCGTATCTCCTTCTTGGAGACCTTTGATGACCTCGGTTTTCTCCGGCGTTTCCATGCCGATCTCAATTTCACGGCGTTCAACGCCTTGTGGCGTCTGGAGCATAACGTAGTAAATGTCTTTCTCATGCATCACTGCTAACGTGGGGACGACGGTAACTCCGTTTTTCTTTTCGGTCTCGATCGTACCTGAAAGACTGAGTCCTGCAATAAGCTGCTCGTCCGGTTCCAGCGAAATCGTAATCTCGAACTGTGCGGAGGCGGAGCCTTGATCGGTGCCGGACTTCGCAAATTTCGATACTTTTTCAACTTTGCCCTGTAGTTTTTTCTGCTTCAAGGCTTCTACTTTTACTTGGACGGACATGCCCGGCTTAATCCGAAATACGTCGAACTCACCGACGGTACAAACTAATTGCAATTTCGTCAAATCCACAATTTTCCCGATCCGCACGCTTTCTTCGACGGATTTTGGGATTTTGGAAGAATCTTCGAATAAGAAAATACCGTCCTCGGGAGCCGTAAAGGCGGCCTGTTCTACTTTCTCCTGCTTCTTCGCGAGCTGCAATTGAATGGATTCGTCATTGACCTGATTCAACTGCTCTTGAATTTTCCGTCCCTCGGAAGAGGCAAAGCGGGAGCGGGCATCATTCTCACTGACGGCGCCGGCTGCACCGCCGGTTGTTTCTCCTTCAGGACCGGCTGCTTTGAAATTAGCAAGATCAGACTCCAGCTTCTGCTTCTTCAGATTGGATTGCAGGGAGGCGATCTCACTTTTTAACGGTGTGGCATCAAGCTCGAACAGCAGCTGGCCCTTTTTTACCTGAGCCCCGTCTGTGATCTGCCAAGCTTTGATTTCACCGCCAAATGGCGCATAAACACGTGTTTCCTTCTCGTAAGACGATTTTCCTTTGACTTCAACACTGTTGACAAGATCCTCTTTCGTCACTTTAAATTGCAAGGCGCTGGGAGCTGCTGCTGGGTTCGCATTCGTTCCTTTCATTGCCTTGGGGTGGCTGGAAATGTATAAAAAGCTGCTTATACCGCAGACAATGATGGCCGTTAAGAGTAGTATCCAGGTTTTCTTTTTCCTCATGCTTGGCAAACTCCTATTCTCGTTTAATTGCAGTCAATGCATCAGTGCGTGATGCTTTAATAGCGGGGTACAACCCCGAAAGAACGCCGGTCATCACAGCGAAGAACATACCGACAGGAAGAATCCAGAGGGAGATGAATAATATTTCAGCCTGCTCTCCCGAACTAGAACCGAAGCGGATAATAATTAGATTGATTCCCCAAATAACCCAATAGGAGAGCAGAATGCCTACAAGGCCGCCAAGCATGCCCAGGAGGGATGATTCCACAATAAACATGTTGCGGATTTGCTTTAAATTCGCCCCCAATACTTTCATGATGCCAATCTGTCTGCGGCGTTGATGGGTGGACATCGTCATGGCGACAACAATGGAGATCGAGGCTACGAAAAGCACGAAAAGTCCGACACCCGTGAGCAGCAAACGAACGATAACGAACTCGCCTTTCATCCGATCCTCTTGATATAAATTGGTTTGCGTATTGAGCTGAAGCTTCTTAATCCACTCGTCAACCTGCTTTACGTTGGCGCTGCTGTCTATTTTAACTTTCACTTCGGAATATTGAACCCGTCCGCCGGGCACCGATTTGTTGAGGGCTTCCAGTATTTTGAGACCGGTCTGCGGCGACACGTAGGCGGTTTTATTTCCTTGCAGCATGGAATCAGGCAGTCCATCGGGCTTCTTCAGTATGCCAGTAACGCGGAGCGATACCTCTCTAGGCTCGGCAATAGGGGTGCCAGAGCTTCCTCCGGACTGCTCTTGATAATTATTCGATTTCAAAAGCAGTTGCTTTTGATAAAGCGGATAAGGTATCGTGCCCATTTGGCGGTATGTTTCGGCTTGTTCCTTGCTTGGATTTTGCTGCATAAGCTTGTTGCGAATTTCTATCGTCTTCAAATCCAACACGCCAAGAGTAGTGCCGTAATTTAGAACGATATTGTTGTCTTGACTGCTTGCCCCGCCTTGTTGGAACTTGGAGTCGAAATCTTCCAATGTCGTCAGTTCCGTAGCAATGAGATGAAGATAGCTTTGTTTGCCGTCATCGACCGTGAAGTTGAATTGACCCAAATCTTGAAAGCTGGCAACGGATTTCACATGAGGAAAAGTACGAATGAGTTCGAGCTTACTTGGTGTCAGTTTAGACGGGCTGTTCGAATCGCCGCTTTGATCCGTAATTGTAATTTCATCTGTTTTGAGATAGAAGCTCATTTGCTTCTGGCTGTAATGCTGTATCGATTCGCCAAAGCCGAGCGCCACCATGATGGAAGCAGAGCCGATGGCAATCCCTACGGTACACAGCGCGGTTACAACCTTGCGCCGCTGCAGTTGGTCCCAGCCTAGTCGAACGTAATCCTTGAACTTCATCCGGTCTCACCTTCCTGAGCAGTTTCTTCCAGCAAGTATCCGTCGCGAAGTTGCAATATCCGCTGAGTCCGGCGTGCTACCTCGTGCTCGTGAGTGACGATAACGAAGGTGATTCCTGAATTTTGATTCAAATCAATGAGCAAATCGATGATTTCGGCTTCCGTCTTCGTATCGAGATTGCCTGTGGGTTCGTCGGCAAAGACGATGGCCGGCTTCGTTATGAGCGAGCGGGCGATGCTGACACGCTGCTGTTGTCCTCCGGAGAGCTGCGACGGGAATAGATCGGACTTATCGCCAATACCGACTTGTTGTAAAAGCGCCAAAGCTCTCTGTTTGCGTTCCGTGCCGGAGATGCTTTGGAAGACGAGAGGCAGTTCTACGTTTTCGCGGACGGTTAGATGTGGTATTAATTCATAAGATTGGAAAATAAAGCCGATGTGCGTCCGTCGAAATTCCGCCAAGCGGTTTTCGCTCATTTTTTCAATCGCCTCTCCGGCAATGGAGATAGAACCTCTGGTAGGCTTCATTAAGCCGGCCATTAAATTTAATAATGTTGATTTCCCGGAGCCTGAGCTGCCGAGCAGAGCGACCATTTCGCCCTGCTCTACCCGGAAGCTAAGTTCATGCAGAACGGGAGTATCCTCTTGCCCTGTGCGGAAACTGTGAGATAACCGTTCAATGGCTAACACGAAATCATTCCCTTCATTTTTAAAAACTACCTGCGTCCCGGCAAGCGTTCATCGTTCTGGAATAGATGAGTGCCCAGGAAACCGATCGTTGCGACAATCGATAAACATCCGGCAATGACGTAGACCGTGCTTCCCCCCGCAGCGTCATAAATCCAGCCGCCTAATGTACCGCTAATTAATCCAGCGATGCTTGACCAGGCAACAGCAAATATCGCTTGACCGGACGAGCGGTATTCATCCGGAATAATTTGGCTCAAATAGCGGTTTGCCGTAATCAGGAAAACGCCGAAGGTCAAGCTGTGCAGGAGCTGTACGCCGATGACCCATGCAGGATTATGGATGGAACCCATAATGAAAAAGCGCAAAGCGTAAATGATTCCGGCAAAGGCAAGAAGCGGCAATTCTTTGAACCGGTGCCCGTGCTTGCTAAGCAAGAAGAACACGGGGATTTCACTGAGCGCGGAGGCCATCCAGGCGTAGCCGATCAGTGAGTCGGAAGCGCCGAGCTGCCGCATATAGAGGGCTAGGAAGCCGTCATTAAAGCGGTGAGAGACAGACATGATGATGATTAGCGTTAAGAACCAGACAAACTTCTTGGAACGAAGGATGCTCAACATGCCGCCAAGGGCCATTTTCTTACCGCT
The DNA here is from genome assembly GCF_013141725.1 of Paenibacillus planticolens. Classification (GTDB taxonomy): domain Bacteria; phylum Bacillota; class Bacilli; order Paenibacillales; family NBRC-103111; genus Paenibacillus_E; species Paenibacillus_E planticolens. The sequence continues at coordinate 329,682 of NZ_WHNZ01000022.1, read as the reverse complement.
CTGACGAGCGTCCTTTAAGAGAAAAACGAGGATTAACGAGCAAGAAATGGTGAACAGACAAAGAATTGGCGTGAGACCTGTTCCGTAGTGTCTAAGCAATATGCCGAAGCCTCCGGCCGATACGGCGAACCCGATGGAGCCCCATACGCGAAAGGAGGCGTAACTTTTGCCGCTGGACCGAATGCTTAGCATGACTTGACTGTCGTTGAGCGAATTGACCGGCTGCTGAAAGAAGAAAAACATCGCTAAACAAACGTACAAGAGCGAAAACCAGCCCGCCGTAAAAACGAAGATGGCTGTTACAAGCTGACCGATAATCAGAATGATCATGATTTTCTTAACCGTTTGAAAACGGTCGCTCAGGAAGCCCCATAACAAGTTTGTCGCGATCCCGATTAATGGCCCAATCGCATAGAGCAATCCGATTTGAAGCTTGGAATACCCTTTGTAGTCAAAGTACAGGGGGAAGAAAGTGACCACAATGCCCATTGTCATAAAAAAAGAAAAGGTGAACAATCGGAGCAGGTTATGTTGCGACTTTATAAGATTAGACGTTTGCATATAGGGTTATCACTCGTTTTCGCTACAAATTTTTTGAAGAGAGACTTGGCTGACGCACCTCGGAGGTGCGCTTAAGCACGTAGACGACAACTAACAACTCAGCGAGCATGCCAATGGATTGGGCTAATGCGCCTATCATTCCATTCCAGCCCGGAACGGTCCAAATGGCCATAAAAAGCGTTAAAACCGTTACTATAGCATTCGCAGATTGCGAGAAAACCATGATTTTCGTTTGCCCTCTGAGCATGATGATACCGTTCATATAATCAAGCCAAGGAAATACAAATGTCATAATCATAAAGATACGCATAGCACGCAGACTTGCATGCATAAGCTCAGAATTGACGCCCATTACGTGAAACATAAACCAAGGTCCAAGCGGCGTATAAGCTAGAATAGCGATAAGAGTTCCAGGTATAAAGCTTAGAATGAGCACAAACCGGAGAACCGATGTGGCGTCTTTCCGGTAGAAATTCAATACGATTTGATGTATGTAGGAGAAAAAGCTTAAAACCAGCTGGGTTAAAGAGCCGGCAATCGCAAAAGATGATATCGCAAGATGAATTTGCGTTGTTTTCCCTAAGACCGCATTAATCGCTGGGCCAATGATGACGGCAATGACCGATGAATACAACAGCGGTTTATAGAAGCTGAAAATTTGTTTTTTGGTTTCAATCGGATGTCCAGGCGCTTTTTCCGGTATCACTTTTTTAAGCAAGCTGGATCCTTCCCAGACGGCTACCAAAGCTTCAATCACCATGCCGAGCAGAAAAATAATAGCGCCAACCCGACCGCTGGAAACATTATCCGTAGTAATAAAGTATAACGATAACAAATACATGGCGACGATACGTACGCCCATCCCGATGGTTAACCATTTCGTCCGCATGTTAAAAATAATGATGCCGTGAAACAAGCACCTCAAACCGGAGAAAATGCTTACGTACATTAAAATGCGATAAACACTGAGCGTAGTGTCCAATAATTCGCGTTCGACGCCAAAGAAATAAAGAAATACCCATTCTCCGACCGGCGTGTAGCATATAATGAGACCAATAAGAATAATGCAGGCAAATACATATGAACTTACCGCAGCCATAGCCCGGAAGGAGATACGGTCTCTGACGAGGGCCGAACAAGCTTGTCTAAGCAAAACAACCGGCTTCTCGGTTAAGCCTAACAAACTGAGCGGTAACGCATAGCTGGCAATGACGACTTCGGGGTTATCGGCCCGGGCGAGTGTGCTGTTGATGATGACGTGCGAGAGGGTAACAAGCGTTGCAGAAAGGCCGAGGGGGAGAAAAAAGGAGATTAGCTGTTTCCATGAGATTGTTCTGTTCGTTGTTGAAGCGGTCATCTGTATCTCTCCTAACTGATAGTCCCTTCTAAAAACGTTATTTAAGTATACCAGAAAATGAAATATTGTTGACATACAATTTTAACTGGAAACCCAAGGTTTGAAGTGATACATTTAAAGGTAGAATGTTTCTTGAACTATCGCAGCATCTTTTTACTGCAAGGAGGTAATTCAGAAGAATGAGCTGCTATTTTCAATATGATGCCAGACTCGGCATCGAGACTCCGGCGTTAGAATCTGATTGGGATTCGTATCCTGCCAATGTACGCGTTGATATTTTATTTCAATGGGAACAAATTCGCGGGGTTATTCCGGATCGCATCATCAAGCTGGAGGCCATTATTATTCGTAAACAAAACCAGTTGGATCAGGAAGATGACTTTATTACTTCGTGTCGATTGAATTCTGAAATTGCTGATTTGGCATCGATCATAAATGATCTTCACCTTTGGTTCCGGATTAATCAGGATTTGGAATCGAAGACCCACCATTAAGTTTGTCTAATGAAAGGGAGAGTGACTGGCATGCATAGCAATAAAGATGGGGCAGACTGGCTGGGAGCTATTGCGAAGCCGCTATTGGAGCATCTGCCTGCGTTATATCCAATTGAAGAATGGGATTTGGCCATGGACGCTAACATCGAAGCGATGTTACCTGCCAACATGACCCAAGGCACTCCGGAGCAAGAGATGTACGGCATGGCTATTAAAGCGGGCTTGTACTTATTAAATGAAAGCCTAGACAAATCGCATGATATTGCCCAGGAAATTACAAATGCTACCGGCAGTTATTGGCATGCTCTCATGCACCGGATGGAAGGCGACTATAGCAACGCGAAGTATTGGTTTAATGATGTTGGGCACCATCCTATTTTCTCCAATTTAATTGCGTGCGTGCGAGATTATTTGACTGTGAAAGATTTGGCGGATCTGGACAATGAGGCGCTGCGCCAGAAGTTGGAAGTGCTGATTACATCGCCTGTTTGGAACCCTTGTGTTTTCATTGACGTGGTAGAGCTGCAAGTGTCCTTGGTTCAAAATTCAACAGTAGACAGTTGGCTGAGACATATTCAGCGATATGAAATGCAACTGCTGCTGCAATATTGCTATGAACAAAGTTGTGGAGGAAGTCTGCTTGAAGCAATTGAACAGAAGTAGTGCAAAGGTTCCGCAAGGTCCGCTCCGTTTAATGCTTAGGGTGTACCGGTACATTTTGCCGGATGTAGGCGAGCAGCTATCTGTTTGGAAGAAAAGAGCGGAGAACATTCCAGATACGGAGCTGCGTACGCAAGCTTTAGCCAGTATAGCTACCAAGAAATTCCATTGCCAGGGCGGCGCCGTTTATGCAGCTGCTAATTTGCCGATGCGCCATGTATTAATTCCGCTTATTGTCGCATTTCAAACGATTAGCGATTATTTAGATAATTTGTGTGATCGCAGCACCTCCTTAGATCCCCAAGATTTTCGACAGCTCCATCAGTCGATGCTGGATGCCGTAGATCCCTCAAAACCTTTGAATGATTACTATGCGTACAGACACGAGAAAGAAGACGGCAACTATCTTCGAGATCTCGTTCTGAAATGCCAGTCCTGTATCGATTTGCTTCCGTCTTATGGACAAGTCGCAGATCAGGTGCGGGATTTCGTTGCATTATATTGCGATTTACAAGTGTACAAGCATATTCGCAAGGATATGCGGGAGCCTGAGCTTCAGCAATGGTGGAATCTTCATCAACACCGGTTTAAGCAGATCGCATGGAATGAATTTGCGGCAGCGACGGGCTCGACTTTAGGAATGTTTATGCTGTTTCTGGCTGCCTGCGACTCACATTTGAGCGACAAACAGGTAGCGTCGATTCGCGAAGCTTATTTTCCCTACGTATGCGGATTGCATATTCTGCTTGATTATTTAATTGATCAGGAAGAAGATATTTTGGGCGGCGATCTCAACTTCTGCAGCTATTACGGCTCGATGGAGGACACGGTTGAGAGGATTGCATTCATCGTGCAGGAGGCGCGCAGTAAAATTTTGTTCTTGGAACATCCGCGATTTCATCGTATGATAATCGAAGGTTTGCTTGCGCTCTATTTATCAGACCCAAAAGTGAATGGACAACAACAAGTTAAAAACATATCCAAGCGTCTAATGAAAAATAGTCCGTTAACCCGGTTATTTTTCTGGCTAAATAGCATGTTTATTCGCACGACATCATGAATGTCATTCACAAGAATTTGAAGGAGGAAAATGAAATGTCAGCAGTAAAGTCAATTGCAGTATTAACAAGCGGTGGAGACTCGCAGGGGATGAATGCGGCTGTTCGTGCGGTTGTACGAAGCGCATTGTTCCATGGTCTGGAAGTTTATGCCGTGCAGCGCGGCTATCATGGTTTGATTAACGATGATATTCGCCAAATGGATCTTAGAAGCGTTGGCGATATCATTCAACGCGGTGGAACGATTCTGCAAACAGCGCGCTGCAAAGAGTTCATGACTCCCGAAGGCCAACAAATCGCGGCGGATAACCTGCGTAAGCGCGGGATTGACGGCTTGGTTGTTATCGGCGGAGACGGTTCTTACCAAGGAGCGAACAAACTAAGCAAGCTGGGTATCAAAACGATGGGTCTGCCGGGGACAATTGACAATGACATCCCTTTCACTGACTTTACGATCGGTTTCGATACGGCGGTGAGCATCGTGGTTGACGCGATCAACAAGCTTCGCGATACGATGACGTCACACGAGCGTTCTTCCGTTGTAGAAGTTATGGGCCGTCATTGCGGTGAGATTGCGCTTTATGCAGGGCTTGCCAGCGGCGCAGAAACAATCATCGTTCCTGAGGTTGAGGTCGATATTAGCGAAGTGGCTAACCGCATGAAGGACAACTTCTCCCATGGCAAACGCCACAGTATCATCCTCGTAGCCGAAGGAGCGGGAACAGGTGACGGGATTGCGAAGCAGATCAACGAAGTTGTCGGTATCGAACCGCGTGTGACCGTGCTGGGCCATATCCAACGCGGAGGAACACCTACGCATAACGACCGAATTCTGGCAAGCCGTCTTGGTGACTTTGCTGTTCGCAGACTGATTGAAGGCGATTCTTCCAAGGCGTGCGGTGTCATCAAAGGCGAGTTAGTCGCTACGGATATTGATTTGGTAGTTAATACAAAGCGCGAGTTTAACAAAGAGCTTTATGAACTGGCTAGCCGTTTATCGCAATAAGTCTCTTAAGATAGGCGGTGAGCTTATTGACAGGGCACAGGTCTTTGTTTATAATAGCGAACAACGTACAAAGCGACATTATGTCTGTGAAGAGCATCCAACTCGGAGACGTTTATGATCGGAACGGCTGATGACTGAATAGGCATCGACTTCTCTCTAAATAAACCGGCACCGCCCGTTAACGCGGAACCAAGCGGATGATGGCAAGCAATTGTCGTCATCAAGTTGGGTGGCACCGCGAGCAGAACGCTCCTCGTCCCAATTCGGACAAGGGCGTTCTTTGTCTTTTTCTCACAATCGAAAAGGAAGCGGTGACGGAGTATGTTGGATATTAAATGGATTCGCAATCATCAAGATCAAGTTAGAGAAGCTGCTGTGCAAAAGGGAGTAGACTGTCCCCTTGAAGAGCTGCTGGAGGCAGAAGAGAAGAAAAGACAGCTGCAGCATCGTGTCGATCAACTTCGTGCAGAACGCAATCGGGCGACAGCGCAGATTGCAAAGCATATGGCAGAGAAGAACCGGTCGGAGGCCGAGGCACTGAAGGAGCAGGTTCGCAGCTGGAATGCAAGCCTTGCCGTAGACGAAGCGGAGCTTGGGAAAGTCGAGGAGCGGTTCAAGGAGCTTATGCTGACAGTGCCGAACCTATTTTCACCGGAAACGCCTCTTGGTGCTACGGATCAAGATAATATTGTCATTAAGGTTGTGAGACAGCCTGCAGCCTTCACATTTGAGCCCCGCGATCATATGCAGATTGGGGAAGACCTGGATATTATTGACGTTCCAAGAGGTGTAAAGGTGGCAGGAAGCCGCAACTATTACCTCAAAGGGATGGGACTTCATTTACACCGGGCGGTTCAACAGCTGGCCATAGATTTGCTAACAGACCGAGGCTTTACCGTCATGGACGTGCCGCTCATGGTTCGCGAAGAAACGCTCGTGAACGCAGCATTTTTTCCGGCAGGCAAAGATCAGACCTACGAGCTGCAGGAGGAGAACAAATGGTTAGCAGGCACGTCGGAAGGACCGCTGGTTTCGTACTATGCGAATGAAATCGTCGATCTCTCGCAGGGACCTATCCAACTGGCGGCCGTATCGAATTGCTTCCGCAAGGAGGCGGGGTCGGCAGGCAGAGATGTGCGCGGACTGTATCGGGTTCATCAATTCGCGAAGGTTGAGCAGGTGATAGTTTGCGAGAATGATCCTGCAGCAGCCGATCAAATGCTGGACCAAATCACTCGGAATGCGGAAGACATTCTTGACTTGCTGGAGCTGCCATACCGGATCGTTGCCGTATGTGCGGGAGATATGGGAGCCAAAAATTATAAGCAGTACGACATTGAGACTTGGATGCCAAGCCGAAATGCGTATGGCGAAACGCACTCGTCGTCAAGCCTCCTCGAATTTCAAGCGCGCCGCAGCGGGCTGCGTTACCGGGATGGAAACGGCGAGCTTCGCTACTGCTTCACACTCAATAATACAGCTGTTGCCACACCGCGCATCTTGATTCCTTTACTTGAAAACCATCAACAGGCAGATGGTTCAATCTATATCCCTGCGGCGCTTCGCCCTTATATGAGAGGCTTGGCGGCGATACCAGGCAAATAACTTAAACGCACCTTAACACTACGAAGAATTCGAAGTAGGATAAGGTGCGTTTCTATATGTTAGTAGCCTTCGGTAAGACTAACAACGTTTATCATGTCTCCACCATCTAACATAGCTCGTAGATTATGATAGAAAATAGAGGAGACGCGTTCGGTGTAATGTGCGGATGAACCCGCAATATGCGGCGTAACGATGACATTACTCATGCTCCAAAGGGGAGAAGTCGCCGGTAAAGGTTCCTGCTCGAAGACATCGAGCGCAGCGCCGGCAAGCTTGCCTTCTTGAAGCATTTGCGTCAATGCGGCTTCATCGATCACATCGCCGCGGGCAAGATTGATCAAGAATGCGCTTGATTTCATCAGGCTAAGATGCTCTTTCGTCACTAAGCCGCGTGTTTTTGGGGTGCTGGGGAGCAGCAAAACGACGAAATCGCTTTGGGCCAGCAGCTTGCAAAGCCCTTCATCACCGGAGAGAGTTGCATCGAAGCCAGGTTGAGGTGTGCCCGTGCGGTTAAATCCGATGACCGACATATCGAAAGCTTTCGCTTTGCGGGCAACGGCTTCACCGATTGCGCCGGCTCCCACAATGCCTAGCGTTTTACCGGCAAGTTCGCCTACGCTGATGCTTTGGTACCATTCTTTCTGAAGCTGGCACTCATACAGCGTATTTGATTTACGCACCCACTGCAGCATAAGGCTGAGCGTAAACTCACTCATCTGAATCGTATGTACCCCGCGCGCGTTGGTTAGTTTGATTTGCCGCTCCGTCAATTCTTGAAGAGGCAGCTTATCGACTCCGGCGGATAAGGTTTGCATCCATTTTAGCTTAGGAGCACTTTCAGTAGTGACCAGATCCGGATGAATCCGGCCGGCTGTCATGATAACATCAGCATCAGCAACGTGCTCCCGAGCTTCTTTTGAAGATCTATACCATTGGAATTGGCATCGCTCCTTTAGGTCCTGAGGCATTTGGTCCTGCATAAGAGAGAGATCCATATCCGTAATCGCGACAATTTTCATTTCTTCAACTCCTTTAGAGATTGTTAGGCAATTGGCTTGTCTGTAACTTTTAGTGTACAGCTTCACAGCAAATCTGGTAACATAATCTTGATTATACGATAAAACACCCTGAGGTATATACTCTCAGGGTGTTTCCTTGATTAATAATCTACATTCGGTGTGTAGTTGTTGTTTGCGTTCCAGAGCAGGAATTCGTCGACGCCGTTATCTTTCAGTGCGCGAATTTGTTCCTCCAGTTCATGTTTGCCATATTTAATGTAACCAGGAACCCAGGAAGCAGTGAAATCTTGAATCCAAGGGCGAACAACGGGCTTCCAGCCTTTTTTGTCAATGGCTTCCAACTTCTTCGTCGTATCTTTCGAAGCGCCGTTAATCGTCACATAAGGAGCGGCATCCGGCACTTTAGCGCCAAACCAGCCAGTGCTATAATGACTCGGATAAATCATTGGCGAAATGACATCGACATTTTGAGAAATTTTTTCAAAATCTTGACCGATGCCCTCGGCGGCAGGAACAGATGCTGCGTAGCCGAAAATATCGACTGATACACGAACGCCAAGTGGCTGTAATTGTTCTTTGGCATACTTGACGAAAGAAGCGACAGCATCGATACGCGGACGATCATCCTTCGTGTATTTGAGCGTATCGGCTCTTTTCTCGAAGCCTTCCGGGAACCGGACATAGTCGAACTGAATTTCTTTGAACCCGGCTTTAACCGCTTCTTTGGCTACTGCGATGTTGTAATCCCATACTTCTTTATTATATGGATTTACGAAGCTGTCGGGCGGGTTTTTGCCGTTGCCCCAAACGGTGCCGTCCGGGTTGACAAAGGATAATTCCGGTTTTTTCTTAGCGAGAATGGTGTCTTTGAAAACAACGATGCGTGCAATGGGATAAATGTTATGTTCGTTAAGGGTGCTCATCAAGCCTGGCATATTGCCGATAATTTTCTGGGTGGTCCCCATGGCATCCAACTCGGCATTGCCTGTTTCCCAAGTTATGTAGCCCCAATCGTCTTTGACATCGATAACCATTGCGTTCAGTTCTGTGTCATCCATCAGTTTCACAAGGGTGTTCAGTCGGGAGCCTCCGGCACTATGCGCCGTGGCATACACACCTTTAACCTTAGGTGCGTCTTTTTGCGGATCAATTTTGTTAACAGGAGCGAGAGGATCTGTTGGGTCTTGTGTTGGAGCAGGTTGAACGATAGCAACGGCATTTTTAGCATCCAAAGAGGCTTGAACGAGCTGCTCGAAGCTGGCATCCGGGTTAGCGGCAGTAACATTGCCCCAAATAAGGGCAAGTGAAGCAAGTAAAATGTCCATGATGTATAAGTCCTCTCTTATCTTGTTCTAGCTTTATTATAAAGCAAGCGGTACATGCCGCACAGAGGAAATTTGTAGAGAGCTGTAGAAAGAAGGTAGACGTTGTTGAAAGTTGATAAGCAAATTGTTTCTTTGTCTGGCGTTAACTTTTTTTACTATGCTTCAAGCGCTATTTTATTGCCCTATTTGCCCCTCTATTTACAAACAAAAGGCTATACAGCGGCAGAAATTGGATTGTTAATGATGATTGGTCCGTTCATCTCCATATTCGCGCAGCCCTTCTGGGGGTATGTAAGCGATAGATTCAATTCCGTGAAAAATATCGTTTTCTTACTATGGGTCCTCTCGTTATTGGGCAGTTTTGGACTATTTCTAACAAGTGGCTTCGGGCTTACGTTAGGCTTCATTTTGCTGCTGTATTTCTTCTTGCTGCCGTCAGTTCCGCTCATCGATAATTTGGTAGTGAAGTCAACCGCCGGGCGCGGAATGTCTTATGGATCTGTTCGGGTATGGGGTTCCATCGGCTTTTCAAGTGTCGCTTTAATTTCGGGACTGCTGCTTGACAAATTAGGCGGGGTAGCCAAAATTCCCTATTTTTATTGGGTTCTATGGATTTTTCCGTTCCTGCTCCTTGCCTTTATCAAGGATGAGAAGAGCACCGGACAGCGAATTACGTTTAATGCGATCGGCATTATTTTCAAAAGCAAAAGCTTCCTGTGGTTTATGTTAATGATCCTGGTTATTTCGATTCCGCATCGCATGAATGACGCACTGCTAGGTTTGTATCTCAATAAGCTCGGGGCTACGGATGCGATGGTCAGTTGGGCATGGGCGATTGCGGCATGCAGTGAAATCCCTGTATTTGCCTTAATAAATCGCTATATTCATCGCTATCATGAGCTGACCGTCCTCGGAATTGTCGCAATCCTCTATACGATTCGTTGGATTCTTTACTCGCTCATCACAGATCCATGGGTACTCATCGGGCTGCAAGTGACGCAAATGCTCACCTTCGCGGTGCTTTGGATCGTTGCTGTACAATACGTCGTTCGTCTGCTGCCGGAGCAGTTTGGATCAACGGGGCAATCGATACTTGCCATGGTGTTCATGGGACTTGCCGGAATTATCGGCGGCTCGATCGGCGGATGGTTGAGCGAACAGTGGGGGGGCGCCAGCATGTATGTGTTTGCGACCATTATGTCAGCAATCGCGGCGGTTATGTTCCTTGGGACACAGGCGGTTATGCGCGGCAGAAGCTGAATCATAAAATAAAAAGCACCCGGCATGCCGGGCGCTTTTTATTTGTGAACTTGTCCTGTTTCCGTATTCGTTACTTCTGCAGGATTAATTTCTTTACGGGCTTGCACAGGCTGATCATCAGAAGTGCTGTTACCGCCATTCCCATTCGTTGCATCCTTGAATTCACGAAACATTTTGCCAAAACCTCTGCCTAGCTCAGGCAGTTTATTAGGCCCAAACAAAAGAAGGGCGACAATTGCAATTAAGATGATGTGCCAAGGAGATAATGCTCCCATACCAGACACCTCCATTAATTGATCTTATGTACTATTATACCATGCTCTTATCATAACCTATATACCCTAATTATTACAAACTGGATAACAAAGAAGAAATAAATCGTGTCAAAATCAGAAAAAGACGCCCCTTAGTGATACAGGGCGTCTTTATGATGTTCCGAAATGCTGAATTGAATAATCTCCATGACGTCTTCTGCCTCGAGCGCCTCGATACCGAACCGGAGGACGATCTCGGAGTCCAGCTCGCAGCTGGTTAAGAAGGGGTACAACTCGGGTGTTAATTTCATCACAATCCTGGACAATTTGACTGTTTCCACAAGCATCACCCTTCCAATCATAAGATTAGAATAAGAACTACGCCTGAACCCATTCACGATGAAACCAGAACTATATGAAATTACAATCATTATAACACAATTTAATCCGGATGAAAGAGGCGTGTTACACGATTCAAGACTTCAGCTTGCGGAATTCGCCAACGACACCGACCGTTTCAACGATATTTACGAACGCTTTTGGATCGATTTTCTTAATAATTCGTTTTAGCTCAGCAAGCTCATAGCGGGTTGTGACCGTCATGAGCATATCATGCTGTTGTTTCGTATAAGCGCCTTCCGTCTTAACGACTGTGACGCCTCTTGGAAGCTGCAGCAGCTCCTGAGTCAACTCTTCCTTCTGTTTGGTAACAATGAAAGCCGTCACCTTCACATGGCGGATATGTACGGTATCGACGACTTTCCCGCTAATATAGATCGCTAACATGGAAAAAAGGGCGAGATCCCAATTGTGCTTGTAATAACCGAGCGCCACAATGACGATGCCGTTCATGCCGGAGAGAATTGTCCCTAACGGGAAATCGAATTTGCGCGTCAAAATTAAGCCAACGATATCAAAGCCTCCGCTGGACCCGCCGATTCTTAAAGTGATACCGCTTCCGATACCAATCAGTACGCCGCCGAAAACAGCGCCGAGAATAGGTTCCTGCGCAACGTAGTTCGTAGGCAGCACTTGCATGAGCCAGGTGGTTAGAATAACAGATGCGACACTGATCATGATGAATCTTCGGCCTATGGAGACCAGACCCCAAATCATAAGCGGTAAATTAAAAATTAAATATAAAAAGCCAATGTTCCAGTTCGTAAAATAACCGATAATCATGGCAAATCCCGAAACCCCGCCGCTAAGCAGTTGGTGAGGAATGAGAAACATGTTGAAGCCGACAGCAACCAGCAGAGCGCCAACAAAAATGATGAGGGCATCCAGCGCTTTTTTCAAAAAAAATCACCTCTAAAATAGTATGCAGCATAATGCAAGTATAATTCATTCTTTCAAAACTTCAATCATTATTTAACCTCTGTTCAATTAAAATAGTTGGAAATAAAAAAGCTGTGTCCATTTCGTGGACAACAGCTTTCAATTATGGACTAGCGCCTTTTGAAGGAGCCGGTCTTCTTCGATGTGCTCGGCTTGCTGGTTGAAGGTTTGCTGGTTGAAGGCTTCGTCACCTTATTCTGAGTGGAACCGTCGTTTTTGCGTTCGGTCGATGAGCTGCCTGAGCTTGGATTCGCTGTCCCGCTTTTGAAGGTCCCGGTCCGATCGGACGTTGTGGGCTTTTTATCCTTAGACGTATCGGTTGTTGGCGCAGTCGAATTGCCGCTTCCGGCATTATAGGTTGGCGTCCGTGTGTAACCTCTGTAATCATAAGATCCTTTATTATTATACCAGTTTCCTCCGAACAAGGATTGCAGCAGCGTGGCTGTCAAATATCCTTGTAAAAATGAGGAATCGTAATGGGTTTTGGCATACTCGATACTGTCTACCTGAACAAGGGTGTTCTTGCTTTCATTAGGATCCTTCTGAATGTTAATGACTTTATCGCTATAAACAAGGAACATCTGATCTTCGGATTCCTTGCTCTTTTCTTTCGGTGACTCTTTCGCGGCTATCTCTGTCGCAACGGTAGGGACATTCTTGCCTTCGACGGAGTAAACTTTCGAAAGGTTCGTGCCTTTGCCCTCCACGCTGACGAGCGGGTACTGATCTTTGATATAACGTACGGCATCAGCGCCACATCCGGTTAGTAGGGCGATAATTAATACGAAGGAAAGCCATGAAGTCCATCTTTTCATTGTAGAGTAAACCCTCCTTTCCGACCATGACTAAATGATAACATAGGTCGTTTAAGGCGTCGATTTTAAAAATTTAATCTGATTCCCTGGCGTGCGCTCACCTTCAAGGGCGATAAACTTGCCATCCTGCCATTGCAGAAAGAAATATCTGCGATCCGGGCCGAAATAGCGCCAAAAGATAATATCGTCTCCGCTGCGGAAATCGGTATTTCCTTCTGTTCGCGTTACATCATTACGGTGGAACTCCAGGTCGAATGTCACATCGCCGTCTAATTCAAGGCGGGTCGGGACATCATTGGGATCATCGAGTGCTCCTTCAATAAAGCTGCAAAGGAAACAGTCGTAGGTGCGTCCTTTTTCCACAATCAGACACTGAATATTTTTGCCGCTTTGCAAATAATAGGCGTAGCGGTGCGGAGCAAAACCGCGGTCGAAATAAACGACTTTACCGGATACAACGTATTCCTCTAAATCTACATTTACAATATCCCCAACCTTGGTATCCTCAAGCGGATTGCCAGCGGGGCTTGCATCCGGCACTTGTTTTTGGCTTCGTAAAATGCTGCTTACACGTTTAAAAATGGACATTGAAAAACTCTCCTCTGTTCCGAATGTTGTTCTACCATGTAATACGCTTAGCTTATGCGGAAGGTTTCGTTCTCATCATTCGTTCTGTTCATGAAAGCAGCCTCTGGTATTGTGCATATAACTTGTGCTATAATATTTTAGATGTTCTTAAGGGCGGCCCATTGGATCATGGAAGATGATGAATCGATATGTTATCCACCAAGAAACTATAGACACGGATAGGAAGTCGTACTTAAGGGTAAAAAAGATACAAGGCATTAGCCTGCCCTGTACAAAAGGAGATTGAATTTATTTGAAAACATTTCAGGAGTTTGGTTTAGAGCCGGCTATTCTACGCGCAGTAACGGAGATGGGGTTTGAAGAATCCACACCGATTCAAGAGAAAACAATTCCGTTAGCGATGGAAGGCCGTGATTTAATCGGTCAAGCACAAACAGGTACTGGTAAAACAGCAGCTTTCGGTATCCCGTTGATCCACAAAATTAATATGAAAGAAGAGCGGATTTCTGCTCTTATTATGTGTCCAACACGGGAACTTGCCATTCAGGTTGCGGAAGAGATTGAAAAGCTCGGCCGTTTCAAAGGCATTCGTTCCTTACCGATCTACGGTGGACAGGATATTGTAAAACAAATTCGCGCGCTCAAAAAGAAACCGCAAATCATCATCGGTACGCCTGGTCGTTTGCTTGATCACATCAACCGCAAAACGATTAAGCTTGACGATGTTCAAACGGTCATTCTGGATGAAGCAGATGAAATGCTTGACATGGGCTTCATGGATGATATCCAATCCATTTTGAAGCTCGTTCCGGAAGAGCGTCACACGATGTTGTTCTCTGCAACAATGCCGTCGAACATTCAACGATTGGCGCAACAATTCTTGCGCAATCCTGAGCATGTATCGGTTATCCCGAAACAAGTCAGCGCTCCATTGATCGATCAAGCGTATATCGAATTGCACGAGAAGCAAAAATTTGAAGCATTAAGCCGCTTGCTTGATATGGAAGCTCCGGAACTGGCTATCATCTTCGGACGTACGAAACGCCGCGTAGATGAATTAGCGGAAGCTTTGCAAAAAAGAGGCTATGCTGCTGAAGGTTTGCATGGTGACTTGTCCCAAAATCAACGCGATAACGTCATGAGAAAATTCCGTGACGGAAGCATCGATGTACTCGTAGCAACGGATGTCGCGGCTCGTGGTCTTGACGTCTCCGGCGTAACGCACGTTATCAACTTTGACCTTCCGCAAGATCCGGAAAGCTACGTTCACCGTATTGGTCGTACAGGCCGTGCCGGTAAAGAAGGTACAGCTTGGACGTTTGTAACACCAAGAGAGATCGATCACCTGCACTTCATCGAGAAAGTTACTCGCCACAAAATTAGCAAGAAGCCACTGCCTAGCTTGGCTGAAGCGATCGAAGGCAAACAAAAAATGACAGCTGAACGTATTCTTGATGTGCTTCAAAATGATGCACAATCCGAATTCAAAGGTTTGGCTATCCAAATGCTAGAGCAATACGATTCCGTAAACTTGCTTGCAGCGGCTATGAAGCTTCTGACAGGCGACAAAAAAGAATTAAATATCGAATTGACACCGGAAGATCCAATCCGTGCTAGAAAGAAAAAATTCGACGTGCGCAGCTCAGGCCGACGCGTTGGCGGCGGATACGGTTCAGGATCAGGAGATCGTCGTCAAGGCGGTTATGGTTCTGGTGGATCCGGCAGCTCCAATTCCCGTTACCCGCGTAAAGATGGCGGCAGAGATTACGGTTCAAACAGAGAAGGCGGAGAAGGACGCAGCTCCTCTTCCAGAAACCGCGAATACGGAAGTAACAATCCGGGCAACCGCGATCGTTCCAGAGCTCCTCGTAAAAGCGAAGACACACTAGTGAATAAATAAGGGGTTACCCCCACGATAATAAAGGCGGAGATCCTTGAGGGATCTTCGCCTTTTTACATAGAATGGCTTGACGTCTACCTATATGTTCAAAAATAAGCTATAATTAGAGCATAGTTGGCAAGACGAGCTGTTTGAGAACGCATGGATAATCAACGTAGAAAGTTTCCGGAAGGAAACGCTAAGGAGGAAGCGGTTTTGGAGTTTAGAGGAGTTATGGGAGGACTTTACAAGATATCAGAATGGATCATGCGTTTATCGGTGATTAATCTGTTGTGGATGTTGTGTTCGATTCCGGTTTTCTTTTTTGCTTTTATGGGGTTGGTAAGTACAACGCCAGACGGGTTGAAAGCCATGCTGCCAATCATTGCTATTTTGGCACCGTTTACTTTATTCCCGGCGACTACGGCTATGTTTGCCGTTGCTAGGAAATGGGTTACTGGAGAAGAAGATGTTCCTCTGCTCAAAACATTTTTCCGCGGATATAAAGAGAATTACGTACAGAGTATGGTTGGCGGCATTTTCTTTGTTATCATTTTCGTAATCATCAGCGTGAACTACTTCTTTTATTTGAAGCAAGGGAGTTCACTTCGAGTATTGGCCGTTTTATTTATTGCTTTTACGGTCATTATGATTATTGCCTTATTCAATTTCTTCTCGATCATGGTTCATTTGCACATGAAGATTATCCAAATTTTAAAAAATTCCGTCTTGATCTCCATTGGAAATCCAATCAACTCCATCGTTTTATTGCTTTGTAATGGAGCGATCTTCTACATTTGTGTAACGAAATTCAATTTCTTCCTCGTTGTTTTCTTTATGGGAAGCATCATGGCAACTTTTTCATTCTGGCAGTTTAACCGCAGCTTCACTAAACTGCAAATTAAGCAGCAAGAGCTGGAAGAGAAGGAACAACAAAGGCTTGCGGAAGCTGAAGAGGCTGAAAATAACAGCAATGAAGACGAAGCTGACAACGTAGATTCTACAATCGACTTGCATAAAAAGGATGAAAAAGAGAAAGAATAAACCTACCAGTTGATAATCAACCGGTACAGCATTATAATAAGAACTACAAAAGAATCCTGCGATGTACGTAACGGTTTTAAGTTGTTTTAAACCAATGACTGTTTCTAGGGAGACCTATATCGAAGTGTGGCTGACATGCCCTCGAAAGGGGACCTCAAATACACTTCTGCGGACACCCACCTGCGAGAGCGGGTTTGAAGCACAGAAACCGGACGGCATAAGCGGGTTTCTTTGCGTCTTTATACCTATAACAATAAAGCGGTTGAGCAGGGGATTCCTGTTCAACCGCTTTTTCCGTTCTTAGAAATTAGGAATGACCGGCAAGATTGCTTAATTGGTGAAACGTATGTTGAAGTGTGCCATAGAGACCGCGGTAAATTTGATAATAAGCCTCATACTTACTTTGATTATCGCTATTTGGTTCCACGCGGTCCGTGACCTGAATCCATTTCTCGCAAAGCGAGGTGATGTCGTCCCCTAGAACGCCGGAAGCCGCCATGATAGCAGCGCCATACGCAGGGCCGTCCGTGGAGTTGACAGTGACGACAGGGATGCCGAAGATGTCGGCGATCATTTGGCGCCAGAACGGGCTTCTAGCGCCGCCTCCGTTCACACGAAGCTCGGTCACTTCGACACCGGATTCCCGAATTAATTGAAGGGAGTCGCGAAGCCCGAACGTAATGCCCTCCAGAACGGCACGGGTAAGATGAGCCTTGCCGTGTCTAAGATTGAGCCCGATGAACGCACCGCGGGCTTTCGGGTCTGGGTGCGGCGTCCGCTCGCCGGACAAATAAGGCAAGAACAGCAAGCCTTCGCTTCCTAACGGTGCGGTGGAGGCTTCGGATGTCAAGATTTCGTAGACATCCTTGCCTTCCTGCTGCGCACGTTCCAATTCCTCGTGCGCAAAGTGGTTGCGCCACCACTGGAACGAGCCGCCGGCCGCCAGCATAACGCCCATACGGTGCCACTTGCCCGGCACGCCGTGACAGAACGAATGAAGCCTGAACGCTTCATCTACTTGATAGGTGTCGTCGTGAACGAAGACGACACCGGACGTACCGAGCGCCACCGACGCGATGCCTTGGCGGACGACGCCAACCCCAACGGCGCCGCACGCTTGGTCTCCGCCGCCGGCGACGATCGGCGTGCCTGCGGCCAGGCCGGTCAAGGCGGCTGCTTCCGGCAGCAGGTGCCCGGCTACGTCGCCGGATTCAAAGAGCGGCGGCAGCCATTCCAGCGGAATCTCCAGCCGCTCGGCGACGGTCTGCGACCAGCTGCGGTGCGAGACATCGAGCAGAAGCGTGCCGCTTGCGTCGGCCATGTCCATGCCGAACGCGCCCGTCAGGCGCAGCCTGATGTAGTCCTTCGGCAGCAGCAGATGCCGAACGCGTGCGTAGTTCTCCGGCTCATGCTGCCGGAGCCAAATGACTTTGGGCGCGGTGAAGCCGGTCAGCGCCCGGTTGCCTGTCAGTCGGCCGAGCTCGGCTTTGCCGACGGTCGACTCGATGTAGGCGCACTGCTCCGCGGTGCGCTGATCACACCAGAGCAGCGCAGGACGGATGACCTGCTGCGCCTCGTCAAGGAAGACAGAACCGTGCATCTGTCCGGAGAAACCAATCCCCGCGACTTCGCTGCCGGCGATGTTTGTTTTGGACAGGAGAGCGCTGATGCCTTGAATGGTGGCGTTCCACCAATCCTCAGGATGCTGCTCGGCCCAACCGGGATGAGGCTGTTGAAGCGGATACTCGACACTGTGGCTGCCGATGACAGCTCCCGTGCCATCCACAAGAATGCATTTAACTGCAGAAGTTCCTAAATCTAAGCCCATGAAATACGACATAAGAATTCACCCTTTGTTGATTATAATAGAATAATGTCCTGGCTAGTCTTTGTTTGTTTAATAAATATACAAAGATGACTTAACTACTATATTCGCAGGAAAAGGATAAATTCCTTCTTTTCGAAGTATGATTTTTTACTGCTGAGTCCGAAGAAGCTTGAGTATGAGGCGATCTCATTCCCACATCAAATGCATTTCATGCCACTCGGCCCCTCCATGCTCGGAGGCTGACGGGGAGAGGTAACAAAATCCGTTTTTTTCATAGAATGATATCAAATGCGCTTCGCACATTAAAACTATGCCCTTTAATCCTTCCTCTTTGGCTTTCCGGATTATCTCCTGGAGAAGATTCGTGGCGACGCCTTTCCGTTGATAGTTCGGATGTACGGCAATTGTTAACAAACAAAAATAACTTCCGTTAACATCATACTCGACACCTTGTTTAATGCTCTCATCAGAGAGGTCTTTATGATTCAGTCTCACACCATTTGCTACTCCGACGATTGGATGTTTGGAATCAGCCCCAGTTTCAGCCACAAGAAAATAGGCGCCGAACACCTGCTTTCTCATCTGAAAAGCTTCCAAAGTCGCCGCGGATTCTTTGGCATATACCGCAATTTCAATGTCATGAGCTTCGTGCAGCTCTTGATTATTAGCAATGGGACGAATGTTCATCTAAGGTGGAGCTCCTTTTTGTTGAGTTTTTCCCATGGGAAAATTTATTTCCTATGCACATAAGTGTTTGCCTATAGCATAGTATAGGTTTATATAGTATAATTCTAAATAAAAAGTTTCCTTAGGACAACATTATTGGTCTTACGAAAGAAGGGTATATTTATGGAAGTTGCTTATAAAGAATCTGAGCAGGAACGAAAAGGCTGGAAAAGAAAATCCCCGATGCCCAGCCTGCCTGAAGTTCATCAAAGTATGCAAGTGCCTAAGAAGGCGGGGTTTTTCCGGAAATTGCTTGCTTTCGTTGGTCCTGGTTACCTGGTAGCCGTAGGGTATATGGATCCCGGCAACTGGGCGACTTCCCTGGCAGGGGGTTCGCAATTTGGTTATACGCTCTTGTCCGTGATCTTAATTTCAAACTTGATGGCTATTCTCCTGCAGGGTTTAGCCGGCCGTTTAGGCATTGTTACGGGACGTGACTTGGCGCAAGCTTGCCGGGATCATTATAGTAAGCCTGTGTCGTTTGTGCTTTGGATATTATGTGAATTAGCGATTGCGGCCTGTGATTTAGCTGAAGTCATCGGCGCAGCGATTGCCTTGTATTTGTTGTTCGGAATTCCACTCATTTATGGTGTCATTTTAACGTCCATAGACGTTCTGTTAGTTCTTTTGCTGCAAAAAAGAGGCTTCCGTTACATTGAAGCAATGGTCATCAGTCTGATTGCCCTTATAACCTTTTGCTTCGTGATGGAATTGATTTTTTCGAGACCTGATTTTGCGGCTGTGGCAGCGGGCTTCATTCCTAGAACTGAAATTGTAACCAACCCTGCTATGTTATATATTGCTCTTGGTATATTGGGTGCGACAGTCATGCCTCATAATTTATATTTACATTCTTCAATCGTCCAAACACGTAAAATTGAACCAACGATTCAAGGCAAACGCGAAGCGATTAAATTCTCAACGATTGACTCTACCGTAGCTTTAATGCTGGCGCTGTTCGTCAACGCGGCTATTCTCATTCTGTCCGCAGCGGCCTTTCACTCGGCAGGCAAGCAAGTAGCTGAAATCCAAGATGCTTATTATCTGTTGGGGCCAATGCTCGGTACTGGCGCCGCGAGTATTTTATTTGCTGTCGCATTGCTTGCTTCCGGGCAAAATTCAACCCTTACAGGCACCTTAGCCGGTCAGATCGTTATGGAGGGGTTCTTGAATATCAGGCTCTCACCGTGGTTGCGCCGTTTAATTACACGTATGATTGCAATTATCCCAGCGGTCATTGTAATAGGCATTTACGGAGATAGCGGTGCTACGGATTTACTTATTTTGAGTCAGGTCATCTTGTCTCTGCAGCTTTCATTTGCCGTTATCCCGCTTGTTAAGTTTACTTCGGATCGCAAGAAGATGGGTGAACTTGTTGCGCCGAAGTGGATGGTAGTTTTAAGTTGGTTTGTAGCGATATTGATTGCGGTCCTTAATGCCTACTTGCTCTATGGCACCTTTTTCGGCAACTAATTAGTAAAACTCTGGTAACCCAGGCGATGTAATCCTATTGATTTCATTTTCCCTCTTTTTCTTATCTCTAAACAATGGTAATATAGAGAACAGTGTAGAAATGGCAAGCGGTCTAAATGCACTTCATTGAAGGGGGAAAAGGCTTTTGCTTAAGAGAACTTTAATCGGATTACTTCGCAGTCACGAAACGACCGGAGATAAAGCCAAAGATCCTTTGCTTAAAACAAGATACTATAAGCTTCCCAAAGATCAGGTATGGGAAGAGGTAACGGCCGTTCTGAAGAAAACGCCGGGTTACAAGCTGCTCCACGAAGTTCAAAATGTAGGCGAGATTCTCGCGGAACGCAGAACAATGACAGGCCGAACACAAGATGTTACATTGACCTTGTTTGCGATCAATCCCGTGAAAACTGCGGTGGACATTTATTCGGCATCCCGCGGTTCGATGGGGGATCTGGGCTCCAACTACCGCACGATTATAGATATTTATAAACAATTAGACCGTAAACTAGCTCAATATAAAATTGAAGGATAATAAAAACAGCAGGGAAGCATGGCCTCCTTGCTGTTTTATTTGTGTGATTAAACTAATTTTTTGACAGCTTCTACGGCAGCTTCGTAGTTAGGGTGAGCTGTCATTTCGCCCAAGTACTCTACGTATTGTACGGTATCGTTCGCATCGATTACGAAAATGGAACGCATATCAAGTTGAAGCTCTTTGATCAATACGCCATATGCTTCGCCGAAAGATTTAGTTTTGTAATCGGACAAAGTGATAACTTTATCGATGCCGGCTGCGCCGCACCAGCGGGATTGTGCGAAAGGAAGATCCACGCTAATTGTCAGGACAGCGACATTGTCGCCAAGGCCGGCTGCTTCTTCGTTGAAGCGGCGAGTTTGTGCGTCACAAACGCCTGTATCCAAAGATGGAACTACACTGATGAGTTTTACTTTACCGGCATAGTCTGCCAAAGTTACTTGAGTCATCAGATCTTTGTTCACAGTGAAGTTAGGTGCTTTGTCACCTACTTTAATTTCAGGTCCTACCAAGGTGATCGGATTACCTTTGAGAGTAGCAACACCAGTACGATCTTGTGCCATTTGAACAGTTCCTCCTTTAATTTCCATGCAAGATAACAACCTTGTTTATTATAAGCTTTTTGAACTTAGGTTGTCCAATTGATGCTGTGAGGCTATAATTTAAATGCATAAAAGGTTGACAGATTCGTCATTATGTAAGAAAAGTCGGAGGATTTATCCAAGTGGAATTAAGACAATTGCAGTATTTTGTGAAAGTGGCAAGGAAGCAGCATGTGACCCAAGCCGCGGAGGAATTGCATGTGGCACAGTCCGCTGTCAGCCGCCAGATTCATCTGCTGGAAGAGGAACTTGGCGTTAATTTGTTTGTTCAAAAAGGACGCAACCTGCATCTCACTTCGGTTGGTCATTTATTTTTGAGCCGAATCGAGGGGATTTTGACGGATTTGGAGCGTGCTGTTGGTGAAATGCATGAGTTTCTGGATCCGGAAGCCGGTGAAATTCGTATTGGGTTCCCGCATAGTTTAGTTATTAATTTGCTTCCCGCCGTGGTTGCGTCTTTTAAGAAAGATCACCCGAATGTAAAATTTCGGTTGCGCCAAGGAACTTACGCGTCTTTGATACGCGATGTTGCAAAGGGTGAAATTGATCTCGCTTTCATTTCACCATTCCCAGAGACGCATGAACATGTGACAGGCGAAATATTACTGACTGAAGAACTGTATGCGATTATTCCTTCAAATCATATTCTCGCCGATTATACGTCGATTCGCTTAGAGCAGCTTAAGCATGAGAATTTCGTTATGTTTAGCGAAGAATATACGCTGCGCTCAATCGTCATGGAAGCTTGCTTGAAGGCGGGGTTCGTACCGAAAATCGAATTTGAAGGCGAAGAGACGGATACGATACGCGGTCTTGTTGCCGCGGGCATGGGGGTCAGTTTGCTTCCCTCCATGGCATTAATCGAAGGCGGGAAGATGCAGCCTGCCAAAATTCGCGTAACTGATCCGCAGGTAACCCGAACCGTTGGATTGATCAGCCGGAAAGGCGAAAAGCTTCCGTTAGTGGCTGAAGTATTCAGACGGTTTCTGCATGAATATTTTCAATAAATAAAAGCTCTCCTTGTGCGTGATTCACAGCACAATGGAGAGCTTTTCGTGTATTAATCGTTACTGTTGCGACCGCTGAATATCATGATATATTTCAGCAGCTCAAGGACGGAGATTAAAGCTGCGGCCACATACGTGAGTGCGGCTGCATTCAGAACTTTAGCAACTCCGCGTTCTTCTTCATTGGAGATGAAGCCCTCAGAGACCATCAAATCACGGGCTCTTGAGCTGGCGTTAAACTCCACGGGCAATGTCACCAATTGGAAAGCGACGGCGGCTGCAAAAAAGATAATGCCCAGCCCCAGAAGCCATGGAATCTGTTGGAATAAGAAGCCGGCTAATATTAAGAATGGTGCTACGCCTGATGCGAAATTAACGGCTGGGAACATGCGGTGTCTTGCGACGAGCATCGGATAATGAACTTTATGCTGAATCGCATGACCGACTTCGTGACAGGCGACGGCAACGGCTGAGATGGAGCTTTGGTAATAAACGGGCTCCGACAAGCGAACAACTCTGGCCATCGGGTCATAGTGGTCGGTTAACGTGCCTCGCACGGCTTCCACAGGGACGTCGTAGAGTCCGTTAGCATCAAGCATACGGCGCGCTGCTTGGGCGCCTGTCATGCCCGAGTAGACAGGGACATTTGACCATTTGTTAAATGTTCCCCGAACTCGAAACGAGGCCCACATAGAAAGAATGAATGCAATAATAATAAGATAATCCAATGGGTGAAAAAATAACATTTCACTCGCCTCCGTAATTCGTAATTCGTTATGAGAACGGATTTTTACCTAGAAGAACAATTAATGCTTCAATACATGCTGCAGTTGGCTGCGTCAGTATGCGATAAAGCTTCTTTAGCTGATTCGGCTTTAGCTGCTGAATAATAGGGCCCAGCTCCTTGGCTTCCTTCATTAACTGTTCAAGATGAAGCTGAATGGATGTCAGCTTATCTCTCACGTTATCATCGGGGGACACCTTGCTCCATTGCTGCAAGTTTGCTTTGATCTCCTCTAGGGTATATTTCTCGTTCTTCATTGATTCAATACGTTTAAGTCGATTCAAAGTTTCATCGCTGTAAAGACGGTAGTTCGTATCGGATCTTTTTTCGGGTTCGATCAAGTTTAGCTTGGTGTAGTAATCAATGGTTCGAGAACTGACATCGGCAAGTTTGGCTAGTTCCCCGATTTTATAAAGCTTCTCATTCCCCATATTTCATTCACCTCTACTCCAATGTCATTTTATAACTTTCTTCTATAATAATGATACCTGATTACAAACCATACAGTCAAACGTGATGCTTATTCTACCTGACAACCTTGTTGAAGGGAGAAATCTTAACATTCTTCATGGTCTATGACCGAAAACACGAATTATGCCTGTTTCATGTCAGGTTATTTTTCGTTTTTTTCAATTTATTAACGAAAATCCTATTGTCAAACCCATATAACCTGTATATAATGACATTAAGAGTTTCATTACATGTTATTTAATCTAACATTAAAGGAAGTGGTCGTATGATTAAGAAGTTGTTGTTAGCTTTCGGTGTCATGGCATTATTGTTTCCTACTCTCGCATTTGCTGCTGATGAAGCGACAATCCCCCAACTGCAAAGCGCAATCGATGCTGTTTGGGTCATGTTAGCCGCCATTTTGGTTATCTTCATGCAAGCTGGTTTTGCCTTGTTGGAGGCGGGGTCCACTAGAATGAAAAATGCCGGTCACGTAGCCGGTAAAACAATTTTAACTTTCGGATTATGCGCCATCGCTTTCTGGGCGGTAGGCTTCGGCTTTGCTTTCGGTGACGGAAATGCTTTCTTCGGAACGACAGGGTTCTTCGTTACAGGCTTGGAAGATCAAGCTGCGGCGGCATTCGGTGCCCTCTCTGCATCCGATGTGCCTATTGGCATCAAATTCTTGTTCCAACTCGCTTTCGCAGGCGTATCCTTAGCGATTGCCTGGGGCGGATTCGCAGAAAGAGCGAAGCTTCCGGTTTACTTTATCTTCGGAATTTTGTTCACAGTAGTCATTTATCCGATCGTTGCTCACTGGGTATGGGGCGGCGGCTGGTTGAGCCAACTGGGCATGCAAGATTTCGCGGGTTCAACCGTCGTTCACTTGCAAGGTGCAACAGCAGCGCTTGTAGCTACGATCTTGTTAAAACCGCGTATTGGCAAATATAATAAAGATAAAACGCCAAACTTGATTCCCGGTCATAACCAAGTGTTATCTGTTCTCGGTGTTATCATTCTTTGGATCGGTTGGTTCGGGTTTAACCCAGGAAGCACACTAAGTGCAATGGGGGATGGATTCTTCGGTTACATCGCATTGACAACGAACATGGCGGCTGCGGCAGGCGGCGTTGCGGCATTGATCATTTCTTGGATGTACTTCGGTAAAGCGGATATTCCTAGCATGTTGAACGGGGTTCTCGCGGCGCTTGTTGCGATTACAGCAGCTTGTGCGTTCGTAGACACATGGGCAGCGATCGTTATCGGAGCTGTGGCAGGTATTGTAACATTCTTCACAGCGCAATGGTTTGAAAAAGCAGGTGTCGACGATCCGATCTTCGCTTTCTCAGTACACGGTATCGCTGGTATCTGGGGTACTCTTTCCACGGGACTTTTCGCTACGCCTGATTTATCGGCTAAAGTAGGTGTCGGTGGCGCAGGATTGTTCTACGGCGGCGGATTGCACCAATTAGGCATTCAAGCGCTTGGCGTTTTCGGAGCATTAGCGTTCGTACTTGTTCTTTCCTTCATTATCTTAGGAATTCTTAAAGCTACAGTAGGTCTTCGTGTAACAGAAGAAGAAGAAATCATTGGTCTGGACTTGTCTGAGCATGGTTCATATGGTTATCCGGAACAAATGAAGAAAGCGGCTCAAAGCGGCGTGTCCGTTTAATATCACATAACTTTCTACTAGAGCAAAGGGGATGCAACATGAAACATCTCTCAATGGAACAGATCCTGGAGCGTATCTATTTATCGGAACAGTTCGATGAGATGCGAATCGCCAGAGATCAGGTGCATGAGATGTTTCGGGAGCATCTCCTTTTCTCTCATACGCCTGAATTAGGACGACAAGTGAATGTCATACATGATGCTTTTATTCAGAGGACAATCGAGCTGGCTGAACACATTTTGGAAGACGAGGGCTATGGGAAGCCTCCCGTGCCGTATGCTTTTCTTTTGTTCGGGAGCGGAGGACGAAGTGAGCAAACGCTCTGGAGTGATCAGGATAACGGGCTAGTTTACGCTGATAGCGAGGAACACTCGGAGGAACAGTTAGAAGCGTACTTCACTAAATTGGTTGATTGCATTTTAGAAGGGCTGGATGCTTTGGGTTATCCACCTTGTGAAGGCAATGTTATTTCCAGCAACAAACAATGGCGTAAGCCGTTAGCCGGATATATCGATATGATGATGGGATGGCTGCAAGAACCGGATTGGGAAAATGTCCGTTATCTGCTTATTCTGGCGGATATGCGCTGTATTTACGGGGCGCAGAGTTTGGCAGATCCCATTAAAAATGCATTTCTGGCCTATGTTCAGGAGCAGCCGGACATTTTGAATTATTTATTATCGAATACGCTTCACCACAAAATATCCTTAGGTGTCTTCGGTCAACTCATTACCGAAAGGTATGGGGAAGACGCGGGTGGTTTTGATATCAAATATGGCGCTTATATTCCTATTGTAAATGGAATTCGGCTGCTTGCGATCCAGGCTGGGATTGCGCACTCGTCCACTTGGCAGCGGATAAAGCTGTTGAAGGATAACTCGTTTATTGCTGAAGGGTTAGCGAACGAATGGTCGGAGGCTTTTGATATCGCGCTTAAACTGAGGGATTTGACACCATTTCAATTGGAAAATGAGATGTATACGACCCGGGGGAGGCTTGGGGCAGATCAATTGACCAAAGAGATCAAACATGAATTGAAACAATGCTTGCGAGCTGGGGTTGAATTGCAGAAATATGTGAAAAAGTCGATTGTTTCACACAAAGAGAGAGAGAAAGGGTAGATAAATCGGAAGGCAAATTTCTTGTGCGGGAGGTGATTCGGAATGAAAGATATGCGCCCAGCCGGACGTATGTGGCAGTTGTACAAAATGGGAGGCTTAACGCCGGCGATCACCTCCATGTTCGATGTACAAAGTGCGCAGCAGATGGCCTTTATTCGCTCCATGTTAAAAGAACAGCGGAAGGATTCCCTGTTTGAAATACCGCTGCACGCCATGGAAATTGTCGTTTTTGATTTGGAAACGACGGGATTTTCTCCGTATAACGGTGATGAAATTATTTCGTTCGGAGGGGTCTCTGTCATTGGCGGTGAAGTGCAAAAGGATCACACCTTTTATAGTATCGTAAACCCGAAGCGGAAAATTCCGGATGACATCATCCGACTAACGGGGATTACGAATGAAATGGCTGCCGATGCTCCGGAATTGATCGGCGTTCTAAGCGATTTTCTGGAATTTGTACAGCAGCGTATCTTAGTTGCTCATGCAACCGGGCATGACAAAAACTTTTTGAATTCTGCCCTCTGGCGTACTTCCAAGGTCAGCCTCTCTCATCGCGTTCTCGATACGATGATGATTGCGAAGTTTTTGATGCCAAAGAGGAAAAATTTAAGTCTGGACGCTTTGCTCCATGCTTATGAAATTCCGGTTACACAACGTCACCATGCCCTTGAGGATTCCTTGATGACAGCGCAGCTTTGGTCAAGATTCATGGAGGAAATTAAAGCGAAAAATGTAGATACATTAGGCGATCTGTACGCCCTGTTAAGCCATCATTGACCGATTACAAACCTCAGTTTGTGATAACCGGTCGGGGTGGCGTTTTTTATTTGGTACAAATGAAGTTCAGGTTTGTTCGTATGCTGCAAGGACAAGATCCAGTAGGTGGGAATCGTATGCCAAAGGGTTTGTAGATCTATTTCGGATGGAATAGCGGGGGCTGACGGATGCGAGTGGAACAACCCGATGACCGGATTATGACGATCAGTAAGAAAGGGGATCATCTCGATCGGATTTAGCTCGAAATGATTCCGGGGATTGTGGGAAATATTTTGAATGGGAACGAATGTTCTTGCTGCGAGAATATCCTTAATGCTTGGCGAAGGTTCCCCTAAAATAAGGCCGCAAGCTTCCTCGGGAAACTTCTGCAGGCTATGACCGAGCAGTTGGTTGTAGAGTTCTTTTTGGAATTGAACGATCACTAGCGCCTGCACCTCTTTAAAGCTTGTAGCTTAGAATGAGGCTAGTATATCATGCTTTTTGTTTCAGTTCCTTATCAGGTTTAATGAAGAAAAATACGAGAGCCAGCATCAGAAGGGTCATTGCGGCTACCGTGATGAATAACGTTTTGTGCGACATATTCATGAGCCATCCGAATAAAGGCGGGCCGAAAGCTACGCCGATAAAGCGAAGGCTATTGTACATCGATGTGATCATTCCGCGCTGCTCGCGCTCCACAGAGCCGGTAATCATGGTGTTTAAACAGGGAAGCAGGAGACCTGTTCCGATTCCGCTGAGCGAAAGCAAGCCGATGAATATATACAGATTCGTGTTGAGAAAGATGGCTAACGTTAAAGAAACAGTCATCAAGATCAGACCGATATTCATTAACCAACGCATTAGCAGGCCGTTTTGCTTGATTTTGGCGCCGGTTGTATACGAGGTAATGACCATGCAGAGCAGAGGAATTGCCAGAACGAAGCCTTTGCGGACCCCGTCAATGTTGTAAGGCTTCTCTTCTAATATTTGCGATAAATAAAAGAGAACGCCGAAAAGAATGAACAGCGTAATCGCTCCGGCGAAAAAGGCAGGGATCAGCCAGCGCCCTTTTTCTCGGAGTATATCCCCTATTTGTTTTAAGTAAACGCTGAGAGGATCGGCTTTCTTCTCGTTGGGCGGTTCTTTAATCATAAAAATGACGGCTAGCAAAGCTAACAAGCAAAAAACCGGAAATGCGAAAAAAGGGGCGAACCAGACGATCATAGCAAGCAAAGAGCCTAATATCGGGCTAACCACCTTGCCTGCCCCGTTGGAGGCTTCGATGAGCCCAAGAGCCTTACTCGCGTCTCCTCCCTTATATAAATCGCCGACAAGCGCCATGGCTATAGGGGCGGTACCTGCCGCTCCAAGGCCTTGTATGGTACGGGCGATAATAAGGATGGAGTAAGAGTTCCAAACGGCTGCGAAGCCTGCCAGAACCCCTGCAGCGCCATAGACGATAAGCGACGGTATGATAACTGATTTCCGAGTGAAGCGATCAGATAAATAACCTGATACGGGAATGATAATTCCTGCCGCGACTGAGAACAGTGTGATGATGAGCGAGCTTTGGAAGCGGGAGATGCCCATCTTTTCCTGTAGATCCGGTAAAATAGGGACTAGCATGGAATTACCCAGAACGAGTACTAAAGGGATGGTCGCTAAGGCGATGTACTCCCAAATAGAGCCTTTGGTCGACCGGCTGCCGGATTTGTTGTCGGAGCTTTTGCCGGACATATCTGTGAATTGATGCTTGGTTCTGGATTTGGCATTTGGTGTTGCGACTTTGTTCACTTTTGTGGTTCCTTTCTGCATGATTGGTAGGCTTACTTTTCCCAATTAAAGAGAAAGCATACTTGCAGACGAGTCCATGTTGGAAATTGGCCCGATTTGGAGATAATATAGACAGAGTGGAGGTGAAGACTTTTTTGAAAAAGAATGTATTGGTGATCGTATTGGTCGTGGTGCTAGCGGGGATAGCTGTTTATCAAAATGCCCAGCGTCAAAATAAAGAGACATTGATGCCTACCGAACAAGCGCCCCAGGTGAATTTTTTGGCCCCTTCATTTACACTGACAGGTCTTGACGGGCAAGCGTATACGATTGGCGGTCCGCGTGAGAAGCCTTTGCTCGTTAATTTTTGGGCATCTTGGTGTGGTCCTTGTGAGGAAGAGGCGCCGGATCTTGTCAATGTCTACAACAAATATGAGGGACAGTTTGATCTGTATGCGGTGAATGTAACGCCTGGAGATAAAATGGAAAATATCAAGAAGTTTGTGGAAACGTATAAATACCCATTCCCAGTGCTTTTGGACAAGCAAGGAACGAATGCGGACACGTATCGTGTCGTTGCCATTCCAACGAGCTTCTTAATTGATAAAAATGGGGTTGTTCGCGAGGTTATTCACGTGCTTTCACCCAAAGAGCTGGATAAGAAGATTGCGAATCTCATCAAAGGTTAACAAAAAAAGCTGCAATTTGGTCTCGCGGACCAAATTTTGCAGCTTTTTGTACTGAAAGACTAGTGATTGATCAAACCGAGCCGTTCGTTCTGCTCTTTGTTGGCCGGCTCGACGCGTTGTCGGCCGATGAGGGCATAACGCAAGCTGTCCACAAGTGCATACCAGCTGGCTTCGATGATGTTACTGGACACTCCGAGCGTGTTCCAGGTTGTGTTGAAATCCGTCGTTTCCATCAAGACGCGAACTTTACCGGCGGTAGCGCCTTTCTCGTCGAGGACACGTACTTTATAGTCGGAAAGATGGATATTCTTGATATCCGGGTAGTACTGGATGAGCGCTTTACGCAGGGCGTTATCCAATGCATTGACAGGGCCGTTGCCTTCTGCCGCGGTATAGATCGTTTCGCCGTGCACTTTAACCTTGACGATGGCTTCGGAGACGACGGATTGATTCGCCGATTTCTCCACCAGCATCTTGAACGATTCTAAGGTGAAGATCTCTTCAAGCCCTTCGAAGGCTTCGCGCAGCAAGAGCTCCAGGGTTGCGTCAGCTCCCTCGAATTGGTAGCCTTGATGCTCGAGATCTTTAATCTTCTCGATGACTTCTTTGGTCTTCTGATGCTCTTTATTGAAGTCTAAGTTCAACTCCTGCGCTTTGACAAGCACATTGCTCTGGCCGGCAAGTTCTGAAACGAGTACACGCTGCTTATTGCCGACAAGCTCAGGCTTCGTGTGTTCATAAGTGCTGGCATCCTTCAGAATCGCAGAAACGTGAATGCCGCCTTTGTGGGCGAATGCCGCATTTCCGACATAAGGCTGATTGATTGGCATATGCATGTTAGCAATTTCGCTAATATATCTCGATACCGGCGTCAACGACTTCAACTGCTCTTCGGAGATGACATGATAACCAAGCTTCAGCTGCAAGTTCGGAATAATCGAGCTCAAGTTGGCATTCCCGCAACGCTCTCCGTAGCCGTTAATCGTGCCTTGGACTTGTCCGGCCCCGGCTTGAACGGCGGCCAGGCTGTTCGCTACGCCCAATTCGCAATCATTATGCGCATGAATGCCGACCGGCGTGGAAACATGCAGCTTAACCGCTGATACGATTGTTGTTACTTCGCTGGGAAGCGAGCCCCCGTTCGTATCGCAAAGCACGATCCAGTCTGCACCAGCATCCTGAGCTTTGCTGATCGTTTGCAGAGCGTATTCGGGATTGTTTTTGTAGCCGTCAAAGAAATGCTCCGCGTCATAAATGACTTCTAAGCCGCAGCTTTTCAAATAAAGCACAGAGTCGTAAATCATAGCCAGATTTTCTTCAAGCGTCGTTTGAATGGCGGTATGAACGTGGAAGTCCCACGACTTCCCGAAGATAGTTGCTACTTGAGCGCCTGACTCCACAAGTCTGTTCAAATTAATGTCATCAGCAGCGATGGAATCTTTGCGTCTAGTGCTTCCGAAGGCGGTAATCTTCGCGTTGGTGAACTTCATGTCACGGACACGCTCAAAGAATTCGATGTCTTTGCTGTTGCTGCCCGGCCAGCCGCCTTCAATATAATGAACCCCAAGTTCATCGAGCTTGCGGGCGATTTTAATTTTATCCTCTACGGATAGGCTGATGCCTTCTCCCTGGGTTCCGTCTCGTAATGTGGTGTCGAAGATTTTCACTGATGTTGGCATGGGTTCCTCCTTCAAAAGCTAGCAAAGTGACATAGGTGTTTGTAAAAAGGTTAGTGTGTTTGCTTTAAAGCGCTAATGTATAATTTACGATTATACCATAAAATTACGGGTAAAGACATCATAACGCAAAAATGCGTTTGCTTGAAACAATATTTTTTTGTATGCTGAAAATGGCTCTAATCTAGGTCTTTTGAACATGGGAGGGATTGTGAAATGGTGAAAGTCGAGCATCACTATCCCAAGCAAGGCAGAGTCATTTTGCATATCGATATGAATGCATTTTATTGTTCGGTGCATGAGGCGGTTGAGCCTGAACTATATAAAGGAAAGCCGATTGCGGTCGCGGGCAGTGTCGAATTGCGCAGGGGAATTATTGTTACGTCTTCTTATGCCGCGCGTTCCGTTGGGATTAAGACAGGCATGCAGGTTAGACAGGCGATGAAAATTTGCCCGGATTTGGTGCTTATCCGTCCGGATTTTGAATTGTACCGCAGTTTTTCCCGGCGTTTTATGCAAATTGTTTATAGTTATTCGCCAATGGTCGAATCTATGTCAATTGATGAATGCTTCGTAGATATTACGGGCTCCAAGCAGTTCGGCACGCCTCTTGAAATCGCAGGGGCGATCCAACAACGGATTATGAACGAGCTTATGCTGCCCTGCTCCATTGGTGTAGCGCCTAATAAATTATTAGCTAAAATGGGCTCGGATATGAAGAAGCCAAACGGAATTTCTGTTTTGCGCTTGCGGGATGTGCCTGTTGTCTTGTGGGACAAGCCGTGCAATTATTTATACGGAATCGGTAAAAAGACGGCTGAGAAGCTGACAAAGCTCGGCATTCACACGATTGGTCAACTAGCGGTTGGCGACGAGGCACTGCTCAGTAAATTTTTTGGCGTTATGGGTCCGCATCTAAAACGTTCGGCTAACGGCATCGACAACTCGCCTGTTAATCCTGAGCAGGAACAAAGCAAATCCATCGGTCATACGACCACGCTGCCGCGAGATTATATAGAAAGAAAAGAGATCCACCGGGTTTTCTTAAATCTTGCGGATCAGGTAGCCAGAAGGCTTCGCAAGCAGGAGTTGATGACTTCCACCATTCAGATCACGATTCGGGATCCGGAAATGAGAACGATTACGCGATCCGTTACTTTGCCTACGCCGACAGAGCATATGGATGATATTTATAGAACTTCCTGTCAACTCTACGATCATCAGTGGGAAGATGGAAACCCTGTTCGTCTGTTGGGGATCACCCTGCAAAATCTGACCAGCAAGGAAGAAACGTTCGTGCAGCTTGATTTATTTGACTATGAGAAGCAGCCGAAACGCGAAAATCTGAATAAGATTATGGATGGACTTCGGGACAAGTTCGGGGAAAATGCGATTCTGACCGCAGGGATGATGAGTGACGACCCTTCCGCGTTTATTAGAAATCATAAAGCGAGAGGAACTTCTCTGCAGATGGACCACTTAAAGAACAATCCGCTTCATAAAGAAGAGGAGAAGTGAGGAGCATATGGCACATTGCATGGGCTTTGCCGGTTATTCGGGCAGCGGCAAAACGACCCTGATCGCCAAGCTGGTTGTAGAAATGAAGCGCCGCGGCAAACAGGTGGCGGTAATGAAACATGATGCGCATGGACATTATAAAGAGGCGTCCGGCGCGGATTCTACAATTTTTGCGCAGTCCGGTGCAGAAGCCGTTGTTACGATCTCTCCGGAATCCATTCATATTTACGAGAAAAGGCGGATGCCGGATTTGCAAGAGCAGATCCATGCTTTCGACCATTTGGATTATGTTTTTGTTGAAGGATTTAAGCGGGAAAAGCATCCAAAGATCGCTGTATTTCGTACAATGGAGCAGAGTGCAATTATTAAAGCTCTCGAGCATGAGCCCGTAGCAATTGCATCGCATTTGGAGGTGCTAGATTCTTATTTTTCAACACTGCCAAGCCTTGATTTAAATGACATTGTCGCTCTAGCGGACTTTATTGAAAGGTATTTTAAGGGAGAACAATTTTAAGGTTTGAACTTTGTCCTCATTTATATTATATTTTACAATGAGGATAAATTGAGGAGGAGTTAAACTATGGCAAAGTATACATTCGTTGATAAAGATACTTGTATTGCTTGTGGCGCTTGCGGAGCTACAGCACCAGACATCTATGATTACGATGATGAAGGCTTGGCGGAAGTGATTTTTGATGGAGACGGCAACAAAGGGGTAACTGAAATTCCTGAAGATCTGTTCGATGATCTGCAAGATGCACAAGATGGCTGCCCAACAGACTCCATCAAAGTTGCGGATGCACCTTTTAACTAATCATAACCAAATTTGTGGAGCCATCCGCAAAATGTCGAAAAAGCTCAGTTCCTGTCCAAGGAGCTGAGCTTTTTTTTGCTACAATTTGTATTTATTTGTAATCTTTCATTGCCATTTGTTTTCCTCCATCTTACAATGAAGCTAGTATACATAAGGGAGGCTCTTATGGGTAAAAAGAAATGGATCAAGTCGCTGGCGGCAGGACTTGTCCTCATGCTGTTATCGACATATTTCTACACGGTGAATTCGAGCGGATTATTTTATTTTGTAGAGGGGCCCCTTCAAGACGTTTTGCGAAAAGCGAAGTCAGTCGAAGAGCGACAGCCCGAGGATCGGATCAAAATTATCAAGATTGATGAGAAGTCATTAAAAGCGATCGGGAAGTTCCCGTGGGACCGTACAACGTATGCGCAATTGATAGAAAAGCTGGAGCAATCCGGCGCAGCCGCTATCGGCATAGACGTGGTCTTGGCCGAACCTTCGAAAAACCCCGCCGACGATAAAGCTTTGGCTGATGTTTTGGCCAAGTATCAGAATGTCATCCTGCCCGTCCAAATCAATTATCCCTCCAAACAAGAGCAAGCAGGAGATTTGGTGCCTGAGAAAGTCGACTATCCAACTTCAACCTTAACAACCAACAGACAGCAAATGGCGCATATTAACGTATTTGTTGACAAGGATGGAAAGGCGCGCAAATTGCCTGTCGGACTGCCGGACGAGAACGGATCTTACATACCGGCATTCAGTGTCGCTCTTGCCAATCTAGTTCTTGACGACAAAGAGAAAGTTAAGAGAGACGACGCGACAGGGGAGTGGAAACGCGGTAGCGCCGTTCTGCCAACGAATGAGAGAAATCAAGTGACCACCGAGTTTTTTACGCTGCCTAGACAGAAGGTGGATGCTGCTACCGGCTACGAAATGCTTTCGTTCGTGGATGTGCTTAACAGTAAAAATCCATTGCCCTTGCAGGGAAGCATCGTGCTGGTTGGGCCTTTCGTCACAGCGATGCAGGATGAATATCCTACGCCCATCAGCTCTGTTAAGATGTTTGGGATTGAAATACATGCCAATATGATTCAAACTTTGCTGGAAAGCAAATTTTACAAAGACATGAGTAAGACTGCCGGTATCGGCCTTATTCTTTTAGTTTCATTACTTGCTATTTTCTTATTTGAGAGATTCAGAGGCAAGGCGGCACTTATTATTTTTATAGGGATGTTCTTGCTCTATGGCGGCGTTTGGTTAACCTTCTATATTGCAGGGTCCATGTTTGCTCCGCTTGTTTATCCGCAATTTGCTTTAGTTGCTATTTACATAGGGTCATTAGTGAGTCATTACTTAGAGGAACGCAAGGAGCGCAACCGGGTAACAGGGATTTTCGGAAGGTTTGTTTCCAAGTCTGTCGTCGATGAATTGCTGCAGTCCGGTGAAGATGTAAAGCTTGGGGGCAGCCGGAAGGATATTTCTCTCATTTTCGTCGATATCCGCGGGTTTACGCCAATGTCGGAGCGGTTAGAGCCTGAGCAGGTTATCCAAGTGCTGAATGAATATTTGGATGTATGTACGAAAGCTATTTTCAAATTTAACGGAACTCTCGATAAGTTCATAGGCGATGGCGTCATGGCGATGTTCGGCGCTCCCATTGAATATGACAATCATCCGGAAATGGCTGTTCGCGCAGCGATTGAGATGAAGTCGCAGGCAAATGTGCTGGAACAGAAATTGATCGAGAAATACGGGATCGGCGTAAAGTTCGGACTCGGCATCAATAGTGGACCAGCCGTTGTCGGGAATATCGGGTCCGAGGATTTGCGCCTGGATTACACGGCTATCGGGGATACGGTGAATTTGTCGGCACGATTGGAATCCAATGCCAAGCCCGGTCAAATTCTCATTAGCGAGCAGACCTATGAGCGTGTTAAAGACCTTTTTGTCATTGAATCAATCGGCGAGATTAAGGTCAAAGGGAAAGAAAAACCCGTTGCTGTGTATGAAGTGATCGGGAATCTTTAAGGATGGAAACTGGGGAGGAAATCAAGATGGGGATGTCCAAGAAATCATTTGTCTCATTATGTTTAAGCCTAAGTTTGGTGCTCAGTTTAATTTCGGGACTGCTTGCTAAGCCGGCCGACGCCAAAACCGTTCGTGTGGCAGTTGTATCGTCACTATCGGGAGAGGTAACCGTCAAAAAAGGCGGTGGTTCCAAATCGTACGATGCTTATGAAAATATGAGTCTAAATCAAGGGGATACCGTTTATACGGGGGCTAATTCTTCTGCGACTCTTAATTTGAGCAATGGGGATGCGGATGTAACTTTAGGTGAAAATGCCGAGATCAATGTGTCGGACCTGAATTCCGCGGACGGGAAAAAGAAATCCAAGCTGAAAGTATGGGCCGGCTCCATGTGGGTTAAAGTGAAGTCATTAGCTGGTTCTGATGATGAATTTGAAGTTGAAACGCCGACAGCCGTCATGGGGGTAAGGGGTACTCAGTTCTTTGTTATGGTTGATCCGGCGACAGGAAGCATCAAGATGGCCGTTGGAGCAGGGAAGGTTTCCGCATCGACAGTAACGATTGGCGAGGATTTGGAACAGAAGACAAGCATTACATACTTGTACCCAACACAACAAATCTCACTTGATTCTAGGGATGAAACACAGGATTTGTCGCTGAAAGTGGATTTCCTTGACCTGGATGATTTCGTTAGCCAAGCTTCGCCGGAAGTCATTAGGGCATTTATTCTTAATAAAGCGGAAATTGATAAGGAAAACGATGAGTTTATTGCCAAAAAAGCGAAGGAACTTGTGGAAGGCAAAGTAACCGACGATTCGAATCTGGTAATCAAGAGCAAAGAAGATCTCGACAAGGTGAAACAAAATTTCGATAATCTAATCGGAAATGTTGCCAAAAAAGCGTTAGCGGACAACAAGATCGACCGCTCGGCGATGGATAAACTAATCAATGAAACGAATAAGAAGATTTCAGAGCAAGGCAGAAAATTAGACTTAAGCACAGTCAAAGATTTAGATAAAACAGCGGGTATTGATGCGGAGAAAGAGAAAGCGAAGCAAGTGCAGTTGAAAAAGCTTGAAGCTGAGAAGTTGAAAAATAAGCTTGAGCGTGAGAAGAAGGAAGCTGAGGTTAAGAAGCAGCTGGAAGCGCAGATTAAATTGATTGAAGAGAAGAAAAAACAGCAAGATTTAGGATCGGGGGGATCGGGGTCAGATTCTTCGACGCCACCTACGCCGCCAACATTGAATGTGGAAAGTCCAGTTATTGAAGAATCGCCTGCCAATGATGGCAGTATCGCCGCTACACAAGTGATTACACTGGCAAATGGCACATTTGATTCAGATATGAGCACTGGTGTTACGGTTAATCATCTGCCGGCAGGATTGACTGCTTCCGTAACTCGCAATAGTAGTACGAAGATTACGATTGCTTTTAATGGAAATGCTCTCGCACATACATCTGCCGATGATGTAACAAATGTTTTTGTTACGATCGCCAAAGAGAAAATTACTGGAGCGAAAGCAGATGTAAATTCGGGTGAATTTAAAATCAAGTTTAGGAATCCGGAAGTTCCAACACCACGATTAAGCTTAAGCCATGGCGAAGTCAATGCCTCGGGTAATTTTCTTTTGAATGTGAATTTAAGTGATTTTATTGGTGATAACTCCGTATATGGGGTAGAGCTGCATTTAACTTATGGTCCGAATATTAATTTCAAAGCGAATTCATGGGTAAGCAATTCAGCTATATTCGATGCAGCCGCAAGTGCGGATTACATGAAACAATTTCCTAATGAGACACAGAATGAGCTTGTGTATGCAGTGACTAACTTTGGCTCAGCGACGAATATTGAAGTGAATGGGGAGAAAAATTTAGTTGTAATCCCTATGAATGGACGTTCTTTGCAAACAGGTACAGCTCCTTACACAATAAAAGTTGAGAAAGTGGTTATTATTCATAAAAATGGTTCTGACGTACAAAAAGTAGAGGTTACCGGAAATTCTGAAATCATCGTGAATTTGCCTGATCTCAGGGTTTAATCTTCACCTAATCATCTTAAAAGGAGAAACCTATGAAGCCTTTAAAATATATACTCGTTTCCTCTCTGGCGGCTGCAACATTGTTGGGAGGTTCGTCAGTTTGGGCGGCGGGATTATCAGCGGATGCGCTGCTTTCGAGCAATGGTCAGATCATGTCTAATGTCACGACGCTTGCGGGGATTGGTGATTTTGAAGATATTAACGGAGATGCGTTAAAAGCTGGATTTCGGGCTCCTGGGAGTGTCGTTCAGCTGCCTGACGGCAGTATTCTCATTGCGGATACCCGCAATCATCTCATTCGAAAAGTTTCAGGAGGCAAAGTCTCAATGTTCGCTGGTCCGGAGCTCGTGGTGACGAAAAATAGTCAAGGGTTCCCGACGGGGGGGCTTCTTGACGGCAAGGCTTCTCAATCTTTCTTTAACGAGCCAACCGGTTTGGCCGTTGACAGCAAGGGGAACGTGTATGTAGCCGACTCGGGAAATAACGCGATTCGAAAAGTGGACACGAACGGACAAGTCACCACTTTGGCTGGTAATGGCGTTCCAGGCAAGAAGGATGGGAAAGGCGCGGACGCAAGCTTCAATCACCCTAGCGATGTTGCGGTAGCTGCAGACGGGACCGTGTATGTCGCGGATTCGCTTAATCATGTCATTCGTAAGATCGCAGCAGATGGTACGGTTTCGACGCTAAACGCGGCTTCCACCCGGGCAGTTGAAATTCGTCCCGGCAAGAGTTCTTTCGCGGGCGAATTCCAAGACGGCAGTTTAACCGCGGCCAAGTTCAATGAACCTTCCGGTTTGGCGCTGGACAGCAAAGGCAACCTTTATGTAAGCGATACGGGCAATCAACTTATCCGTTATATCGATTTGCAAGCAGGAACGGTGAAGACCGTTGCAGGCTCTCCTAGCGGTGAGAGCTATGGGAAGAATGAGCTGTACGCGGGCGGTGATTATGCCGATGGTGAGGCATCGAAAGCGAAGTTTGATTTCCCGAAAGGTCTCACAGTGACCTCTGAGGGCGGGATAGTGATTGCGGATAGCTTAAATCACGCCATTCGATATTTACTGAACGACAAAGTGACAACCATTGCCGGAACCGTTCAAACGGGCGAGACCGACGGCGTAGAGCGGGCAGCTGAATTTTACAACCCCAATGATGTTCTTGTGACAGCTCAAGGCAATATCGTCGTTGCAGACTCTTCGAACAACAAAATTCGTAAAATAGCGCCTTATCATTTGCCAGCAGATTTGCCAAGTCAGGGCATTAAGGTCGTAAATGGAGAGAAAGTGATTTCCTTCGATGCTCAACCTGAAATTCAAAACGGACGAACGATGGTTCCAGTTCGCGCTATCAGTGAAACATTCGGTTTTGAAGTCAAATATGCCGAACGCTCGGGTACAAAGGTCGTTCAGTTAATCAAAGGCGACACAACAGTAGAGTTGACGATCGATGACACGGGTGTCGTTCGAAAGCAGGCAGGACAAGCGGACGTCAAGCAAGTTACGGACGTTGCGCCATATGTGAAGCAGGACCGCACGTTCGTACCGATTCGTTTCTTTGCGGAGCAGATCGGGTTGGATGTTCAGTGGGACGCCGATACGCAAACTGCGATTTTGCGTACAAAATCTTATGCAAAGTAAACGTCATGAGTCTGGCCAAGGGCAACCTTGGTCAGGCTCGTTTTATTTTACAGCTTCAACTCCAAGGACCTTATGCCGATAAAAATCAAGAGAGTCCGTCTCGAAGTCGTGCGGGGGAGGTGTCCGGGTTGAAAACCAAGAATCATCATGACCAATTGGAACGGTTTTTCCAACATAATCCGATTGAAGATCCGCTGTATCTCAAAAAATACGTGAAAGACCATCCCGATCATAAAATGGCGTGGTATTTGTTAGGCCGGGAATATGCGGCGCAGGGGAAAGAAGGCAAGGCGGCTTACTGTTTTGCACAGTCTGGGGAGATTTATGAGGCGTTTGAGCGCCAAAAAATAACGATTGAGGGTCCGCTCCCTTCTTACCCTTCTTCCGTCCTTAATAACGTTAGCGTACCCCCATCGAAGAGGGGGCTGAAAGGCGCAGGGAAATGGATGCCGTTATTGGTCATTCTGTTGCTATTGGCCGTTCCAGCTGCGATGGATTCTGCGAAGGAGCAATGGGCCGATAGCGTTGGCCAAAAAAGCCCCGCCGCAAATGTGACGCCCACGGTTCAAACACCTGTGAAACAGGAAGACCAGGCGAGAACAAAGCTCTTTTTCTCGAAGGGAGATTGGGGGAAGGAGCTTCAACAAATCCTGACATCGTCCGGGCAAGGAGCCGGGGAATCTATTATTATGCAAGCACCGCGAAGCGCAGACGGTAAATGGACGGAGTGGAACAAATCGGTGAGTCCGCTGATTAGCGTTGCTTCTGAAGGGGGAGGCGGGGGTTCTGCTGCATTGAAGTACTATCAATCGCAGATTTGTTCCTGTCAGGCTGCCGATAGCTCCGCAATCGTCCCGGTCATTGATCAGTGGATGCAGGAGCGGGAGCGGGCGATTGTGCTGCAAAGCGCTATGAAGGCCTATCAACAAAGGACGGGAATGCTGCCTGAGAAACCAGAGCAGTTATCTAAGCCATACCCGTATAATCTGCTTCCTGGGCTTACACCAGAGATGCAGGAGCTATTTCCGCAGGCACTCAGCACGCTTAAAGCGGAGCTTGCCCAAGCAGGACAACCGCAGGAGCCGAAGCAAGCGGATGAGAAGGTCCCGGTCAATCAAGAAGCGAAAGAGAACGCGGTGCCAAGCTCTTCGCAGCCTAAAGCTTCTACGTATCCATTGAGTGAACCGCTCAGAATTGTCATTGATACGGAGAAATATGTTCTGGCCCTAGTTAGCGGCGATACGATTATCCGCAGCTATCCTGTTGGGCTAGGCGGCGAGAAAACGCCGCTGGGCGATTTCATCATTAGCGAAAAGGTTCGCAATCCGAATGGGAAATCGAACGGTGAGTTCGGGAGTCGCGGGATGACGTTGTCCGACACGCTTTATGCCATTCACGGCACAAATAAGCCTTCGAGCATCGGGAAAGACGAGTCGCATGGCTGTGTGAGGATGCTGCAGGGGGATATTGAAGAGCTTTATAACATGGTGACACATCAAACCAAAGTGACGATCGGCAAAGGGGTGCTGCCACAGCCGGGTTCAGGTGGCGGAAATCCGGGAATCGGTGCGGGCAGAGGAAAGCCCGAGCAATCGTTCGGGCTGCCGCTACAGACGAATGACAGCAATCCAGGCAAGAAATATAAATGGCTGGATTAAAAGGAGTTAAGGGAAAGGCTGTCTCATGAGCAGGTTACTCTGCTATTGAGGCAGCCTCTTCTTTGATTCAGAATCATGTACACAAAGGATTTCTGTTGACATTCATATAGAAAGCGATTACAATTCAAAATGTGATGATTTCAATCATTTGGTTCGCAATCATTTGTTCAAAATGAGCAGTAGTGTCATGGCTAGGATGACGACAAGTAAAATGGAGCCTGTCCAAATGATGGCTTTTTTATTGATTTCCTCTTTGGCTCTTCGATTAACAGCTGTTGGTTTACGTTTGGACATTGGAATCACCCTTTTTTAGAATTTATACGATATCATCTATCATATCATAAGTATGGCCGATCATAGAATATGGTGGATCGAAAGAAATTTTATAAACATGTATTGACGGTCATGTCATTTTATTGTAATATTTAGTCACGTGAAGCAGTGAAAACAATTAAATATGTCAGTTTTGATAACATGTTACCATAAGGGCATTAGTTATTAGAAGAGCAAGTCTTCTTCTATAACTATGCCCTTTTATTATTTTTCAGTATTTGAATGATGAAAGGGGTTGGTAGCACAAAAAACGGAAGCATGTTAAACCGGGAATTCGCTACTCCAGATAGCAAATAGATTGATTAAAAAAGGGAGAAGATGAACACATGAATATGAAAAAATGGTCAACAATGGGCTTAGCTGCATCAATGGTGCTTGTAGCAGCAGGCTGCGGTAAAACCGCTGCTCCGGCAGAATCGACAAAACCAGCTGCAAGCGTTGCTCCAACCGTCGCTGCAAGCGCTGCGCCTACTGCGGCAGCAGCAAAAAAATTAACAGGCGATTTTGAAATCCAATACTTTGTCGGCGGATATGGCGACAAATGGTGGAAAAAAGTGATTGCCGATTTCCAAGCAGCAAACCCGGATTTGAAAATTAAAGAAAGTGCGGGACCAAAAATCAACGAACAAACGAAACCCCGTTGGATCGCTGGTAACCCACCTGACTTCGTATATATCGACGGACCTGAATTGTTTGATCGTCAAATGGTGACAGACGGTCAGCTTGAGGATTTGACAGATTGGCTGAAAGATGCGAAAAACGTTGACGGCGAAAAAATTCTTGATCTACTTGCACAGCAACCGCCGCAATACGATGGCAAAATCTACAACATCCCATTCGTTATGAGTTCATGGGGGATCTTCTACGACAAAGCCTTGTTTAAAGACAAAGGCTGGGCTGAGCCAAAGGATTTCGAAGATTTCTTGAAAGTTAGCGATACGATTAAAGCAGCGGGCATTAATCCTTTCATTCATACCGGTAAATACCCTTACTACATCAATGGTGCTATCTTGTACCCAGCGATTGTATCAGCGAACAACAACGACTACAAATTGCTGCAAGATATGGCTTCGAACAACCTGGATGCTTGGAAAAGCCCGGCCATCTTGAAAGGTTTGAACAAAATCGTTCAACTTCGCGACAAAGGATTTATCGATAAAGCATCCGTACAAATCAATCACACGGATTCCCAATCCTTATTCCTTCAACATAAAGATGCCTTCATCCCGAACGGTCTATGGCTGCCAAACGAAATGGCGAAAGACGTTCCAGCTTCCTTCGACTTCGGATTCATCCCATCCATCACGCAGGATAAAGGTGGAAAAGTGGTAGCGAATACGTCAACTTCGACATTCGCTATTGCGAAAAAAGCCAAAAACAAAGATGCAGCGAAAGCGTTCATGCAGTTTGTATTCTCGAAAGCACAAGCTTCTCAGTGGGCAGAGCTTAGCGGTGCGCCGTCCAACATCAAAGGGGATATCTCTTCTTCCAAAGCTCCTAACTTTGTAAAAGATGCAGCGAAATTCTTGTCTTCCCCTGATACGGTTGTTGTTCCTACAGTGTCCTTCGCTGCTGACGTAGACAAAGCGATGCAAGATGCAACAGTTGCTTTGACAATCGGAACGATTACGCCTGAAGAATGGGTCAAACGCGTAACAGATGTCGTTGCTAAACAAAAGAAATAATAACTGAATTCGGCAGTGCGGAGAACTCTTAAGGTCAAGCGCCTTAGGCGTTCTCCGCCATTTTAATGATAGGACGGTGAGGATAGAATGAAGGCCAAGTCAAAAGTATGGAAAAGGAATTTATTCATCGCTTCATTCATCATTCCGACTTTTTTGTTCTTCTGTGTATTTACGATCTACCCTGTTATACAGGCCTTGCAGAAGTCATTCTATGATTGGTCAGGAATGTCGGAGAACAGCACGTTTATCGGTTTTGACAATTTCAAAGAACTGTTTAAAGATCCAATTGTTCTTAGAGCCATTGGGAATGATTATTTCTTAGTCGTAGGAAAAGTGATTGGCATTATGATTTTGGCAACGTTCTTCGCAGTTGCATTGACACGCTTCAGAGTGAAAGGCGCCGGCTTTTTTCGGGCGATTTTTTTTATCCCCAATGTTATCTCGGTCGTTGTTATCGGTGTGCTCTGGAACTTCATTTACAATCCTCAAATTGGATTCTTGAATGCCTTCTTGTCACTTTTCACCGGTGAAAAAGTCGATATTACGTGGTTGGGCTTTCCACAGCACACGATTTGGATGTTGCTGCCGCCTACCATTTGGGCAGGTATCGGTTTCTACATGATCTTGATGATTGCTGCAATCGTGAATATTCCTGCTTCCTATTATGAAGCAGCTAATATAGATGGAGCCGGTCAGTGGTCGCAATTCCGCAACATTACCATGCCGCTTATCTGGGAGCAAATTAAAGTTTCGGTCGTCAACATTGTCATCACGACACTGAACGGATCCTTCGTAATTGTACAGCTGATGACGAACGGAGGACAGCCAGATAATACAACCCAAGTGATGGGATCTTACCTGTATCGGATGGCTTTTCAACAGTATCATTTCGGTTATGGAGCGGCTATCGGTGTCATGATCTTAATCGTCTCGCTGATCACAACCCTCATTCTACAGCGTGTCATGCGCCAAGAAACGATCGAAATGCATTAAGGCTATCTCAGAAAAAGAAAGATTCTGAAGGAGGGGAACTATCATATGGAGATCAAAAATCCGTTAGCCAAATTGATTGTCTGGATCATTCTTCTGATTTGGAGTGTTGCCGTCCTCTATCCTTTGATTTGGACACTGCTCGATGCACTCAAAAATAATGAGCAATTTTTCCTGAATGCCCCTTGGGCGCTGCCGAAGTTCCCGCTGTTATGGTCCAACTTCTCCTATGTATGGAGTAAATATAACTTTAGCACCTATTTCTTAAACTCGATTGTTGTCACGGTTGGAAGTACCCTGCTGGGTATGATTCT
This sequence comes from Paenibacillus planticolens, assembly GCF_013141725.1. Taxonomy (GTDB): domain Bacteria; phylum Bacillota; class Bacilli; order Paenibacillales; family NBRC-103111; genus Paenibacillus_E; species Paenibacillus_E planticolens. The sequence continues at coordinate 285,320 of NZ_WHNZ01000022.1, read as the reverse complement.
TGCGGCGATGACAGCGTATATTTTGGCCAGGTATGATTTTAAAGGGAATAAAATCATTTTTACGATTTACATCTCCTCGATGATGATTCCGTTCGCACTGGCACTCATTCCACTGTTCTTCTTGCTGAATGATTTGCATTTGATTAATACATGGCTTGGTTTAATTCTTGTCTATGCCGCACTTAATCTGCCGTTTGGGATCTTTCTGCTGGTCGGTTTCTACAAATCGCTGCCGAAAGAAATTGAAGAGGCCGCTATCATTGACGGGACAACCCACTATGGTACGTTTTTCCGCGTTATGCTGCCCTTGTCGCAGCCGGGACTTATTACGGTCATGATTACGAATATGTTGAATAACTGGAACGAGTACTTCTTAGGCGTTGTTTTGACGAATGAACCAACGAAGTACACGCTTCCGGTCGGTCTTGCTGTCATGCAGGCGGAGATGCAATATCGCGTAGAGTGGGGGCCATTGTTCGCAGGACTTCTGATTACAACGATTCCGACCCTAATCGTATATATCATCTTCCAACGCCAAATCGCAAGCGGGATAACGGCAGGAGCGGTGAAATAATCGTATATATGCTGCATAGAAAAAACACCTTTTCCTAGAGTATTTTATCCTTTCGGGAGGGTGTTTTTTCCACTATAATGGAAATAGAAAGAGCAAATAAGGAACGGCCAAACTTATGGGCTTAATAGGTGACATAACATGAGATCCATGTATTTATTGCAGAAAATGGGACGTTCTTTAATGATTCCGATTGCGGTTCTGCCGGCGGCATCCATTCTTTTACGTATAGGCAATATGACATTTAGCGATCCTTTTCTTATGCAGGTGGCTCATGTTTTTGAGTCTGGCGGAAGCGCGATTTTTGATAATTTGCCGTTAATTTTTGCGATTGGCATTGCCATTGGACTGACCTCCGGAGACGGAATTGCGGCATTGGCAGCTACGGTCGGCTATCTCGTGTTTAATAAGGTTTTACAGCTTTTTCATACCGGTACCGATTCGGCGGAGTTCTTGGATATGGGGGTACTCGGCGGCATGCTTGTCGGAGTGATTTCTGCGACATTCTTTAACCGATTCCAGAATATTCGATTGCCGAAAGCATTAGGCTTCTTCGGGGGGAAGCGGTTTGTCCCCTTACTAACGGCTATGGCGATGGTGTTTCTTGGGCTGTTGATGGGATCCATTTGGCCTCCGGTCCAAAAAGCGATCAGCATTTTCGGCATATGGATTGTTGACAATGGAAATATCGGCGTCCTCATCTATGGGATTATGAATCGCCTGCTGATTCCCACTGGCTTACATCACATCATTAATAATATCGCATGGTTTCAAATCGGGGATTACACCACAGCGACAGGCAAAATCGTGCATGGCGACATCTCCCGGTTTTTTGCGGGTGATCCGGGAGCGGGCATGTTTATGACAGGATTTTATCCTGTTATTATGTTTGGACTTCCTGCTGCAGCTCTCGCCTTGTTTAAAAGTTCATCAACGATCAATAAATCACTTCTTGGTCCAGTTCTGCTGAGCGCTGGTTTAACCAGCTTCTTAACGGGTGTTACGGAGCCCATCGAGTTTGCTTTTATGTTCGTAGCCCCGGGCTTATACATTATACATGCCTGCTTAACGGGTATTTCGATGCTGCTAATGAATGTGCTTCAGGTGAAAATGGGGTTTGGTTTTTCCGCTGGTTTCATCGATTTTGTACTGAATTGGCACATATCTACGAATCCTTATCTGATTCTCCTTGTAGGTGCAGGATACTTTATTCTTTATTATCTAACGTTTCGGCTGTATCTGTATTTCTTTCCAATGAAAGTGTCCAGCCGGGACGAAACGGTTGAGCAGGTAGAAGTGGATGTTAGTCCGCCTGTGGAAATCAAGGAAGACCGCCTAGCCCGTATTTTGAGACATATCGGAGGGCCTTCAAATATTATTTCTATTGATGCTTGCATCACGCGGCTGCGTTTGCTCGTCAATGAAGAGAAACTCGTCTTGGACAACGAACTTAAAGAGCTTGGCGCAATAGGGGTCATTCGATTGGGAAAAGGCAACGTTCACGTCGTATTCGGCACGGAATCAGAGCATATTCGCGAAAGTATTAAACCTATGCTTCACAAGCAAAAAGACAAATCAGGACAAGCCTCAATTTAACCCACAAAGTGACACTGTGACTCTTCGAGGTCTATTCCGGTTACTTTGCGGGGACCCCGAAACAAAGATTAGGAGGTGTCTAATGATTGAACGGACGATCATCCATGTACTCTCACACAACGTGGTGATGGCGCATTTGACATCAGGGAAAAACTCGATTGCTTTTGGTAAAGGGATCGGTTTTAAGAAGACACCGGGTATGCCTATCGATGAAGCAGAAATTACGCAAGAATTCCTTTTGCATACATCAGAGGTGCTTAGGAACTATGAACAAATCCTTAATGCGGTTGACTTGCAAATTATCGGGATCACAGAAGAGGTGATCGCGTACGCGCAAAGCATGCTGGAAGGCGATTTCTCAGAAACGATTCACGCATCGTTAGTAGACCATATTAATTTTGCAGTCGAGCGGCAAAAACGGGGCATTTTCATCACAAATCCATTTGCTTATGAAATTGGCTATATGTACCCGGAGGAGTATAAAGTAGCCAAGAAGTCCGTCGAATTCCTCAATGAACACCTGGATGTCAAATTGCCCGAAGATGAAGTCGCGTTCTTGACGATGCATTTCAATAGCGCCCGCAAAAAGGATCAGGCATCTGATTCCTTAGCGGTGGTCAGAATCGTCTCGAAGACGATCGAATCGGCGAAAGAATTAGGTTTTAACTTCGACGATTCCTTCTCCACATTGCGATTCATCAGTCATTTGAAAGGTGTCATCGAGCGGGTGAAACAAAGAAAGACACTGCAAAATACGCTGCTTAATAAAATTAAAGAAGAGTACGGAGACACGTTTGTGAAGGCAAAAGTACTGTCGCTTATGCTCAGCGATGCCCTGCAAATGGAAGTGGCGGACGACGAAACCGGGTATCTCACGATGCACTTGGAACGGCTGCTTCAACGCTCGGAAGTATAGAGTTTGGCATAGCAGGATCTATTCCCTTGCAACCGTTATGGAGCAGGGATTTTTTGTTTAAATCCTATGTTTAAGACTTACAGTGGATTGCATAATTGCACAATGTCAGCTAAACTGACTGTTAGAGTCATTAGAGAACGGAGTGCATAGGACATGCTGTATAAGAAGATAGCAAAACCGATTTTGTTTCGAATGGACCCTGAGAAGGCGCATCATCTGACCATTGACGGTCTAAGCGCGGTAACTCGTTTCCCAGGCGGAGCGCAATTACTTAAATCGATGTACGGAGTGCAGAACTCGCCTCTCATGAACCAGCGTATATGGGGACTGGAGTTTGCCAATCCGGTCGGTTTGGCCGCAGGGTTAGACAAAAATGCAAAAGCAGTGAAAGGCTTCTCGCAGCTTGGATTTGGATTCATGGAAGTTGGTACCATAACCCCCAAACCCCAACCAGGCAATGAGCTGCCGCGGTTATTTCGTTTGCCCGAAGACAGGGCGCTCATCAATCGGATGGGCTTCAATAATGTAGGAACGGATGAGATGGCTCACAACTTGCAAAAGACAGGCAAACGAGCCATTCCGGTAGCGATCAACATAGGTAAAAATAAAACGACTCCGAACGAGCAGGCCGAAGAGGATTATCGGGCTTGCATCCGGGACTTATATACATACGGCGATTTCTTTGTCGTCAATATTAGCTCACCAAACACGCCGGATTTGCGTAATTTACAGCATGGGAATGATTTGAAGCGATTGCTTGATGCGGTTACCGCCGAAATGCAGCTTCAACAGACTAAGCATGCACACACCGGCAAGCCTGTCCTTGTAAAAATAGCGCCTGATCTCACCGATGATGAGCTTGAATTAACCGTACACACGATTAAGGACAGCGGAGTTTCGGGGATCATTGCGACGAACACAACGTTAAGCAGAGCCGGACTCGTACATGCCAACCGTTCGCAAGCAGGCGGGCTTAGTGGAAGACCGCTGACAGAGCGATCCACTGAGGTCATTCGACGCGTCTATCAGTTGACCGAGGGCAAGCTGCCGATCATAGGAGCTGGCGGGATTTTCACGGCTAGGGATGCCTATGACAAGATTCGGGCCGGTGCCAGCTTAGTTGAAGTTTATACCGGATTAATCTATGAGGGTCCCGGCATTCTTACTAACATTAATAGGGGACTCCAAGATTTACTCCAAAAAGATGGATATACTCATATTTCCCAGGCAATCGGTGCAGATCACAACTGACTTCATTTGGAATGGAGGAAAAATCAATGGATGGACGAGACTGGAAGAAATTTCTCCTGCCTTACGAACAAGCGGTGGAAGAATTGAAGGTGAAGTTTAAAACGCTGCGCGGCGAACTCAAAAGCAGAGAAGAATATGCCCCCATTGAATTCGTAACAGGCCGCGTTAAGAAAATATCAAGCATGCTGGAAAAAGCGAAGCGTTTGAACGTACCAATGGATCAATTGGAATCCGGTATCGAGGACATCGCGGGCATTCGGATCATGTGTCAGTTTGAAGCGGATATCGAGCGTCTGGCAGAACTCATCCGCAGCAGGCAGGATATGAGCGTTGTCTACGAGAAAGATTATATTACAAATAAGAAACCGAGCGGGTATCGAAGTTTTCATATTATTATTGAATATCCGGTACAGACGGCTTTAGGAATGAAGAGAATTTTGGCCGAGGTGCAAATTCGAACGCTCGCTATGAACTTTTGGGCTACAATTGAGCATTCCTTAAATTATAAATATAAAGAGCAACTGCCGGATGATGTCAGGGCTCGTTTGAGTAAAGCGGCAGAGGCCGCTTATCTCTTAGATCAGGAAATGTCCAGCATTCGCGGTGAAATTGTTGAATCGCAGAAAATGTTTGAAGATAACTCGAATTTAGTCAATAAAGTACTGAGCAACATTCAGGAGCTTTATTTCTATCATAGGGTTCGGGAAGCAGCTCAATTTCAGCTAAGATTCAACGAGATTTGGGAAACGGAAGACGGCTTGAGCGATTTGTCTACTGATCTTGAGATCGCAATCGCCCGAGCGAAAAAAGGAGATCTAAACTGATCTATGGCTGCTTACGATCGTTTATATGTGGCTTACCTGTATTATTTTAACGAGCTGCGCGATTATTTTGAATGTCATGAGGTGATGGAGGAGCTTTGGCTGGAAGAAGGCCGGAGCCCTCTATATCAAGGTCTACTGCAAATTGCAGTGGGCCTTTATCATCATGCGAATGGAAACGTAAGCGGTTCCATTAAGCTTTTTAGCGCGGGATTGGATAAATTGGCGCCTTATCCGGCGGATTCGCTTGGAATCGATTTGGGAAGCTTGGTCGAAGATAGCAAGTTCTATGTTGCGAGGCTCCACCGTATAAAAGAAGAACCTTTTGCTCCGTATGACCTTACAATCCATCTCGTTGATCCGGAACTCGTTGAACTTCTGGAACATATGAAGCAGCATCCACCCCAGCATGACGAGGAGGATAGCCATGATTGAAGTTCGCAAGCTGAGCAAATGGTACCAGGTCCACGAACGGGAGCCGGGCTTCGTCGCTTCACTCAAAAGCTTGTTCCATCGTAAATTTCGAACGGTTAAAGCCGTAGATGATGTATCCTTTTACATCCCGGAAGGCGAGATCGTCGCTTTTCTTGGACCGAACGGGGCCGGCAAAACAACAACGATGAAAGTGCTGAGCGGACTGCTTCATCCTTCAGGCGGTGAAGTGACGGTAGGCGGTTTTGTTCCTTTTCAGCATAAAAAGGAATTTAAGAAGCAGATTTCTTTGGTCATGGGGCAAAAAAGCCAGCTGATCTGGGATCTTCCCGCTGCAGAAACGTTTCTGGTGAATAAAGTGATTTACGAAATTCCCGATCAGGCCTATGAAGAAACATTGTCGGACCTGGTACAGCTTCTGCAGCTGGAAGAAGTGATCCGAAAGCCGGTCAGACAGCTGTCGCTCGGAGAGCGAATGAAGTGCGAGCTGGCCGCAGCGCTGCTGCACCGGCCCAGGATCGTATTTCTCGATGAGCCGACGATTGGGCTTGACGTGAATATGCAGGAAGTGATGCGGCGGTTCATTCAGGACTACAGCCGCAAATACAAAGCGACAATTCTGCTCACGAGCCATTACATGGCTGATGTTACAGCTCTATGCGAACGGGTGCTGGTCATCGGCAAAGGACGGCTTCTATACGATGGAGCGATCAACCAGTTGATAGACAAATATGCGCCTAATAAGCGCATTCGACTTCAACTGGCTGAACGCACTCAGGAGCATGAACTTGCGGACGTTATTCGCGGGATGGGAACGTTAGTGAATTTTGAATTTCCAAATGTCGATGTGGATGTGCCCAGAGAGCAAGTGTCCGTGCTTTCGGCAAGGCTGTTATCCAAGCTCAGCGTATTGGATTTAACGATCGAAGATCCATCCATGGAATCGGTGATCGCCCAAGCCTTTGAGGCGAAGACCGAAGGGGGAAGCAGCGGCTCATGAAGGGAATGGCTTTATTTTGGCAAAAATACCGCATGCTGCTTCGGGTTGAATGGGCGGTTATGTTTGCATACCGAAGCGAATCGCTGATCTGGATGGTTGGCGCCTTTATTCAGCCGCTTGTCTCTATGGCCGTTTGGTTGTCGATAAGCAATAATCAAACGGTTGGCGGCTATAATGCGCATGATTATATGGTGTATTTTCTTGGTGTTCTTTTGGTTGATCGTTTGACAAGCACTTGGGATGTCTGGGAGCTGGACACCAGCATTCAGGACGGATCGCTGTCAACGAAGCTCGTACGGCCTTTTCACCCCGTGCACTGGAGCATTTCTCAAAACCTTGTGTACAAGCTGTTTTTCGCGTTTATATTACTACCGGCGTGGGCGATAGCGGCAGCGTTGTTCCCGATGCTTAGGCTAAATATTTCCTTGGAAATAATCGTGCTTTTCTTCTGCGCTATTGTCTTTTCATCCGTGATCCGGTTCCTGATCGGCTTCGAGTTCGGCTTGTTGGCCTTTTGGACGAATCGGGCGACGGCCATTTACAGCCTTTACGAGGGCATTCATCTTTTTCTTGCAGGCCGGATTGCGCCATTAAGCATGTTTCCCTCATGGGTTGAAGAAGTAGCGGCATGGCTGCCCTTCTATGGAACCGTTGGTTTTCCGGTAGAGCTCTTAGTGGGCAAAATCGAGATTGGTTCGCCCGCAATTCTTACCAATTTCGCGATCCAATTCGCATGGCTTATCATTCTGCTCGTCACGTTTCGATTGCTGTGGAAGAAAGGCATTAAGAAATATGGGGCTGTTGGCGGATGAGAAAGGAGAGTGCAGCCTTCGATGAAATACGTGCAATTGCTTCGAGAGTTTATGCGTGCTTGCATCGTTGAAGAGTTCGAGTATCGCGCTAATTTTGCGGCAAATATATTGTCGACGGTGTTATGGCTGGCCATGGCGATATTGACGGTGCAATTGTACTTTTATCGGACAGAAGAAATTGGCGGTTGGGACTTCTACGAAGTGCTCGTGCTGCTAGGCATATTCAATGCGGTGCATGGGTTTATTGAATTTGTTTTACAGCCTAATATGTCTCGTCTTGTTAATCATATCCGCAAAGGGACTTTGGATTTCGTATTGATGAAGCCCGTAGACAGCCAGTTTTACATTAGCTTCAGACATCTTGTTTTCTGGCGATTGTCGGACGTTGTACTCGGACTTGCTTTGGTTGCCTACGCGCTTTGGCAGCTTGAAGTCATTCCTAGCTTGCTTATGCTTATTGAGTTCGCTATTGTTTTTGTGGCATCGCTTGCGGTGGTTTATTCGCTTTGGATGGGGATGATGATGTTTTCATTCTGGGCTGTGAAGGTAGACAATTTGTCTTATTTATTCAGCTCTTTTTTTGAGACGGCACGTTTTCCGGTTTCGGTGTACAAAGGATTTCTACGTTTCACCTTACGTATATATTTCCTATAGCTTTCATCACAACCTTCCCTGCTTCCGCTCTCATTGGACATATCAGTGGCTGGCAGGTTGCTTGGAGTGTGGGGATTGCGCTCGTTTGTTTGGCTTTGACACGTGTGTTATGGAAATTCGCGCTGCGTCATTATACGAGTGCTAGCAGCTGAAAATCGGTTACTGAAAAGGACTTCTCTCCGGCTGGGGATGAGGTCCTTTTTTGCTGCTCAATTGACCTTTCATACATAATTTTGCGGCCATCAGGGAAAACTTTCCTTAAGCAGGCCTGATTTTAACATGAATGTGGTGGTGGCGACAATGCGGATATCGTGGACCAAGACACTGCATCAACTATTCAATCGTGACAAAACTCCAACGGAGCAATCTCAAGAGCAGAAACAGCCCTTTTCGCAAATAAGCATTTCCGGCGATACCACGTTGAACATCGAGCACATCCAAATAACCTTTGGCAAGAGCGCCGATCTCAAAACCGGTGAACTCTACCTGGCACTAGAAACGGATTGCAAAATAGGCTTTGCTTTCCTGGAGCAGATGGTAAATAAAACATTGTTTCAGGATATCATGAACGGCTTAACGGCAAAATCGACTGAACTCCTACTAGGCTTAGAAACAGGATTCTATGAATTACCCGATTTAATGAAGAATATGCTTCAGACGTATGGAGAAGTCCAAACGATCAGCGACTATCAAGAAGTGTGCTATCGGATTTTGTCAGGAGAAACCGTCATCTTTGTCGAAGGTTATACACAGGTACTATCCGTTAATACATCTGCGGAAGAACAGCGTTCCGTGGAGGAGCCGTCTACGCAGTCCGTCGTGAGAGGTCCCCGCGATGGATTTACGGAGTCCATAGGCACGAACATTTCGCTCATCCGAAAGCGTATCAAGAGCCCGAATTTATGGCTGGAAAGCATGACAATCGGCAGAGTTACGCAAACAACAGTGGCGATCATGTTCATTCACGGCATTGCGAACGACAAAATTGTAGACGAGGTGCGGCAGCGGCTGGGGCGCATTGATATTGACGGCATTCTGGAAAGCGGCAACATCGAGGAGCTCATTCAGGATGAAACCTTCACGCCGTTCCCGACCGTGTACAATACCGAGCGGCCCGATGTGATTGCGGCTGGGCTTCTGGAGGGGCGCATCGCCATATTGATGGATGGAACGCCTTTCGTGCTGGAGGCGCCTGTGATCTTCACGCAGTTTTTTCAATCGGCGGAGGACTATTATCAACGTGCTGAATTTGCAACGCTGCTACGCATGCTGCGGTATATGTGTTTTTTCATCTCCTTGATGGCACCTTCCTTCTATATTGCGATGACGACTTTTCACCAGGAGCTCGTGCCAAGCTCATTACTGTTCAACTTAGCTGCACAGCGGGAAGGCATTCCTTTCCCAGCCTTTGTGGAGGCGCTGCTGATGGAAGTGACCTTTGAGATTCTGCGCGAAGCCGGGGTTCGGCTCCCTAAGACGGTAGGTCAAGCCGTATCGATCGTAGGTGCGTTAGTGATCGGACAAGGAGCTGTGGAAGCGGGGCTGGTATCACCGGCTATGGTTATTGTTGTGGCGATTACAGCGATCGCTAACTTTGTCATTCCGGCTTTTAGTATGGGAATCCCCGTGCGAATCATCCGTTTTATTTTGATGATATTTGCAGCTACCTTTGGCTTATTCGGTATTACTGTTGGCTTAATCGCAATGGTTCAGCATCTTTGTTCCCTGCGTTCATTTGGAGTTCCGTACATGTCTCCAATGGCGCCGTTCGTATTGGCCGATCAGAAGGATACTATCCTCAAATTGCCGCAATGGGGCTTGTTCTCCAGACCTCGATTTATTAGTCAAACGAATATCATTCGCGAAAACAATGCCCCGACAAGTAAACCAAGACCAGAATAAAGGGGGGATCTGCCAATGATAAGATTAGCTCGTATTCTCTGTACGCTAAGCTTACTTGGCTTTGTACTCTCCGGATGTTGGGACCGGCATGAATTGAACGATTTGGCGATCACGGTTGGCGTAGGTTTCGATAAAAGCGGAGATGAGTACTTAGTTACTGCGCAAATCGTAAACCCCAATGAGGTAGCTTCGAAAAAAGGGGCAGGCTACAGCACGCCCATCACCACCCTTTCGGCGAAGGGAATTTCAACGCTGGAAGCAGCAAGGAAATTGACGACTTCAGCTCCCCGTAAATTGTTTGCTTCCCATTTGCGCATTATCGTCATTGGGGAGGAGCTGGCCCGCGAAGGGGTGGCCAAAGTCTTGGATGGCATCACCAGAGACCATGAAATCCGATCCGATTTCTACATCATCGTTGCCAGAGGTACGACCGCCTCCAAAGTGCTGCAAGTGTTAACGCCAATCGAAAGGATTCCAGCCAACAAAATGTTCAAAACGTTGGAAACTTCAGAGAAGGCATGGGCCCCGACGGTCAGCGTTCGCATCGATCAGTTTATAAGCAATCTTAGCAAACCGACAACCGAGGCGGTATTAACCGGCATTCGAATCAAGGGCAATCCAGAGACGGGGAAGTCGAAGTCGTCCTTAGCGGAGACAGAACCTATCACTAATTTGCAGTATACCGGGTTAGCTCTCTTTAGACAGGACAAGTTGATCGATTGGCTGAACCAGGATGAAAGCAAGGGATATAACTATATTATGGGGAATGTCAAAAGCACGATGGGGCATCTGGAATGTCCCAAAGGCGGAACGTTAACCGTAGAAATCGTTCGTTCAAAAACCAAAGTCAAAGGGCAAGTGACAAACGGCAAGCCGGCAATCAACATTCACGTCATGATGGAGGAAAATATAAGCGAAGTTCAATGTGAGATCGATTTGCTGGATCCGGACACGATACATGAGATCGAGAAAATCGCCGCCAACTCCCTAAAAAAAGTCATGACTTCTTCCATTAACAAAGCAAAGGAGAATAAAGCGGATATATTCGGCTTTGGTGAGCTCATTGAGGATGCGTCCCCCAAGACGTGGAAGAACATAAAGCAGGATTGGCCAAATGAATTCACCCAGCTGCAAGTAAATATCTCTATAGATTTGCATATTCGCCGCCTAGGTACAACGAATAACTCCATCATTTTGCGCCCTAAGGAGGATTGATAACATGTGGATCATCATCTCGATTGTCATCATTGTTGTTCTCACGGGTTTGCTGGAACTCCCGGACCTGCTGAACAAACAGCTCGCTGCAGAAATCTGGGTATTTTCTTCCCTCTTATTCATAGGAGCATTGTTTTGCATTTTGCATTTTGAGAGGGTGGCGCTTCCGAATCCACTGGATTGGATTACCTATGTGTATCATCCAGTCAGTCAGTTTGTTTTTGGCATTCTAAAATTGAGGTGAATCACATGATTGAGAAGGGAAGGATCGGTGTCCATCAGTTTACGATTTTGACCATTTTGTTTACGATTGGCAGTTCGATTCTTATCGCACCTTCGGGGCTCGCCTATGATGCTAAGGAGGATGCATGGATTGCAGCCATTCTAGGACTCTTATTCGGCTTGCTGCTCGTCATTTTATATCAAGCTCTTGGTCGGCGTTTTCCCCAGAAAACGTTGGTAGCCTATTGCGAGGAGCTCATGGGAAAATGGTTCGGCAAAGCGATCGGCTTGCTCTATTTCTGCTTCTTCTTTCTTCTGGCCGCATTGGTGCTTCGCAATTTAGGCGATTTTATTTCAACCCAGGTCCTGGTGGATACTCCGCTGCAGTTTACGCATATATTCTTTCTGGCCATCGTCATTTTGGGCATTCGCAACGGGCTGGAAACTTTTACGCGCACATCGGAAATTTTTCTTCCTTGGGTGTTGACCTTTTTCTTCCTCATGTTTATCCTGCTTCCAACCCAAATGAAAACAAGCAATATGCTGCCGGTACTCGGATATGGGCTCAAACCTGTTGTACGTGCGTCAATTCCTCTGATTGGAACGCCGTATATGGAACTTGTCGTCTTTTTAATGATTATGCCCTTCGTCAATCAGACCCAAAAGCTGGGGAAGGCGTTTCTCGCAGGGGTTTCCATTGGGGGCTGCTTGCTAATTGTCATTTCGCTTCTATCTATTCTTGTGCTGGGCGACGATTTAACCGCGATTCAAATGTATCCGAGCTTCTCATTAGCCCGAAGAATCTCTATTGGCAATTTCCTCGAACGTCTTGAGGTTGTTATGGCGGGGATTTGGTTCATTACCATCTACTTTAAGCTAACGCTCTGTCTGTACGCGTCTGCTGTGGCATTAGGAGAAATTTTTAAACTGACAGAAATTCGCCAGTTATATGTTCCTTTGGGAATGAGCCTGCTCGTTCTTTCGATCATCGCTTACCCGGATGCGTCCTATTTCGTTCAGTTTTCCTCTAAAATTTGGGTCTTTTTCTCTGGAACCTTCGGGCTCGTTATCCCCTTGTTACTGCTCCTCTCCGCTATTTTACGAAAAAAACTCAGAAGCCAATAGATGAAAAAAAGCAGCGGATTCCGCTGCTTGGGCCATGCGTATTAACCTTTGTATTTTTGGAAAAAAGCTTTAAATACTTCCGGCGTATTGCCGCCGGTGCCTCCGTTTTCAGGAACACCGCCAACGATACGGTCCACTTCTTTGCCGTCTTTGTAATAAACGAGGGTCGGTGTGGAGTCGATTTTATACTTTTCCCAGCCGTCTTTGAATTCTTCTAAATTGAATTGCTTCACATCAAGACCCAATTCTTTTTCCATAGGAACAAGGACCGGAGTGGTGATTTTACAGTGCGGGCAGGTGGATGCGTAGTAATATTGGAAAAAGGTTTCTTTGTTCTTCAGCCTTTGATCGAGATCTTTAGGCAGAATAAGATTTTGATAGTTCGGGTCATTCAGCTGCTTCACAGTTTCGGGATTTAGCTTAGACGCTGCAACGCCGTAAGGATTGCCAGCGTTCGCTTTATCCGATGATTTGGTAGACTGCTGATTGACGAAATACAAACCCCCAAATAAAATAACGACAATGCCTAGATAAATAAGCAGTTTCTTCATTTCATGCACCTCATCTTGTGTTGGTTACTTACTATTAATTTCGATAAAAGTATAGCATATCCTGTTCGTATTTTGAAAATAATTGGCTGTTTCGTGACAGTTCAGCTATAATAGCGATGATAAAAGAGGAAAGAGAAGTAGATCAGATGACGAAGCAGCTGCCGCCCTTGTTTAGGGATAAAATGATGGATTTATTAGGGGAAGAAGAATTCGAGCTCTTTCTGTCTTCTTATGACCAAGCGAGGTCTTACGGTTTAAGAGTGAATACGGGCAAAATCGCGAAAGCTGACTTTTTGGAAAAAAGCCCTTTTGCGCTTGAGCCTGTGCCATGGACTTCAGAAGGGTTTTACTATGAAGAAGGAGAACGTCCTGGCAAACATCCTTATTATCATGCAGGACTTTATTATATTCAAGAGCCCAGCGCGATGGCGCCGGCGGAGCTGCTGCAGGTTCAGCCGGGTGAAAAGGTGCTCGATCTATGCGCGGCTCCGGGAGGAAAATCTACCCAGATTGCCGCGAAGCTGCAAGGCGAAGGCGTCCTCGTCGTGAATGATAACCATTCGGATCGCGTAAAGGCGTTAGTCAAAAACTTAGAGCTCTTCGGAGTTCGGAACGCAGTCGTATTGAATGAGCGGCCTGAACGGATGTTAAACGTGTTTCAGGGTTATTTCGATAAAATATTAATAGATGCCCCTTGCTCAGGGGAAGGGATGTTCCGTAAGGAAGAAGATATGATGCAGCAGTGGGAGCGTCATACGGTGCAGGAATTTGCCGAGATGCAGAGGGAACTGCTTGGGCAAGCGGCTCAAATGCTTGCGCCCGGCGGCACGATCGTGTATTCCACTTGTACGTTCTCGCCGGAAGAAAATGAGGCCCAGATTGCGGAGTTTTTGGACAAGCATCCTGTGTTTGAAGTGGTGCCGGTTACGCGGTTTGAAGCTGGGCATCCGGATTGGCTGCGTGAGCCGTGGTGTGAAGGGGATTATTCGCCTCGTGCACGTGAGGCGGTTGCGGGTACGGCGCGGCTTTGGCCGCATCGTTTGCGCGGTGAGGGGCATTATGTGGCTGTGCTTCGGAAGGGTTATGGGGTTGTTGCAGGGATGGATGAAGGGACGGTTGCAGGGACGGAGAAAGGGACGGTTGCCGACTTTGTGTCGGCATCGGGAGCGGGGGCGCGCAGCGGCCGTGAGGCGCTGCGTGGAAAAGGCCGCGCGGGGAGCGATTCCCGCGTGAGTTTGGAGCCGCTGCAAGCGTTCGAGAACGAGCTGCTGCGCAGCGAGCCCTTCGCCGAATTGCGGCTTGTGTGCTACGGCGAGCACGCCTATGCGTCGCCGGCGAATTTGCCTGAGCTGCACGGACTGAAAGTCGTGCGGCCAGGCTGGTACATCGGCGCGCTGCACCGCGGCCGATTCGAGCCGTCCCATGCGCTAGCCATGGGACTGCGCATGCGCGAAGCGAAGCGAGCGCTGAGCTTGGCTTCGAGCGACGAGCGAGCCCTTCGGTACTTGAAGGGCGAGACGCTCGAAGTCGCGGAGAGCGAGATTATCCGCGATCCGGAAGTGACCAAGGCAGCCAAAGGCTACTGCCTTGTCTGCATTGATGAGCATCCCGTCGGCTGGGGCAAGTGGCTGGACGGGATGCTCAAGAACGAATACCCGCCTGGCTGGAGGTGGACCTAAGCGGTCATGAAACAAACACAAAGGCTCGATAAAATACTCGCCCATGTAGGCGTCGGCACGCGCTCTGAACTAAAGCGCCTTGCTAAGGAAGGCTCGATTTATGTCAACGGCGTGAAGGTCAAAGACAGCGGGATGCAAGTCAATCCCGACAAGGATATCATTCAGGTAAACGGCGAAACGGTGCTTTACCGGGAGTTCGTCTACCTGATGATGAACAAACCGCAAGGCGTTGTTTCTGCTACGGAAGACAATCGCGATCGGACCGTGGTTGATCTTTTGGATGCGGCTTATGCGCCATTCGAAGTCTTCCCTGTCGGCCGATTGGACAAGGATACAGAAGGATTTCTTTTGCTTACCAATGATGGGAAGCTCGCACATAACCTGCTCTCTCCCCGCAAGCACGTCCCAAAAACCTACTTTGCAAAAGTAGAGTGGGAGGTTACGGAGGCGGATATCGAGGCATTTTCGCAAGGTGTTACCTTGGATGATGGGTACGAAACGCTTCCGGGTATTTTGAAAATTGTGAGTACCGGTAACGAAGCTGGTGGAGTGCTCTCCGAAATCGAGTTAACGATTATGGAAGGTAAGTTTCATCAGGTGAAGCGGATGTTCCAAGCGGTTGGTAAGAAAGTCGCGTACTTAAAACGAATTTCCATGGGGCCGCTTGCCTTAGATCCGAATCTGGCTTTAGGTCAAGTGAGAGAATTGACGGTTGAAGAACTGACTGCTCTGCAAAATGCTAATGAAGTTCAAAATTAGAGATTTACAAAACTACTAGTATATGGTATTTTGAGATAATAAAAATAGTTTTGTGCGGAAGAACCGCCCATGTCATCGTTGAGTTTAGTACTTCGCGATGTCAGGGCGGTTTTTTTGCGGAGAAAAGGGGTTCTTATGCAAACAAGATTATCTGTTTTTGGAATTGCCATGCTTTGTGCTGCATCCATTGGCTATGATGTTATGGGTTCTTCTGCGCAGAGTTTGATTCGTTTCAAAGATACGACTCAGCATTGGGCGGAGCCGTCCATTCTAACGGCTGTTGAGAAGAAGTACGTCGATGGCTATGAAGATGGAACATTTAAGCCTGACTCGCCAATCAGCCGTGCTGAATTTATCAAAATGGTGGCGCTCGCTACGGGTGAAAAAGTTAATCAGGTAGGGGGAGATGGATGGTTTCAGCCCTATGTGGATCGGTTGAAAGCGCAGGAAATTATCCCTGCCGAGTTTCCCGAGCGATACAATGAACCGCTGCAAAGATACGAGATGTCTATTTTGAGTGTTCGAAGTGTTGATAAGAGTTTGAAAGGGACTATGGTTGATTCTACGAAACTGGGATTGATTCATGGGGTAAGCAGTACTGATCTGGACGTGTATGGGACTAGCACGCGTGCCCAGGCGATTACGATCATAGAGCGGATTCTTGCAGCTAGGAAGGGGGAAAAGCTGCCGGGCGATAAGTATGCGGCGAGTGCGGCGGAGATTGCTGCTACTGGGAGTAATGTGGGGACGATGTTGGGGTTGAAGGCGCAAAATATTGGGAATACCTGGAGTGCGGGTCAGGGGGCTACAGTGAAGTTAGAGCAGGTAATCATAGCTGATCCATCTGATGAGTATGATCCTTTTATGGCGTATATCGATACTTCACATTGGAATTCTAGAGTGGATAAACAGAGAGATTTTGTGGTTATGGCTAAATTCACAGTACAAGTCGATGAAACTGCAGATGATAGTTTTAATTTAGGTGGTTATCAATATCTTACTTTGTATGATGGAACAGGACCATTACATGTCTCGAATGAAGCATTGCCACGTGTAATAAGATTTGCTGTTCCAGGAATTTATACTGGATTTGTCTCTTATGGCGCTAGAAGAGATCTTGCTAAAACAGGAATAGGATTTGATTTAGTCAGTAATAAAGTAGTTGTTGCAATACCTTAGGAGGGAGTTACGTTTGCAAATTCTTTTTGTGAGGTTTGTACTAGTTCTTTTATGCTCTCAAATAATTATGTCTTACATGGAACCTACCCAAGTTCAAGCTGCTACAATGAAAACATTATACTATGACTATGAACAAGATATTTTTAAGGAAATGACTAGTAATGCGCAATTTTCTGCTGCGCCAATTAAACAGGTAAACAAAGACTTAAGTCCTTATTTATCAGGAAATATTACTTCAGTAAGAATATTTAATAATGGTTCAGAATTAACATGCTCTGATTGTACGTCAGGCACAGTAATCTATATTTCATCAATAACTGGGAAGAAAGTACATGTATATGGGGTGTCTGAAACTATGCCAGGTCACCAGATATACAGGCAACCATTAGGGAAGATCTGGGAACATAAGGGCGAAGTCACTCCTCCTGTAGAGTTTAATGGTATAGCTGGAAATCCTTCATCCTATCCAGGACTTATACCTTCAATGGGAAGATATAGGTATACTTCAAATCCTTACGACTACCGAGAAATAGGCGGTACTAAAAATGGACCAGATCTACGTTATACATATGATTCGCCTCAGTACAAGATTTCTGGTAAAGCTGACACTTCAGCAAGTGGAGATATTGAAAAAGATTATGGTAAAGAGGGATGGGCAGTAACAACTGCTTATGAGGTTAATCGACCCAATCGTTGGTTCGAAAATGAGAATGCGGTCTCGTTAGAATTTGGTTCGCCAGAAATAACTGACGGAGACAAATTAGTACAGAGTACTATTTCTATCATTGGCGCTAAACAGCATCCATTTTCCCAAGCAATTCCCTTATCATATGGAAAAGGGAAAAAAGATGGTACAGGAATGATTAGAACTATGTTGCCACTAGATAATTCAGTAGATTCATTTTACTACGAAGAACAGGACGCAATCACCGGCGGCCAAACTCCACCTTACGGTCTACTACGAAACTATTACATGTACGCCATAGGTCTCTGGAAAGGAGAAACCTACAAATACCAAACCTATATCGAAGTCACCTACACCCCGCCCAACAAACCCGATCTAGTGGCATTATCCATTGATGCAGGCAATTGTGTCCCCATGGGTTCTAGCACTAACCTCATTATCAAGTTCAAAAACGCCGGTGTTGTCATCCCGAGCGGTACTTCCTTCCAAGTAACCCTTGCTGCTGACGGCACAGTATTCAAGACTTTTACCTACACGGCAGGACTGCCGCCAGGGGAGACGAAAACCGAGACAATCCCCTATACGTTCAACAGTATGAAAAACATCACACTAACCGTCGATGCCAATGACGATATCTCAGAATCAACTTCCTCGAATAATGTATTTTCTCAAATTATTAATCCACAAACGAGCTGTTCGCCTACAGGCGGCAAATACTCCGGCAAAACTTCTGCCGACAAACCTTCTATCCCATGGAAAGATTCCAACCTTATCAAGGCAGATTGGACAATCTCTTCCGGCTGTACACCTGTTAGAGGACGCTTCATTCTTTCTCAGACGACTGGAGAATATGTTCAATACGGTTGGAGTACGCTCAGCAGTGCGTCAACGAGCGATATGTCTATTTTTGCTTACGGAATGATGGGCTTCATTGGTTATCCCGGAAACATGCAAAGCGGTCAAATAGATATTTCTTACAAGCTGGAGGATAGCTGCGGAGGGACTTCATATTTTTATGAGGGGAAGTTTACGCTGGGTCCGAAGCCTCCCAATCGACCGCCTCAGTTCGAAATCGGATGGTTTCCAGACAACGATTACACTAGTCGTACGCCTATAACCGAGGCAGTTCTCGGCGATAAAGTAAATGTGAGGCTGCTGCCTGAAATGCTGCCAGATCGTTACGATCCTGACGATGATTTTGTAACTTTCGAATGGTTGTTCTCGGACAGTTCAAGTTCTTGGATCAAAAGTTTTCCTTCCTTGGGTTATTCAAAAGGAGAAGATAAACTGACATGGCTAACGGCATCAATAGCCGCCGAACACAAGATTTCGGCAAAAATGTGCGATGATAAAGGGAGTTGCACACAAAAGGATGCCACCATAACCATTACTCGTCCAGAACCAGATCCTTGCATAAATGTCCCCAGCCGTGTCGTGCAAAATCGTCCTTTGGCCACTAACGCTATCAATGGAGCCTGCAGCCGAGCAGCTAAGAACCGAACCATCTCAGAGTATTTTTGGACGAATAAGCTGCCAGTCTACCCCAATGTCGGTATTGAAACGATTACGCTCGAAGTTAAAGATAATTATGGCGTACGGAGTCTGCCGGAAAATAAGGCGATCAAAAATCTGAATGTTGTTGAGGATAAGCCTCCCGTTGCCGGGATTAACCTTCCGCTTTTTGCGGTTCGCGGTGATGTTCCTTTCAGAGACATTTCGTATAGTCCGGACGGAGATATCATTGTAGAGACTGGGATTACCTATGTGTATGACAGTAACAACGACGGATTATTTAATGATCACATGCCGCTGAATATACCTATAACTGTTGGCGGATCTGCACGGCTTCCTGCTGCCAAGGTGGGTAACTATAAACTAACGGTTACAACAAAAGAAGATTGGGGACTAATAGACACCAATTCTTTTGTAATTGATATCAGAAATGATTCTCCCGAGGTCGCATTTACGGTTACGAGCGCAAATCCAGAACCTCCCATTTTTCAAACGGTAAATGAGAACGAAATGTTAATGGCCTTTGGCGATCAGTGGGAAGGTTCAACACTTACAAACGCAAATCTGCATAAAACAAAGGAGATTGGACTAACCTTTAACCCTGTAACCAAAGCATTTACTTCCCACTATGCAAAAGCTCCATACAAGGCTCCCGCAAGTGCTTTGATTTTTACCAACGCTGTAGCGACAGTGGGACTTGACGTAGAAAGTAATTACAGTACTCCAACCCTATATGGCACTCAGTACTTAGGCAATAAAAGCGGAGTAGCAGTTCTTGGTGCTATTCCATATACCGTGCAAATGGCCAATTCGCTAGGAATAACTTATGGGCAGCCTTCAACTACTCAGCTTAGCGGGGATAACTCTGCGCAAACAGCAAGCCATACTAGCAATTACTTAACCTATGACGCTAAAGGGGGAAGCTATAGTCTATCCTGCAAATATTACTATGCAGCAAATTCAGATGTTAACGATACCTATCATTGGTGGTGTGATTATACGAGAAAAGATGCCTCTGGCCAAACTTCCTGGGTAAAAAGCTTTGAAAGTTACTACAAATCGGTTTCCAGTTTTTTCGCTCTTCCTACCCAGCCTAACCAAATAGCAAATGCTAACAATATGGAGATCAATGATGACGGCACGAAAATAAAAATACCGTATACGCTCCTAAATCCCAGTTACTGCTATTATTGCGGTGGCGGAGATCCCTCGCTATGGTATGACGTGGAAACAGGGCGGGAAGTGCCTGCCGCAACGATCACAAGACCGAGTTTAAATAGTGGCGCTATTTATGAGGACTCCGAAGTAGCCGTCTATGCGCATCAAGATTATGTGAGTACATACAGTAATTCCAACTATACAAACAGTAGCGGCAACTCAGCGGATAGAGGAACTTACACCAATTACCTTACTTCGTATAACAAAATAACGGGGATTACTAGGCGATTAGATGTCAGTATCGTTAATCGGAACGATAGCAGTCAATCCAGGTATGGAAGTGTTATAAGGGGGGATGCTTGGGAAAGCTCAACAAGTTCATTCGTACAAGTGAGATGGGATGTTTCTGAAGATGGCTACGTGTATGTGGCAGACGGATTCAATAAGGTGATCATCGCAGATAAATTTGCCACTAAGATTGCAGAATATACAACTGCTAATTTGCGTCCCAAAAACGATCACAGTAATGAGCAATCGTTGTACGAAAGTAGAAAGTTTACGATATTAGACTCCGGATTTGGAGCAGACGGTGAATATTATTTGCAACTGCAGGAAAGATATCACAAGCTCAGAAGGTATAATTTTAAATGGGAATCTTGTGGAGGCTGCAGTTCCGGCAGTCTCGTATCCAGCTATGACGAAGATACGACCGGCTCTTTTAACAAATATTATTTGTACACCATTAAAGGAGCAATGGCCACTCCCAAAGTGTACGCTTCATCGGAAGTTGGTCAAATTCTAAAAAAAGACACCGATATCACCGATGCGGACTACTATTTTGACTTTATGCAAACGAGTAGGAATACTAGCGTAAATGCACCTTCAGGCATTATTTTCAGGGCGCAAAACAACAAAAATATGTACAGGCTGGAAATGACATCGAATCGGATTTCTTTCGTTAAAATAGTAAATGGGAATCGTTTCGAGCTGAGATCAAGCCCGATTAGTTTGACTGCGACGGATTTTATAAACCTCAAACTTTCGGTTAGAGGGTCAAAAGTGAAAGTCAGATTAGGGCAGCTTCCTATCTTTGAAGCATCGGATTCGACCTTTGCTTCAGGGACCTACGGAGCATTCATTGGGAGCTTCGGCGCTCATTTTCGCAACGTTTTTGTTAAAATTCCAATAATAGATAACACGACAATAAGTGATACGGGAATTGCAGGAGAAGAATTAACCTACGGAATAACGTATGAGGACCTAGAAAACGACCCGCATCTTACGGAGCAAGACAAATGGAAGTATGAGCATACGAATGCTGCCAAATTTTTGGATGCAGGGGATGGACAAAGTGGATTGTCTGTCTATCACGGTCAAGTGGTAAGAGGCGGCCCAGTGAAAATATTGGATAAAGTCGGTTTGTATATGTTGACCTATACCGGTTCCGACGACCCGGCTCCACCAGGCTATGCGTTTCCTAACGGGATTTTTGCCAGTTATTTATCTGAGTCCGATCCCTCTTCGAGAAATATTTTGATTCATCGTAGACCGGTAAGCAGGATAAGCTGCACCCAAGATTTGTATTACAAGGTATGGTGCGATGATTCTATGAGCTACGACCCGGATCGATGGTTATCGTCTGATAATTATTCTACGGAGTCTACAGGAATTAACTATGCCGTTACAAAGGGAATACTTGAGCGCAGATATGAATATATCCTTCCGGACGGAACAACAGTATCGGGACTTATCGATCGGGTCAAAGAGATGGGGCTATACACATTCAGGGTAGCTGTAAAAGATGAATACGGCGCGTGGTCTGACTGGGCAGAGTCCTATATTTGGCTACAGGCTCCGCCTGTAAATCATGCCCCTTATGTCGATATTACGAATCCCGCCAGCGCTGAATTCAGCAACCCATCCGGGGCGCAGGCATCAAATCCGCTGATCACTTGGAATGCGGTTGATTACGACGCGGATAGTTACATTGTAAAATCTGAAATCGATATTCAATATTACTATTACGACTACAATAGCAATCCGCAGTATAGGTGGGTAAGTCAGTTTTATCCTGCGGTTGTTACTTCAAACAGTAACCTCAAAAGTGACGGTGTGACAGTTGGATTAAGTTATACCGCTGCAATGTCGTTGCAGGATAACCGAATTTACAAGGTAAGGATTCGCGTGCAGGACGAGAAAGGAGCATGGTCTGAGTGGTCGGAGAAATATTTCATTAAAGGATATCCTCCTTCCGCTGTTTTGACTTTTCCAGACGGGACACGGTTAAATCCTACTCCGATTGCCAGTGGGATGCTAATCCCTTCGTGGAACCAAACGGACGAGGACGTGTCTACGGAATATAAAAACTTCCAATATAGAATCCTTGATGAAAATGGCGCTCAAGTTACCTACAATGATAATGGGTATGCCAATAACGCCATCCGAGGAGGCAGCTACGCTCATGGATGCAGCTATGATAAAGGTTCCGGTACGTGGCATGGTTGTCAGTACTATACCTCGAACAGTTCTTGGACGGTACATCCCATCGAGCAGTTTGGCTTGTCGGTAATCGCAGGCAAACCCGGCCCCTACCAAGTTCAGGTTCGTGTGAATGACGGAAGATACTGGTCTGAATGGTCCAACTCAGGATGGTTCACTTTGAACAGACCGCCCTCTGCGGCTATGAAGGTGCCGAATGGGACTCAGGCTGTGCCTACGATTTTCTCAGAACTTCGGCCCACGTTTCAATGGACACAGACGGACCCTGATCCCGGTACAAGGTTCAGCTATTTTCAGATTCAAATTACCAATGAGTCGAATGATGTGATGGTACTGGACACTGGACAATTGTACCAGGGAACGGCTGCAGCACAAGGCAGCTGGCAAGCCGATCGCGATCTTCCTCCCGGTCAAAAACTTCGTGTCAGAGTCAGAGTATTGGATGGAACGGCTTGGTCTGATTATTCAGAGCAAACATGGTTTTACATCAATCGGCCTCCTGCAGCTGAATTTGATTGGACGCCTAAACCGGTTTGGGAAGGCGATGTGGTGCAAAGCATCAATTCTTCATTTGATCCTGATGGCGATACTCTTAGCTATGTATGGAAATTGGAGCAACCCAATGGGACTGTGATGTTATTTTACTCAAAAGATATCAAGCAAGAGTTTCTCGCTCCCGGCACCTATAAGGTAACTCTTACGGTATCAGATGGCCTGCTATCAAGCTCAATGGTTAAAATGATTGCAGCAGCGCCGCTGACGATTCGATCGGACGTAACGTATACCGACAATTGGCTGCTTTTACACGAAAAAAGCGGTCATCAGACCGCCGCTGTGCCTAAGGATTTCTACTCGGGTGAAATATTCGTCGTAGCCTGTCAGAGCTCGCCGGCACCTGTTGACGAGGTTACAGCTTGGCTGGATACGACCGGTTTGGATGCTAAGCCGCTATATGTATCGGAACGTTTAATGGCGTCTGCAGGAGATTCTACTATGTTTGGCGGAGAAATTTTCGATGCCAGATTTCAATCATTCTCGGAAGGTCTGCCGCTAGGCTTGCAAACGATTCATTTTCGGATCCGATATCGCAACGGGGTTGTAAAAACGGAAGAAATCCCCGTCCATATCATCGGCAATGTCAATCAATCCGTCGGTGTTCATAGAGTTCAATAAGTATAGGAATTAATTGCGGTCCTATGATACAATTAGTCGAAAAAAGGCTAGGCATAAGGGAGAGCGAAAACCTTGAACTATCGATTAATTGCATTGGATGTTGACGGAACACTTTTGAATGACGAGCATGAATTAACGCAGCAGACGATTGAAACGATTCAGGAAGTTCATGATCAAGGGTGTCATATCGTACTGTGTACCGGAAGAGCCCCTGGCAGTACGCTGCCGATCCTGGAACAGCTTGGTTTGGAAGGAACGATGATTACACATAATGGAGCGGCAACGGTTCATGCGGATGAACGCGGGAAATCTTTAATTCATGAGTTTTCTTTCACGCTGCCGGAAATCGCTCCTATGTTGGATTATGTGAGAAGAGAAGGCATTCATTTCGATGTTTCCACTTCCTTTAACATGTATATTGAACGCATTGGCGAATACGAGAAGGAGATGTACAAAAAGTTTCTGGTTAGTCCCAAACTCGTGACGGATGTGTCTGAGCTGGATCTGCCGATTGTGAAATTTACACTGTTCAGTCAGCCGGAGATCCTTGATCGTGTTCAGCAAGAGTGGGAAGAACAGCAGCTTTACGGCCAGTTGCGGATGATTCGCAGCGGTGATTTATTTATTGACGTGATGAGCGCGAAAGCGAATAAAGGAGATGCGCTGAAAGCTTTGGCTGCTTCATTAGAGGTCGATTCGAGCGAAATTCTGGCCATAGGCAATTACTATAACGATTTGGAAATGATGGCATTCGCCGGGCTCGGTATTGCCGTAGATAATTCGCCAGACGGCGTGAAGGAAGCCGCGGACGCGGTGACGGCATCAAATAACGATGAGGGTGTGCATAAAGCCCTAGTCAAATATTGTTTATAATATTAAATTCCTATAAAATCCTCGTTTTTTGAGGATTTTTGTCGTTTTAGGGGTTCTTCCTCCTTCTAGGCTATGGTAGAATGAGGGAAATAAACTAGATGACGGTGGTGTAAATGATGGGGAGAGAGCAAACGTTTTTTCGTAAAAAGACAAAGATCGTAGGAGCTATTGCGAGTACGGCGATGATGGCCGTGCCGTTTATGGCTGTTCCTGTTGCAGCGAATACGGAGAATGAGCCTCAGGTAGTACATATTGAAAAAATTGAAACGATTGTTATTCCTGAAAACGGGACGAAATACATTGATTTAGATGCTTTGAGAGAACTATATGATACATATAATTTGCAAATTACCCAGAATGAAAATGAGATGAATATAGCAAGAGGCAGCGAGACTTTAGGTGTAGATGGAATATATGAAATCAAGGCCGGAGCCATCGGCAAAGCTACTTTTACCGTAAGCGGAATGAAATATCCAAAAAACGAAGTTGAACCATTCCAGCCATTCACCGATAGTTTTGAAGTCGTTGTCGTACCGAATACTGGCGATCCGGATTCCTATAAGTTTGATCTCTCAAATGTGTTTACAGTCATGAGTCAAATGCCTGAAGAGCTGCAAACTCGTGACAAGGTAAAGAGCTTGCTCAGCAATATAAGTCCTAAAA
This sequence comes from Paenibacillus planticolens, assembly GCF_013141725.1. GTDB lineage: Bacteria > Bacillota > Bacilli > Paenibacillales > NBRC-103111 > Paenibacillus_E > Paenibacillus_E planticolens. The sequence continues at coordinate 260,072 of NZ_WHNZ01000022.1, read as the reverse complement.
CGGTCATCAACGATAACCCTGTTGAGTATAATTTGGATAATTCTGCGCCTTATCAGCTTGAGACCGATGACCGCTTTCAAGGTGAAGTTGGAAAAAAAATCTCGAGCTATGAGATTCGCGAACATTTAAGAAGTTATTTCGAGGATTCCGATAGAAGGAATGTCGAAGGTGAATTTTATGAATCCGATGACTTAGATGTTGTGTTCGTTGATAAAAATAACCCGCATATCCGAATAGAAGAAAAATATGACTACAGTAATGAATTTGTAATGGGCTATGAACTAACCCCCTTAACTCCAGGCGATTTCGATTTGAACGTTCTTGTTGTCGATCACCATGGCGGCATGACTAGAGGTGTCATTCCTTTTCATATTGTCGTTAACATGCCGCCGCAATTAAAACCAGACAGTGTATTAGCCAAGCATTTCTCACTCGGTGACGTGAATAATCCGGTTATGTATTTATCCAATAATGCTGAAATTGACCTTAGCGAAGTCTTTTATGATCCGGAAAACGCTGATCTTGCTTATAAAGTTGTTGTAGAAGGGTATGGTTCCCCGGGCACAGCGATCAACACGATCTCACTTGGATCATCGCCAAAATTAACTTGGAATTCGTTCTCATTGCCGAACGGCGTAAAGAAAATAAAGGAACTTCGTGCCTATGAGAAAGGGAATGAGTCCCTTCAGGCCGTATTAAATGTAGATATTGAACATGCGATTAATGATCCGTTCCCTGCTACTTTGGATATGTATAAATCAAATGCTTCGGGAACTAGCAGTTACCTATTTGATTTCAAAAGTGATGTCGGTTTCGATGGATTTAATCTTACGGAGATTACAGGCGCAGATATACATAATAACGAAAATAATGCAGTTACAGCTTCCGTGTATCAAGATGTATACTTGAAATTTGAAGCAAAAGATTATACGCAGCAAAGCTCAAAAATAAAAATTTATGGACACAAGACAGGCTCTCCATCGATTCTGTACCAGGATGACTTTAACTTCAGGGTGATCTCAACGGAGGACACCAAATATCCCGATACCAATATTCCGGCTATTAGTCTTAGATCCTTGTATCCAAATTATAATTATGGCGGCTATTGGACAGGGCCTTACAATATTAGAGAAGCCGTTTCGGTCATACCGGAAGATTTTAATGATGAGTTTTACTGGACTTATGAGACAAGTTCATTGATGTCTATCCGATTAGAGGATACTGTCCCGACACAAACTCAGATTCTATTTAAGATTGATCTGGATCAAGGCAAACGCATTTACTATGTTCCTTATATACCTTATACGAAAAGGCTGCCGAACTAGGTGACTATGCAAAATCAAGAAGAACAGCTTATTTCTCTTATCCAAGCAAACAAGTTTATGGAAGCCGAGTCTGAGTTGAAGCAGGCAATAAGCCGAAATTCACTGAATGCGCAGCTTTGGGTCTTGCTTGGTGAAACGCTCTTACTCCAAAATTACGGAAAAGCAGCTAAGAAAGCATTTGATCGTGCTTGGCTGCTGGATCCGCAAGCGCAATGGGTCAATCACATTTATGAAGGTTTGCAACATGTTCCCTTAGGCGAGCCGCGACCCGATATAGATCAATTGTTGCAAGTTCCCAAGGTAACCGTTGCCGCGGCAATTCTAACTTATAATGAAGCAGCGAACATTGCCGGGTGCATTCAAGCTTTACTAGGTGCAGTGGATGAAATCATCGTGATAGATTCGTCAACGGATGAAACACCTACGATTGCTATGCAGTTTCCAAAAGTAAAGGTTGTGAGGATTCAATGGGAGGAAGACTTTGCAGCCGCCCGAAATAAGGGTCTTCACTATGTGCAGTCGGATTGGGTGCTTTGGGTGGATGCGGATGAACGGCTTGTCCCCGAGGATGCAGCATCCGTAAGGGAAGCGGCAGGCGTTTTCAACCATGTACCGGATGCCCCGATTCTCCATGCTTGGCATTTAAATCAGGTGAACGGCAGCGTTCGTCACGATTTTTCACAGGTTCGTATGTTTCCAGCGCACAGAGGGCTGCTTTATTTTGGCCGAATTCATGAGCAGGTGGGCACAGTTAAAGGTATTTATCAGCATGATACGTACCGGCGTGCGGTAAAAATCAGGCTGAATCATACCGGATATGAACCAACGGTTATGAGCAACAAAGGCAAGCTGGAAAGAAACCACCGCTTACTTCAAATCATGATTCAGGAAGAACCGAGCAACCCTGGACACTGGTTGTTTTTGGGTAGAGAGTCACTGGGATTAGGCTACGAGGAGCAAGCGTATTCTGCGCTGCTTGAGGCCGAACGTTTAGGGTTGCAGACAAAGGCCTTCGGACGGATGCCGGAAGTCTACAGACTGCTCATACAGTTGATGTTGCAGCGCAAGAGTTACGCGGAAGCGGAGGCATATTGCCACAAAGCCATAGCGGCTCATCCTGAGTTTCCTGATGCGCATTATTTGCTTGCTCAAGTGCGTATTAGACAGGCTGATGATCTTCTCCGGCTAGCAGAGTCGAACATTAAGATGGCATTGACAAGTTTACCTGCCTACCGGGGAAATGTGAGTGCCGATTACCAGATCGGTGAGTGGAAGGCTGAAGCATCACTTGGCGAACTGGCGATGCGATCAGGTAAATTAGCCAGAGCGGAAAAGATTTTTGCCAAATACGCCAATCACATAGATGCAAGGCCAAGCATGCAAAAAAAACTCGCTGCTATAGAAGCCGAGCGCCAACGCTTAAATCAACAAAGCGAATAAAAAGACGGTTCCCCCCTCTCAGTTGACGGAGGAACCGTCTTTTGACTTTTCTAATATTAAAGTACAAAAGCACTAGTAATGATAACCAGCAAGATGAAAAGCACTAAGATCGCACCAACGTTATTATGACCAGCAGACATATCAGAATCCCTCCCTTTTTACTCTATAGGATAGAATATGAAAGGAGGGACAGATGTGTATAGACGTTTACCCGGCTTCACTCATATTTTGGACGAAATTGGGACAATCTACAGAAGAATGATTAGATCTGTAGAGGAGGCGAAGAAAGTCGTGGCCGATATGATGCTTAGACCCGACCTGAAAACAGCAGGCGGAGAAGTCTGCGATATTATGTATAATGGGGAGTTTGTCGGTACGTTAACGCTAGTCTACAGGGAATCGGATCGACTTAAAGGCTCGATTCATCTGGAGAGGCAGTCCATGAGGAAGGTGGACAAGAATCGGGTGTATGCATTCACCCAATCTTATATTCAGGATGTGCTTGCTGCCTTAAATATTAAGGCGTGCGAAGTAGGAGTAAGCTATAGCGATTATGATTATGTCATTGCGACGGATGACGCCACCTTATCGACGATGGTTGAAGAGGATTCGCGATCAAACAACTATTATTTGGATGATGATGATGCCGATTATGAATGGGTGAATGACGATGCATCCCGATTTGACGATATCGACGCTGCAAGCGGACCGGAAAGCTTGGATATGATTGAGCAGCGCAGGCAGCAATTGGGATATGATCTTGTTAATGTGGGCGAGTATAGAAACCATGTGGAGTACCATGTGTACGACAAGGAGTCGGAATTGGTTGCCGAAGTGATCACACATATATATGGATCTGATGTCGTTGGAGAAGTCATCTGGCAATTCGATCCCTTTGATGAGGAAATGGATTCGGTAACGGAGCTGGTTGTGGCTGATTTTGATGAGGATGAAACGGATACATTTATTTTCAATATGATGTATGATGGGGAAATCATTGATACGGTGGAACTGACGCATATTGATTTGTTGGATCTGGTGACGGATATGAAGGCGGAATCGCTTAGACCACCCGAGCGAGAGGATTACTCGATTATTTTGGCAAGGGACGATGGGGACACGCTTACGTATGAAATTTACCAGCAATCGTATGGCGGTTTGCCCATTGGGACGGCGACGGTGGATATTAGTTCTCGTCAGCTAACCGGCTTCATTGACTTCCGGGAGCCAGGGGATTCGGATGATCGGGAGCTGATTGCGGCATTGCTGCTGGAAGAGCTGGATAAGGAAAAAGACTACGAAACCTTCAATGTATCGATGCTGTACCGGAATAAACTGATCGATGAAATTTGGTTTGAAACAGATCAGATTCATTAACCGTTCAATCATGATAAAAAGGCATGAACTCCCAACTAAATGAGAGCCATGCCTTTTTACGTTAGATAGGAATACTATTAGAACGTGTTGGAAACAGTGATTTGATCCAATGTAAGACGGCCTGAAGGACGCGCAGGCGTTGCTGCCAAACCAACGCTGATCAGCATAACCGGAACATAACGTGCAGGAACGTTGAAAGCTTCAACAAATTTAGCTGCATCGTAACCACCCATTGGGCAAGTGTCGTAGCCCATTGCTTTGGCTGCAACCATCAACTGCATAGCAGCAAGGGAAGCATTAGTAAGCGCTTGGTCGCGAGCGACTTGCGGATATTGATAAGCGCCATTGATTTGAGCGATGAGGTTGTCTTTCACTTCTTTCGGCATGAATCCAGCTTCTACCGCAGGGCCGAAAACTAGCTCAGCATTTTTGTTCGCTTCAAGATCACCCAGAACGGCGATAACGACAGAACTTTCGATGATTTGCTTTTGGCCGTAGGCAATTGGAAGCAATTTTTCTTTTTGCGCAGGATCGTCAATCACAAGAAGCTTCCAGTGTTGAAGATTCCAAGCGGATGGAGCTTGCGAAGTAGAAGTTAATAATTGCTCAAGATCGGCTTTAGGCATCTTGTGCCCGGCTTGGTATTGCTTCACGGAACGACGGTCTTCCAAAACTTTTAAAACATCGGTTTGTACTTGTGTGCTCATGTAATTTCCCTCCAAGGATTAGAATTGATTCTTTTTAGTGTGTTTTCTTAGGCTCCAAAGAATTCTGTAAAATGATTGAAAAAAGACGTTTAACTGTAAACTAATCAATAACAATTTACTGTAATCATAAATGTTATAGTTGAAGCTGTCAAGGGGTCTTTCGTGATGTCGGAAAATGTTGGATAATGGAAGCAGGAAAGGGGATGTCCCTCTTGAAAATGACCCAGAAAGAGCTGAGCCATCTTGTTTTTTTGTCAGAAGTTGTTCTAACCGGCAACAAGAAGAGCCTGATGGATGAAACGCTGCAATGCCTTCTTTATATTGTGAAATCAGTGGAAGAGGTAGAGCTTCCCGATACGGTTGTCCAGCAGATTGCCTGTTTAATGGCCATGATTGAATCGGATTTGCGCGATGAGAATGAGCGGATGCAGGAAATTAGGGGCCACTTGGATTGGGCGCAAAAAAGAAAGAGGACTCATCCGGAGGAAGATATTAGATAGATTGTGAGAAATGGCACCTCATGATATAATGTAGAGTACTGTTTTTTTCTAAATTAAGAGGTGATAGATATGAGCTATGAAATCCCAAGAGATGTGCAAATGTTGGGGCGCGACATCACAGAGAACCAATTAAAATATCATCACAAATCCGTTTTGATTTCCAAGGAATTTACGTTTGACAGTGCGCATCATTTGCATTGTTATGAGGGAAAATGTAAAAATCTGCACGGCCACACTTACAAGCTGCAAGTCATTATGCGCGGCAAGGTAGACAGCCGGGGGATCGCGATAGATTTTGGAGATATTAAACGCATTGCGAAAGAACGCGTCATTGATCGTTTGGATCATAAATATTTGAATGACGTGCTGCCGCCTATGAATACAACGGCTGAGAATATGATTGTTTGGATGTATGAGGAGATTCATCAGGCGCTTCTGGAAGAGAAGCTGCATCCTGCCATTCAGTTGGAAGAAATCCGGCTGTGGGAGACCCCGACCTCTTACGCGGCCATCACCCGCTCGATGATGGAGGAGGAAGAATAATGCGAGATATCCGCATTCCGATGGTCGAGATCTTCGAGACGGTTGAAGGCGAAGGAACCCGTGCCGGGTTCCCTACGGTCTTCGTCCGTCTTTTTGGTTGCAACCTGCGCTGTACCTGGTGCGATACCAAGTACAGCTACCCGCCCGCGGAAGCGGAGAACGTCATGACCATTGCTGAAATTATCAGCAAAGTCACAACGTTCCGCTCCCGGCATATTTGTTTGACCGGCGGCGAGCCGCTCCTGTACGGCGAGAAGTCGCTTGCGCTGGTCGAAGCGCTCGCCGAGTTGGAGCAGGTCGACGACCTGCACATCGAGACGAACGGCGCGATCGATCTCGCCATGTTCGTAGAGCGTGTGTCCTCGCCGAAGGTGCGATACATTATGGACTTCAAGCTGCCCGACTCCGGTGAGATGGAGCAGATGATTGTCAGCAACCTCAGCCTGCTGCGCGAGCAGGATGAGCTGAAGTTCGTCATCGGCAGCGAGCACGATTTCCGCACAGCGGTGGACGTGCTGGAGCAGCATCCGACGAAGGCGCTGCCGATGTTCAGCCCGGTGTGGGAGACGATGCCGCCGCATAAGCTCGTCCAGCTGATGCTGGAAGCGGGGCTTTCCAAAGTAAAGCTCAATATGCAGCTGCACAAAATTATTTGGGATCCGGCGATGCGCGGCGTTTAGTCGCGCGCGAGCCGCGGTATCCCTTTTTTCCAATATAAATAGAAAAAAGAGGTGTCTTCATGAGCGTAATCAACGATAACAAGAAGAGAGCCGTTATTATTTTGAGCGGCGGATTAGACAGCACAACTTGCATGGGCCTTGCCAAGGAGGCAGGATACGATCTGTATCCGATTTCTTTTGACTATGGGCAGCGCCATAAGATTGAATTGGATAATGCGAAGCAAGTCGCGGAGCATTATGGTGTGAGCCGGCGCCACAAAATCATCAAACTTGATTTTTTGCGTGATTTTGGCGGCAGCGCGTTAACGGACGATAGCATTGACGTGCCAAACGTCATGAACGGAGAATCCGAGGAATCCGAGATCCCTGTGACCTACGTACCGGGGCGCAATCTGCTCTTTTTATCTATCGCAACGTCTTATGCGGAAGTAACAGGCTCCGAGGCGATTTATATCGGGGTGAACGCCCTTGATTACAGCGGATACCCGGATTGCCGTCCTGAATTTATTCATAAAGTAGAAGAAGTCATTGCCCTTGCTACCAAAGTAGGTGTTGAAGGCAAAGGTATCACGATTCAAACGCCTCTCATTGACTGGACGAAAGCGAAAATCATTGAAGAAGGCTTGAAAATCGGTGTTCCGTATGAGCTGACAACCTCTTGCTACAATGGAAAAGCGGAAGCGTGCGGAGTTTGCGACAGCTGTCGTTTGCGTTTGAAAGGCTTCGAGGAAGCAGGTTCTAAGGACCCTATTCCGTATTTGTAAAAGGTAGCTTGGCAGCCAAAGAAAGGCAGGGCATATCGTGACGAGAATCATGGTGGTGGATGATGACGCAGATATCAGAGAGTTGATACGCGTTTATTTGATTGGAGAAGGTTTGACGGTGATGCAAGCCAGCAATGGCGTTGAGGCGCTCAACATGCTCGAAACGACCCCGGCGGATTTAGTCGTTCTGGATATTATGATGCCCTTGATGGACGGTTGGGAGCTTTGCCGCGAGTTAAGAGCGCGTTACGAAGATATGCCCCTTCTGATGGTGACCGCCAAAAGCGAGTCCGTCCACAAGGTGAAAGGGTTTCAACTGGGGACGGATGACTACCTCGTGAAGCCCTTTGACCCTTTGGAGCTTGTCATGCGGGTTAAAGCGCTCTTGAAGCGTTATCGCATCAACGCCTCTCAGACGATCACGATCGGAAATGTCATCATTGACCGCACGGCTTTCGAAGTTCGCTTCCAGGATGGGCGGCTGGGTCTCCCGTTGAAAGAGTTTGAACTGCTGTACAAGCTGGCCAGCTATCCTGCGCAAATTTTCACAAGAACGCAGCTCATCGAACAAATTTGGGGGATCGATTACGAAGGCGACGACCGGACGATTGATGTTCATATCAAAAGATTGCGGGAGCGCTTTGAGCCGCTGACGGAAGAGTTTCGGATCGCTACGATCCGCGGATTGGGGTACAGACTTGAGGTGAAGGGATGATCAAGTCGCTCTACCTCCGTGTCGTCCTGACTTTCCTGGCGGTAGTGGTCGTGAGCGTATCGGTCGCCTTCCCGCTGGCCACGTTATTTTTCAGAAGTTTGATAACGAACGAATTTCAGGATGAAATGCTCGCCATCGGCAGTCAAATCGTCAAGTTAAGCGAAAATATGCAGGTGAGGCAGCTGGATACTTTCGTGAAGGAGAGCAACCGTTTTAATGAAAATTACATTTTCACCCTATTTAACGAGAATGGCGAGCCAATGACGGTAGTTTCATTAAATAAAAACGGAGTCCCCCGTATCAGCGCCTCGGAAGTAGCCTTTGTTTTGAAAGGCAGTATGTTCAAAAGTTTGGATTATGGCATGATCAGAGATCCGCTCAGCGATATGAAAGTAGGCATCCCGCTTAAGGTCGGAGATAAGACGTTTGCTCTCTTCATTCATCCGAATTTATCCGAGACGACCCGTCGTCAAGTGCAGACAGCGATCATTACGGTTCTTGTTATCGTGCTTGTCGTGGGCAGCTTGCTCATACTCATCGCCTCCCGCTATATTGTGAACCCGCTGAAGAAGCTGACGGTGGCCACACAGCGGCTCGCCCGGGGAAATTTCAATGTGCATGTGCCTATGAAGCAGAAGGACGAGCTGGGACAGTTGGCGGACAGCTTCAATCATATGGCGGGCGAGCTGAAGCAGCTTGAGCAGATGCGCCAGGACTTCGTTTCGAATGTGTCCCATGAGTTCCAAACGCCGCTGACCTCGATCCGCGGTTTCTCTAAAGCGCTGCGGGGGTCCGAAATCGAGGAGTCCGAGCGTGCGCGCTACTTGGAAATCATCGAACGGGAAAGTGAGCGGTTGTCCCGGCTCAGCGATAATTTGTTAAAACTCGCTTCACTGGAATCCGAGCATCATCCGTTTCACCCGACAACGTTTGATTTGGATGAACAGCTGAGAAGAATCGTTGTCTTCTATGAGCCGCTATGGTCAGAAAAAGAGCTTGATATGGATTTATCATTGCCAAGAGTGAAAATTTCGGCGGATGCCGATCAATTGAATCAGGTCTGGATGAATTTGATTGGGAATGCGGTCAAATTTACGCCGGCCGGCGGGCATATTTTTATCAAACTAGTCCCGTTGAGAGATCGTGTGCAGGTCTGGATCCAAGATAATGGGATCGGCATGTCCGAAGAGGATCAAGGCCGAATTTTTGAACGGTTCTTCAAAGCGGATCAAGCCAGACAGCGGGACACCGGGAGCGGGCTTGGACTGGCGATTGTCCGGAAAATTATTGATCTGCACCAAGGGACGATTGAAGTAGAGAGCGAACAAGGAAAAGGTTCCCAATTCCTGGTTACAATACCGATTTTGACCTATCAATTGAAGAAATGATGAACAGGGTAAGCTTGGAAAGCATATTTCCAAGCTTTTTTGCTGTTTGTTCATATTGGGTTCATATTCGAATTGTATCTTATAGAAACAATGATGATATGAGGGGAGTACAGGAATGAATCGACTTACACACTTTTCCATGAAAAATGTTTCGGCATTATTCATTATTATGATCATGCTTTTTGTAGGCGGCTTATATTCATCTTCGCAGCTTAAAGTAGAGAACATGCCGAACGTTTCTTTCCCGGTTGTTGCCGTAACGACAACGTATACCGGTGCGCCGAAGGATGTCATGGATGAAATCACATCTCCTATCGAGAAGAAGCTCGCGAATATCGAAGATTTGGATTCCATGCAATCGACATCCAGCGATAACTTCTCCATGATCATTCTGATGTTCAAGCAAAACGTGGACACGGATAAGAAGAAACAAGCTGTGCAGGATATGCTGGCTGAAGTTTCTCTTCCGGCAACTGCGGGAACACCGAAAGCATCAACTTTTGGCGCGGCTTCCTTCCCTTCCAACTATTTAGTTGCTTATGCGGATAACGGAATCAGCCAAACGGAGCTTGATAAATCTTTTAAAGATAAAATTAAGCCGGGTCTTGAAGGAATTAAAGGGATTGACCATATGGACGTAATCGGAGCCAGGGATACCTCGCTTGACATTGAACTTGATGCGTCTGCGCTTGATGTCTATGGCTTGTCGCCGGGCCAAGTGTCCAATGCGATTAATTCCGCCGCTACGAAAAGTCCGATCGGCAGTGTAGAAATTAGCGGCAACAACAAGATGACACGTGTAACAGGCAACTTATCCAGTTTGTACGAATTGGAGCAGCTTGAAATCACAACGCCTAAGGGAGATATCGTAACGCTCAATCAGATTGCCAACGTCAAGGCGATTACAGAATCAAATTTCATTGGCCGTTTGGATGGCAAACCTGCGATTGGGATGATTTTGTACAAAGCAGGCAGCGCAAATGCGGTAGAATTCTCAGCAGCTATCGAGAAGCAAATTCACGGGTGGAAAACTACGCTGCCGAACGTTACGTTTAAGAACACCTACGACAGCGCAGACCAGATTAAGGAATCCATCACTGGATTGGTTCGCGAAGGAATCGTGGGGGCTGTATTGGCATCCTTGATGATTCTCGTCTTCCTCCGCAATGTACGGATGACGCTTATCGTTCTTGTCTCGATTCCGCTTTCCATTTTAATTACCTTGCTATTGATGTCATCCTTGAATTTAACGCTTAATACGATGACGCTCGGCGGTATTTTTATCGCAGTAGGGCGGGTTGTGGATGACTCGATTGTTGTTATTGAAAACATATACGCCTCTTTGGAAAAAGCGCAGGAGCGCAAGGAGTCCGTTATTGCTTTAGCTACGAAGCAGGTTTCGATGGCGATTACGTCCTCCACACTTGCCACCGTAGGGGTATTTGCACCGCTTGCTTTGGTTACGGGCGTTATTGGCGGGTTCTTTAGACCGTTCGCGCTAACGATTGCGTGTGCGCTGCTTTCCTCCTTGATTGTAGCTTTAACGGTCATTCCGATGTTGGCTAAACTGCTTGTTCTGCGCAGTAAACCAGGCAAAGTAAGTCACGATGAGTCGAAGCCGACTAAGCTGACAACGTTCTATGAAAAAGTATTGACTTGGAGCTTGAAAAATCGCATTAAAACATTGCTTCTCTCTCTGCTTATGCTAGTAGTGACAATGGCGGGTACGATTCCGTTTCTATCGGTTTCTTTCTTGCCTAGCTCAAAAGCAGCGACAACGATGTATTTCCAATTGAAACTGCCGTATTCGACTTCATTTGAAGCGACAGATGCGAAAACGAAAGAGATCGAAACCGTCTTTTTAGATACCAAAGATTCGAAAGGCGAGCCTGTGTTTAAATTCGTTGAATCCTTGGTCGGTTATGCCGGCAAAGATGACGAACGGACGCCGTATGCTTCACAGATTTTCGTCCAAGTGAACGACAATGTAGATGCGAATAAAGTAAAAGATCAAATGAAAGCTTACATTCTTTCTGAATTGCCGAACGGTTCAGAAGTTGAGCCTAAAACCATGGAAGGCGATTTCGGAACTTCTTCGACGGATTTTGCCTATACCTTGCAGGGTGAGGATCAGCTTCAACTGGAGAAAGCAGCTAAGATGGTGAAAGAAAAGCTGCAAACCTTCCCTGAGCTTGCCGAGATTGAAGATAATTTAAGTGATGCAAAAACAGAGATAGAGATTGCTGTGGATCAGAAAAAAGCGAGAGCCTACGGCTTAAGCTCATCCTCTGTCCGTGATACAGCACGTGCCTGGATTCAAAAACAAAATCTGGGAGATATGAAATTTGATAATATCGTTTATACAACAACGGTATCGTTAGACAAATCGGACAAAAATACGCTTGAAAAACTAGGCAATATTCCTTTAACGGGAGCAAACGGATCAACGATTCTGTTAAAAGAAGTAGCCAAAATCAATGAAACGAAGGGCGCTGCGTCCCTAGCGCGTGAAAATCAGCAGCAGCTTGTTAAAGTAACAGCCAAAATTAACGACTCCAACAAAACAGGAGTTAGTGCTAAAATTACCGCGGCATTGAAAGGTTTTGAATTACCTGAAGGCGTGACACCGAAAGTGAGCGGTGTTTCCGAGGATGTCAATGAGAGTTTCGGTCAATTGTTCGTTGCCATGGCGGCTGCCGTGTTCGTCGTCTACTTGATCATGGTTCTGGCTTTTGGAAACGCAAGCGCGCCATTCGCTATTCTTTTCTCTCTACCTCTTGCCGTAATCGGAGGACTGCTCGGACTCGTTATTGCCAAAGAGCCGCTAACGGTTACATCTATGATTGGTTTCCTCATGCTCATCGGCATTGTCGTCACGAATGCGATCGTTTTGATCGACCGTGCGCAGCAGCTTCGTGAAGAAGGCTATACCGTACGACATGCCTTGATTGAAGCTGGGAAAGTGAGACTTCGTCCGATTATTATGACCGCTGGAGCTACCATTATGGCTTTGGTGCCGCTCGCGCTAGGTATTTCCGGAGAAGGCGGATTAATCGGTAAAGGTCTGGGTGTTGTCGTAATCGGCGGTCTGATTACCTCTACCGTTCTGACGCTAGTTGTCGTACCTATTGTGTACGAGTTGATTGAAAGCATAAAGAACCGGATAGGTCGCATGTTCAATCGTAAAAAAAGTAACCAAAACACAACGTTAGAGGTATAGGAGGCACATAGATGATTAACGACAGTTCGCGAAAACGTAAATTTAGATATCGCTCGATGAGCGTGATTGCGCTATTGACCGCAGCAGCGGTCTTAGCGTCCGCTTGTTCCGCTCCGGGAGCCAAGGGTGCCGCGACGGTTCAGCTTGCGCCAAGAGCGGTTAAAACAGAGGTTGTTAAAAAGCAAAAAATCAGCAATCCCATCGAACAGGTGGCCGATGTCGCAGCAGGAACGACACTTGATGTTGTGTCCAAAGCGAACGGTGAAGTGCTTGAAGTGTTGAAAAAACGCGGAGAGTACGTAGAGAAAGGTGAAGTCCTTTTCGTTATCGATAATAAAGACGCAGTGTCCGCGAAACGGAAAAGTGAGCTAGCCTTGAAAAGCGCTCAGGAATCTTTGCAGCAAGCACGCGATAACAAAGTGAACAACCGCAAGGATTTGGTTGATAATGTTACTCGGTCGCAAACAGCTCTAACGAATGCGAAGCAGGATTATAACAAAACCCGCAACGATTATGATGCCGGCACCGCAGTTCAGCACCAAGTGGATCAAATGAAACAAGCCTTAGATAACGCGCAAATGAGCTTGGATGCGGCACAGAGCAAGCTGGCGGCATTTGATAATTCGGATTCGATCTCTGCGGCGCAAACGCAGGCGGAATCAGCGGGCTTATCGTTAGACGATGCGACTCGTTCCTTAGAGAACTATCAAGTTAAAGCGCCAGGCAGCGGCGTACTTACCGATTTCAACGTTGTCGTTGGGCAAACAGTTGCTACCGCGGCAGGGAAAGTCGGTCAAGTCCAACAAATTGATCCGATCAAAATTAAAACGGAGCTTACAGAAACGAACTATCAACTCGTCAAAGGCAAGCAAGAGCTCGTTTACTATAATCCGGATACACCGGACAAAAAAGGAACAGCAAAGATTAGCTACTTAGCGCCGATCATGAGCGCTGCGACAAAAACGTACACGCTGGAACTGGAAGTTCCGAACAGCGATCATCAGCTGCAGCCCGGCACCCGGTTCATGGTGCAGCTTACAACGGAAACCGAAGAGCAAGTTGTAGCCATCCCAACGCTTAGCGTGATTCGTGAAGATTCCGACACCTTCGTATTCGTGGAGCAAGGCGATCAATATGTGAAGCGTAAAGTGAAGCTTGGACGTATTAACGGTGAGTATCAAGAAGTACTTGACGGCGTAAAAGATGGCGACAAACTAGTGATTACCGGACAGAACACTTTGAAAGACGGCCAGAAGGTAGAAAGCGCCAGCGCTTCTCCAGCGGCAACTACGACACCAGCAGCGAAATAGACATCAGCGAAATTACACAATGAGGAGTGTATGTACATGAAAAAAAGACCATGGAAATCCAGTCTGACCGCGATTATGCTAGGCGCATTAATCGTGCAGGGAGGCACCGCCGTGTGGGCTGCCGATTCCGATCCAGCCCCTGTTGCCGCTCCTACTGTCAATTATGGATTGACAAGTGACATTCGTGCAGCCGTGAAAAGTGCAGCCGTGACGCCAACCGCGTCCGGCTCACAGCTTTCCGTTACAGTGCGATTGTACAACGGAGGCGTTACACAGAACCGGGTGCCTGAGCACGAGCTTCGCGTACAAACTTCCAGCGGCGTTTCCTATACGTTGAAACCAAGCGGAACGAATAAAGAGTCGCTTCAGCCTAAAGAGATTAGCGAGCTTGTTTATATGACTTCCGTCGATACGAAGGAAATTGGTACGATCGATCAGCTTTCGTTCGTTAACGTCGATGTGTATTCTTATCCGAAGCTTGAAACGACCTTGCTGGCTATGCCGACCAAATCCGTATGGTACGGAGGTACGGGCAGCGCCGCTACTCAAAACCTTGACAATCTGGCATGGGGGCAATCGTTTTCGATTCCCGGCGTGAATTCCGGACTTACCTATTCGGCGGTTGAAGCTTCCATGCAAAATACGGCCGCAGGCCGCGTAGCCGTAGTTACGGTCCTGGCCAGCAACCCTGGCGGAGGCCGCGAAACGGTTCCTGCTTTCCGATTGGATGCTCAATCGGAGACGAAGAGCTATGAAGGAAAACGCTCGGAAGCGGAGCCGGTCACCTTGGAAGCCGGTGAGAAAAAATATATTCACTTTGCCATCCCTGTTGAAAACGGTGTGACTCTAACCAACCTGCTTGTTTTGTCCACGGATACATTTGTTCCTAAGGGCGGAGGCCAAGCGGAGACATTAGCGACAGGCAAACTGGCTATGGCATGGCCGAAAGATCAGGGGACCTCAGTTGCGGTTCCGTACACCATCGGTCAACCGATCGCGTTTGACGCTTTGACCAAAGTGGTCGACAAATCAACGGAAGTTTCCTTAATGGAACTCCATCTTCATGAGAATCCGGGTGAAGGCTACAAAACGGCGGTGGCGAAGTTCAAATTAACGAACACCAGCACGACGCCTACAGCGACGCCAGCTTTCCTATCTGAATTGGTGAATGGGCAGGGCGTTACGTACCAAGGTTCGCGCCAAGCGAATGTGACGGCGATGCTGAATCCGGGACTAAGCTACGTTGTGAGCTACTCCTACATTGTTCCGCAATCGGAAGAGAGCACGAACTTCTCCTTGAAGCTGCTTGATTCTGCGGCTGCCGCGCCGTTCACGACGACGATCGCAGCGTTGCAAACGGACCTGCAGCAGGAATCGGATTCAAGCATTTCCTTGTATCCGTTCGATCTGAAAATTAAAGATGTGGCTGTCAACACGCAAACAACGGCTCAATTGATGTACACGTATAAGGTTCGTCTGGATCTGGAAATCAAACAACAAGAGAATGTCGTTGTCGACAATAACTTCTCCAAATTGAGATTCGAGATCGTTGATAGCGAGGGACGTGTCCTCGGTGCTAAGGATGCAACGTTTACAGGCGCAAATAAACTGATCACCGGCGTTCAAATGATCGATGCAACGAACATTACAACCGATCAATACAACTATCCATTCACAGTGAATGTGTATGAAACGATTGAGACGGCAAACGGCACGGCAAAACGTTTATTGAAAGTGATAAAATAAGTGTTGAGGAGAGCTGTCTCTCAAGTAGATTTTTTACTTGAGGGACAGCTTTTTTATTATAAAGGGGAACCGTTGAAAGTGGCGTTCATGTATATCTTGTTCCTGCGATAAAAAGCTTTGGAAGGCTGATTGCTCAGCCGGTCGAGCAGACGTAATGGAGTTAGCGCAGTCTTTGTCCTTGCTAACGGACAGAGATGCTCTTATTCGATGGAAAAGGACATCTTCGAACATGTAACGGACATCAGCGCTGCTGCTTGTTTACTTGGGGAATGATTTCGTCCCGATATCGGCAAATAAGGGCTCTGGTGTCCGTCAGCAGAGGGACACAACGCTTTTCGCGATGATAACGGCCGCTGTGTCCGAAGCGTGTTGAGACAGAGGACAAAAGGGGATGGATTTGGGAGGGGAGGGAGATAGGGGGAACTACAGGGCGCTATTTCGTCTGAAACAGCCCTTTAGGCAGGGGAAAGGGAACTAGGGTCCGCTATTTCACCATTCGGAGCAGTTGTTTACATCACGAGGGTGAATTAAGACCCTGTAGTTCCCCACGGGCGCCCGAAATTGTGCTTTCGGCCTTAATAAGGGAACGTAGTTCCCCCTCTCTCTGGCGAATCTCAAGATAGGCCGGTCCGAAGCCTGCTTGCTGGTTGCAGGCAGGCTCCAGATCAGGCTGCGCGCATCGTCACACACGCGCCTTAACGGATTTGGCATAATCGGAAGGAGACATGCCCACGGTTTTTTTAAAATCCCTGGAAAAGTAATGGATGCTCGCATATCCCAACATGGCCGCAATTTCAGTGAAATTGTACCGGCCTTCCCTGATATACGTTTTAGCTTGTTCAATTTTCATGGCTTTGAAAGCTTCCAGGACGCCGGTTTGCATCTGTGTGTGAAAAAGCTCCTTCAACCGGCTTTTGCCTAAGTGAAATGTTTGGCATAACTGATCCTGCGTAAAAGATTGCGAGAGATTGTCTTGCAAATAGGCGATAATCTGCTGAACGATGCGCTGCTCGGCTTTTTCCTTTTGCAGGGAGGATTGCTTATATTTGAGTGAGGCATCTATGGATGAGGAGCCTTGCTTTTGATTGCGAATCAGTGTGATCAGCAGGGCTTCCAAATAGGATTTGATCATTTGCTCGCTGGCAAAAGGTGCCTCCGGATTCCGCTCCAGAATATGTACGGTAGGTCGGTCAAAAGGCGGCAGAAATGCCTGAAACCCTTCTTGGATGATGAGGGATAACATATTCCTTTCCCGATCTCCTAGGGGGACAATTTTATTTTCAAAAGAAGTCATCGCTTCTGAGGCACATTCGAAAGAAATGACGATAAGATTAGGCGGCTTATGCTCGTGCTTTACGCTGACGGTATGGAACTCCTCGGGTTTATGAAAAATCATATGCCCTTGCTGCAGTGTGTGGATTTGATCGTCGGCCCGAACCTCGACCTCTCCTTTGTCAACATAGAGAATTTCCCAAAAGTCGTGCTGCTCGCCGTCAAATACATATCCTTTGGCATACTCGAAATAGTGAAAGGAAATGAGATTTTGAATGGTTATTGATTCTTGAAGTTGTATGCGCGGGAATTCCATGCTGTCCGTCCTTTCTCAGGGGCTTATCGGTGATTGGACCCAGACTTATTTTACCATACTCGGTTTTGTAAAAGTGCAAATAAATCGGCTTTTTGGATAAATCTAATCCGCCTCGCCTCTTTTATAATAAAGGCAAGAGACGGAGGAGATAACGATGAAAAAAGGGATCAATATTTGGTCATTCCCAGGCTCCATGAACGTGGAGCAATGTATAGCAGTAGCGAAAGACGCAGGATTCGACGGCATTGAGCTGGCGTTGAACGAAACAGGGGAACTCAGCCTGGAAAGCAATGAAAGCGAAATCAAGCAGTACCGCCAGCTTGCGGATGACAAAGGCATTGAGCTAACCAGCTTGGCCAGTGGTCTGTACTGGACATACTCCTTAACAAGCGGACATGCCGGTACGCGTCAAAAAGCGAAAGACATCGTCAAAAAGCAGCTGGAAAGCGCAGCGATTTTGGGCGTAGATACGATTCTGGTTGTGCCTGGCGCCGTTGGGGTAGATTTCATCCCTGACTCCGAAGTAGTCCCTTACGATCAAGCGTACGAGTACGCTCTGGAAGGCATTCGAGAGCTTTCGGAAACTGCGCAATCGTTGAAAGTGTCCATCGGCATTGAGAACGTTTGGAACAAGTTTTTGCTCTCGCCGCTGGAGCTGAGAGACTTTATCGATAAAATCAATTCTCCGTATGTCGGTTCCTACTTCGACGTCGGGAATGTGTTATATTCCGGTTACCCGGAGCATTGGATTTCCATTTTGAACAGCCGTATCAAAAAAGTGCATTTCAAAGATTACCGCCGCGCGGCGGGAGGCTTGCACGGTTTCGTGGATCTGCTGGCCGGCGATGTGAATTACCCGGAAGTTGTGAAAGCTCTTGCAGCTATCGGATATGAAGACTATGTGATCGCTGAGATGATTCCTGGCTATACGCACCACGGTCAGCAAATCATTTACAATACATCAGGTGCTATGGACGCAATTTTGGGGAGGAAATAAGCCATGTTGAAAATCGGATTAATCGGACTAGGTTTTATGGGAAGAACGCATCTGGAAAATTACATTCGTCTTGAGGCGGAAGGCGTTCCTATCAAAGTTGTCGCTTTGTGCGATGTTGATATCGCCAAGCTGGAAGGTCAAGCATCCGGCGGTAACATTGATACGGGATCATCCGGCATCGACTTCAGCGTTTACAATAAGTATACCAGTGTTGCCGAGATGCTTGAAAAAGAAGAGCTGGACTGTGTGGACATGACGCTGCCTACGTTTTTGCACAGAGACATTTCCATTCAATGCTTGAATCATGGTCTTCATGTTTTGTGCGAGAAGCCAATGGCGCTGAATGCCGGTGAGTGTAAGGAAATGATTGAAGCGGCTGAAAAGAACGGCAAACAGCTGATGATCGGGCAATGTCTGCGCTTCTGGCCGGCCTATGAGTACTTGAAAGAAGCCGTTCAAAACGAAACGTATGGCAAAGTGCTGGCCGGGTATTTCTACCGCGGCGGCGGCACACCGACTTGGGGACCATGGCTGCTGCAAAATGCGAAGAGCGGCGGGGCTCTTCTCGACATGCACGTTCATGACATCGATATGATCAACTGGTTGTTCGGTAAGCCGGAATCGGTTTCCAGCTTAGCTCGCAACGTTGTCCCAGGCAGCGGGTATGACCTTGTTTCCACGAACTATTTGTACGAAGATGGCAAGGTGATTAACGCGCAGGCGGATTGGACGCTGCAAGGAGACTACGGCTTTGATATGCAGTTCCGGGTAAACTTTGAAAAAGGGAATATCGTTTTCACAGCGGACGGCCTGAAAGTGAACGTGAACGACGGACCTGGCTTCAGTCCTGAGCTTTCGGCGGAAATGGGCTACTACCAAGAGCTCAAATATTTCGTTGAAACGTTAATTTCGGGACAAACCATTGCGACGGCTACCCCGTTCAGCACGATGGACAGCATCGTCATTGCGGAAGCCGAAATTGAGTCGGCAGACAATCGCGGAGCATGGGTTCGTGTCAAATAACTGATCAATCATAAGTAAACCTTGGACATCCTCGGAAGAGAGATGGCCAAGGTTTTTTATTGGGTTATAGTAACATTTGACTGAAATCGCTTACGTATCCTAAACTAATAGCATTTGAAATTGAGGAGCATACCGAAATGATAGACACCCAATCAACAGCAACTTGGAAAAAGCTTAGTCTATTCGCCGTCACGTGGCCGATCTTCATTGATTCCGTTCTGCGGATGATGCTCGGTACTGCGGATGTGTTCATGCTCAGTCGGATCTCAGATGAAGTAACCGGAGCGGTCGGGTTAGCGAATGAAATCATCGTCTTCTGCATCCTGATGTTCGGCTTCGTCGGCATCGGAACGAGTGTAGCGGTCGCCCAAAATTTAGGCGCAGGCAGAGCCAAGGAAGCCAGCCGTATTTCCGCACTCGCCATTACCATTAATCTCATATTTGGTATCGCGGTCAGTATCGTCTTAGTCGTTTTTGGCGAATCGATCATGCAGCTTATGAATTTGGCGCCAGAGCAGATTGCGATTGCCAAAAAGTATCTCAACCTGATCAGTGCTTTTATTTGGATTGAAGCGCTGTCGTATGCCGTTTCTTCCGTACTACGTTCGAACGGTCAAACCCGAGATGTGATGTATGTGACGCTTGGGGTGAACCTGATCCACGTAGCAGGTAACAGCCTGCTCATTTTCGGGAACCTTGGTTTTCCAGAATGGGGTGTGACAGGTGCTGCAGTTTCGACGGTCATCAGTCGTTTACTTGGACTTATCGTACTTTTTGTGATCTTATACCGCCGGATTCCGTTTCCGATTCGCTTCAAAGATTACTTGAATTTCGATAAACGGATCGTGAAGCAAATTTTGAGCATCGGGCTCCCTTCGGCCGGCGAGCATCTGTCTTGGCAGTCTCAATATTTAATGATCGTGAGCTTCGTTAATATCATCGGTCAGGTTGCGCTAAGCACTCACGTGTATGTCATGAATGTTACGAATTACTTTATGGCGCTTGGCATGGCGATCGGCATGGGTACGGAAATCATCGTAGGCCATATGGTTGGCGCCGGTGAATTTAAGGCAGCGTACCATAAGTTAATCCGGAGTCTGCGGATTACTTTCTTACTGACCTTTGTGGTTGTAGGCATCGCTTCTATGTTCCGCAAAGAACTGCTTGGGTTGTTCACGGATAATCCGGAAATTATCGCAATGGGTTCAGGGATTTTGTTGTTAAGCGTCATTCTGGAACCTGGGCGGACGTTTAATCTCGTCGTTATTAATTCTCTCCGCGCTGCGGGCGATGCGAAATTTCCTGTTGCCATGGGGGTTCTATCCATGTGGGGCGTAGCGGTGCCGCTTGCGTACTGGCTCGGCATTCATATGAAAATGGGATTGCTCGGCGTATGGATTGCTTTTGCTGTCGACGAGTGGCTGCGGGGATTGATCATGTATCTGCGTTGGAGAAGCCGCGTTTGGGAGAGCAAGGCGCTGGTCAAACCCATTGGCGTCGGCGTCGCAGCAGAGTCTTAACCGAAAAGCACAGGGCCCTGAGGGCTCTGTGCTTTTTTGGGGGTTGGAGGATGATACACATGGCTGGTGGTTGTTGGCTGTTGGTACAATACTATTCTATGCAGGAATCTTCTAAAAAATTGGATGTTTGAATCATAGAGTAGAAAAACTGCTAGTGTCCCGCTCACAACGCTTTTACTTCTTATAACCTGTATAAATGTGTATGGCATCTCTCAGAAATTGTGCAGTTCCAGGTTGTTTATGATCATAGTAAGCTTTAAACCGCTCGTCATCGACATACATTTGGGCTAGACCGGCATGAGCTTCCTTGCTGTAATGACTCCAGTAGCAGGACAGCCATTGTCTATGCAGATGAGCTGCTCTTTGCGCTTCCTCGCCTGCCGGATCGCCTGTTTGATAAGCCTCAGATAAGGAAGCGGCCACTTCATTCGCCAGGCGCGCAACCTCTTCATGCTCTTCTTGTGTCATGTTCTTCACTTTTTGATTGGAGGAATTAACAGCATCGTCGCCATACTTTTCCCGAATTTCTTCCCCGTATTTCTTCTCGTTCTCATCAATAAGCTGTTGTTTGAAGCCTTCGAATTTCTCTTTATCGGTCATGGATATTCTCCCTTCTTGTGAAGCAATCGTTTTCTCGACATTGGCAATCAACATATCAAGCTGGGCTCTTTTGTCGAGGAGCTGTTCACGGTGTTCTTTCAAAGCATCGGCTGCATGGAAGGCAGGGGCGTTAATCAGTTCTTTGATTCGATCCAGATTCACACCCAGTTCTCTGTAAAAAAGAATGAGTTGAAGCCTGTCAACCTCCGCCTGACCATAGATGCGATATCCCGATGAATTGATTCTTGCCGGCTTAAGCAGTTCAATTTCATCGTAATAGCGAAGCGTTCGGGTACTTACGCCTGCCAACTTGCCCAAGCTTTGCACGGTGTATTCCATCTGTTCACCTCCTGACAATGTAACTGTACAGCTTTACGCAGCGTGAATGTCAAACACTTTTTTTACAGCTGAAACGAGGCTCAAAGTTATACAAGCCCTGCCCGAAGAATAGGATATTACGAGAAGATAGGCTTGTATGTCTAACCGACGAATGGGTGAATGAGATGTATATCATGCTAAGTTTCTTACTGCTGGGATTATCGCTTTCCGCGCCAATTGGTCCCATTAATGCGGCGATGCTGGACAGAGGCATAAAGCGCGGTTTTACCCATGCTTGGATGGTGGGCGTAGGGGGAATGTTCGCTGACGTGATTTTGATTATCCTCATTTATTTTGGCCTTGTCCATTTTTTAACGACACCGTTTATGAAGACGTTTCTGTGGTTATTTGGTTGTTTTATTCTACTCTATTCAGGGATCGAAAGCTTAATTGGTGCCGGTAAATTGAAAGATGCAAGTCATAGCTCGGAAGAGTCGCTGACCAGATCTTTTTTCACAGGATTCATAATGGCGATCAGCTCTCCCTTATCTATCCTTTTTTGGTTAGGAATCTATGGGTCCGTATTAGCGGAAACTGTTGCTAAGTATGATAGAAACCACGTGCTGTTGTATACGGGGATTATGTTCGTCGGGATCATACTTTGGGATCTTGTCATGGCTTCTTTAGCCAGTGGATTTCGCAAATTTCTTGCGCCTCGCGGGCTTTCGGCGATTTCGATCGTCTCAGGTTTATCCTTGATCGGCTTTGGTCTGCATTTCGGATTAAAAGCTTTCCAGGCACTTTTTGCTTAACGCTAAACAGCCCCTTTACGATTGTTGGATGTGAAACTCATTCCAACCGTTATGAGACCAATTATTACGATAAACACGAGACAAATCCAGAAACCCGGCCTGCTTGTTGAATGAAAGACGGTACCTGTAATAGCGGTAAGGATGAGGAGCATGCCTGTGTATCTTTTGATCTTCCCCCAAGCCGATAAGCGCAATAAACGCCCTGATGAAAGTAGGATGAATAGCCAATTCAGCAGCAGCATTATGCCTGCCGCCGTTGTGATATAGGCGTACAGTTCTTCAGGGAGCAAAAGAGCCATCAGCACCGCTGCCGTTATCCCTCCGGTTGTGAAACCAACGGCTGGGAACGGTATTTTGTGTTTGCCGCTGGATCGTTTCGCGAATATCGCGGGAGCATTGCGATCTTGCGCTAACGTGACAAGGATCGTTGTAACAGCAAAAAGCGAGGCGACCATCGTCGAAAACCCGGCAATGATTAAGATCGCGTTAAATACATGGGGAATAAAGGGGAGCTGGTACGCGTTTAATGCCGTTTGAAAAGGGCTTTCTTTGCCCTGCAGCGCATCGAGAGGGACCAAGGCCAGGACAAGTGCTAATGAGGCGATATAAATGATCGTTAATAGAAGGATCATCATGTTTCCGGCCTTCGGGGCCTCTTCGGGCCGCTTAAGTCTGGCAGCCATTAGGCCCATGATTTCAATGCCGCCGAACGCGTAGAAGGCATAGATGAAGGAAGACCAAACCCCGAGCAGCCCCTTAGGCAACAAGGCTTCTTTTGAGGTTGGGAGCTTCGGCGGAAAGGTGCCGGTAATGAAACCAAAGAGGGCGGCACCCGCGATGATCACAAACATGACGATGGCAGATACTTTGATAATGGCAAAAATATGCTCGGCGCGTTCAAAAACACGCGTCCCGAGCAGAATAACGCCTAGACCTAAGAGGGCGTAGGCAGACGCAAAGACCCACATCGGTACCCCGGGATACCAATAGCGGGTGAAAAAAGATAAAGCGGTTAATTGGCTTCCCATAATTAAAAGCTCAGAGCACCAGTACACCCAGCCGCTGCTGAAGCCTGCCCAGCGCCCGAAGGCTTTGGCCGCATAGGTTTGAAACGAGCCTTGTTCAGGATCGGCTTCCGTCATCCGGGCCAGAACGTCGAAGACAAGATAAGTGCCGAAGGCTGCAAGCATAAACATGAAAATGATCGACGTGCCGCCCATTTGAATGCCAATGCCGGCGCCTAGAAAGTAACCGGTCCCAATCGTGCAGGCGGCTCCGAGCAGGCTCAGCTGCCACCACTTCATCCCTCTGGACTTGCTTCTAGCCACTTTGTCGGACATTAAGCCTCCTACAGCCGTTCAATTGATAACAACAGCTGTTATTATAGCTTGACCACTGGTAAAATATACGTGAGGTCATGCCATCTGAGCGAACAGCATGTTGTCTCGAAGAATGACGTTATAAGTGGCGAGTCTGGCGCTAGGCACGTTATGGCAACGTCCGGTATGCACTTCAAAGGTCCACCCGTGCAAGGGGCACTCCAGCTCTCCGTCGATGAGGTCCACGGTATAGCCGCCATGGGGGCAAATACTTCCATACAAGTTGTATTGGTTATCGTCGACATGCATCAAGAAATACAGATCGCGTTCAAGCTGCACCTCCACGGGAAAAGTTGTAAATTGATCTTTGGAACCGATGAGGACTTCCTTCATAATTGAATCTCCTTTTCGAAATAGCGTTAGCTCGATTATAATCCAATTGCTGATCTGAGACCAAGTAGGAGTCATGACAAACAAAGGAGTACGATACAAATGACTAAAATCAATCCATTACTAACAGCATTTCATCAAACCAAGTACCCATTGGGCGGACATGGCAAAAGAAATATTCAAGTATTGCTAGAAGCATTACAGGATATCGATGGAAATATGGAAAGTGACATGTATGGCAACGGAAAGTTAATTGAGGATTTCCAAGCGGAAATGGCTGCGTATCTTGGCAAGGAATCGGCCGTATTCTTCCCTAGCGGAACAATGGCCCAGCAAATTGCTCTAAGAATTTGGTGCGATCATCAAGGCGTGAAGAAAGTCGCGTACCATCCTTTGAGTCATCTGGAAATCCATGAGGAAGACGGATTAAAGGAACTTCACCATATCGAGCCTGTCTTGCTCGGTGACAAAGATCGGCTGATCCGTCTGGAAGATGTGCTTCAAATGAAAGACGAAATTGCGTGTTTGCTGCTGGAATTGCCGCAGCGGGAAATCGGCGGACAGCTCCCGGATTATGCAGAGCTGACAGAGATTTCTGCCTTTTGCCGCAGTCATGGCATTAAGCTGCATTTGGACGGCGCTAGGCTGTATGAGATTCTGCCTTATTATCAGAAGTCCGCCCGCGAAATTTGCGAGCTGTTTGATAGTGTGTATATTTCGTTCTATAAGGGAATCGGCGGCATTGCAGGGGCCATTCTTGCAGGAGACGAGACATTTACGAAAACTTCGAAGGTATGGAAAAGGCGTCACGGCGGCGATTTAATCAGCCTGTATCCGTATATTCTTAGCGCCAGCTATTATTTCAAACAGCGGCTGCACAAAATGGAGCAGTACTATGAGGAAGCGAAAGAGCTTGCCGCCTTGTACAATCAGCTCCCCGACGTTGCAACGAAACCGCTTGAGCCTGTAACGAACATGTTCCATGTCCATGTGAATATGCCAAAAGAGAAGCTGGAATCCCTGCTAGTCAACCTGTATGAGGCGACGGGAGTAGGCTTTACTCATTATGTCAGGGAGATCAATGAGACATCCTGCTGTTATGAGGTTTCGATCGGTGACCGGTATGCGCATGTTCCGAAGGATGAGCTTAGGAAAGCTTTTGAATGGATGGATAGCAAGTTAAGCGTCAGGTAGTTCCCAAACGGAGCGAATACAGAAAAACCCGCCATGCATGGGTTGCATGGCGGGTACATAAATATAAGGCCGTTATACGTCTTCCAGAATCATCCTAGCCAAAAGTGCAAGATCAGCAATGTCAATTTTGCCGTCGCCATTGAAATCCATGTGCTTGATTCGTTCCCAGTCCGGATCGGTGGAGTCTTTTCCGTACTCCTTGGCCAACATAGCCAAGTCTCCGATGGAAACTGTTCCATTACCGTTCAAATCGCCCGGTTTTGTGGTAACAACCGAATTCAGGAATGACTGCAAGGCCGCATTCAAATCGCCAGCCGCTTGCTGCACCTGCTGCTCTGTGGCTGCCGTATTATTGGCTACGGTCTGAGCTTGGTTGATCGCCTCTTGGAGTTTAGCTTTCGATCCTGCCGGATATTGTCCGGTCGAGCCGCCTTCTGTCGCCGCATCATGTGTTCTTTGAGCGCTCGCAATCAAGTCTACTAATGCAGATTTATCTACATGAGTGATTGTGACGTTGTGCGTAATGGCTTGCAGCTCCGTCTCCTTTCCGTCACTGGCTGCGATGACTGCCTTGGTTAAGGCGAATGAGGTTTCTGCCGATGCCTTCTCGCTAACCGGTTTGGTTAAGAAATTCAACTTCAGCAAATCCCCGTCTCCGCTCACCGCATGAGCTCCTCCTAAACTCGCCGCCAAAATCCGGATTTGGCCGTCCCCTGCCTTTTTATCGATGATTTGAAGTCCTTCATGCAACGTTTCGACAGATACAAAGTCCGCCTTCAACGGATCATAGGTGAACGTTACATCTTCAGCGTAGATCGCTTCGGATACGCTGCTCAATCCGAAAGTCAGAGACAACGGTTGACCGGATATGACACTAGCGGGTCCGGTTAAAGTCGCTCCCACAGATTGCGAATCTCCAACTTGAACGATATTCGACGGACTGCTCTCAATGCCATTAACCGTTTGAGTGACATAATACCCAGCTGCCGCCGGCACCGATGTGAATTGAAGGGATTGGGAAGCATCATGTTCATCCACAACTTGATTCGATCGATTATATAGCTTTAATCGGGCTGTATCCATCGCATTACGCACAGTAATGGTTCCCGATCCACTTGTAATCGTAACGGCTTTGGGAGCTACGATAACCTTTCTTGAAGCTTCCAGTGCGCTTGTACCCTCTTCGTTTTTAACGTTGTAAGTTACCGTGTAAATGCCCGGATTGCTTGTGTCGAGTGCGGCAGGATTTACACTGAGCTGATCTGAAATATCCCCGTACTTGTAATCGATCGCTGTTGCTCCCGCATCCGTATACGTGTCTCCGGCCACAATTTTCACGGTTTTATCTCCAAGGATTGTAATAACCGGCTTGATCGATGATGCTTGATAGTTAAATACTTTGAAATCGTTGATGGTTGGACCGTGGAGGGGCTCGGTCCGTACCGTAAGAATGTGTAGCCTTACTTTAGAAGAAGTAACCGGTTGTTCGAGCGTGATTACTTTGCCCGATCCAATCGTTGTCCCCGTATAGGCGTCCTTCCATTGCCCGCCGTCATCATACTGAATTTTGTAGCTCGTTACCCGGGGCACATGGGCATCGTCATCGTACCATTCATCAATCAGCAAACTATTAAAGGTTGTCTGGCTGCCCAAATTAACTTCCAGCCACCATCCATCCGGTCTGTTCTCATCGGGCGTCGCCCATCTGGTGCCGGGATCCCCGTCTACGGCTTTGGCCGCGCTGTAGGAGGAGCTCCATTGCGTGTTGGCGCTGGCCGGTTTGTTTAGAGCTAGGTCAGGCGAAGCACCTTGATAGTTATACACTTTGAGATCGTTGATGGTCGGACCGCGGACAGGCTGTGTCCGTACCGAAAGAATGTAGAGCCTTACTTTGGACGAGGTAACCGGTTGATCGAGCATAATCATCTTGCCTGCGCCAATCGTCGTGCCCGTATAGGCGTCCTTCCATTGTCCGCCGTCGTCATACTGAATTTTGTAGTTCGTTATCCGGGGCATATGATCGTCGTCATCGAACCATTCATCAATCATCAAACTGTTAAAGGTTGTCTGGCTGCCAAAGTTAACTTCCAGCCACCAGCCATCCGGTCTGATCGCATCGGGCGCTGCCCATCTAGTGCCGGGATCCCCGTCGACTGCTTTCGCAGCGCTGTAGGAGGAACTGTATTGCACGTTAGCGCTTGCGGTTTTGTTTAGCGCAAGGTCCGGCAGGGAAGCGAAAGGAGAGGGGAAACCTTGCGGATCTCCGGCCACATCGATCACAATGACGGAGTCAATGTCATTGGGAGCGCTGGTCGGAACGGATATTTCGAGATCGTCGGCTTTCATCGTATAGGATAAAGATCCATCCGGTTTATTCAAGAGATTTACATGGTTGATTCTGTTCGCCAGCTTAGGAACTTCCAGCTTTCCGTTTGTCGGCCAATCCATCACATGCAGATACACTTTGCCTGGCTTTGTCGTGACGTACCCCCACGAAGGCTTAGACGAGAATACATTCGGTTTTGTGCCATAAATGCTCTCGCCGAAGGCATCTAGCCATTTGCCTACTGCGGTCAACCGGTCGATGCTTTGATCCGGGATCAGTCCATTCGCCATCGGGCCGATATTCAATAAATAGTTACCGCCTTTGGATGAAGTGCTGACCAGCTCGGTGACCAAGGTTTTGGCCGATTTATAGCTGTCCCACGATCTGTAGCCCCAAGAATCAGCGATGGTTTGGCATGTTTCCCATGGATAGGGCAAACCGTTGGCCGGGATAGTCCGCTCCGGTGTGCCGTAATCGCCGTCGTCTTCCTCTTTTTTCCCGACTCTGTTGTTAATAACCAGATCGTTTTTGATCGTCCGGAGATATTTATACAAGTCTCTGCCGTCCTGTTTGGTCCACCAACTGTTCCATTCCCCGTCAAACCATAAGAGAGCCGGGTCATATTTTTCAATTAATTCGCGTAGTTGGGCTTTCATCTCTGAGACGTATTGGTCCTTCATTCCCGGCTTCATATTATTAGAGAATTGGCCTGTGTTATCTTGGGAGGGATGGGACCAGTCCATAATGGAGTAGTAGAAACCGAATTTGATTCCTTGCTTTTTGGCTTCCTTGGACAGTTCAAGCATCGGATCCTTACCATAAGCGCTCGTATTCACAATGCTCCAATCTTTGAAATGATTGACTTGCGTATCGAACATGCTGAATCCGTCATGATGCTTGGATGTAATGACAACATATTGCTGCCCAGCTTTCTTCATAAGGTCGACCCAATCTTTTGCGTTATACTGGGTGGGGTTCAAAGGTTGAACGGCCTGCGCCAAGTAATCGTCCTTCGGAATACGCATATTGCTCATAATCCATTCGGAGTCCCCGCTTGTGCGAACGCCATTGTACGTTCCTGCAAGGACCGAGTAAGCCCCCCAATGAATGAACTGGCCGAAGCGGGCGTCTTGAAACCATTTCATCCTTTCGGTTTTACCAGCTTCCGTTTCCTTATCGGGATTTTTGCCAAATACAAACCAGCTTATGCTGACATCGGCTGAATCGGAAAATACCAGATACACATCATGCTTCTCGAAAACAGGGGAGATCGACGCATATTGTTCCTTATAAACGCCTCCGGTGGCGGAGAGATTCAAAGTTCCAATCAGCTTTCCATTTGGCGAGTCGATTCTAATGTCAACGGATTTTCCGCCAGAGGACGACAGCACCGCCATCATGTAGTCAAAAGATCCATTGCCAAAATCGACAGAACTATACTTGACCCAGTTCCCGATCCCATTGGAACGTATGCTTTCGCCGTCAGGGGCAAGATTTTTTTCGGTGATAATATTGCCGGATTTATCATTATAAGTTTGCGCATGAATAATTTGCACAGGGGAAGGGGCGACGTTACTTTGCGATAGCGGCTCAGCAGGTACATGCTCAGAAGCCATTACGTTCAGCGTAATGCCGGACATCAGAACAGCTGCAACTAGTATGGCAGCTGTTTTCTTTATTCGTTTCAATAACAACTTGATAGCCTCCTAAAGATCGATTTTTCACGATTTAAAGCGCTTCCATAATAGCTGCTTAACAAAGAATTAGACTCATCTTATTACCTCCTCCTTGCTGCTTACAAATAAATATATATTGTATACATTATTTAAAATATAGAAAATTTTATTATATTAGTTGAATATTTACAGGTCTTAAAATTTCAAAGAAAGATAAATGGTTTATCGCATCATAATAAAAGCTTATCAATAAATCTTAGCGCGCCAGTTCCATTTCCGCTATGTGGTAAATCTATGATTTGTTCCACTTTTGTGATACATACTCTCGAGTTAGCTAAGCCGATGTGCATGGTAAAAAAGGGCAGCACGCAGTGGAATGAGCCACGCTTGTGCTGCCGGATTGATAATCTGTACAGATCGGATATGCATCAGTTAGGGACGACGACGTTTCGGGGGGGTTCTTTTGGATAAAAAAGGGCTGAGGATTGTGTTTTGGCGGGTATTCATTTATCGTACGAAAATCAGATCTTTTTGCCTATATACGTTTAAGATAACTCCAATTGCTGCAAAGTGAATGATAACCAAAGCACCGTTATAACTTATAAATGGTAGTGTAAACGAGCCTAATGGGGCCCAACCCAGAGTCATCATCATGTTCCACATAAACTGTATGGAAAATAAGGCCAGAAGGCTCGATACCAGTGCTTTCCCATACTGCTCCTTCACGTTGGTGCAAATTGACAAAGCGCGAAAGATGAATAGGATTACCGCCATGAAAATAAAGATACCTACAGCCCAACCGAAGCAATAGATGAGAAAGCTAAACATCATTTCATCATGAAGGTTAGGTAAGGATTTCAGAGGCGTTCCAAAACCTTGCCCCCACCAACCGGCAGAAACAATGGCTTTTTTGGATTGAATAATCATATAGTTCAATTGATTATCTGGCAAAAAGAAAGCTTTTAGCCTTCCCATGCGATAAGAGAGTTGACTTAAAATGAAAATAAACAATGAGATGGGGAAAATGAAAAAATGAGATAGTAGAATAACACGATGTTTTTTTAAGACAAGAAGCATAACGAGGCTCCCAATGAAAAATAAAACAAAGTCCGTAATTGAGGGAGCAGCTAGTAGCAGCACACTAGGCAGCCAGACAGTAGCGATATTCTTACAAATGACTCGTGTATATTTTTGAATTAAAGTTTCAGTTTTCAATGTCTCCCGTTGTTGACTCCAAATACCCGCCAGGGCTATAAGAAGCAAATAGGGTGAAAGGGAAACGATATTAACTCCTATTGTACCGTAGATTTGTATATGGCCTTTTGCACCATTGACCGTCGACCCTGTATTCAAGCTGTAAAGCATAATGACGATAGTACCAATGTAAAGCATCCATGAATATTTGGCCCATTTACGGTAGTCTGTAAAACTTAGGATAAGCATTAGCACCATTCCAATACAGACATAAACAATCTGTCTCACGCCTATGGAAGCGAAACCTACCCGAGCAGTAAGAGAAGCTTGTGCGGCATAGACAGCAAACAGTCCTAATACAACGAAAACCGATAACAAAGAGAATAGCTTCCAGTCAAAATGAGGGCGATGCACCTTATGGAATTGGAGACCAATGATCTCAGGAGAACCCATTTGGCTAATAGATTCTCTTATCGCATCATCAATGTCTGTTCCACAGTCTAATTTCTCTTGAATTAAATCCTCAAGATGGTTTTCTAGTTCCATTTTTACTTCTTTATGGACTTCTCTTGCCTTGATATAAGTACAGACTTCGTTCAAAAAGAAGCGGATTTCTTCATGATGTCGTATTGCATTCATACGCCGCCCTCCCCTAAAACACGATCAACTGTGTTTCGAAAGAGCGACCATTCTTCCCGTTTAAGATGAAGTTCATCTTTGCCCATCTTCGTAATCCGATAATATTTACGCTTACGTCCCTCATGCTCGTCCCAATAAGCTTCCACGTATTTCTCCGATTCAAGCATATGAAGGATGGGATATAAGGTGCCTTCTTTTAGTGTAAAGACACCTTCCGTGTGAGTTTCCATCTCTTTTGTCATTTCATAGCCATACATATCTTTTCGATTCAAAAGAGTGAGGATTAAGATGACCGTGCTTCCCTTCATTAATTCCTTATTAATTTTCATTAGAATCTCCTCTCATATATATGTATTCGATGCATCGTATATCTATGTATTAGTATAGATGAAGCATTTCAACTTGGCAAATAAAGTATGATAAAATAGTTATTGAACCAATGGAAGAATAAAAAATCACGATATAACCAAAGGAGCGATTATGACATGAAACTTATTTTTCACGGACAAAGCTGTGTGGAGATTCGATTGCAGGAGCATACGCTTATCATCGATCCTTTTTTGAACCATAATCCTCAAGCTGTCGTGAAGGCAGAAGAAATCAAGGCGGATTACATCCTCGTAACGCACGGTCATGGCGATCATGTAGGGGATACACTCGAAATTGCGAAGCGGAATGAGGCTACCGTTATTGCTCCTAACGACTTGGCCAGATACCTCGGCTTTCAAGGGGCGAAGACCCATGGCATGGGAATTGGCGGGGAGTTTGCGTTTCCTTTTGGAAAGGTGAAAATGACGCTGGCGCTGCACGATTCCTCCTATAATCCGCCCGGTACGACAGAAAATATTTATACGGGGATGGCCAGCGGGTTCCTAATTACGGTAGAGGGGAAAACGATCTACCATGCAGGGGATACTGCTCTGTTCGGGGATATGCAATTAATCGGCAAATTGAATGAGATTGATCTTGCGTTCCTGCCGATTGGCGATAACTATACGATGGGGCCCCGCGATGCGGTGATCGCAGCCCAGTTCTTACAAGCCAAAACGGTTATTCCTATGCACTACAACACATTCCCGGTCATCGAGCAAAATCCGCATGCTTATGTGGAAGGCTTGGCTGCCGAAGGCATAAAAGGGCTTGTTCTCGAGCCTGGTCAGCACATCACGTTGTAAGAGAGGAGGTTGGCCAGCGCGATGTTTGAGCATTTGGTTTGTTTCAGATTTAAAGAGACTTTAGCTGCGCAGAAGGAACAGGAACTGATCGAGACGTTATTGTCTTTTAAAGGCAGAATACCCGGCATTGTTGAAATTTCGGCAGGTGCGAATGAAACGGAAGAAACAGATAATGTGCAGGGCTATACGCTGGGACTACGGGTGACTTTCGAGGATCGCGAATCTTTGCGGCAGTATGGTCCTCACCCTGTGCATCAGGAATTCGTGAAATCAATAGCCGGCATCATTGAAAATGTGATCGTTATTGATTATCCGGTACGGTAATAAAAAGAAGGGACATGGCATGAGACTGCCGGTCTCTTCTTTTTTTAGTGATGGAAGGCTAGTCTCATTGCCTCGGCAGGCAGGTAGGTAGGGGGAACTAGAGGGCGCTATTTTGCCATGATTAGCTCTATGGGTAAGGGGGCGGGAACTAGGATCCGCTATTTCACCATTCCGAGCAGCTAGGTGGATGATTCAGCAGAAATAAGACCCTGGAGTTCCGCTCGGTCGCCTGGAATTCAGCTTTTCGCTGAAATAAGGGAATGGAGTTCCCTTTATTTATGGTGGGGCATCCATGTTTGGGATAAGCACGCAAAAAGGTCGCCCGAACTGCCCGGCGATTTTTGTTCAGTCGGTTGAGCAGGCTCTGTTCTCTCTAACGGACAGAGAGGCTCTTATTCGCTGGAAAGAGTCCTTTTTGAATATGCAACGGACACGATCGCTGTTACTTGCTCACTGGGGGACTGATTTTACCCCGAAATCGGCAAATAAGGTTTCTGGTGTCTTTTTAAGTTGAGACACGCCCCTTCTCGCAAATATAACGCCCGCTGTGTCCGAAGCGCGATGCGGCATACCATTCCTTCATCTCGTTTGTCCACGAGCAGAAAACTCCCCGCACTTGAATCGAGGTAAGCTTACATCTCATTCTTTGCTTCTTGCCGCTGCTTCCAGAACAGAACGGTCAGCATCCGCTCGACCCATTCCTTGTCTTCTTCGGTTAGCAAATGACCATCGAACATAAGCTCATTTTCGCGCAGGAATCGGCGCAAATTCACGGGATTGCTTTGAAACTTTTCCATGGATGGCGATGATTCCAAATATCCCGCAATATCCATAAGCTCGGAATACGACGTATTGAGCCCTTCGGAAAGCTTCATCAGCACCTCGGGCGACGGGATGCCGCGATTGCCGTTTTCTAATTGGGAGATGTACGCCGCGGAAACGCCGGAACGATCAGCCAGCTCCCGAAGGGTGAAACCTTTTAATTTTCGCAAATCTCTTAATTTATCATAGAAATACATTATTTTCCCCCTCAGAGCTTAAAAAGTAAACAGTAGTAAACAATTTAATAATACCAGTATACTTTAGTTATTTCAATAACTGGAAATCTGGGAAACATTGAAATATACGTTACTTTAAGTAAACATTTTTGGTTACAATAGTTAAATGACGTGATATAATTGAAATTAAGGGAACAAAATGGGAACGCGTGTTGCGAAACGTTGAATGAGGAGATAACATGCGGTTAATTGATCTGAAATGGAACCTAGTAAACCGAAGTAAAGCCGTGAAAAGAAATTTGCAAATGTAAACAGATGTAATAAGGGGGATAACAGGAATATGAAGATAAAGGCAAATACGGATGCATTCATGAAGGCAAGAATTATTAAAGGCTATTCACAGAGAGAGTTAGCGAAACATTCAGGTCTTAGCCACTCCTATATTTCCTTGCTGGAAAGATCGCATAAATCGGTGGGACCTGCGACAGCCAAGAAATTGTGCGATTTGTTAGGTAAGGATTTCGAGGAAATGTTTCGAATTGAATCGTTATGATTTGTTCGTCTAGGAATATCATAGACGTCAGATCTGCGTTATTATGCCCCCTAATCCTTCTGCACTTCCTTCGTTCTTAATCGCATTTCCAATCAAACCGTACATTTTCATCAAAAAATTGGTTCTCATGCACGCAGATTGAAATTGTGCCATTGTGCTTAGTGTGGTAGACTTCACCTAAAAGTCGCTCTTCGATGGTTGGATTCTCCATTTGGAGAATTAGGGGAAGACTACAGGTAAATCTTAAGCAGAGTGGGGTCGCGCCATGCAATGGGTGAGAAAATCAATGCAACGCTGGAATTCTATTCATAACCAGATTCTTTTTTTCATTCTGTTGTTTCTCATTATTCCATTGTTCATAAGCACATTTTGGATCGATAAGCCGTTAGAGCGCGTGATTGAGAATAAAATCGGCAATGCTACTTCCGAAGCTTTGTATCAAATCGATTTTAATCTTGAATTATTACTGCAAGATATGCTAAAATCTGCGGTCGACATCTCGACCAACCCGAATATTACGTCCCTGTTGAAACATCCGGATTCCGTTACGTATTACGAGAAGCTGCGGATTACCGATAATGCAATGAACAAGCTGTATACTTCCTATTTTTCGGAAAGCTATGTGACTTTGCTCGATATGCACGGCAACTGGGTAAGCAACAAAATTGTCCAGCAGGATTTGTATAATGAATATATTCAATCCGCCTGGTATAAAGAGATGCTCAAAGAACCATTTGGCATTAGCTGGATGGTGAACGATAGCCGTAACTATATCTATTATGATAAAAGCCAGATCGTTACGCTGATTAAAACTATCACCGATGTGCAGACCAATCAAAATATCGGCATTGAGCTTTTTAGCGTGAACGAAAGCGATTTGCGCAAGTATATATCGAAATTGGACGGAAACGTCATGATCATGGATCATCAAGGGAAAATTATTTCCAGTTCCGTGAAAGAAGGCATGGACAAAATAGAGGTCCTGCCGGGGGATATTTCCGGCGTATGGAACTCGTCCAAGGGGCAATTGATCGTTGACAAGGATCATAAGAAATGGATCGCCAGTTTCGATACCATCGGATTGACGGGGTGGAAATTAATACAGTTTATTCCTTACGATACGGTGTTTAAAGAAATATTTGTTTTGCGCAGAACCAATATGTTTACGGTCGGTGTCATTGTGGCCGTCTTTATGCTGCTCGCATTCAGCATCTCCAATCGGGTATCCAAGCCGATCAAGCTGTTAAATAAACGAATGAAAGAAATAGAAAAAAATGATTTTAACAGCTCGCTGGCCCTATCGGGGCCCAATGAAATTGCTACGCTGATCGATACCTATAATCATATGGCCAGACAGATTCGGGACCTGCTTCAGCGGTTGAAGGACGAATATGTTCAAAAAGAGGAGATGCGCTTTCGTGCGCTGCAGGCGCAAATTAACCCGCATTTCATTTTGAATACGTTGAACAACATTAAATGGATGGCTTACATTCGCAATGACCGGGAAGTTGGGGAAATGCTGTCTTCCCTGGGAAGTATCATGGAAGCGAGTATCGGAAGAGGAGAAACGCTGATCTCGCTCAAAGAGGAAATGGACTATGTCCAGCATTATATTACCCTTATGAAGTTAAGATATAACGATAAATTGACTGTCGAGTTCCATATCCCCGAGCCGTTAATGAAGCAGGAAGCCATCAAATTCATGCTGCAGCCCATCATTGAGAACAGCATTCTCCATGGGATTGAACAGATGGAAGGCAGAGGCGTTATTGCCATCAAGGCTGTGGCGGAACAAGACCAAATGATTTTAACTGTGACCGACAATGGCTCGGGCATTCGTCCAGACAAAATAGATGAGATCAATCACTGTTTACTCCAAGGGCAAGGACAAGCTCCATCGCGAAGTATCGGTATCATGAATGTGCATGAGCGTATCAGGCTTCAATACGGCGAAGGGTACGGTTTGCATATCCAAAGCAAGGCGAACGAGACGACGGTCGAATTCAAATTGCCGCTTAAAACGATAGAAGAAGGGAACGCTTATGCATCTGAAAGTACTTCTGGTAGATGACGAATTTTTAGTTCGATTAGGCATAAAATCATTAATTGACTGGGAGCAGCATCAGTTGATTTATGTCGGAGATGCGCAGGATGGATTGGAAGCGTTGGAAATCATCGAAAAGACGAAGCCTGATATCATCCTTACCGACATCGTCATGCCTAGAATGAACGGTATTGAATT
Source organism: Paenibacillus planticolens (assembly GCF_013141725.1). Classification (GTDB taxonomy): domain Bacteria; phylum Bacillota; class Bacilli; order Paenibacillales; family NBRC-103111; genus Paenibacillus_E; species Paenibacillus_E planticolens. Next base: position 223,469 of record NZ_WHNZ01000022.1, on the reverse strand, counting down.
GATTGAGAAAGTAAAGAGCGAGTATCCGGATACGCACATCATCGTGCTTAGCAGTCATAATGATTATGAATATGTGCGAAAAGCGATGAAATTGGGTGTAGAGGACTATATCCTGAAGGCTTCATTAAAGCCTGAGGAGCTTTTGCAAATGCTGCTCGAGGTGTCGAAGAAAATTGCATCAAGCCGGGAAGTTCGGCAGCGCCAAATCGAATCAAAGCCCGCGGTGGAACCTAGTGATAATGGGTTGTCGCGGCAGTTGAAACATTGGATCTATCAACGGAATGCAGCGTCGGAAGAGAACGGAATTAAGGAAGAAGAAAAGGCTTACTTTCTGAATGGCTATGTTTTTGTGCTGATAACCATTCACCGCGACCAGCATCGATCGGATCGTTCAGACAAGCAGAAGCTAATGAATCTTCTTGCCTTACAGCTGAATAAGAACACAGATGCTCTGTTTCACGATGTGAATGAGGAGGAAATCGTCCTGCTTTTTCCCAAAAAAGAAGGGGGACTCCATCTCATTGACGTTGCGATCCGTTTTGCTAAGGAAATCATTGATGCAGCTAAACGATTTATTAATCTATCTATTAGCATAGGGATCAGCGAAGAGTCTAACGGTATAGAAAGTATGCCTGACGTGTATGCTAAGGCGAAACGGGCGCTCCAAATGTATTTTTATGAGGGAAAAGAAAGAGTTTATGTATATGGGGATCACCTGGAGGACACTCACGCGGGTAGCGTGATTACGCAAGAAGATGAAACGGTATTGAAAGTGGAACTGGACCGGATGAACGCAGCGGGAATCAAGCACGTGTTGGAGCGGATTTTCGATCGTATGGAAAAGTGGAAAGGTCCTGTCGACAAGTGTATCCAGTTGTGCTTGCAACTGCTGCATACGATTCAGAATGGCTTAAAGCCCTATCAGCCTGATATGTTCAAGCACCTTGAGCAGGAGGAGCCGTTATATAAACAAGTTCTGAAACTTGAAGAACTAAGCACGGCGAAGCAATGGTTCGAGCAGCTCATTGACGATTGCTGCGGCCAGGGGAAATCCATCGGGGGAGGCAATTTCAGGGAAGATATTCAACAATTAATTCTGTATATGAAAACGAATTACAAAGAGGATATTTCTTTGAGGCATGCCGCGGAAATGGTCAGAATGAGTGAAAATTATTTGAGTTTCCTGTTTAAGAAAGAAACGCAGGTCGGTTTTTCTGAATATCTCAATCAAATTCGAGTGGGGAAAGCGGCGGAATTATTGCTGGAATCCAAGCTCCCTGTGTATGCGATTGCAGAGAGGGTAGGCTATGAAAATTTCAATTATTTTGGCCGGATTTTTAAGAAAACGATGGGGGTAAGCCCTCAACAATACCGCTCGAAGTTCCAATCCTCCTTTACGTAAGGAGGATTTTTTTATTGTTTGCTCGATCATAAAATAGTGAACAATGATCTTAAAAAAGTGAACACCCATAAAAACTGCTTATTTTTATGAACAAAACCGATAGATACGTTCCTGTTTTATAAAGTTTCCGTAAACTATAATCATTTGTGTAAGCGCTATACAAGAGAAGAAAAACAACGAGATTAACAGATGACGATTTGGAGGGGTGAAGATGACGACCAAGGTTGCTAAAGCGTCGCGGTCTATTCGAGGTGAATTTTGGGGGCTCTTCTTTATAGCTCCGTTTGCAATTTTATTTCTTGTTTTTGAGGTTTACCCGATTGTAAACGCCTTCTATCTGAGTTTTTTTGACTATGGTCTAGGGAAGAAGGAATGGATTGGGCTAGGAAACTATGCGGAATTGATTTCAGACCGCGTCTTTCTACGCTCCATCGCCAACACATTTGGTTTTGTTTTCGGCACGGTGCCATTGACATTTATATTTGCCATCTTTGCGGCAGTGCTCATTTATGGCAAACATAAGCATATCGCCTCATTCTTCAGAGGTGCGTTTTACTTGCCGATCATTACGTCACAAGTCATTCTTTCCTTGATTTGGGCATGGATCTACAGCCCTGTCAACGGGATTGCGAACTATGCCTTATCGCTATTCGGCGCAAAGCCGGTCATGTGGCTCTCCGATGAGCGCGTCGCCTTGTTAGCGCTGATTCTAGTCGTTGTGACCTTTAATGTCGGACAACCAATTATTTTACTATTGGCCGCATTGGGTAACATATCTCCAGAGTATTATGAGGCTGCAGATATCGACGGAGCTTCGGCGCCAAGAAAGTTCTGGCATATCACACTGCCGCTATTGAAGCCAACATCGTTGTATATTCTGGTCATGTCTACGATATGGGCGTTTCAAACCTTCGTCGTTGTACAAATGTTAACGGGCGGCGGACCGAACTACGGGACTTCCACGATTATGTTTTTACTGTATGAAACCGCATTCGTGTACGGAAAGCTTGGCTCAGCGTCTGCAATGGGCATCATTATTACTATATTGATTTCGATTGTGGCTATTGTTCAGTTTAAGCTCATGAAGTCAGACATTCAATACTAAGGGAGGAGTACTCACTCATGGCTAAATCATCTTTTTTGATCATGAAGGTATTGGGGAATATCCTTCTGTATGTTTCCGCCGCGTTGTTTATCTTTCCGCTGTATTGGATGATTACCGGCGCCTTTAAGAACCAGTCTTCAAGTGTGAAGATTCCCCCCGACTGGATTCCTAGCAAAATAACGATGGCAAACTTCTCCAATCTGATCCATGAAGGTTCCATCTTTTATTGGCTGTATAACAGCGGCTTCGTCTCCGTTGTTGCTACAGTCGGCGTTGTCATCATAGCATCGATGGCGGGTTACGCATTGACCAAACGGAAGTTCAAAGGCTCTGAATTTTTCTTTACTGCCGTCTTGATCGCAATGTTCATTCCCAGACAAATTACACTTGTCCCTTTGTTTACGATGATGCGGGACCTTGGTCTTGTTAACAATTTGGCGAGTGCCATTTTGCCGGTGCTGACCATCCCTTTCGCCGTGTTCATGATGAAGCAGTTCAGTGAATCCGTACCGACCGAACTGTTGGAAGCAGGAAGAATCGACGGCTGCTCTGAAATCGGATTGTTTTTTAAACTGTTCTTTCCGATCATTAAACCTGCCATTGGCGCACTTGCCATCTTTACATTCACGTATGCGTGGAACGATTACCTTTGGCAGTTGATCATGCTCAGCGATAAAACCAAAATGACGATAAATGTCGGCATCTCTACCCTTGTATCCGAATATGTGGCCAATTACGGGCTGCAAATGGCGGCCGCATCACTTGGTTTTATACCAGTATTCATCATTTTCATCAGCTTTCAGAAATATTTCGTTAAAGGCATCACGCTTGGCGGTGTTAAAGGTTAAAACCCCGTTTGCTCCTTGGATACTACTTTAGGAGGTGAGCCTTCGCCAACTCGATTAAGAAGTTAGTTTTGCGTTTTCCGGTTTGATGAATGACTAATTGGAGGGGTTTACATGAAAAAACTGGCCATTACTTTATTATCTTCAGCGATAGTTGTAACAGCTGCCGCGGGATGCGCCAAAACAGACGAGAAAAAAAATGCGGGCAACGCGCCGGCTGCGACTGCAGCTTCGAAAGAGAAAGTCGAGCTTACTTGGTGGGTTGATGCACGCGGCGATGTGAAACAGGTTTATGATGACATCAAAGCAGGATTCGAACAAGCGAATCCAAATGTGAAAATTAACATGGTTGTAACGCCGGACGACAAAATCAATGAACGGATCAGCGTCGCAGCCAATACGAACGAAGTTCCGGACATTCAACAAGGTTCGTTCTTCTGGCCTTTGTCCTATGCGAAAAAAGGATTGCTGGTTCCGCTTGACGATATTATCGATAAACAAGATTTCGAAGAAAAAACATTGAAAAGCGTTTCGGTAGATAACAAGGTCTATATTTATCCAAACAGCACTGTAGCTATTGGTCTCTTAGTGAATAAAGATTTATTTAAGGCGAAAGGCGCGCTCGACCTGCTTCCTCAAAACATGCAGCCGTGGTCTACCGACCAATTTTTGAAAGCGGCAAAAGCAGTTACTGATCCGTCGAAGCAAACATACGGTTACGGACTTTACGCTGGGGATTCCGGCGGCGACCAAGGCACGCACTCGATCCTATGGGGATTTGGCGCAAAAACATTTAATGAGGACGATACCAAGGCAACTCTGAACTCACCGGAAGGCGTTAAGGGACTTGAATTCTTGACTAAGCTTGTGGATGAGGGCGTTGTTCCTCCGGGAGCGGCCGGCCTTAAAGCGACTGCCGTATTCAACGATATGTTCGTACAAGGCAAGCTTGGAATGGCGTTTGGAAATATCGGAAATTTACCGACGCTGAATAAGGCGTTTGCAGAAGGCAATGCCAAGAAATTCGATGTCGATATCGTTCCATTCCCTTCTGTGGACGGGAAATCTTCAAACACCGTGTTGTTCGGTTATGGCACTTGGATGTGGAATACGAAGAATGAAGTGAAAATGAAATGGGCGAAAGAGTTCGTGAAATATGCGAACAACCCGGAAAACATGGCCAAGATGACCCAAGCGGAATCAGTTATCGTAGCGCGCAAATCGCTTGCTAAAAGCTATGAGGCAGGCACGATGAAAAGCAAAACCATCGAGCTGTTCAAATACGCCGGAGACATCGGTGTGTCCGCTCCCGGATACCCGCAAACTCGCGCAGCTTTCTACCCTGAAGTCCAGGCCGCATTGACGAAGGCGAAGACAGCTCAGCAAGCATTGGACGACTGGGTGAAGAAATCAAACGATATTATTGCAGCTTCATCTAAATAATCGAGTTGTAAATTGAAAATACGTTTCCGGTGTTAGAACAAACATCGGAAACGTATTTTATTCAAAACAAAATCAAAGGAGAATGAACAACATGAAATCTTATAACGTGGATCAATTCAAAGGAATAACAGTTGCAATGTACTCTTGCTACGACGAGAAAGGCGAAGTCAGCACGGAGGCGGCTAAAAAGCTAGCCCGTCACTATGCGTCGATTGGCGTGAATGGTTTATATGTCGGAGGAAGCTCCGGGGAAGGAATGCTTCAATCCGTGGAGGAGCGGAAGCAAACGCTTGAGGCGGTGATGGAGGAAGTCGGCAGAGAAATGACGATCATCGCGCATGTAGGAGCGCCTTCTACACGAGATAGCGTGGAACTCTCCAAACATGCTGAGCAAGTAGGGGCTCATGCGATTTCAGCTGTACCGTCCATCTATTACCGCTTGTCTCCGCAAAGCGTGAAACATCACTGGCAGCAGATGATTGACAGCACGTCCCTGCCGTTCATTATTTATCACATTCCCCAAACGACAGGGTTTCAATTGTCCAAAGCATTATTGACGAAAATGGCCGCGCAAGACAAAGTCATCGGCGTGAAAATATCTGCTGAGAGCACGTTCGAATTACAGCAGTTCAAAGCGGCTGGAGGGGAAGATTTCCTTGTGTTTAACGGTCCGGACGAGCAGTATTTGGCAGGCCGCAGCATTGGTGCGGACGGCGGTATCGGCGGCACATACGGTGTTATGCCAGAACTTTTTATGAAAATTGAGAAGTGCTATGTGGAAGGTAAAATGGAAGAAGCGCGCAGCTGGCAATTTATTGTGAATGATCTGATTGCGGAATTGCTGGCGTTCCCGTCCTTGTACGGCGCTTGCAAAGCGATTCTGAAACTGCGCGGCCTGGACACCGGCGAAGCGAGATTGCCGTTCTTGCCTGTTCCTGAAGCGGATATGGGCCGCTTGGAAAGTATTAACAAGAAAATCATCACATATATCAGTCAAGCTCAAGACTAATTCATAGTTGGGGAGAGGAAGGATTATTCATGAGTGGGATGAGCAGTATTTTTCCAAAGAAAGGTCTTATTGTTTCTTGTCAAGCCCTTCCGGATGAGCCTTTGCACAGTGGCGACACGATGACGAAAATGGCAAGAGCCGCAGTCCAATCCGGAGCGATCGGCATTCGCACGAACGGTGTCTTTGATATTCTTTGCATTAAACAAGAAGTTGATGTGCCTGTTATTGGACTTATTAAACGGGATATTCCGGGATCGGATATTTTTATTACTCCTACTCTTAACGAGGTGAAAGCCATTATATCGGCAGGAGCGGATATTGTGGCTTTGGACGTGACGGACCGTGAAGGCCGGCTTGAGGCTGTGAAGCCGCTTATTGCTTACGCTCACGAGCATGGAGCGGCTGTTATGGCCGATATCTCCACGCTGGAGGAAGGGCTGGCCGCGGAGAAGCTGGGCGTTGATTTGATCGGTACGACGTTGTCGGGGTACACGCCTTACAGCCGGCAGCAAGAAGCTCCCGATTTCGAGCTGCTGGCTCAATTGTGCGCGGCGGTCCAGGTTCCTGTCGTTGCGGAAGGGCGTATTTGGACACCGGAGGATGCAGCTAAGGCTATGGAGACTGGAGTCCCCTACGTCGTCGTCGGAAGCGCGATCACTCGTCCACAGCTGATCACTTCGCGCTATGTGAATGCGCTGAATAAAGTCCTTGCATCCGAGGATGTGAAGTGATGAAATCCGGATGGTATGACGCTCATTCCGCATATGCGATTGGTGTAGATATAGGCGGGACCAAGATCAATGCGGGCATCGTTAGTAGGTCGGGAGAAGTTCTTTATTCGATAAGCTTCAGCACCTTAGCCGGGCAAACGGATACCGGCGGCCGGGTTTTGGAAGCTGTTCAAGGTTTGTTGAAGAAATTGGAGCTGGAGCAGCCGAATTTAAGAATACGGGGCATCGGCGTCGGTAGTGCGGGGCAGATCGATTGGAGCAGCGGTCAAATTCGATTCGCCTCCGATCTAATACCGGGTTATCAAGGTACGCAGCTGAAGAAAATGATGGAGGAACATTTTTCTATGCCCGTTCGCGTCGATAATGACGTGAATGTGCTCGCATTAACGGAAAAACGTTTCGGTGCCGGGAAGGGAATCGATCATTTCATCTGTCTTGCTCTCGGAACCGGAGTTGGGGGAGCCATCGTCGTTGATGGCCGATTAGTGCATGGCGCATGGGGCGGGGCAGGCGAGCTTGGCCATATGTCTGTTAACTTTCAAGGTCCCTTGTGCATCTGCGGTGGTAGAGGCTGTCTGGAGCAATACGCATCCGGCACAAGCATCGCCAGAAGGATGAGGGAGAAGCTGGAGGCGGAAGGCATTCCTGTCGAGAAGGTGGATACCCGCGAAGTGTTTGCCCGGTGGCATGCAGGTGATCGGCTGGCTAACGCGATTATGGAAGAGACAATAGCCGCGTTAGGCACAGGCATCGCTTCGCTGATCCATACCTTTAATCCGGGGCTGATTGTCATTGGCGGCGGCGTTGCAGAAGCGGGAGAGCTTCTGTTTGACCGACTGCGTCAAGAAGTGAGCAATCGAACAATGGCATCCATGTTGGAGACCGTACGCATCGAGCCTGCCTATAAAGGCAATTGGGGCGGTATGATCGGCGCGGCATTGCAAATCTGGGAATATGCAGACGGAGGGGAACAGCTGTGATTATAGGAAACAAGGAAAATTGGGAAAAAGAACGCCTGTTTGTCCATCCGGTCCTTAGGCAAATCATGGATGAGATACAAAACGTGGACTTCTCTCAGATGGATAATGGCAAATATACGGTACAAGGCGACGATATTTACTATACCGTTATGGAGCTAAGCGCAAGGGATAAGCAAGAAACCCGGGCCGAGAAACATAACACGTATATCGACGTTCACTATCTGATAGACGGGCAAGAAACGATCGGTTGGGCGGGAGAATCCGCTAACCTTACCGTGGTGGAAAGCAGCATCGAAAATGATTACAGTCTGTATGACTCTGCTGCCGGAGAGCAGTTCGTAGAGCTTACTCCAGGCATGTACGCTGTCTTTTATCCGCATGATGTTCATCGGCCCGGATTGATGGGAAGAGAGGATCACAATCCTTCCCGGATTCGGAAAGTTGTCGTGAAAATCAACAAAGACCTTATCATAGGAGGCTAATGCTGCATGCCTGTCGTTGATTTGTCGTTGGAGCAGCTGAAAACCTATGAAGGGCGCAATCCGAGGCCGGTCGATTTTGATTCCTATTGGGAGCAAGCCCTTCAAGAGATGCGGGCCGTCGATCCCTGCGTTGAACTCGTTCCGGCCGAATTTCAAGTATCTTCAGCAGAATGCTTTCATTTGTATTATACAGGCGTCAATGGAGCTCGCATTCATGCCAAATATGTGAGACCTAAAGCTCCGAGTGGACAGCATCCGGCTGTCCTGCAGTTTCACGGCTATTCCGGCTGCAGCGGGGAGTGGTCGCAAATGTTGGCTTACGCAGCGCTAGGCTTCTCGACCGCATGGCTTGACGTTCGCGGTCAAGGCGGGCTGTCCGAAGATACGGGAGGTGTCCTCGGCAATACGCTGCGAGGCCATATCATTCGCGGACTGCAAGATGACAACCCGCACAAGCTGTTCTTCCGTCATGTGTTTTTGGATACGGCCCAGCTGGCCTCCATCGTCATGAACTTTCCGGAGGTGGATGCGAACCGGGTTGGTGCAACAGGCTGGTCGCAAGGAGGCGCGCTGGCGATCGCCTGTGCGGCGCTTGAGCCGAGAATTCGCAAAGCGGCTCCGGTTTACCCTTTTTTGAGCGATTATAAGCGGGTCTGGGAAATGGATTTAGCGAAGGATGCGTATTGGGAGCTGCAAAACTTCTTCCGATATTTCGATCCGCAGCATCTTCGGGAAGAACAATGGTTTACCAAGCTGGGTTACATTGATATTCAATTTCTAGCCCCGCGGGTTCAAGCGGACGTACTGATCGGCGTCGGTTTGATGGATACCGTTTGTCCGCCTTCGACCCAATTCGCCGCGATCAATAAAATGAAAACATCCGTCAAACTTGCGATATATCCGGATTTCGGTCATGAGCCAATCCCTGGCCTGAACGATCAGATCCTGCAGTTTATGGCCAGTTTATAGCACATAGCAGAGGAGCTTAGTGAGATGAAAAGCGTGCGTTTTGGAGTAGTGGGCAGCGGTTATTTTGGCGGAGAACTGGCCAGGACGTTAAACCGGCTTGAAGGCTCTAGCGTCGTTGCCGTCCATGGCGGCAGCAGAGCGGCTTTACTAGCAGAGGAGCTGCAGTGTGAAGCCGTCGAATCGTTGGAGGACTTGATGCGGCGTGAGGATATCGTTGCCATTATCGTAGCCTCCCCGAGCCATGCACACAAAGAACCGGTTATGCTCGCCGCCAAACATGGCAAGCATGTGTTTTGCGAGAAACCGATCGCTCTCACATTGAGTGATTGTGAAGCGATGGTGCAGGCGTGCCGGTCGGCTGGCGTTGTGTTTATGGCCGGTCATATCATGCATTTTATGAGAGGCGTCAATCAAGTCAAAGCGTGGATTGCCAGCGGTGAGATTGGCCGGCCTCTGGTCTGCCATTCGGAGAGGACCGGATGGGAGGACAAGCAAGCTAACGTCAGCTGGAAGAAAAACAATGCCACCTCAGGCGGACATCTGTTCCATCACATTCATGAGCTTGATTTCCTGCAAGCGATTATGGGACCGGCGGTTTCGGTTTGCATGGCGGGAGGCAACTTGGCGCATCAGGGAGAAGGCTTCGGTGACGAAGAAGACGTCCTGCTCCTGACATTGGCGTTCGCTGACGGCACGCTTGGTACGATGCAATATGGTTCAGGATTTCGCTGGGGCGAGCATTTCGTCAAAATTAACGGAACCGAAGGCGCTATCCTGCTGGATTTGAAACAGTCAAAGGTTGAGTTGAATCAAAATGGACGTATCGTCAGCCGTAATCTTAACGAAACCGACGAAGAGGATATGGAACGCGCGCAATCGTATCAAAAGGTCGACGGCGGTATCACTTACGGGACTGCAGCTTCCCAGATGCCGAGCTGGCTGGCTACTCTGATCGGGAAGGAAATGTCCGCATTCCGGGATGCGGTACTCGGATTGCCGATAGATGCTAGTGTGCACAAGCTGTTTGACGGAACAGCAGCCACGACATCTATTGCGACAGCCGAAGCGGCCATGGTCTCTCTTCGTGAGAAAAGATGGGTCAGCATATGATGCAGAGGCCGCTATGGTCTCGCTCAGGGAGCAATCTTGGATAGACTGCAGACCGTAGTTGTGTGCGAATCTTCCCATAATCAGGTATACTATAGCCTGCAGAAGAAAAAGGGGGGATACGATGTTTACGATTACGAGTTATACGGTTGAAGTGATCAAAGATCCGTTTGGCATCTTGAGCGGACGGCGATACGAATTTCTCATAGATATTGAAGTTGAGGAAGATGATGAGCTATACTCCGAGAGCGGGTTGTATATTCGCGCCATTTATAACGTGGATGAAGGCAAATCAGGTTTGCTGAAGTACGAGCTTTATGAGAAAACGACGCAAATTTATTTGGATTTTGATCTTGAGGATGATGAAGTCGCAGCCGTGGAAGCATTTTGCAAAGAGCATGTGCTGGAAGCGGACGACGAATAGAACGAACGAAGGGCTGTCTCGGAAGGTTTGCAAAGAACCTTGGAGGCAGCCTCTTGGTTTTATTTCTGCTTGGATTGAGCCTCTTTCTGGGCATCATCCACTTGTTTAGCTTGCACTAATTGTTCCTGTCCCTTGTCTTGAATCGTCTTAAGTGCCTCATCGGCTGATTTCTTTCCATCGAAGACAGCTTGAATCTCTTGATTGGCAAGCATACTGAACGGCTGGTAGAAGCCAACTGGGATTTTCTCATAGCCTTTATAGCTCTTGTCAGGATTAGGTTTCAGGAGATAAAATGGCTCAAGATTATGGCCATCTCTCTCTTTCGAGTACGTGGTGCGCGTCATCAGGCCGCTCGAAGATTTGGACATGACTCTAGCGAATTCATCGCTGTTGATATATTTAATGAATTCCCAGGCTGCACGCGTATTGGGCGATTCGGCATTGATACCGAATACATTGTTTACGGAAACCGAGTTAGAAAAGTCCGGATTTTGCGGATCGACGGGAACCGTAACGATATCCCAATTGACAGGCTTAACATCTTTCAGGCGGTCCTTGGCCTCTTGCAGGTTTTGCATCATATAGTTGCCGTCAATCGTCATCGCAACCTTGCCCATGGCGAACAAGTTCTCTTTGAGATAATCCTCGTACATGCGCGGAGCATTAGAATCGGTGCTTTGATTATTTGGCATGTACAACGCACCGGATTTCAACGAGTCGACGGTAAGCTCCAGAGCCTTCTTCCAGGCATCAGTCTGGATCGTCAGCTTCATCTGCTCAGGATCGATGTAAGACAGACCCAGTGTCGTGCCGATGCTGCTCATATATTGATAGGCGACTCCTTCACGCATATAAGAGTAAGCGGAAAACCCGTAAATTCGCTGGTCCCCCTGACCGTCGGTCGGGAATCGTTTGGCAAGATTCATCACATCTTCCCAGCTCATTTTATTTTTCGGAAGCTCTATGCCATACTGCTCGAAGAGATCCTTGTTATAGTAAAGAGCTTGGCTGTAGAAGTCCGGTGAAAGTCCATATAACTTGCCTTCGCCCTTGAGTTTAATCGTTTCCAGCGTAGCAGGAAGGATATGTTCGATATCGAATTTATCCTGCTTAATGACATCGTCGAGTGCATACAGACGTCCTTTCTGAACGAACTTTTCAAGCTGGTCGGTACCGTTAACAAGAAGGACATCCGGTTTTTCTTCATCGATAAGTTTTTCAAGCGCTTCCTGAGGGTCTTTGCCTGCTCCATAAATGCCTTGATTCGAGATGACCTCTACGTCAATATTCGGATTCTTGGCCATGAACAGATTGCCATACTGTTGGTAAAAGGAATTCTTGTCATAATACATCACTTTAATCGTTGCTTTCTCATCTTTCCCCAACTTCTTAAGCGATCCGGCTTCTCTTGAAGTACCATCGGCCTTCACCGAAAAATTACACCCCGTCAGCGAGGCCGTTACCGCAATGGCAGCGAGTGTACACATCCAACGTTTCATTCGATTCCCTCCACTTTGTTTCTGTTTCCAAATATTGTAATGAATCTATCACTATCATACACATATCCCTATTAAAATACAAATTATGCCAAAAATAGTAGAGTTGAAGCATGCAAAATACTGCAGTGAAACGATTACGGGAAGCGTCTAACTTTAATGAGGGATGGAGGAGATGTCAGCGGCAATTCGCAGTGAGTTGGGAGCGGGGGCATACACGATGCTTTTGTCGACCGACCAACGGAAAAATTTAAGTATTTCGGAAAGAATGAGTGCGTATTAGAAGCATAGGGGAGGTTGTGTCGTTGGGTAAAATCACAATTCGCGCGGTTGTCTTTTTTTTGGCTTTTGCTTTGGGTGCTTACGCTCTGATTCAATACGGTTTTATGAACGCCAAAGATGCCGGTTTTGTCACTATCAAGCTGAGGAAGCCCGATTTTGCCCTGGAACCGTGGGTCTATGTCCTGTATGCCCATATCGTGACTGCGGTTCTGGCTATTGTGATCGGTCCGTTTCAATTGTTCTGGAAGCCTGTTGGCCTGAAGGGGATTAGGAGACACCGCCTGCTCGGTTATTTATACGTTCTGTCGATTTCGATTAGCGGGCTCGTCAGCATTTACTTATCTCTTTACGCGACAGGCGGGTGGAGGGCAGGACTTGGTTTTTTTACGCTCGATGTCCTATGGATGGCAGCCACTTGGATCAGTGTGAAAAAAATAATAGCAGACAAGAATATCCGGAAACATAAGGAGTGGATGCTGCGCAGTTATTCGCTAACTTTTGCTGCCGTTACACTGAGACTGTTGCTGCCCTTGCTGCTGCTTGTTTACGAAGGCAATTTTATTCCCGCATATCAAACTGTGGCCTGGCTGTGCTGGATTCCCAATCTATTAGTGATGGAGATCATCATCAGATACCGAAAATGACATAAAGAGGAAGGGGAACTACAGGGCTCTATTTTGCCAAAAACAGCCCAATAGGCGAGGGAGAGGGAACATGGGTCAGCTATTCCCCCATTTTGAACAGGTATTTGGAGGAATGAGGCGAAATAAGACCCTGTAGTTACCCTCCACTCCCACATAAACCTGCGTTTCGCCTAAATAAGGGAATGATGTTCCCTCAATCTGGGGATCTCAAGATGAGCTTGTCCCAAACCAGCTTGAAGGCTGAAATAGGCAGGGGGAAGCGGCGGAGCTAAGTGTGTTCGAACAAACAGGCCATGCAGCTAGGCATATTTGACGACTTTGTTTTTACCGGTTGTTTTGGCCTTATACATAGCCTCATCCGCTTGCTTGATCAGTTCCTCGGCGCTCACGCCGTTTTTGTATTTACTGTACCCAATGCTGGCGGTAACGATGGTTTCCTTCTCGATCCGGCTGCGGACGCGCTCCGCAAAAGCATCCATTTTGACACTCGGGTCCGTGACCATAAGCACCATCTCTTCCCCTCCGTAGCGCCCGGCAATGCCGCATTCCTCCACTTCTTCCTTCATGATTTGAGCTACTTGCTTCAGCACATCGTCGCCCATTTGGTGGCCCTTCGTATCGTTTAATTTCTTGAAATTGTCAATATCGCTGAACAAGATATATACGGGAAGATGCCTTCCTACGTATTGCGTAACACGATTATAGAAAAATTTGCGGTTATATAAACGGGTTAGCCCGTCCGTAATGGACGAATTGTAAATGGCCTGCATCAGTTCAACCACACGGTCGAACAGCAGTGTAAATAATAAAAAGTAGAAGACAATCGGCAAAATATTACCTGCCAGCGTTAGCCAAATTTGCGCATCGCCATACATATAAACATTGACGAGATGCCCGGTTTGCATGAAAAAGTAGATCGTGAGTGCAGATTGATATTTCACCTGCTGGCCGATATAGGGAGGAACCATGTAAAAGCAGAGGAAAATCAGGACAAATACATACAGTTCAAGACCAATGTCCTGCAAGAGTCTGACTTGATGAACGGTTCCGCTGTACATTTGCGGTACGCTGAAATGAAGAATAGAAACGACGAAACCCATGATGATCAAACCATAGAAGAAGACATACTGATTGCGGTTCGTGCGATTGTATAGTTGATAGATTCCCAAGTTCAAGAGAACGAACGAAATAATTTTCAGCATAAGCAGCAGGTAAGCCGTTAGACTGGTATCTAGAGCTGTGAGCAAAACATATAACTTAAGCAGATAATGAATGCCAACGAAAATAAGCGAAAAGGTCATCGACATGTAGCCCTTTTTTCGACGATCCAAAAATAATCGAAGAGAAATGACAAACATCAGTGTAACAATGACCAATATGATGGCATTCGATAATAATAAAGCCAAATCACCGAACAAGAGATCAACAGTGCTCATGCTTTCCCCCAAAAAAACCTATTTTTCGACAAGTAGTGATTCTATTATAAAGGAAATTGGGTGAGAGGGATAGAATCGATTCAAGAGGCTCTGGTGCTGTTCTCTTTTCTATTCGGCGCGCACAAGTTACAATAAGAAGGAAAGCTCAAGGATTTGGGAGAGGGGCTCATGCAATGAACATCTTGCAAGCATTATTTTTCCCCCCGGAACAACCGGGTGGGGTGTCATCCATGGTTCCCTATATTTTGGACCGTTTTAATAAAAAGGGATGGGAAATGGAACTATTTTCGCTGCCTAAGCGGATTCGGAACAAGGGCACAGAGGAAGTGGAATTCGTCACTTTCGATTGGCGGAAGTATGCCGGAAACCCGATCGTTGATAAATACATTCAGACTTACAAGGATTATGTATGGTGGACGAAGCTGAGACTGACCAAGAAGTATGATATTATCCATGCGCATCATCCGATTGCAGCAATGGTAATGAAGCAAATTTATCCGGAAACGCCGGTCATCCTGACCATTCACTCCAGTTTTGAGCGGGAGCTCGTTCTGAACGGGCGAATTCAGGAGAATGGGATAGAGCATCAGTTCCTTACTCAGATTTATGGCGAGCTTGAAGCAAAGGTCGATCAGATCATCACAGTATCGAATTCGTTCAAGCAATATATCTCGGATTATGTGCAGGATAGCGAAAGGATCGGGGTCATCCCGAACGGATTCGATGAGAAGCGCTTCCGTCCGATTTCCCATGAAAATGCCGTGACACAATTCATAACGGTGTGTCGTCTGGTGCCTGCCAAAGGGCTGGATACGCTGCTGATTGCTTGCGGAGAGCTGAAAAAGCGAGGCCATCCCTTCGTTTTACATATCATTGGGGATGGACCGAGCCGGGAAGAGCTGGAAAAGCTGGCCATTCAGCAAAATATTTATGAAGATACGATTTTTTACGGCTATATGCTGCATCCAGAAGAATTCATGCCATTTTTCGATGTGTTCGTACTGCCGTCCCGTGCAGAAGCATTCGGCTCCGTATTTGCAGAAGCCGCTCTTTGCTGGCTAGCCTTGATCGGTACCGATGTCGGCGGGATTGCCGAGCAAATTGAACACGGGCATAACGGTTTGCTCGTGCCTGTCGGTGACGCGGCGGCTCTAAGCCACGCCTTGGAGAAGGTCGTCATTGATCCGACATTCCGCTACAATCTGGCCCGTACCGCGTGGGAAAAGGCGAAAAAGACCTATTCCCTGAACCGTGTGCTGCGGCAGCTGAAAAGTGTGTATGAGAGCTATCATATTGAGGAAGTTGCAGCGGATACTCCTAGTGAGCAGAACGAATAAAGCTAAAGCAGGAAGGCGTTAGAGAGATGAAACGACTGCGGTTTATGCATGCCGCCGACTTGCATTTGGATTCCCCGTTCAAAGGCATGTCGGCGCTGCCTGAACGCGTTCGCGAGCGAATGCGCGAATCCACGTTTGGCGCGCTCAAAGAGCTCGTGGCGACAGCTGTTCAGGAGCAAGTGGATTTTGTACTGGTCAGCGGGGATGTTTACGATTTGTCGGACCGTTCCCTTCGTGCGCAAATACGCTTTCAGAAAGCATTGGAGCAGTTGGCCGCGCATGGAATCCCTATTTATATTATTCATGGTAATCATGACCCGGAGGATGGACGCGCCGCAAAGCTGGTTTGGCCGGCAGACGTCCATTTTTTTGCGTGCGACAGCGTGGAGACGCTGACGGTAGTGAAGCCGGATCGAGGCGTCATTGCCCAGATCCACGGGATTTCGTACCGCAGCTCGGCGGTTATGGATAATTTAGCTCTGCAATTTAGGGCCGGTCAGGAAGATGCGGCTCAAATCGCGCTTTTACATACGAATGTCGACGGTGACCCCGGTCATGATAATTATGCGCCTTGCAGCAAGCAAGATTTGCTGAAGGCGGGTATGCACTATTGGGCGCTAGGTCATGTACATACCCGAAATGTACTTCATGAACACCCGGCTATTGTCTACCCGGGCAACCTGCAAGGGCGGAATATTCGGGAAACAGGGCCGCGCGGCTGTTATATCGTTGAGATGTCGGAAGACGGACGGGCGGAGCTCGACTTTCGTCCGCTTGATCAGGTGCGCTGGTTTCAGCAGCGGCTGTCTGTCACAGGCGTTCAAACGGAGCAAGAATTGAAAGATCGCATAGACGAGCAGCTTGAAAAGGCGAGGACTGCGGCAGACGGACGGGATGGTGTCGTCCGAATTATTTTGGAAGGGCGCAGCGCGATCTCCGGCATGCTCCGCAAAGGGCGCGTGCTGCAGGAACTGACCGCTGAGCTGCGTTTGGACGAAGCGGAGAGAAGCCGCTTCGTGTGGGTGGAGTCGATCGAGGACCGCACGGCCAGCGGGCTCGATCTGGAGGCACTGCAGCAGGAGAAGAGCTTTCTTGGCGATCTCCTGCGGATTTCAGCTGCGCTGCGGAGTGACGACGCGGCGCTGGAAGCATTCGCCGGCGAGGCGCTCGCCGCGCTGCAAAGCCTGCCGCAGACAGCCGGGAATCCGGCTGCGGCTGATCCCGAGCGGCTGCGCGAATGGCTGCGCGCCGCAGAAGAGATGGCCGCGGATCTGCTGTCCGCGGATGGGGGGTGGCCTGGATGAAGATCATTTCCATCCAGGTGGAGGGCTTCGGCAGCCTCCGTCAGCGGCAGCTCGACACCGACAGCCCGCTTACGCTGTTTTATGGCGCCAACGAAGCGGGCAAGAGCACGCTCATGGGCTTCATCCGCGCGGTGCTGTTCGGTTTTCCGACCCGTCAGAACCGGTCGGAACGCTACGAGCCGCTGGGCGGAGGCGCCCATGGAGGCGCACTGACCCTGCTGGACGAGCAGGGTCAACTGATTCGCGTCGAGCGCTACGACGCGCCCGCCGCAGGCGGCAGACGAGCCTCCGCAGGGCTCGTGAAGGTCACCCTCGGCGATGGCACCACCGGAGGAGAGGAACTGCTGAACACGCTGCTGGGCGGCCTGTCGGCCGACCTCTTTCGCAGCTTGTTCGCCTTCGGGCTAACCGAGCTGCAGGAAATTCGCACCCTGCAGACGGACGAGCTCAGCGGCTATTTATACAGCGCCGGGCTTGGCGTAAGCGGCTCGGCCATTATGGAAGCCGAGCGTAAGCTGGCGGCGCAGGCCGAAGGCCTGTACAGACCCCGCGGGCGCAATCAGGAGATGAACCGTCTCCTGAAGGAGCTGGAGGGTCTGGAGCAGTCGCTGCGCCGGAAGCGTGACATGGCAGCCGATTATGACCGGCTGCAGGGAGAGCGCCGCTCCGCGGAGGAGCGCATTGCTGCTCTGGAGGAGCAGCAGGAAGCGCTGCGCGCGGAGCAGCTCCGGCTCAGCCTGGCCGGCAAGGCGCGCAGCGGATGGATCCGGCTGCGTCAGGTCGGCCAGGAGCTGGCGGCGCTGCCGGAGCTCGCGAGCTTCCCCGAGCACGCCTCGGCGAGGCTGGACGCGCTGGAGGCGGAGTTGGAGCGCCTGCATGCGGAGCGCTCGCGGCTCAGCCTGCGGCAGCAGGCATTGGCGGATCAGCTTAGCGCGATCCGCATTCAGCCTGATGTGCTTGCGCATCAGACGGAGCTGAATCATTGGCTGGAACAAGCAGCCACGTATGAAGAGCAGAAGCGCAGTCTGGCTGGGCTGCGCGTGGAACAGGAGCACCAACGCGCGCAGATCGACAGGCTGCTTCAACAAATAGAAGCTCATGATGGGGAGTCGGAACTGGATGTAGGCGCTTTTGCAGTGTCGATCTCGCTTCGCGAGCAAATTCGCTGGTACAAGGAGCAGTTCCTCAAGAGGCGCGGCGATGAACTGCGTGTTCGAACAGAGCTAGAGAGCCTGGAACAGCAGCTCATTCGTGCGGAAGACGGCATTCGCATGCTTGAAGCAGATGTGCGGTCAGCCCCTTCCCTGCCGGGAGGGCTTGACCCTTCGGCGGCGCTGCAAAGAATTGCAAGAGATTACGCTGGATGGCAGCTGCTGGTGAAAGAAGTTCAACATCGCCAAGAGAGCGATACCGTGCAGACCCAGTTCAAGCTTAGCATGGAAGAAGCCGCCAAAGCGGGGAAAGCCGCATCGCAGAAACTTCGCGGGCGGATGGCAGCTTTAATCGGGATGCTTGCGGTAATCGCCCCCATTCTATTGGTGTGGCAGGGTAGCTGGGCGATAGCCGTCTGTGCGTTCTTGCTTTTTGCTGGGGCGGCACTCTATATCCGGTTCGGGGATCGTTCGTCTGCGGACAACCGATCGTCCCGCGCGATGGTTTCGTCTCCTAGTGAGGAATCCTCTCTGAATGAAGCGGTTCGGGAGCTTCAAGAGCTGGAAAGGCGTTTACAAGAACAAATCCAAGCGTATATGAAATCATCGGAGCTGCAAACGGGCTTTCACGAAGCGGCTGCTGCGTCCGCCTTCAATCCTTCGCTTTCGCAACGGACGGGCCAGTCTGGCACGCTCCCTCTCCAAACCTTCCAGCCACAGTTGGATGCATGGATAAGAGAAGCCGAGCTGAACAAACAACAGCTCAGCCAGCAGCTTCGGAAGGCGGAGAAGCTGCAGGACGCTAAGGATATGCGGCAGTCGTTACAGCACCAAGAAGAACAACGGGTGGCCGTGTATGAGCAGCTTGCAGCCGAACTGGAGCAACTGCAAAGCGATTGGAGCGATTGGTTGAAATCGCTCGGCTTAAGCGGGCGATTATCGCCGGATGCCGCTATGGAAACGATTCAAACGATTGAGCAGGGGCAGGAAAATCTTCGCCAACTTCAGAAGTTGGAAGCGAAGATATCTTCCTTGTCGACGAGTGTAGCGCAGTATGAGGAAGCCATCGCTTTGCGGCTGCAGCTCTCCCCGGGACAGGAGCCTTTATTTGCGCTTAAACGCTGGAAAGAGAAGGAGCGGGAGCAGTTGAAGCTGCTTGCTGAGCGGACGCATTGCGAAGGGCTTCATGCGGAAGTTGAGCAGGAGCTGCAGCTTCTGGACGCTGCCGGGCAGCGTGCGCGCGAGCGGCTAGCCAGTTTGCTGCAGGAAGCTTCTGCCCAGGATGGAGAGGCGCTGCGCCTTCAGGAACGAGCGCAAGATGAGCGCAAGAGACTGGTAGAAGAACAGAAAATGCTGGAATCATCGCTGGAGGCATTGCTTAGCCGTTCTTCGCTTGCCAGTTATACACAGCTATTGGAGACGCTAGGGGAAGCGGCTATGACTCACCGCTTGGAGATTCTTGAGCAGCAGCTGGCAGAAACTGCGGGCCAGACGAATGTGCTCCGTGAAGCGGCCGGGAAGCTGACAGCGCATATCGAGCAGATGGAGCAAGGTTCCGAGCATGCTGACGGCCTGCTCCAGGCTGAGGCTTACCGGGCTTCGATCCGGGGGCAGGTGGATCAATATGCTGCTGCTTCTTTTGCTTCCCTGCTGTTGAAGAAAGCCCGTGAAGTGTATGAGCAGGAGCGCCAGCCAGGCGTGCTTTTACGAGCTTCCGATTATTTGGCGAAGCTGACGAACGGAGCCTTCACGCACGTCAAAGCACCGTTCGGCGAGCAGCGTCTTGTTGCGATCCGATCGAACGGACAGTCGATGGACACGAGTCAACTCAGCCGGGGAACTGCAGAGCAGCTTTATTTATCCATGCGCTTCGCGCTTGTGGAAGAGTACGCCGGCAGAGCGGTGCTGCCGCTTGTCATGGATGATATTCTCGTTAACTTCGACGAGGAACGGATGGAGAGCTGCTTGCGCGTTCTTGCAGAGTTGAGCAGCAGGCATCAAGTGTTGTTGTTCACGTGTCATGGCCATGTGCGGGATGCGGCGGTACGCGTCATTGCGGATCATCGATTAATAAACTTGTAGAAACGTTGTCCCTTATGGCATGGAGAGCGGCGAACGATCATATACGTTGAAGAAAAAAGCTGGAGGAATGAACGTGGAATCAGGAAGCGAGAAGAAGAAAGAGCATCGGGAGATCACCTACCAGGTCGGTTGGAAGAAAGGCAAGATCGAGTGGAATGAAGGAGCGTCGGAAGCGCTAGCCGTTAAATCAGTTGATCGTCTGGAGGACGCCGGCGATAAACAGCTTCGGCACCTATGGCAGCCGGCTATGAAGCTTCCAAGCTGGATGATGTTCCCGCTGCTATATGCGCTTCCGGTTCTTTGTTTTGGTTTAACGCTTATACTCATTTATGGGCTGCGGCACGGATAGCAAGCAGTTAAGGAAGGGGAGGATTCAGGCATGAATATGCTGTTAGCGATTATTGGCGGACTTCTGGGTTTGTTTGTAACCGGTGCTGCGCTTTATACGGCTTGGATGGTCCATCAGCTATGGCGTCAGCAGGCTGCGGCGCCAAAGCCTTTAAGCCAAGTGGAAATTGCAGTGAAATATTTCTCGCGCTGGACCGTCATGGATTATGCGGTGATCGGGCTGTTTATCATCGGTCTTTTGCTGCTTTTGGCTGAGCTGTTTGCGATCCTGCGCGATCAAACGGCGGCCGCAGCTAATTTTCAATTTTCGTATTTGCTCACAGGCCTTATTTTTTGCGGGATGGGGATGCTCTTATTGGTTGCCCGTTTGATTGTCGTTCTCGGCTTTGCCCAAACAGGGGCTTTACACCGCACGGTTGCGGTTGCGCCAGATCATCAAGACGAGCCAGACCACGCTAATTAGGCCAAATACAGGGTACAGGGCGGCAAGCAGCGTTTTAAAACCAATTTGACTGACCAAATAGCTGCAAGCAAGAATGCCGAGAAGCAGAAGCTTGGGATGAAGTTTGGTGCGCTGCTGCAGCTGCAAGGACAAGCCGTACGCGTCTGCGATAAACGTCGTGAAAATCTCTCCGTAGATAACGAGCAAATAGGCGATTTGCGGTATGGAGCCCAGCCGGTTAATGATGTTTCCCATCGGAATCTCATACTGCGCGATGCCGGGCATTTGGGCTGAAAGCGCATAGTGGGCCGAGAGGAGCAGCAGTCCGATGCCTGCCCCGCCGATAAGTCCGCCCCAGTAAAGATCGGATCGCTTCTGAATGGTAGCGCCCATCGGTACGAGAACGGCTTGTGCCATGGCCAAATTAAAGGCTGTGTAGAGGAAGGGGGCGAACCATATTTGTCCCAGCGATTCATCGCTTGTGATCCGCAGCCAGTTTCCAGAAGACGGAGAATGCCACGTATAGACAACGATAACGACGCTAAAAAGCAGCATAATGGGAACGACGATCGAATTGACGGTCATAATGGCTCCAATACCTCGGGATAATACCCAATAGGCAAGAACCAAGGTGACCAAAAGACCCGTCTGATACGACAGATGAAGCTGTTCTTCGAAAACAGTGCCTCCGCCGGCAAGCATGACGGTTGTAATTCCGAACAGGACGAGCATCGTAAACAAGCTGATCCCATTTCCTATTTTCGGGCCAAAAATAACCCGGTTCAGATCCTCGTAAGAATCAGCTTTCAATTCATGAGCCATCAGCATGAGCTTAATGCCAATCCATATGAACAGAACGCAGGATAGGGCGATAGTTAAAGTAGCTATCCATCCATAGCGCGTAAAAAATTGCAAAATCTCTTGTCCGGAAGCAAAACCTGCTCCAACGACAGTTCCAATATAGGTAAAGGCAATTCGGACGATCTGTGAGCCTGTTCGCATGGATTGCCCCGCTTTCTTTCGTTTGGTATAGTACAAGGTATGTTCGCAAAGACAGCGGCATGACTGCAACTTGGGGCAAGCCCTCATTTTTGGTAAAATAGTCATGAAGAGGAAGAACGAATTTGGGAGTGTGTCTTTTGTGAAAGAAGCTCTTTATGATTTTATTGGGCATTACGGTTATATTGCACTCTATCTCTTATTATCCGCCGGGATCGTTGGCGTACCGATACCTGATGAAACTTTGATGGCTTTTGTGGGCTCTCTGACCGCACCTGGGGGTCCATTTGAGTTTGTGCCTACATTGATGGTGATTTATGCCGGAACGATGACGGGAATGATTGTGAGTTATCTCATCGGTCACCGGGTGGGCAAGCCATTTCTATACCGCTATGGAAAATGGTTCAAATTAACACCTGGCCGGATTGAAAGGGCGGAAGGCTGGTTTCATAAATATGGACTTTGGACCGTTTTCTTCGGATATTTTGTACCAGGGGTACGTCATTTTACCTGTTATTTGTCTGGGGTAAGCGGAGTTAAGTTCTACAAATACATGCTTTATGCGGGGACAGGGGCGCTGTTGTGGTGTACGACCTTCCTGACCTTGGGCCATTTTATTGGCAGCAATTTGGACGGCCTGTTTGAGTTGATACATCAATACTTGGGTTACAGTCTCATCATTATCGCGGTTGTAGCTGCGGTTGTGATCGCCATTTATTTCCGCTTTCGGAAAAGGAGAGCGGTCTAAACGCAAATAAAGACCATGCGTGTCATCCTTGCGGAGACGGCATGGTCTTCGTTGTTCATTTAACGGTCTGCGAAAAGCTTAATCGATTGAATCTTGTTCTCGTTCGGGTCTACGTCGATTTTCAACAGAGTGCCTTGCGACTTGTAGGAAAGCACGTAGGTGGTGTTTGAATCCGGTTTGCCGAGGATTTTGAGGGCATCTTCAGCTTTCTGCCCGAGGTGCAGGCCGCGAAGTCCAGGATCAATCTCGGTGGAGTGCACATCCACGAATTCCAAAGCGTCCTTGGCGTTGAAGCCAACGGAAAAATCACCGAAATCATACACTTGAATGGCGTCCTCGTCTTCATCCATGACGAATTGTTTCTTTGCTTTGCCGAAGCGGTCCAATACCAAGTTCTTACTCGTTCCAAGCTTTAGCCCCATAAGGGTCGGCTTCTCCAGCTGATAGGCATCCTCATCTTTAACCTTCGGCTTTGACGTCGGTTTAGCGTTTGCCGAGGTTTGCGGCAGATCCGACAAGTCCGTTTTGTTCGTGTTCGCAACTTGCGCTTCGTGCTTTGATGTGTCTTCCGGTGTTGGTGAAGCAGTCGGAGTTTCCACAACAAACGCTGGAGGTGTGCTGACCGGGGATGTGCTGTGATTCTGCTTCTGCACATACACCGATGGATCTATTGTAGGCTGAGCGGAAGGAGCAGATGAATCTTGGCATCCAGCTACGATAAGCGAAGCAAAGGCAACAGGCACAAAGCCAAGCATAACAGGTCTCATAGCATTCTTCATCTTCATCTATCCTTTCTGCCGAATATTAATTCAAAAAAACAACATTACTAATCATACTGCGTTCTGGTTGTTAATCTCAATGCATCTTACAGCCTAATTGTGAGCATTTATAAACAAATATCAAAAAATGAATACGTGTATATAAATATAGACACCTATTAGGCGAGAAAAGTTTCACCTCAATGAACGATATTCGTAAATTGGGACTTGAAACCTACTTCACCATTATGGTAACTTACTCATAATAGACAGGATTAAGGGGGCCAGTAAGATGGAATTGTTAAAACAGCGGATCCAAGAGGTCGGTGTCGTTGTATCAGATAAAGTACTTAAGCTGGATGCCATTCTTAATCATCAGGTGGATCCGGTTCTGACCATGGAGATGGGACGGGAGTTTGCAAGACTTTTTAGAGACACCAAGCCGGACAAGGTGTTGACCGTAGAGTCGTCTGGAATTCCAATTGCTTTTACAACAGCTTTGCATCTTGAGATTCCTATGATTTTCGCACGCCGCAAGAAGACGTTGACGATGGATCAAGATACGTATAGTGAACGGGTACCGTCCTTTACCAAAGGAATTGTGACGGATATTATGGTTTCCTCTCATTTGCTTCACAAAGGGGAGCGCGTTTTGCTGATCGATGATTTTATTGCGAATGGTGACGCCGCACGCGGCTTGATTCGGATTATTGAGAAAGCGGAGGCTGAATTGGTCGGAGTCGGCATCGCCGTGGAGAAATCGTTCCAATCTGGCGGCAGTTCGATTAGAGAGCGAGGCATTCGAGTGGAATCTCTAGCGCGAATCGCCTCCCTGGCCAACGGGCAAATCACTTTTGACTGATTTTACATCCCGCCGGTGACTTCCCTGAAACTCAATTATCCATTATAATGGTTACAAGGTAAGAGAGGAGGCTGGCATCTATGGGTATCGAAAATGGTTCCATTGAATATTTCATGACTAAGCTTGGTGAAGCCAAAACACATTTTGAACGTGCTCTTGATTGTAAGCATACAGAATTTGATGATCTATATCCGTATATGATCGAACATCCTCAATTTTTCTGGTACAAACGCTATGTCGCATGGTCGGAGTTGTTAACAATCGTGAAGCTCTGCACAGAGTTGACCATTGAATGGGAGCAGCAATTTTCCGCGGCGCAAGTGGAATATATTCAGAAGCGTGTAATGTCAAGCAAGGTTCTTGATTTCTGGTTCGAAACGAACGACTCTAAGGAACATGTAAGCTAAAAGATAGCCCAATAATCAAGAGGCCAATGGATCCGTTGCGGATGCGTTGGCCTTTTATTTTTCTGAAAGCGTTAGACGCCATTCTGTAGAACATTCATGCTTTCAATATGCCTTCTTGTTTGTTCATTGCCTAACCGATGCAAGGTTCGATAGATCTCCGTCAAATAATAATCATACTCTTGATTGACCCCATTGGAGTAATAGACCTTCCAAGGAAGCCAAGAAGTCGCATAGCCCGCTTGGGAAGTGTTATCCGTTTCCTCAAAGAGTTCTTGTAGCTGATCAAATTCCTCATCCGTGGCGGATATTTCAAATTCATAATTGAGAGCAGTGTTGTCTTCCAATACTTCGCCTGTGCCGACATTCACGTAGTACGTTTTTTTGATCAATATCAAAACCCCCATGGCTAAGATGGCGTTCTTTACTTCGTCATGATTAAGTTAACCCGGGTCTAGCGGAATTATGTAAGTTTCAACTAGACAGGAATTGGTGTATGCTAAAAGTGTAAAATCGGATGCTTGGAGGTAAAATGAAATGATATCGGAAGATCAGTTGGATCTTTATCGTGTTGAGAGCACACTGCTCCGCGTTATTCGCGATGTGAGTCCCAGGAATGATGTCCGCGGCATTGTTGTCGCGTGGGATGATGAAAGTGTTTTAATCCGCAAAAAAAATCGCCGGGTCGTCAAACTTTCAAGGGGCTATGTCTATCAACCTTATGAGGCGGAACGACCGCCGGAATATATGCTTCCGCAAGAACCGATCGAGCCGGACGATGCTTCTGACGATGATTAGGGGGATTCCGATCTCCGGAGTTCGAATGGAGTTGGTGAATTCCGAATACGGCAGCTATGTGTTAATTCGCAGCGACAGCCCGCTGAGGACGTTGAATTCCTCGCCTTGGGGCGGGGGATTCGGGATGCATAGAGGGCTGATGAATCGGCAGGTGGATAAGCATTACAATGAAGCTGATCCCCTCAGTGAGATGGACGTTTTCATTAAGCGCGAAACGTTGAACCCGCTCGAAACGGCCGGTATGCTTACAGCGGCTAAGGTGAAAGATGTCGGGTACAGCACCTTAACCTGGATGGGAGATAGCGTCCAAGATCTCAGCCGTCATGGTGCTGTGCACGGTGAAGAGGCAGAGGAGAAGGAGCGGCTCCACGTTTGCGCATGGGTCACGGTAGGCTTAGGGAATAAGGCCAGAGCCGGGGCTGAGCTACCGGCTGCCTCTCTATATCCCGGCACGATTAATACAATCGTCGTGATCAATGGGCAGCTAACCGATGCCGCGATGGTCAACGCGGTCATTACGGCAACCGAGGCGAAGACGGCTGCGCTTCAGGCATTAGGCATTGAGGTTGATGGACAGCCTGCTACGGGAACGACGACAGATGCTGTGCTCATCGCCGCAACATGCCGCGGCCAAATGTGCAGCTATGCGGGTACAGCCACAGCGCTGGGACACATGATTGGAAGGACGGTTTACGAAGCCATTATGGCGTCAGGACAGTTGTATGAGAAAACGCCCTACTGATCCGTAAGGATGCTGTAGCGCGTTTTTTTTGAATGTTTTGACGGCAGTTTAAAGTGCCTTAGGTTCTGCGAAAAACGCCGTAGGCAAGCCCGGTTGTAATGGCATCAACGTCATCTCCGCCGTTTTCTTCGTTTTTGAAATTCGGATCATGCACGATCCCTTCAGCTTCACCTTCCGTGAGATGTCGCTCATTGCCTGTATATTTGGGTTCAAGAGCTTTGATTTCTTCCTTATCCATCGTCATCCCTCCTTTGGCAATAGGGTTTGGAGCGGTCTTCGGATTTATGCACCATTTGTAAAAGTTTCGTTGACGAGCTTTCGAGTCCCGTGTTATATTTATTTTGTCAACACATTATACGCGATCATGGCGGAATTGGCAGACGCGCACGGTTCAGGTCCGTGTGGGCTTACCCCCGTGGAGGTTCGAGTCCTCTTGATCGCATTCATCGTAACAGCCCCTTCAGATTCTGAAGGGGTTGTTTCTTTATTGCCTGGGAAATGACGCATAGGTAAGCAGACAGTCGCTTTTTTGTGCACACTGGACAAGCAGGTGGGGTAGGCAGCTTGCTCTAAGCCTTATATAATAAATATCATCTGACGGCAAATAGGGGGTCATCCTATGGAAGAAGATTGGAATTTATTTGAACGCATCCGGGATCGGGAGCAGGTTCTAGTCTTTATGAATACTGCTTTGAAGATGAAGGCCCCATTCATAGGTTATGGTCAACGAATTACGATCGTATTCAATATGTATAGTTTGTGGGACATCTCAGGGAGCTCGACGCAAAAGGCGCAGCAGCTATTTTACGAGCTTGAAGATAAGCTCATTTCACGAATGAAACATAGAGGAGATGCCATATATGCAGGGCGGATTTCTTCACATAATAAAATGGAAATGTACTTCTATGCCCAGGATGACGGGGATTGGGAAGCGGAATTGAAGCGGATCATGGCGGATTTTCCAAGTTTCCGCTATTATTTTGTGATGACGGCAGATCAAGACTGGAGTTTCTACCTGGACGAAATGGCACCGTCTCCGTTAGAGGAGCAGTGGATGCGCAATGCGAAGATCGCCTATGCGCTGAAGCGTCGAGGGGACAATTTGGCAATAGCCAGAGAGGTTCAGCATTGGCTCCATTTTCCGGATTCCGCGCGGATGAATGAGATGAAGAGCAAAGTTGGCAAGCTTGGCTACATCGTTATTGTACCGGAAGTGGAAACTACGCGAAAAGTGGATGAGCCGTACGTCCTTCACCTGAGCAAGCTGCACACGCTGGATGTTCCTACGGTCAATGCCATTACTAAAGAATTGTTCGTTCTTGCTTCAGAGACCGGTGGGACTTATGACGGTTGGGGAACGCGGCTTATTTTAAAGTTTCCTGCGAAACTGCGCGCCTATTTAAGAAGGAATATCCAGCGAATATTCTCCATCTTCAAATAAAAAGCCTAGCCTCCGGGAGTATAGCAGTTCTCATGAAGTTTAGGTATAATACATAGTATAGATCGTACAAGTATTCATTAAAGGAGTTGACAGTTTCATGGATAGAACAGTGACGGTATCACATACAGGCAGTTTTGCTCATGTGCTTCAAACATTTGCCGTTTCGCTCTTGGTCTCCTTTCTCGGAACATTAATCGGAGCTATGGTTGTTCCGCCTTCTATGATCATGCTTTTCGTTGTCGCTGAAGTGGTGATGCTGATTGCAGCCATCGTGATTCGAATTCGCGGCAAAAATATCGGTTACGGTTTTCTATATGCCTTTACTGCGATTTCTGGTGTGACCCTGTATCCGGTCATTATGGCATACGGCGGCATGCTGGGAGCCAATGTCGTATCCGGCGCCTTCTTCGCTACGGCGGCAATATTTGGCGGTCTTGCCTTCTATGCTCACCGTTCGCAGCGTGATTTCAGCTTCCTGGGCGGTTTTTTGTTCGCAGGAACGATCGGACTTGTGCTGATGAGTGTAATCGGCATGTTCGTTAATTTCGGTTCGGTAACGAACCTGGTTTGGTCGATGATCGGGATTTTAATTTTCAGCGGCTGGGTGCTGTACGATGTGGCGCAATACCGAAATGGCGTAGCATCGGAACAGGTTCCGCTGGCTGCGCTCAATATTTATCTGGATTTCATTAATCTATTCCTGTATATCTTGCGTTTCATAGCCTCTATTGTCGGTATCAGCAGAAATTAGGATGTAACGTTCATCAGTATGAAAAAGCACTTTCGAACCCGCTTATGGGATCGAGGGTGCTTTTTTTAGAGTTTAGTTGTTTACAGGGGGAACTACAGGCCGCTATTTTGCCAAAAAGATCCCTTTGCGTGTGGGAGAGGGAACTAGGGTCCGCTATTTCGCTATTTTGACAGATTTTTGGACAATGGAGGTTGAATAAGAGCCTGTAGTTCCCCTTCAACCTACGAAATACTGCTTTTTGCTCAAATAAGGGAATGGAGTTCCCTATTTAGTTGTGGGGTACATGTTGACCAGGCCGCAGGCTAGGTTCTTCTTGGTGTGCAGCTATACAGAAATCCCCGCGACAGCTTCGACTAAGGACAGCGGACTGATTTTTTTGATACAAGCACGATTTGCGCCCTCTCTTCATACAATTTAGTGATCCTATAAGGGAGAGAGGAGATTGACCTATGGCGGCTTGCAGTACTTGGACGTATAGAGGGATTTCGTCTTCGGTATTTCGATCTTTACAGCAAGTGGGAAAAAAACAGGGATTCACGATTCCTAATGCGGCATCGGGCAAGTTCATGATCACCGTAGTTGGCATGAATGTCGGTTTCCAATATGCTTGGGATATGAATGCACAAACCTTGCTATTGCAGTGTGATAACAAGCCGATGCTGCTGGGCTGCAGTACGATTAAGTCATTTGCGGATAAAATTGTTGCGGAGAGCGGCGGAAAAGTCAGTTGAATCCATGCCTTCCACCTGTCTGTGCCGTTTAAGCCCGGAGCTCTCTGGTTACAATAGGGAGAAAAAGGCAGGTGGGCGTATGGCCAAAAGTGATGAGCTGGTCAAGTACATAACACAGCAGGTCGTGACATATATAGACACGCCTCGGGATGTTCGCCAGCAGGCAAAAGCAATGAACAAAGAGAAGCGCGAGCATTGGCAAACACGCTGGTTCGGCATGCTGCCCTTGGCGGCACGGATGCTGTTTGATCAGTTCAAGCCCAAAAAATAAACGGCGCAAAAAAGCTGTCTCGAAAGGTCTGCATGACCTGTGAGACAGTTTTTTTTTGTCCGTGACCGGACCAGAGGCTTTAATACACATGACCCATTTCGAGCGCAGCCGTCAGTCGTACGTATCGAGGCCCCTCATGATCCAAAACAAGATATGCAGAGCCTTCCTGCCAGGCTTGATAGCCAAGAACAGCGAGAGGCAATGTGACCTTATTTTCATAAAGTTCGGTGACATAGGTCAGATTCGTATGCGTTTCGAGCGCGCCTTGGAGTTCTGCGAGGCTTGTGACCTGAAGCGGTTTGCCCATAATCCAAGGCATCCGGTCATAAGGGTCGAATGCCGCATGCAGCGCTGTAATGGCTTCGCCCGACAAATCTGTTTCAGGAAGAGAGGTGATCTTGTCCGATGACTTCGGCGCCGGGTCTTCCGTTAGAGGAAGCACCTCGCCTGATTTGGCATCTAAGTAGTAGGTTTGGTTTTGAAGCTTGATTTTCCAAACAGCGGTTAAGGCATCCATATATAAGCGTTCTTTTGCAATATTGTCGTTAGCGGTAAAATCAGAATAAGAAGTAGCAGTTGGGATGAGTTCCTGCTGTACCAAAGAGCGATACAGCGTGGTCAAGCTGAAAAGTGGATGCTTGCCTGTTCCATACTCCGTTAAACGGAAAGAGCCGTTTTCTGTGGCATGTACAATCATATACCCGACATCCTCGCCGTGATCCGTGAGAATGACGACCCAGCCGTGTGTACCGGGACCTAGCGGGAAACTGTTCCAAGTGGCTGATTGCCAGCCCTTGAACCCTTCTTCGCGAGCGAGCGTCAAGCGCCACTTGTCGATGGTGGCACTCAAGGTGGCTTCGCTTCGCAGATCCGGCACAGGCTTCGCTGCTGCAGCAAGCGGGCTGTCAGCTGCGGATTGTCCGGCTTTTTGCACGAGGCTTGTCCGATCGGGATTATCGCCCGCAGAACTTTGCGCCGGTATGAATATTAAGCTGCCTATACATATGAAGCAGGCTGCAGTCCATGCAGTCCACAACTTCATCCGCGTTCACCTGCCTATCGGAAACCTCTCATTTGTATGAATCTATTGTAATTCTTATGCTATAAAAAGATTGTTAGAACCTGTAGTGTTAATTTTGGATGTTTTAGCGACTATCGTCAGTTCCTGGGTGAACGTCCGGCGTTCAAATGGAACAGTCCGCAATTGATGACAGAAACGGCGATGCGCGGCTTATGCTGCCAGTCGATTTCTTTGAGTCGATTCCGGCATTGCGTTTCGATTTCGTCTCTTTTATCCGGCTCTGCGCTTAGCAGAAGCCCGTTATAGTAAGACTCCACACGGTCGATCTCGCTGCGGTGCTGCTCATTGGCTTCGTCTGCCCAAGAGTGGTCATAGGCGCTGATCTTGCGCTCAAGCGTCATTTCGAGCTGGTTCACGGCTTTGGACAGCGAAATCGTATCTTGCAAAATATGACTGTTCGCAGGCAGTTTTGGAGAAAGACTTTTAGTTAAGAGATGTTTATGAAAATGCTCGCGAATCTCGCCGCTGTTCAGTTGGATAGCAAGGGAGTGGATTTCGCTTCGCTTACGATCGCATGCCAGCTCAACTTTGTAGTTGACACAGAACCAAGTGTCATACACAAGGGCAGCATGGTACGTAGCTCCCATCGGAAAAGGCTTCTCGAAGAGATGCACGAACTTCCCGCGTTCCCGGACGATGTGGAACATTTGCTCCAACCGCCTGCTGCCGAAGGTGACGTCATCCTGTGGAACACGCGCAGTAATGGCCGCTGGAGCGAAACCGAAATAGCGTCCTAGAATGCTGTCGGAAGAGCCATCAGCAGCTCCATCTTGGTTCGGAGCGGGTGGTCCGCCGCCATTGGGCGGGCTTTTGACTGCAGTTGCCGCAGCTTTGGGCTTAGCCTCCAGCTTCATTTGTTCCGGATCGAAGACGAACTTATAGGTCATCGTTTCAGCGGGAGCACCGGTCCTTTCCACGAAACTCCAATAATACGGTCGGCCTGTCATTTCCCGGTCTGCTTCCGGAGACAGTTTGGCTGTGACATAGGCCTGGGATTTCTCAAGAATCGTACAATTATAGGCTTCGAGAAAGCGCATGACGAACGTGTGAATATTACGTTTATTCATGGCCTTACCTCACCGTTTTGTACGCTGCCTACGGCATCCAAGATGTGTTGAAACTCTGCGCCATATACCGGATTGTGTTCAATCTCTTCTTTGATTTCGGCGAATGAATGGCCCAGTTCATCAATTTTTCTACGGATGTCTTCCTGCGAACCCGATTCCATCACCATACGGAATAACGAGGTTTCGAGGGAGCCTTTTTTCTCGATCTTCTCCAGAATCGTGTCGAGCTGCCCGATCACCATCTCGAACATATTGATTTTCTCATGCAGCAAAGAGAGGATGTGCTCTTCAATCGTATTGTTCGTAGATAAATTATAAATGTTGACATCATGCGTTTGGCCAAGACGATGTACGCGGCCGATCCGTTGTTCCACACGCATCGGGTTCCACGGCAAATCGAAGTTAATCATGTTATGGCAAAACTGCAGGTTAATGCCTTCACCGCCGGCTTCGGTTGCAACAAGCACTTGTACGCGGTTGCGGAATAGATCCATCATCCAATCCTTTTTACCACGGTTCATGCCGCCGCGATAAGGGACTGCCGTAATTTTATGCTCTTTTAAATAATTGAGCAGATACTCCTGGGAAGCGCGATACTCCGTGAAAATAATAACTTTATCGTTGATTTCCTGGACAAGCTTCATCGTCGTTTCCGCTTTGCTGTTCGCTTTAATGCCGCGGATAAGCTCGACCAGCTCCCATATTTTGGCGCGAGCCGGCGAATCTTCGGCTGTTTTCTTGAACAAATTCACGAGTGTGATGAAGACGGCATCCCGGGAAGAGCAAACCTCCCGTTGAAGCGTAATGAGCGAAAGCATGCTGCTAAGGTCTCCGGCGCTTTCCTCATACCGGGTGCGAACGAACTTCGTGACTCCGTCATAGAGCGCTTGTTCCTCCGGGGAAAGCGTGAGCGGGATGTTTTTCACCATCCGTTTAGTGTAATGAACGCCGCCGTCGCCCCGCCGGTTACGGATCATCACCTTGGAGAGCTCTTGCTGAAGCTGAATCTCGTTTTTGGGAATTCTTTTGCCGACAACGAAATTGGACTTGAAGGAGCTTTGGACCCCAAGCTGACCGGGCTTGAGCAAAGTGATGAGATTATAGAGCTCTTTCAAATCGTTTTGGACCGGCGTGGCGGTAAGCAGCAGGCAATACTTCTTTCGCAGCTCGTTCACGAAGGTGTAGTTGGTCGTTTTTTTATTTTTGAGTTTGTGGGCTTCGTCCACGATGAGCATGTCGTATTCCAAACCCATTACGATTTCCCGATGCGGGTCGCGTTTTGCAGTATCCATGGAGGCGACGATGATATCGCTTTGCTGCCACATGTACGCTTTCTTATGGGCGACGGCTGGAATGCCGAATTTGGTATTTAATTCACGGACCCATTGCAGCACAAGTGATGCCGGCACGAGAATAAGCGTTTTGCGGACCAAACCGCGGATCATGTATTCTTTTAGAATCAACCCAGCCTCAATTGTTTTCCCGAGTCCAACTTCATCGGCCAGAATCGCTCGACCGCGCATCTCATTGAGCACTCTCTTCGCCGTATCAATTTGATGAGCCATAGGCTCCAACTGCCCTAAATGAACGAGACACTGCATTTCGTCAAACGTAGAAATAAGCCCCGATTCTTCCGATTCGTAGGCCAATTGATACAGCGTCCAATCGTCCCATGGCCCTCCTCCGCGCACGCGATGATCCAGCTCAGTCAACCAGTCCCTTTCAAAGTGCATATCCAACCGATGATGAATGGGGCGAATGTTCTCTTGCTGTTCATTTTGACGCATGGATGTGCCCTCCTAAGAGTTTTCGTAAGAAAACGCCGAATACGTGTTAGTATGTCCATAAGAGGCGCTTTCATAACTTTTCCATCGTAAAACAGATAAGGATATCGTGCAGGAGCCAGGAGACAGAGTGGGAATTCTAAGAGCAGAAGGTTTTGTGGTATGATAGAGGCTGTCTGAACAAAGCAATGTGGGAAAGAAAGGGTGACGGGTTCAACATGACTGCCTGGCGATATATACATACGGGAGATCGTTCTCCTGCTGAAAATATGGCTTTAGATGAAGCGATTCTGACTGCGCACAGCGAGGGAATCGTTCCTCCAACGGTCCGTTTCTACGGATGGAATCCGGCAACGCTGTCGATCGGCTATTTCCAAAAAGCATCGGAAGTCGATCAGGAAGCCGTAGCGAAGGAGGGGATCGGTTTTGTACGCCGTCCTACTGGGGGAAGAGCGGTGCTGCACGATAAAGAGCTGACGTACAGCATTATTGTAGCAGAGGATTATCCGGGCATTCCCCGAAATGTCACCGACGCTTACCGCGTCCTGAGCGAGGGGCTGCTTCAAGGTTTTCGCGCGCTAGGACTTAACGCCGAGATGGTGCAGCTTGCAAGCGATGAGGAGAAGGAGAAATACGCGTCTGCCGGCTCAGCAGCGTGCTTCGATTCTCCTTCGTGGTACGAGCTGGTCGTAGAGGGACGCAAAGTTGCCGGAAGTGCGCAGGTTCGGCAAAAGAACGTCGTGCTGCAGCACGGCTCGATCCTTCTGGATATGGATACGGATCAACTGTTCCGTATGCTGCGTTTCTCAAACGAGAAGGTTGCGGAGCGGATGAAGTCGAGCTTCCTGAAGAAAGCTGTGGCGATTAACGAGCTGCTCCGGGCGCAGGGTAAAGAGGCGGTTACACTAGGGCAAGTTGAAGAAGCGTTTCGTCGCGAAATTGGACTGGGTTTAGGCGTGGAGCTGGTTGAGGCGCCTTTGACGCCGTTTGAGGTGGAATTGACCGATCGTTTGGTGAAGGAGAAATACGGTACGGATGAATGGAATTTGCGGCGGTAATTGGGAGCGGGGGTGCGCAGGAAATCGTCGAATGAAACGTGAAGGTGCTCGCCATTTCGCCCGAAACAAGACACGTGAATAAATGAAAAAGCAGTCCCAGGAGTATTTTCTACTTTTGGGACTGTTTCATGTTACGTTATTACGCAAACGTGCGAACGAACTCCTCTTGCAGTTTGCGTGTATGAGGCCCTGGAACGCCCGTTCCGATCGGCCCTCCATCTACTTCCAGAATTGGCGTGATTTCTACTGTCGTTCCTGTAATAAAGGCTTCGTCAGCGTTCGCGAGCTGATCTGTCGTAAAGGCTTCCTCTTTAACCGGCATGTCTAAAGCGCGGGCTAGCCGCAAAACGACGGCCCTGGTGATGCCGTGCAAAATCAAATGATTGGCCGGATGCGTATAAAGCACGCCATCCTTTACGATCATCAGATTTGATGCGCTGCATTCCGTCACCGTACCTTCGCGATGCAGCACAACCTCCTGCACGCCGTGATCGAGCGCTGCTTGCTTCGCCATGACATTGGGCAACAAATTAAGCGTCTTAAGATCGCATCTCAACCAGCGAATATCCGCGAAAGTAATGGCTTTGATACCGTTATGTATCGTCGCGGCGGGTCTTGGCACTTCGGTGCAGTAGGCAAGCATAACCGGTTCCGCATGGGAAGGGAACGGATGCGCGCGGGGAGCTTCGCCCCGGGTAATTTGCATATACACCGTGCCGTCAATGAGTTTATTTTTCGCTACCAGATCCGTAAGAATTTGCCCTATTTGTGGGATCGTAAAAGGGAACGTGAGCCGCACCTCGTTTGCGGTTCTTTGAAGTCGTTGCAAGTGCGCTTCCTGTTCATACAACTGGCCTTGATATACCCGGAATACTTCGTAGATGCCGTCTCCGAAATAATAGCCGCGATCATCCGGCGAAAGATGAATATCGCTTTTGGGAATGAATTCATTTTTATAGAAGTACATAGTTCTAACATCTCCTTAGACGCTTTCTTGAACAGGTCATATAAAATAAAAATTTCCGAACAAATGTTCTAAAAAGAGAGCTTTTGTGGTATCCTTAATATAGGTTAGCAGAGGAAGCCGCTATCGTCAAAAGCAGCGAAGAGCCTGCCCGATTTGGATGAAATAACTAGAAATTCAGAGCTATTCCCAGCTAAAGAGATCATAGCTTGTCTTATTAATTGAAATTGGTCCTTTAGCCATTCGAAGACCAATATCTTGTGTTGTATAATGGATTTCTCACACCATATATTGTAATTTTCATTTTAGTTGCAGCTGAATCTGTAGCTTATTGGGAGGGCATTTATCGATGGGGATTTCGCAATCAGGTAAGAAGCTGGAAGGGTTGAGCGAGAAAATATTTTTGGATCGCTATGCGCTCAAGAATGCAGATACGAGCTTTGCTAAGGTAGGGGACACTGTTCTCGTTTTGACGAAGGACGACCCCAAATTCCCAGCCAAAGAGGTAGGCGAAATTATTAGCCGTGAAGGCGACATCGTTCAAGTAAGAACGCGCAGCGGTGAGACCGTTAAGTCTCCGGTTGAGAAGCTTACCCTAAACATTGAGAAGACACCTGAAGAGATGTGGGACCGCTTGGCCGGCGCCATGGCTTCCGTGGAAGCGACACCAGAGAAACGCAATGAATGGACAGATAAATTCAGATATATTTTAGACGATTGGAAACTCGTTCCAGGCGGACGGATTGCCGCAGGGGCGGATGCGAGCGACGAACTGACGCTTTTCAACTGTTACGTCATACCTTCTCCGCACGATAGTCGCGGCGGCATTATGAGCACCTTAACGGAAATGACGGAAATCATGTCTCGCGGCGGCGGAGTCGGCATTAATTTATCCTCCCTTCGCCCGCGCCGTTCCGTTGTTAAGGGAGTAAATGGTTCATCCAGTGGAGCTGTATCATGGGGCGGCTTGTTCAGCTATACGACCGGCCTGATCGAGCAAGGCGGAAGCCGTAGAGGCGCTCTTATGCTGATGATTAATGACTGGCATCCTGATCTGGAAGATTTTATAACCGTGAAGTCGACCATGGGACAAATTACAAATGCCAATCTATCCGTTTGCGTAAGCAATGGATTTATGAAGGCTGTAAAGGAAGACCTGGAATGGGAACTCGTCTTCCCGGATACGACTGATCCTGACTATAACGATAAATGGGACGGCAACTTGGACGCTTGGAAAAAGCTTGGCAAAACCGTCAAGCCTTATCGCACAGTAAGAGCGCGGGATGTGTGGCATACCATTATCGAATCGGCCTGGAAATCGGCTGAGCCTGGTGTCGTATTCATGGAATACTACAACCAAATGTCGAACAGTTGGTACTTCAATCCGATTATTTGTACGAATCCGTGCGGGGAGCAGGGGCTTCCGGCTTGGGGTGTCTGCAACTTATCGGCGATTAATTTATCGAAGTTTTATGATGCTCAGAAGCATGATGTGGATTGGGCGGATTTGGCCACGGTTGTGCGTTACTCGACTCGTTTTCTGGATAATGTCATCGACAAGACGCCGTATCATTTTGAAGAAAATCGTGAGAATCAACAGAACGAGCGCCGTGTAGGCTTGGGCTCTATGGGCTTAGCGGAGCTCATGATTAAATTAAAAATCCGATATGGAAGTCCGGAATCTTTGGTGTTTTTGGACAAAATCTACGGCTTTATGGCAAGAGAAGCCTATCTGGCATCGGCTGAAATTGCAGCTGAAAAAGGTTCTTTTCAAGCGTTCATCGCAGATAAGTTCCTGGAGAGCGGCTTTATGAAAAATATGACCAAGGTATTCCCTGAAGTTGGCGAAGCCATTAGGAAGAACGGCATGCGCAACGTAACGGTCATTACGCAAGCACCAACCGGAAGCACAGGGACGATGGTCGGCACCTCGACGGGAATTGAGCCGTACTTCGCGTTCGAATATTTCCGTCAGAGCCGTCTGGGCTTTGATAAGCAATATGTGCCGATCGCTCAAGAATGGAAAGATGCGAATCCGAACCAGGAACTGCCGGATTATTTTGTAACTTCCATGACGTTGACGGCGGAAGATCATATCCGTGCGCAAGCAGCGATTCAAACGTGGGTCGATAGTTCCATTTCCAAAACGGCGAACTGTCCGTCCGACTTTACTGTGGAAGAGACGAAACGGTTGTATGAGTTGGCATTTGAACTTGGCTGCAAGGGCGTAACAATCTATCGGGATGGCAGCCGCGACGTGCAAGTGCTGAGCACAAGTACGGACAAGAAAGACGAAGCCAAAGTAGAGAAGAAAGCGGAAGAAACAGCCCCGGTTGCCGTTGCTGCTGAGGCGGTTAAAGAAGAGGCGAAGACGGAACAAGTCTTCGATAAGCAGTACAAGCGCCGTCCGCAAATTTTGCGAGGCGCTACGTATAAAGTAAATACGCCGTTCGGTATGGCGTATATTACGATTAACGATATGAACGGAACGCCGAGTGAAATCTTCCTTAACGTAGGGAAAGCCGGCTCCGACGTATTTGCGATGTCCGAAGCACTCGGCCGCGTGTGCTCGTTGTTCTTGCGCTATGGCGACCACGGGGACAAAGTGAAGCTGCTCGTGAAGCACTTGAAAGGCATTGGCGGCTCCGGCGCCATTGGATTCGGCACCAACCGCGTCGAGTCTATCGCAGACGCGGTTGCTAAGGCGCTCGAGCAGCACGACGAAGTGATGAACGAGCAAGATGACGCGCGGAACTACGTAACCGCGACGAGTGAAGTGCTGGATGCGCCAGCACCCGTTTCGAGCGGGCACGCCGCTCATGACGGCGGCGTTAGTGCCGAGCCGAAGGACTTGTGCCCGTCTTGCGGCTCCGCTTCGCTGATTAACAGCGAAGGGTGCAAGAATTGCGCGAACTGTGGCTACAGTCGCTGCTCGTAGGAAAACCAGGGGGGGACCCCTGGTTTTTTGTTATTTTTCATAAATAACTGTAAATGTTTCATATTTTAATGTAGTTTTTGTTTCAAAAAAACGTTTATACATGATTTTGCATAAAAATACAGTTGTATAAAAAAAGGGGAACTAGGGATTAATAAATATCCTTAGTTCCCTTTTTTATGTCTAATTATCATATTACTATAGTGATGAGAAAATAATGTTATCGAGGATTGTCTGCCACATCGACAAAAAGAGCAAGTCCAGAGAACGACTAGCCGGCGATTGTCGTCGTTCGCCCTCCAAAGCACTATCGTCGAGTAGATGGTTCCTCATAGCTTTGCAAGCCAGCGTCGCGCAAAGTTCTTCCGACATAGCCCAACTCTCGACGTGCAGCGGCATCGTTGACTGTGAACTCACGCCCGATCATGCGTATCATCGAGCGTGAGATCGGCGGATCGCCGTCTTTCCGCGTGACGGCCCAGATAGTGTCGAGCAGCCGGCCAATGGCAGAGGCAAGCCAGTAGGGCATCGAACGCAGCTTATCGATGGACAGGCCCTGCAAGTTCGCGAGCGAGGAGACGAACTCACGGAAAGTCTGCCCTTCCTGGTCTTTGATGAAGAAGGCATGACCGCCTTCTCCGCGTTCAAGAGCGCATTGTATGGCTTCGACCACATTGTCTACGTGGCAGGTTGCAAAAGCGTAGTCGCCGCGGTCGATGAAGGCGAACTGTCCAGATCTGACTGCTTCGGGAAGCGCTCGACTAAACGGATCACCAGGCCCCCAGATAGCCGGTGGGCGGAGCGCGATGGTGCGAAAGCCGGGTTTGTTGGCTGCCAGAACCAATGGCTCGGCCCGTGCCTTGCTCGCCAGGTAGGCGGAGAAGTGGTTCGGGAAAGTTGGCGCGCTTTCATCGGCGTCGCGGATGGGCGTACCGCCATTATCCATGAGGATCCCCGCCGCGCTGATGTAGACGAATGTCTTCGCACCGGCGGACTCAGCTGCCTTCAACAAGGCTACGGTGCCATCGACGTTGGTACGGAAGAAGGGTTCGCGAGGCCCTGAGAAGCGAAACAGGGCAGCCGCGTGCACAACCGCATCAATCACCGGCAATATGAGTGGCGTGTTGCTTTCGAGATCGGCATCGACTGGCGTTGCACCCATGGACTTGAGTTTGGCGTGAGATGATGTGGAGCGTGTGAGAGCGAAAAGCTCGTGACCGTCCTCCACGAGCTTCGTGATCAGGCGGCCGCCGAGCAGACCGGTGCCTCCCGTGACGAGAATTTTCATTGTGTTCGTCCTTTCTGTTCGGGATTTAGGATGGACCGTATGGCGCCCTCGCGGATTTGCTCCAGGACCTCAGAAGTGGGGGGCACGACCTTGCGTAGCCGAGCTGTGACGTAAAGTAGGGATGCAGCATTCGCAGACGCCCACATGAGATCGGCAGCCACCTCCACCGTTGGCCTGAGTCGGCCCTCAGCGGCGATGGCCGCGAAGCGCACGTAATCGTCCCAGCCCTCGCGCAGCGCCATCACCGGATCGGAGGATTGGGTGGCAGTCCTTTTGCTTTCGAGAAACTGTGCAAATGCTTCTGTAATGGCGGCGCTCAGAAGCCCGTCGGCGCTGCCGAAGTGATGGTACAGCGTCGGTGCGGTCACCTTCGCAATTGCGCAGACGGAGCGTGTCGAGAACTGTGCCTCGCCCTCTTCCTCGAGAACTTGTAAAGCCGCATTGAGCAGAGTGTCGTGTGTATTCATGTGACCGATATAGCACAGCTATATTGGTGCCGATACCCAGGTTATGGAGTGGGCTGTTAAATTACCCTTTGAAGGACTTGCAACTAAAAGTGTTTTAACAGCCTAGAGTTCAGTTTGGCTGACGAGAACCATTCATGTTCTCATCGATTCTTCGTTTCATAAAGAATGCGTACCTCCAGACAGTTGCGGTTTAATCGTCGGCTTGTGAGTACGTCCACAAAGAAGTGGTGGATGTTTATTATCACCGAAACGACATCGTACTCCCGCCAGCCTTCCGTCTCCGAATGATCCATTCCGCCGCCAAGAAAAGAAGTACGATCGTTCCTATAACACTCACCGTATATCCGACCTCATAGCTCATTCCCAGCGCGTTGATGAAGAGAAGCATAAGCGAATGTATCATCTGATTTGTAAAGCAGAACGCGTAGCTGCGGATCATCCAGTGGCGGTGGTTTTCAACCCGTCCTTGTCGAATATGCAAGTATGCGTTCACTGTTATAAATATCCAAATGATATTAAGCAAATTGAAGGCTACACTCACGACCTTGCCTCCGGTCGCAAAAGGAGCCATATAGC
Organism: Paenibacillus planticolens; assembly: GCF_013141725.1. Taxonomy (GTDB): domain Bacteria; phylum Bacillota; class Bacilli; order Paenibacillales; family NBRC-103111; genus Paenibacillus_E; species Paenibacillus_E planticolens. The sequence continues at coordinate 182,725 of NZ_WHNZ01000022.1, read as the reverse complement.
CTGATGTGATGCATACGGCCAGTACGGCGACGACATAGACGTAGCCGAGAATACGATGCGTCTTTCGGTACTTACGGAGCTTGGCACTAGAAAAGTTTATGGCGCCCGCAGCGATTGCGATGCAGGCGAAGATGACGTGAACGTTCAGCATAGTTAGCCAGACAGGTAAATTCATCGAACGGGTGAGCTTGGTCTTGTGGCTCAAAAAAACCGACGCATCCGGATCCAGAGTGAAACGATTCAATAGCGTCCAGAAAATGAAGGCTGCAGCAACGGTAATCAGGAGGCGGAAAGCACTTTTAGCGTTCATCATCCTGAGGCGAGTTACCTATCAATCGGCGAGAATCACGTTCAATGCGCAGCCGGGCAAAACGGAAACCGGCGAATGTGAACAGTGAAACGAAAAACCAGCAATTAAGCGAGAACAAGAGACTGTGACTAATCGTCATGGCGCAACTCCTTTACATGTTGTTTAGAGTCATCAGCGCCAGCTTGAAAACTCTCCAGCATCTGATGGTCGTTATGAGTTACCACGATAACCGGCACCTCATTATCTTTCTTGATCTTAGAGCAAAGAGTGATTCCATCCTGATAAGGAATTGCTGCATCCAATATAACGAGACTATAGTAGAACTGTTGTACTTTAAGAAATGATGATTTACCATCATATGCTTGATCAACCATGCAGCCTTCCTTCTCAAGATTTGATTTAAGAAAGCATTTGAATGCGTCTATCACGAGCAACAATGAGAATTTCGGTTCCGTATTTTAACAAATATATAATCACTACCTTTTCCTTGCGTACCCTACATCTTCATTATGCGATACGAATTGAAAAACAAGAATAACTCAATGGGGCTATATACGAGTCGTCCGATCCGTCCAAAGCCGTTAATGCCTACTTTTACAGTCATTCTCAAATCCTCCTATAAGTTTTATTTATTCCAAAGAGGTGAATACCTCTCATGAAATCAAAATAGCTCGGCGCTATTAAGATACCGAATGGTATCTTTTATTTTAGCATAATTCTAGTGAATGGCAAGGTCGGAATTGTATAATTTGTTTATAATAAATGATTAGAATAAGGTTCATACGGAGGAGCTCATGAAAAAAGGGGATAGAACACGGCCTTTGAGGCCAAATGGTAAAGAGTGTTCAAAACGATCACATCCCTTCAGGGTAAAGAATATATAATTGGACGCAGATAATGATGTGTCATAATGCAAAAAGCTCCCCTTAATTAAGAAGGGGAGTTTAGCTGGTGTCTAAGAGAGCAATTTCATTTTATTCAGTTAAAATGTGCTTGATCTAGGTAAAAGCGAATCATGATTGTCTGAACTCTTGCGGACCGCAAAGAAGATATGTCGGCAGCCAGGTGTAGTTATGTCATCGTTTCCAGTTAGTGTGGCAATCCATAGAAAGTTTTGGTTGTTCTATCTTTTTCTGCTACACAAGTATGTGTTAGCTACATAGTTTTTTATACATATGTCTAGTAAGGGGACAAGCGTTCCCTTATTACGTTTTGTATGCATCTCTACTTAGTTATATTTTGAATGCAGCCCTACTTGGACTGTCATCGATTATACCCAGTTCTATTCCGATGCGCCTGTTCACCACAGTTTAACTGGTCTTTAAGCAGCATTGCTGCAAATAGGACGAGAAGATTGAAATATTCATTAGCATGTGCTTGTTATCCCCATCCAATTTGCTGAGCAAAATGCCTCCTTCCAACAAGGAAAATGCAAATGAAGCAAGCGCATCCGAATCCAGATCTCCCTTAAACTCCCCAGCTTTAATCCCGTCACGAATAATACTTTTCATCATATCCAAGAAGGTATGTAGCCCCTGCCTTGCTCGACCACAAAGCTCCGAATGAGTATCGTCACTTTCTACAGCCGTATTCTGCATGGGACATCCGCCAATAAATGGTGGATCGTTGACGACATCCTCATAGACACGAAAAAAAGCAATCAGCTTTCCTGACGCAGACTGCTCTTGATCGACCGCCTCAGAAAATTTTCTGCTGACCAAACTGGCAGCATAATTGTAGGCTTCAAGCGCTATCTCGTCTTTACTGGCAAAATGTCGATAGATGCCCCCTTTCTTAATTCCGGTGTCAGCAATAATATCATTTAGCGATGTACCGGCATATCCTCTCTGGTTAAAAATTTCAGCCGATTTCATAATGATATGTTCCCGTGTTCTGTCCCCTTTTTTCATGAGCTCCTCCGTATGAACCTTATTCTAATCATTTATTATAAACAAATTATACAATTTTCCTACCTTGCCATTCACTAGAATTATGTTAGTATAAAAGATACCGCTCGGTACCTTTTATTTTAAAACAAGACGGTCCAGAATGAAATAGCGCCGAGCTATTTTGATTTCATGAGAGGTATTCGCCTCTTTGGAATAAATAAAACCTTATAGGAGGACTTGAGAATGACTGTAAAAGTAGGCATTAACGGCTTTGGACGGATCGGACGACTCGCTTTTCGCCGAATACAAGATGTGGAAGGCGTCGAGGTTGTAGCAATTAACGACCTTACGAATGCTAAAATGTTGGCTCATCTGCTCAAATATGATACCACGCAAGGCACTTTTCACGGTGACATTGAAGTCCATGACGGAACCTTCAAAGTAAACGGGAAAGAGGTTAAGATTCTGGCTACGCGGAATCCTGAAGAACTTCCGTGGGGAGAGCTTGGGGTTGACATCGTTCTCGAATGTACAGGCTTCTTCACCACGAAAGAAAAAGCCGAACTTCACCTGAAAGGAGGAGCGAAGAAAGTCGTCATTTCCGCCCCTGCTACAGGCGATATGAAAACGATCGTATACAACGTGAACCATGACACGCTGGACGGAACGGAAACGGTTATTTCCGGTGCTTCCTGCACAACGAACTGCCTAGCCCCTATGGCTAAAGCTTTGCACGATAAGTTCGGTATCCAATCTGGGCTAATGACGACAATTCACGCTTATACAAGCAACCAAAACACGCTTGATGCTCCGAGTCCAAAAGGCGACTTCCGCGCTGCGCGTGCCTCTGCGGAGAACATCGTTCCCTACTCCACAGGTGCCGCAAAAGCCATTGGTCTGGTTCTTCCGGAACTGAAGGGTAAACTGGATGGAGCATCCCAACGTGTACCTGTACCAACAGGTTCCGTGACTGAGCTCGTTGCTGTTTTAAATACCACGGTAACGGTTGAGCAAGTTAACACTGCTATGAAAGAAGCCTCCGATCCAGAAACTTACGGCTACACGGATGACGAAATTGTATCTTCCGATATCAAAGGTATCACATTTGGTTCGCTCTTCGACGCCACGCAGACGAAAGTTCTGACAGTCGGTGACCAGCAACTAGTGAAAACCGTAGCTTGGTACGATAATGAAATGTCTTACACTGCCCAACTGGTTCGTACTCTGGAGTACTTCGCTAAGATCGCTAGGTAAATAACTTACCAAAATCAAAAGATGAAAAGAAGGAAAATCCATGAAGGACGTACTCAACTATACGTATGTCGAGGAAAACGAAGTGCCCAATTGATCCTTTCTTGAACGAATATGGGAGAAGATGTGACTGCGATTGAACTGCTGAAGGACAGAGATATAATCAACTCAAATTACAAATCGCTTTGGAAGGGAGGCAGTAAGGAATGGGAATTGATACGGTACTATGGAGCAAGCTGGTGACAGGAATGACACTAGGGTTCCATATGATATTCGCGACGATTGGTGTCGGTATCCCTCTCATGATCGCGATTGCTGAGCTCATCGGCATCCGCAAGCAAGATTCTCACTACACACTGATGGCTAAGAGGTGGGCGCGAGGGTTTGTTATATCCGTCGCAGTCGGTGTCGTAACAGGCACGGCAATCTCACTGCAACTGGCATTGGTGTGGCCGAATTTTATGAAGTTGGCGGGGAACGTTATTGCGCTTCCGTTATTCATGGAGGTATTTGCATTCTTTTTTGAAGCTATCTTTCTAGGCATTTATCTGTATACGTGGGATCGGTTCAAGAACCCATATATTCATTGGCTGCTTACAATCCCCATTGTCGCAGGGGCAGGCATGTCCGCTGTTTTTATCACGACTGTGAATGGTTTTATGAATCAACCCGAGGGATTTACCATGCAAGGCGGACAATTTACAGCCGTTAACCCGGTGCAAGCGATGCTGAATACGGCGACGTTCTCCAAAGTGTTCCATGTATTAAGCTCGGCCTATCTCACAGGAGCAGCTCTGCTAGCAGGAATAGCAGCCTTTACGATGCTTAGAAAGGGCGTTACGGGATATCACAAAAAAGCGTTAAAGCTTATGATGGCCGTTGTCATGTTGTTCGGACTGCTAAACACAGTAGCTGGAGATGCGTCCGCCAAGTTCTTGGCCGAGCATCAACCGGAAAAGCTGGCTGCTGCGGAATGGCATTTTGAGACCGAGAGCGGCGCGGATTTGATTCTATTAGGATGGCTTAATGCCGAGCATAAAATTATAGGTGCAGTTCACCTACCGAAGATTCTCAGCTTCCTGGCTTTTGGAAATTTTAACGCGAAAGTAACAGGTCTGAATGAATTTCCTCCAGATGAACAACCTCCGCTCCTTGTGCATTATTTTTTTGACTTGATGGCTGGCATAGGGTTTGCGTTATTGGGCATATCCGTTCTGTATTTCCTATTTACATTCTGGAAAAAACGCAATGAGCACAACAAATGGATACTCCGCATTATTGCTTTAGGTGCGCCGCTCGCATTCCTGGGAGTCGAGCTGGGCTGGTTTTACGCTGAGTTGGGGCGGCAGCCGTGGATTTTACGAGGATATATGCGTGTAGAAGAAGCGGCGACGACATCGCCAAGCGTGAGAATTCTTTTTTTCCTCTTCCTTCTTCTTTACATCGTATTAGGTGTGTTTAGTGTTCTTGTTCTTCGGCGCTTATTCAACAATAATCCGGCAGAAACTGAGATGGAGAAGTGGGCGCAGCATGCGGGCGACAAGAGGACAGGGAAGGGAGCGCATGCCTGATGAGTTACGATTTGATTGGGATTTCGGTACTTTGGCTGTTTTTGTACGGGTATCTTATTATTGCCTCCATTGACTTTGGAGCCGGTTTCTTTGCCTTTTATGCCCGCCTTACCAAGCAGGACCACCTCATTAATCGTCTGATTTCTCGTTATTTGTCACCTGTATGGGAGATCACAAATGTATTTTTCGTCTTTTTCTACATCGGCATGATCGGTTTTTTTCCGGATACAGCCTATTACTATGGCTCGGCGTTGCTTGTACCGGGGAGTGTTGCGATCGTGCTGCTTGCTATTCGCGGTTCGTTCTATGCATTTGAAAACTATGGTTCCAAAAATAATATCGTCTATCTGTTTTTGTACGGTGCATCGGGTTTGCTGATCCCGGCTTCGTTGTCCGTGACGCTGGCCCTGTCTGAAGGCGGCTTTATCTTGAAGCAGGATCAGACGGTTTCTCTGGATTACTGGGCTCTATTTACCAATCCATTATCGTGGAGTATCGTTGGATTGGCGATTGTGTCTGTCTTGTTTATTAGCGCCTGTTTTCTGGCGTTTTACGCTTCACGGGCAGAGGATCACGCTGCGCTAAAGCTTATGCGGACCTATGCGCTTTTCTGGAGCACACCGGCGATTATTATCGCCCTGACGGCCTTTATCTATTTGGGGCAACACAATGAGCGACATTATCAAAATATGATGGATTTATGGTGGCTGCTTGCACTTTCTGTTGCCTTTTTCATGATTGCGATGTGGCTGTTATACCGCGGCCGCCGCTATGGGCTAGCATTTGTTTGCATCATGCTGCAATTTTTCTGTGCCTTTTTCGCTTACGGTATTGGGCAGTATCCCTATATTCTTGATCCCTACATTACGATTCAGAGCAGCATCACCTCATCCTCAATGGGCTTCGCGCTAGTTGTCGTATTTATCGGGGGCATGTGTCTATTGATTCCTTCCCTTATTTTGGTTTTCAAGCTGTTCCTGTTCGATGCGGATTACGTGAAAGGGGAAAAATAGGCCGATTACTCGCAGGCTATTACCATAAAGGAGTTGAGTTGGGTGAAGGGGAAAAGAAGTTTAATTGCTATACAGATGACTGCCCAACGCAAACGTCTCATTTACCTAGCAATCATCTCGCTCGCACTAGGCGCCGCCATTGTAAGTCAGGCTGCATTGCTGGCTGAAGCCGTCCAGCGGATCTTTGTGGAGAGAGTATCTTTTTCATCGGTTGCCCTACTGCTCGGTATCCTACTGGTCGTGATGGCGATACGTACACTGTTGTCATTTGGGAACGGGACAGTTGGTTTGCAAATGGCAGCAACCGCCAAAAAAAATATGCGAGCAGCCGTGCTTCAGAATTTTACGCATGCATCCTTGCCTTCCTCTCTTCGAGGGCAAACGGGGGGAAAGGTCAGTATGGCGCTGGATGCTGTGGATGAGGCGGATAGTTATTTCAGTCAATACATGCCACGTATGGTGGAAACGGTCATTATCCCCATTCTGATTATAGTAGTTACGTTTACCCAACATGCCAATTCAGGGATCATCATGCTGGTTACGGCTCCGTTTATCCCGATTTTTATGATTTTGGTGGGGCTGAAAACGAAAAATAAATCAGAAGAAAAGTATGCGCAGTTGGCCGAGTTTGCCGGTACATTTCTAGATTCCCTTCAAGGGCTCGTTACGTTAAAAATATTCGGACGGGCCCGCCGTCAACAGCAAGAAATCGAACGCAGTAGCTTAAAATACCGTGATGCCACAATGGATATTTTGAAGATTGCGTTTACGAATACCCTCATGCTGGAATCGATTGTGATGCTGAGCATCGGGATTGTTGCTCTCGAACTGGCCATTCAGCTGCTTGTCTTCAAATCGATGTCGTTTCACACGGCCTTTTTTGTTTTGTTGCTCGTGCCTGAGTTTTACAGCTTACTAAAGAGTTCGGGCACAGCTTTTCACAATGGGCGAACCAGTATGGGGGCGATTAGCAAGGTTGAAACCATGCTCACGGAAATGAACGATAGAAACGATCTGAAAGATCAGCCGGTAGGGCTCCTGACATTCCCGAAGAAGCTGTTTCCAATGCCGCCCTCCATTGAATTGGACAATGTCCGGTTTCAGTATGCACCTGACTCATTTGAGCTGAATACAGGTTCGATCATAATTGGACCAGGAGATCATATTGCCCTTGTTGGTCATAGCGGATCCGGCAAAACAACCTTGCTCCATCTTATTGCTGGATTACTAAAACCGGCGTCGGGGACCATTTTAGTGAATGGAAACCCACTTACTCAACAGAATGAGATGATATGGTTCGAACATATTAGCTACATTACGCAGCATCCTTACATTTTTGCAGGTACCTTCGCCGATAATATCGCGATCGGTGCCGGGCGGAAGGTCTCCAGGGCTGAAATTGAGGTGGCGGCTGCGGACGCGGGTCTTTCGAAGGTTGTATCCCAACTGGAGCAGGGATTTGATACCCCCGTCGGTGAAGGCGGTAGAGGACTTTCCGGTGGGGAAAAGCAACGACTTGCCGTAGCGCGGGCTTTTTTGAAGCGACCCTCCATTATTTTGTTCGATGAGCCGACCGTCGGACTCGATCTTCATACCGAGGGTATCCTGCAACGTTCGATTGCAATCTTGGCAAAATCGGCAACGATGATTACGGTAGCTCACCGATTGTATACCATTCGACATGCGGATAACATTTTGTTTATGGACCATGGCGTCCTAGTGGGCTCGGGACATCACGACGAGCTTATGAAACGCCTGCCTGCGTATGCAGAGATGGTCGATGTCCAACGCAAAGGGGTGCCGGGATGAACGAGTTGGCTATTTTGTCTCAAGCTATGATTCGGGAGCGCAAGGATATTATTCTTTCAATTTTAGGCGGATTTGTCGCCGGCATCGCTGGTGTGGTCCTCTTTTCTGCGAGCGGATATCTGATTTCGCAAACGGTGTTTGCACCTCCGCTTTATACGCTGATCGTACTTACATCGTTGGTCAAGCTGCTTGGTTTACTTCGAGCGGTGAGTCGTTATGGCGAGCGCTTATATTCCCACCGAGCGACATTCTCTATGCTTAGCCGTTTGCGATCATCCTTTTTTGCCAAGCTCATTCCTTTAACGCCAGGCATTTTAAATAAAAACCGAAGCGGGGATCTACTTGCGCGAATCGTTGGGGATGTAGAGAGTTTGCAGCACTATTTTTTACGCGTCGCGTATCCGCCGATGATTGTTGTCATGGTGTTCTTGACGACAATGCTGGCTGCCGCCTCCTTTTCTTTCTGGATGGCTTGCTTGATGCTGGTCGGTATGCTGGGAACCGTATTGGTCGTGCCGGGAATCGTATTGCTAGGATATCGGAAAGTCAATGGGCATGTTCGCAAGCAGCGGGCACTGTTGTCTACGGAAGTAACAGAGGTGTTGTATGGTTTCCGGGATCTTAAAGTTTATGGGCAGCTTGCGCAGAGGGAACAGCAACTTCGCCAAGCTTCTGCTGTATTGGCAACCGAGCAGCAGCGAGCGGCCGGACAACTGCTACGTGGACAATCGATGCATGCCTTTGTCACATATCTGATTTCCTGGGGGGTGTTGGCACTTGGTGCTTATCTGATATCGGATGGAACGCTAGCTGGCGTATATCTGGCTATGCTTGTCATGGCCTCATTAATTGTATTTGAAGAAGCAGCGGCTATGGCTACGCTGCCAGCATATAAGCAAGATAGCGAACATGCAGCCAAGCGGCTGACGGAAGCAGTATTAACTCCTACCATGCAGCCGGTGCAGCCAAGTCGCGCGTTGAATACCGACCATGCCGTTTCTATTGAGTTATCCGGCGTTTCCTTTCAATATGAAGGGGAGTGGAGGCCGGCGTTGAAGAACTTTTCGTTGCAAATTCCACCAGGATCCAAAACGGCGATTGTTGGACCTAGCGGTTCAGGAAAGTCCACGCTGATTGAGTTGTTGCTCAAGCTGCGTACGCCGACGGCCGGGGATTTGCGACTGAACGGCATATCGGTACAAGAGCTGGAGGAGTCGAGCATTTGGAAAACGGCTAATGTCGTGCTGCAGCAAAGCCATTTTTTCCGAGGAACGATCCGAGATAACTTGCTCATGGATGCTGAGGACCGTTCTGACGGCGACCTGTTGGATATCCTCGCTAAAGTGCAATTGCCGACCACTTCATTAACCGACCCCGTGTACGAAAAGGGAGAAAATTTATCGGATGGCGAAAAACAGCGCTTGGCCCTGGCGCGGGCCATGCTTCGCAAGGGAAAGCTATGGCTGCTGGACGAGCCGACGTCTTCGCTGGACTATGTGACAGAGCAACGTGTTTTGACGCACCTATACGAGCAGGCGTCCGAAGATACGCTTCTGCTAATCTGTCACCGGCTTAACGGTTTGGAAGGAATGGACAGAATCGTCGTTATGGAGCAAGGAAGGGTGATCGAAACGGGTTCTTATTCCGAGTTGATGGAGCAAAACGGCTATTTTTATAAGATGAAACAAATTGAGTTACAATTAATCGGCGAAACAGGGGACTAAGCATTTAATTTCTGATTTTTTATTACGGCGAGCCAATTAAATATGTCTTAAAAAGATCTATAATATGTCATTGACACTGAATGGTCATATTTTTCGAGGGAAATAACTATTTCGGGCCATTCGACTAAACACATAAAACGCGATAATAGAAACAGGCATAGGGTTTAAGGTTCCATAAAGGGGTTGTGGAGGGGTGAGCCAAATCAACAGAGTGTTGCTTGTAGAACCATCGCAAGAGCATAGAGAGCGGATCAAGTACCTGCTGGAGCTGGATCCGCTCTTTGAGGTCGTAGCGGAAACTGACTGCGGAAGGGATGCGATATCACTCGCCGATTCATTAAAGCCGGAGGTTGCGCTTGTTGCGGTTGAATTACACGATATGAAGGGTACACAGACCATTCAAGAAATGAAAAAGATGAATCCCCAAATGTTAGTCGTATTGCAAGCGGAAAGCGCTGACGTTGAGTGTTTTTTTGAAGCTCTGAAAAGCGGGGCGCAAGGTTACTTGCTCAAGTCGCTGCATCCAGCTTCCTTTCACGAGTATCTGAGATCGCTCGTGATCGAGGATGTGACTCTGCCGAGAGAGCTTGGATATCAAATTTTAAAGCAATTTGTTACCGAGAATAGCCCACATGGCGTACAGCCGAAATTAAAGAGTCGTACTGAGCTAGTCACTTATGCGTCTGACAAAGGAATTTTTATGTCTAAGGTAAGCTCGAAAAAAAAGAAATAACTTTCGTCCGTATAGATTGATCGAAAATACTGTATTGGGTACTGCCTGCAGAAGGAGCGTTTGGATCAAATGAACTCAAATGATCAACCAGCCAATAATAAAAGTTATACGATTCCTATAATTATAACGTCCTTGATTGTAAATTTTGTTATACTTCTTTTGTTTTTTTCACCGATAGGATACAAAGGAAGTATCAAATTTGATTTAGTCATCTTCCCGAGAATAAATGGAGTTTTAAATAGCTTTACGTTTATATTTTTGATATCGAGCTTAATTGCAATTTTGAGAAAAAACATTGAGGTGCACAAAGGTTTCATTCTTGCTTCCTTTACCTCGACATTATTATTTCTGGTTTCTTATTTAACATTTCACTACATGTCCTCAGAAACAGCGACATTTGGCGGCCAAGGTATTATCAGACCCTTTTATTTTATTATTTTAATTTCGCACAGCATCCTTGCCGCAATAATTGTACCGCTAGCCCTATTCACACTTGTTTGGGGATGGACGAATCAAATTCAAAAGCATCGGCGCATTGCTCGATGGACAATGCCTATTTGGCTATATGTCAGTTTTACTGGAGTAGTAGTGTTTTTAATGATGGAACCATATTACTGAACAAACTCGCTCATTGAGGGGAATACTAATTAGAATAATTCTGATATAAACCGGCAAAGCCCACGAGAAATCGGTGGCCACTGAAGAACTTAAGGTTTTTCGGTGAATCTTGGCAGTAGGCAAAAAAATGCGACACCCGATCTGGATTTTCCAGAGGGTGTCGCATTTTTCATGAGTTCTTTCAATGTTATCTTAGTCTGCCATCTTCATGATTCGTTTTAAATTCACTGCGAATATCGCCATTGCCCCTTGTATTTGCATGCCTAACAGACCCGAGGAATCGGCTACGTCGTACCCGTGCCGATTCTTGAGTTCGCTGTGAAACAAACTCCAGTTACCGACGATTGGATGCCTTCTGAAATTGACTGAGCGGATACAGGCATATCGTAAATTAACCATACGATTTATCGCGGGACAAGGTCGATAGCCGGGGTCTTTTCTAAGACTATATTGAATTCAAATTACTGGGCTTTGCCAATTTCTTCGCAGCATTTTGGGTTAGTCGTCTCACGTACAGAAAAGCACATAGATTAGCCAAAACCGCTATCACGGCCAGTCCCCAGAATATGTTTGCATACGCATGACTAGGCGAAAGGGCCTGTTGCCTTTCTAGTGTGCTAGACAACACGGCAATGCCGAAAGCGCCGCTGATAAACTGCATCAGTTGATATAACCCCGTGCCTGAGCCAATTTGGGAGGAGGGCAATATGCGCGAAATTTCGTTTGAAACGCTACTGCTGATGATAGCAAAGCCTAAGTTCATCAGCATGTACACGAAAACATTCGCTACCCAATATTGAGTACCCACTCCTGCGAACAATATAGCAGCTATTAGTATGAGTATAGGAGTCGCACACAACATGCTGCTGTTTCCCCGCTTGTCGATCATTGCTCCGACTATTCTTGATAGCATTATGGATAAAATAGCACCCGGAAAAATAATAAACCCGGCATGACTCGCACTCAAACCAAAATGCTTCATTAGCATTTGCGGCAACAAAAACAGCGTGGCGAAGTTGCATAAATAAGATAGAACCCCGATAAAGGCCAGAACAAGATAGGTTTTGTTGGTCAATAATAACGGTAGCACAAACGGGTGCTCAGCTTGGCGGATACGCATAAAAAAGACGAGCAACCCCAAGATTCCGATCAATAAGGCACTAGGATAATAGTATGTCAAAAAAACTAACAGACCTGACATACCAGCGCTCAATGATAAGGCGCCCAGCAAATCGAAAGATCGTTTGGGAAGCGACTCTTTTGGAATATGACGCACAAGCAGCGGGGCAATGCACAACAGCAAGGATGTAATTGCAAAGAGATATTTCCAACCTAGGTATTGCACCACAAAGCCGCCAATTACCGGACCTAGCCCAAACCCCAGTGACACAGACGACATGATAAACGTCAGCGCTTTTCCCCGGCGCGCCAGCGGTACGTAACGGGCCAGAAGTACGATTGACAGGGAGATCGCCGCGCCAGCACCGGCAGCTTGCACAACGCGGACTGCAAGCAGCACCCAAAAATGGTTGCTAAGCATTGCCCCAACCGACGCCCCTCCCGTCAAAACCAGACTAATGGCGAACAACCGTTTCAACGGAACAATATCAGACAACCGGCTGTAGGTGATCGAGGAGATGGCGAACATAATCGAATAACTGGTGACCGTCAATGAAACGATGGATGAGGGCAAGTTAAAATAATGGCTTAAATCGTTTAACGCCAAATTAAACATGGCCGTATTCATAGTGACCAATACAATGGTAATGCAAAGCAACGTAATAATGACCCCTTCGCGGGGAAGAAGGAGCACTTCGTTTTTCTCGACTATCGTATTGTTGAGTGCATCCTTCATCGAAGGTTCCTTCTCTCCATCTTTTGATTTTAGGAAGTTATTTACCTAGCTATTTTAGCGAAGTACTCCAGAGTGCGAACCAATTGGGCTGTATAAGACATTTCGTTATCGTACCAAGCTACGGTTTTCACCAGTTGCTGGTCTCCAACCGTTAGAACTTTTGTTTGGGTGGCATCAAAAAGGGACCCGAAAGTCATACCCTTAATATCGGAAGATACGATCTCGTCTTCCGTGTATCCGTAAGTTTCTGGATCAGAGGCTTCTTTCATAGCGGTGTTAATTTCCTCAATCGTTACTTTGGTGTTCAATACGGCAACCAGCTCCGTTACGGAACCTGTTGCAACAGGCACACGTTGAGATGCACCATCCAGCTTGCCCTTCAGTTCGGGAAGAACGAGGCCAATGGCTTTTGCAGCACCAGTAGAATAGGGAACAATGTTCTCTGAAGCGGCGCGTGCTGCTCGGAAGTCTCCTTTTGGATCCGGAGCGTCCAGTGTTTTCTGGTTGCCTGTATAGGCGTGAATGGTCGTCATTAATCCGGATTGAATGCCAAACTTATCGTGCAAAGCTTTAGCCATAGGGGCTAGGCAATTCGTTGTGCAGGAAGCACCGGAAATAACCGTTTCCGTTCCGTCCAGCGTGTCATGGTTCACGTTGTATACGATCGTTTTCATGTCGCCTGTAGCAGGGGCGGAAATGACGACTTTCTTCGCTCCCCCTTTCAGGTGAAGCTCGGCTTTTTCTTTCGTGGTGAAGAAGCCTGTACATTCGAGAACGATGTCAACCCCAAGCTCCCCCCACGGGATTTCTTCAGGGTTACGGTTAGCCAGCACCTTAACCTCTTTCCCGTTTACTTTGAAGGTTCCGTCAAGAACTTCGATGTCACCACGAAAAGTGCCTTGCGTTGTATCATATTTGAGCAGATGAGCCAACATTTTAGCATTCGTAAGGTCGTTAATTGCAACTACCTCAATGCCTTCCACATCTTGAATTCGGCGAAAAGCGAGTCTCCCGATCCGTCCAAAACCGTTAATGCCTACTTTTACAGTCATTCTCAAGTCCTCCTATAAGTTTTATTTATTCTAAACAGGCGAATGCCTGTCATGAAATCAAAAGAAATTAGCTCTTCCATGATTAGCCTGTCCTACGTGCTCAAGTTTAAGCACTGAATGGATGGCTCGGCACTATTTCCTTCTAAACGGGCTTGTTATACAATATAAGAGACCGTTCGGTATCTTTATTATATCATGATTTGAGTGATTGGCAAGGTTTCAGTGTCGTGAAATTTGATATAATATTAGATTAGAATAAAGTTCATTCGGAGGAGCCCATGAAAAAAGGAGATCGGACACGAGAACACATCATTATGAAATCGGCAGCAATCTTTAATCAAAGAGGATATGCCGGTACATCGCTAAACGATATTATTGCCGATACCGGAATGAAGAAGGGGGGGATTTATCGACATTTTGCCAGTAAAGACGAGATTGCGCTTGATCCTACAATTACGCTCCCAGTTTGGTCTCTAGAAAATTTTCTGAGGTGGTCGATCAAGAGCAGTCCTCGTTAGGTCAGTTGATTGCTTTTTTTCGTGTTTATGAAGATGTCGTCAACAATCCACCATTTATTGGCGGATGTCCCATGCAGAATACGGCTGTAGAAGGTGACGATACTCATTAGGAGCTTCGTGACCGGGCAAGGTAAGGGCTGCATACCGTCTTGGATATGATGAAAATTATTATTCGTGAGGGGATTAAATCTGGGGAGTTTAGGGGAGATCTGGATTCGGATGCGCTTGCTTCATTTGCATTTTCCTTGTTGGAAGGAGGCATTTTGCTCAGCAAGTTGGATAGAGATAACAAGCACATGCAAAAGAATACATTATCATTAATATCTCTTTTCGAGAAACAGGTACTGAGCAATTTACTCGTCCGTTGGGGGAGGTGACTTTGCTAAATAAATTTTATGATTTGCTCTATTTGAATGAAGTGAAAATGTATGTATAAATATGCATAACCATTTATTTGTTGAAAATATTTTTTCTAATGAATTCTGCAACAAACCATCATTTTCACCTCGGAGTTCTTAAAATTCTAACGAATTCTGAAACAATAAAAACGGAGCGCCGCGGGTTTGCGGGTTCCGTTTTCTAATTAATTATGGAATATCACATTTTTTTTTTAATTGTTAAGCGTCTGCCTTGTTGCATTTTTTTTTATTTGAACGAAGAATGGAGTTGGGTAGGTCATCAGATAGTTTGAAAATAGCGCCAAAAAGATTGGAAAAAACGATTCTGAAAATCTTTATGAATCAAGGGGGATTGAAGAAAGTTTTAAAAATGCAAATAACACAAACGTTTATTCTTATTTAAACAAGTGCGATATTCTCTTTGAGTTTGAAAAAAGTTCCTTTATATTCTCAGTGCCTTGGAAAAAGTTTTTTCACTGTATTGACACTCAGAAAGATTGAAAAAAACACCATAAAAAATTAAAAATGAATTTGGATGAAAGATTGTTCTTATGGGAGATAATCAAAATTATTATTTCAAAAAAAATCGTATTACTCCATTGACATGGAGAGGCTTTTTTACACTTTGAATTATCAAGGAGGAATTTTTTGTGTTTTGTCGAAATTTACATTAAAGTTTATTTGAATTGGAGCTTAGATATGTCGAATAATTTTGCGCGGATCGTCACTTTATTATCTGCTGCTCTGAGCGGAATAGGTATCTGGTTAACACAAATTGAAATACCAAAGGAATATAATAAAATAATTATTACTTGCCTTTTATTCATGTTTTTTATCATTTTAGGTATTTTATTGAATCTTGACAAAAAAGAAGAAAAAATAGCTTCTTTAGAAAAACAACTTGATAATGAGACAAAGGCGCTTTGGAGATATTATGGGGAACTTTCGATTTTCGAACGTGACAAAAGTCTAAAATCTATTATGGAAGTATTTGTGAGAAACCATGAATACATTTCCGGCATACAATTATATGAATACTCAGTATCCAGCACCAAAGCATTGCAGACAACCATTAAAGTGAATTACGTTGATGGTTTTGTTAGGGAAAACGAGGAGTTAAACGCAATCGTCCAATCGTATTATAAATTGAATAAGTACCAATTACTTAAATTTAAATCCACTGTACTAGCAGCATTAAACAATACGATGAAATTGAATAATTTGCTTGACTATTTAGAGGATATTGAGTATAAATTAACGAATAAAAAGTTACATGAACTAGATGAAAAGGATTCAATTACGCTTGCTTTCTCTGAGCTAGGTATATCCCATTTGGAAAAGCGATTCGGCTTCTTTACCGAAGAAAACGCAGGGTTTAGTAGTGTAGCGAAGGTTTTACATGAAAAAAAACGAATTGGGATTTTAAAATCAATATTAAATTTTAAATACCTAAAAGAAGAACCTTTTTTTTCGTTTCATTACACAGGCAGGGGCAATGAAAAAGCAAAACGAAAATACATAACCTATAATGTGAAATCAACAAAAGATGAGAATTTCTTATTCTTAATAACATTTAATGCTGAAGTTTACTGGGACAAATATAATGAAAGAAAATACATTGAGTCAGTCAAGCAAAATTTCCTAAAAGTATTAAGCAAAACCGATCTGATTTATGATAATATTGAATAAGGGAGGGATCAGTATGAAACAACAAAAAAAATCAGCCGAAGAAGCAGCTAGAGAATTAGTCATTAATCGTCTAAAGAAAATGGGCTATAAAGTTGAGAATGGTCTCCAACACCTTCAACGACCGAACGGTTCGATTATATTAGATAGCGATAAAAGTGAAAAGAATTTTATCCTTCGTTAATACAAAGATATACTAATGTTGAAAGTGGTAGAGCTAGATATGTCATAATTAATGGAACAATCTGTTTTCTCTATCTCATGAGATAGAGAAAACAGATTGTTTTTGTTTTATGGGCTAATAAGCACGATTTAATTCATGCTTATTAATTTTTTCTTTTCTGCTAATTCGTAAGGAAATGAACAAGCAATCTGCGTTTTCTATCTCAACTATTTTGATTAGACCTTGATTTGGTGTACAAATCTTTCTGATGGCTTACAAATAGCATGATTTTGGATTTTTTTCGCAATAATGAATTTTAGAGCTATAGTTTAAGGATCCGACTAGAACTAAGTTCCGTGCTCACCGGCATCCCATTAATCCAAAAGAAAAATCAAAAGGCAGCCATTTATGGCTCCTTTTTATATTCTTTTATTGTGCTTTCCCGTAATTTTTCCACTAAGTATCTGTGTCTCACGCGAAAGTTCATTGTGAGCTTCGCGTTGTTGTTTAGTTATCTTCATGAAGCCATTGTTTATTGATTCGAGGTCTTTGATGCGTCTGCTTTGGGATTCAACATTTTGACGAAGGAGCTCATTTTCTCTTTGGAGAGGATTAACTTCTTCATCAAAATTAATTATTTTCTCTTCCATAATATTACCAAGCCTCCCTAATGGATATTAAACTCAGAATATATTATGTTCATAATCAGCTCGCAGTATTTTTGTTCGTCAAGCTTTAATTACCCGAAAATCCGCAATTAAAAAGCTTATTCATGTTTTATGACATAATTATCTGGGTTTTTTACAAGCTATTTGGCGTCCAACGGAAATGTTCAATCTCTATGATGAATCGTCTAGGAATTTTCGATATAACCTGAAATCCCGAAATCAACATCTTTGGCATCGTCCATGATTTGGTACGGTTTTCGGCACCGCGTATTTTCAATTTAAGTAGTCGCTCACAAAACGAATGCGATATCCCTTATATACCAAGGGGCAATTACAGAAAGCTTTAAACATGTAAATAACTCAAAGGCGGGTTTGGACGATATTCTCCTTCAGTTTGAAAAAAGCTTGATTTTGCTTTTTTCTTCACTACATTCCCACTGCCTGTAAAAATTTTTTTAAACTAGCGGTAGCTTTGGACTTGGCACAGTTGATTTAAAACGATATGAATTGGATGAGGACTTAGCTAATAAGAAACTTTAGTGGAGGAGCTTGCATCGCGGCAGCTCCTCTATTTGTTCATTCAAGTAACGGGAGGATAGTTCAAGATCATGGGCGGAGAACCGTATCCCAACTAAATGAAAGCTTTTTGCGGAATCCCTTGCAGCGTATGGGGTTGATATGTGTGCAGGCTACACGCTAAGGAAATGCGAATCACGTTCGATTAGCCCTTAGCTTTGCTGGCTGAGGCATTGGTTTGAATCTGAGATACAACGCATGACCGAGGAGTAGACCCCCGATGGCGTAGACGATGGACAGGTAGATGCCGCTATTACTCGTCGCAAGATAAGACGGGATGAAGACGTTTATGGCAACTTTTACAATGACAAGCACAACGATGACGCCGATAATCCATAGTCTCTTCTTGCCCGGTGTGATGAGTCCGAGTCTTTGTCTGGCGACTGCCCAGCGTTGAACGAGACCCGCAATAATCCCTAGGATGATTCCTGACAGTAACAATAACCATTCGCGCATTCCGATCCCGTCCAATAGCAGACCCCAACCGATCCCGATCAGGATCAAGATGATACCGACCACCAATATTTTATTCAACCTCACCAACTCCTTAGATTAATGGTATTGGATAAGCGGTTCAAACCTTGCGTGCAGCCATTTGAAATATTGTAACGAGCTCTTTAGCATAAGCGTCCAGGTCAAGATCAAGACTCGCTGCTAACTGAAAGCTGAGTCCATCAATGGCCGATCGGATCGTGGCTGCCAAGACACGAGCGGAGAAATCGGTAAATTCCCGAAAATCCACTTCCATAGTGCCCCGGTGCAACATCTTCACAAGCACATTGATTGTCGCATCAGTATCGATGCTCCTGAAATGGCGAGGCTTTCCCTCCTCGTCCCTTGCATGAAATATAATCTCCGTTACGGCAATAACATGCTTCCGGTGCGATTTCATGAACAGCACATTCTTCTCGATATATGTGTTAATCCAACCCATTGCTGTCGTCTGCGCCGTAAGATAAGGTGTCATGAACGTAGAGGCGGATTCGTATAAGTCGGACACAATCTGTTCGATCAGATCATCCTTGCTGGAGAAATGGTAGGAAATCACCCCTTTGCTGATCCCAGCCTCTTTGGCGATTTGTGCCAAAGAGGCTTGTGCATAACCTTTCGATGAAATAGTCTCGATTGCGCAAGTCATGATTTGTTTTCGCCTTGCTTCTTCGATGAAAGACAACTTTTTTTGGTTGTTCATTTTGGTTTTTGTCCTCACGATTTAATTTTAGTGCTATCGATTAAATTTTAGTACGATCGGTCAATAAAATCAAGGGCACTTCGAAGGTTTCAACAACCTGAACAACATCGTTAGGTAGGGTTATGCGGAAAAGCTTACCCTTATAGATAGTGCGGAGAACCGTATCACCAGTAAATCATTACGATGGGGAACGATAGTAAGTGTTCATGAAAATAAAATTGTAGATTGGCCGCGGGCATTAAGCTAAGGGCAGTTTCGCGCAACGTTGTTGTCTTCAAAAAATACTACTTGAACCTTACGCAACGTAATGATTTATAATGAACGAAACAGCAGGATGAAACGCGGGCCAACGGCCAAAAAAATCGAACAAAATAATTCGAAATCAGAGGAGAAACGAACATGAGAAAACTAATATTGTTCATGCATGTGTCGCTGGACGGGTATGCGTCGGATTCGAACGGAGGACTCGATTGGATTCCGTACAACGAGGAATTAGAGAAATACGCCGAAGAGATCGTAGCCGAAGTCGGAGCTCCCGTTTATGGACGCACGACGTATCGGATGATGGAGAGCTACTGGCCCACGATGCTGGACAATCCGAATGCTTCGAGGCACGATATGGAGCATGCCAAATGGCTGCAGGATGTTAAGAAGATCGTCATTTCCGGAACGATGGACAAGGTGGAATGGAACAATACGATGCTGATCAAGGACAATATCGCAGAGGAAATCAAGGTACTCAAGGAGCAGCCTGGCAAAAATCTCGTCATCTTTGGCAGCCCGGGAGCGGCGAAGACGCTGCTTGAGCTCGGCTTGATCGACGAATTCCTGCTTACAATTTGTCCGGTCGTCCTGGGCGACGGAAAATCGGTATTTGACGGCGGCGAGAAAATCAGGCTCAAGCTGCTGTCCAGCCGAACGCTCAAGTCGGGCATTATCGCGGCCCGCTATGAGTTGGAGAAATAGCCGTACAAGGTGATCCGCTAACGATGAACGATAGATGAAAAGTACGTAGGATGTGTTAAAGTGGGGTGAGAAATTCTTGAGAATTCGTGAAGTAACATCAGAAGTTTTACCAAGATTGAATTTACGAATTTTAATGCAATGAAAGAATTCAGGGATTTTCAAATGAAAATACTTGAAGCTGGTTGGACCACAATTGACATGAGTTGATTACTGAAAAAACTTTAGTTCAATTAAAAACAGGGAGCAAAATGCCGCGGCAGTTGCTCCCTGTTTCATTCAAGAAAAGGGAGTTTAGCAGAGAAGTTTGTAATAAGCCACAAGGATAAATTACTTATATTCTTATTGGGCAATCACACGATATATTGCAAAAGACAGCGAATCCAACAGTTACAAGCTTTACTAAAGGTAGCATAAAGTGCTTTCACATCACATCAATTACCAAAGTGGCTTCAAGGAAAAGTGCCATCGCCGCGCCTTTGGCTATGCCTATCACGCGATTACCGGGGCCGGTTTTCTTCCAGGCATACCAGAAAATACAACCATATGCCTGTGGCGAGAATTGCGATTTCAAGCGCCAAGCTGGCCGCTGGTATCGTCCACAACCCTAGCCCCATTAGCGGAAGATTGCCCAGATTGCCAGGAAGAACAGGCAGGTCCTGACGATGGACAATCCAATCCAACAGCCAGTGGCTAAAAGTGACCAGACCAAGAATCACACCCGTCCTAGTACCCCATCGTATTCCGGCCAGCAAAGCGGCCAAAAGCGCAATTACTATGGCGCTGACGAGGGAGTGTGAATAGAAGGCTGTGATGAATGCCCCTCCGTAGCCTTCGCCTTCCAACGACTCGAGGCTCAACGCAGATAAGGGCAGAAAGAGCACATCATATAATTGCGTACCGACGATCAGGGCCCACAGCGGAACCTCGGGAGCTCTGGCCTTCATGGCTGCGGCTATGCCAAAATGTCCGGCAAACACGAGATCTCTCCTCTCATTAAATGAACTGGATTTAGGTGACAACAAACATATAACGAGACATAAAACTAATATAGTTAGTTTTTGGATAAACTAATCATATTAGTTTTCGGGAATAACGTCAAGTTAAAAATGGATGGTTCAATTTATATCCTAACCAATAGACCCCGACAGTGAGCAATTGTTTACATTCAACATTCCTGTTAGTCCTTAGAAATGGGCTTTGAAAGAAAAGGATCATCGATGGGTTATCATATTATTAATGAAATTATTCTGTTTATTAAGGAAAGTACTAATGTGCAGCGATTAAACTAACGTGCAGGATAGTTACAAATAAAGGAAATATTTCAATTGTAGAGAATACTTCATAAATACATTTTTGGGGATACTCGCATGTGGATATCAAATGAAGTAAATCGAGGATTTCCACCTGATTATAAAGTGAAGTATAGATTTCTTAAGCAAGAAGGTAGGAAAATACTTTCTAGACAAGTGATACTATTAGGAAGCAAAAAAAATTGAAGACAGGAGACGACCTGTATTGGAGTGAGGATAATTAGATATTACTTTATTAAACCAAGTACAATATCCTTGGTACTACTATTTATGCTGCTCATGTCGGCTTTCCCATTAATAATCATATTACTGGGGGATTTTGGGATAACTACTGATCTGCTAATTGGTATTACCTGGACGGTTATTTTCCTAATTACTATTTATTTCATGGCTTTTGATCGGAAACTTATTATTAATAAATCTGGTGTATCATATATATCTTTTAAGGGTAGGAAATATATGGAATGGGACGATATTCGTGAAATCGGAGTAGTTTACTATTCCCCATATCCAATTGCTACACCTGCAAATTTTCTTTGTTTTGCATCTAGACAAGGAGTAACAGGAAGAACAATTCAAACATTTTCGGATGACTGCATTTATATTAGATATAGACCCAATTTGCTGATATCCTTACGCGATTACTGGAATTCTGAGATTGTTGGTATTCAATAATTACATTAATGCTTCGAGAACTTCACTTACTCGTAGCTTTTTTTATGCTTACATCTAACCATAACAGGCTACTAATCCTAACTTGAGGTTTTTCATTTTGCCGCCGCTGGATCACTAACAACAAAAATAACCGCTAGAACCATACTAATGGCGCACATCGTCACATTCGTCATTCGTTACTTTCAATACTTACAGTGGATAATTAGCCGATAAAGAGGGCATAATAAAATAAAGCTATGCCCAAAAAGTGTTGGTACTTGCATTTTGTCACTAAGCTCTTGCATATACTGGAAGATCTCTGGCTTAGTGGCCGAAGTGTACACATTAAAACGTCGAA
Source organism: Paenibacillus planticolens (assembly GCF_013141725.1). Classification (GTDB taxonomy): domain Bacteria; phylum Bacillota; class Bacilli; order Paenibacillales; family NBRC-103111; genus Paenibacillus_E; species Paenibacillus_E planticolens. Next base: position 160,411 of record NZ_WHNZ01000022.1, on the reverse strand, counting down.
TACCAAAAATCGCAACAATGGAACTGAGGTAAATTGAATGTTATATCCTTCAATTGATAAACTACTTGATATCGTAGATAGCAAGTATTCGCTAGTTGTCGCTTCTTCCATGAGAGCAAGATCTTTGCGTGATGGTGCTAAATCTGATTTGAAAGGCCAAAAGTCTCACAAATATGTTGGAATTGCGTTAGAGGAACTTTACGGCCACTATATCAGTTATGAAAAAACTATGACCGAGAAGGGCAAGGAATAATCAAGGGGTTTACCAAACAGCAAAAAGCGTCATCGGAGAAATCCGGTGGCGCTTTTTATCTTTACCAGAATTCCGAGACGGCATCATTTTTCTTGTTATCCATTTAGCACTCATTCTTTTCATTTTGAATCTACGGTCTGATGCGTAATAAATTCCGAGGAAATTAGTCAGTTAAATAATACACTTTTTTCAGGAAGATTTTCCACTCTTTTGGAATACGGTCAAAGATATAATAGATTTGAAGTGAATAAATTGAAGGATATTAAGATAAATGGAATTGGAGGTTGTTATGTTCTAGCATGTTTCTGTAGGTTGTTCATTTATTTGCTTTATCTGGAAAGTGAATTTGGAGAATGTAAGGAGGAATAGGTCGAATGCTGAAGAAGTTCGTTTGTTCTACCCTAGCAGCCATGATGGCTGTATCAGGCCTCATTAGCGCATCGGATACCGCTCATGGGGAAACCTCGGGTAATCCTTCGAGCACAGTTCCGCTCAAGTCATGGTATACCAAGCCTGCAACCAGCTGGGAATCGGAAGCGCTTCCATTGGGGAATGGGTTTATGGGAGCCATGGTATTTGGCGGCGTTGAGAAGGATCAAATTCTCATTAATGAAAAGTCACTTTGGTCTGGCGGTCCCGGTGCCAACGCCGCGTATAACGGCGGTCATAAAGATACTGCGGAGTACAAGCATGATAATTTGCAGAAGGCTAGGAAACAACTCCAAGATTTGATGACGGAATTTTCAAAAGGAACTCCGGCCTACAAGGATGCCAATGGCAATGTCATTGCCCGCAATTACAGCAATCCTAGCTCGCTTACGAGTCTCATTAACGGAGTCGAGTCAACTGAAACAGGCGGACTCATCGGCACGAAGAAAAATTTTGGATCCTATCAGGAGCTAGGCTCCATCTGGTTACAGGATCTTAAGACGGCTAAGCCATCCATAACGAGGATTTATACCGGGCAAAATAACACCAAAAACTCGAGTGAGACCATTGAAAAGCTGTTCGACGGAAATACGAGCACCAAATACTTTGCTGATGGTTATGCCGGAGCCTCCGAATATGTGATTGAATGGGATTATTCCAAAGCCTTTACAACCAAATCCTATTCCTTGACGACAGGAAATGATACGCAAGGCAGAGATCCGAAAGACTGGACACTGTCCGCTTCCAATGACGGCGTCAACTATGAGACTATCGCTTCGGTTACCAACTTTGTTAATGCAGGACGAAATCAAACGAAGACGTTTGAGCTAGACAAACCAGGTTCATATAAATATTTTAAGCTTAAAGTTTCGGCATTGTACGGAAGCAATCAGGCACTTCAAATGTCAGAGTTCACGGTGATTGACGATAGTTCCGTTCCCCCCGACCAAGCGGTTACGAACTACAAGCGGGAACTCGATTTGAATAATGGCATGGCTCGTGTATCTTATCAACAAGGCGATGTACTTATGAAGAAGGAGTATTTTGTTAATTATCCCGACAATGTGATGGCCATTCGCTTGTCTTCTACCGGCTCCGGGAAGCTGAGCCAGTTTGTGAGCGTGACATCAGCCCAAACCAAGAAGAGCATTTCATCTATAGGAGATACGATAACCATGACGGGCTGGCCGAGTGACCATGATAAGGCAGGCGCAGCCACGAATTTTGACAATACCTTACACTTTGCACAGCAAATCAAAGTTATCCCTACCGGTGGAAAAGCAGTTGCCACGAACAACGGAGTACAAGTGGAAAACGCAGATTCGATCCTGATTCTGATGGCGGCAGGAACCAATTATCAGCAGTCCATGGATGACCAGTTTAAGTATTTTACCGGTAAGGATCCTCTTTCCGCAGTTAGCGCCAGACTGGCGGCAGCAGCAGAGAAAGGCTTCGATCAACTGCTTGATAGACATGTCAGCGATTATCAGCATCTGTTCGATCGCGTAAAGCTAAACCTAATGAATGTACCATTGCCCAACAAGCCGACAGATCAATTGCTGGCTGGATACGCCAGGTCTAACACTTCGGATGAGGACCGATATCTGGAACAGCTATATTATCAGTTTGGGAGATACCTGTTAATCTCATCGTCAAGAGAAGGATCTTTGCCAGCGAATTTGCAAGGCATTTGGGCGAGCGGCACGAATCCTCCTTGGAGCTCGGACTATCATGCCAATATTAATCTGCAGATGAATTACTGGCTCGCCGAGCAAACCAATCTTTCAGAAAGCCATATGCCTCTGATTGAATATATTAAAAGTTTGGTTCCTAGAGGAACCATAAGCGCACAGCACGGTTATGTCACACCGGCGGGCGGTCCGGTCAGAGGCTGGACTACGCACCATGAGAACAATATATGGGGAAATACCGCTCCGGCAACAAGCAGTGCATTTTTCTCGCCGGAAGACGGAGCATGGTTAGCCATGCATATTTGGGAGCATTATCAATTTACTTTGGATGAAGATTTTTTAAGGGACAATTATGATATTCTGCTAGGCGCCGCTTTATTTTGGGTAGATACGCTATGGGAGGACACGCGCGACGGCACATTGGTTGCGAATCCGTCCTATTCGCCTGAGCATGGCGCATATTCGTTAGGCGCTACTGAAGTCCAAAGCGTGGTATGGGGGATTTTTGACGATGTGATCAAGGCAAGCAATGTCTTGAACATCAGCAGTTCGGAGCTAAATGGAATCAAACAAGCACAGTCTCGCCTTGCAGGTCCGAAGATTGGGCTGGGCGGACAGTTTATGGAATGGAAAGACGAAGTCGCGATGGATATCACTGGAGACAACGGTCACCGTCATACGAACCAGCTGTTCGGGCTTCATCCGGGTAATCAAATTGTTGCGGGACGCAGCGAACAGGAAGATAAGTATGTGGAGGCAATGAAAGTAACGCTCAATACCCGTGGCGACGGTGCTACAGGATGGAGCAAAGCGTGGAAGCTGAATTTCTGGGCTCGTTTGCGAGACGGTGATCGTGCGCAAAAGCTGCTCAAGGAGCTTCTTTACGAATCAACGCTAAGTAATTTGTTCGATACACATCCGCCATTCCAGATTGACGGCAACTTCGGAGCAACAGCAGGTATGACTGAGATGCTGCTGCAAAGCCAGGGCGGAGGCATAGAATTGTTACCTGCGCTTCCTTCAAAATGGAACACGGGCAGCGTATCCGGACTGAAGGCAAGAGGCAATGTAGAGGTCGATATGGCTTGGGAGAAGTCTAATCTTAAATCCGCGGTCTTAAAGACCGGAAGTACGAGTTTGATTACAGTTAAAGGGCCTAATTTAAGCACGGCGACTGTGAAAAATGGCAGTCAGTCTGTTGATTTTACGATCTTGGACAGCAATACCATTGTCCTTCAGGCCCAAAAAGGGGCTGTGTACAATTTCTCCGACATTCAAGATTCAGCAATTTCGCATAATCCTTATGAAGTCATGAATGCGGTTGACGCGGATTTGCTCTACGGAAATATCACCAAGAGCTCTGTTGTTCTACAAGATGCTAACGTTGGCGATTATGCAATGTTTAAAAACGTTCAATTCGGAGAAGGCGGCGCAGATAGAGTTGTTATCCAGGTTGCCTCCACCAAGACAACTCCTGAGGAGTTGGGCAAAGTCGAGCTGCGACTGGATAAACCGGACGGAGACGTAGTTGCCAGTATTCTTGTTGAAAATACGGGTAACTTGAACGTTTACAAAGCTTTGTCTGCGGACTTGTCTGCAAAAGTAAGCGGCACACATGACCTATATATTTCATTTACTCGTCCAAGCAACCTGAAATCATTGCAATTCTTTACGGGGCCGGCATCCGGCAAGATTACAGGTATCAATGTATTAGGCAATACACTTGTTTCCTTGCCTGCAGCGGGCAGAAGGGATGTTGCCTACACAGCATCCGTACTCTATTCCGATGGCACTATTCAAACCGGCAGTAAACAAGTGAAATGGAACTTGGGAGGCAGCTATTCGGGAGTTAAGCTTAGCAATGACGGCATTCTTTCGATCAAAGAGGGTGCTGAAACACAGGATATTACAGTCATTGCTGCTTCGATCCAGGATCCGAGTAAGTCCAAACAACTTCAGGTGCGGATTGTGAAGGGTAGCATCCAAAATCTCAAGCTTAGAGGGATCGATCGAAATGGCGAATCGGGTGGTACTAACAGCAATGGGAAAATGACATTCTCCAACGATTGGGTGGAATTTGTAAGCTCGAACGGCTGGCTGAAATTCAGTAATGTCAATCTGAAGGATGGACTGCAGAACGTTGCCATTGGTTATGCTTCTCCTACCGATGGAACAAGAGAGATGCAAATCCGGGTCGCTGATCCTGGTGTTGGTACCGTTGCATCAGCCACAACCGTCGCTTCTTTAAATATGAGTGCGTCTACAGGCGGATGGATGAATCTCTCGGAAGTGAGCACCTCCAAGGTACAAGAAGTGAAAGGTACAAAAGATGTCTACTTGTTCTGGCCGCAAGGCAACTTTAACCTTTCCTATGCAACATTAGGTGCGCTGGTGGCAAATGAGATATCCACAGTTTATCGTGATGTGTATTTCGATATTACTCCTGCGGATGCTTTGGTTACGATAAATGATGCAGAAGGATACTTATACAGCCCGAGCACGGATGGAACAACATACAAGCTCCCAGCTGGCGGAGCATATATCTACAATGTTAGCAAGCCAGGTTATACGCCACAAACCGGAAGCTTCGAAGCGACGAAAGATCAAACGATTGCGGTCCATTTGGTCTCGGGCGGGGCTGGCTTGAGCGGAACGCATACAGGATCCACCGGGCAGCAATTCGATCTGACCTATCGTCTGAACAACGTGCAAGATGAAGTACAAGCACAGGACATTAGCATTTCCTATGATCCTAATCAATTGGAATTGATTGCACCACCTGTCTCTATGGATGATCAAAGAGTCATTGTTGCAGGCTACAATAAGACAGCTGGATCCATACGTATTCTCCTTGTCCATTTGAATGTTGCTGATCCGCAACAGATGGGCGATCTATTGAAGCTCAGCTTCCGAGTGAAAGACTCGGCCTCAGCTGGAATTACTACCATTGCAATCAGTAGACTGATTACAGCGAACAAATCAGGAGATGAGTCGACACGCAGCGGATCTTCGCATGAGGTTCAAATCAGTGTGATTGACAAATCGGTACTGAGCAATCTGATTACTGAAGCACAAGGGGTTCATAACAACGCTGTGGAAGGCGGTATAGCGGGGCAGTATCCAGCAGGCTCCAAAGCCTTACTGCAAGCAGCGATTCATCAAGCCCAAGGCGTATTAGATAACACAGCGGCCACTCAGCAACAAATCGAGCAAGCAGTTAGCACACTCCATGCAGCTTTGCAAACGTTTATCGATTCGGTTATTCAAAGTGAGCCTGGCGACATGAATGGAGACGGTCGAGTTTCTATTGGCGATTTGGCAATTATTGCTGCGGCTTACGGCAAGACCTCCGACGATCCGGACTGGTCTAATTACAAAAAATATGATCTAAACAACGACGGCAGGATTGACATTGAGGATCTTGTTGTGATTGCTAGGAAAATATTGAATTAGAACAGCAGACTTAACGTAGGAGCTAGCTATCTTCGAATGTAACATAATCAATACGCTTACAAATTAATTGGCCAGTCGTCGGAATGTATCCGTCGACTGGCTAATCATTTGGTCAAATTTTCCCTTAGGCGCTTTATATCTTCTCTTGGTGGAAAACCAAACATACGGGAATATTCTCGACTGAATTGCGATGGACTTTCATAGCCTACATGGAATGCCACATCAGCAGCATCTGTTGACTCGGACAATAACAGGCGCCGCGCTTCCTGCAGTCTCAGTTGTTTTTGGAACTGAATAGGGCTCATAGCGGTTACCTCTTTAAAGTGCCTATGAAGTGAAGCAACACTCATCCTCGCTATTTCCGCAAGCTCCTCAATTCGAAAAGAAGTTTCATAATTATTCTTGATTTGTTCGATCACTTCTCTGATACGATAGGCAGAGCTTCCATCTACTGCAATTTGCTCCAGAGTACCCCCGTGCTGCCCTTGTAGAACCCAATATAGAATTTCTTTTGTAAATAGAGGAGCGAGTACCGGAATATCCTTCGGGCTGTCTAACAAACGAGCTAATCTGATGACTGCATCCAACATAGATAACTCTATCGGACTGACAAACATGGCTCGCTTCGCATTCTCTTTCTTGCCACTTCGAATTTCAGAATCACGTAAAACTTCTAAGATTTGACTTGGTGTAAATACAAGATTTAGAGCCAAATACGGAACATCAGAAGAAGCTTCTATAACTTGCCCGGTAACCGGCAGGTCAACCGATGCAACAAGGTAATCGGCCGGACTGTATCTAAAGCGCTCCTGTGCCAGCCATACCTCCTTCGCACCTTGAACAATAATGCATAAGGAAGGTTTGTAGACACTGTGCTTTGGACCGGTAACATTAGAGCGACGAATAAAAAATAAAGATGGAATCGCAGTCTCGTTAACACCCTCCTGACCTGAATAACGATCTATTAGTTTGGCAAGCTCATCCTGAAGATTATTGATTGGTTCAGTCATAAGATCCTCCTGACACATTTGTCTTAATAGTTGCATTATAATGCATATTCATTTTTCCCGTAAGTGGATATGAGAGGATTGGGCAATCAATTGCGACAAATTGAATTCGGTCGCTTTAGTATGTAAATTGGATTCAGTCTGAAGAAACACCGATATGTAATTGTAAAAATAAATGGAGTATCTTCTCACCTTTTCAGAAACAGAGTTTGATGGTGGTTCATATGAACGATGGTGTCCTAATGAAATCGTTGATTTTTGGAGTATCCCTTACGAAGAACGGGTTATCATTCAAGCACCTCTTGGTCTTTCTTTTGGCGATATGGGGAAAATATACTTTTTTATTTGTAAAAAATGTGACTCTAAGAAGGTAAAAACTATTTTTCAATGCAGTTAATTATGAAGTAATATGATTGGTGGATCGAGTCAACTTACTAAGTATTGGTGAGCCATTTAAAGAAAACCAATATTACAAGGGTTTTCAGTTTACAATTAAGACAGTCATTAATGGTGTTGTCCATTTCATTGGTGATGGTGGGTTTGTTGACTGGACGCAAAAGATAATAGGTAATAAAAAAGAGCGATTACTTATCAGTGCAATTGGCTTGGATCGGTTATTACTTTTGGAACAACCATTGAACTCCCATGAAAATTAAAACTGCAGTCACTGAAAATGACAATAGTAAATAAGAATCAGCACATTCATTTTTTAAAAAGGGTGGAGCGTCCGAGATAAAGAGACATTGGTTTCATTAAAGAATTAGGAGATTTCTGAAATAGTTACAGAATCAAAGTTCTGATAAAACCACTAAGCAAATAAAGACGTGCATTCCCTAAGTAAGGGAGAACACGTCTTTTTTGCCTATTAACTGGGGACTCATTTGTTAAGCGCGGAACCCCATTGAAGTGATAGAGCACTCTAGCAATGAGTAAGAAGTTAGCAAAGAGAATATTATGAATAAATAGAATTATATATAAATAAAATACTTTATTTGACAATTAAGTTAGTTGAACTTATTATTTAGTTATAAATAGATATAACTTGTTTGTTCAATAATAAATCATTAAAGTATCTGATAACCGCTCTGTCCATCATTCATTAACACAGCTCATTTTAACTATATTTTGGTAGATTCATATCTAAAGGATTCTCGCTAACTACCAATCAAAAAAATATAATCGTGATATTTTTTTGTAAAGATGACTAAATGGAGAGTTGATAGCCCCGATCACAATAGTGACGACAACTTTATTATCAGAACTATTCCCAAAAGACATTATCGGACGAAAGATTGCAACATCTCAAACTATCTCCTGGATCGGTCCTCTAACAGGTCCTATACTTGGAAGTTATCTCACATACTATGCAGGTTGGCGAGCTGTATTTCTGGCACATATTCTCCTTGGTGTTCTATTGTTGCTTCCCTGGCTGATCCGTAAAGCGACACTGAGTACATCAAAAGTGCGTCCCCAAGTTCAGAAGGGTATAACAAGAAGCAAGAAATTGATTTGGATATCCTTGGTAGGTGGATTACAGTTCTTTATACTCTTTGCCAGTCATACTCTGATTCCTATTTTGGTGAGAGACCACTTAGGTCTAGATGCTCGATATGCGGGGTGGGTCTCACTATCACTTGGCATAGTTAGTATGATGACTTTTTCTTGGGGAGGCAAAATGTCCGATCGAATTGGCCCAACTTACACTACTTATTGGGTCATTATTTTTGGGCCTCTCCTCCGGACTCAGTTAACCAGCGCACCTTTTTGTCTACGAGCCTAGCAATATCAAGTACATGCTTTACATGGTCTGGGTATTACGTTTATCCAAAAGGAGAGCTTTAGAGTCAGGACAGCTTAATGAAAATAAATAACATTTCAGAGTAAATGTTAAGGTAGGTCTAATTCATGCTTGAAGAAAGAGCCAGATACACGCCGGCAATCTATACAAGGCAAAGTGAAGAAACAATTGATCAGATGTCCGGATTCCAATTAGATCATGTTCGGATTCTATCTTCACCTCACTTTCGGTTGCTCCAACATAAGACGCAACTGATCCCATACCCTTACAACCATCTTCTTCGAAATCGGCTCTTACACTCTTTGGAGGTAAGCAATATTGCAGATGGAATAGCACGAAAAGTAAATGAGAGATCAACATGTGCAGACTTGAGTCCATTAGAGTTAGATTTGATTCATGCAGCGAGTTATGCACACGATATTGGACACCCACCCTTTGGCCATGCAGGTGAGCGTATTTTAGATGGGTTGATGCGATCAGCGAGCGGTTTCGAATCCAATGCACAGACCATCCGATTGTTAACTCAGAAAGTACTCATTGTCTCTAAACATACGCTTGCCACGGTATTGAAGCATAAGAGTGCGATTCCATTAGTTAGAAGCAGAGAAGATGGATTCATGAAAGGCTATTATCTGGAATCAGCGGACATTGTACAGGAACTCTTTCATCTTTACGGAAATCACTTGCCGGAAAACCGAATTGTAGACATAGCTGATGATGTTGCGAACGCTATCTATGATTTAAGAGACCTTGTACACTTTTTCGGAAAAAACGAATTTCTTAGAAGGTATAAACACGCGGTCACACCATCGAAAGTGATGGAGTGTTTACAATTCTCTACACATGAACGGCTTGATTCAACACTTGAAATAGTTTGCATACTACATGATTTGGAGAACAATGTTTTACCTGGTCTTTTATCAATGAATACGGGATTGGAGACAATTGCCTTAGAGAACATTCGCGTTTCTTATTTGGATGCTATTAAGGTAAAGATATTACAACATACAATGCAAATCGGTTTGCCACGTTATCAACGTCTACAGATTGCTGTAACTAAAGCTATTGTTAAGCTTTGTTTCCTTGACGACCCCATTAATTTTAAGATGGAGGAGGACATCCGTGATGCCATAGAGCGGATGTTCCATGGACTATATGAAGGGCACGTTAACGTTTCTGGATTGGGAAAAGCTTATCTACCAATGCTGGAAGAGGCTGTTGATGATATCGCGAAAGCGAGAGCCGTATGCGATATCCTTTGCTGCTTTACAGATGTTGAAGTTTGGCATTACACGCGGAAACAACAAGACCCAATGGTCTTTTGTTCATATAATTACTAATTAATTTAGGAGGGTTTTAACTTATGGGTGATCAAATTGTAATCAATCAGACTGTCGAGCAATTCAGTGTGTACAGTGACGAATATCTTCGTGATATGTACAGCTATTACAAGGAATTGAGGGAGAATGGACCTGTCTTCTGGAACGAAGAGATGAAATCGTGGTTCATTATGAAATATGAGGATGTCAGCAAATACCTCGTTGGCGAAACATTTATTACTAGTCGACTCATTCCAGATAAGATGGAGAATTTGCCAGCGGGAGAAGACGCTCACTTTAAAGATATTATCGATATCATTTCGACTTGGATGATCTATAACGATCGTCCTGTGCATACACAGCTCCGGAATCACATGAATCGGGCATTTATGACTAATTAAATTGAGCTTATTAAACCAGTTATCGCTGAAATTGTAAAAGAAATTATTAAAGAAGTCTTAGAGAGTAAGTCAGGCTCATTTGACTTCATTCAAGATATTGCTCATCCAATTCCAGCAATGGTTTTATGTCGTATGCTCGGTATTCCAAGTGAGGAAGTCCAGCGATTCATTAAATGGTCGGATGACATTGCACTATTTATGCAGAATTTTGTTGTTTCCCATACACCTGATAAAGAAATTTCGGAGCAAACCAAGGGCAGCATGAAAGAAATGTATGAATACCTTTCCCAAGCAATCGCAGATCGAAGAAAAGAGAAGAAGAATGATCTACTTAGCCGAATCATCGCAGAAACCCCAGGTGAGAATGGTGAGCTTCGTGACGATCAGGTTATTGCTCAAACAATTCATCTGATTTTTGGAGGTCACAAGATACCACAATTTATGTTAAGTAACACATTGCACTTACTGTTTAAGCATCCACACATATTCCATCAATTAAAAGAGGATATGTCATTGCTGCCCAAGGTGTTAGAAGAATGCATGAGACTAGAGGGACCGATCCAATATATCACACGAAATGCAGCGCAGGATATCGAGATCAGAGGTGCCAAAATCAAGAAGGGAGACTCAGTTTACTTTTTCCTTGGTTCAGCAGGTAGGGATGGTGATGTGTTTGAGGAACCGGATGAGTTTCGCATAATTCGTAATGGGAACCGTCACATCGGATTCGGTGGAGGATTCCATGCTTGTATCGCTGCGGTGTTCGCTCGCGCGGAAATTCTGGAGATACTACGTGAGGTATTCAAAAGCTTCCCTAACCTAAAGCCGGTCTATAATCTTGACAACCCGCAGTGGACAAAGAACCCAACATTTCACGGTATAACGACTATGCCGGTTGTTTACTAGGGTGAACACAATGGATATGTCTACGCCGAATTCGGACATGTTAGTAATAGTACTTCACGATATCCATGGGATCACTCCGTTTTTCCAAAAGACATGCGAAAGAATCCAAAGTACCGGTGCAGATGTGCTTTGCCCTGATTTATATACCCTTGTTAATCCTTATGCTTACAATAGAGGAAGCAATCCTCATACTTATTTTCTCAATAACATTGGCTTCGAAGGTCCTAAGGAAAGGATAATAGATATCGTTCGTTCTTATCGGTCCAGTTACAAGCGAATTGTTATTTTAGGCTTTAGTGTCGGAGCCACTATCGCTTGGCTCTGCAGTGGTGAGTCATTGGTCGATGGGGTAGTTGGATTATATGGATCTCGGATTCGAAATTATATGCATATTCAGCCGAGGTGTCCAGTTCTACTTTTGTTTGCTCTCAGTGAGCAAGCATATCATCCTCCTGACCTACAAAAACCACTGGAGGAAAAAGGTGAGCATGTCCAAACTCAATGGTATTATGCAGCACACGGATTCGCGGATCCCCAAAGTGAGAGTTTCTGTCCAAAGAGTGCCGATACCGCATGGGAAGAAATTGTATCGTTCTTACGAAAAACAGAATTTGGCGAAAAATTAAGAAGCAATACATCTATTACAACAAATTCTGTTTGAAATAGTTGAAACTATAATGGATAGGAGTCACTAGTCATGATATCCCAAACACAAATGACATCCCCATATATCCAGCTTCTTGATCTGAAGCCTCACCCAGAAGGTGGCTGGTATAAGGAGATATGGAAAGCAAATGTACAGATTCCTCAGGAATCACTCGGCACCTCATATTCTGGTCCTAGGCACGCAGCAACATCCATCTATTTCTTGCTTCATCCTGGAGAGCATTCTCGTTGGCACACAGTGCTTTCAGAAGAACTCTGGTTATGGCATGCAGGCAGTCCCTTACGATTGACCTTGGGGGGCACTGGTGAAAATCCAAAAGCTGAACAGGACATCATACTAGGGCCAGATGTAACCAATATGCAACAACCTCAAGTACTTATACCTGCTAAGGCTTGGCAATGCGCTCAACCTTTGGGTGACGAACCTGTTCTAGTCTCATGCATAGTTGCGCCAGGTTTTCATTTTGACGATTTTCAAATGATTTAAAAAAAGCAGATTAGATTCAAAGAATAATCAGAAATCTTTTTAGTCATTTAGATCACACTCAGGATAAGTTGACGACTAAAGTGGATTATGCACTTCGTATCAATTCAAAAGGTTAAAGTGGCTATCTCTCAGTAGTTTCTCACTACTGAGAGATGGCCTTCTTACTTTCAAATGACGAAAATAGTCGAGTAGGATATTGACTTACTTCTAAAATCGAGCTTAAAAATGGCGCGTTTTATCGTCTTAACGAACAAATTTACAAGCAAAAAATTCTTCGGATATTTAAGGGGTTTTTTACCTGATGTATGATAATAATCTGTCCGCTGAGCTATTGACATGCAACAATTCTCGCAACAACATGCATGTACATTAATGGTTGATATTGGTGAAATGGGTGTAATAATTTTTTGAGGAGGGTTAAGTTGATAAACAATTTTATTCAAAAGAAAAAGATGTTTTGGTCATTCTTTTCTTCCATAGCATTTTCGATTATTGGGCAAATATTAATATTTAACGGTTTACTACACGACAAGGAAAATGCATTGAATAATTCAAGACCCAAAGGAGCATCCAGTTGGAGTACTTCCGATGAGGCAATAAAAGCTTTTACATACTTACCAATTTTAAGCGGATTGTTGTTGCTTATACTCGCAATAATCATTTTTACAATTACCTTTTATTTTTGGATTAAGAATACATCAGTGCACGAGCTGCAGGTAATGAAGCAAGAACTCAAGGAAACGGGTGAAAACCAGATCTGCGTTACCGATCCCGATGCCAAATCAATGAAAAACAACGGGAAGCATGAAGTTTGTTTCAATGTTCAAACTGTGGTGGACAGCAGGTATAAATTGATCGTGGATTGCGATACGGTCAATGATGTCAACGATCGAGGGCAGCTGTCCAACATGGCAGAGAAGACAAAGCAAGTTTTCCGTAATCAAAAAATCACGATTCTGGCGATACAGGATATTATAACTATCTTAAGTATAAATCGACTACAGGCTTCTTCCTAACAAGGTACCAACTTGTTTAGCCATTACTTGAGGCGGATAGGGCATCCCGTTTCTGATCCACCATTCAATTACACCTACATAAGCAGTACCCGCATATTGCAGCATGACATCGTCAATTAAATCCGTATTTCTTCCGCTTTCTCTGTCAATCTCATTCTTGAAACCTTCAATAAAAGAAGCAAGAAGTCGAGTTCTAAACGCTGACGGAACCCCTGTACTGGCTAACATCGTTGAAAAAAATAAATAGTTCTTCTCAAAATATTCAAAATAAGGTATTAGAGCCTCGTTCCAATCCATCTTACAGGCCCATTCATCCATCTCTCCTAATTCATTAAGGTGAGTTTCTATCAGTTTATCCAATAAATCAAATTTGTCTTGATAATGAAGATAAATGGTTCCTCGATTTAGGTTTGCCCGGTCTGCAATATCCTGAATGGTGATATCATCGAAATTTTTTTCAGTCATCAGTTCAATAACCGCATTTTTCAAAGATTCCTGTGTTTTAAGAATTCTTCGGTCCACTTTAGCCATGGTATACTCACCAAACTTTCTAAAATACTTAACAACTTCAGCCGATCTGTTGATATCTCAACAGATCACTATTTTTTAACCATTGAATTTACATACTTGATTATATAATAATAGACACAAGTTGAGTAATCAAATCACTTTGATTAATTAACACATTTTGATTTATAGAGAAGGAGACTACGCCATGTGCAAAACGCACGTTCTGAGTGTTTCAGCTGCCAAAGCACCATTTGAAAAAGCAACAATTGAAAGAAGACAATTGCGACCGGATGACGTGTCGATCGATATTAAGTTTAGCGGCATTTGCCATTCCGATATTCATAGTGCACACGGGGATTGGGCCGGGGGCATTTTCCCTATGGTGCCTGGTCATGAAATTGCCGGGATTGTAAAGGCAGTAGGGGAGAAGGTAACAAAATTTGCTGTAGGTGACCGTGTTGGCGTAGGCTGCTATGTGGACTCTTGCGGAGAGTGCGAGTACTGCCTCCAAGGAGAAGAGCAGCATTGTTCAAAAGGTTTTGTAGCCACCTACAACTCCTTGGACTATGAGGGTAATCCAACCTATGGTGGTTACAGCCAAAATATTGTAGTTACCGAAAGATTCGTTGTTCATATTCCGGATCGTATGGAGTTGGATGCAGCCAGTCCGCTATTATGTGCCGGCATTACGACATATTCTCCTTTAAAACGCTGGAAAGCTGGTCCGGGCAAAAAGGTAGCTATCCTAGGGATGGGTGGTCTTGGCCATGTTGCGATACAGTTTGCGCATGCGATGGGAGCTGAAGTTACTGTTTTAAGCCGGGCAAAAGGTAAGGAAAATGAAGCGCTCGGTTTTGGCGCGGATCATTATTTTTCAACACTTGACCCTGAAATATTCACCATGTTAGCTGGCCGTTTCGACCTGATTCTAAACACCGTATCCGCGCCAATTGACGTCGATGCGTACTTATCACTGCTTCGCGTAGACGGTACTCTAATTAATGTCGGCGCACCAGCTGAACCGAGTCAATACAACGTTTTCTCGCTAATCATGAGCCGTCGTAGTATCGCGGGTTCCTTAGTAGGCGGACTTCTAGAAACGCAGGAGATGCTTGATTATGCTGCTGCGCATGGGATTAAGCCTCAAATCGAGGTCATCCGTGCCGACCAAGTTGACGAAGCGTATGAACGAATTCTACGGAGTGACGTACGATACCGATTCGTTATCGACATCTCCACTTTATAGACGAATGAACGATAAACTTAAAAAGCAATCTCTTCGTTTAGCCCTCATTCTAGCTGCCTTTTCCGCATTGGGGCCATTTACGGTCGATATGTATCTTGCATCGCTTCCTCAGATTATGGTTGTTTTCAAAAGCAATGCATCTATGATTCAAGCGAGTTTAACAGCCAGCTTATTAGGATTAGGCTTAGGGCAGATGGTAATGGGACCTTTAAGCGATAAATATGGAAGACGGAAGCCATTGCTGATCTCCATGATTTTTTATATCGTTTCATCAATCGCTTGTGCATTTGTACCCAATATTGAATCCTTCATTCTTTTACGATTTATCCAAGGGGTTGCCGCGTCAGCAGGCATCGTGATTTCAGGGGCGATTGCGCGTGATAAATATAGCGGAGTCGAATTGACGAAATTTATTTCTCTGCTTACGATGATAAGTAATGTCGCTCCATTAGTTTCCCCAAATGCCGGAAGTGCAGTCACTTCATTCAGTTCTTGGGTTGGCGTGTTTGTTTTTCTGGGGTTATTAGGAATACTATTAACAGGGATCACAACATGGGGATTAGAAGAAAGCTTACCTGCAAAACATCGGGTCACTGGCAATTTGATAGCATTTATGAAAAATTACAATCGTCTGTTTCGGGATCGAATATTTATGGGATATGCCCTAGTAAATGGTATTTTGTTCGCTGGTGTCTTTGCCTTTGTTGCCGGTACTCCGTTTATCTATCAGAACATTTTTGAGTTGTCACCGCAAATGTTCTCGATCCTGTTTGCCATGAATGGTCTTGCTATTATGATTGGATCGCAAGTTGTCAAACGAGTGGCAGGTCGGCTAACGGAAGGCAGTATATTTCGGATTGGATTATGGCTATCCTTTATCTCGAGTTCCGCTATCCTTATCACAGTTCTCTCTAAGGAGTCATTATCGGCGATATTTGTATCAACCTTTTTATTTGCTGTATCCATTGGTATCATAGGACCCGTTTCTTTTACCTTAGCGATGCAATCGCATGGACAAATTGCGGGAAGCGCGTCTGCTGTGCTAGGAACCTTGAAGTATGCGTTAGGCGCAGTTACATCCCCACTTGTGGGAATAGCGGGAGAGCATTCAGCCGTCCCATTCGGAATCATTATGATTACTACCAGTTTATTGGCCATCGTTTCCTATATCGTCCTCATTAGGAAGGTAGTGACTCAAAGCGATGGAATCAAAAAAGCTGGAACAAATACCTAACCAACGGAGGGATTTATAAAATGGAAATTAAAAGAGTTGGGTCGCAACCTTCAGGTAAAGGACCATCGGATTATTTTACAGGAACGGTTCGCATCGATCCACTGTTTGAAGCAGCGGAGCCTGCACGCGTAGCTGGAGCCAGCGTAACGTTCGAGCCAGGTGCACGAACTGCATGGCATACGCATCCACTAGGGCAAACGCTAATCGTGACGGCTGGCAAAGGGCGAGTTCAACGCTGGGGAGGTCAAATCGAGGAAATTAGTCCCGGTGACGTGGTTTGGTTTCCGCCTGGCGAGAAACATTGGCATGGCGCTTCGCCTACCATAGCAATGACGCATACAGCCATTCAAGAACGGCTTGACGGAAAGGCCGTTGAATGGATGGAAAAAGTGAGTGAGGATCAATATAACTTATATAACACTTGAGAGTGGTATAAAAATCCATAATTGCTAAGATTGCAATAGATATTCAGATGTAACATTGCCGCGTATATCGCGGCTTTTTGTTTATGAGATAGCTGCTTAAAGCCATCGCTTCTTGAGCCAGACGCGGTAAACGACGTAGACGGACGCCAAAAAAAGGACATACACGCCAACGGACAAAACCAGCTTGCTGGTGCCGGCAAACAGATTGCTGCCGATGAATGCAAACAGCAGCATTGCAGGAATTTTGCCCAATGCGGACGCAACGGCGAATGTAATGACCGAAATGGAAGTAATGGCAGGAATGACATTAACGACAGCCTGAGGGATAACCGGAATCAGTCGAGCCAATAAAATAGTCAGGAACGGATTTTTTTCAATCGCGGCTTGGAGCTTTTCCAGCTTCTCGTACTTGGACAAGTAAGCACGGCCCTGCTTTTGAAACAAGTAGCGTGCCAGCCAAAAAACAATGACAGACGCGACGGAAGCAGCAGTCCAACTAATCAAAGCGCCCATCAATGGACCGTACATAAAACCGAGCATGCCGATAACTATTTTGTAGGGGATGACCGGTACGATAATAAAACCGAGCGCAGCCGCAAAAATAAGCAGAACGGGCGCATCCCCATACTGCATCCAATGCAAAATTTCATCCTTGAATCCATAAACAATGAGTATGAGCACGAGATACATGCAGATGGTGTACCATTTCTTCATTTAGTAGGATGTCTCCCTTGGTCTGAGTCTTTCTTCTGGCCATGTTGATCATACTTAGTGTAACACACAAACATTCTTCATTGGTGTACATTGTGCGCTTGACGAGCTCGAGCGAAGAGATAGACCTATATGCATAGCTAAAGCACAGTTTGAATGACAATGACATTCCAGCGTGGGCCAAAGGCAGTATTGCTTTGGTGAAGGAAGCTAAGTCTATTTATAATTTTGGAGTGACCTAAAAGCGGTTGAGGTTACATCTTTTATGATTTTTCCAACTCAGGGGGGCGTAATTATTATATATTCTTCGGATTAAAAGAATTGCCATGTCGCTTTAAAAATGGTCAATTGTGATTTTCCACCATTTTGGTTAACGTTAACAGCATATTGTTACCCAGTATAGTTAAGAAGGGAGTTGTGAAATGAAAAGTTTAAAGAAGATGCTTGTAACTGTTTTTGCAATTATAGTATTTATCCATTCGATTGGCATCGTAGGGTCAGGTACCTCTACGGTTCATGCAGCGGAATCAGATGCGCCTAAACTGCTCAGCGGTAATACACTGGGTATGTTGCTGCCAGATAACACGGAGGTTATTGCAACTGGAGCCGCGTATACCTGGCAACAGGAGGGAGTACATACAACCGATCCTGGTATCTTGGCTTCAGACCCAAGCGCGAAAAAAATGTCAGACGGAGTTGTAAGCGCTGACATTATTACACAAGATAAAATGGGTGAGGCGTATGGAACACTTGTGTATGATTTAAAATCTACTTACCGATTATCGAGCTTGCAAATATGGTCCGAATTTACACCAAACAGCGGGCTTCAGCAGGTTGAAGTTTATGGGAGTCTCGATGGGACCCACTATAATCGGGTTGGCATTAGCGAAATCACTGGAGTCGAGACGGGGATTGTACCCATAACTAGTCAGTTGAAGCCAGCACCTTATGCCAGATATGTGAAAATCATTTTGCATAAAAACCCGGCTAAGTCAGTGATGCGACTTGGTGAGGTTGCGATATGGGGAAATGCTGTGGATGCATCGGCTATCCTGAGTAATAACCAGCTTAAGGCCGACGGTTACTACAATATGGCTAGTCCAAAGATTGACACCAAGGCAACCTACCAATGGGGAACTGAGCAGCCCTTTGTGACAGAGCCCAATCTAATAGCGACCGATAATGAAGCGGGTGCAAAAAATGACGGAAGCCCAAGCGGCTTGCCTGATTTGATTGACGGTTCAAGCTTGGAAGAAACGACGAGTACAACGGCCAGTATGGCTGCTGGGTCACAGGGAAAATATGGTACGGTGACATTCAACCTGAATGATATGTATCTGATTGATAAGATTGATGTGTGGACCAAGGCAGATAGCAGTAAGTTTATGGATGGATATGAAGTTCTATTAAGCGTGGATAATATCAACTATTTTTCAAGTGGCTACACCGCTAATCCCAATAACCGTTACGCCGATGCAATGGTGAATACGGTCACCCACGGAATTCCCGGCAAACATGCTAAGTATGTAAGGATCGTCATGCATAACGCCAATGATTCCAGTCAACTTGTAGCGGGCGAGATCGCCATATGGGGCTGGAAGCTCTACAATTCAGCTCTTACGAAGAAGGATACACCAGATCAGGTAGAAGTTACGACTAACATGAAGAATTACAACACGCTGTATCTGGATTGGTCCGCTTACAATAGTACGGTGAACAAAGTGAATAAATACAGTATCTATATTCAAAAATCCGATTTCACGACAACAAGTGGACTCTCGGCCAGAGTTACCGCTGAGAACGGATCTGCCGAGCAAAAGGGGAAGTTTTTACTTATTTCTTCGTTGGAACCGGAGACGACCTATTACATCGCTGTGACTCCGACCAGTTCTGCTTCGGGAGAACGAAAGGATGTTAGCGCGATTCGAATCCAGACACCTAGTGTGCTGGGCGGTGAAAAAGCAGGCGATATTTTCTCGATTAACGACACTCCCTATGGCGGAGGAAACTATGTGAGCCACGGGAGTAAAGAGGATGCGAACATTATTAGCAAACTGATTCTTCTAAGGAACATCGAGGGAATCAACTTCAGCCGTTGGTGGGTTCATGATTCGTGGGTGAAAAGCTTCTCCAATAAATACGGGATTGGATTCCATACGTTCTACCACGGACCGCAAGATGTTCCCTTGGAGAACAGTCAAGGAACCTGGACCTTCTCTACCGTTAATGAACCCGATCTGAAGGCTGGTGCCATAAGTACAGTAGCCTCTATGGCTAATTTATTTAAAGCTAACCACGCCAGTCTCAAAGCGGTAGATAGCAGAAATTTATTAGTAGAGCCTGCTCTGGGCGGAACGGAGCCTTCCAGCATGGCGTGGCTCAATGCGTTGTATCAATCCGATGGGCAAAATGGTGCTTTAGTTAAAACTTATTTTGATGTTATGGATGTTCACCCGTATGTCAAAAATCATGAGGGCAGCTTGCCTGGACTTATTCCAGGCGCACCGGAAATGTTAATTGGGAAAATCACGGATATTCGAGCGTTGATGGCCAAATATGGCGATCAAGATAAGCCGATTATATTCTCCGAATTAGGCTGGAGCACTTATACAGGAAGCGGCTATCTTCGTCCGGTAGATCAAGTTACGCAACGCAACTATTTGGCAAGAGCCTATATGCATGCTATTGCCGGAGGTATTAAGCGGATGCATTGGTATGATTTCCAAGACGATGGTTTGGACTCGACCAATCTGGAGCATAACCTTGGACTTATTGATTGGAATGGTATGCCAAAGAAAAGTTATTATGCTTACTACACGATGGTTAAGGTACTTAAGGACGCTAAATTTATAAGAACGACGCCAAATGTGCCGCATCCTTATTATAGCTACGAATATTGGCATGAAGATAATAATCAATATGTCACTTCGCTGTGGGCGGCTGATGAGTCGACGAAGACAGCAACCTTTAAGACGAAGGATACCGGCGTAACGGTTGTAGGTATTGATGGAAGCTACAAATATGTACCTGTCAATGACGGAATGGCAAGCTTGACGATTACTGGAGCCCCAGCCTTTATTTACTCCAGCTCAGGATTAGAAATCATGTCCATTGATGATTCCTTCACGCTTAAGGATACTTCGCTGGATGCAAGACGAGGCGATACGATGACTACATTCATCAGCCGTTCTGGGATGGGTGTAGAGCTGAATGGAAGGTTGGAGCTAGTGGCGCCGTCAGAGGCATGGAAGCTGAATGGGGATGTGAGCTTCACAGCAGGAAGTACAGCCATTCCAATCTCGATGACAGTTCCGGTTACTGCCGATGAGAAGCTACAAGATATTAAACTTAATGTGATCTCAGGTACCTCTGTAGTAGCTTCCTTGAAATTAAAGGTTAACGTATTAGAGACCATTAAGGTTCGTATGGCACCAGAGCCCGTAGAACCAGGGCAATGGGACCAATGGGATGTAGTCTTATATATGGAAAATGCGACACCGGACAAAATTCTCAACGGATCTCTAAGCGTTACGAATGCCGTTTACATGGCTGTAGGACAGCATGGGCCGATTTCTTTCAGTGGTCTAAAGCCTGGAGAGACCAAGAAGATTAAGATCCCGATCACAGAGCTTCCCGAAAAGGCAAGGGCAGCCTTAACAGTTACGGTTGCATTGGAAAGCGGGTTTACGAAGGTGATTGAGAGACCGTTTAACTTTATTGCAGCTGTCAGCGATCGTATGACACCCATTATTGACGGTGAGATCGAAGAGGGATGGCATAAGGGGATGCCTATTGTCATCAATCGACCGGATCAGAATAAGAACATAGCCAATTGGGGCGGAGAGGATGATTTAAGCGGCAGGGGATATTTGAAGTGGGATCGTAATTATTTGTATATGGCCATGCAGGTTAAGGATGATATCCATGTTCAAAAAGGTGTGGGTGGCGACATCTGGCAGGGCGATAGCATTCAATTCACTATAGACACGGGAAGAGTAGATGGGGTAGGAAGCTCGCAGAATAATGAGATTGGAATTGCGCTTGGAGAGAAGGGACCCATAGTCTGGCGATGGTTATCGGGTAACGGCAAATCAGAGGGTGAATTGACCAATGTGCAAGCAGCGGTATATCGAAGTAATACCTATACGTCCTATGAACTGGCTATTCCATGGCCGGAACTGCTGCCTGCGGGCCGCCAACCAGCAAGTGGGGACATTCTCGGATTCTCGATGCTCATTAACGAAAATGATGGGACGACTCGGCGAGGTTGGTTGGAGTATATGAGCGGAATTGGCTCCAGTAAAAATACACAGCTATTTGAAGATATGATCCTGTCTCGTGTTGGGCTTCCGGATGTATCCGTAGAAGGAGTTGCGCTGGATCAACCTACAATCGCCTTGGACAAAGGAGCTTCAGCAAGTCTAACCGCGATAGTAACTCCGGATGATGCAACCAATATTAAGGTTAACTTTACTTCCAGCAACCCGAACGTTGTAAGTGTAACGCAAGCAACTTACGGAGGCGCGACTGCAACAGTTACGGGTATTGAAACGGGTACAGCCACGATTACAGTAACCACGGAAGATGGGCATAAGATGGCTTCCAGTGTCGTAACGGTAACGGAGCCAATTGTTGTTATCCCGGTTACTGGGGTTACGTTGGACCAAGCTGAATTAGCCCTGAAAAAGGGCGCAGCAGCTTTTTTGACTGCGATAGTTAATCCTGATCAAGCAAGTAATAAACAGGTTACCTTCACTTCTAGTGATCCCGAGATAGTAAGTGTATCTCAAGTAACCTATGGTTTACAGGCCACGGTCACAGGTATTCAATATGGTACAGCCACGATTACGGTTAAGACAGAAGACGGAGGATATACAGCTACAAGTACGGTGACAGTAAGCATGCCTAGAACCGATGAGGAATCCTCCTATGGGGGAAGCGTATTTGAACCAACTCCGCAGCCAACGGTTCATGGAGGAACGATTGAGCTTCCAGTACCTGTCGTCAAGCAGGATGACACTGCCGTAGTTGACGTTCCTATGGATTCGCTTAAAAAAGCGGTGGAGGGAGCGGTTAACACGGAGCCGCGTGTTGTGGTCATTCATATTCCTGAAGTACAGGGCGCAGCACAAATTATAGCTAAACTTCCCGTAGCCTTCCTTGCAGCAGCTAACGACTCAGATATTGAGAGAGTCGAAATTCGGACGGGAATGGCTACCCTATCGTTAGCTCCTGATGCATTACGTGAGTATACTCAGACGACATCGAAACAACTCGAAATTTCGATCGGGTTGATCGATCCTAATCAGCTCATAGATTCTGCTGTAAAAGTAGGGGATAAACCGGTTTATGACTTCCATGTAGTCCTCGATGGTAGGGAAGTTGAAACATTATTCGGTAAAGAGGCTGTTCGAATTTCAGTAGCTTATACACTTGCGCCTGGGGAAAGTGCAGATCAGATTATTTCCTGCCACGTTCGGGATAACGGAACATTTGAGGTTATCCGGAATGGGACGTACGATCCGGCCACGGGAAAAGCAACCTTTACAGTAAGCCATTTAGGTAAGTTTACAGTTCTATATAAGCATGTGACCTTCCAAGATCTTCAGGATGCTGCTTGGGCGAAGGGCAGTATTGAAGCTTTGGCTGCAAGGGAAATCATTAACGGTGTTGGCGGCGGGTTGTTCGCCCCTCATGCGAAGGTGACAAGAGCTGAGTTCATTCAGATGATCATCAACGCCTTTGACCTTGTTGATTCCAACGCTGACGCTAAATTCAGCGATGTACATGAAAATGACTGGTACTTCCAAGCCGTTGCAAGTGCACAGAAGCTTGGGATCGTTCAAGGGTATGAAGATGGCTCCTTCGGTGTAAATCGAGAAATTACTCGGCAGGAAATGGCGATGATGGCTTATAGAGCCTTAGTCGTTGCAGAAAAGCAGCTGAAGAAAACCGTGGCACCTGCATCATTTGCTGATAACGAGAAAATAAGCGCTTTTGCTAGAGAAGCTGTATCCATCTTGCAGGAAGCCGGTATTATCAACGGTATGGATGAGCATAACTTTGCACCCGAGCTGGATGCGACACGCGCACAAGCAGCCACAATTATTTACAGGATACAGAAAGGAGTCGTGCAATGAAACTGAAACTTCTGAAAAAAAGTTGCGCTCTATTAGGTATATGTCTAATGAGTTCCATCATTGTTGCTTCACTAGGGATTGACGCCGCTCAAGCGGCGTCTGGCTCTGGCGATAAGCTATTAAGTGGAAATAAGCTTGGGGGTACATTATTCCCTGCTGATACTAAGGCAATCGCTACGGGAGCTGCCTATTCATGGCTTACGGAAGGGACGAATGCGACAGATGCGGCTCTAATGGCAACAGATGATCCAGCGGCTCCGCATATGACAGATGGCGGCAATGGACCTGAGGCTAGTTACAGTAGTGCGACCAGCCCTGCACCCGGTTCCATTAAGGGAGGAACGCTCATCTATGACCTTAAATCGGTCTATCAAATTTCCACGGTGAAGGTATGGGCAGAAACAGAAGCTGATAGCGGCATGAAGGCTTTTGAAGTTTGGGCAAGTATCGATGGTTTGAATTTCAACCGAGTAGGAATTAAAGAGAATACCAACGGATTGGGTTCTGGATTTGCAGCCGTTACCTTAGAGGTATCACCTATTATGTACGCCAAATACCTCAAAGTTATGATGCAAAAGGACGCTGCCAAGTCAATCATGAGGCTAGGAGAGGTAGCGGTATGGGGGGATACGCCAGAGCCTATGGCTATATTGAGCAATAATTTCTTGAGGGCTAGCGGTCCATATAACACATCGGTTCCTAAAATTGCGACCAATGCAACCTACGAGTGGATAACCGATCAACCGTTTGTGACGCAAGCGGATTTAATTAAAACCGATAACGATTCCAAAAATGATGGTGCTGGCGGTTACCCTGATTTAATCGATGGATCAAGCACTGAAACACAGGCCGATTATACGGTAAATTCAGCTTGGTCCTCACAGGGGAAGTTTGGTACAGTGGTTTTCGATTTGAAAGATGTTTACCAGATCGGGAAGATCGACGTATGGACTAGAGCAGCTACCAGTCCGGTATTCATGGATGGGTATGAGGTTCTCGTCAGTACGGATGGCGTGAACTACTCGTCTCTTCATTATACGCCTAACGAAACCAAAACCACCGTCAATGCAATCACCAATACGGTATCCTATGGCGTGCCTGGCAAGTATGCCAAATATGTAAAAATCATTATGCACAATGCCAATAACTCGCAGCAGTTGACGATTGGTGAAATTGCAATATGGGGCTGGAAACTGTATGACGCAACTCTTCCAAAAAAGTCAGTCCCTGATCAAGTAGCATTCAGCACGGAATTAAAAAACTATAGTACGCTATATCTGGATTGGTCGAGCTATAACAGCGTGGTTAACCAAGTAAACAAATATGCCGTTTATGTAGACACAAAAGACTTTACATCGACCGCAGGATTAACCCCCGTAGTTACAGCTGAAGCCAAATCTATAGAACAAGTAGGTAAATTTGTTTCTTATTTTGCCTTGAAGCCAGAGACGACTTATTATGTAGCCGTGACTCCGTTTAGTACCACAGGGGACGAAAGAAAGGATGTTAAGACCCTGAAGATTACGACGCCATCCGTTCTAGGCGGCGAGAAGGTAGGAGATATTTTTGCCATCAACGATGCTCCTTATGGCGGTGGGAACTATATGCATCATGGGGAAAACGAAGATCTGTTTCTGATGAATAAGTTACAGCTGCTTAGGGATCTCGGAGGAATTAACAAAAATAGATGGTGGGATCACAGCAATACGATGAAAACGCTATATGGAAAATCCGGTCTTAATTTTCATTATTTTTACCATGGACCTAGCTACGTAGCGGCAGATAATAAAGGGGGAGCTTATACGTTCTCTACGTATAACGAGCCGGATTTGGCCAAAAGAGATCCCGCTGGGGCTGCTGCCACCATCAAAGCCAATCAGGAAAGCTTAAAGTCGGTTAGCAGTAAAAGCTTGCTTGTGGAGCCTGCTATCGCTGGGGTTGATCGCTTATCTCCGACTGGAGGTTTGAATTGGCTGGACGATTTCTATAATTCGGATGGACAGAATGGCGCACTGGTCAAAACCTATTTTGATGTGATGGACGCCCATCCGTATATCAAATACGAATATGCACCTGTACCTGGGCTCGATGCTGGTACGCCAGAGAAGTTGATCGACAAAATAAAGGAATTAAAAGAGGTCATGGTCAATCATGGCGACGCTGACAAGCCGATTGTATTTACTGAGCTTGGCTGGAGCACCTATTCGGGGGGCGGCTTTCTGAAGAAGGTCGATAGAGCCACACAAAGAAACTACGTGGCTAGAGCTTATATGCATGCCATAGCAGGTGGAATTAAAACATTGCACTGGTACTCATTTGCCGATGATGGAACAGATGCAGCTAACCTAGAACATAATTTGGGGCTGATCGATTGGAATGGTAAAGCGAAAGAAAGTTATTTCGGTTACTATACGATGATTAGAGTGCTTAAAGACGCCGAGTATCTAGGTGCCGTATCGAATGTTAACAATCCTTATTATGGCTATCAATTTTGGGATGAAGGCAAGAACCGTTATATTACCTCCTTATGGGATGCGGCTTGGACGACAACAAGTGCCACTTCCAAAACAGCTAAGATCGCTACCACAGATGAAGGAGTAATGGTGATTGGAATTGATGGCAGCTATAAGTATGTGGCTGCAGTTTCGGGTTTTGTAAACATCCCGCTTTCGGGGGCTCCCGTTTTCATATATTCCCAAAAAGGTTTAAGTGTGACGTCAATTCAATAGTAACTGGCCAGAAGCTGCCCGCTATAAGAACGGGCAGTTTTTTTATATGTTAGATAGGCTGGTAAATTTTGTGATTCTGCGCTTATGATTATGCTACAATAGCACAATAAAACTACGCTGCCGAATGAAAGAGCCAGCGAAGACTTTGGAGGCGATCATGAGAAATAGCATTTCAGGAAAAGCCATGATCATATATGGGATCGTATTCATGTTGATTATCGCGCTGACCTCTTTGCTTTCCTATACCAGTACGGTGGGCAAGCTACAGAAGGACTTGAACGATACCAATCTCGCGCTGCTCAAACAAGTCGATTCGAAAATGGAGGCGACTTTCCGTCAGACAGAAAAGGACTTGCTTTCCATGACCGAGAGCCTGGAATTTACGTATTTTATGAATAATAGTTATAGCGATGAGCCTCAACGTTTTGGCGTTTTTTACACGTTGACAACGAAGTTGAAGGATTTTATTGGGAATAACCCCAATTATGCATCTGTGTTTGCTTATTCGCATGTAAGCGGAGATTTGATGACGGAAGCAACTTATTTGAAGCAGACTTCTAAAGAGTTCAACTGGTTAAGTCAATATGTAGATATGCCTGAATATTTCAAGTGGTTAAGCACCCAAAAGGTGTGGGATGGCAAAGAAACTCAGGATGTAGTCACCTTGGTACGCAGCTTTCCTTCTCTCAGCAGTCCGGGCTTCCGAAAGGGGCTTACGGCTATTAGCATTAAAGAAGATCAATTATTTCGCTGGACGAAGGAAATTTATGAGGGCAACCATGCTGGCCATATTTTTATTCTGGATGCCCAAGGCAATGTGGTTACGCATGACGACAAAACGCAGCTTTATCGAAATATGACATCGTTACCCTACATTCAACAAATTTTGTTGGACGAAGGAAGTGGCTCCTTTAATGTGAAGCTCGACGGTATTCAGCAATCTGTTTTTTATCGGACATCCAGTTATACGGGTTGGAAGTTCGTGAATATTATTCCTGTATCCGAGTTTTTTGAGCCGATTAAAGTTACGCGCAACTTGCTGCTGGTATTTGCTATCGCTATGTTCGTATTAGCTCTTGGCGCCTTATTTTATGTGAACCGTTGGACCTTTAGGCCGTTGGATCGATTGGTTGGTAAATTATCCGGTGTAAATAAGGGAAGAGGGCAGGGGAATGAACCTATAGGCCTTAGTAATCTGGAGCATGCTTTTGATCAGATCCTGAAGGATCGGGATTATTTGGAGCAGCATATGAGGGACTCTAAACCAATGCTGAAATGGAGAATCATGATGGATCTGCTTCATGGCGATCGATCGGATTATCATGTGGTGAATCATCATATGGAATTGCTCGGGATCCAGATGTATCCAGAACGTTATGTGGTATGTACGGCCGAGATTAGTAAGGAGGGGGAACGACTCTCTCCAAGGGACGAAACACTGTATACTTACATGTTCTGTAATGTGGCAGAGGAGCTGATTCGTACGGAGCATGCAGGAGCTGCTATTGATTTGGGCGGCGGTCGCGCAGCAGTCATTATCAGCTTCGCAGAAGGCGATTTGGAGCAAAATCATCTAAGAACGTTAGCCATTTTTGAGTTAATTCTGGATGTGATGAAAAAGCAATTCGGCTTAATTGTTACGGTTGGTGTCGGAAAATGCCGCATGGAGATGAAGGAAATTCCAGCTTCATACGATGAATCGCAAAAAGCGCTCCATTACAAAATGATTTTCGGTAAACATTCCGTCATTTCTGTGGATGATCTGCAATCACCGGACCGACCTGATTATTACAAGCTCAGCCGAATGACAGATCCCGTGATAGATGCGATGAGACAGACAGATCGAGGCAAGATGCTTGCTCATCTGTCAGCTACTTTTCGGGAGGCGGTGGAAGGCAATCTTCCCCCTGAGCTTATTCGGCAGTTGTGTTACGATCTCATTATGAAATCACTTCAGTCTGTCAACGCTATTGGGATCGAACCAGAAATGTCCCTAGGGCCTCTGACGAGCGTATATGACAGGATAGCAAGGTGCGAGAACTGGAAGGAAGCGGAGCAGCTCGTAGGTGATATTCTCAATGAATTGGCTTCTCAGATTGAGGGTAAGCGAAACCAACGTGGCAAGAATGATACGATTGATCGGATGCTTGAATATATTCGGGAGCATTACCACGAGCATGACTTGTCCTTGGACCGATTGGCTGAGCTGTTCCACCTGAGCCCTCCTTATATCAGTAAATTATTTAAGGAATACACGGAAAATAATTTCATTGATTGTCTAATCGAAATTCGCATTAAAGCTTCCTTGGAGCTATTGAAAGATAAATCAATTAAGGTAAACGACGTATCGGAGGCTGTCGGATATACGAACACAAGAAGTTTTCTCCGCACCTTTAAGAAATATACGGGCTTAACGCCAACGGAATACCGGGAACGCATGTTGAAACCGGAGCCTGCCGGGCTATAACCATACCTGCAAAGATGGCACCTCCTTCTAACAAAGGGGTGCTATTTGTGTTTGAAATCGCAAAAACCCGCGTCATATCTGGGTTTTTACTGCGTTTTAATAAGAAAGTGAACCCGTATTAAAAAATGCGAAGCCCTGTTTCGTAAAAAAATGAACGGGTCTTAGAATGCGTCTGTAGCCCTCTCAGGCTTTTATGTTTTATGATCAAGGCATCAACAGGAAATAACGATGCAGACGAAACATTGAAGACGAGAGGGTGAAGAAACATGCAGGATAAGCTTCCAAGTCCGGTCCATGGATATTGGAACATGGAAGCCGCTAGCGTAGTCCCGCTGAAGAAAAGGACGAGATGGAAAAGCCTAAAAAGAGATAGAGCACTATATATGATGCTGCTGCCTATAATCGGCTTTTATCTTTTATTTAAATACGCGCCAATGGCAGGAGAAATCATTGCATTCAAGGATTACCGGTTAATGGAGGGTATATTCGGGAGTCAGTGGGTAGGGCTTAAGCACTTTAAGATGCTGTTTGAGAGTATGGACTTCTGGAGGGTGCTGCGCAATACGTTGATGCTGAATATATACAGCCTCGTGTTCGGATTCCCAGTGCCAATCATGCTGGCTCTTCTATTAAATGAAGTTCGCAAGGATTGGTACAAACGACTTGTGCAAAATTTGCTATATGTCCCTCATTTTATATCCTGGGTCGTTTTGGGTGGTATTATCATTGCGATGCTGTCGCCTAGCACAGGTGTGGTGAACATCGTACTGAAAAATGTGTTTGGCATAGAGCCCGTCTATTTCATGGCTAATTCGGGTTGGTGGCCGGTCGTGTACACCTTATCCTCCATTTGGCGGGAAGCGGGTTGGGGGACTATCCTTTATCTAGCGGCTATGGCGGCTATAGACTCACAGCTGTATGAGGCAGCCAAGATTGACGGAGCCGGCAAGCTGAGACAGATGTGGCATGTTACGCTTCCAGGCATTCGGAGCACGATAGCGATCCTGCTTATTCTCCGCATGGGGCATATGATGGACGTAGGTTTGGAACAAACTTTGGTTCTTCAAAACAACTCTGTATTAGACGTGGCGGATGTGATCAGCACGTACGTGTATCGTGTGGGTCTACAGAACATGAGCTACAGCTATACAACAGCCTTGGGCTTATTCCAATCGGCAATTGGGCTTATTCTGGTCATCAGCGTTAATCGCATGATTCGAAGCTTTGGCGAACGGGGGTTATGGTGAAACATGGACAGTGAATTTCGCGAAAGCTTCTTCCATAGATTCTGGTCGGTTATTAATTATTACTTGTTAGGCGTCTTGTCGCTTATTACCTTGAGCCCATTTATCTATGAAATTGCAGCCTCCTTTAGCAGCAGTCGAGCTATCACATCCGGAGAGGTGTTTCTGTGGCCAGTTGAGTTCAATACCATCGCCTATCGGCGATTGTTTGACGATGGACAACTGCTGGTTGCTTTAAAAAATACGATCTTGATTACCGTGGTCGGGACGGCCATCAATATTACGATGACGATCTTGGCTGCGTACCCTTTATCTCGAAAAAGATTATTTGGTCGTAATACGCTGCTCATGTTTGTCACCTTTACGATGCTGTTTGTTTCGGGAATGATACCAAATTTCATTTTGATCGATAAACTGGGCTTAATGAACTCCTACTGGGCATTGTGGCTGCCGGCTGCTCTCAGCACTTACAACCTGTTCGTGATGAAAACCTTCATGGAAGGTTTGCCCGAAGAAATAGAGGAGTCAGCCGGATTGGACGGTGCTGGAGACTGGAGGATTCTGATTCAAATTATTCTCCCTCTATGCAAGCCCATTGTGGCAGCGATTTCACTCTTCTATGCGGTTGGCTGGTGGAACTCGTATTTCAGCGTCCTTCTGTATATTACCAAATCGACGAGTTTGAGCTTAATGGTTAAGCTGTACCAGATGATCAACCAAGTGGATCAGAATCTGCTTAGTAGTGGCTCAGGAAGCGAAGGAGTTGAAGCAGTGCTCCTAACGCCGGAAGGTATTAAAGCGGCCGCTATCGTTATTGCAATAACACCGATCCTATGTGTTTATCCGTTCCTGCAGAAACACTTTGTTAAGGGTGTTTTAATTGGTTCAGTCAAAGGCTAATAGGAATGGTTGGTATCTCAGGGTACAATGCCCTTGATATAATAATATTTATAATGAATAAGGGGATGAAGCAAATGAAAAAAATGATCGCTATATGGAAACCAACCTTGGCTACTTGTCTGACGATCTATGTTCTTGCTGCTTGCAGTTCTAATGGTTCTACAACGGGTACAGCTTCCTCACCGGCACCTAGCGCAGCAACATCAGCATCAGCATCAGCAGCACCAGCAACAGTAGGCCCGAAAAAAGAGATTAGTATTACGATGATGGACCGTGGTCAAGTGGCTACGGAAGAAGGAAGCTACGAAAATAATCGGTGGACTAAGTGGATCAATGCGAATTCGCCAGCTACGCTCAATTGGGTGCCCGTTGCCCGTAACCAATACCAGGCCAAACTGAATACGCTTGTGGCCTCTGGAACAGCACCGGATCTGATCTGGGAATTCGATCGGAACTATCTGGCGCAGCTCGCGAACCAAGGTGCTATTCAACCTATAGATAGCTATATAGAGAAATACAGCACGACCTATAAAAAGTATTTGCAGGAGCATCCAGAGCTTAAGTCTGCCACGACAATCAATGGAAAAATGTACGCTTTAACCAGTTCACGAAGTCCTGATGCTATTGTCAATCATGGTATTTGGATCCGGCAGGATTGGCTCGACAAGCTGAATTTGAAAGCGCCTACGACGGTGGAAGAATTAATTGAAGTGGCGAAGAAATTCAAGGACGCGGATCCGGATGGCAACGGCAAAGCGGATACAACGCCTATCGTCTTTAACGGAAATGCGGTGCAAATTATGCGTGCCTTCTTCTTTACCAATGAGAATCAATGGTACCTGGAGGAAGGGAAACTGAAGTTCGGACGGACTTTGGATCGGTACACGGATTCTCTAGCATTTCAGAAAACCCTCTTTGATCAAGGTTTGATCGATAAGGAATATATTACCGACAATAACTTCCAGCGCGCTCGTCAGATGTGGACTACAGGTAAAGCGGGCATTTACTTCGGTAGCTGGAACATGTCGACAGAGTATGCCGATTTAATGAAAAATGTGCCCGATGCGAAGATGGTTCCTATGGAGCCGGTATCTTCCAAATACGGTAAAAACGGCTTGTACCAGGAGCTTCCAGCGAATGTATTGGTAGCATTCAACAGCAAGATGAAGGAAGACAAGATTGAGTCAGCCGTTAAATTTATGGATTGGATGCTGGATAAGGGCTGGTTTACGATGAGATTTGGTGAAGAGAATACCCATCACAAGTTAATAAACGGAGTACCTCAAAAAATAGATGCTGACAAATTCCGTAAGGAAGTCAGCTATGCCAATGAATATGCAGTCTTAAGTCAATGGCAAGTGAAGCCGGAATGGTTCCCGATCATGGAAGCCCAGGATGCTGTATCCCAAGCTTATGCGAAACAAAAAACCGCTTCATTGGAAATCAACATGAAAAATAAATACCGCCGTGACATAGCATTCAGCCCTGATCTGCCAGAGGTTAGCCAATTGATCGCAACGTTCCATCCGATTGCTGTACAGATCGAAACCAAAATTATGACAGGCGGCAGCTCCGCAACTCCACAACAGGGCATGGAGGAGCTTCGCAAGGAATGGAAACGTCTAGGTGGAGATAATGTAGAGAAGTTGGCACAAGAATGGTATGAGAAGAATAAAGACTCCTTGAAATAATAGTAGATATGAATCAGCGGAAGCCTGTTCCATAGGAGCATGGATATCCGCTGATTTATTTTCCGGAAATGGAGAGATCATGATGAATCAGAGTATGCTGTTATTGAAAAAAATAGTTGTATGGAATGAGCAATATGACCCCGAGTTTGCAGCGCTGCGACAGCCGCTCAACAGCAATACGTATCATACAACCTTAAGACCGAGTACCACGCCCACTGCGCATGGGACCTATAATGCGGCTGTTTACGCCACAGCTTTACTGGACTCTGAATTGCCGGAATATGAAGAGAGAGCTTTCCATGTGATTCGGGGTTTGCTGCCGCATCAGGATCAGGATACTCAGAGCGACACTTACGGCATCTGGCCTTGGTTCTATGAAGAACCGCTTAGCCAAATGTCGCCGCCTGATTGGAACTGGGCTGATTTTATCGGTAAGCAGTTGGTACTGATCGCCTTGCGTCATGGCAAACGTATTCCAGACGATTTGAACGAGCAAATTCGTCATGCGGTATGGTGTGCGTGCGAATCTATCGTGCGGAGGAATATGGGGGCGCATTACACCAACATAGCGATTATGGGTTCTCTGGTTACCTTGATTGCCGGCGAGCATTATGGCTGGAATGTGTTTGTTGACTATGCGTTAGACCGATTAAAGAAAATACAAGCACATGTAGAGCAACTGGGGAACTTCCAGGAATACAACAGTCCCCCTTACACGAAGGTAGCAATTATTGAGCTGTCTCATATTCGTCAAGCTACACGTATTCCTCTTGCGAAGGAGCTTGCCAATTCATTGCTGGACCGGGCATGGTTTACCGTGGCGGAGCATATTCATCCGCAAACGATGGAATGGGCAGGCCCTCACTGCCGCAGCTATGGCGCTTTATTGCGAGAAGATGAGAAGGGGTTTCTGCAGCTAGCTACCCAAGGTAAATTACGTTATTACCCAGACGATGAAGTTCCTTATGATACAGGTTGTTATGGGAATGATATCCGGTGTCCTGAGGATTATATACCTTTCTTAATAGGTATGGAGAAGCGGGTCATTCGGCAGCGGTATTACCTGAATTACGAAAGTGGTTTGGAAAAATGGGCATCTACCTATATTACACCAGCCTATAGCATTGGGTCATTTAGTGAGGAGATCATGTGGAACCAGACAAGACCTGTGATCGGTTATGTGAATCATGAGGGGAAACCCGTATATTTTCGCTTTCGCTTCTTGCATGATGGATACGATTATTGTTCGGCTGTTATCAAGAGCTCGCAGGAGCAGGGTGATTTATTGCTCGGTGTTCGGTTCCTTACCGAGGGAGGCGATACCCATCCGAATTTAGATCGGATTGATGGTTCTATTCAAGCAGCGGATTTCCGCCTGCGGCTTGAGTTCGGAGGTCATTTGGAAGGAATAGTACCTGATTTAAATGGAGCTGAAGCAAGCGTTAAGATAGGGGATACTCAGGTTCAATTGCGTTCGCTGTACGCCATCTTTGGAGAGGAGTCCGCCAGCTTAGCATGGCGTGTATCCCAGGATCAGAGTGCGTTTGGTTTGGATCTGGTGCTCTATGAGGGTGAACCGAAGGTGATAGATTTTCATACCATTCAGAGGGCTGCTCTGTTGCTTTCCTTAAGCTTGGGAGATGAGTTGATGGTTCCCTCCTTCCAGATTACAGAGACGGAAGATTCAGTAACAGCTGCGCTGGACTCGGGGGAAGAAGAGGCCATGAGGATGGTATCAGTTCCGCTGAAACCAAGGCACTATTAAAAACTACGGGATAGCCTCAACCAGAAGGGGAATCGCAGGAGGTGATCACAAAGAATATCGAGGAAAACAAAAACGGTCATATCGCGAAATAGAAGCGAATACGGACCGTTTTTTCTTGTTGTTTAAATGAGGGTGACGGGTGAGCCAGTTCAAGAACGCTTTCTTCGATACTTTGAGAACTCTCCATTACCGGTCGGAATCAACGTTGTCGTTACGCTAAAGAAAGAAAACGTCATGGCGTGGGCACCAGTAACGTCGGCGCCGGCTCCATTGAAAGATTTAGAGATTTGAGTTGGCGCCATAATTATTACCGATTCACCGTTGATTATGGTCCCTGAGTTAGTGACTACTTTAGAGGCACCGATTATAGATGGCATCTGCATCAACCCTTATCCTATTGATGTCTCTATTATATGTGAGTTTGGCCTTTTTGCTTGGTTGAGTGAACAGGTTCAGACCCATTTTTCACGAATTTTAATTTAGAACCTTCTACACTGCTAAAAAGTCTGACTCATAAATTGAGTCTACCTGAGTTAGGAAAGTATTCGCAAGATTGGGAATATGAAAGTGCAGATTCATCGAGAGTGAACGAATTTGTCTCATTCTACGAAAGTGCTGAACTAAACCCAAGTGAAAAATTCGCATTAATGAGCTTGATCATATCTTCATTTGATGACGCAGTGACAGAAGGAAAGATCGAAGATGGAATTTGGGAAAAGATAATCAGGGGGGAGCAGATCGCCGCGGCCGGCAGCTGTTCCCTTTTTGTTAAAGTGCGTGAAGTTTCAGTTATAATAGCTGTTAGTTAGAGTACCAAAGGGAACCTCGGAAACCTAATGTTTTTCCCTTTACTGTTTACACTAAGCTTAAAGGTACGCGGCTAGCCCCATTTAAAAAACCTCTCTTATACATCACCATATTTCCTTGAAGGGGGACATCTGTTTTGGATGCACAGTTTCTAGATTTATTGGCCCAGAAATATGATACGGAAGAAAAAGTTGTAACGGAAATCATCAACCTTGAAGCAATCTCCAATCTTCCCAAGGGAACTGAGCATTTTGTTAGTGATTTACATGGGGAGTTCCAGGCTTTTCAGCATGTACTAAGAAACGGTTCGGGTACCGTAAAAGAGAAAATCAAAGCCTTGTTCAGTGAGGTTTGGACGGATCATGAAATCAATGATTTTACGGCGTTAGTTTATTATCCGGAAGAAAAAATACAGCTGGTTAAAGGAGACCTGTGCAATAAACAAGCCTTGAACCGATGGTACAGACAAACGATTGAACAAATGCTTAAGCTCATTACTTATGCCTCTTCCAAATATACGCGCTCGAAATTGCATAAAGCTCTGCCGGAGCAGTTTGTATATATTGTAGAAGAGCTTCTATACAAGACGGATTCGACCAACAATAAGGACCCTTATTATGAGGAAATATACCGGCAAATTATTTCCTTGGGCCAGGCGGACAAGCTCATTATCGGCCTTGCTTATACGACCCAGCGCCTGGTGGTTGACCATCTTCATGTGGTCGGAGATATCTATGACCGCGGGCCGGACCCCGATAAAATTATGGACACGCTGATCAACTACCATTCTGTAGATATTCAGTGGGGGAACCATGATGTCCTGTGGATAGGGGCCTATGCGGGTTCCCTAGTCTGCCTTGCGAATATTATCCGGATCTGCGCAAGATACAACAATCTGGACATCATCGAAGACGTATATGGAATCAATCTTCGCCCACTGCTGAACTTGGCGGAGAAATACTATGATGACAATCCGTCCTTTAGACCGAAGCTGCAGACCGACCATAACAGTTCGGAGCAGGAAATCCTGCAGATTACCAAAATTCATCAAGCCATTGCCATGATCCAGTTTAAGCTTGAAATCCCTTATCAAGAGACGCCCATACTTTAATATGTCTGAAAGGCTTTTGCTTGAGCAAATCGATTACGACAAAACTGAATTCAAGATCGGCGGAAAAACTTACCCGCTGGAAAACACCTGTTTCTCAACCGTAAATCCGCAGCAGCCTGAAAAATTGCTCGAGGAAGAACAGCAGGTGATGGAAAAGCTGCTGTTCTCCGTTCAGCATTCCGAAAAGCTGGCCAGACATATGAATTTTTTTATGAAAAAGGGCAGCCTTTATCTAAAATACAACGGGAATTTGTTATTTCACGGCTGTATTCCTTTGGATGAAGAAGGAAACATGGAAGAAATGCAGATTGAAGACAAGAAGTATTCGGGCCGTAAGCTGCTCGATGTTTTTGAATATTATTTACGTTACGCCTTTGCGCATCCGGAAGAGACGGATGATCTGGCTACGGATATGGTATGGTACATCTGGACAGGGGAATGTTCTTCGCTCTTTGGAAAGAGAGAAATGACCACCTTTGAACGGTACTTTATCCAAGATAAAGAAACCTATAAGGAGAGAAAGAACCCTTATTACCATTTGCGTGAAAATGAGGAGATCTGCCGGAAAATCCTGCTGGAGTTTGATATGAATCCGGATCATGGACATATCATTAACGGCCACACGCCAGTTAAAGAAATCCGTGGAGAGAACCCCGTTAAAGCAAACGGAAAAATGGTTGTCATTGACGGCGGTTTTTCCAAAGCCTATCAATCCACAACGGGCATCGCCGGATATACCTTGTTGTATAATTCCTTTGGCATGCAGCTCGTTGCCCATCAGAAATTTAATTCAAAAGAAGATGTGTTATGTAACGGAACGGACGTATTGTCTGTAAAAAGGCTGGTGGACAAAGAACTGGAGCGGAAGCTGGTGAGGGAAACCAATGTCGGGGAGAAGCTGCTGCAGAAAATCTCAAATTTGAAGAATCTCCTGGAATATCGCTACATGAAATGAAACAACTGCTAAATGAAACAACTACCTGACTCCTTTGAAGAAAATGTGGTCACTTGATATCAAACTGGGTGGAATTAATAATTTTTCGGCGATAGAAGGGATGGAAAAGAGTTAGCGCATACTTTGGCAGCGCCAAAATGAATGATGAGTTTGATAAAATTGTTGCACGTTACGGCAAGGCACGTGAAATGTTGTAGCAAGAGTTCCCTTTTGAGTAACAGAAACAATATGAGGTTGCGGTGTCATTAAGATGTAACACAGATTGCAGCGTCAACTGCATCTATACGAACGAGCATGATTGTTGTAGTTGATTTTGATTATAACAATAATCGCTCTTTAATCAGAAAACCTCACGTGTTACCGTTAAAGAAGAAAGCGGTGATAATGGCACTAACAAAGCCATATTGAAGGAGCGTTTGAATGCAAGACATACTAGAGAAGTGGATTATTGAGGCCGATTTCAACAGAATGCAGACAGCCATGGAGTCAGGCAATACGACATCAGAAAATCTTATCAACGTTTATTTAGAACGAATTCAAAGGTATTCTGTGCTAAATACGATCATCGAAATCAATCCTGATGCCTTCGACATCGCGCGCGCATTAGATAAAGAACGAGCATTCATGGGAAGTCGAGGGCCACTGCACGGAATTCCCCTTTTATTGAAGGATAATATTGATACCGATGATAACATGCACACAAGCGCGGGAGCTTTAGCTCTAGCGGATTCCTTCGCAGTGGAAGACTCCTGGGTGGCAGTGCAGCTTCGTTCAGCAGGGGCTGTTCTTCTAGGGAAGGCGAATATGACCGAGTGGGCAAATTTTATGTCTTCCACTATGTGGGCAGGTTATAGCTCAAGGGGCGGGCTAACTTTGAACCCCTATGGACCAGGGGAATTCTTTGTCGGCGGATCCAGCTCAGGGTCGGCAGCGGCTATAGCGGCAAACTTGGCAGCTGCAGCTATTGGAACAGAGACAACCGGGTCTATTATTTGTCCAGCGAGCCAAAATTTCATCGTCGGATTGAAGCCGACGGTCGGTTTAATTAGTCGAGCGGGGGTCATCCCGATCTCGAATAGCCAAGATACCCCGGGCACTATGACTAGAACGGTAGAAGATGCAGCCATTTTGTTGGGAGTAATGACAGGCATCGATGAACGGGATCCTAGCACCTTCAAAAGTGTAAACCGCTCGTATAAGGATTATACGCAGTTCCTCGATCGAAGCTTTTTGAAAAAAGCTAGAATTGGTATCCCGAGATTTTATTATCAGAATTTGGATCCAGAGAGATTAGCGATCATGGAATCAGCCATAGCCCTCTTAAAAAAGGAAGGAGCCACCGTTGTTGACCCTGTTTCTCTTTCTTGTGAGCTGGTGAACTGGAGTTTTGATGTTAAGCGTTATGAGTTTAAGAAGTATGTCAATGATTACTTAGCCAAACTGCCCGCATCCGTACCTGTTCATACGTTGTCGGAATTGATAGCGTTTAATCATAATCATGCGGATGTTGCTTTGAAATATGGTCAATCCCGCCTAATTTGGTGTGACGAAACATCCGGTTCGCTGACGGAGCCAGAATATCTGGAGAGTAAACGAAAGAATGAGGAGTATTCCCGTGCTCAAGGAATCGACGCTGTGTTAGAACAACACGGTCTGGATGCCTTATTACTGCCTGGTAACTACGACGGTACGGATATCGCGGGAAGGGCGGGATACCCTTTAATTACTGTCCCAGCTGGGTATGCATCTGTAGGAAGCACGACATCGGAGGGCTGGATTACAAAAGGACCGTTCGGTATTGTCTTTTCCGGCACTGCTTATAGCGAGCCTATCCTAATCAAGCTTGCGTATGCTTATGAACAAGCTACGAAGCATCGGATTCCTCCAGCATGAAAAGAAAATCCTCTCCTGTCCTATCGGGAACGATAGCTGAATCAATAGAAGAAGGCGGCCATTAGATGGCTGCCTTTTCTCAACTTGCTTGAAAGAACGATCAAGCTTGATTAAGCTAATGGAAAACGATAGTTCAACTTATTAAAAATTTTGTTATTAAAATTAGTTTACCAATGTTTTAAGGATTTATTAGTCAGTCGTGTTAATTCTACAAGATTTGACATATCCAAATGGGTTCTGAAAAAAAATCTTAGACTAGAACCAAAGAGCCAAATTCATTCCGTAAATTTTTTTTTGGCGGGCATATTGAACCGAGAAAGGTTATGTTGTAAGATTGGGTTAAGCGCTTAACTAAATTATGGTTGATCTGATCAATATCATCCAATCAGGGACATCA
Organism: Paenibacillus planticolens; assembly: GCF_013141725.1. GTDB lineage: Bacteria > Bacillota > Bacilli > Paenibacillales > NBRC-103111 > Paenibacillus_E > Paenibacillus_E planticolens. The sequence continues at coordinate 120,760 of NZ_WHNZ01000022.1, read as the reverse complement.
ATTATATCCACCTGTGATTCAGCAGTATCACCACAAAACTATTAGATGAGAGAAGCATCATTGGAGGAGCAGTTTATGAGGCCTTTAGATACGATATATGTAGTCTTTAAAACGCACGTTGACCTCGGTTTCACCGACTTGCCGAGCAACATTGTCAAGCAGTACACGCAGGATATGGCAAAGGACGTTTTGACCATCTGTGAAGGGACGAAGCATTTTGAACCCGGACACCGCTTTGTATGGACGGTTCCTTCATGGGTACTGGACGAGACGCTGATCCATGCCGAAGATGGCATTCGGGAGCGGATTGAGCAATTGGTCGTGGAAGGACAGCTAAGCTGGCACGGTCTTCCTTTTACGACGCATACGGAGTTTTGCGGATTGGAAGAATGGATTCGTGGTCTCTACATGTCGGCGCGCCTTGGCAAGAAGTTCGGCAAGAAGGTTATTTCCGCCAAAATGACGGACGTGCCCGGCCACACCTGGATGCTTCCGTCGCTGCTCAAAGGCGCGGGCATCGAGTTCCTGCACATCGGAGTCAACGCTTGCTCGCAGCCTGTCGAGGTGCCGCGGCTGTTCAATTGGGAAGGACCGGACGGCAAACAGGTGCTGACGTTCTACTCCAAAGGCGAGTACGGCACAAGTCTGCTGCCGCCGGACGACTGGGAGTACCCGGTCTGGATGGCGCTGCTGCAGACGCATGACAACATCGGGCCGCAGGACAGCAAGGTCGTGACCGAACTGCTTGAAACCGTGAAGGCGTCGTATCCGAATACGCGGGTGGTCATCGGCACGATGGACGACTTTGCCGCGGATTTCCTGAGCAGAGGCTACACGGATATCCCGGTCGTGCGCAAGGATTTAGCGGACACGTGGATTCACGGGATCGGTTCGTATCCGCAGGAAGTGTCCGAGGTTCGAAGCTTGCGCAGCGAGACGACGACGCTGGAGGCCATGGCTGCGCTGCAGCAGTGGGAGCAGGGCGAAGCGACAGGCGCATTCGGCGCGGATATCGACAAGGCGTACCGCGAATCGCTGCTGTTCGGTGAGCATACGTGGGGCCATGACGTGAAGCTGCTGCTGATTCCGGGACGGAACAGCATGCGGGCGTTTACGAAGGAAGATATTGCACGGGACCGGGAAGCGTTCCCCGAAACCTATGACAAGATAGAGCTTTCATGGGATGAGAAGCGCGCTTACGTAAAAATGGCTCGGGAGGCTGCCGAGCGGATCACACCGTTCCAAAGCGGCGCCATTCAGGGTGAATCCCCGGTGATCGGGATTTTCAACCCGTCGTCTTGGGCAAGAACGAACGAGCTCGTTCGCCTCGACAATGTGTCCGGCGGTCGCCTGGTCGATCTGAACACCGGCGACAGCTTGTCGGTGCAAGCGTCCGGCGAAGTGCGGATTCCGCTGCTTGAGCCTTGCGGCTACCGCACGTATACCTATGAGCCGCAGACCGTGTCCGGCGCAGGCGAAGCCGCAGTGGCGATCGCCCGAACCGAGGACGGCAAGGCGGTGCTGGAAAATGCGCATTTGCGGATCGAAGTCGATGCCGCAACGGGCGAGATTCGCCGCCTGTTCGACAAGGCGCGCGGCAAGGAATGGGCAGCCCATGGCGTGCCTTTTGGCGTCTATGAATACGATGTTTACGGCAAAGAAGAGATTCTTCAATTCGTGAAGGATTACGCCTATGATTTGATGGACTGGTATGTAAACGATTTTGGCAAGCCGGGCTATCCGCGCATCGGACACCAGCAATTCGGACTGAAGCTGGACAGTCTGGAAACGGCTAATGACGCTGCAAGCGGCACGATCCGCTTGACATTCAGCACGCCTGCGGCAAGCCGCACCGAGTTCGGCAATGCGCAAAGCGTCGCGATCTTGCTCAAGCTGGAGCCGGATCAGGCGTTCTTCGACTACACGCTGGAGCTGAACGACAAAGCGGCCACGGCTTTCGCCGAAGCAGGCTTCGTCGGCTTCCATCTGCAAGCCGGTGAGCCGGGCTACCGCTTTCAGAAGCTGGGTGCTGTCGTAAACCCGACACAGGATATCGTCCGGGGCGCCAACCATCGCCTGCATTGCGGGGACGGCTGGGTCGATGTGACGGATGGCGGGGCAGGTCTAGCCGTCCTGGCGAAAGATACGCCGCTATTCTCCATCGGGGAGAAAGGTGTGTTCACCTACAGCAAGTCGTATCAGCCGGAGCGGCCTTCGCTGTACTTCAACCTGTTCAACAACCAATGGGGCACAAACTTCCCGCAGTGGATGGCAGACAGCTATACGTACAACTTCCGCATTGTCTTGCACCAGGGCGACTGGCAGCAAGGCGAGATCTGGAAGCAGCTCGAGCAGTGGAGCCACCCTGTGAAAACGGTACGGGGCTTCCAAGGAAGCGCTGCGCGCTCCTCGCTGCTGACAGCAGGCACCGAAGGCATCGTGATGCTGGCATTCAAAGCGGCGGAAGACGGCAACGGCTATGTGCTGCGCCTGCAAAACGCTTGGAACGAGCCGCATCACGCCGAGTTGGCGTTCGCCTGCGAATTGGCTTCGGCACATGCCTGCAATTTGCTGGAAGAGCCGGAGGCGCAACTGGACGTTCACGCCGAGGCGGCGAGCCGTCTTACGGTAAAACTCGCCCCGAAGGAAATCCTAACGATCAAGCTGCAATTCATTGAACATAATAATAGAGGCTAGGTGATTGACTTGAAGCAGATCGAGAAGTATTGGGAAGATTTAAATGTGCTGGAAGTGAACAGGCTGGCGCCTAGGGCTTACTATATCCCTTACCTTGATGCCGAAGACGCTCTGGCGAAAACGAGAGGGAAATCGCCTTTCTACCAAACGCTGAACGGAAACTGGAAATTCCGATATCATACGAGCGTTAGAGAGGTAGAGGAAGGTTTTTATCTGGAGGGTGCGGATGTCAGCGCATGGGATGACTTGCTCGTCCCTTCCTGCTGGCAAGTGAACGGCTACGACCAGCCTCAGTATACGAATATCAATTATCCGTTTCCATGCGATCCGCCATTTGTGCCGAATGCCAATCCGGCAGGAGCTTATGTTCGGGAATTCAACTTGGCGCCGCAATGGGACGGCAAAGCGAAGCGGGTCGTGTTCGAAGGCGTGAACTCCTGCTTTTACGTCTGGGTGAACGGCCAATTTGCCGGCTACAGCCAAGGCAGCCGGATGTCCGCCGAGTTCGATATTACATCGTTTGTCCGGCCTGGAAAAAACCGCATGGCCGTGCTGGTACTCAAATGGTGCGACGGCAGCTACATCGAGGATCAGGACGCTTGGAGATACTCCGGCATTTTCCGCGACGTGTACTTGCTGGCGAGGGATGAAGCGCATATCCGGGACGTGTTCAACAAGCAGGAGCTGTCCGCCGATTTCAGCCGTGCCGTGCTGCGCAGCGAAATGGAGACGGTGGGCACATGCCAGGTGCAGGCCGTGCTGCGGGATGCGGCTGGCAACCCGGTGGCGAACGGAACCGCGACGGTAGACGGCCAAGGCTCGATCGAGCTGGCGGTCAACGATCCGGTGCTGTGGAATGCGGAAGCTCCGTACTTGTACCGATTGTTCTTGACGAGTGGCGAAGAAGTGATTCACTTCTCCGTCGGGTTCCGCCAAATCGACATCACGGACGGCGTATTCCGCATTAACGGCAAGGCGATTAAGCTCAAGGGCGTCAACCGACACGATTCGCATCCGGAGCTTGGGCAGACGATTCCGTACGCCCATATGATTCAGGACTTGATGCTGATGAAAAAGCATAATATCAACACGATTCGGGAGGCGCACTATCCGAACGATCCGCGCTTCCTGGACTTGTGTGATACTTTCGGATTTTATGTGGTGGACGAAGCCGATCTGGAGTGCCACGGGCTCAGCACGGGCGGGGACGGCGGCAACGGAGCGGACATTCACCAGCTCACCCGGGACCCGGCGTGGGAGCGGGCTTTTGTAGACCGTGCGAAGCGGCTCGTCGAACGGGATAAAAACCATCCGTCCGTCGTGATTTGGTCCATGGGCAACGAAGCCGGATACGATGTGAACCATATCGCGATGGCCCGGTGGACGAAAGGCCGGGACGCTTCCCGCCCCGTTCATTACGAAAGCGCAGCGCCTGTGTACAAAGGCCATCCGGACACTTCCTGTCTGGATATGGAAAGCCGCATGTACGCATCGCCGCAGGAGATCGAAGCTTATGCCAGCGACGAAAACGCTGCGAAGCCGATGTTCCTATGCGAATATAGCCATGCGATGGGCAACAGCCCTGGCGATTTGCAGGAATACTGGGATGTCATTTACAAATATCCGAAGCTCATGGGCGGCTGTGTCTGGGAATGGTGCGATCATTCTGTGAAAACGCAAACGCCGGACGTCGTGCCGTTCTACGCGTACGGCGGCGACTTCGGTGACAAACCGAACGACGGCAACTTCTGCATGGATGGCCTGGTCTACCCGGACCGCACGCCGCATACGGGCTTGCTCGAATTGAAGAAGGTGATTGCGCCGGTGCGGATCGAAGCCGACGATTTGAAGCAGGGCCGTATTCGTTTGACGAACCTGTACGATTTTATCGGCCTCTCGCATCTTTCCCTGTTCTGGAAAGTTGAGAAGGACGGCGAGACGGTACAGCAGGGCGAAATCACCGAACTTGCGGCAGGTCCTCATCAGACGCAGACGCTTACGCTGGACTACAGCTTCCCGGAAGCGGCGTGCGAACGCTACTTCCTGACGCTGCTGCTGGAGCAGAAGCAAGAAACGTTCTGGTCGGCCAAAGGACATGAGGTGACGTTCGAGCAGTTCGAACTGCCGGTTGCGAAGCTGGAAGCGGAGAAGCAGCTCCCAATCTATCCGATCCGCGTCGTTCAGGAAGATGACCGCGTGACGGTGGAAGGCTTCGACTTCGAGTATGTGTTCGATCTCATTGGCGGCGCGTTCGTCCGCATCTCCAAGCACGGCGTGCAGATGATCAGCGAGCCGACCAAGTTCGCGATCTGGCGAGCGCCGATGGACAACGACCGCAACGTGAAATCCCAGTGGCGGGAACGTGGGTACGAACGCGCTCAAATCCACGTCTACGAAGCAAAGGTCGTGGAGACGGCCGACACATTTGTGAAAATTGAAGTTCGTTATTCGTTGGGCGGCTACCACAAGTACCCGATTTTGCATGGAACGGCGGTTTGGACTGTCGACGGCACTGGGGAAATTGCCCTGCATAACCAAGTGAAGGTGCGGGAGGATTATCCGTTCCTACCGCGCTACGGCTTACAGCTTACGATGTCGCAAGGCTACGAAGCGGTCGAGTATTTCGGCAACGGCCCGCACGAATCGTATATCGACAAACGCCGAAGCGTCCGCAAGGGCAAGTATGCGGCGTCGGTCGATCAACTGTTTGAAAATTATTTGATGCCGCAAGAGAACGGCTCCCGCTACGGTACGGAGTGGCTGTTGGTCACGAATGCGCTCGGCATGGGTCTGAAAATCGACGGCGACCGCGAATTTTCCTTTAATGCGGCGCACTATACGCCGGAGCAACTGGAAGAAGCCGGCCACCCGCACGAATTGACGAAGCGCAAAGAGACGATCCTCCATTTGGATTACAAAATGAGCGGTTCCGGCTCCAATTCCTGCGGCCCGGATCTGCTGCCGGCTTATCGTTTGGAAGAAAAGGAATTTGCATTTGCCATCCGGCTGCGGCCCGTTTTGACGGACAAGTAGCTTTTAGAACAGAGCGTTTCCCTGAACAAGCGATCTGACCGGGATTTATTAGCCCGGACAGGCGCTGTCGCCGGGGCGCTCTCTTTTTTGTAGAAGGGGGACCTGCCTATGACGATGAACACAATGAAGCGGTGGTTTATGGCTCCGTTTCAGATGAGCATGCGGTACAAACTGATGATATTAATGGTGATTGTCGCTATTTTACCTTTGGCCACCGTGACATTTTTTGCAGCGCAGACGACCAAGCACTCTTTAAGCTCGGAAATTATCCGTTCCAATGAATCGAGAATGAACTGGGCCGCCCAGTATTTCGACGAGAAGTTCAGCCAACTTCATTCAGTTGCGTATTCGCTCCTGCTGGACAACAATATTTTTCCAACATCCGGCCACGAAGACGCAGGCGACATAAAGGGTCCTAATATGGGGAACTTTGATATTGGAGAGAAATTAAGGTCGCTGTATGTGGCTAACAATAACAACATCGTGCGGATTTCTTTGTATTTGAATGAAAAACAGCGCCTGTATGTGGTTGACAAAGACGCGGTACGTTTCACGGACAATCTGGACACGTCCATCGGCAACTGGGGGGAGATCGCCAAAACCAATCAGAGCGTCAATAAGGTTGTGAATGTGCCGCCGAACACGTTTATTTTAGCCCGCAGCATGAACCGTTTTGAGAATTTGCAAGTGTTGGGCGGTGTTTTGCTGGAAGTCCGATGGAAAATGATGAACAACGTCATGGACATGATTCACTCGGAAGCGAACAGCGAGGTGCTGATCGTGGATGGTCAGGGCAGCACGATGTACAATCCGTATGGCGCCAAAGTCTCGATGGACCCGGAGACGTTGAAAAAGGCGATCGGGGGCTCTGCAGAACCCGGGCACGTTCAGCTCAAACAAGGCATTTTGTTTTTCCAGCCTGCCGTCTCGGGTCAGCTCTGGATCGTCAAGTTCGTCCCGATGAGCTACGTGACCGAGAGCGCTGTGACTACACTGAGCTTCAGCTTTTACACGGCGGTTGCTTCGATCCTGGCGGCCATTCTGCTCTCTGTGCTGATCGCTTACTTCACGACGAAGCCGATTATCCGGTTGACCAAGTCGATGAAAGCGGTCGAGCATCAAAATTTCAACGTCGGGCTCGATAGTATTCGAAGCGATGAGATCGGGACGTTGGAACGGCGGTTCAACTCGATGCTGCAGCGGATTAAGGAACTGATCCAGATCGAGTACAAAAGCAAAATCGAGACGCGCACGGCGCAAATCAAGGCGATGCAAGCGCAAATCAATCCGCATTTTCTATACAATTCGCTGCAAGCGATCGGCGGCGTAGCCATTGACCGGAAAGTGCCGGAAATTTACGACTACCTTCGAGCGATCAGCGACTTGTTCCGGTATACGATCAAAATGCAGTCCGAACTGGTGACAATATTCGATGAAATGGAGCATGTCAGCAACTATCTGCATATCCAGAAGCTCCGTTTTCAGGACATGCTCGAATTTGAGCTCGATGTGGAAGAGGGCTGCGAAGGCTATTGCATAACCAAATTCACGCTCCAGCCGATTGTGGAGAATTGCTTCGTGCACGGGCTGGAAGGGATGATGAAGAGAGGTCGTGTCCTGATCAAAATCGAGCGCGTGGTGGATGAAATTGAGATCAGCATCGAGGACAACGGTGTTGGGATCGAACCCGAGCGTCTCGAAAATATTCAACGGCAGCTTGAACAAACGAATGATGAGCAGCTGCTGGGCGAAAGTATGGGGATTAACAACGTGAATTCACGAATCCGGCTTATTTTTGGGGAAGAGTTCGGATTGTTTGTCACAAGCTTCAAAGGGGACGGGACAACGGTCAAAGTGATTATCCCGGCAATACTCAGGGGAGAGGAGCTACTGTAATGAAGGTTATCATTATTGACGACGAGTTTTGGATTCGGAACAGTATCCGGCATTTGGCGGACTGGGAGCGGTTTGGCATCGATCAGGTGATGGAAGCCGAGGACGGGCTGAGCGGGCTGGAGATGGTGGAGCGGATGCACCCGGAAATCGTCATTACGGATATGAAAATGAGAGGCATGGACGGAACGCGCTTGCTGCAAAAGTTGACGGAGGAGTACCCGTATATCCGCAAAATCGTGGTCAGCGGGTTCGATGAATTCTCCTATATGAAGCAAGCGATTCTGTCCAAGGTCGACGAATACTTGCTCAAGCCGATCAAGCCGGAAGAGCTGAATCGCGCTTTGGAGAAGGCAGTCCGCGAGCTGCGGGCGGCACAGGGCATCCATGCGGCCCAACCGCTGGACAAGCAACTGCTCAAGGTCGTTACGGAGACGAGAAGTGTGATCGTCAGGTACATTCAAGAAATGAACCCGGAGGCGATCAAGAGCTCCTTCAAGCACCTGGAGGCGGCGCTGAAGGAGCACGAGCCCTTGAAACCGGGTGTCAGCAACTCGCTTTACAAGCAATTCATGCAATTGCTGGAGGAACAAGCCGATCTGCTTGGCAGCGAGTTGACGCCAAATGCCCAGTCGCGGGCCGCAACCTTTTTCGTATCGGACAATACGCCGCTCAACGCCTGGATTACCGTCTTGTCCGATGCGTTCTCCGACAGTCTGGAGACGCTAATCTATCAGCGGAAAAATAAAGTCGGAGTCAAAATTGACGAAATCCGGCAGTATATCGATCATTCCTACGCGGAGCCTATCGGTCTTGGCACGATCGCCAGCCAGTTCTTCATCAGCCGGGAGCATCTATCCCGTACGTTCAAGCAGGAAGTGGGCCTGACGGTGATGGATTACCTCGTCGCCAAACGGATCGAGAAAGCGTGCGAACTGCTGCAGGACCCGTCGGTCTCGATCAAGAACGCTGCGAAAGCTGTCGGTTATTCGGATATAACGTATTTTTATCGGATTTTCAAAAAAATAACAGGTGTGACGCCCATCCAGTTTCGACAAGGCAGCTAATTATCATAATTGTGAAAGCGATATCACAAAAGTCCAATTCATAACGCTACTTCTGTTGAATGAATGAGGCCGCTTTCTTCTATATAATCAGGGATAGTAAGCGCTATCAAGAAAAGGGGAGGCTAAACACAATGAAAAAAACACTTACCATGATTTTGGCCATGTTAATGGTGGGATCTACCGTCGCTTGCTCTTCCGGCGGAGGCACAAAAGACAATAACTCCGGCAGCACTTCGAATCAAAACGGTTCGAACGCGCCTGCGAAAAAAGTCGAATTGAAAGTATTCCTGGGCGGTCTAGACCGTTTCCGCGACCAATTCGATAAATACTTCGCGCAGTTCGCCGAAAAGGAAAAGAAAGAGAAGAACATCATAGTTACGATCAATACCGAGTATCCGGGTTCTGAAAATGCAACACAAATCTTGAAAACGCGCTTGGCTACAGGCGACGTGCCGGACATATTCGCACTTCACGCGGTGAACGACGTGCCGGATTACTACAAAGCCGGCTACCTGGAAGATATGACGAACCAGCCGTTTTCCGGCAAGCTGATTGACGGCATCCGCAAGCTCGTGACGATCGACAACAAAGTCGTTGCGGTTCCGCTGGAAAGCTTGGCGTGGGGCTTCCTCTACAACAAAAAAATATTTAATGATCTGGGCCTAAAGCCGCCTACGACATTAACGGAAATGAAAGCTGTCGTGCAGAAGCTGAACGACAACAAAATTACGCCATTCATGCTGAGCTACAAAGAGAGCTGGATTCCGCAATTGTTCCTGCCTCTGGCTGTCGGCGGTCTAGGCAACTCCACTCAAAAAGGGTTTGTTGACCGCATGAACAAAGATCAAGGCAGCTTCGCCGAGTTGAAAGATATGTTCGGCATCATCGACCTCGTGAACAGCAACGGAACCGGTCGCGTATTCGAAGTTGGCAACGACGACGGCGCAGCGGATTTCGCAGCCGGCAAAGCGGCCATGTGGGTACAAGGTCCTTGGGACGCTGACAGCTTGCTGAAAGCGAACAGCAGCTTCGATTTCGGGGTCGCTCCGCTTCCGCTGAGCGATAATCCGGCTTCCACGCTGATCAACGTGTCCGTATCGACATCCCTGGCGATGGCTTCGAGCGGTAAAAACAAAGAAGTTTCCACCGACCTTTTGAACTTTATCCTGGATGATCAAGCTTCCAATGTGCTGTACCAAGGCTTGAAATTCAATCCGGTGTCCAAAGCGCACACGTTCAAACCGTATCCTTGGGTTGAAGATGCGTCCGCTTATGTCAATAAAGGACAATCGTATCAAGATCCGCAAATCCCAGCCGCTGTTAAAGATGAGTCGGGAAAAGCGCTTCAAGCCTACTTTAGCAAAAAAATGACGGCTGACGATGTGATTAAGGATCTGGATAAAACGTGGAAAAATGCTAACGCTGTAGCTAACAAAAAATAAAGAATGGATAACAGCTGCCGTGCCTTGCTTGGATGTACAAGATCAGGGCACGGCACGGATTTTCCTAAGGAGTGAGCCCCGTGCTGAGACGCCTTCTTAAGACTCATACATCTTTGATCCTGTTCGTGCTTCCCGCTTTTATCCTGTACGTCACATTTCTCGTCATTCCTATGCTGCAGGGCTCGTACTACAGCTTCACGAATTGGGACGGACTGAATAAAAACTACAGCTTTGTCGGCCTGCAGAACTTTGTCGAAGCGATCCGCGACGATAAAAACTTCCAGACTTCGATTTTGTTTACTGCGAAGTACGTGGTCTTTGCCGTTATTTTCCAAAATGCCGTCGCGCTCTTGCTGGCGCTTATGATTGAATCGCGCAGCCGTGGCAAAGGCTTGCTCCGGACAATCTTTTTCATGCCTAGCATGCTCAGTATCATTATCAGTACTTTTATGTGGGTGTTTGTCTTTACGAAAGTCATGCCGGCGTTGTCCCGGTTTGCGGCTCTGAAGTTTCTGGATATTTCCTGGCTTGGCGATCCTAGCATTTCCTTCTGGACGATCCTTATGGTTTCCGTCTGGGGTGGGATCGGAACGCTGATGATTATTTATATGTCCGCGATTCAAGGCATTCCGCAGCATTTGAAAGAAGCCGCCATCATCGACGGCGCCAAACCTTTTCATATGCTTCGCTACATTACGCTGCCGCTGATCGCGCACGCGCTGACAATCTGTATTTTCCTTACCCTGAACAACTCGTTTAAAGTGTACGACTTGATCTACGCTTTGACCGGAGGCGGTCCTGCACGGGCCACACAGGTGATTTCTATGAACATTTTGGAAGAGGCTTATCAGCAAAACTTCCGCTACGGCTATGCCAGCGCGAAAGCCATTATCCTGTTCCTCATCATACTTGTCATTACATTGATTCAAGTTACCGTCATGAAGAAAAGGGAGGTGGAAGCGTGAACAGACGGCTGTATTCCGTATCGACCCTTGTGGTGCTGATCGTTGTGGCCATCTTCTTCCTATTCCCGATTTATATGGCGATCTTGAACTCCTTCAAGACGCAGGGAGAAATGTACGCTTCCGTACTCGGCCTGCCGACGAAATTCCATTTTGAGAACTACGTGCAAGCGTTCCAGAAAGCGAACATGTTAGAGAGCGGCTGGAACACGGTTGTTGTAACCGTAACCGGGATTTGCGGCATCGTGCTGTGCAGCTCGCTGGCCGGTTACAAGCTTTCGCGTACGAGGGGCGTATTAAGCAACGTCATCTTCATGCTGTTCGTTTCGTCGATGCTTATTCCGTTCCAAACGATTATGGTAACTTTAACGAAAATGGCTAAAAACCTCGGCTTGCAAGGTACGCCGTTCGGGCTCGGCATCGTGTGTGCCGGTCTTGGCGTCAGCATGGCGGTGTTCCTGTATCACGGCTTCGTAAAGGGGATTCCGCGCGAGCTCGACGAGTCCGCAAAAATGGACGGCTGCGGTGAATTCAAAACGTTTTTCAGCATCATATTACCGCTGCTGCTGCCGATTACCTTTACGATCGTCATCTTGAACCTGTTGTGGCTGTGGAACGACTTCCTGCTGCCTGTTCTGCTGCTGACGGATTTCCACAAATATACACTGGTGCTGACAATCAACATGTTCTTCGGCAAATATAGCCGTGAATGGTCGCTCATTCTCGCGTCGCTGATCTTGTCTTCGATACCGATCGTTATTATTTTCGCGATCTTCCAGCGCTGGATCATCCAAGGAATTACGGAAGGCGCGGTGAAGGGCTAATCGTTTCATGTGTCCGCCACAATCTCGCATTTCTTTGTAATTTCGTATGTTATTTGCTAGAATAGGTTGCCAAGGATTGGCACGATGGATGCCATTTCCATAATAGAATCGAGAGAGGGACGCTTCGCACAGAAGCATCCTCTCTCGTTTTTTTGCATGTATAGAAACGGATGTCACCTGCGAGACTAATTATATTTGAATTGAAGGAGCGGAACATGGAGGCTAAGGGCAGAATCCTTGTGGTTGATGATGAAATGCTGGTGCGTCAAGGAATTATTCATCTGTTGAACTGGGAAAGCGAAGGGTTTCAAATCGTTGGCGAAGCCGCTAACGGCAAGGAGGCGCTGGAGCTGGTTCATTTGCACCGGCCGCATATTATTTTGACCGACATTGTGATGCCGGTGATGGACGGCACAGAGCTGGCGAAAGTCGTGAAAGCGATGTATCCGGACATTGAAATTGTCGTGTTGAGCAGCTTCGGCGAGTTTGAATATGTTCGCTCGACCTTTCAGAGCGGCGTTGCCGATTATATGCTGAAGCCGAAGCTCGATGCCGCTTCTCTGTTGGCTGTGTTGCATAAAACGGCTCAGCGCATCCCCGAGCTGCGGGGTATGGAGCTGACCGGCGACAGTAAGCATTCCCTGGACTATATTCTGGATAAGCTGATATCCGGCTATTCCATTCCGTACGACCGTCAGGAGCTGAAAAGCGCTCTTCCTTACACTGACTTTGCGCTATTAATCGCGGATGCGCAGCAGGGTTCGGCAACGTTGCAACGCAGCGAAGAATGGGCCGAGGCCGTTATCGGAGCCACCCTGCAGCATATGCAAAGCCCACTGACTGTGCGGCTGCTGTCACATCAAGACGGGCAAATCCGCTTCTTGCTGAACCTGGATCCGGATGCCAGAGCGGCTGCCGCTCGGTTGGTCAGACAGCTTGCGGAAACCGGGGCCAGCTCGGGCAGGGGCTTGTTTTTCGCGCTTAGCCGATTGTTTACAGACATTGAAGCCATGCACGAGATTTATTCCAATGAAATTATGCAAATCGTCAACCACCGCTTCTTTTTGTCGAACCGGCAGTACTTGATTTTGGATGAGCTGAAGGAGCAAGGGGAAAGCGTCAGTTTTGATATGGAAGCCTTTAATGCCGGGCTGAATCGCCAAGAGTATCCTCAGGCGTTTGAGAGGCTGCGCAGCTATGTGCAGTCGATGCCCGGGCGGATGGACATGGACATGTTCGCGTTGAAATCGTCTTTAGGCCACAGTCTTTTCAATATTATCGTTTCCCTGCTGCATTTTCATTATGAGGCGGCTTCCTTGGATGAAGGCAAGTATGAGTATTTTCGTTCGATTCATGAGGCGGATCATATTACAGACGTGATTGTGCTGGTCGATCAATTTTTGAACGAGGCAATGGAATGTGTTACCGGCAAAAAAGCCGGCTCGCCGGCCTTTCAAAAAATTTTACAGTATATCGACGAGCATCTTTCGGAACCGCTGACATTAACGGAAGTGGCGAAGCTGTTTCATTTCAACGCCTCGTATTTGTCCAATTATTTTACCGTTCATAATAAAGAAGGCTTTAACGAATACTTGAACCGCATTCGCATCGATAAGGCGTGCGAGCTGCTGCGGGATAACTCGGCGCTTTCGATCGCAGAAATAGGCAGCCTGGTCGGCTACTCCGACCACAGCTATTTTACTAAAGTGTTTCGCAAGCTGAAGGGGATTTCGCCTAGTCTATATCGTAAAAATTAATTGAGGAGACAATCGGCTGCCAATGAGAACCCGTCTACGGAAAATCGCAGAACAAAGCTTATTTAGCAAAATTTTCATCGTCATGGTGATCAGTATTATCTCCATCACGATTTTAACCTCATGGGTGACTTTGCAAATGTCTAAAAAGCTGTTTGTACAAACGTTCAGTATCACAAATTCGAAGATTATCGACCAGATCAAAAGCGGTTTGGAATCGTTCCACTACTCCAACGTAAACATAGCGATTAATACGGCGCAAAGCGCTGCAATCAAAAATTATTTGACCGCGCCGGACGTGGATTCTTTGACGGATTACAGGACTGTATACAGCATGGAGGATCAGATGAACCGGATTCAATCGCGAATCGGCACCAAAAGCATCGGGATCTTGCTGCTCGGCGAAAACGGCAAAAGCTATATTAGCGACCGTGCTTATTGGTCCGGCTCTCCGCAAGAGCTGCAGCAAAATCCGATTACACAAAGTACGTTCAGTCAGCCTGCAAAGCTGCTATACAGCTTTATGAAAGATAGGGCTGCGGGTTCCGGCGAGTCTAGTCTGGTCGCTTCGAAAGCGCTGTACATACCGGGAAGCGAGCAAATTTACGGCACGCTGTACATGATGATCAGGGAAAGCGAATTTAGCGGCATTTACAACAGGTTTACGAGCACCGGCAATGATGTGATGATCCTTAATCAATCCGGGGTCATCGTCTCCAGCAATCAGACGGAGCTTGTCGGGACGGGGTCAGACCAGCTGCTAACCAGCGCCAAGACGCTGCAGCAAACGGGAGGGGCCAATCTGGAGCTGAAAATGAGCGGCAAAGACGTTATCGTGCTTGCCGATTATTTACCGTTGTTTGATTTTTACATTGTGAATGTGATCGATAAAAATGTGATGCTCGGCCATATGCTCAACACGCAGGCGATTGTGCTTATTTGTACAGGTATTGTGGCGGCAGCAGTGCTGGTCGTTTACTTTATTACGCGCAGGCTGACCCAATCGCTGCGAACGCTCGTCAAGAAAATGTCGAACGTAACCAAAAACAATTTTAACAACTATATGACGGTCTCCGGCACCTACGAAACGAGGGAGCTAAGCAATTCCTATAATTTTATGCTAGACGAGCTTAACGACTATATCAGCAGGCTGGTTGAAACCCAGAAGGAGCAGCGAAGGGCGGAGCTGGCCGCGCTGCAGCAGCAAATCAATCCTCATTTTCTGTATAATACGCTCGCTTCCGTGAACATATTAGTCCAGCGGGGCAGCAATGAGCAGGCTACAGAGACGATTCATGCGCTCATCTCGCTGCTGCAAAATACGATCAGCAATGTCAAAGAAACGATTACGGTCGAGCAGGAGCTGCAGAGCCTGAAACATTACGTGTTTATTAACCAGGTGCGCTATGGCCGCGGCATTAAAGTCGATTACTTCGTCTCGCCGGATTGCCTGATGGCGCAGGTGCCCAAGCTGATGCTCCAGCCTTTTCTCGAAAATGCCTTTTTCCATGCTTTTCATAAAAAACAGGCAGGTTATATTTACGTGATCATCACCAGGGACCGGGAAACACTCGTCTGCGAGGTCGTCGATAATGGCGACGGAATGGAGCAGGTACCTAATGAAGAGACGACCACGAATCCGAGCCATGCGAAGCAGCCGTTCACAGGCATCGGCATTCGCAATGTTCACGACCGCTTATTGCTGCTGTACGGCAAGGAATACGGCGTGTCGATGGAGAGCGGTTTAGGCCAGGGCACAAAAATTACCATTAAGATTCCGTGGATGACCGATCAGCCGGTATAAACACTTGCAATTCTAAAGAAAGTACAAATTCTAAAAATAGTACAAATTCTATAAAAATATGAGCATAAAAACGGTTGCAACTTCAAAGAATAACACTAATTGATGAAAAGTAATTCCTAACAGACCGTTTTCGAGGGATGTTATGATTGCTTTGTAAGCATTTTCATAACTCTATCAAACAGGGGGAACAACATGAAAAAGAAACTTTCAGCCGTCCTGCTGTCGAGTGTTTTGCTGCTATCGGCATGCTCGAGCAACTCAGGCAACACAACGAATACCGCCAAACCTTCGGATCAAGCGTCGTCCGGCACCAAGGAAATTACAGTCTGGGCATGGGACAAAAATTTCAATATCGCCGCGATGAAGCTGGCGCAAGAAGCGTACGTAAAGGATCATCCTGACGCGAAAATCAACATCGTGGAATATGCTCAGGATGACATCATCCAAAAGCTGAACACCGGACTTAATTCCGGCACGACCTCGGGTTTGCCTAATGTCGTATTGATCGAAGACTATCGCGCTCAAAGCTTCTTGAAAGCGTATCCCGATTCTTTCCAAGACCTGTCGTCTTCCATCAAAGCGTCTGATTTTGCCGATTACAAAATCGGATCGACCAGTTTAAACGGTAAACAGTACGGTCTTCCGTTCGATTCCGGCGTAACTGGATTGTATGTCCGTACCGACTACCTACAGCAAGCCGGCTATAAAGTCGACGATATGAAGAATATCGATTGGGACAAATTTATTGAAATCGGTAAAGCGGTCAAAGCAAAAACAGGCAAAGATATGCTGACGCAGGATCCGAACGATCTTGGTTTAATCCGTATGATGATTCAGTCAGCAGGCTCCTGGTATCTGAAAAGCGACGGCTCTACGCCGGATTTGAAAGACAATGCAGCGCTGAAGGATGCTTTCCAAACTTACAAAACTTTAATGTCCGCTAATATCGTGAAGATTACTTCTGACTGGAACTCTTTCCTTGCGGGCTTTAACAGCGGCGCTGTCGCAACTGTGCCGACAGGCAACTGGATCACGCCTTCCGTCAAGGCGCAAGCTGATCAATCCGGCAAATGGGCTGTCGTTCCGTTCCCTAAACTGAAAAACACAGCCAGCTCGGTCAACGCTTCAAACCTCGGCGGAAGCTCCTGGTATGTGCTCAATACTCCTGGTAAAGAGACTGCCGCGGATTTCCTCGGAAAAACGCTTGGCTCTAATGTAGATTTGTATCAAAAAATGCTGACCAATATCGGAGTTATCGGCACCTATAAGCCTGCAGCTGCGGGCGAAGCTTATACGAAAGCGGACGATTTCTTCGGCGGCCAGAAGATCAGCTCTGATTTTGCAACCTGGACGACGCAAATTCCAAAGGTCAACTATGGCATGCATACCTATGAGATCGAAGATATTCTCAAAGTCGGAGCGCAGAGCTATTTGAAAGGTACGGATTTGGACAAAGTGTTGAGTGACGCGCAATCTCAAGCGGAGTCGCAAATCAAGTAATCCCGTTGCATTTCCGATCAACGCTGACCTTCGTTTTGCCGAATTGCGCATGGCGGAGGTCAGCTTTTCCATTTTTCTGAAGGAAAGGTTTGGTAGCCTTGAACTATACAATGAAAAACCGAGCAAAGTTGACGGGATGGCTGTTTATTGCGCTTGCCGTAATCTTGATCTGTATCTTTTACTTTTATCCGATGATTCAAGCTTTGCTGCTCTCCTTTAAGACCGGAGCCGGAGCAAACCTGCACTTCAATGGCGTCGACAACTACAAACGGCTGTTTAGCGATAAGACGTTCTTCACTGCGGTCAAGAATACCTTTGTCTTTTTGATCATTCAAGTGCCTATCATGATTTTGCTGGCGATGATCATCTCCGTGCTGCTTAACGACAGCAATCTGCGGTTCAAGGGATTTTTCCGCACGGCTATTTTTTTACCATGTATCACCTCGCTTGTCGCTTATTCAGTCGTGTTTAAATATTTGTTCGGCAATGACGGTCTGATCAATCTGGCGCTGCTGAAGCTGCATATTCTCGCGCAGCCGATTCAATGGATTTCCGATCCGTTCTGGGCGAAGGTAACCATTATTATTGCGATTACTTGGCGCTGGACCGGTTATAATATGATTTTCTATTTGTCGGCGCTGCAAAACATCGACAGCTCGATCTATGAAGCCGCTCGCCTCGACGGCGCTTCCCCGGTCCGACAGTTTTTCAGCATTACGGCGCCATTACTCAAGCCGATCATTTTGTTTACCTCGATTACCTCGACAATCGGAACGCTGCAGCTGTTCGATGAAATTGTTAATATTACAAAAGGCGGACCAGGCAATGCAACCCTTTCGATTTCGCAATACATCTATAATCTGTCGTTCAAATACTCTCCTGACTTTGGTTATGCAGCCACCGTCTCCTATTCGATTGTGGTCATGATCATCGTGCTGTCCGTCCTTCAAATTAAACTGGCAGGTGAGAATAAATAATGTGGAAAAGGATCTTCATCTATGTGTTTTTGACCGCTGCGGCGATCGTCTCGATATTCCCGTTTATTTGGATGATCATCTCCTCGACGAATCTTTCCGTGGATGTCACCCAGGGGAGAATGCTGCCGGGTAGCCATTTTGTGGAAAACTTCAACAAACTGGTGAGCTCGATCAACCTGTTTCAAGCTTTCGGCAATTCACTGAAAATCTCGCTATCGACGACAGTGCTGGCGCTGCTGATTGCCTCACTGGCCGGTTACGGCTTTGAAATTTACCGCAGTAAGGCAAAAGATATTGTGTTCAACATTTTGCTGCTGTCGATGATGATTCCATTCGCGGCTATGATGGTGCCGCTTTATCAAATGTTTTCCAAGCTGTCGCGAACAGTTCCCGTGATTGGCGTGAATACGATCGTGGCGGTCGTACTCCCTACCTTTACGACGGCGTTCCTCATTTTCTTTTTCCGCCAAAGCACGAAAATGTTCCCGAAGGAGCTGCTGGAGGCTGGACGCATGGATGGTTTGAGCGAACTCAGCCTGTTTTTCCGCATCTACGTGCCGACAATGAAGACAACTTTCGCCGCTGGGTCGATTATTACATTCATGTCCAGCTGGAACAACTACTTGTGGCCGCTGATTGTGCTGCAGACCCCGGATAAAAGAACGATTCCGCTCTTAGTCTCGAACTTGGGTTCCAGTTATTCGCCCGATTTCGGTGTGATCATGACGGCTATCGTTATTTCCACGCTGCCGACTGCGCTGGTTTTCTTCCTCATGCAAAAACAATTTGTTGCGGGCATGGTCGGATCTGTCAAATAGAGTAAAATGCAAAATATGATTGTTTAGGAGACGAATGGAATGGGTCATACGAAACCAAGCCTGGATTGGCTTCAAGATGTCAGCATATTTAGAGTTAACAGGCTGGATGCTCACTCAGACCACCGCTACTACAGCTCGATGGCGTCAGCTGCGGCCGGATTGCCGATGGACATGCGCCACAGCTTGAACGGCAGCTGGCAGTTCAGCTATGCGGTTAATCCGGCAAGCCGGATTGCCGCGTTTTACGAAGCGGATTACAATTGCGCCGCTTGGGAGCATATTCAGGTTCCGGGCCATATTCAGCTTCAAGGCTGGGGCCAGGCGCAGTACGTGAACACGATGTATCCGTGGGACGGGTTGGCCGATCTTCGTCCTCCGCACATTTCCCAGGAGCATAATCCGGTGGGCAGCTATGTGAAGCATTTTGATCTGCCTGCCCATATGCAGGGCAAGCCCGTTTATATTTCTTTTCAAGGCGTCGAATCGGCTTTTTACGTTTGGCTGAACGGCGAATTTGTCGGCTACAGCGAGGACAGCTTCACCCCTTCCGAATTCGATTTGACACCGTATATCCGCGAAGGGTCGAACAAGCTGGCTGTCGAGGTTTATCAGCGCAGCACCGGGAGCTGGCTGGAGGATCAAGATTTTTGGCGCTTCTCCGGCATTTTCCGCGATGTGTATTTATTTACGGTTCCGAAGCACCATGTTTGGGATTTGCGCGTCAATGCCGAACTGGATGACCGCTATGAAAACGGCACATTAAAGGTGGATCTGGCGCTGCGCGCAAATCCGTCTGCTCCCGTTCATGCGCGGTTGGAATTGAAAGACGCCGCGGGCAAGACGTGCCTTACGGCAAAGAACGAGCTCCAAAGCGGCAAGCTGGAAGTGATTGCTGAGGCAGGCCGCGTGCATCTGTGGAGCGCCGAGAGCCCATATTTGTATTCGCTATGCATATCGATTATGGATGAGCACGGGGAACTGGTCGAAGCCATTGTGCAAAAGGTTGGCTTCCGCCGTTTTGAAATGAAGGACAAACTGATGTGCCTTAACGGCAAACGGATCATGTTTAAGGGCGTCAACCGACACGAGTTCAACTGCCGCAGCGGCCGGGCGATCACGAAACAGGACATGCTGTGGGATATCCAGACGCTGAAGCGAAGCAACATCAACGCCGTCCGCACCTCGCACTATCCGAACCAAACGTTATGGTACGAGCTGTGCGACGAGTATGGCGTCTATGTCATCGATGAGATGAATTTGGAAACGCACGGATCTTGGCAAAAAATGGGCGCCGTCGAGCCTTCTTGGAACATCCCGGGCAACGATCCGCAGTGGCAGGACATCGTGCTCGACCGTGCGCGCTCGATGGTGGAACGGGATAAGAACCATCCTTCCATCTTGATCTGGTCGTGCGGCAACGAGTCTTATGCGGGACAGGTCATAATGAACGTATCGAATTATTTCCGCGAAACCGACCCGAGCCGGCTTGTCCATTACGAGGGCGTATTCCATAACCGCAACTATGATGCGACCAGCGACATGGAGAGCAGAATGTATGCGAAGCCGGCGGATATTGAAGCCTATCTGCAAAGTCAGCCGGAAAAACCGTACATCAGTTGTGAATACATGCATGCCATGGGCAACTCTGTCGGCGGCTTGCATAAATATACGGAACTGGAAATCAAGTATCCGATGTATCAAGGCGGCTTTATTTGGGACTATATCGACCAAGCGTTGGTGAAAAAAGACCGTTTCGGCCGAGAATATTTAGCTTACGGCGGCGATTTCGAGGATCGCCCGTCCGATTATAGCTTCTGCGGCAATGGCCTTGTATATGCGGATCGGCAAATCACGCCGAAAATGCAGGAAGTTAAATTCCTATATCAGAACTATAAGCTGGAGCCGACCCGAACGCATATTAAAATCGTCAATGAAAGTTTGTTCACAGGAACGGACCATCTGGTACTGGTGTATAGCCTCTATCGTGATGGCAAGCAGATAGGGATATGGCAAACGAATGTCGACGTAGAAGCGCAAAACCAAATTAGCGTTGGGATTGAGCTGCCCCATATGGAAGAGGGACCCGGTGAGTATTGTCTGCAAGCTTCGTTGAAGCTTAAAGAGGCGCACCTGTGGGCCGAGGCCGGATTTGAGGTCGCTTTTGGCCAAAAGATTATGGCCATTCAAACTCCATCCGACCGCATTCTGCCATCCGGAGCTCTTAAAGTGGTCGAGGGCGATGTAAATATCGGCGTCACGGGCAAGGACTTTTCCGTTCTATTTTCCAAGCAGGTTGGATCGCTTGTATCTATCAGATACAGCGGTCGCGAAATGATCGCCGTGCCACCGACGCCGTTATTTTGGAGAGCCACCACCGATAATGATAAAGGGACGTCACTCAGCTTTACGGCAGGCGCTTGGTACGCTGCGAGTTTAGCGAGAAAATGCGCAAAAGTCGAACTACAGCAAACACCGGAAACGGCAACCGTTTCGTTTGAGTACACGTTCAGCATCCATTCCGAAATACGTGTTAGAACGGCCTACACGGTGTATGCGGATGGAACCGTCCGTGTGCACACCTGCTACAAAGGAGCCGAGGGGCTTCCGAATCTGCCTATCGTTGCTTTATCTTTCAAGATGGCGTCTGAATATAACCAATCTGAATGGTACGCGATGGGACCTGAAGAAAACTATATCGACCGCGCTTGCGGGGCGCGCTTAGCTGTTTTCAGCAGCCCGGTCGATCGATTGCCTTCGCGTTATCTCGTTCCGCAGGAATCGGGCAACCGCACTGGCGTTCGCAGCGTGAAAATAACCGACGCGAATGGACTAGGGCTTATGATCAAAGCAGATCCGCTTGCTCCAGTAGAGTGTAATATATCTCCTTATTCCGCCTTTGAGCTGGAGCAGGCTAATCATCATTGGGAGCTGCCGGAGGTGCATTATACGGTCGTAACCGTGGCGGGCAGACAAATGGGCGTAGGCGGAGACGACAGCTGGGGCGCACCTGTGCACGATGAATATTTGATACCGTCAGAGCAGGATTTGGAATTTGAATTTGTTATTTGCGGGATTACTGAGGGAGAAGCACGATGAATATCTATTACAACGAAAATAAGCAGCTGTTTCATCTGCAATCCAAAGATATGAGCTACATCATTCAACTGGTGAACGGATATCCGTCTCATGCCTACTGGGGAAAGAAACTGGACCAGGATGGGAACTTAGACGATTTTCTGATGCTGCAAGAGCGATGCTCGTTCAGCCCTAATCCGGTTCCGGACGACAGGCGCATCTCGCTAGATACGTTGCCGCAGGAATATCCGCAGTATGGAACTAGCGATTTCCGCAATCCGGCTTATCAGGTACAGCTGCAGGATGGGAGCCGGATTACGGAGCTGTTATATAGAACGCACCGAATCGTAAGGGGCAAGCCCGCATTGGAAGGGCTGCCGGCTGTCTATGCCGAGTCGGAACAGGAAGCGATGACACTGGAGCTGGAGCTAACCGATTCGTATTCCGGCTTGGTGGTGATTATCAGCTACACAGTTTTTGAAGCGTTCAGTGCCATTACACGATCCGTACGTTTTGTCAATGAAGGGCAGCAAGCGCTGAATCTGCGCAGCGCCTTGAGCGCAAGTGTCGATTTTGCCGATGCGGAGTACGACTGTTTAGTTTTAACAGGTGCTTGGGTGAGGGAAAGGCACATACAAAGAAGTCCTCTCACGAAGGGAGTCACTACAAAGATTGAAAGCCGTCGCGGCTCCAGCAGCCATCAGGCCAACCCGTTTATCGCTTTGCTCCGGCCGGACGCAAGCGAAGAGCAGGGGGACGTGTTCGGTTTCAGTCTCGTATATAGCGGGAGTTTCGCTGCCGGAGCCGAAGTAGATCAGTTCGCTACGGTGCGGGTGTCGATCGGCATCAATCCGTTTGATTTCGCTTGGTTGTTGGAATCGGGAGAGTCGTTCCAAACGCCAGAAGCGGTGCTTGTCTATTCGTCCGAAGGCTTGGGAGGCATGTCGAGAACGTACCATAAGCTGTACCGTACAAGATTGTGCCGAGGGGTTCATCGCGATAAGGAACGGCCGGTTCTGGTGAATAACTGGGAAGCGACATACTTTGATTTCAACGCTGACAAAATTGAAGCGATCGCTGGCGAAGCCGCTGAGCTTGGGATTGAATTGTTCGTGCTCGATGACGGCTGGTTCGGCAAACGGGATAACGATACGACTTCTCTTGGAGATTGGACGGTCGACCGCAACAAGCTGCCGAACGGTCTGGAAGATTTGGCTGCGCGTGTCAATAAGCTTGGGCTTCAGTTCGGGCTGTGGTTTGAGCCGGAGATGATATCGCCAGAGAGCGAACTGTATCGCCTTCACCCGGACTGGTGCCTGCACGTGCCGGACCGGCGCAGAACGGAAGGACGGTGCCAACTCGTTCTTGACTATTCCAGACAAGATGTCAGGGCGTATATTTTTGACGCGCTCAGCGACATCTTCCGAACCGTCCCCGTCACCTATGTCAAATGGGATATGAACCGTAATATGACGGAGATTGGTTCCGCTACGCTGCCGGCGGAACGCCAATCCGAAGTAGCGCACCGGTATATGTTGGGACTTTATGAGCTGCTAGAGAAGCTGAACGGATCATTTCCGCACATCCTGTTCGAGAGCTGCTCCGGCGGCGGAGGACGGTTCGATCCGGGAATGCTCTACTATATGCCGCAGACGTGGACAAGCGACGATACGGACGCAGTCGAAAGGCTCAAGATCCAATACGGAACCAGCATCGTCTACCCGGTCAGCGCGATGGGCTCGCACGTTTCTGCTGTACCGAATCATCAGGTGGGTCGCATCACGCCGCTCAAAACCAGGGGCGACGTGGCAATGTCCGGCAACTTCGGATACGAGCTGGACCTGACAAAGCTATCTGAGGAAGAGAAAGCGGTCATCAAGCAGCAAGTGAGCGATTATAAAGAGCTTCGCGGGCTTGTTCAGAGCGGCGATTTGTATCGGTTAAAAAGTCCGTTTACCGGAAATGAAACGGCTTGGATGTTCGTTTCGGAAGATAAGAAGAAAGCGGTCGTGTTTTATTTTCGGGTGCTGGCGGAGCCTAACGCTCCGCTGCGGAGGCTGCAGCTTCGCGGTCTGAATGCGGGCTTCGATTATCGCGTCAGCCAGCTCGGTACCTCCTACCGCGGAGACAGACTCATGCATTTCGGGCTGAATCTGCCGCAGATCGACGGCGATTATGCTAGCAGCTGGTTTAAGCTGGACGCCGAGTAACGATGCGTTTAGTCTCAGTAAACCAATTAAAAGCCTTATAGTTATTCTTGGTGATTTGCATATTGTGATTAGTTAAATACTGAAAAGTAAACCCGCATTCCATTGTTCTGGAGCGGGTTTTTTATATTCTATAATTCGCGTGAAACGCCTGTGCCTGATCTATCGATTGAAGTCGAAAGAGCATAATATTACGTTTTATTTACAAAAGGTTAATCGTACGATAACAGAATATGGATATGATCAAATGAAACATTATGTACATTTCGCAAAAGGGGGAATGATTTTCGTGTTAAAGCGTTCAAAAATGAAACGAATCACATCAGTCGTACTTGTGTCATTTGCTTGCAGTTCGATCCTGAGCGTGTTTGGGTCTCCGCAAGCAACGGCTTCGACTGACGGACAAGCTTTCACCAAGACAGCCGATCATATTGTAATCAGCAAGTTTAATCCTGCAGGCAACCGTCCGAGTTTCAGCTCCGGCACTGCGGTTAAAAACAAAAATTTGTACAAATATGATTTCGTTGAATTGTACAATCCTACTGGACAGTCCGTTGACCTAACAGGGTGGAAAATTCAGTATACACCCAAAGTTTCCGGCACTTGGCAATCTTCCGTCACTACCAATATCTACGGAACGATTCAGCCTCATGGCTATTTCTTAGTTCAAGAGGATTTCGACAAGAATCCGAGTGGAATCCAAGATTTGACTTCGCCGCTGTACGGAGCTGAATTGCCGACACCGGACGTCGTGGCGACGGCGGAGACTGGTATTTTCAAAATGGATAAAGATACCGGGAAAATCGAGCTCATAGGCAATAATAACTCTTCTAAAGATCTTGTTGTGTACGGAGATTCCACGCCGACCTCCGCTCCGGCTATGAAAGTTTATAACTATTTTGTTCGCAAGGCGGTTAATCCAGTTGATCCAACAGGAACTGCTCTTTCGGCAAGCAGCGCGGATGGTACTCCGAATACGAATGAAAACAACTACGGAAATGGATATTTCACCGGGAATAGCCTCAATGATTTTGATATTGGGGGTGGCACCTCGATTTTAACCCAATATCAAACCAATCCTGCAAATGTGCACAACTCTCTAAGCAGCCGCCACCCGCTGAAAATTTATGCCAAGGCGGACCCGCTTTATTCCAGCGTAGCGATGTCCACGAATACAACCGTAGATGCATTGAAAAATAAAGTAGCTTTGCAACTCCCTTTTTTAACAGAATTGAAAAATGATTTTGATGAAAGCTATGTAATCGTGTCCAATTTGCCGCAAGGACTTGCCTATTCGGTTGTTCCCGATAGAGTGAACCACAGACTTGAAGTTTGGATCACAGGCACAGCGAACAATCCAATAACGTCCAATCAATCCTTCACGGTTCAGATCAAAGCAGCGGGTGTCACTTCGGGAGAACAGACGGATTCCGACCCTGTAAACTTTACGATCGCAGCGGCACTACCCAAAATCAATGCTTCTCTTATCTCAAGCGATGTGCAGATGACGACAGGAACCGCCATCGATCCTAAACATGCTTCATTTCGTCTGTCGGTACCGAATGTTAACGGCGTATCACTTAAGGATTCACTGGTTTCTTCTTCTTATTCGCTAGTTCCAGCGCTGCCGCAAGGGCTTACCTTGTCAGCTACTGTGAATGACTCGAAGGATCAAATTACGTTTAGCGTTTCCGGGACTTCATCCGTTCCGGTTACACAGGATATATCTTATTCGATCACCCTTAGCAATGCGGTAATGTCCAGTTCTACTGTTAACGGCCAGATCATTCAGGACGCCAATCCGGTCGGTATCACCATCCGTAAGATGGACTCGAAAGCAGACTTGGCTAGAAAGAATGAGTTGATTGCGGCCATTAAAGCAAGCAATGCCTTTTTCTCCGACCCTGTCATGAAGGCCGCCAAATACGCTACACAGGCGAACACCAGCTTCGACTTTTTCCGGGGGAATCCGGCAGTCTTCTTTGGTGACCTGAATACAAGTCTTTTGCCGGTGCCGGACGCTTGGAAACAGATGGATTTGAAAACGATCGTTCAGGGCGATGCCTACTTGCAAAATATTGGTACGTTCGAGAACGCGAGCGGACAGGTGAAGTTCGATCTGAACGATTATGACAGTTCGGCGACCGCTCCGTTCTACTGGGATTTGCTGCGCATGCTGCCAAGTCTCTTCTTGGAAAGGGACAACGGTACTGCAGCCGAGAAAAGTATGACGGACGCGGATATGACAGATATCGTCAATATCTTCCTTGACGAGTATCGCGGAACGCTAGTTTCGTTAAGCGGCAACGCCAATCTTCTTACTAAAGAATTAACGACAAACAACGTGGACGGTTTCACGAAAACGCTGTTGGATAAGATGGCAGCCGTAACCCGTGTCAATCAATTGAATAGTGCAGTTCCTGTTGATCCCCAGACCCAGACAAGGAAATTTATTGCGGGATCCAAATACAGCTTGTTGACACCAGAACAACGCTACCAATTTGAATCCAGCTGGAATACTTACTTAGCCTCCATCGACAGCTTCGCAAAGAGTAAGAATCCCGGGTATTTTAAAATTAAGGACGTCGTATATCGAGTGAACCAGGGGAATGCCAGCCGAGGCTCTATGCGTTTCAACGTTCTAATTGAAGGAAACAGCACAGGGCAGGATGACGACATCTTACTTGATGTTAAGGAAGAATTTTTGCCGAACCTGCTTGCTAATCCGGAAGCGAACCGCAGCGAGTACGATTCCGTTTATGGAACGGATCATGGCAGACGTACGGCGGACAATTACAAGAGTTTGATGATGAATACTGAGTCTTATGCAGGTTCGATGGCGATGGGAAGCCGAAGTTTTCTTGTGCGCTCCATTGCCGTTAGCAAAGGAGATTATACCGATATCAAAACCGCCTTCGCTTCCAAAGCGGACTTGGCCAACTACGTGAAGTATGCTTCGCAGGCTTATGCGCTCGCTCATGCCAGAAGCACATCGGCCTTTGCAGGCAAGTTTGTAAACACCATGGATGACAGCACTTGGAATTCGTTCAAGCAAGAGCTTCTCGAGCTTTCAGCAACCTATTACATCCAGAGTAAATCGGATTACGCACTTATGCAGCCCATCATGGGCGACGGGTCCCTTCTTGATGTTTCCCATTTGTCGGGAATTGAGGTAACCGGCAGCAATGGAACGGTCTCACTTTCTCCAGCCTTTGTTAACCTAACGCCTTACGATGGATATTCTAATGCATTCCCAATTCGAAGCTACAAGGTTAACGTTCCGTTTGATACCGAATCAGTATCCGTTAGAGCGACAGCGGCGGACAGCAAAGCCAAGGTATCTCTAAACGGAACGACGGTGGTAGGTGTAGGCGAGCAAAGCTTCAAACTCCAAGTCGGGGATAATCCGATCTATGTCAGCGTAACGGCTCAAGACGAATCGATCATGAATTATACGTTAACGGTAACACGGGCGGCCCCGCCATCCAGCAACGCCGATTTAAAGTCCCTTATACTGTCAGGCGGTGAAATAAGTCCATCCTTTACGAAGGATACTACGGCATACACGGTAAAAGTTCCGAGCAGCGTGGTCAATACGACGGTGACGGTTAGTGTGTACGATGATGTTTATTCTACCGTGATGACGAACGTTTACAATGGGGAAGGCACGCTGGTGCTCGGTCCAGTTTCCTTAAAAAATAATGAACCGTCCGTGGACCTTCCGCTGAGCGAAGGCAGCAATTCCATTAAAGTCCTTGTTACGGCGCAGGATGGAACCGTCAAGACCTACACGGTAAATGTGATCAGAACCACAGCCGTAACAGTCGGCTCCGACGGAGTGATTCCAATAACCGATGTCCCGGTTCAAATATCGGTTCCGGAGGATGCAACTAACGCCAAGCTGACGGTGACCACGATTACAGCCGGGGCGAACAAGGAAGCGACGTTGCCCCAGATACAAGTGCTGTCGTCAACTTCTCTGGGTAATGTAGGGATGGCGATTCCGGAAGGAACGAAAATTACGGCAACCTCATCTTGGGACGGTACGATCCAACTGCCGACGATAAAGAGCAACAGCAGCGTATCGATACCGAATGCTTCCGTGAGCGGCGTTGTCGAAGTCGGTGCGCCGGATGTCACGTTGACCTTTGATAAGGCGGTGCGTCTGCTGCTGCCCGGTCAAGGAGGCAAAGCGGCTGGTTATTTGCGCAGCGGCGTCTTTACGCCGATAACAGGCAAAATCTCGGAGGACAGCCAGATGGCGGCCAACCTTGAAATTGCTGCAGGTGGAGAAGCGGCGATAACGGTTGGAAGCGATCTGGTCATTTGGACCAAGCATTTTACGATGTTTGTCAGCTACACCGCGATTTCTCCGTCCACTGGCAACGGTAGTAGTGGCGCAGCCGGTTCTTCCAATTCCGGCACCATCTCGGCGACGAACGGCGGGACGCTTACTTTGAACGGAGCATCCATCGACGTGCCGGCTGGAGCTATGACAGGTATCATCCAGGTTACGGTAGACAAAGTAAGCGGCACTTCGGGCATCCCGATAGATTCCGACTTACAGCTGATCAGTGAGGTCTATGAGATTAAAAAAGACAAAGACGGTGAATTCAGTAAACCTGTTATCATCACGCTGCCTTTCGATAAGACCAAAGCAGATTTGAAATCTTCCGACGTAGCCGTGTATTACCTAAATGAACAAACCCACGCTTGGGTGAAACTAACCGATCCGAAGCTGGATCTGGAAATGGGGAAGGCTTCAGGAGCAGTAACCCATTTTTCGAAATTTGCCGTTCTGGCCTCGAACAAAATGAAAACTGCGCCGCAGCCTTCGGTTAATGAACAGGGATTCTCGGATCTCAAAGGTCATTGGGCTGAAGCAGGCGTGCTTGAGTTGGTCAAGCAGGGGATCCTAAACGGCTATTCGGACGGCACCTTCAAACCAAATGCAAACATCACGCGAGCCGAATTCGTGACGATCGTCGTTAAAGCCTTCCATCTTAATGAGAAGAAAGGCAAAAGCTTCGCCGATACCGATACGCATTGGGCTAAGATGGCAATCGGCACGGCTGCGGCGCTGGATATTGTGTCCGGGTATAACGATAGTACGTTCGGGCCGGATGATTTTATTACCCGTGAGCAAATGGCAGCGATCATCGTTCGTGCAGCTCGAATCACATCGACAGACAAGAACACGCGGTTTACTGACAACACAGAAATATCGGATTGGGCGCGTGCTTCTCTTGCAGCAGCAACCGAAAAGGGACTTCTCAATGGTTACCAGGACGGCACTGTGAAACCAAAAGAAAAGACTACCCGCGCCGAGGCGGCAGTTGTAATCCTAAGAGTGCTGCAACAAAAATAAAGACCTCAAGCTATACATGCGGTTCTCAAAGGTTAACAAGCTCCAAGCAACGAGAACGTATACTTCTATGCCCTTTCGCTTCCCATCAGGAAGTCGGAGGGGCATTAGTTGTGTTACTGAAAAATCCTCTTCTTGAAGCAACAATTAATCATCGGCTGCCCAGCTTTCGATTTGTCGAAAGGGAACTACGATGTGCTGCTATAATAGTCAAGATCTTGCACATCCAAGTCAAAATATTGCATACCATTCTGGTATGCTTTTTATTATATTGAAAACACGATACAATTTGTTTCGTGTTTTTCGCTTTGCATGACGCTTCAGATTGGGGGGGAACCATTCATGATAAAGAAAAAATTTGAAAACTTTCGTTTCATTATTCTGTCTTGCGCATTGGTCATGCTAGCAGTTGTCACAAGTGCGTCCGTGCTTACTTTTGAAAGCCGTTCGGACGAAAAGATCGTATTTACAATGGATGGCTCAGCGATAACTTATGACGAATTTCAGTTGGTTCTACAAAATAAGAAAGCGTTAACAACGAGTTATTTTAAAGAAAAATATAATGCCGACTATAACAAGAACTTCTGGTCAGCCGTTTATCAAGGCGAAAATCCGGCCGAATATGCCAAACAATTAGCCGTGGACGAGCTGTTGAAAATCAAGGCGGAACAAAGGCTTATGAAAGAAAATGATGTCATCCAAGAAACGACGTATCGTGCTTTTCTGAAAAACCTGCAGGATGAAAATGAGCAAAGGCAAAGGAAATATAAAAATAATCAACCAGTTTATGGTCCGATACAATACAGCGCTTTTGAATACTATTCGTATTTCCGAAGTATCAACTATCAGAAACTTATTGAGAAACTGGCAAAGGATGCGCAAAATACACAATCAGATGATTTTTACCAAGCCTATTATAAAGAAATGAAAGATGATTATTTTAAAATGAGAAGCAGCTTTGATTATGAGAAGATTTCGTTAAAAGGCGGTTCCGCCACAATGAAAATACTTCAGGAGATCAAGGACAAAGCAACGGCTGGAGGAATCGACTCAAAAACAGCGGCAGAACAATTAGGAGTACCTGCAAATATTGAAAAGCAAACGTTAGATCCGAAAAAAATATCGAAGGACGATATTTTTACTAACCAGTTATATGAAACGTTCCTGGATTTGAAAGAAATGGATTTTAGTGAAATTTACGAGACAGATGGTGCAGCAACTGTTTTTAGAGTTCTGAAAAAGCAAGAAGGCGCCTATGAGGAATACAAGGATGTGAAAAGCGCGGTCATTCAGATTTACGTGCAAAATCAATTGGATGAGAAAGTGGAGCAATATAGGAAGGAGGCAAAGGTTGAAATCAACCACTCCGTCTATGATAAGATTATTCCCCAATAAAACTGCCGTGGCTATCATCCATAAAGTAAAAATCGTGCACACAATGGTCGAAATAATACATGCCAATTCGTCTATTGTTTCTTTATATTTAAAAATGATACGAATTGTTTCAAAAAAACTAAAGGAGGAGTTACAAATTGAAAAAGAGTCAGACGTATAAGGTAACGGCCTGGTCTATTATGTTGACGTTACTCATCACACTGATTTTCCCTGCAATCTCTCCGATAAAAGCGCAAGCGGCGACTTCGGGAAATACGTACTATGTTAGCTCTTTAATGGGGGATGACAATAATGACGGATTATCGCAAGCAAACCCGTGGAAGACTTTGGAAAAAGTAGGCGCCGCCGTCTTCGGACCCGGGGACAAAATTCTTTTCAAAGCAGGCGATGTTTGGAACGGAAGCTTGAAGCTTAGAAACTTATCTGGAACCGTCCAAGCTCCTATCGTTTTTGACAAATACGGCAGTGACGATCCGAATGTCAGACCGATTATTAATGGCAATGGCACGACAACGAAAGAAGTTTTTTCACTCTATACGTATTATAGCGGAGTAACGGACAAGACACAGTCAGCCACCATTGACGTTTTGGACGGAAGCTACCTCGAGATCAATAATTTTGAAGTGACCAATTATAGTGCGACTGTTGTTTCACAGCGCGGGGGGATTGTGGTAAAAACCTCAGCTACGAACCAGACGGAATGGTTGAATAATGCTCAGAAGGGAATCGTTATCAAGAACAATTACATCCATGATGTCAACGGTAATCCCAAAGGGCATAAAATGGGCAGCGGAGGAATCCTGCTGCTGGGTAATATCAGCGATGTGCTAGTGGAGAATAACAAAGTTATCAATGTAGATATTGAAGGCATAAGAAATGCGGGCTTGTACAAAGAAGGGGATATTAGCGCAAACTTCCCTAAAGTCCTGAACAATGTTCAATTCAAAAATAACTATATTGAAAAAGTGCAAGGGGACGGCATCGTTCTAAGCAATGTCGGAGCAAACGGCCGACTGGAGTATAACACGGTGGTCGAACATTCGTATAAAAACGTTGGAAATGTGAACTATGCGGGCTTATGGGTTATTGCTGTAAAGGACACCATTATCCAATATAACGAAGTGTATGGCGGAAAATACGGTTATAATGACGGTCAGGCGTTCGACATTGACATGTTTAGCGAAGGAACATTGTACCAATATAACTACAGTCATGATAACAGAGGCGGTTTGATCCTGTTTATGGGCGGTTCGACCAACTCCGTGGTCAGGTACAACGTCAGCGTTAATGACGGAAACGGCGCGTACATCCTCCATTATTTGCCGACCACTGCGAACGATGCGCCTCTGATTCACAATAATACCATATTTACTGATTCTCAGATCAGCACAAGAATTTTTAGCGATACGGGCAAGTATGCCAAGCTCTATAACAACGTCTTCATGGCAAAAGGCACGATGACTATGGGGTCCAACAGTTTTACAGGAGGCGCAATCAAAAACAATGATTTTTATCCTGGCAGCGATATAAAAGGTCAAAGCTTTGCCGGAGTTTCTTTTGAAAACAATTTGTTTACCAGTCCGAAGTTCTCGAGACCCGGAGAAGAGCCAAAAAATCTCATTACCGGCATGAACACATTTAACGCAGCGGCGTTAGACGGATACAAATTAATGAGCGATTCGCCGTTGATTGACGCAGGGATGGATGTTTCCTCCTTGACTCCTGCCGTATGGGAGAAGGCATCCAAAGATTTCTTCAACAATACGCTTAGCGGCAAGGTTGATATCGGTGCCCACGTATATTCGAACGATCAGCCGGACACTGTGAAACCGGAAATTATGCCGACTTCGATCTCGGTTGACCCAAGTGACGTGCATCTCTATTTGCAGCATTCGGGGGCTGCTCTGTCGGCCAAAGTACTGCCTGAAGATGCTTGGTTTAAAGGTACGAAATGGTCAAGCAGCAATCCGTCCGTTGCGTCCGTTGATGCAAGCGGCAATATCTCAGCCAATTCCGCTGGCACGGCAGTCATTACAGCCGAGAGCGTTGTGAATCCGAATGTGAAAGCATCAAGCCAAGTTACAGTAAGTCCTGCTGCTGCGATCAAACAATATATGGTGACTTCGGATGACGCCACTTTATCCGATTCCAAGAAGTCCGTCCAGTTAAATGTCAGGGGACAAATGGAGGACGGGGGCACAGCGGATAACCCGCCTTACTATAAGATGACTTATCTGGCGGATCATCCGGATGCAAAGATTGATCAACTGACGGGAAAACTTGAGTTTACAGGCGATTTAACAAAGGTGAATGACATTTCCGTATCTGCTGAGGTTCAAGAATATAAGGATCTTATTTATTCGGAAAGCTTTGAAAATGGCTGGGGTGATTTTGTAACGGAACAAAATCCGCCTACCAATGGCTCGGGTGGTAAAATCTCCAACAAAATTGCGTATCACGGAAATAACAGCGCCTTATATGACAATCCGCCTGCGGTTGAAAAGGTATTTGCGCCGAATCAGAATGGGGTCGTCACGATGATGCTGTATGATGACGGCTCGAAGAACGGCGCAACCAGAGTCATTGCGCATGTCGGTAACCAACGCACAACTCTTCTGGCAGCGTTAGGTGTATTTTATGACGGTGGCAGTGTGGGCAATTTGGATAATTACTCTGTAAGAGCAAGCAGTTCCTCTTCAGCTTGGGAAAAAACGAATGTACCTCGGACGGTTGGCTGGCACGAGCTGAAATGGGATTATACATCAGGAACGGATTTAAAAATGTATATCGATAACCAGCTTGTGAAAACCACTACGGCTATCAAAAACTTTGACCGGATTGTACTTGGATTTATATGGGATAAGGCGAATGGACGCACGTTTGGTTTCGATAATATCAAATACGCCGCATCGGATGCCAAAATCACTTATCCGGCGCAAGCACTCAAAATACGTGTCGCTCACCCGGAGACAGCGGTTAGAGGCATTCAGATCGACAAGCAAGAAGTGTCTATCGACCAAGGGCAAACAGCGGAGCTGACTGCAACCGTATCCCCTGAAAATGCAAGCAACAAGAACGTTGCGTGGAGCAGCAGCGATCCGAACGTGGCTCGTTTGGAAATCATGAACGATAGGGTGGTAGTTACCGGAATGCAGCCAGGTCAGGCGACAGTCACGGTCACTACAATAGACGGCGGCTTTACCGCTGCTGCGACAGTCACCGTTAGACCGGTTGCCCCGACGGGCCCTGTAACTACGTTAACCGGAGCAAGCTCCGTTCAGGCGGGAGAACAATTCTCGCTCAATTATGGGCTAAACAACGTTGTGAAAGGCGCTTATGCGCAGGATGTTCATATCGCCTATGACGCGACCGTTATGGAGTTTGTATCGGCAAAATCCGCAAAAGAAGGAATCAGCTTGCTGAAAGCCGTGGAGGGTCCTGCAGGAACGATTCGTTTGATTATGGCCAGCCAAGGCGAAGGGAACGCGGTTATTGGGGACGCTGGGCTCATAGAGCTGACGTTTAAAGCGAAGAAAGTTGCACGGACAACGGAAGGGACGGTAGCCGTAACGAGCGCTCTTCTTGGAGACAGCCAAGGAAACGAAACGCAGGCTGCCGTATCGTCACACAGCATGGAAATCACGGCTGAAATACCGGGAATTCCAGGCGATATTAATAACGACGGAAAAGTAACGATCGGCGATCTGGCTATGGTAGCTGCCAATTATGGCAAAGATACGACAAGCCCGGATTGGGAGCAAGTGAAGAAAGCGGATGTCAACAATGACGGCAAAATCGATCTTCTTGATCTAGCAGCCATTGCCAGGAAAATTCTTGAATAGAGATTCTTTACCCAACTTTCGATTAGAGGAACGGGCTAATGTCCAATCAAGAACTATGTTACGAGCATATTTTAGAGCGTAATGAAAATTCATTTGAGAGGACTGACTAACATGAGTGGTGCGAGTTGTGGAGGTTATGGTGTTAACAACGCAGCAGCTGTTTTGGTTCTTTTTATTCTTTTGGTTATTATCTTAATGACTTTTGCATGGTAATTCCTTAAAACATCATCGCAAAAAAACAAAAACGGTCTGTATCGCGAATTAGATGCGAATACAGACCGTTTTTTGTTTTTCTCTGTTAGATTAAAATACCATAACCATAACCATAACATTTCAATTTCCCTATAAAAACATAAATGGCAGAAATTATTTAAACTTCACAAATGATTAATAAAGCAAGCGT
Source organism: Paenibacillus planticolens (assembly GCF_013141725.1). GTDB lineage: Bacteria > Bacillota > Bacilli > Paenibacillales > NBRC-103111 > Paenibacillus_E > Paenibacillus_E planticolens. Next base: position 85,702 of record NZ_WHNZ01000022.1, on the reverse strand, counting down.
TCAGACTTCATAAATCGCAGGCATAATGGTGGTATATTTTGCCGAAAGGGGATTTGTTTTAGAATGAGAAGAATACGAAGAAAAATGCCGAGGATGATGGCGGCATTGTTGGTATTGCTGTTAGCTGCGACCGGAATTGCATCGCCTATGCCGGCTCAAGCAGCTCCGCCTGCGGCCATTCCATCGCAAATTGCATTAAGCGTTGGCGGGAGCGCTGCGCCTGGCAAAACAGCCATGGCCTTTAATTGGGTCACAGCGCCGACGGTAAATGAATCAGAAATCATTTACGGCACTTCTCCTGACCTTGTTGGCGGCACAAAAAAAAGTGCTGCGGTCAAAACTCCCAATGTGACGGGCAGCGTTCCGGACAATAAGCTGGGCAACGTAAAGGAGGTTCGTTCCTATAGTGTAGTGGTTCAGGATCTGACTCCGGAGGCCAAGTACTATTACAAAGTTGGAAATTCAACTAGCGGATATACGGCGATCGCCAGTTTCACCGCTCCTGCAGATCCGGCTGGCAATAAGCCGTTTTCATTCGTGGTCTCGCCTGATACGCAAGGGACATCGGTAAGCACTTATCAAAATACGGCAGACTTGTACGATTACATCAAAGCGAATCATCCGGATTCCGCGTTTCTCATCCATAACGGAGACGTGGTAGAAGATGCGAGCTATTCAGACTGGTGGCAGTATTTCTTCGATGCCGCGCAAAATTTGACAAGCTCGATCCCGATCATGGCAACGCCGGGCAATCATGACAATACGATCTATGACAAATATTCCACGATGTATAACTCCAGATTCAATTATTCATCCTTGCGCAAGCCAAGCGGATTGTCTGCGGCTGCGGAAGGCACCGTATATTCCTTTGAATATGGCGACGCTTTATTTATTACGCTAAATTCATTTCCCGCCACTTCCTCCGATGATGACATTCAATGGAGATTCCTGGCTGAAGAGACGGCGGCATCGACGAAACAGTGGAAGATCGTCAATCTTCACGCTTCGCCGTATGACCCGGGTTCGAGCCACTATGCCGTAGATAATGTGAAAGGCAAGAAATTTACCGATGCCGGCATCGACCTGGTTCTTGCCGGTCATGAGCATGCTTACGCCAGAACGACATTGAAAACGATCTCCACGGCATCCGGTACAGGAAGCATTCAAAAAGCGGAATTCGGTAAGGCGCCTACATACGTCATCGGCGGATCGGTTTACAATTATGCTTATGGCCTGGATAGCCGTGACACTTCATGGAATGATTATTTCTATGACTTGCGCATCAACAAAACGGGCAACGGCGGCGGCCCTATCTATTCGCCGGGCGTATACAGCAGAGCAGAAGTAACGAGCAACTCGATTATTTATCGAACCTACTATAAAGCGACCGGTTCCGAGAATCCGTTCCGTGTCATCGACGAGTTCACGATTCTCAAATCCGGAGACGAAATCGCTCAGCCGACGGGCGGCGGCACGGCGCCTACATCGGTAACGTTCATGTTCGACTCCTTCAACGAGGAGACGCGCAAGCCGGAAAAAGACAAGTTCATTGCCCGATTTAACTGGGTTACGCCTGTAACTACAAAGATCACTCAACTTTATTATGCGAAAAAGTCGGACTTTGAAAGTAATGGGGGTAAATTTACCCATATTGCTGTGGGATCCAACAGCGATGTCGATCTTTCCAACAATATTGCCAATGCAAATTATAACGGAGCGGGGACGCAATACTCGATTGCGCCAATCCAGAGCCATAAGGCGGAGACGGCAGTACTTGAACCGGGTACGGAATATGTGTACAGCGTTGGCGACGGCAGGGAAAATATGACAAGCGTCACATCGCCGGCAAGCTTTAAAACGCCTGCAGCCAATTTGGATACATTCAATTTTAACTGGATTTCCGACGCTCAGCAAAATTCGCCATCCGGCTATGCTTCAACCCTAAACCTATATACCCAATACGCCCAAAAAGCGTTGAAGCAAGCATTTGTCGATTTCCCGAATGCTTCGTTCGTTCTAAGTTCCGGTGACCAGGTGAATTACGGGTTCGACACGTGGGAATGGGATGCTTTCTTCGAGGCGAATGCGGATATTTTCGCGCGTACGCCGCTGTATATGGCGACAGGAAACCATGAGTACGACGGCGCGGGCAACAGCTGGGCTCCTAACAACAGCTGGGACTCCATTGACCCGACGCTGAAGAATCTGCTGGGACGTCACAATCCGCCCCAAAACGGCGCTTCTTTCTACGGCGGAGGAGACGGCACGGAGCGAATGGTTTCAGGTATCAACAAACTTCAATTCGAGTCAAGCAACTATTATTACGTATATGGCGACACTTTGTTCCTGATCATGGATTATCAGGACCAGAGTTCCGCTGCGCACATCAAGGCGCAGGAAGACTGGATGAGATCCGTCGTCAAGCAAAACCCGACCAAGTGGCGCGTTGCGGTATTCCACAAATCGCTGTTTGGGTATCGGATGGCTACCCCAGTAACCTCCTGGACGGACGCATTTGACGATGCGGGAATTGATGTGGTGCTGATGGGACACGATCACGTCTATGTTCGCACCAAGCTTTTTGCCAATCGTCAAAACATTTCGCCGCAGACCTATGGCGAAGGTACGACTTATATCACGAACTATTCCGCCAATAACGACAGGCGTGGACCTAATTTCACAAGCAACAACAGGGACGCCGCCAGTATGGCCTATGTCGATGTAAGACCAATTGGTCCTGGATTTGTCAACGTTTCGATTTCACCACAGGAAATCAGAGTGACAAGTAAGGGCTACGATACCTCCGGTGTACTGCAGGATGGAGAAATCAACGCACTTGTCACCAACAAGCCGCGTACGCCGAACCTGTCGGCATGGAATTACCCAGCAGTGCCGCAAGATGTCAACGAATTTACGGTCACGAATGTTGCCGTTTCGGGAATTGCCAAAGAGGGACAAACCTTGAATTCCGCCGTTACGCCGGCTAATGCCACCGTTTCTTACAAGTGGGAACGTTCGACGAACGGAACGACGTGGATCGTGATTCCGGAAGCGACTGCGGCGAAGTATACGATCAAGACGGAAGATGTCGGTTCATTTTTGCGCGTCGTTGTGACAGGGACAGGCTTCTATAATGGAGTTGCAACGAGTACCGCAACAGCGAAAGTGACGCCTCTTGCCGGAAGCGGATCAACGTCGATTAAAATCGGCAGAGCAGAACAGTTGATGGCACTGTCGGCCAACTTCGGTTCTGATTCTTATCCGATAGACGGGAAATACGAGTTGAGTGCCGATATCGATATGGCTGGCACTGCATTTTCCTCAATCGGCGCAGGAAGCGCTCCGACCCCATTCATTGGCACATTTAACGGAAAAGGTTATACGATTCAAAATCTAAAAATGACAAGCAGCATCAACAACACGGGGCTTTTTGCTTATATCGGCGCTGGAGGCAAAGTGGTCAATTTGAAATTGATGGGTGTCGATATCACCGGTACCAATAACACAGGAGCCATTGCGGGAACTTCCACTGGCACAATCGAAAACAGCTCTGTGAATGGAAAGGTAACCGGAACGGGCTACACGGGCGGTATTGTCGGTTTGCTTTATGCGGGTACCGTACAGAACAATTTCGTATCCGCTGAAGTAAGTGGAACATCTGCTGGCGGTTTGCTTGGCGGTACCAATTATAACAATTCAGGTTCGCCTCTTAAATCGACAACTACAACGCCGAATATTATTCTCAATAACTATGTGGCAGGAACGGTCACATCAAGCGGTCAATATTACGGTGCTGTATTGGCTGATATGGGCGGTTCTTCAGGCAGTCTGCTCAAAACCTTTAACGGCAATGCCATTACCAGTATGGTAACCGGGACTACCGTTAATGGTGCAATTGTAGGCTATTGGTCCAGCAGCAGAGCGATTATTGATACTAATCAAGTCAACTACTTCGATAGTGGAAAGTTAGTCTTAAAGGCAAGCTATCAAAGCGCTAATCTCCCATCGGGAATCTCGCCTGTATTCGTAGGAAAGAACGCTGATGAATTGAAGAAGCAAGCGACTTTTGCAGCCTTGGGATGGGACTTTACGAACGTATGGAATTGGGATGGGGCAAACCAAGTTCCGGTACCGCGAGTGCTGAATGACGGCAATGATGAGGATCCTTTTGTTACCGTAATTGCTTCGGCCGGCAAGGGCGGGATCATCTCTCCGAGCGGCTACGTGCTTGTCGAGCGCGGACAAAACCAGAAGTTTACGTTTAGTCCGAATTCATATTATGAAATCGATTCTGTCATCATTGACGGCGAAGTGAACGCAGAAGCTGCTGCGGCACGTGAGTACACCTTCGAGAATGTGACATCCGTGCATACGATCGACGTTTCCTTCAAGCTCATGGAAGACGTGTCCGGTCAATCTCCGAGCGTCACTTCGACAAGCGCTTATTATAACAGAGCCGTAGAAGCGCACATTCATGTAGAGGTGGATTTCGGCTCCGGGGCAATGGGGATACCTGAGGCATCCTGGAGGTCTGCGGTGCAAAAGGTCAGATTCCTTAAAGACGGCGCGCTGGTTATGGATGCAACGGGAAGTCACTGGTTCCCAAGCAAGGATCATGGGGCGGCGGAGAATCTGCTTGAAATTTGTTACGATGATTTCATGAATTATCCTGGGTATGACCAATTAGTTCCTGGCACGTATACGCTGGAAATCACATTTAGGGACATCAATTCCACGGTAGTGAAGCTGCCTTTGATCGTAGAAGACCGAAAAGTCTCCGCCTTAACGGTAGACGGCGGAACGATTGCAGTTGACGGCGATGCAGTATCAAGTCCCGCACGAGTTAAAGAGGACTCGCAGGTTACGGTGACTGCCGTTGTACCGAGGGGACAACGTTTTGTACAATGGACGGCGAGCGGCCTTGTCAATGAGAGCTATACCGCTAATCCATTGACATTTGCAATGCCGGCTGGACCGGTTTCCTTGGCGGCCGAATTCGAAAATGTACAGATGACAAAAGTGGACTTGAGCGATCTTACGGTGGACGGCGCGACAGTCAGCGGATTTAATGCGAATACGTTGAGCTACACGGTGAATGTGCCGAACGGCCAAACTTCCGTGACGGTTACGGCAGCTACGTACGACTCGAAGGCAACTGTCGCAGTCGCAGGCGGCAGCAACTTGGTTGTGGGAGACAACATTGTAACAGTTACAGTAACGGCGGAAGACGGAGAAGCAACGAAAGTCTATACGGTTATCGTAAAGCGCGCGGCAGCGGAGCTGTTTTCCAATGCCGAACTGAGTGATTTGAAAGTGGACGGCTCGACAGTCAGCGGATTCAAAGCCAATACACTGAGCTACACAGTGCATGTGCCGAACGTCCAAACTTCTGTGACGGTTACGGCAACTACGTACGACTCAAAGGCAACTGTCGCCGTCGCAGGCGGCAGCAACCTGGTTGTTGGCGACAACGCGGTAACGGTGACCGTAACGGCAGAAGACGAAGTGACGACGAAAGTTTACACGATTACCTTAAAACGCGCTCCCGCCTCGACAGGCGGAGGAGAAACGGCCGCACCTACAAACGACAGTAAACAAACGCTGCCTGCCGACACCGGGGGTACGGCCCAGTTCGAGAATAATACCGTTACTATTACGGTTCCTGCCGGAGCATCGAAGAAGCAATTGACGATTACGGTGGAGAAGGTACTCAATACTTCGCAGCTCGTAACGAGCAATGACGTACTTCTTAGCCCGGTCTATGAAATTCTGAAAAACTTTACAGAAAACTTCTCGAAGTCGATTACGATCACACTAACGTTCGATCCGGCAACAGTCGGGGCGAATCAAATCGCTTCAATCTTCTACTTCGATGAGGAGAAGAAAGCTTGGGTGGAAATTGGAGGCGTTGCGAGCGGCAAACGGATTACGGCGGAAGTCGATCACTTCACAAAGTTTGCGGTATTCGCCGTAGAGAAGAAAGCAGAGGAAAAACCGGAAAGCAAGCCTGAAGAGAACGCGGGTAAAGGTGCAAAGTTCAGCGACGTAATAGGCCACTGGGCGGAAGAAAGCATCAAGCAAGCGGCTGCGAAGGTCATCGTCGACGGTTATGCCGACGGTACATTTAATCCAAATGGCGAGATTACCCGTGCCCAATTCGCGGTGATGCTGGCCCGCGCGCTGAAGCTGGAAGGCAACGGAGCAGCCCTGGCGTTTACCGATAAGGAAAGCATCGGCGACTGGGCGAACCGAGGCATCGCGCAGGCCGTGCAAGCCGGCATCGTGAAAGGGTACAGCGACGGCAGCTTCAGGCCGAACGCGCAGATCAGCCGCGCCGAGATGGTGATGATGATCGCGAATGCGCTGAATCTGGCCGCAAACACCAATGCGGCAACCGCGTTTGCGGATCATGCCGACATCCCGGCATGGGCTAAAGCGGCAGTAGCGGCAACGGTAGAGAGCGGTATCGTTCAGGGCGTCGGCGACAACAAATTTGCGCCGAACCAAACGGCAACGAGAGCGCAGGCGGCAGTCATTCTGCTTAGAGCGTTAGAGTATGCAGGTAAATAAGGTAACTAAAATTGGTTCAAAAGATTTGCATAATTAAGCATCTGCGGTAAAATTGGAAAACATTTTTTCTAACGAATTCTGCAACAAAAACGGAGCCACGCGAGTTTGCGGGCTCCGTTCTCTATTTAATGCTGGAGTATCACATTGTTGCTCAGCTCGGAGGTCTGTTTTGCAACGTCGATTGCATTCACCTAAAATTTCGCAGGGAACTGTTTGACAATGCCTTCTGTCAGGATGTCCGCAAGATGAATCATATGGATCTCATTTTTGTCGGTTGCTGCAATATCCGCTTTCCAATCCCCTTTGAGACAGTCAAGGACTATTTCCGTAATCAACTGAAGGTGCGTATACAACATATCTTGCAGCTCTTTAAACTGCCAGTTGGGATTCGCTTCGCTTAAAAATTTGGCAATATCGTCGGCATTTCTATGCCAATCCTTCTCTAACTTCTTCACTTCCGACTGATTGCCCGCTTTGGCAACTGCTACAATTTTCCCTGCGATCAGAATATGTTCTCTCAAAATATCGGCCAGCTTATTGCCGGCGGCTTCCCCATAATAAGGCTTGATCACATTGCCAATGTCCTGCTGGTTCCGCAAAAGTCGGTCCAATACGTCCTTCTGATCTTGACGATTCGATATTGCGCTGACAATGTAACTTCTCGTCCATATGGTATGGTCGATCCAGACCTTCTGCATATCGACTTTAAGCTGCACCATTTGGGGACTTAGGCAAACCGAATCCTTCTTCTCGCTCACCTTCGCTTGAACGGATACTCCTGCTGGCATCATGCTAAAGACGAGCGCCATGGCTAACAGCAACGCCAACAACCATTTGTTTTTCACAACTCTCTACTCCTCTGTTTGTTGGAATATTCCAGGCTGTTTTATTTTGGGTGGGAATATTCGATTTTATACAGAGGATTTCATATTTTGGTTTGGATAATCAGATTACTTGGCGATTTTTGCGAAGTATACCAATGTTCGAACCAATTGAGCTGTGTAAGACATTTCATTATCGTACCAGGCTACGGTTTTCACCAGTTGCTGGTCCCCAACCGTCAAAACTTTAGTTTGAGTGGCATCAAAAAGGGAACCGAATGTCATACCTTTAACATCGGAAGAGACGATCTCGTCTTCTGTGTATCCGTAAGTTTCTGGATCAGATGCTTCTTTCATAGCGGCGTTGATTTCCTCAGCTGTTACCTTAGTATTCAATACGGAAACAAGCTCAGTTACGGAACCTGTTGGTACAGGTACACGTTGAGAGGCGCCATCAAGCTTACCTTTCAGTTCGGGAAGAACGAGGCCAATAGCTTTAGCAGCGCCGGTGGAATAAGGAACAATGTTCTCTGCGGCGGCTCGTGCTGCACGGAAATCGTCTTTTGGATTCGGAGCGTCAAGTGTGTTCTGGTTGCCTGTATAGGCGTGAATGGTCGTCATTAACCCGGATTGAATACCAAACTTGTCGTGTAGAGTTTTAGCCATGGGAGCCAGACAGTTCGTTGTACAAGAAGCGCCTGAAATGACGGTTTCCGATCCGTCCAGAGTTTCATGATTTACGTTGTATACGATTGTTTTCATGTCGCCTGTTGCCGGGGCGGAAATGACGACTTTCTTGGCTCCGCCCTTTAGGTGAAGCTCCGCTTTTTCTTTGGTGGTGAAGAACCCTGTACATTCGAGCACGATGTCTACGCCAAGCTCGCCCCAAGGGATTTCTTCAGGGTTACGGTTAGCCAACACCTTAATTTCTTTACCGTTAACAGTGAAGATTCCGTCATGAACTTTGATGTCACCATGAAAAACGCCTTGCGTAGTATCATATTTGAGCAGATGAGCCAACATTTTCGCATTGGTAAGGTCATTAATTGCTACAACCTCGATGCCCTCAACCTCTTGAATTCGACGAAAAGCGAGTCTTCCGATCCTTCCAAAGCCGTTAATGCCTACTTTTACACTCATGGAATAGTCCTCCTGCAATCTTGAAATAAAAGATACCGAACGGTATCATTATTATATCATGATTTGAGTAATTGACAAGGCTTCAGTCGTAAAATTTGATATAATGTGAAATTAGAAAAAAGTCAACGGAGGAACCCATGAAAAAAGGAGATCGGACAAGAGAACACATCATTATGAAATCAGCAGAAATCTTTAATCAGAGAGGATATGCCGGTACATCGCTAAACGATATTATTGCCGATACCGGGATTAAGAAGGGGGGCATCTACCGACATTTTGCCAGTAAAGACGAGATTGCGCTTGAAGCCTACAATTACGCCGCCAGTTTGGTCAGCAGAAAATTTTCTGAAGCAGTCGAGCAAGAGCAGTCTGCGTCAGGTCGGTTGATTGCTTTTTTTCGTGTGTACGAAGATGTTGTCAACAATCCACCATTTATTGGCGGATGTCCCATGCAGAATACGGCTGTAGAAAGTGACGATACTCATTCGGAGCTTTGTGATCGGGCAAGGCAAGGGCTGAATACCTTCTTGGAAATGATGAAAAGTATTATTCGTGACGGGATTAAAACTGGGGAGTTTAAGGAAAGTCTGGATCCGGATGCGCTTGCTTCATTTGCATTTTCCTTATTGGAGGGAGGCATTTTGCTTAGCAAGTTGGATGGGGATAACAAGCACATGCTAATGAATATAACAAACTTCTCGTCCTATTTGCAGCAATGTTGCTTAAAGACCAGTTAATCAGATATAACCTTCTATTAGAAGCAATTAGAATTAATTGTTCTGATAGGAGGTTTTATTATGACTTTAAGCGTAAAAACTAAATTGATGAGTTCTTCCATGTGTAAGATATCGTTTTTTTTAATGGCAACTATCATTTTGATTCATTTTACATGATATATCTTGGGAGTTACAATTAATTTTAACAAGAAAACAGGAGGTTTTTTTAAATGCTTGAGACTGAATTAACTCATATTCTCAAAATACGATATCCGATCTTCCAAGCACCAATGGCAGGTGGCCCTACAACTCCCGAGTTAGTAGCAGCAGTTTCAAACGCTGGGGGTCTAGGCAACCTGGGTGCCGGATACTTAACACCGGAACAACTCCGTAGCACGATTCAAAAGATTAAAGAACTGACTGATCAGCCATTTGGGGTCAACCTGTTTGTACCTGAACAACCCATAGAATCGGAAGAAGCAATCGACCAAATGTCAGCCTACCTCAATAAATATCGCATCGAGCTTGGAATTGCCACAAATCCATTACTCCCGAAATTTTCGGAGTCGTTTGAGGAGCAGGTACAAGTATTGCTGGAAGAGAAAGTGGCGGTATTTAGTTTTACCTTCGGTATACCGCCGCATGAAGTAATCCAAGCTATGAAGGAGCGTGGAACAGTCGTAATTGGCACTGCAACAACCGTTGAAGAAGCTAAATATTTGGAGGCCGCTGGCGTAGATGCAGTTGTGGCCCAGGGAAGTGAAGCAGGAGGGCACCGCGGCACATTTTTGAACAACATTTCCGACAATCAGATTGGTACCATGGCTCTGGTGCCACAGATTGTTGATCATGTGTCGATTCCAGTTATCGCATCTGGGGGTATTATGGATGGGCGGGGGCTTGTAGCAAGCCTCTTTTTAGGAGCATCTGCCGTACAGATGGGTACAGCGTTTCTCGCATGCCCCGAGAGTGGCGCCCATGCAACGTACAAACAGAAGATCCTTTCATCAAATGAGGACACCACAGAAATTACACGGGCATACTCGGGGAAAGCCGCACGAGGCATTCGAACAGCATTTATGAATGATTTACATCAGTATCCCGGCACAATTCCTGCCTACCCAATTCAGAATGCAATGACGCGAGACATTCGTCAGGCAGCTGCAAAATCGAATAACCCCGAGTATATGTCACTTTGGGCAGGGCAGGGTCTTAGGTTAGCCAGCGATCATTCTGCTGCTGCAATTGTCAAACAAACCATCGATCAAGCCTATGTACTTGTCAATTTAATTACAAAATCACCATATAGAATGAAAGAAAATGACTAAATAAGCTGCAGAAAAACAAAAATGCATTTTCCCAAAATCGCTTTATAAAGCGATTTTTTTGTCTTTAAATAGTAGTAATTCTTACGATTTAGTTGACGCAAAGAGCGAATGAAGTTATAGTGTGTATTACAAATTGTAAAATTTACTATTTAAATCTTAAGGGAGGTGAATACGTTGCGAGTTGTCATTACATTAGCCTGTACAGAAACCGGAGACCGGAATTACACAACGACGAAAAACAAGAGAAACAACCCTGAGCGCCTGGAGCTCAAGAAATATTGCCCTCGTCTCAAACGGGTGACTCTTCACCGCGAAACCAGATAAAACGGAGCCCCCTGGGCATAAACGGCAATCATAAAGCAGAAGGAGCTTTATTGTATGAAGACGCATGCAGCCGATCCCGGTAATCACGAGACGAACTTGATTTCACAGTTGAGCAAATTAGCCAAGCATCGCTTGCGTTTGACAGGACAGCGTAAAGCGATGATTGAACTGGTTATGCATTCAAATAAGCCATTAACGGCCGTGGATATGTATCACAGCCTGGAACAACGCTTTCCTGGTCTCAGTTACGCAACGGTGTATCAAAATATTAAGCTGTTTATCGAGCTGCGGATTCTAGAATCCTTTATTCTTGGAGATGAGGTTAGATTCCGTATATGCACGGACCAAGAGCATCCCAGGTATCATCTGATCTGTATGGATTGTGAGAGGACGTTTTCCTTGGATATGAAAATGGAACGCATGCGTTTTCCGCTTAAAAGCAAGGGCTTCCAGCCGATCAGTTATAAATTTGATGTGTACGGTTATTGTACAGATTGCCGTGATTTATAATCGTAAAAATTACTAATAAATAAAATGGGAGGTGAATACAATGGAAACATTGGATTGTGTGATCGTGGGCGGCGGTCCGGCTGGCATCGGTGTGGGCATCGTGCTGAAAGACTTGGGTGTTGCGAATTTTCGTATTCTGGAAAGACGGCAGATCGGCGCTTCCTTTCTTGCCTGGCCCAAGGAAATGCAGATGATTACGCCATCCTTTCCGAGCAACGCTTACGGTATGTTGGATCTGAATGCGATCGCGCTTCAAACGTCCCCGGCCTATTCCTTAGGAACAGAGCATCCATCAGGGGAAGAATATGCGGAATATTTGCAGAGAGTCGCAGATTATAATGAGCTGCCTGTGCAGGAGGGGATCGATGTCAAGCACATAAGGCCGCTCCAAGATGGCTTTGAAATTGAGACATCTCAAGGAAAGCTGATGAGCCGCCATGTGATTTGGGCGGCAGGTGAATTTCAATATCCCCGGTTGGATGGGTTCCCGGGAGCCGAGTTCGGCATACATAGCAGTCTGATAGCGGATTGGGCGCAACTAGAAGGTGACGAGTTTATCGTGATTGGCGGCTATGAAAGCGGTGCGGATGCTGCAATTCATTTGGCCCGTCTCGGGAAAAAAGTAACGATTATCGATCGCAACAACCGCTGGACAGCGAATGGCAGCAGCGACCCCAGCGTCGAGCTTTCCCCTTTTACGAAGGATCGGCTTAGGGATATTGAAGATGGGCTGATTGAGCTAGTGGCGCCTTATGATGTGCACTGGGTTGAACGTTCGGATCGGGGAGGGTATCTCATTTATTGTGAAGACGACTTCGGGAACGACAAATACATACATACGCCGAACAGGCCGATTCTTGCTACCGGATTTCGAGGGAGCCTTCAAGTCATCGACGATTTATTTGAAAAAGGCGAGCAGGACGAAGTCATCCTCTCTAATCGCGATGAGTCGACGAAATATCCGGGGCTGTTCGTTGTCGGTCCCAGCGTTTCCCACGGCAGTCTATTGTTTTGCTTCATTTATAAATTCCGGCAACGGTTTGCGGTTGTAGCTGAAACGATCGCCAAAAGTCTGAGCCTGGACGTTTCCGCATTAGACCTGTATCGGAAGCAAGGAATGCTGCTGGAGGATCTATCCTGCTGCGGGGAGGATTGCGAGTGTTAGCGGAGGCTGCATCCCGGCGCAAAGCAGTTGTACTCGCTGGACTTGAATCCTCTGGGAAATCGGCTCTGTTTCGCAGCATGACGGGCCATGACACAGGTGAAGAAGCAAACTTCCGAGGATCGACGGTCATGGTGCGTAAAGCCAGGTTGACCAGCGATGCCGAACTGATTGACATTCCGGGCATCAAGAGCAGGGATGACAGTTACACCACACGACTGGCCTTCCGCGAAATGACGGATGCGGATATGATCGTCCTTGTCGTTCGGGCCACGCACGCCGCCATGGAACTGCCCGCTTTACTGGAGGCGATGGATGTGGCCCGCAAACGCCTCATGCTTGTCTTGACATTTGCTGATAAAGCAATCGCAGGTTTATCAGAGCTTGCCCATTATTATCACGACGCATTGGGGATCCCCGTCCATACGATAGATGCGCGCAACCTCCAGGAAGCTGACAAACAGGCGTTGCTGCAAACTCTTGAAGCCGCCAAGCCGATTCGTTCCAAAGCGATGGCCGCGTTTGCTCCTGAGGTGCAGATGCTTCATCCCCAATCAACCTGGTTCGAGCATAGACGGTGGGGGCGGCCCCTGGCGCTTCTAAGCATGTTGGCACTTTTCGCCTTGCCGGTGCTCTTGGCCTATGAGCTGTCATCAAGGTTGCAATCGCTGGCTGATCTTGCCTTGGTGGAACCATTTAAAGCGCTGGTCAAGAATCAGCCAGAGATTGTTCAAACCCTGCTTACAGGCGATTATGGCCTGGTTACGCTCGGGATCTACTCTTTTTTGTGGGCTTTTCCCGTCGTACTGCTGCTCGGTATCAGTGTCGCCGTCACCGAGGAAAGCGGGCTTAAGGACCGGATCGCCGATTCCCTGGACGGCTGGCTGCGATATATCGGCTTGAATGGGAGAGACCTCATTCCGGTGTTGTCCGGGTTTGGCTGTAATGTGGTCGCCGTGTTCCAAAGCCGTGCCTGCAGCGCTTGCACGCGCAAATCCTGCGTGACGCTCATCTCTTACGGCTCCGCCTGCAGCTATCAGATCGGAGCGTCCTTGTCCATTTTCGGCTCCGCCGGACATCCGTGGCTGTTTGCTCCTTACTTGTTACTATTATTCATCGTTGGCGCATGGCATACGCGTCTATGGAGCCGGGGGCCAGTTCCGTCGCATCCGTCTGACACGGCCTCGAAGACGTATCTTCAGAAGCCATCAGCAAGGGCTGTCGGCTGGCGTGTCCGTGCCGTTATTAAACAATTCTTGCTGCAAGCGATGCCGATTTTCATTGGGATTTGTCTGGCAGCGGCGCTGCTCCAATATATCGGAGCCCTGCAGTGGCTTTCTCGCGGACTCGGACCTGTCCTGCATCTCTTCCAATTGCCTGCCGAGGCGGCGGGGGGAATTATTTTTTCCATTTTACGCAAAGACGGATTACTGATTCTGAATCAAGATGAAGGCGTATTTCTGCATACGCTGCAACCGGGCATTGTCTTTGTCCTTGTCTACGCAGCCTCAACGTTGACGGCGTGCCTAGTTACATTATGGACCCTGCGCAAAGAGATGGGGTGGTCATTTGCTGGATCCCTGGCTGCCAAACAAGCGATCACATCGATGGTTACTACGTTCTTATTAGCCGCAGCCGTTCATTCTTTCTTATAAAAGTCAGGGAGGTTCATCCTATGCTGCAATCAGTACCTATTCATCTTTTCTCCGGATTTCTTGGCAGCGGCAAAACGACCTTGTTAAAGAAGACATTGGATTATTACACGGAATCCGGCAAGAAACCTGTTGTCATCATGAACGAAATTGGAGAAATCAACCTGGATGGCATGATCATTGGAGAAGAGGTTCCAATGACAGAAATGCTGAGCGGCTGCATCTGCTGCACCATTCGCGGTGATCTCAGTATGGCGATAAAAAGCTTATACACGGAACATCAGCCCGATGCGATTTTCATTGAGTCTACCGGGATCGCGAACCCGATGGAAATTATTGAAGGGGTTACGGATGCTTCTCTGATCATGCCCGTGGAACTCCAGTCCATCGTTACCGTCGTAGATGCACCGCATCTGTTTGAGTTGAGCCGGAATTCGCGCAGCAAAACGTTGGCCTTAATGAAGGAACAAATTCGCTGCGCCTCCCTTGTCATTCTGAATAAAGCGGATAAGGTATCGGCAGAGGAGCTGGACGAGCTGGATCAGCTGCTCCGGGAGTGGAACCCGTTTGCAGGCATTGAAGTCACGGTTTACTGCCATATGGACATGCAAATACTGGCATCGTTGAATGGGATGGCTGCTCAAGAAACCCTTAGGCTGGGAAACATGGCGACATGCAGCAGCGAACATGGCCAGACTTGCGATCATCGCCAATCCGACACAGGCGGCAAGGCGCACAATCACCATACGCATGATCACGTTATGGCCTATACGCATTATTTTAACCGGCCAATTGATCTGGATAAGTTCGAGGAAGTCATTCGCACTCTTCCACAGCAAGTGTATCGCGCCAAAGGCATTGTGCAAACCACAGACGGAGAATCCACCAAGCATCATTTGTTTCAGTACGCCTATCGGGAGCTCGAATTCATGAATCTAAGCATCAAGCCCAAAGTCGCGGTTCAAAACGTAGCGGTCTTCATCGGGGAGAATTTTTCCAAAGATGACGTGATCCAAGTTTTACAAGAAGTGTGACCAATGAACAACTTCCGTGCATAGGAGGAGCGAAGTGGGGAAACAGATCGTGGATTTCATTAAGTGCAGTCCTACCCAAAACATGACAATTTTGGTCAAGTCGAACCACACGAGGGATGAGTACAAACACATAGCTACCAAACTCATGTCCTATGATCATGTGCACGCAGAGCAAGTCGGATTTATTGAAGCGCCGGTAAACAGCAATGCTGCAGCTCATTTGCAAATGGCAGGTGGCGAGTTTTGCGGAAATGCGTGCATGGCCTTGGCGGCGTTCATTGCCTCTGAACGAAACATGGAGCTAAATGATTCGACTGACATCGTTTTAGAAGTCTCAGGTACAGATGAACTGCTAACTTGTTTGGTGCAAAGAAAGTCAACTGGGTTTTACTGCAGCGTTGCGATGCCGATTCCCCAACATATCGAAGAACGTATCATTCCGTACGAGGGCAACGATTTGGCCGTCATTATCGTGAGATACCCCGATTTTATTCATATTGTCATTGAAGTGGATGAATTTCATGAGTC
The DNA here is from genome assembly GCF_013141725.1 of Paenibacillus planticolens. Lineage (GTDB taxonomy): Bacteria > Bacillota > Bacilli > Paenibacillales > NBRC-103111 > Paenibacillus_E > Paenibacillus_E planticolens. Next base: position 69,917 of record NZ_WHNZ01000022.1, on the reverse strand, counting down.
GATCAGGAACAAAGCGGAATCTCTAGCTAAATTACTTGGCTTAACGTTGGGAGCTAACTTAATCGGTATTTTACTGTATAAGGTGAGCGCCCATGAACTGGCACCGCTCATCTATGTTCCTCATCTGGACAGCATGGTTTGGGAACGGGGATGCGGTTCAGGCACGGCTTCTGTAGGCGCTTATTTGGCTTGGAAGCACAAAGAAAAGATCGCTGCGGAAGTCAAGCAGCCAGGCGGCATGATACAAGTTCATGCTAATTATAATGAAGAAGAAGCGGCAAACCTTTGCATTGAAGGTCTTGTCGGCATTGTCGCACAAGGGAAAGCTTTTATTGATATTAACGATAGCACTGCTTAGGGGGAAAACGAATGCAGGCAGCAGAAACGTTTCAAGCAACGTTGGTTGAATTTTCCAAACAATTCGATCAACTGGTGTCACATTATGATCATACCCTTACACATCGTACAGCCTTAGAGCAGTTGATCAATACATATTCCGCCTTTATAACAAATCCCGCTAATCAAGTAGCGTGGGAACGTTGGGAAGAGAACCTTGAGGAATTCCCTAGGCTAGTAGAAGACTTAAGAAGGAAGTCGGCCATTGCCGTAGCCATTATGGAGAAATATCGCGCATTCCGGCTGCAGCAGGGAGACTCGGAGATCACCGACTATTTTATGAATATTGAATCGTGCATTGAACAAGAGTTTGGGAGTTCCAAGGTAACCTCCGATTCCAAAGTGTTGATGGTCGGTTCAGGTTCGTTCCCGATGACACCGCTGCTGATTGCGGGGCGAACAGGGGCCGAAGTCGTGGGGATCGATATTGATGATGAGGCCGTTTCCCTTGGATCACTTGTTGTGAAACAGCTGGGCAGCCAGTTCAACATTCGGTTGGAACAAAAATTCGTAGAAGAGCTGATCTTCACACGCGAAGCTACCCATATCATTTTCAGTTCAACCGTATCTAATAAATATGAGCTCTTGGATCAATTGCATGCGTTGACGATTGAAGATGTCGTGGTGGCGATGCGTTACGGGAATGGGTTGAAGTCACTGTTTAATTACCCGATGCAAGAGGTTGACGAACACAAATGGCAGCTGGTTGATACGATCTTGCGCCCTAACCAAGTGTTCGATGTTGCGTTGTACCGCAAAGCTTAACCCGCTTGCAAGATGAAAAGGAGGTTTCTATGAGCGATTTCAAGCGCGTTTTGCTGTTGGGCACTGGGCCCACGACGATTCAGCTTGCCGTATGTTTAAAAAAACAGCTTTCATGCCAATTGGGCATTGCAGGCAGAGAATCTGCGCGTTCCGAACCATTTTTTGCGGCGCTTGAACAAAGCAATCATCAGGTTCAGGTCCGTATTCAAAATGAAAAGCATCGCGCGATGGCTGGTGAGTGCCGCATCGATCACGTTTTCAAAGGCTACGGTTCGATTACCGGTGAATGGGATGCGCTAATTTTGGCTGTAACCACAGATGCGTATATCGATGTTTTAAAACAGATGAGCGACGAAGTTTTGAAGCGCGCAAGATGCATCGTTCTCGTTTCCCCCACCCTTGGCTCCAACAGCCTGGTGCGCAATTATATGCATCAATTCCATACAGAAGTTGAACTTATCAGTTTCTCCACCTATCTTGGCGATACCCGATGGATACCGGAGAAGTCACATCAGCACGTATTGACAACCGCGGTCAAGAAAAAAATTTATGCAGGCTCCACATGGATTCAATCTGCCAATATCGAGGTGCTGAAGCAGCTCTTCGAACAATCAGGCATTGCGCTGGATGTAATGGCTACGCCGATGGAGGCGGAAACAAGAAATATCTCTTTATATGTTCATCCGGCGCTGTTTATGAATGAATTCGCATTGGACGCGATATTCGGAGATTCGGGTGTTCAGAAATATGTGTATAAAATTTATCCGGAAGGCCCCATTACGCAGCATTTAATTCGAGATATGCTGGCCGGGTGGAAAGAGATCATGAGCCTGTTGAATGCCCTTCAAATCAAACGGCTGAACTTACTTCAGTTTATGACGGATGACAATTATCCGGTCAGACTGGAAAGTTTATCACGTCATGATATAGAAAATTTTAGTGATTTTAACATGACAACTCAGGAATATTTATTGTACATCCGCTACACATCGCTGCTTATCGATCCTTTCTCCGAACCGGACGAGGAGGGCAAATACTTCGATTTCTCTGCAGTTCCCTTCCGAAAAATGTTCGTCAACCGAGAAGGGGAGCTGGACATCCCGCGAATGCCGAAAGAAGACTACTATCGCACCAAGATTATACAAGGCATTCTTACCTCGCTCAATTTGAAATGTCCAACCATTGACAAGTTCCTGCGTAACTATGAACGCAAAATCATTGAAGTAGCGGCAGCTAATCAGAACCGAAAGCTATCGCTCGCGTTTACCGTCCAAAGTTTTGAAGAGGATTTACAGCGGATATGCCGTGAACTAGGAAAGAACCTGCAAGAAAAATAGGGGAGGAATTACGGTGAAAACAAGAAATATGTTCATTGTTCAAATGATCATTGTGTGTGTGCTGGCACTCGCAGGCTGCAGCAGCGGGAAGGAGGCTGCGTCGGTTCCGGCTGTTCAGGAATCGCCCAGCCCAAAGAATACAGAGCTGATCTATGCAACAGCTAAAGATATAAACGATATTAATCCTCATTTATACACAGGTTCTATGCCCGCTCAAGGGATGATCTTTGAATCCTTAGTTGAGAATACGAAGGACGGCATCAAGCCTTATCTCGCTGAATCCTGGGACATTTCCAAGGACCAAAAAGAATACACGTTTCACTTAAGGAAAAATATCAAGTTTCACGATGGCGAGCCTTTCAATGCTACAGCCGTGAAACAAAACATAGACGCCATTCAGGCGAATGCCGCCAAACATGCCTGGATCAAGCTGTCGACGAAAATTGTAAACAGCGAAGCCCTGGATGAGCATACCTTTAAGCTGGTATTATCGGAGCCTTACTCTCCAGCTTTGATCGAATTATCTATGACGAGACCTTATGTGTTCATTTCTCCCAAAGATTTTGTTAATGGGGGCACGAAAGGTGGGGTAAGTGGTTACCATGGCACAGGTCCTTATGTGCTAACCGAACACAAAACGAATGAATATGCGACCTTTGAAGCTAATAAAAACTATTGGGGCGGCGAGCCTGCTATCCACAAAATTACGGCCAAGGTGCTTCCGTCCGGTGAAACGACACTCCTGGCTCTGCAAAAAGGAGAAATCAATGTTGTATTCACGGACGATCGAGGCACAGACAGCATCGATGTCGAAGCGATGAATCGTTTAACTGCTTCCGGCAAGTATCAATTGGTAAGAAGCGAACCGATGAATACGAAAATGATTGTCGCCAACAGCAGCAGATTCAGCAGTCCGGTAAGCGAAGCCGCCGTTCGTGAAGCCATCTGGTATGCGATTGATCGGGAAACGATTAGCAAAACGATTATGAATGGAACGGAGACTGCCGCCAATGCGCTTTTCTCCTCCAACGTCAACTATGCGGATGTCGAATTGAAACAACGGGGCTATGATCCCGAAGCAGCCAAAAAGATGTTGGAACAATCAGGCTGGACGTTGGAGAGCGGCGCTAGCGCCAGAACGAAAAACGGCAAAAAATTGGCGTTGAAGGTGTATTATGACAGCAATTCCTCTTCGCAAAAAACAGAGGCTGAATTTATCCAAAGCTCATTGAAAAATGTCGGTATCCAGCTGGAACTAGTCGGTGAGGATTCCACGTCTATCGCGAAAAGAAGATCGACAGGCGACTATGATTTGCTGTTTAACCAAACATGGGGATTGGCTTATGATCCTCAGAGCACGATAGCCGGATTTACCTCGGAGTCCGCGTATTTGTATACGACCAAAGGGATTGCCAAAGAGGATGAGCTGTACAAAAAAATTAACGAAGTTACCTTATCGACGGATGAGAAAATCAGAAAATCGCTGTACGCCGATATTATGACAATTGTGCATGATGAAGCCGTATTCATCCCGCTTACCAATGGCAAAATGACCGTCGTAGCACCCAAGAATGTAAAAGGCATTTCATTCAAACAAACGCAATTCGAACTGCCGTTTGAGCGAATGAAGTTTGAATAACAAAGGAGAGTTCACGAATGGGAAGGTATATGATGAAAAGGCTGTTCCTATCCATCCCGCTGCTTCTGATCATATCGTTCGTAACGTTCATCCTGCTTAATCTTTCACCGATGGATCCCGCTGAAGCCGTCCTGCATGCACGGGATATCCCCCAAATCACGGATGAGCTCATTGCGCAAACCAAGAGCGAGTTGGGCCTTGACAGATCATTCATGATTCGATATTTTCACTGGCTCACGGCTTGCCTGCGGTTGGATTTCGGACATTCCTATACGACAGGCAAACCAGTTTGGTCTTTACTCGGCCCAGCTTTTTTGAATACGTTGAAACTCACTTTCGTTTCTTCGATCGCCATTATTCTGTTATCGATCCTGTTAGGTATCGTCTGTGCCTTGCAAGAAGGAAAGTGGCTCGATAAATCGATCAGAGGTATTGCTTTTTTCCTGACCGCCATGCCGCCATATTGGCTCGGAGCGCTTCTGATCTGGTATTTTTCCGTGAAACTGGACTTGTTGCCGACAAGCGGTATGCATGCCTATCAAAGCTATATCCTGCCGGTTTCGGTGATCTCGATCAGCTATGCGGGGATTTACTTCCGAAATGTCAGAAGCGCCATGTTAAGCAACTTAAACGAAGACTACGTTCTCTACGGAAGAGCTTGCGGCCTGTCCGAGAGGAAAATTATCAAGCATATTGTAAGAAATTCTTTGCAAGTGGCTGTTTCGATATTTTGTATGGCTATACCTGCGATACTCGGAGGTACGGTCGTTATCGAAAATGTTTTTGCATGGCCGGGGCTGGGAAGTTTGAGCGTTAAATCCATTATGGGCCGGGATTTTCCGATTCTTCAAGCCTACGTTCTCATTTTGGGAGTGGCCTTTGTAGGATTTAACACGATTTCCGATCTGATTAATGCGGCGTTGAACCCCAAATTAAGGAAGGACATGTGATGAAGGTTTCGAAGCGTTTAGCCAAAGATAAGCTTGCCATGGTTTCATTGGCCATTATTGCCAGCACGGCTCTTGCCGGTCTCTGCGCGCCGTTAGTTGCCCCGCATGATCCGGAAGAAGTCAATATGAGTCTTCGGTATGTGGGCCTCTCTTGGAGCTATCTGCTAGGGAACGACCACTTGGGGAGATGCATCCTATCGAGATTGCTGTACGGCATTCGCCCCAGCGTGCTGTGGGTTGCCGTTGCTTTGTTCATATCCGTAGGGATCGGAGCCTTCTTGGGCTTCCTTGCCGGTTATTTTAAAGGCAAAGCAGATGCGTTGATCATGAGGATTTGCGATATGATGCTTTCATTTCCCGGCTATGTTATGACGCTTGCGATTGTTGGCATCTTGGGAACGGGGCTTGCGAATATCCTGATTGCGTTTGTTTGCATGAAATGGGCATGGTTTGCCAGAGTGATCCGTGCCTCCGTTATGCAGTATTCGGAACAGAATTATGTGAAGTTTGCCCAAGTGACAGGCATTAGCGATATGAAAATTATATTTCGACATCTGATGCCGGCCGCACTTTCCGATATTGCTGTTATTTCAAGCAGTGCGATGTGCTCAATGATTTTGCAAATGTCAGGCTTCTCGTTTCTGGGTTTAGGTATCCAGGCCCCTCACGCTGAATGGGGCATGATGCTGAACGAAGCGAGAAACGTCATGTTCTCCAAACCGCAGCTCATGCTGGCGCCAGGCCTCGCCATCATGATTATCGTTTCGGCCTTTAATTTCTTGTCTGATGCGCTTCAAATTGCGCTGGATCCCAAATTACATGCCTCTGCCCACAAGATGCAGGCCAAAGAGGTGACGATCTAAATCATGCCTATCTTGGAAGCCCAGCATCTGAAAATATGGGATGCGAATACAAGCGAAGTCCTTGTATCGGACAGTTCCTTTTCCTTGAAGCAAGGAAGCTGTCTGGCTATTGTTGGTGAAAGCGGAAGCGGGAAATCGCTGACTTGCCGAGCACTCATGAGATTGAATCGGCCTTGGATGCTGCAATCCGGCGATGTCCGTTTTAAGGGCGAAAGTCTGATGTCGCTCTCGCCGAAGGAGATGAGAAAGAAAAGAGGCAAGCACCTCTACATGATTGTTCAAAACGGGATGCGCGCCTTTGACCCTTCCTGTGTGGTTGGTGTCCATGCGAGAGAGATGCTGGCTCAGCATTTCAACTGGAATAAGAAAGACATCGAAGAAAAAATGATCCATGCGATGAAGAGTGTCATGCTCAAGAATCCATTGGAGATGATGAACAAATATCCCCATGAGTTATCGGGCGGGATGCTCCAGCGGATGATGATCGCTTTAGCGCTTGTCATCGAGCCCGAGATCATCATTGCCGATGAACCGACGACAGCGCTCGATACCATCTCGCAATTCGAGGTTGTAGAGCAATTGATTCGTCTGCGGGAGAGAACTGGCTGTTCCATGATTCTAGTCTCTCACGATCTCGGAATTGTCAAGAAGATTGCGGATGAGGTTCTGGTCATGAGGGACGGGGCTATTGTTGAGAACGGCCAGATTCCTGCTATTTTTACAGAATCGCAGCACCCTTATACCCAATATCTGGTGGCTAGCCGATTAGCACTCAGCTCCCATTTTAAAAAAATCATGGAGGAGAGGGTACTGCTTGCTAGTCGTTGACAGCGTTGAGAAATTGTATCGAAAAGATGGATTCTTTTCCACAAGAAAGCAACACATTTTGGAAAACATTACTTTTTCATGCGGCTATGGCGAATGTCTTGGGATTATTGGCGAAAGCGGAAGCGGCAAATCGACGTTAGGGCGGTTGATTGCCGGAATTGAGAAGCCTGATCGCGGATCCATCTTATTGGAGGGGAAGAACGTTGCGGATCGAACGGTCCGCTCAGGCAATATCAGCGTGGTTTTTCAAGATTATACCTCGTCGATTAATCCGTTCTTTACCGTTGAACAAGCGATTATGGAGCCGCTGAGCCTGCGAAACAAGGGGATCACGGAGAATCACAGCAAACTGGACCATCTCTTGCGTCAAGTTGGCTTGCCCTCGTCCTATCGGATGAAATATCCGCATGAGTTATCGGGTGGGGAGGTTCAGCGCGTCTGTATTGCCAGAGCGATATCAACGGAACCCCAGTGCATCGTACTGGATGAAGCGATTAGCTCTCTAGACGTATCCGTCCAAACGCAAGTGCTCGAGCTGCTCCAAGATTTAAAGGACATCTACCGGATGAGCTATATTTTTATCACGCATGATATGCAGGCTGCCGCCTATCTTTGTGACAGAGTGATGATCTTTAGAAATGGGAAAATCGAAGAAATCGTTCCCATTGAACAATTGCAGCATGTACAGTCTGCGTATGCAAGAACCTTATTGCAGAGACAAATCACGTTTTAATGTAGGAGGAAGACATTTTGACCGGAGCGTTGTCCTGGCCTTTTGTACGTTTATATGTGCTTGCTCTTCTCTTTTTCAGCGCCAATGCCATACTGAACGTCATCATTCCTTTGCGGGGGGAGTCGCTGGGAGCCAGCAATACAGCCATAGGCCTGATCATGGGGGCGTACATGTGTACGGCGATGCTATTCCGCCCATGGGCAGGAGAGATCATCAAACAGCAAGGTCCGATCAAAGTATTGCGTATCATTCTTGTGATTAACGGGCTCGCGCTGCTCCTGTATACCTTCAGCGGTTTGGAAGGTTTTTTGATTGCTCGCATACTCCAGGGATGTTCGACGGCTTTTTTTTCAATGGCTTTGCAAATTGGGATTATCGATGCTTTGCCAGAGAAAGATCGTTCTCAGGGCATTTCACTGTATTCCTTATTTACGTACATGCCCGGCATTCTTGGACCGCTGCTGGCGATCGGCATTTGGCAAGCGGGAGGGATTAGCTATTTCACCATCCTGTTGGTTGCCATTGCAGTCGGCACCGGCGTATTTGGCTACAGCATTCGCATGGAAAAAGAGAGGAAGCAGCCTGCTGAAAATCAGACGGAGCGGAGATTTGGCGTAGTCCAATCCTTTAGTCAGTTGTTAAAAAATCCGTATTTGTTCAAATGCAGCGTCTTAATGCTGGCAGCTTCAACTGTATTCGGCGCGATTACGAACTTCCTACCGCTGTATGCCGCGCAGTTGAAACATGGCAGCGCCGGCATCTATCTTATGCTCCAGGCCGGGGTCGTGGTCTTGGCCCGTTTTGCTTTAAGAAAAAAAGTCCCGTCAGATGGGAGATGGCACTCTTTCTTTATCATGAGCATCATGCTCATCTTGGCGGCAGCAGCACAGTGCGTAAGCTATTCCGTTGAAGGAGGGATCTTCTTTTTCTATGCGGGCGCCGTGCTTATGGGAATATCTCAAGCGCTTCTTTACCCGGCGTTAACTACCTATTTAAGTTTTGTTCTGCCGCAGATGAGCCGCAACGTGCTCCTAGGTCTATTCATTGCGATGGCTGATCTGGGCATGTCGCTGGGTGGAGTTCTCATGGGGCCGATCGCTGATGCTACTTCTTATTCATTTATGTATATGATTTGTGCGATGATTGGCGTAGTTATGATTATTTTTGCTTATGATCGAAGGAGAATGACTAGTTGAATGTTAAAGGAGCTAAGCAACTGTATGTGCTTAGCTCCTTTTGCTTTTAGAGCTGATTGCCTCTTTCTTGAGTGTGCAGCCAGCTTGGCCCAGTGATTAGGAGGAATAGCCTTCCCTCAGGCATTGATAGGCAAAGTTGTGGGAACTATAGGGAGCTATTTGTGCTAAATGGGCTGATTGTTGGCTGCAGATGGAACTACAGGGTCTGATCCGAGATATATCACGGGTACTAGCGCCGTTACTACACTAAAGGGCAGATTAATTTCAACGAAGTTAATTCTTGACAATACAAGAAGGAACCCTTACATTATAACTATTCAATAAAACAATTGAATAGTTGAGGTGTAGCATATTGGATATTGAACGAATATGGAAGGATCAGTTGTATCTGGAATTTGCCCGTATTGGAAAGTGTTTATCTAGTCCTAAACGCTTGGAGTTACTTGACATGCTTTCTCAAGGACCCAAATCTGTAGAACAGCTCGCAAAAATAACAGGCATGAGTGTCGCTAATGTATCCCAACATTTACAAACGTTGCATGAATCAAGATTGGTTCGATCCCAAAAACAAGGTAACTTTGTGATATACGGAATTGCTGAAATTTCTGTTGCCGATTTCTTGGTGTCATTACATCGTCTTAGTGAAAAGCAACTTGTGGAGGTCCAGAAGCTTAAATCAGAAATCTTGCTAAACCACGTTACTATGGAGCCTATAGCTTTAGAAGAACTGCTCGAGCGAATGGACAGAGGAGAAGTTCTATTATTGGATGTCCGACCAGAAGATGAATATGCTACGGGCCATATTTCAGGCGCTATCTCTTTACCAATGGAAGAGCTGGAGAAGCACCTAGCGTCATTACCAGTGGATAAGGAAATAGTAGCTTATTGCAGAGGCCCCTATTGTCTAATGTCCGCTCAAGCAGTTGAAATCTTAAAAAGTAAGGGAATCAAAGCATCACGTTTGGAAGAAGGCGTACACGAATGGAAACGCTATGTGGGACATTCAAATATGTGATTCAAGGAGAACATATTACACCTAGAAAGGTGGTTCTAAGCGATGACGCATGAATCCCAATTAATTGACAGTCATATTCGGCCATATATGGATTCCACAGATATGCAAAGGAAGCTGTATAAGCGCTCCTTATTCATAGTAGTACTATCTCAAATTTTCGGGGGCGCTGGTCTTGCCGCTGGCGTAACGGTCGGTGCTCTTCTCGCTCAAGAAATGTTAGGAACCGAAAGTTTTGCAGGTGTTCCTGCTGCTTTGTTTACCCTTGGCTCAGCAGTGGCTGCCTTTTTGGTAGGTCGACTTTCAGAACATTACGGGCGAAGGTTAGGGTTGGCTGCAGGCTTCTTCACAGGTGGCCTAGGTGCACTAGGAGTAATATTGGCTGCAGTAAATAATAGTGTAGTACTTCTGTTCATATCGTTACTTATCTACGGTGCAGGAACGGCAACTAACTTGCAAGCCCGTTACGCGGGAACAGACTTAGCTAAGTCTAATCAGCGGGCTAAAGCAATTAGTATCGCTATGGTTTCGACTACAATAGGCGCTGTTGCAGGCCCTAATATGGTGGATTTTACAGGGAATTTTGCAACTTCTATTGGTGTTCCAGCGCTTGGAGGTCCGTTTCTCCTAGCTGCTGCTGCTTATACTCTCGCAGGAATGGTCTTCTTTATTTTTCTGCGGCCCGATCCATACGTCGTTGCAAAGGCTGTATTTGAAGCGCAACAATCTTTGGATCAGAAAGTTGATGAGGGTACAGGGGTTCAAAAAAGCACCACCAGCGGCTTGATTGTAGGAGCAACAGTAATGATCTTAACTCAAATCGTTATGGTTGCAATAATGACAATGACTCCAATCCACATGAAGCATCACGGTCATAGCTTGGGAGAGGTAGGATTAGTAATTGGTATTCATGTAGGCTCCATGTTTTTCCCTTCACTTATTACAGGAGTTCTGGTTGATAAAATCGGTCGAACAGCCATGTCAGTTGCATCGGGGGGTGTTCTATTACTTGCAGGTATAGTAGCCGCAGTTGCTCCCCCGGATTCTATGGTGGTATTGGTTATTGCTCTATCGCTGCTCGGAATCGGTTGGAATTTTGGCTTAATCAGTGGGACAGCAATCATTGTAGATGCAACTGATCCAACAACACGTGCAAAAACTCAAGGAACGATTGATGTTTTGATTGCGCTTGCTGGGGCCACGGGTGGAGTGATGTCAGGCATGGTTGTAGCTCATTCAAGCTATGCGACGTTATCGCTTGCTGGGGGAGGACTTGCCCTTCTGCTTATACCAGTTGTCATATGGTCTCGAAGTAAATCAAATGTACCGGTACTAAATAATAAAACATGACGGCAGCCGACACACGAAAAAAGCTCAATATTCTCAATCAATTAAGTTCATATCAAACTCAATTCAAACAAAATATTATGTTTACAACGCCCAACTTATGTTGGAAACTGAAGGTATATGGGAGGTGAACAATTTGAAAGTAAAGAACAGCGTAGTAGTTTTTGACGATAGTAAAATGCAAGCGTTAAGCAATAAAGTAAACGAGTGGTTGCATAGTACTGGAATGGACAAAGATATTCACTCTGTTGATTTTATTGCAAATGATCATCATCGTTACGCCTATATTTGGTACAGTGAAAAGATATAATAAGCAGAAGCACTCCATCGGGGGTGCTTTTTTTATAGAGGAAAAAGTGAAAATCTCATAACTTTAAGGTATCTATTCGCTTAGTAAATTGCCACACATTGTGCGCCTGCATATAGGTTCTGTTCCAGCAGTTGGTTTTCGTACGTCTTATTGGTGCTTTAATACTATTGATTGAGTGCAAAATGAGTGCTACCTCTGCTGCTTTGTATGACGAAATTCCATCATATTCGACATAATTTGCAAAATCTTTAAAATTGAAAGCGTTGTCAATTATGAATTGTATTGAAAATTACATATGAAATGGTAAAATGGAAAAGGTCAAGAGGTAATATATGCTAAAATAAGACAAGTATAAACAATTGAATACAAGGGCAAATTCGGCGGAAGCCGAAGACGCAAAGCTACAGGGGCTAACATGAACGTCGTCGTTCATCAGCCAGCCAGCTGCCAAGACATTGCTTGTTCAGTAGCTAAGCAACTCTTTTTGGCAGGGTTGCTTTTTTTGCGCCCACTAAAATAACAAATAGAGAAGGAAGTGGAAGAAATGGCTTTGGTCCTTATCAATCAGAACGACACCAAGGAATATTGGCAAAACAAATTATACAGTGAGGATCATAAAACATTTCTCGCTCCAGACCCGAAACCGATAGACCTAACCGTGGTATCTTCCTTAAAACGGTTGTTCAAAAAGCAGGCCATGCCCGCATTTCGCAAGGCATCCGAACTAGCGTGTGTGGAACTATCCACGGTATTGTATACGGCATGGTTCGTATTGCTCCAGCGCTATTTAAACACAAATGAAGTTTGCTACGGCGCTTTTCTGCCAGGCGAAGACAAAATAATTGCTGTTCAGATGAACACAGCTTTGGCACTTTCCTTAGATGAGACGGTGCTGCAAACACAAGCCCTCATCGATCACGAGCGATCGATGTCACTGACGATTGGCGAGCTTCGTGAGATCAAAGAGAAGGCAGGACATGAACTGCCCTTCAACACGGTTGTGGGCATGGGCGGGGATTCCGGGTTCGTCAAAGACGCCCCTGTGCAGGGAAATGATCTGTTTCTGCGGTTTACAATAACGGAAACGATTGAGGTGGAGGCGTTTTATCGGGAATGTGCATTCGAGGCTGCAACCGTAGATCGTATGCTCGGCCATTTAGAAAATATCGCGCTGGCTTGGATCAATCAGCCTCAAGCTGCCATCGAATCCATTGATTATATAAGCTCAGAAGAAAAGGAAATCTTGCTGCAAGCGTTCAACAGCACACAGTTTGAATTCTCATCGGATGCTGCGATCCACCGGCTGTTCGAAGCACAAGTAGAGCGAACGCCGGACCGGTCGGCTGTAGTTTGCGGTGAGGAGACACTGACTTACAAGCAATTGGATGAGCAATCCAACCGATTGGCCCGAATTCTCGTCAGGGAAGGAATCGGAACAGGTGACATTGTTGGCATCATGGCCGGCGCTTCTACGCAGATGATTGTCTCGATTCTCGGCATTCTGAAGGCAGGGGCGGCTTACTTGCCGATCGATCCGAATTATCCGGCCGAACGAGTACGGTTTATGCTGGAAGACAGCCAGACACGTCTTATGTTAACGACACCCGGCATTCGCCCGGAGGTTGCTTTCCAAGGAGAAGTGTGGTCCGTTAACGACGAATGGCTGAAGGCTGAAGAAGCTTCAGCGAATCCGATTGAAGTGAAGCCGACCGACTTGGCCTATATCATCTACACGTCTGGTTCAACAGGAACGCCGAAGGGTGTTATGATTGAGCACCGATCGCTAGTGAATTTGGCTCAGTGGCACCAGAAGTATTTTCATGTGACAGAGCTTGACCGAGCAGCCAAATATGCAGGTTTTGGTTTTGATGCTTCCGTTTGGGAAATATTCCCTTATCTCATTTCAGGTGCGTCTCTCAGCATGGTTCCCGATGAAATTCGCCTCGATAGCGAAGAACTGAATGCCTTTTTCCATCAACAAGGAATTACGATCAGCTTTTTGCCGACTCAGCTATGTGAGCAGTTTATGGGACTGGAAAACACCTCCTTGCGTGTGCTGCTAACAGGCGGAGATAAATTAAAGACTTTCCGTGCAAAAAGTTACGAGCTATTTAACTGCTACGGTCCGACCGAAAATGCCGTCGTAACGACCTCGCACAAGGTGACGCAGCTGACGGATAACATTCCAATCGGCAAACCGGTTTATAACAGCCAAATCCTCATTTTGGATGCGGCAGGCAAGCTGCAGCCGATTGGCATGGCCGGCGAGCTGTGCGTGAGCGGTGCCGGCCTCGCCCGGGGCTATTTGCACAGACCCGACCTGACTTCGGAGAAGTTCGTTTCTCACCCGTACGCTCAGGGTGAGCGCATGTATCGGACCGGTGATCTTGCCAGATGGCTGCCTGACGGCACGATTGAATTTCTCGGACGCATCGACCATCAGGTGAAAATTCGCGGTTTTCGTATTGAAATCGGAGAAATAGAACAGCAGCTTCTGCAGCACGATGCGGTTAAAGATTGCGTGGTAATGGCTCGCGAGGATCAGAACGGTGCCAACTATCTATGTGCGTATGTAGTTGTTCCGGAGAGCTGCACGCACCGGGAGCTTGCCGACTTTCTGTCTATTCGCTTGCCGGACTATATGGTTCCAGCACGTTTTGTGACATTATCCAGCTTGCCCGTAAATGCCAATGGCAAAGTAGACCGACGTGCGCTGCCAGAACCTGAGCGAGCGGTAGAATCGGCTGTGTCTACGCCGGCAGCGAACGAAACAGAAAGCCAACTCATAGAGTTATGGCAGAAGATTTTGGGGCTTGCCAATATTGGCGCTGATGAACGGTTCTTCGAAATCGGCGGTCATTCCCTGCAAGCAGCCTTACTGCGTGGACAAATCGAGCAGCGTTTCGGCGTGCGATTGCCGATCACCGACTTGTTCCAGTATACGACGGTCAGAGAACAAGCATTGAGAATTGCCGGAATGAGCCGTGCCGACGCAATCCGTCCCGTTATCGAGCCGGCGCCGGCGATGGAGCATTATCCTGTTTACCCGGCTCAGCGTCGTATGTATCTGATAGAGCAAATGGAAGGCGTCGGAACTGCCTACAACACGCCAATGCTGCTTCGTATCGAAGGCAAGCTTGATGTGGGCAGGCTGGAACAAACGATTCAACAGCTCATTGACCGTCACGACATGCTGCGCACCTCTTTCCAATGGGTCGGAGAAGAGATTCTACAAACAATTAGGGACTACATTCCGTTCAGGCTGCAAGTTTTTACAGCTGGCGCTACAGAAGTAGCAGACATCATGCGCGAATTCGTGCAGCCTTTCGATCTGGAAGAGGCCCCTTTGATGCGGACCGCTTTGGTTTCCTGCTCGGACGATCTGCATTACTTGCTGCTTGATTTCCACCATATAGCCGTGGATGGCGTCTCGATGCATCTGTTTTTCGAAGAGTGGAGCAAGCTGTACGGAGGGGAAGAACTCCCTGCGCTCTCCCTTCAGTTTAAAGATTTTGCCGTATGGTACGGGAAACAGGAAAATGTAACTGCCCGAAATGCCCTGCAAAATTACTGGAAGTCGGCGCTGGCGGGTGAAATCCCGATTCTGCATCTGCCAACCGATATGGAGCGTCCGCTCGTTCAGAGCTTCAAAGGAAATACGGTTTCGATTCAGCTCGAAGCTGAAATGACGGATGGTTTGAAGAAGCTTGCAGCTTCCTCCGATACGACGCTGTATATGATTTTATTTGCTGCTTATAACGTGCTGCTTGCCCGTTATTCCGGGCAGGAGGACATCGTTGTTGGCGCTCCTTTCGCTTGTCGTACTGAAAATGAGATGCAGCATATGATAGGCATGTTTGTTAATACGCTGCCCTTGCGGAGTTATCCGGAAAAGAATAAGTCGTTCTCCGTGTTTTTGCAGGAAATCAGAGCTTGCGTTCTCGGCGCTATTGAGCATCAGGAATATGAGCTGGAGCACCTGCTTCAGGATTTGAACATACCTCGCGTTCCCGGGCGGAACCCGTTGTTTGACACCTTGTTTGTTATGCAAAATACAGGACGAACCGCACCGTCAATGGAAGGATCCGAGGTAACGGTAGCCCCATACGTGGAGCCGATTGCCAAATATGATCTGATGGTGGATGTCAATGAATCGGAAGCGGCTGTGCGCATCGATTTCCAATACTGCACAGATTTGTTTAGACAGGACACTGTGGAACGGATGATCCGGCACTATATCCGCATTCTTCAAGCGGCTGTTTCGTCGAGTCAGCTGCAGCTGTCGGAAATTGTTTTGCTGGACGAGACGGAAGTTCATGAGCAGGTCTACGGCTTGAACGATACGGCTGTTCCGTACCGTAAGGAAGCGACTATTCAGACGTTGTTCGAGGAACAGGCGCTGCAGACGCCGGATCATCCCGCTCTTGTATTCGGGAACGAAAAGCTGACATACCGGGAGCTGAACGAGAAGGCTAATCGTCTGGCCGGAACGTTAATTGATAAAGGCATTCAGGCCGATGAAGTCGTAGGACTCATGACCGATAGATCGCTGGAGATGATTGTTGGACTGCTCGGCATTCTAAAAGCTGGCGGCGCTTATGTCCCTATCGATCCGGAATATCCGCAAGATCGAGTGAACTATATGCTATCGAGCAGCGGGGCAAGGCTGCTGCTGACGCAAACGCATTTGGCCGGCAAAACAACATTTGAAGGCGGAGAACTGTACCTGAACCAGGAATCAGTCTATAGCGAGCAGGCAGATAATCCTCAAAACCGCAGCAAAGCGCACAATTTGCTATATGTTATTTATACGTCTGGAACGACAGGCAAGCCGAAAGGTGTCATGCTGGAGCACGGCAATATGGTGAATTTGCTTCAATATGAATTTACGCAGACTAACGTGGATTATAGCGGGAAAGTGCTGCAATTTACGACACTGAGCTTTGATGTATGCTCACAGGAAATTTGGTCCACCCTGCTTGCGGGCGGTACTTTATATTTAGTTACAAACGATACTCGCCGTGAGGTTGGCAAGCTGCTTCAAGTGATTGAAGACGAAGGAATCAATATTCTGTTTATGCCTGTTTCGTTTCTCAAATTCATCTTAAACGAGAAGGAATACGCAGACCGGTTCCCGACTTCGGTTCGCCATATTATTACGGCTGGCGAGCAGCTTATCGTTCCGGAGAAGTTCAGGGAGCATTTGCGACGTTATCAGGTGTATTTGCACAATCACTACGGGCCTTCGGAAACTCACGTGGCCACAACGTATACGATTGATCCGAACGGTGATATTCCGGAAATTCCGCCGATCGGCCGACCGATTGCAAACACAAGCATTTACATTCTAAACGATCGTCTGCAGGTTCAGCCGCCGGGAGTGCCAGGCGAGTTATATATTGCGGGTGATTGCGTAGGCAGAGGCTATTACGGCCAAGATCATTTGACAGCGGAACGTTATTTGCCGGACCCTTATGCAGAAGAAGGAAGAATGTACAAAACAGGCGATTTGGCTCGATGGAATGAAGACGGTACGCTCGAGTTTCTAGGAAGACTGGACCATCAGGTGAAAATTCGCGGATTCCGTATCGAGCTGGGAGAAATCGAGAACACGCTGCTCAATTATGCAAGCGTCAAAGAATCGATTGTGTTAGCCAAAGAAGATGGCAGCGGAGGCAAATACTTATGCGCATATATCGCTGTTGAGGAAGAGCTAAGCGTCATGGTACTGCGGAGCCATCTGGCTGAAAGCTTGCCGGATTACATGATTCCTTCCTACTTCGTACAGCTGCCGGCTTTGCCGTTGACGCCAAACGGCAAGATCGACCGCAGGGCCCTTCCCGAGCCTGAGCTGGGACAATTGCATTCGGGCAGCGATTATGTAGCGCCACGGACAGAGACGGAAAGCCGGATTGCAGAAGTATGGCAGGATCTCCTTGGTGTAGCCCGAATCGGCATTCACGATAATTTCTTCGAACTGGGCGGACATTCGCTTAAAGCGGCGGTCATGGTAGCCAGACTGCAGCAGCAGTTTGAAATCGGCATTAACGATGTGTTCGAGCATCAGACGATTGCCGCTTTGTCTGCCAAAGTCAAGACGACGAACAATCGACTAATGGATAAATTAGCGCAGCTGAAAAATGCTCACAACGCCCAATCCGCTCCTTCCTTTGACGATAGCAAGGAAGTTTATCGCTTGAAGAATGAGAAGTATGACAATTTAGATGTGACAAAGAAAGTTGCATACAGCCATGTGCTGCTGACTGGCGCGACCGGATATTTAGGCATTCATCTGCTGCGCGATATGCTGAGCACGACCTCATGGACTGTCCATGTTATCGTACGAGGAGATTCCGACGAGCAAGCTGCCCACCGCATGAAAGAGAAATTGGCTTTCTATTTTGGCTCACTCGTGGATGAGGCTATGCTCCGCAGGATTAAGGTGTATCGGGGAGACCTGACGCAAGAGCGGTTTGGTTTGCCGGAGGAGACCTATCTGGAGCTGTCCCGCACCGTTGACGGCATTGTGCATTCAGCAGCAACAGTGAAGCATTATGGGACTTACGACTATTTTGAACAACACAACATTATTGCTACTGACCGGCTGCTAACATTCGCTGAGTTGAACCAACGCAAGGACATTCATCATATTTCTACCCTAGGCGTGGCATCGGGCACGATCGCAGGCGAGTCAGCCGTTTACTTTACGGAGTATGATCTTGATCTTGGACAGCAGTATGAGAACTATTATGCCAAAACGAAGCATGAAGCCGAGCGAAGAGTAGTTCTTGCCAGAGAAACGGGCATTCGATCGAGCATTTACAGAATCGGCAACATCGTGTTTCATTCCGAAACTGGAAAATTTCAAGAAAATATCGGGGAAAACGCGTTCTACACGATGATTCAATCGTTCATCCGGCTTGGCATGGTGCCTGAGATGGAACCGGACACGGATTTCTCATATGTCGATGCGGTGAGCAGGGCGATTGTACTGCTTATGCAGCCAGAAGCACTGCAGAATGAGATTTTCCATCTATTCAATCCGCATCGCGAAAGCTTGCACCGCATTTTGGCAGACGGACGGTTGGAGTGGGACGTGAAGCCAGGATCATTCGAACAATTCATCGATTATATGACGGCGAAATACGAGGCGGACGACTGCCGAGATGAGATCGAGAAGATTATGCTGCACTATGGCTGGCTGGAACAGCATCATAATGAGACGGTATTCGAAACTTCCGTAATGAAAACCGTTGCCGCATTGAACCTGCTCGGCTTCTCATGGAAAGCTGTTGAGCCCAAGCAGATCAACGCTATGATCGCTTACTGCAAAGAGGTTGGTTTCTTATAATTCGACATGTATTATCTAAAAAATACATAATTCGACATTGTTCCTTTCATAAAACTGCTAAATACGACAAATTTTTCTTTACTTCAAAGTAAATTTTGGTAAAATCAAAGTAGTACTTATTTTAAACACTTCAGGAGGTAAGACCATGTTTCAAATTTCTTACGACCAAGCAAAGAACAGAATTACTGTTAAAGTACAAAGCATCACGATGGAAGAAGTAGAAACGTATATACAGGAATTTAATAAAGTCCTTACTCAAGTAAAACCAGGCTTTACTGGCTTAACTGACTTGAGCGAAGGCAAATTGTTCACTCAGGAAGTAGCGGTGGCGTTAGGGCCGCTGGGAGAGCTGTCCGTTCAAAAGGGCCTTTCTAAATGGGCTTACTTTACAGGATCCGCTGTCTCGAAAATGCAAATGAAACGGATGTTTGGAGATATCGTCCTTTCCTTCGAAAAATTGGAAGATGCGGAAGCATACTTGAACTAAATGACTGTATTTGAAAAAAGCCTGGGTTCCAGGCTTTTTTCAAAATTAATGTAAAAAAAAGTTGTTGGGTTGGTGTATACATTGAATTCTTTTAAAGATTCTTTTAAAGATAAACAGATCATTATCTCTTCATCGGTCATAGCGCTGCTGCCGTTTGTCCTGTCATTTCTGTTTTTCATGCCTGGAAGAGGCTGGGCTTCCTTCTTGATCGGTATTATTGTGGTCGCTCTCGCGTGCTTCGGAGGAGCTTATGTGGTGATAAGCCGTGCCAAGCGTCATGCGGAAAGCGACCTGATTCTTTTAGCGGCTGAAATTAAGCGTGTGGCCGATGGGGATTTATCGGAAAGCGAATTGAACTTCAGCAGCACGACAACGCAGGAGGCTGCACACGATTTCCATCGGGTGTCACATACGCTGCAAGAAGTTGTTGGAGGAGCAGAGAATTTCGTGACTGACGTTAATTCAGCTGTTGATCTGGTGAAGTCAACTTCGGAAGTAGGACACTTTGTTGCGGACCTTATTAGCGAATCAACTCGAAACGTGGCGGAAGATTCTAAGAGGCAGATGGAAGTTCTGCAAACCACCGTTAGAACGATGACGGAGATTTCCTCCGCCATTCAGCAGATTGCCAGCAGTTCCGACGAAGTAGCAAGCACTTCCGGTGAAACATCCCATAAGGCGGCCATGGGCGGAGAAACGATTCAGCAAGCAATTGCCCAAATCACCCAAACGGATGAAGCTTTGGAGAGAATGCTAGTGCAAGTGAATCGACTTGGAGATCGCTCCAAGGAAGTAGAGACCTTCGTTTCGGTCATTACGGAACTGTCCAGCCAGACGCATCTGCTTGCTTTGAATGCTGCGATTGAAGCAGCACGCGCAGGTGAATACGGCAGCGGGTTTTCCGTTATTGCAAGCGAAGTGCGCAAGCTGGCCGAGCAATCAGCGGAATCTGCGAAGCAGGTGAGACTGATTAACGGTATGATTCAACAAGAAGCGAATGAAGCTATTCTTTCTTCCGCAGATGTGGCAGCGGATATGAAGAAAGGGCTTGATTCGTTGAATCACGCCGGTACGACATTCTTGTATATTCAAACCTCGATCGAAGAGGTGAGCACGCAAATTCAGGAAGTATCTGCAGCCGTAGAGGAAATTTCGGCACATACAGAGGAAGTGACCGATTCCCTAGGTCAGACAGAGAAGATCTTCGACAATGCAAGATCGGAAATGGACAATATCCGTGCAGCGTCCGAGGAACATTTCTCCTCCATGGGTCAAACCTTGGAAGCGGCAAACACATTGTCTACGTTGACCGACGAACTGAAGCGCAAAATCAACACAAAACGATAATATGAACGCTGACTCATTCGGGTCACAGGCTATGATGAATCGTCGTCATAGTTTGTGACCCGAAGCTATTTGCGCGGAAACATGAAGTGACACCTGGTCTAGAAGTTCGTTCGACGTCATTCTGGTTACTTTTTCAGGCAGCGAAGAATGAGCGCTGCAGACGGAGAGTTTGTAGGCATCGCCGAGCGCATACTGTTTGAAATGCCAGTTTTGATTGCCTTTACGCGTATGAACGGTAATGAACGGTTCCAACTCTATCCAGAAAGAGTCAAGCGGAATAGACAATCCTTCCCCCAGCGCCTTTATATAGCTTTCTTTGAGCGTCCACAAGTCATAGAAACATTCTAACTTTCGATGTCCTTCATAAGAGGATAACAATTGAAGCTCTGTGCTTGAGAAAAAAGAAGCAGCTGCTGAGATATCGATTTCCTTGATTTGCTCGGCATCAACTCCGACAGCTTTCTCTCCAATGATGAAGACAACCCAATTCCCCGAATGAGATAAATTAAAATGGATATCGGGGAACATAGGCAAGTACGGTTTGCCGTATTTATTTTTGTGAATAACAATGGCTTGCAAAGGAATTGAACACAATTTGCTTACATGAAATCGAATTAATAATGCACCTAGTAATGCGCGATCACGATCATCTTTTGTTTTATACTTCATAACCGAATTTCTGTGATCTTCAGGCAATAACGCTAAGTAGTTGTCGAACGTTTCATCTGGTATTTCATTTTCTATCTGTACAGCAATCAGAAACGGTTTCACGTTATCCATCCAACTTATCACCATTCATCGTGTATTTGTTTTATGGCATTTTACCATAAATTTGCTGTATTTTCATGCCATTGCCCAGGAAGATAGATTTTCAAAATTGTTGTGAAATCTATAATTATGAATTAACATACAGGAAGTAGTTTTGGTTAGGCCATTTCACTTCTTAGGAGATGACTGAAGGATCATGATAAAGAAAGAAATCGCACATATTCGCAAGCAATTTAAATTGGATAACGAGATGCTTCGCCTATACGACATTTTTAACGTGTACATTATGAAGGAAACCAACGAGATCTATCATTACGAGCGTCAGCCTTTCGCCCTAGTGGACAGGGAGAAACAGGAACTCTATATGGCAAACTTTAAAAAACTGCTGACCGGTGAATTAGATCATAAGCTGTACGAGTTAAAGTTTCAGGAGGAAGCGGAACAACCTACGCAGGTGCTTCTTCACCAAGGCTTGGTGACTGGCAATCCGGAAGAGTGGCAAGATCTGATGCTTTTGTTAGTGGAGAAGATGCTGGCGGACACCACATACGAACAGGATACGGTGATTACTTTCGTCCGCGGGCAATATTCCAAGCCGACAAAGGCAAGGAACGATGAAGCCGAGGAGACCGGAAAGGACGAGATGTTCGCGAATCTGTTCATTTTGTGCAGCGTGAATTCCACGGAACAACAGCGGAAAACGCTCATGTTTGATTATGTCGAGAGGGAATTTAAGTATAATGTCTTCGTAGATCCGATCGTCAAATTGAATACGCCGGAGCAAGGTTTTTTCTACCCTAGCGTGACGGACAACTATTCCGACGTAAATCGTATTCTGTATTGCGCGGGGAAAGCGCATGAACCGAATCCACAATTCATCGAGCAAGTCTTAAATGCCGAGAAGACCGTGACGGCGCTCGAAGAGAGAGCCATTTTTGAGGAAATCGTGAAGGAAGTGGCGGGCGAACATCTGGATGCTGCTACGATCGCTCACGTGTACGAGGAAATTCATCGGGTCATCGAGTCCAACGAGGAGGAAGAGCCTGCAAAGCTGGATTATAAAGATGTGGAACGCATGCTCGCGGTGAGCGGCGTGGAGGACGTGACGATGGAAAAGGTGGAACGAGCGTTCCAAAACATCGTTGACGACAAAAATTATGAACTTAAAGCGAGCAGCGTTATTCCGAAGTTTACTTCGAAATCGATTAAGATCGAGACGAAGGTGGCCACGATTTCGGTTAGTCCGCAAGATTTGAAGTACGTGAGACAGGTGAATTATCAAGGGAAAAGATGTATTTTGATCGAGGTTGACGAAGACGTCGTGATCGAAGGATTTACGCTTAATACGGAGACGTTGTAGAGTAGGGAAAGTTAATGATTACACAGAGGGGATCCAACATTGGATCTCCTTTTTTATTGTTATCTTTAGGTTAATAACAATTGACATAATAAGGAGATCGACATAATATAAAATCAACACATGAACATTTAATCATATATTAATGGATAATGAGGAGTATGATTTCTGATGTCTTCAAAAACCTCTTGTTGCAATGACGAAGATTCAAAAAATGACTTGCACCATAAACACGGATGCGAAGGCACGCATCGCCATGACAATAAGCACCACCATGACCATGTGCATGAGGATCAGCCTAATCACACACATGATCATAACCATGATCATAACCATGATCATCACCACGATCATCATCATGGTGACTCATGTTGTGGGAACACACTGGGTGATACGGTCAATCGAACGGTAACGCTTGAGGGCATGCATTGTGCGGATTGCGCAGTGAAGCTGGAGAGATCTGTATCTCGTTTAGAAGGGGTAAAGCAGGTTTCGGTTAATTTTGCCACGGCCAAGATGAGCCTTGCGTATGTAGAGCCGATTGTTAATTTTGGGATGATTACGAAACAAATAAATAACTTAGGGTATCGGATCCAGCAACAGTCACTATCGAATCAAACCTCTGTCTATCGGATAGATGGAATGGATTGCGCGGATTGCGCGCAAAAATTAGAGAAGCGGGTTGGATCGCTTCCGGAAGTTAACCAAGTAACGGTTAACTATGGAGCGGCTAAGATGACCGTTGAACATAACGGAACAGCGTTTCAAAGCATCGTACAGACGGTACAGCAGGCAGGATACACGGCAATGCTAGATACAGGGGGCGCGCGGCCAACGGACGAATTAAGCTTCTGGAGGCGTAATAACAAGGTTCTTCCTACTTTTTTATCAGGGCTATTGTTTGCAATAGCTTGGGGCTTATCATTGGGGGCCTTCGTAGAAGAGATCTATTCAACGGTAATATACGCTGCAGCTATCGTTATTGGCGGATTCCGCATTGCGAGAACAGGATTTTATGGTTTAAAGTCACGTACAATCGGAATGGATCTGCTCATGACTGTTGCAGCAGTCGGAGCTGCTCTGATCGGGCAGTGGGAGGAAGGCGCAGCAGTTGTATTTTTGTTCTCATTGGGTGAAACATTAGAAGCATTCACCATGGATCGGACTAGAAAATCTATCCGGGGGCTGATGGATTTATCTCCGATAGAAGCTTTAGTGCGCAGGGATGGTCATGAGTCTATTATGGCGATTGAAGATATCCGAATCGGTGATACGGTTATTGTTAAGCCGGGTGAGAAAATAGCGGTAGACGGAGTCATTATCAGCGGCACTTCATCGATCAACCAGGCCCCAATTACAGGAGAATCAATCCCTGTGGAAAAAGCTGTTGGAGATGAGGTCTTTGCAGGAACAATTAACCAACAAGGAGCAATTGAAGTTCAGGTAACGAAGCTGTCCAAAGATAATACATTGTCCCGCATTATTACGATGGTTGAAGATGCGCAGGCTCAAAAAGCTCCTTCGCAGCGGTTTGTAGATATTTTTTCTAAATATTACACGCCAGCAGTTTTGATTATTGCAGTTGGAATAGCCATTATACCTCCTGTATTTTTTGCACAGCCTTTTCAAATGTGGATTTATCGCTCACTTATGATGTTGGTTGTCTCTTGCCCCTGTGCATTGGTTATCTCCACCCCTGTTTCCATTGTGTCTGCAATAGGAAACGCGGCGAGAAATGGTATCCTCATTAAGGGAGGCGCACATTTAGAAAGATTAGGAGCCGTTTCCGTTGTAGCTTTTGATAAAACAGGTACATTAACCGCGGGAATGCCACAAGTAACAGTCATTATTGCTCTTGATGGACGGACTGAGGATGACGTTTTATCCTTAGCAGCTGGTATTGAGTCTTCATCTGAACACCCTGTGGCTGAGGCAATTGTTCGGCTTGCAGAACAGAAGGGTATAAGGATGAAGGGAATTTCGTCTTTTACTTCGGTAACCGGCCGTGGGGTTAAAGCCACCCTTGAGGGTGAGGAATATTTTATTGGCAGTCCAAAATGGTTTGCTAACGAGTTGAATGTTTCGATGGATGGAGTCAATGAAAGAATAAATCACTTAGAGCAACAAGGACAAACGGTTATGATGATGGGGACAAATGAGAAACTAATCGCTATTTTTGCTGTAGCGGATGAAGTTCGTCCCAATAGTAAGTCTACGCTGGAACAACTAAAAAAGATTGGAATCAAGAAAACGGTGATGTTAACCGGGGACAATCGTGGAACTGCTCAGGCGGTTGCTGCAAAGCTTGGAGGAATCGAATACTACGCCGAGTTGCTTCCACAAGACAAAGTTTCTTCGGTCAAAGAATTAATGACGAATTATGGTCATGTAGCCATGCTGGGTGATGGAGTAAATGACGCACCTGCTTTAGCGACAGCGACGGTCGGTATCGCCATGGGTGCCGCGGGCACGGATACGGCCTTAGAGACAGCAGACGTGGCTCTCATGGCGGATGATCTATCCAAACTGCCCTATGCGATTCGTTTAAGTCGGAGAGCATTAAAAATTATTAAACAAAATATTGCTTTTTCACTGCTAGTTAAAGTTGTTTTTCTGGTTATGATCTTTCTCGGAACTTCAACGCTATGGATGGCCGTATTGGCGGATACAGGCAGCTCACTCATTGTTATTGCTAACGGGATGAGATTACTGCAGAAGAACAAACGACTGTCTTAAATGCTGTAGCACCGAAAAAAACAATAAGCGTGGCAGGTCAAGGACTCTCTTTCGTCCGGACCTGCTTTTTTTTCAATTTAATTTCCTTTCTTTATTAATTTCCCTTGTACATAATCGGCATCGAACAAAAATAAACGCATAAGCAAAAAGAGTGAAGGGACTAGAATAATAATCCCAGCGATAAAGGAAATAACCAAAGCAGTTCCCATCGTTTGGTTTGTAAAGTTCTCATGAATGGTGATGTAAGGGTATAAAATGTAGGGTAAGTGGGCTTTCCCATAGCCAAAGAAAGCAAAAGCAAATTGCAGAAGCACGAATATGAACGATAAACCAAGCTTCATCTGCTTCCAAAGCAGATAAACGGCAGCCAAAAAGCATAGAAACGATGCTCCAAACATCCAGCCAAGGGTAAGCATGTTGCTGTAATGTTCAGGATTTTGCTGATTAATCGTGAAAAAGGCAATAAAACTTGCAAGTATGGTAGGTCCACTCCAGAAAAGCGCATAGCCGCGTAAAATCTTAAATGCGGGTTTATCTTTTGCTCTGTATGCGTAATACGAAAGGAACATGGAGGAAATATAAAGAACACTGACCAGTGACAGTAATAGGACTGACCAAGTATAGGGATTGCTGAGAAGCCTTTGCCAGTTAAACTGAATCAATCCATTTTGTTCAATAATGACTCCACCTTCGGAAATGGTAAGTACTGTCGAAAGAGTTGCAGGGATAAGCAAGCCTGTTGCACCATAGAGGAGCATATACATTTTGTTATCCTTGGAACCGTAGTTGCTGAAGGCATAGTAAGCTCCTCTTATGGCAAGCAATATGATTGCAATACTCCCTGGTACAAGCAGTGCTGTACCATAATAACGCGCTGTTTCTGGAAAGAATCCAACCATTCCGATATAGAAAAAAACCAAGAAAACATTCGTCACTTCCCAGACAGGAGAAAGATATCTTTCAATAATGTTATGAATGATATGCTGTTTCATTGTTATTACAGAATAGTAGCTGAAGAAACCTGCCCCAAAATCAATGGAGGCAACAATTAAATACCCGTATAAAAAGATCCACAAAACCGTTATCCCAATTAGTTCAAGGCTCATTTCTTGATCCTCCCTCCGACAATCCCGAGTGCTATCAATTCGTCTGCAACATTGTTTTTTCTAAAGAGCTTGGATAATACTTTGACCGCTGTAAGTGCTAAAACGAGATAAAGTAAACAAAAAAGAAGCAGCATAGTATCCACGTGTTGAGATGTAGTAGCGGCATCAGCCACTTTCAGATACCCTCGTAAAATCCAGGGTTGACGACCAACTTCCGCATAAAACCACCCGCATTGAATACCAAGCATGGAAAGAGGTCCGCAAATAGCGATAATAGCAAGAAGCCATCTTGGGTAAGGCTTAACGGATTTTTTTCGTGCGTACCACAGATGTAAAATCGCAACAACAATCGCGAACATACCTATAGCAACCATAGCATCAAAAAAATAATGAACATATAAGGGAGGACGAAGATCAGGTGGGATTTCATTAAGGCCTTTGACTTCCGACCCGGGAGTTCCCCCCGCTAAAATACTAAGTGCATATGGAATTTTCAAAGCATATTTAATCTCATTATTGTCAGTCAGTATACCACCTAAAATGAGCGGCGCATTTGCTGTCGTTTCAAAATGCCACTCTGCTGCTGCGAGTTTTTCAGGTTGATTTTTAGCTAGAAATTTGGCTGATAAATCACCAATAAGAGCTGTAGAAATGGCGAAAATAAGACCGGCTGTTATTGTCAATTTTAAAGCCTTCTTGGCGTATAAGATGTCTCCCTTTTTCCTGAGAAGGGAGTAGGCTGCAATAGCTGCCAAAATAAATGCGCTGGTCATGTAAGCAGAGGAGAGCACATGTGCAACTTTGGTCGGCATAGAAGGATTAAACATAGCTAATATAGGTCGCACATTCGTAATTACCCCGTCTTTCAGTGAGAATCCTTGAGGGGTATTCATAAATGCATTTACTGTAGTAATAAAGAAAGCTGAAGCGGAGGAGCCGATTACTACAGGAACGAGTAATAAGAGATGGTGCATTGGTTTTAATCGTTCCCATGTGTACAGGTAAATGCCAAGGAATATAGCTTCAATGAAAAAGGCAAAGGTCTCTAAGAACAAGGGAAGCGCAATGGCCTGTCCGGCAATTTCCATAAACGTAGGCCATAAGAGACTGAGTTGAAGGCCGATTGCTGTACCGGTAACTACACCAATAGCAACGGTGATAACGAACCCTCGCGCCCATCTTCGTGCCAATAATGTAAAGTAGGGATCTTTGCGCTTAATGCCGGCTAGTTCAGCCAACATAATCATGACAGGAACACCAACGCCGATTGTTGCGAAAATGATATGAAACGCCAAAGTGGTCTCGGTAAGTAACCGGCTATAAAATACGGAATCGTAAGCAGGCACAGGGGTTCATCACCTTTCAATTTTTTAATGATTAAAGCAATTTACGAATAAATGAGACTAACATGACTAACGCAACACCGAACATAAGGTACATCAGCCGTCTTTCATGCTTTCGGAATGGTTCCAAGTCGTATCACCTACTGGTTAATTTATTCGGATATGGAATTAGTGTAATCTAAGACTTGTGATTATTTTCACATTATGTGTGAATACGGATTGAACAAAGTTTTACAACTTTAAAAACGGAAAATTGAACATTGTGAAAATAATTTTGTATATTATTTGAACCTTCTGCATATGTAACGTTAAATTATGGCGCAGAAAAAAAAACGGATTTCTGTTATAATGAAAAGTAAATCGTAAGTTTTATGATCAGAAAGCGAGAAGGTATATGGAAGAGATCTTATCAAAAACCATACAAGATCAATGTGACGACACTTGTCATGGAACTTCAAATATTGACGTGTTAAAAGAACAATTGATCACAGATCAGATTGTTGGTGGGTTAGCTGAGGTGTTTAAAGCACTCGGGGACCCCACAAGACTAAAAATTATTCACACCTTGTTAAATAAAGAGTTATGTGTTCATGACATCGTACAAGTATTAGGAATGGGCCAATCTGCTATTTCTCATCAATTAAGATATTTACGCAATTTGCGAATTGTCAAACGGCGTAAAGTTGGCAAGACCGTATATTACTCCCTGGATGATGAGCATATTGAGCAAATTTTTGTGCAAATGCTTCAACATGTGAAGCACAGCTAAAGGGGACTATCAGTTAAATGAAAAAAATGGGTTTTCGTATTGAATAAGGTTGGATAAGTGGATTTATGAACCGGGACTCCGTTGGAGTGCCGGTTTGTTTTTATACATATGGGCATTCACGTATAACTTGCAAATTCTTTATATTGCCATTGATAGTAATAAAATGTTATTATCAAAGTATTACTAAGATGAAATCTGGAATACTGGTTGGTTAAGGGAGGCAAAGACGTTGGATTTGTTGGATCGCGATGGCCTTACAGAACGCGAATTTTTGGAGCATTACCGGGCCGGAGATTATGAGCGGCCATCTGTGGCTGCAGATATGGTCATTTTCACTGTAACGAACATGGAGGCGGATAGTTATCGTAAGCTTCCGGAAAAAGAGCTGCGAATACTCCTCATACGCCGGGGAGGGCACCCGTTCCTGGGCAAATGGGCACTTCCGGGCGGCTTTGTCCGACCGGGTGAGACGACGGAACAGGCAGCGGTGAGAGAGCTGCGCGAGGAAACGGGTGTGGCTGAAGTTTATTTGGAGCAGCTGTACACCTTCAGCGATATTGGGCGGGATCCCCGTACCTGGGTGATGAGCTGCAGCTATATGGCATTGATCAACAGCGATCAAATACAGCTGAAAGCAGGGGATGACGCTTCCGACGCTGCTTGGTTCCAGGTATCCTATCGGCTTCTTCGGGAGCGGAAAGAGCTTAACGAGGAAGGATATGTAAAAACGTTTGAATACGAGCTCAAGCTAAGCAGCAAAGAAGAAGAGCTTACAGCGGTCGTGGAACGGACGTTGACGGCAAAGATGAGCTCGACGTCAACAGCATACTCCATCGTTTCTAATAACGGGTTGGCTTTCGATCATGCCAAAATTATAGCCTGCGCCATTGAGCGACTACGGGGAAAAGTGAATTATACCGACATTGCGCTGCATCTAATGCCGAGGCTTTTTACCTTGACAGAGTTGCAACAGGTTTACGAAGTGATTTTGGATAAAGAACTGCTGAAGGCTGCTTTTCGGCGTAAAGTAGCCGAACTCGTGGAGGAGACAGATCATTACACTGAAAATGCGGGACACCGTCCTTCGCGTTTGTATCGGAGAAATATGGAGGAATATCGATGATATACAATATCAAGGATTTAAGAAAAGCTTATAGCGCGGGACAATCGTTTAAATTTGTGTTTTTCTGGGGCCATACGCCTCCGAATGATGGTGGCATAGATAAAAGCTGCTTCAGCCAATGGTGGATGAGCCCGTTCGAGGTTGAGGGGACTGCGTATTCTTGTCCTGAGCAATTTATGATGGCCGAAAAGGCAAGGTTGTTCGGAGATAACGAAATGCTGGACGTAATCCTTAAAGCAAATCATCCAAAGGAGATGAAAAGTTACGGGCGTGCGGTTAGAAACTTCGACAAGGACACTTGGGACAACGAATGCTACGATATCGTCAAAAGAGGTAGCTTCGCTAAATTTTCGCAGAATCCGAAGCTTGGCGACTATCTCAAGTCGACGAATAACCGGATTATCGTAGAAAGCAGCCCGCTGGATTGCATTTGGGGGATCGGCATGAGCCAATCCGATCCGGAAGTGGAGAATCCCGTTAAATGGCGTGGCAGGAATTTGCTTGGATTCGCGCTGACAGAGGTGCGGGACGTATTGCTACGGGATTAAATTCGAGGTGTTAAAACAGGAAGTAGGGGAGGAAAGAATATGAGCAGAAAAGTAATTGCCGAGGAAACCTTGCGGATACAAAGGCAGGGCTTCTATGAATATAATGGGACCCGGGTTGAATTCGCCACTGAGCAAAAACACTCTGAGGAGAATAGCGAGTTGATTACGCCGGAACAGGGAAAGGTGCTGGTTAAAGGAACTGCTGGACTTTTAAGACTGCCGCAAACTGCCGCCTGTTCCGTTGCCAACGAGTCCACAGTGAAGGCGATTTTGGATTTTGCAGAGGCAAAAAAAGAGCGCATTGGCGTACTAAACTTCGCCAGCGCCAAAAATCCTGGAGGAGGGTTTTTAAACGGAGCGATGGCTCAGGAAGAAAGCTTAGCGGCATCCAGTGGATTATATGAAACGCAACTGCGTAATGAAAGCTATTATAAAGCGAATCGGGCTTGCGGAACGATGATGTACACAGATTACGCCATCTATTCGCCGGACGTGGTGTTTTTCCGTAACCAGCAGTTCGGACTTTTAGAGCGACCGGTGACTGCATCTGTTTTGACGCTGCCCGCCGTGAATTTTGGGCAGGTTCTGCTCAAAGGAGAAGACCCCCTGGAGGCGGAACGCTTGATGAAAGACCGAATGCGACTAGCCTTGGCGATATTCGCCCAAAAAGGCGATAAGAACCTCATCTTGGGCGCATACGGATGCGGAGTATTCAGGAACGATCCGGTGAAGGTGGCCCGGTGGTGGCGGGAACTTTTGGTGGATGAAGGCTTGGGATTCCTGTTTTCGGTAATCCGTTTTGCGGTATTGGACAATTCCAAAGAGAGCAAGTGTTTGTTTGCTTTTGAAAAAGAACTCAATATTTGATGAGATTGTAACTACGGTTATGATAGCTGTGGAAAAATGGCCTCAGACAAGGGGAGGAGCGTGGTTTTTATGGAAGATGAACGATTGCACGATAGAATCAAGGGCGGATTATATGGTGTAGCCGTTGGGGATGCTTTGGGAGGTACAACTGAATTTATGACAACCCGGGAGATCAACTCCGTTACGGCTATTTGGCGGATATCGTTGGTGGTGGAGTTTGGCAGTTGGAGCCGGGAGAAGTAACAGACGATACCATGATGACGCTTTGTGTAGCTGAGGGCATCCTTGAAAACCCGCTGGAACCTTTGGAGTCAATTGGTCGCCGCTTTATGGAATGGTATCATTCTAGGCCAAAGGACATTGGAAACACGATTCGTCACGTTTTCGAGAATTTCGAGGATAATTGGTTTGAAGCAGCCTTTCTTACCGATATGGATCTGGGTCAAAGTGCTGGAAATGGCTCTTTAATGAGATGTTTGCCAATAGCACTGGCGTATACAGATATGACTAGCATTGAAACGATATCAAGGATGCATTCGAAGATGACGCACTACGATGAGAGATGTAATGAAGCATGCGTCATCTATAATCGAATTGCTTACCGTCTTCTTCGACGCGAAGAAATGAGAGATGCTATCTTGTGTGAAGTAACAGGTACCGAGTATGAGAGTTCCATAAAATCAGTGCCGGTTTGTGAACCAAGTGGCTTTGTTGTACATACGTTTCGATGGGTGTTACACATTCTGATGGTTTCATCGGATTTCAGTGAGGTTGTTCAAAAGGCGGCAAATTTGGGTGGAGATTCAGATACGATCGGTGCTATTGCCGGTGGTTTAGCTGGCATCTACTATGGTTATGAAGGAATTCCTGCGAATTATAAAGATTCGATATTGATTAAGGATCGACTTGATCAAGTTGCGTTTCAAATATGGGCGCAAAGGCGTTGAAGAGTCGGGAAAGTAAAAAAATAGGGAGCAGTTTGCCACGGGGCAATAAGCAAGATTACAAGGCTATCTAATAATTTCTGAATAAAAGTATGAGAAGGTGTCCCCAGTCATTTCGATGACTTGTGGGACACCCTTTTTTGTTTACAAAACGCGTCTAGCCTGGGATGAGCTTAGCGTTTGGGAACAGACTATGCCCCCTCATTTTCCAGCTGAGATGTCGTTTTTCAGTGCTACCGTAAGCGGAGAGCGCAAAAGGTTGAAGTTAACGCCGTAAAACAAGTTCTCTTCCATCGAAATAACAATTTTCGACTTTTTGTGAGAATTTTGAGAGAGCCCTTTTGTATAATAGGTCAGGTATCATAGGGAAGTCCTGCGACTAAAGTCACAAAGGAGATGTCGAAATGAAACGAACTGGCAGAGCGATGATATTGGCGCTCATGGCACTGTTCCTGTTTCTTGGCGGGTTTTCCATTACTCAAGCGGACCCTCCGGACAAACATGACGGGGAAAGCCTATATGTCTCTGTGGAACAAGCAATATTCTATGTCCGGGTATTTCGTTCTGATGGAACTCTTAAAGATGTGGGTACCGGTTTTTTGATCCGTTCGGACGGTACAGCCTTGACTGCTGATCATGTAGTGAAGGAGGCGGACAGGATCGAATGCGTGCTGAACGACGCTTCCGTTGTACCTTGCCGAACGGTCGTAGAAAGCGACCTACAGGATACAGCAGTGCTGAAACTGTCCCCTTTATCAGACACTTCGGGGACCGAGCAGCCCTTTCCGTTTATACCTCTGCGGAAGAATGCCGTGAAGCACGGAGAGAAAGTATTTGCCATCGGTTATCCCATAAAGGATACCCAGATCATTACGGAAGGCATCGTGAATGCTCCCCGCGCTGCGATTAATGGAAGGGATCGCATAATGGTATCTTCGCAGCTGGTGAGCGGTATGTCCGGCGGCCCTTTGCTGGATTCGTTTGGGTTTGCGGCGGGGATTCTTTCCGGTTCTCTGCGCACGATGAACGGCATTCATCTGGCCGTAGACACACAAGCGGTGATGCAGGTGCTGGAGCAGGATGAACATTAGTGTGTGGTTGGGAGTTTTACCCAAGGAAGGGTCTCTCCGTATGATGAACAATATTCATCTTGTCGTGAATACGGAATATATCCATTGGTTGATGAAGGATGATTCATTCAGGGTCAGCCAATACAATCAGGAGGTTAAAGCGTGAATCAACGGATCGGAAAACGAATTTCAATCTTTCTGGTGGCGTGTATGCTGATGACGACGCTGCTTTCCCATTTATCGATGGATGTAGCGAAAGCTGACACGCAAGCACCATATTTGCCCATTTATGTGAACACGAACAAAATTGTTAACCATGGTGATATGCCTACATGGAATAGGAGTTATGATTATACGCCAGGCAAGACGGACGATATAACATTTTTTTCGATATTTTATCAAGCTGCCTATTCGTGTAGTGCATATCCTGGAGTATCCGTCGCAATTAATGATGATAAAATCACGGACTGTGAAGATTCCAAAAAGTTTTCGCCTACTAATGTTGATCACGTGCGCGGTTTTTTCAACGGAACAATTGAGATTTCCAAAATCCCGGGATTGAAACGGCTGGCGGAAGGCGGCAGAGCAAAATTTCTGCTTAAAATTGATAAATTGATAACGGGCGAACATCAGGCTTCCATTCGTCTCTATATTAATAATCAACAAATTTGGTCTGAGTCCAGTGGGTCAAAAACAGGTGGTAAAAAAGTGGATTCTGATTGGCAAAGCTTCGGCCCGAACGACACCATTATGATTGAGACAGAGACGAGCGGCACGGGTACAAGCGCGGAAGGTCTTCGCTTGTACTTTGCCGATATCACTTTGCCTACGATTGCGGATTATACGTTTAAATCCGACGGTACGGAGAGGGTTAACAAGGAAGGGCAGAAGCAGTTGTTCATGAGAAAGGATCAATCCATTGGGCTGCAATACAACTTCAGCAAGCCTGTAAGAGCAACCGTCTTCAATGATAAATTATTCGATAAGCACTTGCTGTATACGGTGCCCCCCGGCTACGGTCTGCCCACCGATAACACACAGCAGGGCATGAGCTTGCCAGAAGGCTTCTATGAAAATTCTATTAAATACAATCTGGGCGATGCAAGCACCTTCAAATTTATCAAACAGCTTCCCTATACATACAAGGTTTCGGATTATCATCACTCTGGCAATATTCCGATTAGCAATGGCGGAGAGCTGGAGACCAAATCGCAGAATTTCTACAGCATGAAGGAAAGGCTGGAGGGAGCTGCCTACTATGATGCAGCGGGGAATCCGCTTGAACTGTCAGGCTTCATGAAAGCGAGCGCCGACAGTCTACCCTATCTAAGCAATCGGGTTGTCAATCCGTTTGATTATGCCGTTAAAGACAAAGGCTACGCGATCATCCCAGACGCCGTGCCTCCCCAATATAATTTGAACGGCAACGGCATCACGCCGGAAATTCTTACGGGACTTGTTTTAAATGAAGGGAAAGAGATCGAATTTACCGTAGAGCTTAACAAAGATACCTTAGTCAAAGACGGGTGGTCGGAGGATGGGCTGTATCTTTTATTCAATAATGGAATGAAGGCCAAATATGTCGCTCAGGAAAATACGGGACCGAACACGAGACTATGGAAATTTAAAATGACAATTCCTGCCGGGGTAAATGTGGAAACATCGCTGTTAAAAGCGATTGCGCTCACTCATGAGGCAAAAGGGACGGATACAGGGGTCATCCAGGATTATGCCGGCAACCTGCTGATGGAGACGGCCAACACGGACAAACCGAATCCGATCGACCCTAAGAAGCCGAAGTCCACGACCAAGATCGACTGGGCAAATCTGTCCATTGACAATACGCCGCCCGAGATCAGCTTTCGGTATTCTTCGGGAGGCGCTACCGGAGCCTTATACGCAAGATCCGGAAAAATCACGATCGATTCGACTGACCCTGACTTGATGGTTCCTGCCCTTGATCCGGATAAAAGTGTAACAAAACGGCCCAGCAAAGGCATCTACCGTCCCGGCAACATGACAGGGGTAAAGCCTGGGGAATCGCCGGAGGTGGGGCTGGTGTATTATACATGGAGCCAGAGCCCTGCCGATCCGTTCGCAGGGAAGGAAGCGGACCATTTTGCGGCAATCAAGCGTTATTCGCTGACGGCCAAGCAGCCAGGTGACGGATTGTATCCCGGCAATACGGTAACGTTGAAGGCGGCCAACAATAAAACCAATATGATCGAGCCGCCTGCAGCCGCTTTATCTGAAGAGAACAGCGGAGCATGGTATCTGCACACCTGGACCGCGGACATGACATGGGATTCAGCGAGAGAGCTTGCACAATACAACAAGATGAAGACTTTCCAGGCGGCAAACACTGCGGTCTTTAACGGTTGGGTAGCCGACTACAAGTCGAACAATGCCGGGGCTTCCGATGCGGATGCACAAAAATATGCCGAGGACAAGGCCATGGTAGAAGTAGGCAATTACTCGGAATGGCCGCTGGCCGACTTTAAGAAAGACGATGCCAACTGGGTGTATGCACAGGGGACACTGCTTTTGGACAACAAAAAACCGAGCATTAACTTCGGAACGGTCAGCGGGGATTCAACGCCGGAGGTCAAGGTGCAGGTGTCCGTTACTGATGAGCACAGCGGTGTCGGAGCTAAACAATTCCAATGGGTTAAGCAGGGAGAGGAGCCGCAAGACATCGACTGGCTGGATGTTCCGGCGAACGATGAGATTACGACTTTCAATCATGTGCTGGGTGATGGAACTTATCAATTGGTTGTGAAGGCAGTGGACAAGGCGGGTAATCAAGCCATTGAAAAGATGAATACCGCTGTAACCGTAGATTCCTCGGTGAAAGTCAGCGCCGCTTTCTCTCCCGAAACGAATGGCAGTTATATCAAAAGTCCGGAGGTCAACTTCACGATTAACGGGATCAACGTAGAGAGCGTAAGGTACGCCGTGACAAACACTGCGGCTGCTCCTTCCGATTATCCTTCCGTCGCCCGGGCTGTTTACGACACAGTGAGCAGTGCCGTCTATAGCGCTGCGTCTTATGTCATTGCACCGGATCCCAACATCAATGGGACATACGCCGTTCATGTGAAGGTCAAGGAAGAGGGCGCGGAAAGGTACTATACGTATTCCAAACAGTATCAGGTAGACAACGAGGCTCCGGAAATCACGTTTAGCAAAAACGGCGTCACTTACCCTTTGGAACAACAAAGTGTTGTAGTGACCGTAAGCGATAAGTTAAGCGGTGTGGCCATAAAGAAATATCAGTGGCTGAGATCAGGGGCTCCGGCGCCCGTGAAGGACTCCGCTGGATGGTCGGAGCTTCCAGTGGATGGAGCGGTGACGATTGATTCTACCCGCTTATCTCCGGGCGAAATGGCCGACTATGTACTTTACGTTCTTGGCGAGGATGTCGTAGGCAACAACACCGTGACTCACACGGGAACATTCAAGGTTGCCCGAAAAGCGGAGGCGGAGACTCCTGCTGCTGGTGATTCGGACTTGCTCTATATATACGAGGATGGCGGCAACGGATACACAGCCGTATTGAAGTTGAACCTGGAAAACTCCGTGAAGGAAGGCTACAGATACTCCCTGTCTACGGACGGCGGAAGCTCATGGGGCAGATGGCTCCCTTACTCCAATTTTATCGAAGTTGGAGGGCTGAAGGACCGAACCGCAGACCATATTCTCCTTATGGCTAAGTTCAGAAGCCCGGGAGGCGCGGAAAGCGCGGCTGTAGGCTTGAATACGAAAACTGTTTCAATCGATGAGCCGGTATATGGAATTGCTTCTCACAGCACGTTACGGCCTGTGAAGCCGGAGAACTTTGTTCTGGAGCTGAAGGTTCCGGCAGGTATCCGGGTGGTTCCGCAGGCAGGGAACAACCCTTCCGAGCCGACCCGGATCAAGGGCAACAAATTTGGCATCGCCAAGAACGGTGTCTACTCCTTTGACCTGACTGATCTGACCAACAGCGCAAGAAAGGATACGCTTATGGTGGTGGTGGACAATCTGGACGGCGTGCCTCCTGAAGGAAGCGTTGAATACTCCATGACATCGAAGACTATTGGCAATGTGATTGCGAGGCTGGATACGTCCAAGCCTGTAAGGATTTTAAACAATGGAGGAAAATCCGCTTACACATTTACCGAGAACGGAAGCTTCACCTTCATGATGGAGGATGAGGCAGGCAACTCGGCATCCGTGACGGCAGAGGTACACAACATAGACCGGACCCCTCCGGAAGCGAGAATCGTACGTTCTTATGCGTACGGGGAGAACGGAAGCAATACGTTCAAAACACTCAAGGATACAAACGGTCAAGTTCTTATGGCGCAAGGGGTTGTGCTGAATGTCGAGAAGCCGAATTCCCAGGCAAAAGAATTCCACATCGTTAGGGGGACAAACGGCACGACTCTTGTGCAAAATGGCGAAGTGAACTTTACAATCGTTGACGATGCAGGCAACACGTCGGTGATAAGCGATCAAATTACCAACATTATCCCGTTCCTGTCCGATCCCGAAAGCATCAAATATGAGTTTGTGGATGATGAAGGAGCATTAATTCCCGATGATCGAATCGTAGTCATTGGTGGCACTAAGGTTGCCAAAGGGCGAGTAAAAGTAACCATATCCGGTCATGTACAGGCTCCCAACCAGGTATTCTTGGGAACCGCTCCGGCAGGTGACGGTAACGGAGGCTATACCAATCGGATCAGCGATGAGGACGGAAATTACAGCTATTCCAGAATTTTTGCGGCGAATGGCCAGACTTATTTTACGATCAGCGATGCTCTAGGCAATGTGAACAAGCTGCCTATCGTGATCCAGGGAATCGATAACAAGCCACCGATCATTACGCTGAACAAGCCGATTGCCTTTGTCGAGAAGAACAGACCGGATTTCAATGTTTTATCCGATTTGGGAGGCTTCACCGTGTCCGATGATTTCTCCAAGCCAGGCAGCATTGACGTGGAAGCAAGCGGTCTTGATATTAGCCGGGTCGGCGCGCAAACCGTGACTTATACGGCAAAAGATGAAGCGGGCAATGTGTCCACCGTGGAGCAGAAGGTATACGTTCTGCCAGGTGACGGTCTCATGATATTGGGGAATGGGGAACTGATCTCCGCAGAGCAATCGGAAAAAGTGCTGTTTGACACCAATGTCGTGACCTTCCAAATATCCAAATACAATCTTATGGATGTAGCCGGAGAGACCCTGGTGAACGAGTGGGGAACCTACGATGTGTTCTACCAAAGCGGACTTTATCGGGAAGGCCAGATGAAATACATTGCAAAAGGCTTATCCCTGAAGGAGCTTCTGCAGAAATCGTTCACCGTCGAATTTCCTAAAACGGGCTGGTATACCCTCATTGTCAGAACGCAGGAAAGAGAGAGGGAATATACCACATTCTTTATAGGAAACATGTTTCGTTAAATCCGAGACAGGCTAAGGAGGCAAGAACAACTATTATGAAAAGCTTGAGAAAAAAGCTCGTTACATGGGTGGTTTATACCCTGCTTGTTTCATTGCTTATGAATGTGGCTCCCGTAGCCGCATTGGCCGAAGAAATTCAGAAGGCCGGGGGAACGACGATTTCCAATGACTTCATCAAAGTCACCGTTGACAATACCTCGGGGCGTTTCGGGATACGCACGGTGGGAGGACAGCCTGTTAGGAAGAAGGATAAAGGCGTCAATATGCTGTTCGGAGGCGATGATCCACAGTCTTCCTTCACCACCTTTCGGATCGACGGAACGGACTATATATTCGGAAATCCATATAAATTTGCCGTAGATTTCTTTTCTGAGATAACAAAGCCCCAGATTGTGGCCAACACGGATGGAACGAAGCAGATTGAAACGGTGTGGACAATCAAGGGAGTGAGTATCAAGCAGATTCTGATGCTGTACACAAACTCAGCGGACAAACAAAATGCCGGCAACGTGAATGTCAGATACGAGGTTCTGAACAGCAACGGCAAAGAAGTTCAATTGGGTACCAGAATATTGCTGGATACGATGGTGGGAGGGAATGACGGTCCGGCCTTCCAGGTCGGCACCGCCTCCAAAGCGCCACTCACGGTGGAAAGAAAGCTGATTCACAATCCCGAGGATGACCCCGGCATTCCGGAGGGGGAGCGACCGATGTACAAGCTCCCCGCTTACTGGGTGATGAAGGACAAGCTGGATTTGACCAATCCTTTGGCCACGAACGTGATTGCTTACGGGATGAACAATTTTTCTGAGAAAAATGTCAACACCGTCGACGAGATGATCGTTGGACATTGGAACGGTCTCGCCAATACGAAATGGGATTACACGGTGAACCCGAACCTGGACTTTACCCGGGATACCAATGACTACGGCACCGCCGATGCTGCGGTGGCCCTTTACTGGAATCCTAATAAGATCGCACCAGGCGGAGTCAAGTCTTTTGAAACCGTATATGGCCTCGGGGAAATCATCCAGCCGGACAAGGTGTTCTCTATCCGGTACATGGATCCGGTGAATCAGCTCGCCACCCTCGATGACGGAAGCGCCTATCAAGACGAGGGCATCTTCAACATTACGGCCGAGGTGGAAAATCTCGAGGTTTTCCAAATGGAGCATTCCTACATGGATGTCGAGCTTACGCTTGATGGCGGCCTTGACTTTGTGAAATTGGACGAGAAAGGAAATATGGTCAGAGACGGAAGCGGGAAAGCTGTGACGACCCCTTACAGGTCGACCAGCTTGACTCTGCGTAAAGAGGCTACGCCGGAGGAAGCGAGCCATGGGATTCAGCCCAAATACAAGCCTGGGGATACCGTCTCCGTATCCTTCAAGGTGAAGGCCAAGGGCAGAGCCTGGCCAACGGTGAAGGAGCACTTGATGACGGTGAAAAGTCCCGAGACAAGTCAAAAATTGGAGACGATTCAGGATGAGAATATCAAGGCGGAATACATGTCCTCCAAAGGGGGATTCATCTTCCTGCCTCCGGTAGGAAATGCGACCCCTACGTACGTGTACGCGATGTCGCCGGAAGAATCATACCGTAAGGATGAAAAATATATCACCCTCAATATGTCAAATATCGAGGCTTATAATGTAGGAAGCGCCAATGTAGCCCCTAACTTCGATCTGTTTTTCAGAGAAGTGTTGACGGGAAAACGATACAAAGTGCCGGTCAAAGACTCGGTAATCATCCAATCGACGGACGAAGGGCTTACGGGGGATATGCGGATTACGTACCGTACCGGGGACCTGGTGGACGACTATGGCAAGGTGCTGGCTGCGAACCTGGGACCGGAGCTTCCCTTGGGCGAGTATCGGGTAGAAATCGATTTTAAGGGCGGAGCGGGAGTCGATGAGGAAACGGCTTCCATGTACAGCATCAAGACCTCCAAATCGTTCCGGGTTACCGATAACGATAAAGCGAGAATCCGTGAGGCGAAGATTTTGACGGTTACCAAAACCACGCTCGATCTGAGGGTGAACGCTCTGGGCAACGTGCTCAATCCAAGCACGAAGCTGACCGAAGTTAACAGGGCGTATCCGGGCTATAATGTGTCCAATATCGGCCAGCTGACTGCGGATGTGACCCAATTTGCGACCTTTAAAACCTCGCTGGTGGCGGCCAGCAAAGCGCTGGACCCTACTTTCGATGATGCTGGACTGGTTGATTTTGAGAATGTATCTGCTTATCGGATCGAAACGTTCCAAAGCGAAGACGAGCTGAAGGCCAGAAAAGGCAGCGGCGACGAGATGCTGGTTGAAATACGAGGCATGATCAAGCAAATCGGAAACGGAGATAAAGCGGAATATGTGGTGGATACGAAAACCGAGCCTGCCATTATTAACAAGACCGTAGCTTACAAGGGCAAAGACATCGTCTTTGTCAAAGGAAAGCTGGAGGCTTTGGGTATGAGCAGCGATCTTCCGTTTTTAAGTACTTTGTTTGTAAAAGGAGATGGCGATCTCACCATCTACAACAGCGGCTTCCTCTTCTACCGTGGAGAGTGGACCCTGGACTTCTTCAACAGCTTCAAGAAGACTTTCAGACTGAGCCAAGAGGAAAAGGACGCGAAGGATGAGAGGGCCAAGCAGAAGCTGGCCGAAGAGAAGGCCAAGAAAGCGAAGGAAAACCCTGAAGACAGCACGTTGAACGGCGCTTTCAAATGGGCGGTCGGCGCGGCCAGAGAGAGGATGAATCCGCTCCGTCAGTTAGCGATTGACAAGGTGTATTTTAATAAGATCAGCATGTATGCAACTCCAGGATTTTCGATTAGCGGCCTCTCCTTGGCCTTGAGCGACTTTCTGCTCCGAGAGGATGGGGTTTCGTTTGCCGGCACTATGAATCTGAAGGTGCTCGAGCCGGAGGTTAAGGACGTACTCTTTAATCAGAAGGGCTTTGTAGGCGTGGACGCGGCCTTGAGGTTCAATCTGGACAAAGATATGGGCTTGCTAGGTTCTCAGAACAAGAAAACTGGGGAGAAAGACGCTAAAGGGAAAGAGATCATCAAAAAGGGTGAGGGAACGACAGGGGACGTGTCCGGAGAGTTCAATGTCACTCACTATGTACAGAAGATGCCAGGCATATCCAACAAGTATGGAATGAAATTTAAGGCAGATCTCAAAAACATCGCCGTCATCAACGCCGAGATCGGATTTAAGCAGGTGTCTGACGGCAGAGTTTTGCCCGACGTCATTGCTTTTGGCGCCGAGGATATGGACCCGGGCATTCTCATCAGCGGTGCCACTTACCTGACAGGCGTAAGAGGAGCCATCCGGGAACTGGCGGATACGATTGCTGGAGGCAATAAAGATGTGCCTCTGACCATCGGAGCTGGGGTGGATGTTAGGTTCGGACTGCCTCCCGCTACCTTCTATGGCTCAATTGATTTGCTGTTGAAAATGTCGGGATTCAAGCTTGAGGGCAGGCTTGATTATTCCCCAAGCCCTTCGTCCAAAAGGGTCGAGATGCTGACTAAGGCATTGATCGAGGCGCAATGGTCGACCCCTTGGTTTGTCATGGCTGAGGCTGAGCTGGATGTATTCGGCTGGGATGTCATTATCGGCAACGCCCGAATCTTCGTCGGTCAGAATCTGGAGAAGAACCGAATTGATTTCGATGGCTTTGTCGGTGCCAAGGTGCAAATCCCGTCGAAAGTTCCTATCGTTGGAGGCATCAAATTAGGCAGCGTGTTCATGGGACTGAACAACGATAAAATCTATGGCGGTATCGGCGTCGGTATCGGCTTCATCATGATTGAGCTAGGCATCACCTATTACTGGAAAGGCGATCTGGAATTTGGCACCTCTGGTGAAGGCTTGCCGGAAGGTCTTGCTTATCTCCAACTGCAGGATGAGGAGGAGAGACCACGGCTGGTGGTAATCGGAGAAGGCATTCAGCCTGTGGCAACGTCCTGGACGTGGAACGAAAATCAGCTGCATGAGATCCAGTACCGCAGCGCAGGAGATGGCGTCAGCATCATGGATAGTGGTTCCATGGATGTTGGCATGGGTGGCATAACCGTTTCCAACGGCGGCAAAAATCATGTACTTCCGATGGGAAGCGTGACCGGGAACGGCTTGCTCGATGTAGAGTATTTTGGGAAGACGGCTCCTGAGTTGACTTTGAAGGACAA
This sequence comes from Paenibacillus planticolens, assembly GCF_013141725.1. GTDB lineage: Bacteria > Bacillota > Bacilli > Paenibacillales > NBRC-103111 > Paenibacillus_E > Paenibacillus_E planticolens. The sequence continues at coordinate 27,085 of NZ_WHNZ01000022.1, read as the reverse complement.
TAAAACCGGAACCCTATATCCGGTCGTTTACTATCAGGCCGGGGCCGATGTGGCGAAGGGAACTGTCGCAGAGAAAGGTCATTTGCCGGGTTATACCCAGTTTATCCAAGGCTCACAAGCAGAAGGCACAATAGACCGGAGAAAAGCGTATATCGCCATTCCCAAAGAAGTCATCAAGGGAGGCGACTGGACGCTGTATGCCAACCAGTCAGTGGAAACGAAGCTGCTGAACATCCCTCTTCCTTCTACTCTGGAAGAAGTCAAGCTGACTCCGGACAGCTCCGATTCCAAGCTGTTTAGAGCTTCCTGGAAGGCCAGCAACTTCAAGAACGGGGATACAGTCAGCCTTTATCTGACCAAGGATGCGATTACCGGGGAAATGGAAACGGCCAAGGACAGCAACGGCCAAACGGTGCAAGTGCCGGCTGTCGGAGACCCTGGGATACTGCTGGCTAAAAATTTGCCGGTCGGTTTGGCAGGTACTGGCAGTACGACCATGGATGTCAGCCAAGTACCGCTGCTCGGTGGCATCGAAGATATCCGTGGATTGATCATGCAGGGGGATTACTACTTGAGGGCGGAGCTGCACTCCGTATCGAACTTCTCGACCAAAACCTCTGCGGAGAAGTTCCGCATTGTCGATCCGCTGGCCCCTGAACCGGTTAATCAGGTGAAGGTTGTACCGGCTGGTAACGGATATTTTGAAATATCCTTCAAGCCTGGCAAGGAAAAACCGGAACAAAAGGAATTCCCGCAGAGCTACTATATAGACGCGCTTCAGGAATCAGCTGGAGGAAAGCTTTCAGCCTATCCGCAATTCGGCGGTATCGCGCTCGAAGGGGAAGAGCTTCAGAAGTATTGGAATGAAGCAACAGGTCAATATGAGCATATCCGTGTTGGCGGATGGCAAGCCGTTTCTACTTCCAACCAGGTGGATCACGACACCCTCTCGGGAAGCCCGGCAGGGGGACAGGCGAAGCATACGGGTCTGGAAACCGGAAATGAATATGTGATCGGCGTCACAGCGGCTGTCAAGCCTCCGAAAAACTTGGATCAACACGAAAATTGGCATTATTCGGATAGGGCGGATTCCGTTAAAACTTTGCTGCCTGTGCCGCAGAAGCCGAAGCTTTCGTCTCCTACGGGCACTATGGGAGCTTCGGGAAATTCGCTGACGGTGCTAACGGCGAAGACCTCCCAGCGCATTGATCTTCTGTCCGATCAGAAGGATGTAGAGGTGGAAGCCATTTACTCGGAGAACACCATAGCAACCGTTGAGCTTTCCAATCAAGGAAGCGGAAGCTCGGGCGTGTTGGACTTGAGCAGCTTCCCTACGGATGGCACTTACGGCGTCGAGCTGAAGGCCAGAAACAAACGTACGGGCGATTTCTCGATCACGATGCTGTATTTGACGGTGGATACTACGCCGCCAATCCTCTATATTTCTTCTCCTAAAACAGGGGACAGAACGACGAACGGCAGTATAACCGTAACAGGCACGACAAGCAGCGACGCTGCTCTTACCGTGGGCGGAACACCGATTACGGTGCAGCCGGACGGCACATTCGAGGGAACCGTGCCAATTACAAGCAATGAGCCCAACGTCAAGCTGAATTTTGTCGCGGTGGATGGAGTGGGAAATCGCAATGAAGCGGTTGTAGATGTGACCAATAACGCCTTTAAGGCGCCGGTTGCTCTTGTTTTGAAGAAACCGTCGGACATGGTGCTGGGAGAAACAAAGCGTGTGGCGGCTTTTCTGAAATATGCGAAAGGGAAGGACGCAGCAGGCAAGGTTATCTATGAAGAGACGCCTGTCTCTCGTGAGGATCTAGCCAAGCTGAGCTTCTCAAGCTATATGGGAGAGGCTGTTCAAGTCGGAGAGGATGGAACGCTGCAGGCGATGAAATCAGGCTCCAGCATCGTAAGCGCCAGCTACAAAGTATCCGAAGATACGAATCTCAGCTCCATGGCAGTCGTGAAGGTCCCCGATAAGCTGGAAGCCTTGTCGGCGACTTCGAATAAAATCGACAATACGACCGGTAAAACCAGAATCAGCGTGTCGAACGCTGGAAATATGGATGGAGCGGAGCTGGTGTACAAGATCGGTGCCAATGTGTCTAAGCTGTACGACGACTTGTCGAGCTGGACTCTTATACCTTCGAATATGATCATTCCGGCTTCGAACGGAGACTATTTGGTCGTTGCGAAGAGAAGCATCGAAGATAAGCGAGCTTTGGGGACAAGTTCAAGAATCACTGCGCAGGTTTGGATGCCAGCCATCGGAGGTGGCTTTGGAGGCGGCATTGGCGGAGGTTCCCCAGCGACGACTTCTACCGTGAACGGAAAACAGGTAGCTCAGCAGCAAGTGAATGGCGTGTTGACGTTATCCATCGCAGGCAAGGAGCTGAACGCCGGCGAGAACCGTATCGTGGCTAACGATACATCCGCTCATACCTTTATCTTTAATCTGGATAAAAACGTGAAAGAAGATCAGGCGTTCAAAATTGACACGCCTCTGGCTTCTGTTCTGCTGAAGGAGAAATCGCTTCTGTCAGGCGCCCAGGGTTCTCAGGTGAAAATCGCCAAAAACAGCGAGTCTGAGATTCATAACCTCAAAGACATTGCCGCTGGAATAAATGCCTGGATGTTGGGACAGGGAGTAGCATTCAATCTTCCGTTGAAGGATGACCGCTTTGCGACTGTCAAAATACCAGTTCCTAGCGATGTAGCGACAGGCGAGATTAAAGCAGTAATTCTCAAGGATAGCAACGGCAGCTGGACGACCATCCCGTGGAAGTTGAATATGTCCGGTGACCAAGCTTATGTGGAGGCCAATCTGACAGGCAACGGAAGCATTGCGTTTATTGGAAACGAGACATCCTTCCAAGATGTTGACGCTAACTTCTGGGGCAAGAACAGTATCGATGAAGCGGCAGCCAAGCTTCTTATGGTTGGCAGAGATAACGGCGTATTTGCTCCGGACAACCAGGTGACAAGAGCGGAGTTCGCTACGGTATTGCTTCGCACGGCAGGGCTCATGAACAAGGAAGCATCCGCGCAATTCAAGGATGTTGGAAGCGGGGATTGGTTCTCGCGAAGTGCGGCTATCGCTGCGGAAAAAGGAATTGTTAATGGCTATGAGGACAATACCTTCAAGCCGAACCAAGAGTTAACCAGACTTCAAGCTATGGTCATGGCGGGAAGATTGCTGGATTATGCGGGAGCAGCAGACCGCATTAGCAATGAAGAGGTCAAAGAAATTGTAAGTTCGTTTGCCGATGGTTCTGAATTACCGGAATGGGCCGCAAGAGACGTGGCCATAAGCGTCAAGAACGGCATCATTCTGGGAACGGATGCAGGACTGGACGCGGCAGGCGTGCTGACAAGAGCGCAATCGGCAGCCATTGCGATCCGACTGGAGAAGCTTTTGGCGCCAAAATAATGTACAAACTGTAATAACTGTAATTCCATGGTCCAGCCCGAAGCCTGTCTTGAACGGTTTTTGGGCTGGATATGGTTATGTATGGAGACTAGGGAGGACATTTCATGAGTAAAGTTTTTTCTAGAAAAAGCTTTAGACTTGGCATTCTTATGCTGCTGCTATTGCTTACGTGGGGAGTACTGCTGGTGCAAGCGGATACCGACAACTGGACGGATCACGCCGACACAGCCTGGTATGACAACTATTCCAATTACACGACATTTACGATTGACTCACCTAACAAGCTTGCGGGTATCGCCAAGCTTGTGAATAATGGAACGACGGATTTTCGGGGGAAAATTTTGGCGGTCGACCGAAATTTGAGTTTGTCGCTATACAACTGGGTTCCGATCGGAACGCAAGACCTGCCGTTCAGAGGAAGTCTTATCGCTAGCATCGGCGGACCTTTCACCATCTCCAATATTGCCGTAAGCGGTAACTATAGCTACGCGGGCTTCATCGGCAATATGGAAAATGCGACGGTGGGGGGCTTGGTACTGTCCGGAAACATAGCCGTCAATCCGACGGATGAGGCATATGTAGGAGGCCTTGCCGGCCGCGTCAAGAGCAGCGGCGGGAATAACAGCTACATTTATGATGTTTCCACGAATGTCAGCCTGAACCTGACAGTCACTGGAAATACGTATGGCTATGCGGGCGGGATTGCCGGGTCGGCTAGCGGGACGTTCAACAATGTTGTGAACAGCGCTCCCGTTACCGTTACCGTTACCGGCGCGACCTACCAAGCCGGCGCCGGAGGCATTGCGGGGAGCACCGAGGGGGCGCTTACGCTGAAGTCGGCAAGCAATACGGCTGCTGTTTACGTCAAGAACTCCGGAGCCGCAGCCGCTGGCGGGATTCTCGGTCAGGTGAATACCGGCTTGTTGATGGCAGAGGGCAACACTTTCATTAAAAACAGCGGAAGCGTCAAAGCAGATGGGACAGTCGCTTATAGCGGAGGAATTATGGGGCACCTGACTGCGGCAGCGGATTCGGTTACCTTCTCCGATCAGACGGCAAACTCAGGGAGTGTGCAGGTAAACGCAGCCAATTCCACGGAGGCGTATGCCGGGTCGCTGACAGGCTTGTTTGAAAAGGATTTGAACCTCAGTTTTAATTATGTCAATGCCGGTCCGGTCACGAATCAGGCGAAGGATCTGGTTTATACGGGCGGTTTAGCAGGTCGAATAAAGGGAAGCCTCACTGTGAGCCGCAACTTTACCAATACAGTGGATATTCAAGCGGCGGCTTCCGGTACGAAGAATGTATATACAGGCTCTATGGCCGGTTATGTCGACGGGAATATTTCCGCAATATCCGGCTTCCAGATTAAAAATCAAGGGAAATTAACGGTGTCCGGCAGTGCTTCCAACGTATATACAGGGGGATTGTTCGGGGCTGCTGGCGGACAGGTCGCCTTCGGCAGCACGCAGCAGGGAGCATACGTCAACAGTGGAGACATTACTGTAACTGGAAAGTCGGATATTTATACGGGAGGAATTATTTCCAGTCAGGCTTACACGCAGGCGGCTAACAACGTATCGAATACAGGTAATATTACGATAACGGGAGATAAAGCTTTGTATACCGGCGGCTACATCGGCAAAATAACGGCAGCCGGGGCCAATCTCTCGAGCGCTCAATACGCCAAAACGATTCGTGTTAATGGAGCTGTCGCGCAAAATACGGATTTGGCTTCAGGCATATTTACCGGCGGCATTGTCGGGCTTGTTGAACAGGTTGGAACCATAGACGGCGCCTCTTTTACAGGGACGTTAGCAGTGGCAGGAGGAGAATACACCTATACAGGGGGGATTGTCGGTTATTTGGGGGCCGGAACGATTTCTGGCGCCAAGGCGGGAAATACCGCCGCAAGTCAGGCCGCCATCGACTCCTCAGGGGATGCGGGAGGCATCGCCGGCTACGCAGCGGGCAGCATCCAGTCCTCTGCTCCTGAGTATATAGCCATTCGTGCCCAAGGCCAGAACGGGCTTCTAGGGAGAGTGGGAGGTATAGTCGCGGAGACCACCCCGACAGCGATCATTGGAAGCGGGGAGTCACCTATCGCGGTGAAGCATGTGAGTGTGACTTCGACCGCAGACAAGACCATGCTCGGAGGCGCAGTAGGTGAAAACCATTCGGGCAATGTATATATATCGATGCCTTTGACAGATGCCAGCGAGCTAAAGCTGCAATCCAGCGGGGCTGACTCCATCATCGGAGGTGTATTCGGCAAAAACAGCGCATCGCTTGCCGCTGCGAATCTTCCAAACATTCGCAATATCAAGCTTGCTTCCAGCGGTGCGCGCGCACAAGTGGGAGGCATTATCGGGCAGAACGTCGGAACGCTTAACCGTATCGCAATTCTGAATCCGGATATTGCCGCCGAAGGGCAGAGCAGTATCGCAGGTCTTCTCACCGGCCGCAGCACCGGCAGCATCGTGCAGCCTAAAGTATTTAGCGAGGATGGCCTGAATCCGAAGCTGACGGTGAATGGACCGCAATCCGTGGCTGGAGGTATTGCGGGAATATTGGAGAATGCGGCGATATCCGGCAATGGTACGGACCCGGCAGTTGCGGGAGCGCTTATCAATGCCACTGGGGATGGCAGTATTGCGGGAGGCATTGCCGGTCAAAGCATCCTCTCCAATCTGGATTCTGTCGTTAGTGGCAGCCCTGTCATCACGATTAGCGGCGCCGGTTCTACGGCAGGAGGTATCGCCGGGGAATCGATGGGAGCCGGTTATCATATTCAGAGCAGCATCGTTCAGAAGTATTTACTAATTACTGCAACCGGTGCTGCTTCCAAGGTGGGAGGCATTGCCGGACATACGGAAAATGAAATCATCAATTCTTCCATAGCCACTGAGGATGGGGAGTACGCCATTCTCAAGGTCGGCGGGGCGAATTCCCTTGTCGGCGGCATAGCCGGCAAGACAGCAGGCGCCTCCATCAGCGGGAATGCCCAAGACCATAATGTGGAGAACGTGCTCATCCATCTCCTGGAAGCTGCTGATGGAACAACGGCTGGAGGAGTTGTTGGCTGGAATGAAGCGACCCCGGTCCGCAGCTTGTATGCCGTCAACGTGAAGATTACGGACAACGCTCCGAACTCTACAGTAGGCGGATTGGCCGGTTACCACAAAGGATCAAGCACCGCACTCATTGCCGATAACTATATGTCGCCGATCATCATAACGGCCAACACTTCGTCCGGCAATTCCATTCTGGGCGGCCTCGTCGGTCTGAACGACACCAGAGCCGGAGGGATGGACAACGGCGACCCGAAGGCGACAGCGAGTTCTATTCAGAATAACAGGAATCTCGGCAGTTTGACGGTGAACTCATCTGACTCCAAAGTTGGCGGTCTTGTAGGAGAGAACCGTTCGGTGATCGCCAATACAAGCATTTCCGACGGCTTCCGCGTCGTCTCACAGGGCAGTCAAAACACGGTAGGCGGCCTTGTCGGGCTGAATGCCAAGACGGTATATTACTCATTCTCGAATGCGACATTGACCTTGGGAGGCAATCGCACGAAGGCCGGAGGACTTGTCGGTGAGAACACCGGACTTATCGCCTCCTCTTACTTGAATAACGATATTTCCGCCGACATTAGCGGAACCGGGACTGAATTCGGTTATTTGGGCGGATTGATCGGCAAAAACAGCGGTGCGGTTGACCGGTCTTACACTTCATCCGTTGTTTCTTCCAATGGGGCCAATGCCATTGCAGGCGGTCTTGTGGGTTGGCAGGACAGCGGCAGCGTAGACAGCAGCTACACGGCGAAAAATGTGCTGGCCAAAGGCGCCAATTCCTTCGCAGGAGGCTTCTTCGGAAGAATTACCGGCGGAACCGCTAAAGACAGCTATTCGGCAGGGCAAATTTCCGGAGAGAACGGCGCATATGCGGGCGCCTTCGCCGGCAGATACGATACGGCCAATAAGGAACTGCTGGAAAACAACTATTATGTGAAAGATGAAACTTTAGGAATCAACAGCGGGCTGCTGGACTTTGCCGCAGGAAACTATTACGAGCTGAAGCACTATAGGCGTCTATCTCCTATACTGTCCAGCAGTCTGGCAGACAGGGAGGCTTTCAAAGTTTTGTCGGGCTGGGACTTCAGCAGCCGGAATAAAATATGGACATACGGCACGACCCATGCGGATTATATGTATCCCGAGCTGGTGCTGGAAGCCGGCAGCGGGGGAGGTCCGACACAGCCTGAAATCAATGTCAATATCAGCTGGTATACCCAGCATAAAGAGGATCTGCGTTTCTTCATCGGCACGGAAGCTGAGCTTGCGGGACTTGCGGCCGTTGTCAACGGCAGCGTGACGGGACTTCCGCAATTCGATTTTGCCGGAAGAGTCGTGGAGATCACCGCTCCGATCCGTATTCAGTCCGCTCAATGGACACCGATCGGAAACAGCGAGCAGCATGCCTTTGAGGGAAGCTTTAACGGCAAAAACTATTTGATCAGCGGTTTGAGAGTGGATAAGCCTGATTTGGCCGGCTTATTTGGGGTAGTAGGAAGCGGCGCAACCATCAGCCAAGTCAAGCTGGAGCCGGTTTCGGTAACAGGAGCAAGCCGCGTCGGCGCGCTGAGTGCATGGAATAAGGGGCATATCACCAACGTCAATATTACCGTACCGGCAGGAGGTTATTTGACCGGAGGGATGTATACAGGCAGTGTTGCCGGGGAGAGTCAGGGAACCATACGGCAAGCTGTTGTTAACGTGGATGCCACCGGGGAAATCCGCTCCTTGACTAGCGGCGCAGCCGTTGGAGGCGTGGTCGGATACGCTTCGGCAGGAAGCCTCGCCGACACGACGATTACCATGAATGGCGGAGTTATCAAGGGCTTAGGCTCCGGCAGCAATACGGGAGGCGCCGTGGGTATCTCAAGCAGTGATCATACGCTGAGCGGCATCAGCCTCCTCGCACATAATGATGGTATTGCCAATCCGGTGAATATTACGGGCAATGGCAATGTGGGGGGCATCATCGGAGCCAAAACGGGTAAAGAATCCGCCGTGTGGGACATCTCTGATGTGACCGTCGAACAAGCGGTCATTTCCGCAGGAACCGGCGGCAATGCAGGAGGCGTTGCCGGCAGCCTTGATAAATCCGCTCTTCTGAACGGCGTTTTCAAGGGGACTATCAAGTTGAGTTCGGATGGCGCAACCGTGGGAGGCATCGCCGGCAAAAGCCTTGACTCTATTATTTACAAAGGGACGGCAGTCCCCGATATCACCCTTTCTATGTCAGCCGGAGCAAGCTTCGTGGGAGGCATTGCGGGGGTCGCTGAGACAACGGCGGATACGGCTTTCGATTTTGGCCAGATGCTTCCTTTGTATAGGGGAATCACGCTCTCCAAAGCGGAAGGCGGAACGATTCGAATCGTGGGGACAGGCAATCAAGCCGACGTTTCGGTCGGTGGTGTTGTCGGCATGAATAAGTCGTCCTCCCTTTATTACACAAGCGCCGCTTCGGGTATCGAAGCTTCAGGCGTGAAAACGGCCAATATCGGAGGGATCGCAGGCTGGAACCAGGGGGACATCATAAACGGGGTTTCAACCTCCGCCATTACGGCTTCGAACTCCAGCATTTATAATGCGGGAGGTATCGCCGGACTTTCGTCAGGCGGCCGGATTGTCTATTCACAGGCAAATGCCGGCAGTGCCGTGAATATAAGCGGGACGGTGGGTAATTCTGGCGTTACTACTGCTGCCCATACGGGGGGCTTTGTCGGCAGGCTGGCGGATACGATCATCCGAAACTCGGTTTCCGATTCGATCGTGCGGGTTGCCAGCGATAACCCTTACACGACGCTGTACACGGGAGGTTTTGCCGGACTTTTGGAATCCGGCGGTATTGGCAGCGGATCGATTGAGCGTGCTTACGCGAAAAATTCCGTTACCGTTTCCGGGAAGGCGGGCTCGTACGCCGGCGGCTTTGCGGGGGATATCGATCACTATACCATTCAGGAGGCCTATGCCTCGGGAACCGTTTCCAACATGGCCTTTGATGCTAGAAGCGGCGGCTTTGCCGGCATGATCGATCAGGGCGCCGTGATTGCCAAAGCTTATGCTGCCCAAAGCAGTGTGGAGGCCATCGGCACAAACGGAGCCACACGGGCGTATGCGGGCGGCTTTGCCGGGTATAACAACGGCAGTCTGACGGAAACGTACGCCGCCGTAGGACACACGGCTTCTCTGGCCAACGGCTCCAATTCCTATGTAGGCTCCTTCATCGGCTATAACTTCAGGGATGGCCAAGTGAATAACTCCTATTATGAAGGAGATACGGGGATCGGCCATGGAACGGCAGTGCAGGGCCTTACTCGAGCCGACCTCTCTGTGCAGGAAAGCTTTGCCGGATTGGATTTTGCCACAGACCATGCTTACTGGGCTTATTTAGAGGGAAGCAACGGCGGCAAACCTGTACTGAGGAACGTTGCCAGCTGGACATTCGCACCGGATATGTCGTTTATGATGGAGGCGTCCTCCGCTGACAATCTTGTCATTACCAGCGAGCAGCAGCTTGGAGGCGCGGTGGCGCTGCTGAATGATTCAGATCTTAGCTTCTATCGTCTGTATCATAAAAACGCCGCACAGAAGCCAACGGTATCGAAACTGACGTTGGGGCGGGATTTGAACCTTTCCGGCGCCTTATGGATTCCTTTCGAAGCGTTCACGGGAGGATGGGACGGCGGAGGTAAAAAGATCGCCGGCTTAAGTTATGGCGGAAATGGCATAGAGAACTTCGGCTTTGTGAGAATCAATAAGGGGACAATCCGGAATACGGTCTTCGCTGACGCACGGATTACAGCCGGATCGAATGTAGGGATTGTCGCCGGAACGAATGCGGAGAACGGCGTCATCGCGGGCATCACCGTGAGCGGAAAAGTGTCCGGAAGCGGGGATTATGTCGGCGGCGCAGTAGGTAAAAACATCGGTGTCCTTAGCAGCGTCTCGGCAGGGAATCTTGAAATAAGCGGTCGGGATTATGTGGCAGGGATTGCCGGATCGGCGAAGCAGCTGTCCAATATTCAGGCAGGCCATATCTCCGTTACAGCCGCACATTATGCCGGGGGCATAGCTGGAGAGGCGGCAGCCATTTCTAACGTGGTTGCCGGGAACGTGACGGTCAAGGGCGAAAGCGCACTTGGCGGTGTGGCCGGAGCAGTGACTGGACCTGTCAGCGGCATTCGGGCGGGAAGTGTGACTGTAGAAGCGTCAAACGGGATAGCTGCAGGTGTTGTACCGGAAACGGACTACGAAATCAAAGATGTAGAGCTGATCGGTGTAGATATTAAAGGCACTGACCATATCGGCGGCATAGCCGGCAAGACGACGGCGATGATCAGCGGCATCACCGTGACCGGGAAGACAAAGATCGTGGCAGCAGAAGGTTTTGCCGGAGGGATAGCCGGATCGGCGAAGCAGTTAGCCAATATCCGGACAGGCGACATCTCCGTTACAGCTTCGCGCAATGCCGGAGGCATCGCCGGAGAGGCGGCAGGCATTTCGAACGTGGCTGCAGGGAATGTAACGGTCAAGGGCGAAGGTGATCTTGGTGGCATCGCCGGAGCGGTGACTGGACCTGTCAGCGGCATTCGGGCGACAAGCGTGACTGTGGAAGCTGCCAGCGGGACAGCGGCAGGCGTCGTGCCGGAGACGGATAACGAAATCAAGGACGTTGTGTTAAGTGGTGTAAACATTAAAGGCTTCGGCCATATCGGCGGTATAGCCAGCAAGACGACAGCAGCGATCATCCAAGTTTCGGTCCAAGGAGAGCTATCGATGAAGGATGGCGTGGCCGGAGGGATTGTCGGCAGGAATGAAGGCAGCATAGTCCGTTCCTACTTTAAGGGAGCAATATCCGGCGAGGGGCAAGTCGCAGGAGGATTGGCCGGCGAAAATATGGCTCGCGTTGAAGCCTCTTATGCGGTAGGGAGCATCGATATTAAAAAAGATGCCGCCCAGGTGAAGATTGGCGGGCTTGCCGGAACAAACGGCCCGGCGGCTGTCATAGAAAAAAGCTTTTCGAATGCAGAGCTTCATGCAGAAGCCGATGTTGTGAGCGCAGGAGGAATTGCCGGCGAAAACGAAGGAACTTTGCACGGCGTCCTGAACGCCGGGAATATTCATGTCTCGGGCCAAAGCATCACCCGGGCAGGGGGAATAACCGGATATGCACTCGCGGGCAGCATCAATAATGTTCTGAGCTATGGACAGGTCGAAGGAGCAATAAACGGATTGATGATCTACAAGAAGACCTTCTATGGCGGGATTGCAGGCCAGGTCACGGATCAGGCATCCATTTCGAATGCTTTTAGCGACAGGCAGATGCTTAAGGAAGATATTGTTTACAGCAATAGCAGCGGTCAAATCGTCGGATCCATTCCAGGCAAGGCCGAGAATCTGCTAACCGGCTCTCTAATTAAGGGGGCGCTGTATGAAGGCTTGGATGGGACGATCTGGAAGGCTTCGGACGGATTCTATCCTCAGCTAGCCCAGTTTGATAGCGTAGATTCGGCCAAGCTGGCGGCGGCGGCCGTTGTGTTGAATGAACATGATACAGCTTATCGTGTGAAATCCAGCTACACTTTAACGAACGACCCTTCCATTGTGTGGAAGACTGTGAATAAAGAGAGCGAAGTGCAGCTTATCGCATCTTTGCAGCAGGAGAGCAAAACCGTTACCGTGAATAAGAAGGCTTTGATGTATATCGATACAGCACATAATCCGACAGGATTGTCGAATACCACCTTCGAAGGTAAGGCCAGTATTACCTTGTCCGCTGATGAGCCACAGGGAATCATTTATTACACCTTGGACGGCAGCTTACCTACTGAGGCGTCACTAAGGTATAACGGACCTTTTGATTTAACAACGACTACAACCGTACAGGCGATTGTCATAGCTGAAGGTAAAAATGACAGTGAAGCTGTTCGGGCTGTGTATACGAAGAAGGAGATTGTTCCTGGCTTCGGGGGAGGCGGCGGGTTCTTTCCGCCTAGCGCTACGGCGAATGTACTAGTGAATGGCAAGGTCGTATCTGCAGGTATGGAAAACACCATATCCACGGGCGGAAGAGTAAACACGGTTATTACCATCCAAGCAGAACCGCTTAAGCAGCTGCTGCTTAAGGAGAAAGGCGACAATGCCGAAATCTCCGTCGTCTTCGATAAGAAGTCGGACATATGGACGGTAGAGCTAAACGACGAAGTGATGCGGGAGATGGGTGAACGGAAGGCCGCCCTCCGGCTTGAAATCGGCGGAGCCGTTTACCGTATTCCTGCCGTAGAGCTTGCCAAGAACGCTGCTTTGCAAAGTCTGAGCAAGCGAGCGGCATCAGGCGATGTACGGGTGCGGATCGAGATTGCCGCTCCGGAGGAGGCGAAAGCCAAGCAGCTTGAGCAAGCAGCTGCTAGCGGCGGATATTCGTTTGTCGCCCCGCCAATGGTATTTCATGCGTCATACATCACGGGAGATAACGTTGGCGAGCTCGGTCATTTTAACACCTATGTGGAACGAACTCTTATTCTTCCGGACAACGCACCGGACACCGGGAAATTAGCGGGAGTTACGATCACCACGGATGGAGCCATCAGCCCCGTTGCTACTCAAACCACCCGCATTGGCGGGAAAAGGGCTGTGGTGATCCGGAGCATGGCCAGCAACGGCACGTTTGCAGTTGTTCGTTCATCTGGAACGTCCTTCGGTGATGTAGAACAGCATTGGGCACAGGAAGCTATACGCGACCTGAGCTCGCGCTGGATGATCAGCGGCACAGGCGCAGGCAAGTTCGAGCCTGATCGCAGTATGACACGGGCGGAATTCGCAGCGATTGCGGTTAAAGCTTTAGGCTTGCCGGGCAAAGACGGATCGGCCGGCAAAGTGTTCTCAGATGTGAATGCGGCAGACTGGTACGCCCCTTATATCCAAAGGGCGTATGAATACGGACTGATTTCGGGACATGAGGACGGCACCTTTAGTCCGCTTGATACGATTAGCCGGGAGCAGGCAACGACGATCATCGCGCGGGCGATACACCTATCCGGCTTGGAGGTCCGTGTTACGGACGACGAGGCGGAGCAGCTGTTAGCGGGCTTTGCCGACGCTGGCCGAATCTCAGGCTACGCCAAAGCCGGCATTGCTCAAAGCGTCAAGGCGGGACTCGTTTCCGGGAAAGGCGATGGCATATTTTCGCCTGCCGATCCGATGACCCGGGCTGAAGTGGTGACGATCCTGCGTAAATTGCTGCAGAAATCAGCGCTTATAGATTGATCATAGAAAGACCTCCATCTACACCCTTATGGTGTCGTTGGAGGTCTTTTCGATTAACGCTACAAGCTAGGCATCGTCTCTTGCCTTTCTATAGGCTGAACCGACTTTTGCTCGAACTTTGGAATAAGGAATGAGGAGATATAAGCAACGATGGGCACAGTCAGCACGACCCCCATACATCCGGTTATCCCTTGAATCACTTCAATCGTCACCATATTCATATTGGCCAATTGAGTAAAAGACACTTTCATGGCATAGAGCACCATCAGCGTAAAGAGCGTAGTGCCTGTAAAGGCAAGGAGCAGGGTATTCGCCATTGTGCCCATCATATCGCGGCCAATATTGATGCCCGATACAAACAGTTCTTTTTGGCTAAGATTACGGTTCGTCACATATACTTCATAAACGGCTGAGGCGATAGAGATACCTACGTCGATAATGGCACCGAGGGTAGCGAGCATAATTCCTGCAAATAACAATCCTTTGAGCTGCATGCCGGTTTGTGCGGCAACGACAATTAAGACTTCAACTTCTTTCGTGTTGTATCCTGAAATTTGGACTAATTCACCGAAGATGTAGGCAAAGATGCCGGAAATGACGACCCCGATCATTGTTCCAAATATAGCCGCCAAAGATTTCGAACTCCAACCGTTCAATAAAAGCAAGGTGATACAGGTTATCAGGAGACCGACCACGACGGATGCAAAAATGGGAGAATAGCCCCTGTACAGCATCGGAATAAACAAATAAAAAATAAAAGCAAACGTACATAGGATGCCTGCGACCGACTTCAAGCCCTTTTTCCCGCCAATCGCCCATAGAACAGCAAAGAAGAGCAAAATCATGAAAAATTGAAGCGAGGCTCTGTAATAGCTGTATACCGTTACTTGATAATGCTTGGGATCGGCGGAGTCGACGTTCACGATGATGGTCTGATTTGCTTTGGCAAGAACGTTTAAGTATACGCTTAAATAGTTTGTAATAGTGTGAACTTCGCCTTTATGTTCCCCGGAAAGAATTTTGATCTCCAATTCTTGATAACCGTGTAACACTCCTTCGTCTGTCGAATCTTTCGTCAAATCTTCGCTGATGACCCTCAATACTTTTGCTTTTTCATAGCTTGCATAAGAGGTACCTCCTTGTTCGTTATACGTTTTTTCGGGAATCTGATTAAAAAAATACATAAAGACAGAGATAAGCAATAGCACTGCAATGAATAGAGCCGTTCTTACCTTACTGGATGCGAACATACGAAACCTCCATGGCATTTTTTGTAAAAAATACTTATAAGCTATCCTATCAAATGAATGTTAACGTGTTGTCAATGAAACTAGTAACTTGGGATAAAATAGCTTTTTTACAAAAAGAAAAAAAACTTATGCATCTGCTCGAATATATGAGAAGTAAAATATTCCCAAGAGAATCTATTTTGGGAGGATATGAGATGAGTACAAAAAGGATATTGTTGATCGTGTTCATGTTTGCGCTGTTCGGTTTGTGTACGCCCGTTTCATTGGCTCATGGCAATGACAGTTTAGCTTATTCGAATATTTCATTAGAGAATGGAAAAATCAAATATGTCTTACAGATTGATATGTATGATCTAAGGGTAATTGCAACCCCGAATGATCCGGACATCGGCATCTCGACGCCGGAAGCGTTGAATCGGTTCGTTAGCAATTCTAAAAAGGAAGTAGAAACTTATTTGCTGTCCAAAATTAAGCTTTATGCGGATAGTTTGCCGCTTGAAGGTAAGATGACAGGTCTTCGGTCCATCGAAATGGAGAATGAGGCTCAACCGTTTGCGGAGGCGGTACTGGAGTACCCGATAGGAAGTATCCCGGAGCATTTTGTTTTGAACTATGACTTGGTTTTTGATAATGACCAATGGCATATCAATTATGTAACGTTCTCGCTAGGTAAAATGCAGCAAAGCGCCGTGATCGTTAACGAACTGCGGGAAATTCAATTGGGCAGCATGAGCTTTGGACATGCCGTTCAAGTATTTTTCCTGCTAGGTTTGGAGCATTTAATGACAGGTTATGTTTATATTTTGTTTCTACTCGGCCTTCTCATAGGGATCGGCTCTGTAAAACAGCTTCTTGCCGTCGTGGCAGCATTTGCTGCCGCTCATTCCTTGGCCTTAATTTTGGCCGGATTCCATGTTGTGACGCCGCCTGTATTATTTGTAAAATCTATCATCGCGCTTAGTATTCTGTTTGTCACCTGGAACAACCTGTTTAACCGGAATAAAAAATATATGATCGAGTTTGCAATTGGATTTGGTTTGATTTACGGGTTCGGCAGTGCTGAATTATTGTCGGGAATGAGGGCGGACAACGGACTAAATACTTCTTCTCTTTTTGCATTTGCTATGGGCATAATTACCAGTCTGCTCTTGATGGTGCTGGTTATGTACCCTGCAATCCATCATATTCGAAGATTCAAATGGGCTAAACGTATTCGAATATCTCATTGAATGATGTTCCAATTATTTACAAACAATTCACTAGATTGCGACTCTCGTTTAACAAACTTCTATTATGATCATATCAGAGCCTTCATGAAATACCGCGCGGGTGAAGGTGATAATAGTTTAGGGAGGATTATATTGAATGTTTAGTTCATTTAGTCTGAAGAAACGTTCTGCCAAAATTAGTATTTTGGTTATGTCCGTATTAGTTGCATTACCCCTGATGTCCGATGGATTCGCAGGTTACGGAAACATAACACCGGTAGGCATAGTCAGCGCAGATGCAGTTACATACATTCCTAAGGACATAGCACTTAATCCCGGCACGGATGCAACTGAACTTCGCCTCACATGGTATTCTTCCATTAATCCGGTCGCCAGCATCGTCCAAATGGCTAAGAAATCCGATATGACTGACACCAATTTCCCCGCTGCAAAGGCAGTAGCATTTACAGGAACGGTTTCCCCAGCAGCTACGGTCGGAACGACGCTCTATTATTCCAATAAAGTAACGGTTACTGGTCTTCAGCCTTCCACACAATATGTGTACCGTGTTGGCGACGGTAATGATACAAATTGGAGCCCTGTCTATAACTTTGATACGCAAAGAACCGATGAGTTTAGCGTTATGTTCGTCGGAGACCCGCAAATCGGAGCTTCAGGCAGTGTGACCAAGGATACGGAAGGCTGGACAGACACCTTAAATAAAGCGGTTGCAAAATTGCCTAATCTTAGCTTTATTATGTCTGCAGGCGATCAAGTGGAGCATGCGACCACTGAAGCTGAATATGACGCGTTCGAAAGCCCTATCGTTCTTCGAAGCTTGCCGGTTGCAACCACTGTCGGCAATCACGATACCAACGTTAATTACAAATACCATTTCAACCAGCCGAATGAATCAACCAAATACGGCGTTACCAATGCCAGTGGTGACTATTATTACACCTATGGCGATGCGCTATTTATGGTTTTGAACACAAATAACACGAACGGGGCTTCGCACGTACAATTCATGAAAGAAACGGTTGCTGCTGTGCCTAACATGAAATGGAAGTTCGTCACGTTCCACCATGACATTTACGGCGCCGGGCCTCACTCTACGGAAGCTGTAATTACCGGCTTAAGAGCCGCCCTTTTCCCGACGTTTGACGAATTGGATGTCGATATGATCTTCATGGGTCATGACCACTCCTATGTCAGAACGTATGTGATGAAAGGCGATATTCCGCAGAAAAATCAGCTGATCGACAGCGAGGGACGAGTCGTCAATCCAACAGGTGCGACGTACCTTACGGCCAACTCAGCGAGCGGAAGTAAATACTACGAATTAATGACTACGCCAGAAATATATTCCGAGGTCAGAAGCCAGCTAAAAGTTCCGACCTTCTCGACCATCAACGTCTCACCGTCCAGCGTTAAGATCAACACGTACAGAACGGATACGATGGCAGTGGTCGACACTTATTCCATGGTAAAAGATCACGCCGCGCCAACCTATACGCTGAAGGCTAACGGGGCACCTTTCGTTGACAGCACAGTATATAAAGACAACCAGACTGTTTCGTTCGAGCTGAACACACAAGATCAAGAAACTAGTGTAGTCTCTCAATCCATTACGCTTGACGGCAATCCTTACACCAACGGAACGCCGATCGATTTGTCCGGTAAGCTGGGCGTCCACACCCTGAATATTACAGCGGCCGACTATGCCGGTAATAAACTGGATACGACATTGAGTTTTAGTGTGGTAGCTCGAGATGCTGTCACGTTAAATGCGACATTAACCGGAACGAGCAGCGTCGGCGCAGGGCAGTCATTTGGACTGAACTATGGTTTAACCGGTGTGACTCAACCTCTCTACGCTCAAGATCTGACCCTTACGTTTGATCCGGCGCAGTTCGAGCTTATCTCAGCAGAACCTTTAGTGAAAGATCAATTAACGGTGGTCACTTCCGAAAAAGCGCCTGGACAAGTTCGAATCCTACTGGCCAGCCTAGGCGGGAATCATGCGGTAAGTACGGATGGCGACTTGCTGAAATTGAATTTTAAAGCGAAATCGATCGCTCAATCGGTAACCGGAACTGTCACATTAAAGAACATTACGGTAGCAAATGCTAATGGCGTAGAGACGCCGGTAAGCGGCGCTTCGCAAAGCGTACAAATTACCGTAATCACGCGAGATCCGGGCGATTTGAACGGAGATAACAAAGTGAGCATCGGAGATTTGGCTATGGTAGCAGCTTGGTATGGTAAAACGTCCGCTGATCCGAACTGGGAGCAGTACAAAATCGCGGATATGAATAACGATGGCATCATTGACATCGCTGATTTAGCGGCAGTGGCGCAATTGATTCTTCAGAATTAAGTGTTAAAAATAGCGGAAGAAGGCTAAATAGCCTTCTTCTTTTTTTTGTTATCCAGCCCAATTTCGTTGAAACCGCGGTTGCAAAATTACGAATACCCCTAAAAAAGCGGATTGACGAACGATAAGAATCGATATATACTGACTTAGTAATTTAGTAAATTATTAGCGTAGTTGATTAGTAGAAATTCGCAATGGTGAGATGATCATCGAACGTCTGCGCAAATGATTAAAAAATATGAAAGGATTGGGGTTTTAAAAATGTTTTCCAATCGTTATGTTCGAACTATTATCCTTTCCCGCGTGTTTTTGCAGTTGGGAATTTGGATTCGGAATTATGCCGTACTTCTTTATGTTACCGATTTGACACAAAATAATCCGGTGTATGTATCACTGATCTCGGTAGCGGAATTCGCTCCGATCTTTCTATTCGCTATTATTGGCGGAACCTTTGCCGACCGATGGCGGCCGAAACGAACAATGGTATGGAGCGATTTGCTTTCCAGCTTGTCCGTTGTGGCGGTGCTGCTTGCCGTCATGAATGGCGGATGGACGGCACTTCTCATCGGATCATTCATTTCCGCCAGCCTGTCTCAGTTTTCTCAGCCTTCGGCTATGAAATTGTACAAACGGCACGTGCCTGGCGAACAATTGCAAGGCGTGATGGCCTTGTCCCAAACGGTTATAGCCGTGTTCACGGTTTTGGGTCCGGTCATCGGGACGTTTATTTTCTTACAGTTTGGCATTCATGCCTCTCTGATCCTAACGGCAGTCATGTTCCTTGGCTCTTCACTTGTTTTATCGTCGCTTCCCCGTGACGCGGAGGAGACAAGGTCCGGTGAAGTAGGTAGCTTCATGAAGGAGATGAAGGCGGGGCTGCGGTATATCGGGTCCAATCCATCCTTAAGAACGCTCAGTTTGACATTCGCAGCGATGGGATTGGGATCAGGACTGATTCAACCGCTTCAGATCTTTCTTGTCATGGAGAAATTGGGACAGAGCAAACAGTTCCTACAGTGGTTGGTTATGACCAATGGGGCAGCCATGTTGATTGGCGGTGCTGTCATCATGGGGATCGCCAAAAAGGTGAAGCCACAATTGTTGCTCATGGTGGGTCTGATTGTTACCGCAATTAGTACGGTTGGAATTGGCGCATCTACGATGATTTGGCTCACCATTGCACTTCTAGTGATCAGCGGTTTATTTTACCCAAGTATTCAAGGGGGAATCCAGACGCTTCTTGTGCGGAACACGGAAGGGGCCTTTATTGGCCGGGTATCGGGGACGATCATGCCTGCTTTTATGGGGATGATGGTGCTTGGCATGTTCATATCGGGCTATCTGAAGAATGCGCTATCCCTACTGGGGGTCTATGTCGTCAGCGGTGGTTTGATTCTGATCGGTGCGCTGCTGCTGCTCCCACTTATTGTTAAGAAAAAAACGAAAGCTCAAGGCACATGACAGATAGGAGGAGAAAGGAATGACAGATTTCGAAAAATATGTTTTGTCACCTGAAAGACAACTGACAGATGTAGAAAAAAAGCTTGTTTGGAAAAAGCCAATATCGCATAAGGTCAGCGAAGAAGAACAGCGCATTAGCAACGAAATAAAGCGCAACTGGCATCGCGGGGAAATGAAAATTGCCAATATTTTATTGGAAGGTGACGCCGGTTCCGGTAAAACACAACTTGCCAAAGCATTATCGGCAAATTTCGGGCTGCCTTATACGAAAGTAACCTGTTTTGCCGATATGGATAAATCGGATATTATTGGCGCTATTTTGCCAGTGATTTCTTCCGACCGATTAGAGCAATTGAAGCCTGCGGAGCAAACCGTTTTGAATGCATTGTATGAAAGCAATGGTTTTCAAAGCATAAGTGAAATTTTGATGGACGTACTGGGGATTACACAGGAAGAAGCCGCCTTAAAGATGAAGCAGCTGCTGAAACTTGCTTCGGAAAACAACGACGGCGAAGCGGTTGAGTACCGTTTTTACCCATCGGAGATCGTCAGAGCGTATCAAAAAGGTTATCTTTTGGAAATCCAAGAACCAAACGTTATTCGCGATGCTGCGGTATTGATGGCGTTAAACTCTGCCTTGGAGCTGGATGGCAGCATCAATCTTCCTACCGAAATCATACGAAGACATCCGGACTTCATAGCGGTCATCACAACAAACCGCAGTTATGCAGGGGCTAGGCCGCTTAACGAAGCATTGCGTGACAGGGTTCAGCACTCAGAAAAGATGGATCTGCCAACCAAAGAAGTTATGGTAGAACGCGCAATCTCCAAAACCGGATATCAAGATGAAAAGGTATTGAGCGTTTTAGCAGATATCATTATTATTCTAGACAAAACAGCCCGGGCCCATGCAATCAAAGGTGTGGCTGGAATGCGTTCGTTCTTCTACTGGGCAGATGCGGTTGCAGAAGGAGCTTCCGCCAAACAATCCCTGTATCATAAAGTCATCTATAAGATCACAACGGATTCCGAAGAGATTAAACTCTTGGAAGAAGCACTCGAAAAGCAAGGTTTGATGGCCAGCTTAGAGGAAGCTCCGTTTGAAGTAAAAAAAAACGAAATTGTAACGATGCCATAGAGATCAAGACATGGGGAGATATAGACGGCACCGATTTTGAAAATGATAACCAGGAAGAAGAAAAAGGTATCGCATTAAAAAAATCTGCTGATAGCGAAGAACATTCTACCCATGTTTGGGATGATTCTACCCAGATGGAACGTTCGGATTTTGGAGAAAATGGCTCTCCCCGATATCATCAGGCCAATCTTGAGCCCATGTTGGAGGATACGAAACAGAAAGATCGTGATTTCCGTAAAAAGCTGAATCAAGCAGCAAGGGAGATTGTGTCTGACTCCATTCATAAAAAAGTCAAGCTCGTTGTTCACCGTCCGGATTGCGATCAGGAAAATCAACAGGAATATGTCAGTCTAAGTCAGGGACTGATGCCGATCGTGAAGGAAATCGCTAGAAAGACACTTCCGCTCTTGGAACATGAAATGTCTTCCGAATTTGCGAGAAGTCATTATTATGGCAGCAAATTTCAGGCAGACAGCGTTGCCTACAGAGATTATCGGTATTTTGCTAAGAAACGCCCGCAAGCGGAGTCGCCTTCCCTTGTGGTTGGTCTACGGGTGGATGAATCGGCATCGATGTCAGCTTTCGGGAGACTGGAAGCAGCAAAGCGAGCCGTAATCGCGGTATATGAATATTGTCAACTATGTAATATTCCCATATTGATCTATGGGGATACGGCGGATGTCTCCAAAATGGAGCAAATGTCGATCTATGCGTATGCCGATTTTGATAAACCCGATTCTAATGATCGATTAAGGCTCATGCAGATGCGGGCCAGAAGCAATAATCGTGATGGAATGGCTCTTAGAATTATGGCGGAACGGTTAGCCGTTGCGCCGCAACAAACTAAGCTGTTGATAAGCATAAGTGACGGACAGCCCAAAGCAATGGACGACTATACCGGAAGTTATGCCGTTACAGATATGCAACAAACATTAGAGGAATATGAACGGAAAGGCATTACATTTCTGGCAGCCGCTATTGGTCAAGACAAGGATGTCATTAGTGAAATCTATGGGAATGAAAGATTTTTGGATATTACGAATCTACATGAATTCCCTGCCAAGCTAGTACGAATTATCGCAAGGTATTTGTAAATATCATAAATATGTATTCGATTCGATAGGGAGGAAAATCCATTATGGACAAAAGTAAGCGCAAAGAGCTTCTGGAGGATTATAAGCAGATCAAGGTTTATATGGGTGTCGCCCAAATCAAGAACAAAGTCAACGGCAAAATCTACATCGACAGCTATCCGAATTTGAAAAACAAATGGCTCACCTTGAAGATGCAGTTGGATGCCGGAAGATTCGCAAATGCTCAGCTCCAGAACGATTGGAAGGAATTCGGAGAGGATAGCTTCGATTATGAGGTGCTGGAACAGAAGGAAGCCGACAAGGTGACCGACATGCGCTGGGAGAAGAAACAAATCTTAAAGCCGTGGCTTGAGAAGTTACAGCCCTACGGAGACAGAGGATATAATAAGCCTCTTAAGGATTAAGCCGGATTGACTAACGGTGAAATTCAAGATAAGATGAAACCGTTGTTTAGTAAATTAGTAAATAGGTAAACGGAAAGAGGGAATTACAATGAAAATACCCACTACCTTGAAGCATAAACCTGTTGTCGTGTCGGAAAACTATGAGCAAATCGACGGCCGACTTGCCCGAAATACGGATGCAAAAGGCCTTTCATTAGGCTTAGCTCAGTGGAACGATAGAGGGAAGGTCGATATTTCGGCCAAAGTATGGAGATACACGGGAGAAAAATGGTCAAGACAGTCAGAAGAACTGCCTCTCCATCGTGTTCTCGATTTATCCATTCTGATTTGCCGAACACTGGAGCATTTTCGTGAAGCTTATAGATATGAAAATTTATATGACCCACAGGAGCCCGTCATTGATAGGGTTGGCCTGCAAGGTGATGCTATGACCGTGGCAATATGTACGGACAATGAGCGAATTAATGAAGATATTAAGCTATTCAATCAAGCTTTGAGCGACGACGATGAGCTGATCGGAGAGCGTCTGCGCACATTGTCAAAGATATTAAAGGATATGGGTTATTGAAATAACTGGAAAACCCACCTCTAAATGGCTCGAATGATGACCTTTTAGGATATTTAAAAGGAAAAACTCCCGTTAATTTGACTGGTTTTCGTAGATTCTCACGAAATCGGTGCAAATAGCGGGAGTTTTTCCGGCTAAATGGCTCTGACAAGCATCTGCAGTCCATTTAGAGGGAGATTTTTCTTTTACCCTCATATTCCCCTTGCGATATTCTCTTTTAACAAGCCAATTTTCTGTCTTTTATGGTAATAAACATAAGAACCTAAGATCATAATATAACCAAGAAGAAAACCCAATCCAGCCGAAATGCCGTCCACAGTGATGCTGGAATACATAGCGCCTGTCAAATCGAAGATCAAACCGGCATATGCCCATTCGCGCCTACACCCATAAATAACACTATTAGCACAGTAAAAATCCAGTAGGGAATCGTAATTTTTTTCATTGAATTTCAGCTCCGGTTAAGGAATATTTAAAATATATTTGATCCAGATAACCAAACGATTAGTGCGGAAGCATTAAAAAGAGCCCTAGAAGCGACTCTAGAGGCTCGTTTTTTTGCTATGTTTTTGTTTTTCTATCAGGCACTACCGGAGTTAAGAACCGTCTTTTTTAGCGCTGCTCGAAAACAATATAGTCCACCCCACAAGTCAGTTTTTAAAGCATCAGGCGGAAGTGTGAAGTCTGCTTCATGGCAGAATTCTAGCCCTGCGTTCTGAACAAATGACTGAAATTTGCTCAAGTCGATGGTTGGGTAGTCGAGTGTGAGGAGAATGATTCCGTAGTCTTTAAGCGTTCTTTTGAATTCCTCCAAGACTAACTGCATGTCTGCGAGATTCAAATGTTCGAAAACGGAAATACAAAATATTTTATCAAAAAAACAATTTGCGTAAGGAAGCTGAGTAAGGCCTGCTTGACTGAGATGAGTTTCCGTAAACGCACCCTTTTGTACAATCTCGGCTGCCTCTTCGTTAATTTCCATCCGAACGGCATCCAGAATGATGTTTGATGAAACGATGCGAGAGTCCCAATCGCAGGCATAAGCATGCATACATCTCCGACCAAGAACAAATTTAAACGGATGTGGGATTCCGCAAGCCGCATCTAATGCAGTATCGCTGGACTCTATGAAGGAAGCGCACCAGGCATACTCATAAGGTCTGCTCCACCAAGTCTCAGGTAAACGATAAACAAAATCTTGCTCCATTGGATCGGACTGCTTGAAGAAGCGGGATTGAAGTAGGGAACTCATCCGAAGTCCTCCTTTTATAGCATGACAGCTTTCTATCGTATTCGAGAACAAATTTGTCCTATTACCGAGTTTCCAAAATTAGCGAGAAATATCATTGAATCCTTTAACAAGCAGCCACACAGCGAGGATCATTTCATTAGCCGCAATTGGCAGCGCTAAAATAGCACCCCAAGCCGAAAGCTGTTCAATTACACCGAACATGACGAGCAAGGCGCAAAGAAAAATGAGAATGGAACCTGACATACCTAAGATGGGGATAAACCTGGGGACGAGCTTTGATTTATAAAAGATATAACTGTACATCATCGTATTGATGCCTAGCATGAAATTGGGGCCAAGCAAAAATGTCCAGTCATGCACTGCTTTTAGCAAAATGCCAGATGCTCGAAAAGAGGCGATATCCGAGGCTCCTGCCGCTACGAATTCCCGGCTTAAAGTCAGTAGGGACAGTACGCTGATCACACCGATAGTAATAATAACGGCTTCCATAAACCGAAAGCAAACATGCCACAGGGCGATGGTTTCATTGTATTTTCTTAATAATGGAAACATTGTAGTTGCAGTTCCGACCGCGGAAACGACAAGAATTAATTCCATAAGCGCTCCAAGTACGATCTGGCCCGCGTGTTCGGAACCTTGAATCAGGTAATTAGGATCGTTTAGGATTGGTTTGTATAAGAAAAGACCACCGATTACCGCCGTAACGGCTGCAAGGATAAACAATATTCCCACAATTTTAGAAGCCATTTTAACTGACATCCTATCTAACCTCCATCTTTTTCATCCTCATAAAAGAATACTTCTTCCAATGGCGAGTTAAAGGCACGAGCGATGCGAAAAGCAAGTTCAAGAGACGGTGAGTAGTTACCCTTTTCCAGGGCCACGATGGTTTGTCTTGTTACGCCTGCCTTGTCAGCCAATTGCTGCTGAGTCATTTCATCATGGTTGAATCGTAATTTACGGATGTGATTGCCGACAAGATTTTTGCCCATACTAGACTCCTTTCCGATAGTGATAAAGTTTCGTAATGGAGCCGGTCACATCGGAAAGGAATCCCGAAGCGATCAGGATCATGAACATTACGTGTAACGGCTGGTCGATAACAAGCGATCCCATAGCAAGAAGAAAACCGAGGATAAATACAGCGAAAGAATTTCGGAAGGCTTTCAAGTTAATCAGCTTATCCAGTTCATCTTCAAAGGACGGTTCCTTTTCCTTGGTCGTAATTCGAAAGACGATGTTAAAAATAATGCTGATCACGATGTGAGCGACGATGGAAACCATCGTCAAAATGAGGACGAAGGAACCCCAATAGTGTAAGGTTGAGGTCGACTCCGGCGCACCCTCGGGATACTTCGGGTACATGTACATACAATAAGAACCGAAAATGAGAATAGCGCTGATCAACGATAAGATGCTTTTCTTTTCTTGATAAGTCATGCTTCACACTCCTTTGTACGTTAACTTTTACACGATGTATAGTATTATATTCTCAATGTAATAAAAAATTTACACCATGTCAAGAGTAGTTTACATTTACAAGAAAGAAAAGGCCCGCTACAATACAAAATGTATCATAGCGGGCGTCATTCAGCTTAGCCTAGGCAACTTAAACGATTTACGGAGATTCTTATTGCAAAATACGTTGTGCAACAGCAGCCAAGTCTGTGAGATCAACCTTGCCATCTCGGTTATAATCAGCTCGTTTATACATTTCCCAATCTGGATCTGAGGAAGTTTTGCCATATGCCGCAGCCACAATCGCTAAATCGACTACCGTGAATTTTCCGTCATTATTCATGTCTGCCGGGTCAGAAGTGTAGACGGAAGATGTGAATGATTGCAGGGCTGCCGTCAGTGCCGTTATTGCTCCTGCGACTTCTGATTTCGTTGCATCTGGATTATTTGCTACATTATTGGCTGAGGTAATTGCAGCTTGCAGCTTTGCTTTCGAGCCAATAGGATATTGACCGGAAGAATAACCTTCTGTGGCTGCATCGTGCTGCGTTTGTGCATTATTAATCAGTGCTCTCAGTTCAGTCAAATCTACAATGGCTTTTACGAGAATGACTTTCGAACTACCATCGAGATTGGTTTCCTTTTGTAAGTCAGCCAGCGCAATACTTGAAAGAGCTATTGTGGTGCTGACATTATCGGCTGTTTCTTTCGCTTTCCAATGCAGCTTCAATAATGGACCATTCACACTGCCGCCGCCGCCGATATTCGCAGTCAAGAAGCGCAAATGGCCTCCAGCATTGGATTGTGCCGCAATCACGATTTTAGACTGTAAGGATTCCGCTGAAAGGAACTCCACAACGTTGGGATCGTAGGTGAAATTAATATCTTGGGCATATACACTTGTTACCACACTGTCCAATTCAACAGTTGCATCAAAGTTTTGCCCGCTGGTCACATTCGCCGGAACCGTTAAGGATGCAGAAGCTGCTGTCAAGCCATATACTCTAAGCTCGCGAATGGACCACCAGTTCGAGGCTGTGCCCGTTTGGATCACTTTGAAATACCGGACGGTTTGGGGTTCAAAGTTAACGGTAACGAT
>NZ_WHNZ01000021.1 GCF_013141725.1 Paenibacillus planticolens | reverse complement strand
TCTTGCGATTCTCGGAGCAGAAGGCGATGCCGTGGTCAATCGCTTGCCTCGGCGAGTGAATGCCGCCGCCCATGTCCTCCATGAGGAGATCGCCTTGGTCTGCCCGGTCAGCGCCGAATACCATGCGAGCCAGCTCCGTCCGGCCCGATCCGAGCAAACCGGCAAGTCCCAAAATTTCTCCTTTTCGGATTTGAAGATCAAACGGTTCTATCGCTCCTTTACGGGCAAGCGCTTTGGCTTCCAACAGCACTTTCTTGGCTGCTGAATGACCCGCATTTTGAGATTTGGGCAGCTCATCAAGCAGGTGCAGCTCCTTGCCGATCATTTTGGAAACTAGTTCTATCCGGGGGAGATCCGCCGCCATATACTCCCCGACAAACTCTCCGTTGCGGAGAATGGTTATTCGATCTGACACTTCATAGACTTGATCCAGAAAATGAGTGACAAATAATATCGCTAGACCGTCTTTTTTCAGCTTGTTTATGACCCCGAATAGCTGCTTGACTTCACCGCGATCCAAGCTGGATGTCGGTTCATCCAAAATAAGCACTTTAGCCGAAATGCTTAAAGCCCGGGCAATGGCAATCAGCTGTTGAAGCGCTAGAGGATACGTATGAAGCGGTGCTGTAACATCAATGAAAAGATGTAATCTTTCCTCAAGAAGCGTTTCGGCGGCCCGGTTCATCTCTTTCCAAAGGATACGTCCATAGCGGCGCGGCTCTCTGCCAATGAAAATGTTCTCGGCAACCGTGAGGTTTGGGCACAAGTTTACTTCTTGATACACGGTACTAATTCCAGCCTGTTGAGCATCTTGCGGGCTCAAAACGGTGATTGGCTTGCGATCCATCTCCACGCTGCCATGATCGATCGCATAGACACCGGTGAGGACTTTAATCAACGTCGATTTACCGGCGCCATTTTCGCCCATCAGAGCATGAACTTCTCCCGGAAACATGCGGAAATTAACGCCGGACAGAGCTTTAACGCCTGGAAACTGCTTATGAATACCCGTCATCCTCAATATTGGCTGATTTGCTCGCATGGAATAACTCCTCTCTTTCAATATCCTTTTCTTGTTGTGTCCTCATTATAAATCGCTTATGGGCACATTTTATACGGAGTTTCAAGCTTATTTCTTGTGAATATTTACGTGTGTTTCCAGAGCTCGTCATGATGAATATTGTTTTTTTTAGCGAAAATTGTTATTTCTGGTGAAAGATGAACCCACTCATATTATGAAGAAATGGTTAGCGTTTACATATTCGTACCGACTGCAATTTGATATAGTGGTGGTATTGTTTAACGGCCTTCAACCACCATCCATAGGAGGCACAACAGATGAAAAAAGTAATACTGGTCGATGATGAAATATTAATACGCGAAGTCATTCGCGACACGATCCATTGGGAAAAAGAAGGATTTATGTATTGCGGCGGCGCTCCCGACGGGGAAGTTGCTCTTCCCATGATTGAAGAGTTTCGCCCCGACATTTTAATTACAGATATTAGAATGCCATTCATGAATGGATTGGAATTAAGTTCCATTGTCCGCGAACGATTTCCCGATATAAAAATTATTTTTATTAGCGGTCACGGAGATTTCGAATACGCCAGAACCGCACTTCGCCTAGGGATCGAGGAATTCTGCGTCAAACCGTTCGGTTCCGTCGATTTGCTT
This sequence comes from Paenibacillus planticolens, assembly GCF_013141725.1. Classification (GTDB taxonomy): domain Bacteria; phylum Bacillota; class Bacilli; order Paenibacillales; family NBRC-103111; genus Paenibacillus_E; species Paenibacillus_E planticolens. The sequence continues at coordinate 8,835 of NZ_WHNZ01000021.1, read as the reverse complement.
GAAATTCTTCATAGAGTCAGTGACAAGATTGATAAGGAACGCCAAGCCAAAGAGCAGATTGAACATCTTATGCAAGGAAACGGCCATCATGGCCTCTTAACGCGAAGCAAACTGCTGAATGATCTGTGCAGCGGATTTATTACGACATCTGAAGCCGTTCATTTGAGCTCGAAATTACATATCAACCTGATTTCTCCGTATTATGCCGTCGTGGTTGCAGATCTTCGAGGTCTGACAGCTTCAGCCCCCTCATCAGAAGGCATCTCCGATTTCTTAAAGCAGCAAGAGGAACTGATGCATGTGAACTGTGCGAGCGGTCAACCCCTGATGTTTAAAAGGAGCATAACCGAGTGCGTTTGGATTCTGAAAGGAGAATCTCCCGAACAACTGAAACAAGCCTTGTCTTCCTTTCTTCAGAATCAATCCGCAGATACCCTCTCCATTGGGATTGGAAGCATTCAAGACCGCATGCAGGGCATACACATTTCATTCCTGGATGCGATGGAAGACATGCACTGGCGGAGAATATCCCGACAAAACCTGCAAGCTTTAAGGGAATCAAATCATGCACCGCTTGAGCAATCGATCTTTTTGGACCGTGCCAAATTCGTTGAATTTCTGAAAATTGGCTCCCATGCACAGAAAGAACAATTCATAGATTCATTTGCGGCTGATCTTCGGAATATGGATTGGCACTCATGCCTCATCGGGTATTACATTCTAAACGACCTGACCTTGGAAGTTTTCCGATCCGCCAAAGAGTCTTATCCGGATATTGCCGATTTGGAAAAAAATCTGAATGACATGCAAAAAACGATCGAATCCATCCGAACCTGGGAGGAATCTTGTTCTTATTTGAATCGGCTAACCGAACAATACTGGAGCTGGCGATCTAACTCCACGGATCGATACGGGGATATGCTGAGCAAAGTGAAGCATCACATTCATGAGCATTACGATAAAGTAGATTTTTCCCTGCAAAACATTGCGGATCATGTGAGTTTGAGCCCCGGACACTTCAGCAAAATTTTCAGCCAAGAAATGGGTCAAACGTTCATCGAATATTTAACGCAAACGAGAATTCGCAAGGCCATGGAGCTGCTTCAATCGACACAGGCAAAATCTTACGAGATTGCCTTCATGGTCGGCTATAACGATGCTAACTATTTTTCCAATCTGTTCAAACGGATTACGGGAATGACCACCATGCAATTTCGCAAAAGCGGCCAAGCCGCGAAGCTGGTTGAAAGCGAAAGCATGAGGAGCTTAGTCTATAAAGGAAAATAAGGATGAGACCACCTCGCCTGCGCGGGATGATCTCATCCTTTTCCATTAGTTCAGGATCAATTTTGCAAGTGCTGCAAGATCCCAGATATCGATTTTACCGTCATTGTTTAAATCTGCTGCTTTGAACTGAGCCCACTCAGGATCAGAGGATGTTAAACCATAGTGGGACGCTGCGATAGCAAGATCGCCGATTCGAACGACACCGTCTCCATTCAAATCACCAGGCAGATTGGTAATGATCAATGCTTTGAATGCTTGCACCGCTGCGTTCAATTGATCAAATGCCTGATTGACTTGAGCCTGAGAAGCTGTGCCCGTATTTGCTACCTCATTTGCACTTTGAATGGCTGCAAGCAGCGCAGCTTTCGATCCTATCGGATACTCGCCAGGTCTTGTTCCCTCCACAGAAGCATCGTACAGCTCCTGAGCCTTCGCAATCGCTTCGCGCAGAGCTGTCTTGGTCACGGAGACGATTTCGAAGTTGTATGGATCCGGGTTCGTTACCGCTGATTCCGTTCCAGTACCATCTGCAAAAATCATATCTGACGTGTAGATGCTGCTTGTTTGCGTTTGACTTAGCTCCTTAGCTTTAAACTTCAGCTTTAACAGGTCCACTGGAGTGTCTGTCGCTTGATCCCTGTTCAGGTCTACAGTAAGCAAACGTACTTTTCCAGATTTAACTGCTTTATCTACGATAGTGAAACCTGGTTTCACCGATTCAGCAGAAATAAATTCAATTTGCGCCGGATCGTAGTTAATCGTTATATCTTGAGCATAGGCAATCTTTGTTACGGTGTTTAGTCCGAGTACAGCTTCAAATGTTTGATTGGAAACAACACTCTTAGGCCCGGATACATACATCATTTGAGTATTGCCGCCCTGCACCGTAACGCGGAGCGTTGCGATGAATCCGCCGTCTCTTGTAGATGCCGTAATTGTCGCGGCGCCGTTGCCGACTGCTTTAAGCAGCCCCGTCTCACTGACTGCGGCCTTCGTCTCATCGCTGCTGGACCAAACAATTCCTTGATTCGTTGCATTGGCTGGCATCACCGCTGCGTTTAGTTGTCTTTCCTCACCTTTCGAAAGTGTGAGATCGCCGCCTCCAATCGTCACGCCAGTAACTTTCGTCCCTGCCGGGACAGGAGCAACAGCAGGCACTTTAGCCGATAACTGGTTATACTCCGTCATTGTAACAGGAAGCACAGTGCCATGACGCGGCTTGGACGGCAAAGCGTAGTTCGTAGACATCGTCCAAACACCCGATGCCAAATCGGTTGTTTCAAACGGCTTATACCCGCCGCCGCTGAAATAATCGATAAACAAATACCATTTATTGCTGCCGTTCGCTTTGAACACGAGCGGCCCTTCACCTACGGAAATCGAGCCTTTACCGATACCTTCCGTAATTGTCGTGAAGTTTCCGAAGATAGAGTCGCTGACTTGTTCGAAAACCATTTTGCCGTTAGGCGCTGTGGATGCGTTATAATTTCTTTCATCTTTGGTAAATCTGTAAATTTTATTGTCGTGCTCGATCATTGTTGTATCAATGACAGAGTATCCAGGATTGTAATATTCTTGCGCTTCTGTAAAGGTATAGAAATCCCTTGTTTTCGCATACATAATTCGTTGGTGCGGACTGCCCGATTTCGTTGCGTCGCTGTACATTTTTGAAGCCCAGAACACGACGTATTCACCTGTTGTTTTATCATAGAACGCTTCTGGAGCCCATGTGTTGCCAGCCAGATCCGATGATACCTTGACCATCCGCTGTTCAGACCAATTGACCAAATCCGTCGATTCCCAAACCATAATCGCAAGGGATCCTGTTCGCTGAGCGGCTGTCCAGTCATTGTTGCCATAAATCTTAAGGTCCGTAGCGATCAAATAAAACTTATCTCCTTCAGGAGAACGGATAATGTACGGATCTCTCAACCCTTTTTCTCCTAAGTTCGAAAGGATCGAAGGATTGCCACCGTTCAGCTCCGTCCAGTGCAGCGGGTCATTGCCTTGGCTTAGCGCAAAGTAGAGCTGCTCGCCGTTGGAGTAGCCTTCCCCTGCGAAATAAGGGAAGAAGTAGCCTTGATAATCCTGCGCTTCAGGCTTTTCTTTCACAGTTGCGATGAAGGCTTTAGTCAGAACCTCTTGATTAAGAGTCAGGGTAGCTGTCAACTTAACCATAGCATTGCCGCTGCCATGCGCAGGTCTGGCAACTTCACCGGTTGGCGTAATGATGTCTGCACGCTCCGATTTCCACGAAATCGAAGAACCGTTGGAGCCGATCTTCGGCAGCGTCAGGTTGCCTCTTACGTCGTCGATGTTGTAAACGCGCAGCGCTCGAGCATCCCCAGTGAGCAGCTCAACGTCTGTAGGGAGTTTTTTCACTGTGACCGTAAACGACTTACTTTCTGACGCCGTATTTTTGACGATCGCCGCTGTTAATGTCACGCTCTTGTCAGTTTCCGTAGCGGTTGGGCGTGTAACAACACCGGTGTTGCTTACAGTCCTCGTGTCGCTGGAAGTCCATGTGATTGTGCTGCCGAACTCTCCTTTAACCGGAAGCTTCAAATCGCTGATTACCGCGCTCGTGTCGCCGAGTGACAAGCTTTCTTTATCCATCGCGACATAGTAAGAATCAGGCTTCGCCATAAGCGCTTGAATGTCTGACAGGCTCAGCGCTTTCGTATACACCCTGAAATCTTTGACCTTGCCGTTCATATACTTGTCGGCTAAATAAGCAGGACGGCCAATGTAATTGGCGATTGTCGGTTCCATATCGTTAGGCGTATACGTCAGCGCTGTAGTTTGCGCAACTTGAACGCCGTCAACATAAAGCGTTCCCGTTGTCCCCGTTTGCGTGTAAGCAACATGCTTCCAACTTCCTTTCGGGAATACCGAATTGACGATTGCGCCTTGCTCATTGCTATAGCGGGTCTTCGTTATGATCGATCTGTAGCGTGATTTGCTATCCTCAAACAACAGGCTCAAATAACGGGCGTTGGCGTCGTTCAACGGATCTGTCGTCGACCCGAATGTATACAGCCATGCCGGATTCGGAGAAGCCTCATCGACAAACACGTCGGTCGCAACCGTCATGCTTGTCAAGCCCGTTAGAACTCCGTTAGGCATTTGCACATAACCCGTACTTCCATCCAGCTTAACGCCATTGCCGCCCTGCCAGGTTGTCCCGCCACCCAGTGATCCGTTCAAGCCGTTACCGGATGAATCCGCTGCGACGCTGCCCGTTGTCTCATTGAATTTATACCAAAGCAGCAAGCCTTCGGGAGCGACATTTACCGCAACACGATAGGTGGCGGATTGGTACATAATCGTAATAATGGCACTGCCTTCACTGATGCCGGTTACGATTCCGCCCGCATTAACCGCAGCTACCGCTGGGTTGGATGACGAATAGGAAGCTTGCCCTGCAACTTCGGTCGTTGTACCGTCACTATTAAATAAGGTAAGCGAAGTCGCATGCGTTTTGGTCGCCTGCAAGGAATAGGACTCGCTATCCAGCAGGACGGACGGTACGGTGTCGGATGCAATCAGAGCCACCTGGTTCGACCTTTTGGATTCGTTCTCATCCTTCATATAGGTCATGACATAATAGTAAGGTTGTCCCGTCGCAAGTCCGCTGTCTGTGAAACTCACAGACGTTCCGCTGTACACGGGCTCGAACGTTCCGCCCGCCTTGTTCGCTCTGTAAAGCTTATATCCGGTTGCTTCTGCTACAGGATCCCAGCTTACCGATGCCGAGGATGGCGTTTTACCAGCAAGAGCCAGCTTGGAAGGATTCGCCGCCTGCTCCAGCGTTTTAGCGCTTGCGGCTTCGGAAAGCATGAGCTCTCCGCTCGCGTTTACCGATGATACTTTGTAGTAGTACGTATTTAATGCTGCAAGTCCCTTATCCACAAAAGATGTACCGTTCACATCGCTTTTAATTTTTGTATAAGTTCCTGTCAAAGAGGAAGAACGGTAAATATTGTACCCTGTCGCTCCAACAACGGCATCCCAGGAGACTTTAACCGTTGACGACGAAGGATCTGTCTTGATGTTCGTTGGTACGGCCGGTGCTGCTGAAGTTACGCTGACATCATCCATATAGAAAGCCTGCCATTTGTTGCGGACTGCCAGCTTCCCGTTCGTTAATTCCGTATCTGTTACGTCAAAAACAAGTGTTTCCACGCCATTATTGATGATATAGCATTTGATTGAACTGCCTTTAACGACAACTTTCAGGGTATACCATGTGTTCGCTGTCATCGTGTAATTGCTTGTTGCCATTGTAACGGCCGTTGCTCCCCCTACTCGTTTGGAAAGAGCTAACGTATTTAGCAGCTGCATTTGGAAGTAATAATAGTTATTCGTGTCCAGATAACGGAAGTAGAACCCCGGATATGCCCCGCCCGCTTTCGTATTAAAGCGTCCGACTACCGTATAATCCATCCAGTTTGCGTCTCCGACACTGATGATGCCTTCGTTTGCATCCGTTTGATTCAGCACTTTGTTGCTGCTGTTTGTCGGATCCGTGCCCACGGTCCATGTACCGGATACTACGGTCCAGCTCGGATTGGACGTGTAGTTGCCGTCCTCAAAATTATCCTGTACCAGCACGCTAGCTACCCGAACATTCACTTTATAGCTTTTACCCTGATAGTCAGCCGTAATGACGGTGTCTCCAGGGCGCAGCCCTGTCACTTCACCGTTTGCATTTACGGATGCGATAAGCGGGTTGGCCGATGAATAGCTCGCATTCGCCGTGACATTTTGTTCGTTATTGCTGCTGTCGACTGTTTTAAGCACTGTAGCATGAACGGCATTTACATTAAGCGTGTACGCATATGAATCAAGATAGTTATATCCGCTAGGCGCTGTAACGGTAACCGTTGCCGTCACGGATTCGCCCGGCAGGTAGCCGTCGGCTACAGGGATGCCAAAGTAAGGCGAACCGTCCGCGTGCCAATAAATATACTGCACTCGGGCCCATCTTGAAGCGTCATACAATGGCGCGTAGGAGTTTACTCCCGAATATTGTTGATTTTCCCGGGCATGGTACGATAAAACCTCTCTTGTCCCGTCCTCGGAAACTGTAAACGTAGAATGACCGGGACCGAATTGGCCTGTCGCAACGCTTGTGGCCATGACCGGATACGGCGTTTTGGTCCATGATGCCGGATCCAGCAAGTTGGTGCTCGGTGAATCTACCGCCGTCAGCAGTCCGATAGCATACGTCGAATCGGTAGAGCCGGCCGAGAAAGTCATGAAAATCTTTCCGTTCTTCTTCATCACCGAAGGCGCTTCCTCAACGTTGTCCCGGCGCTGCTCCCACGTGTACTCCGGTGTTGAGATGGTGACTTGTTTGCTGTCCAGCGTTGTAGGGCTGGTCATTTTGGCAATACGGATGGAGGAGTTGACAGAATCCGGTCCATATTTGTAAGCATAGGCCATATACATTTCATTATTGTGTTCGAAAACGGTCGCATCGAGATCGAAGGACTCATTGATCATAGCGACTTTGACCGGAGGGCCCCAAGGATCCTGCATCGGATCGCTGCCTTGGCATTCAATGACGTATACACGAAGATCAAAGTTAGCGCTTGTTTTACCTCCTGCGAAGTAGACATACCATTTGCCGCCTATTTGATGAATCTCCGGCGCCCAAATGTGATACGAGGCATCGCCGGAAGCATTTTTATAAAAAATCTGCTTCTCTTCCGCCGTCGCAAGACCTTGAATCGTTGTTGCTCTCCTTAGCGTAATGCGGTCATATTGTTTGGCCGCCACATTGTTGTTGCTTGCATCCATGTAAGAGCTTGTATAGTAAAAATAACCGTCTTTCCCTTTGTAAATGTCGGGATCCGCTCCGTTTTTAATTAGCGGATTACTATAAACAGGCACATCAGGAAGCGTTGATTGTGGAATTGTCCCTGTCACCGTGAACGTGCCGGGTTTGGAGTATGCATTGGAATCAATGGACTCCCACTCCACAGCCTTCTGTTCGGTCGTTCCGTCGCTGTACTTCACATCGGCTTTAGCCGGCAGAACCGGAGCTTGATCCGCTGTTGTGCTAACGGCAATATTGTTCGTACCGGTCGGAATTTTCGGAGTGCCGATACTTGCCAGCACAGCATTCAGTTCAACCGGACTAACGGCAATGGAACTGGAAGCAATCGCACCTGTCGGCTTCTTCGTCAGATTCGGAAGGGCTGCCGGATACGCTGAACCTGTGTATACGGTATTCGTGGAAGCGCTCACAAAATCTTTCGTCGTATTGGCGTAGACTTTCGTTCCGTCCGTCCAATAAATGACATAGTTCCCTGCCGCCGCATCGTAAACCGCTTGCGGTTTCTTCGCTGCCAAGCTGGAGCTGTTCATCAAAATCGTACGCTCATTCGTGTAATGGATAAGATCCGTCGTATCCCAAGCGAAAATGCTCGGACTCGTCGTTGCGCCTGCGCTTGTCGTCACCGTTGCCAACAAGACGAAGGTCCCGTCCCCTTTTCTGAATAAAAAAGGATCGCGAATTTGCAGGCCATTGGTCGGCGAAGCCCCATAGCCTTTATTCGTTTTAAACAAAATCCCGTTATTGTCGTTCAGTGCAACCCAGTTGACCCGGTCGTAACTGTAGGCAAGGTGCAAACTGTCATCCATATAGGTCATGCTTGTGCCCGAAGTATTGCTTGTATAGTAAGGCATCAAGTACGCCTCGGGTGGATCTTCTGCTGCTTCCACAGCAGGAAAGTGAGCAAACATACTGACCAATAATGCCAGAATCGTAAAAACAGGTATTAATTTCCGCCTCATTCGCATTCTTCCTCTCTAATCTGCTTGAAACATCGGCATGTATACGTTAATACTAAGTCTTTCCTGCAAAAACTCAATTCAATTTTTTACGTCATTTCTTGACTTTTTTACGATGGCTAGACATTTTTTTCTACATGTTTCGCGCACCATCCCCTTCAAATCTTTTGACTACCTTGCATGACGTTTTCTTGCGAACCATCTCCGTTCACTTAATGCCTTTTGCAGCAAAATGAATAAACAAAGCAGCAGGCCGATCACAATTTTCGTCCACCAGGAACTGAGGGTTCCTTCGAAACTGACGATCGTCTGAATGACCCCTTGAATGAGTACTCCGAAGAACGTGCCGGCGATGTAGCCTACGCCTCCGGTTAAAAGCGTTCCGCCGATCACAACGGCAGCGATCGTATCCAGCTCCATCCCCATCGCGTGCAAGCCGTATCCCGACAGCATATAGAAAGTGAACACGACGCCGGCTAACGCTGAACACAAGCCGCTGAAAGCATACACGCCAATCTTCGTTCTGGCAACCGGCAATCCCATGAGAATCGTCGACTGCTCGCTGCCCCCAATGGCATACGTATTGCGCCCGAAACGCGTGTAATGGGCGACATACATCCCCGCTGCGACGACAAGCAAGGCGATCACAACGCTAATCGAAATGAAGTTGCCGCCCGGCAGCGGGATTTTGGTTTGCGCGATATGCGTGTACATCGCATTATCGATCTTGATCGTGTTGATGCTGAT
>NZ_WHNZ01000020.1 GCF_013141725.1 Paenibacillus planticolens | reverse complement strand
TATATTTTAACATAAAATAGATTATGCAATGAAGGGGATCAGGGACTCTCTGTTGAGCTAATCTGCCCGTTACTTTAACGAGGCTGCCTATTCATGCCGGCAGCCTCATCCTAATTTCTTGTTGAAAAAACGTTCTAGTTACATCAATTGTGCTCTTTGTTTTCGTTTTCAGTTAATTTAAATGCTTGTTTTAAGCAGTCAAGCTGATTTAATTTTACTCTCATTTTATCGTTGAACACTCTGTAAATAAGTAACGCTAAGTCTGTTTGGGATTTACACGCCGAGGATTTCCGAAAGATTTCTTTTACTTCAATACTATATTCATCTTCTGGAGCTCCTCCTGCTAGTAGTACTACAGGGTCCCAGTCATTAATTACTTGAGTAAGAAACTCTATATCTAAGTTCACTTATTTACCACCTACTAATATTAGTTAAAGTATATCCCGCACTTTAGCATAACGCAGCTTCCGATCCTTGCCACAGCAGCTTAATTGTTCAATAAACTATACTTTCCCGTTAGTTTAAACTCGTGCCCGATAAATATTTTTTTACTCTATCGCCCACTCCACCTTTAGACCGTTTCCTTCCACAACGAACCAGATAACTTCGAAAAAAGGTAAGGTACTACTTGTTGTACACGAAGAATGTCCGTCTTCATTTCTTCACCACACCAAGAACCTTACCCAGTATATAATCTTTTGGAATTGTTCCAAAATGTCTGCTGTCCGCACTACGAAACCAATCGTCGCCAACGATAAAATAGTGCTCGTCAGGGACCTTTATTTCTTTCAAATTTGTTTCCTTGCTTTTTAAAAAATCTTTAGCATTGTTACTAAAATTATTACGAATGTTATCGGCTAAATCAGATCGTCTTGCTGCCTCCTGCAATTCTTCAATGTTCATTCCAAGTCTGTGTGCTTGCCCGTAAAAGGTATCAAGTTTTCTTCCATTTATGTAAATCTGACCTTTATCAATGCGGATTTTCTCTCCAGGCAAGGCGATAATTCTTGCAATTTCATTCTCGCTCAAATTAATTTTGGAGTTCTCCAACTTTGGATTTTTATAAAATACGATTTCCCCTCTTTGAACGTCATTTGATTTGTAATTCGTTTGATCGACTACAATATCGATGCCATCGAACTCATGATGACCACGATCCATGTTATCATAACGGTGACTGTAAACATTCATCCCTTCAACGGAGTTAATTATATTAATATCCTGTTTTGTTACATTATCTTTCAGCGGCTCTACGGTGCAAGCTGTTAGTAAAACAGTAATTAACAAAAGAAATACACTTAATCTCACTAGCTCACCTCCAAAAGTATCCTATAGTTATTATACTTCAAGAGGATAGTTCGTCTTCCATATTTTGTGAAAAATTAACAAACACCTGCATAAAATAAATAATATCCTTATCGTAAAATGTTAGCCTGTAAATCCTAATCGTTGAAAAGGACTTGTTTCTAGAGTGCCCCACGCTAAACTGCCCAATAGCGTAATGACAAAAAGAGCAGCTGCCGCTGGGCGAACTACTCCATGATGGGTTGAACTATCGTACTGCTATGCGGAATAGCTATTTTTCGAGTATTACGAGAGAATGGACCGTATTAACTCCACCACCACCCATAGAACTTTGACTAAGAACTTTCCATCCCTGAGATAGTAATTCGTTTAGTTCTTCTAAATTATTCTTTTTGTCGGTCAAGTAACTAACAATTATTGCTCTTTGCATATAAACATACAACTCCCTTTTAAACTTGTCTTTATGAAACTCTAATTCACCGTTAGCTCAATAGCCGTATTTAATCATGACTAATTTATATATCAACCGCATTAATATAGTTATTGTCAATTATCAAATTTGACTCAGTTTCTTCTTTAAATTTGATTATAAATCCGATAAGAATATCATTAGACACAAATACCATTCTCTATACATAAACTGAGTAAGGACAATTAACTAATGTATTTATAATTGGAGGAAAATGAATGAGTAACTCACTATCACCTTACTCTCTCTACACTACACAGCCTTATCACGATGGAATCCCGATGTATGACGAAAGACAAATGATGCCTCACCCAACTCTTTTGGAAGCAAGACAAATCGCTCCTAACCAAATCATGTTAACTTATGACCAACCCACTGATTTAGTCTCAGCAACTAATATCTCCAATTACTGGATACGGAGCAACATGGCCACACCTGGTACAGTTGCCAGCGTAGGTATGGGTGAAATGATTACAAGAGAAAATACCATAAGACATGAGATGGGCATGATTTCACCCATAGATAACTCGAAAATGAGATTTATCATGATGTTTAGAGCTAATGCTACTTCAGGTGTTCTCCATGTAGTTCTCCCTTGTTTCGTTAACTTAGAAGGAAGAACTGGCTTCACTGGAGGGAACTGGGGCCCATTCAGTAAGAATTTCTTTGTTGCAATGTAAATTTCAAATCATAGATCACTAAAATTATTCTTCGCTGCTTTCTCTAATGTACAAGATCACCTCCCTCTTATCGACTTTTGGCCCTTTGGAATTCCAGTAATTATTTGTCTATTTTATATTACCTCCTTTAATAACACCTGAATATATAATTCTAAATATCATCTTTTGATTCCAAACCATCCATTTATAACTTGACGTTATCCCTAAAAACTAATATGATTAGTTTGATGCCAGCGGCCAGCTTGGCGCTTGAAATCGCAATTCTCGCCACAGGCATATGGTTGTATTTCAGGTATGTCTGGAAGAAAAACGGCCCCGGCAATCGAGTGATAGGCATAGCCAAAGGCGCGGCGATGGCACTTTGCAACTGTTGGATTCGCTGTCTTTTTTACATTGAAAAACATAAATTGATATGTCAATGTTATTCCTTAGTTTTTGGCTTCTGTATTTATTTTCTTTATTGGATTAATATATAGCTTGAATTACATCCGTTGATAACACCAATAAATATATCGTGTGATTGCCCAAGCTAAGAATATAAGTAATTTATCCTTGTGGGTTATTACAAACTTCTCCGCTAAACTGCCCTTAGTTCATTCAAAGTCATCCGAGGAATTTACGAAATTAATCTACGCTGCCCGTTAGCCGTCCATGCAGCGCAAGACCAGTGCTCCACATTTTTAATAAATGAATAACTGCGTCTTCTTTATTGCTGTTCTTTTTCTTCGACTGCCAGATATTTAATTTTCAAAGCCAAAAATGAGGAGAAAAATTGGTAGCAAGCACCCCAGCAATATCGAGGATTAATACTTTATTAGCCATGTATTAAAACCTCCACCACAAAAACGTTCAAACATATTCGATTTATAGAGTACAAACAACTCTTGTTCAACTTTACTGCCCTTTAGCGTAACGCGAATTGTTTAGCAACATCGTGTGTCCATTTATTATTCCATGGAGGTTGGTTAAATACCTCAATAAATAATGATATACAGTGTTCTATATCTTTCTCGATTAGATTTCTGATAAGCATAGAATTTCCCTCCCAAAAATAAGCATAACATGCTAATATTCTGTTTATTTTCAAGGATTCCTTCTTGGAATTGTTTTTCAAGTAATCTGCCCGATAGCTTAATGAGGCTGCCACTCGTTTTCGCGGTGGCAGCCTCATTTTGCAGTTTAGCGGAATAGTCGACCAGGGAATATGAAAATTCTACCATCCCAATCGATTCCGTAATGATGTTATTTGTGCTATATGATGTCGAGCACGCCATGAAAACCTTTGTACGGCTATATTTAAAGTCATATCACCGTATGTTGGACTTGTAACCACTCTTTCAAAGTCCGAAGGCTTTAATCGCCTAAATAGTGTCTCAAACCTGCTGTGGAGGACCTCCAAAAGCAATATAGATGTTTCAATCGGTGTATCTTTATAGTCGTCTAACTCTGCCCACAAGTCCTCTCGAAACGTTTCTGCAAGTGGATGTTCTTCGGTTAAACCTCGTTTGAAACGAATATACGCATTCATCTCTGCATCTGCTAAATGATGTACAACTTGTTGCAGACTCCATCCTCCATTACCTTATTGCGACAAACCCTTGTCAACCAAGGATTTGTCGGCTTTTTAAGGTTTGATAATTGATAATTGTCTTTCCAACACCCTACACCTTACTGAACAATAAATCTTGCAATACGTACTAGATCTTCCAGATCGATGACTCCGTCGCCATTCACGTCTGCTGCCTTGATCGTCTCCCAATCCGGGCTTTCCTTGGTTTTACCATAGTGAGCGGCCACTAACGCCAAGTCTCCGATGCTCACTCTTCCATCGCCATTCACATCACCCTCAACACCCGGTTTGATCAATTTCTTCACCGCTATGCTGTGCGAGGCCGGACCAGCGGCAAACTCATCGCCTAACGTATCGCCGACGATAGCTTTAGCTACTTCGATCAGAGCTGCGGTATCATCCAGTACGTTTTTGGCCTCGAAAGTCAGCTTCAGTAAATCGGGCCGATCTCCGCCAATCGCATGCTCGCCCCCCATGCTCGCTATAATGAAGCGCAATCGGCCGGGAGCCATTTCCTGCTCACCAACTATACTTAAATTCGGATCCAGCGATTGTGCGCCCGTATACTTCAACACATCCGCATCGTACTGGATGTAAATATCCTGTGCTGTGAAGGGATGTGCCGCATACTTGACACCATAATGAATTTCAAATATTCCGCCCGATTGGACTGCGGAAGGACCGGACAGCACACTGCTTGCTGACGCATTTCCAATTTCCGCTGCGTTATAAGCTTCGATCGCATCATTTAATGCCATGACAGCAACATCAATTTGTTCTTGCGTTGCTTCCCCGCCATCGATTAGAGCTTGAACCGCTATGATTGAAGCTTGCAGCGCTGCGCGCGCCGGCTCCGGAAATTGTCCGTGTCCGGTGCCTTCGGTCGTTTCTTCCAGTCTTTGCTTGGCAGCGGTAATCTTTTCTTCCAGCTCGGTTGTGGCTATGGCTAATTCGCCGTAAGCCTTAATTTCGTAAATCGAATACCCGTAACTGGCATTATATGGCTCTATCGCATACACCCTGATATAGCGCGTCGGCATATCCCCGATTCCGCGGATGGTAATCGCCCCGCCATTAAATCCCATTATTTCTTTCATATCAAAATACGTTACGCCATCCAAGGAACCTTGCAATTTGAATACTTTTGCATACGCAGCTTCCCATGAGATGTACACATCGGAAAGCGAATAATAATTGCCCAGATCGACGGAAATCCATTGTTCTTTTGTACCGTACTGGCCGTTATCTTCGTTAGAGCCTGTTCCAGTCGCGCGTTTCGAGCTCCAGCGGCTGTCCGCCTCCCCATCAATACCGTCAACCGCTTTGTCTCCCGTCCAAGGTTTACCGGGATAAACGCTTGAAGTAGCCGTTGGTTTTCTTAGCGCCAAATTTTCCCTTTGTTCAATTTCACCCGCTGCCAAAGATCGGTTGTAGATGACCAGATTATCGATCCAGCCCTTTGCCTGATTCATAATTTTCTCTGTAGGCAGCACAAAGCTTGTTGAGTAACGTATATTGTTCTTCGGAGCCTTGATACTGGCGGCTTCGCCGACATACTCCCCATTCACATAAAGCTTCGATTTGCTGGTATTGGAATCACTTGAACCTGTTTTATAAGTCAATTCCTGCACGATGGCAATATTGACCCATTCGCCTACAGGCAGCTTATAATCAAACAAAAATTCATAGAAAATGCCTGCTTCGCCGCGTTTAAAGCCCAGCTTTCCGGTACCATTGAAATTGGCATATAACGTACCGTCTTTCCCCGAAAAAATTTCGGTGTTGCTCGGAATTTCAGATAATCGAACATCAAAAGATACGGAATACGGGAATCCGACGCTCTTAAACGGCAGCGAGATGTAGCCATCCCCGTTCACAGCAATTCCTTTTTTTGAGGTCCCTTCTGCAAGCGTTCCGTTGACAACCTTTGCCGGATACTTGTTCGGAGAGGAATCCAGGGCATATCCTGCTTCCAGTTGGTCAAACGTATATTTCGCAATCACATCGCCGACTGATTCGACATATCGGCCCGGATTAGCGCCTCCGGCAGCATTGTACAAAGCTTCAACGCGTCTCACGAATTGATTGGCTGTTTGACCCTCCGTTTTTTCACCATACCAGGTTTTTTCGGCTGTAATGGCAACGGCTGACCTCATCCGATCAAAAATATCAAAATCAGAGAAGCCTCCGCCAAAGGATGTCATATCATTCCAAATTGCAAATTCGGCACCTTTGGTTTGCGGATGGGCAATTGGCATGATCGCCGTTCCATTGCCTGCGTTTCTGGCCGGCGAGAAATTATTGACATTGAAGTTATCGTATAAATTCCCCAGGTTCATTCGGTCGGAATAGCCGGCGTTGGAGCCAGGTACAATGTACAGCCATCCACCTACGGTGTTCACGATATCGTAACCGGCAGCATACATTTCTTTGACATCTGACCAGTACGGAGCCCAGAGGTTCATCGTAGCTTCATTGGTGACCGGCGTGGTGCCATTGAAGCCTTTGGTTCCCAGAGAGCCCCATAACCTTGTTTCATATCCTTTACCGTTGACATATTTAATTAATTTGTCCGTGTAAGCGCGCATCTGCTCCGAATACGCCTTGTCGTACTCGTCCGTCCCGATGTGGAACTTTTTGGACTTGATAACAGGGTCCGGGCCATCTAAATATTCGTCCATCAAATCCAGTACAAATTGGACTGTATTAGTATCCCGAATGTCCAGGGCTCCCGCTGAGAGCATTTTAACGCCCGGCACT
>NZ_WHNZ01000004.1 GCF_013141725.1 Paenibacillus planticolens | reverse complement strand
GTTTCGTTATTCTTGCGGTAATCCCGCAGCCTTACGCAACTCGTTCGCGAGCCAGTGGATATAGTCGCGTTGTTCCGCGTTATTGGTCGCGTGCCATGCTGGCGAAATCCACGTATTAATAACCGTTTGCGCAACGCCTGGATCGAGTTTCAACTCCGTCACCTCCTTATCGTAATCCACGTATTGCGACGCGAGCGCTACGATCTTGCCCGCATAAAACGGATCAGTCGCGTAGCCACACGCATAGAGTGCCGCCGCTTGTTCTGACGGACTCTTCGCGTTCCTTACACGTTCATAACGTGCGGTCGCGAATAATAAATCTTGATCGCGGAAGCAATCGTCGATCGTATCATACGCGCGCCAATTAGCGACCACGTTATCGTAGCGGATGCCGTCGTAGACTTCCCACGTGCGTGTGCTTACGGAGCGTCCGCGCCAGTATGCGTTAGGAACGCCGCTGCCGACTTTGAATCCGACGAGGTTATTCCATGCGGGAATGTCTCCGCCAGTTTCGAGTAGAGCCTGCGCGATACGGATTGATGGGAAAATAGGCGAGCCATTCGCGAATAACTTAACGGCGACGGGCGCAACTTTGGCGACGAATTCTGCGCGAGTCATTGCGGACCACCACCGCTCCCTATTTTAGGTTTAACGAGTGAGTACGCACCGGCTGCAGTCAATCCGACCGTTGCGATTAGCGTCATTTTCGCTTGGACCGCGTCTGGTACGAGTATGAATACGGCCGCAACGATGAGCGAGCTAATAGGAGCGATCCTGTTAATTAATGATTCGGCACTCGTTCCTGCCGCTACTGACTTCGATACGCCGACGACTGCGGCAACAAGCGCAGCTAACTTTAAAATATCGTCCATAGACGTCATTCCTTTCTACGCGGAAGATGCTCCTTCATATCGCGGATCTCCGCTATGATTACGTCGTACTTATCGGAAAACTTATCGAGCAGGTCCTGCAGGCGGCCTTCGCGTTCCTTATTCGTTTTCATTACGTATATAAGAAGCCAAACGAAAAGGACCGCGAACGGTCCCTGCGTTAGAAAATATTTAACCATATCAGATTCCAACCGTCACACCTCCGTTAAATAGTCTGAGCGCCATAAGTCGGCAGGACTTACGTCAAATGTGATCTGGTCTACGATGCGGAGTCCGGTCTCTTCATACGTTGCTCTGACGATCTCTTCCGAGCAGATATACCGCTGCCGATCGTCGTAAAATACATTAATGCCGAATTTTAGACGCAAAAAAAGCGCGGCGATTTCGCCCCACCCGTAACCTGCGCCCTCAGTCGCAATTATCCGATTAAGTATTGCGCGCCTCGTTTCAAGCGGTAATTTGAGGCGTTTTACGTCGTATTCCGTTAGGTCCGATAAGTCAGCGAAACCGGCCGACCTGTTCGCGTTAGCTTCAAATAAGAGCGTGCCGTCTACGTAATAGGCGACGTGAGAGTACGGCGACTTCGTTATCCAACAGACAAGCCACGCGAAGAGTGACGGGCGCTTCCGTTTTCTAACGAAGATGACGTCGCACGGTTCGAGATTTACCATTTAATCGCGTCGATTTCTTCCGAAGTTTCAGCGGCTAGAACGGACGCCTTAAGTGTCCAATAGCGTTCGATCAACGAGTTTTTATGTGCGAGACCGTCCGCGAATACCGCTTTAAATACGTTCGGTGTGTGCAACTGCGGAACACCTGACGCTTTCCACATGAAAGATTCCGTGACTAGACCGGCAGTGATCGCGTTAAGCATTCCGCCGAGGTTGATCTGCGCGTCATAGTCGAAATCATACGTGTGCTGCGATCCGAGCGCATTAGATGCAAAGCCTGCTAGGATTGTAGCGTTACAGGCAACGTTGAGCTCAGCCAACTTTAGTTCTAGCGGTGATTTAACGCTGAGATCAGGCTCATTGCGTGTCTCCCGCGATTGTTCCACATATTCACTGAGTTCCAAGTCGAACGTGTAGGAAATATCCTCGACGGTATCATTGTCGATGCGTTCCGTTATTGTTCGCGTTTCCGGTCCGATAACCTTTGTTTCGCCGTCAGCAGACCAATACACATTGCCGTTATCGATAGAGTACATCAGATTTTACCCCCCGCATAGTTATATGCAGTCGCTGTCGTACTACCGGAAGTTGCTTTTGCCTCAATCAAAATGCTACTTGCAAAGTAAATAGAATCATTGAGTATAGCAATATGTCCTTTTGAACCTACACTTGCGTTAGCTGTATATGGATAGTCAACGTGATTTATGGTATTTCCACCACTCCAACCAGGACCTAGTTTTAAATTATGTATTGCACCACCTGAGTTATTATTGGATGCAATATATGGATTTGGGTTTCCGTTGTTGGGTGAAGAAACCATAAACTGATTTCTTTGCATAACGCCAGCCATAGCCGCTGTAGTAGCAGCGGCTACTTTACCTTCAAATTTGAGTACACCATCAACGGTTATTCTGATCCCAACCTCAACGGAAGAGTCGGACATTAAATAAGCGTAATCCAAGTAACCTTTGCCCGTGTATGAATACAGCGTTGAATACGTTGCGCTCAAGGCGACTAAATTACTTGTCGCGGGATTTTGAAATTGAGTCATCGCTGTTTTGTCGAATAAATTGCCCACTTCTTTCCACACCCCCGCATCGAAGTATTGTAGCCGAGCCGTTGGCGCCCCCGCGTTTACCACCCGGAGCTGTGACGTCTTCCAGAACGCGACCGAATCGAGTCCATCGAATAAATCCGCATCTAGTCCGCTACCTGCCCCGCCCAACGATTTAACTTTTGCGAGCACATCCGCCGCCGTATACGAAGTCGCCGGCAATGCCGCGTTCGCGACGGCTGCCACCGCATCGACGGTATCTTTCCGTGCAATATCCGCCGCCGCTGCGGGAGCCGCCACTTGTGCGCGACCGTTTGTATCACGAGTAATTAACGCATTCGCGGTAGCTGCCGAAGTTGCTCCGTGCACGCCTGTCGTAGCCGTCATGTGCGTATTGGCCGCGGTCAACGTCGTTGGTGGCGCGTCGTACCAATTCGCCGAGCCCGTTATCGCCTTAATACGGTTCGTGATCCACGAGAATAGCTGCGTTATGGTACCGCTTGAGCCCGACGGGGCCTGCGATTGATCGGCGGTCCTGTTTCCGATGACCGTATCCGTTGCCGCTCCGCTTGCGAGCCCTGCCGCCGTAATCTGCGCCCCATTGCCCGCCATTCCATCGTGTGTATGCGCCACTTTGGCCGCCCCGTTATCTATCGCGTCAATTAACGCTTGCTGATTCGCGAGCGTTACGTTATCACTCGATGTCGGACGCGGAAGTCCGAGCTTCGGTGTTGTTGTAGCCATTCGCAACCTCCTCCGTTATGTTAATTTTTCGAATTGACTCCACATGTAGTTGGCTGTAGTCAACGTGCCCCACGTAAACCCACGAACATCCAAAGAGCCCCACGTCATGTATGTAAACAAGAAACTTACCGCTAGGTGTGCCGGAATGATCTCGCGTAATGCCGTTTGGATGTCCACGATATTATCTGGTACGCCGAGACTGCTGGTAAACGCTATTTTAATCGTGTAGTTAGCGTTATCCTCCGTCACGCTGACGGACCCGTTGTTAAAGGATTCCGCCACGTTCTTGATAAGCGCCGCCGTTACCGTACCAACACCGCGCATTTTAGATCTAATTACAGACCGCCGCTGCTCGATAGGCTTCGCCTCGTCCACAGGGATTCCGCAAATACGCTCCCAGTTTGCCATGCCCCACGTTGCCGTGTCGATAAAGAATTGCGCGAGCACGTCGTAGATATCCGCGCTTAGCGCCGAAAACTCCGTAGCCTCGCGTGTCAACAAATTATCTACGATCGCCGACTCACTATAATACTTCGGCAGGTAATCGCCCATATCTCGCTTGATATCGCGTGCCATTACGTCACCGTCCCCGCGACCGCAACGCTTCCGTCCGCAATGGTAACATTCGTCTTAGCGCCGTTAACAGTGAGCGTAGCTGGATCGTAGTCCGTAACAGCGTCCGCAGTGAGCACAACGTTTGCGATTTGCGAATATCTGACGATCGGATCAACGAAGGCGACCGTTTTTAAGTACGCAGTTAGTCCAGCGAGTATCTGCGCCCTGGCCTGCGTAAGTGTGGCGCCGGATTTCAGCGTATAATTGCCGCTAACATTGATCGCGACCTCGGTAGCACCGGCGACTGTGGCCGTAGCGCCGACCGGTTTGACTAATGTGATATAGTCGGTGGCCGCCGTAACTACCGAAGCAGATGGCGCAGTTTTTTCCGTATTGAGCAGGACAACCTTAACCGTACCGGCTCCGTTCCATATCGGGTACACTTTCGCGTCACCAACGCCGGCTACTTCTTTAGCCCACGCGAGATACTGATTAGCGTTGCCGCTCGTGGCAGGCTTCCGTACGCGCTCGGTATAACGGGCGAGTAGGTCCGCGTCACTTTCTACGTCTGATCCGCCGCTGAAGCTAGCTGCGTTAATTACCGTTACTACGCCCGCAAGATTACCAAGCACGAGCGTGACCGTATTGAGAGCCACATTGCCGGACGCCCCTCCGCTAGATGCTTCCGCCGTTACCGTAACCATCCCGCTCGCGATCGTGCCGGCCGCCGTCGTTACGAAGTAGACCGGACTGTTACCGCCCGTGGAAACTCGTGTCCCTAACGGAATTACCGTCGCGTTAGGTCCAGTAAACGTAAGAGAACCCGTAGCCTTAACCGCTTGTTTACGGTAGACTCCGAGTTCTCCACATCTCATATCGAGATAATTTCCGTATGTTGTATCCGCGAATCCGAACTTAAGCACGTTATCGAGCTCCGCATAAGCTAATGCTAGTTCGATCGCGGCTGGCGAAAGCATATCGTAGGTAACGCTACCCTGGCGTTTATCTATATCGGACGCCGTTGCGTCAAGCATCCGCTGCAAGATAGCGGCCTTTGTATTCGTTTCATACGCCACTAAATCACCACTCCTTCCTTTATAACGCCTTCGCTCGTTGTGACATCGAATGACACCGATAATTGATCGCCCGCGCGCCCTAGAACGAAATTACTGACGTTATTGATACGGTCGTCATAAATTAGCGCCTCGCGAATGATTCGCGGGACCTCCGCTTGTAGTAATTCCATAGGCGTGTCTTGACCGATTAAGTCTGCTATTTCGCATCCGTATTGGCTATTATAAATCATAAAGCGAGATCGTGCGGTCGCTATCGCTTTTCGTATAAACTGCCGAATTGCAGCCGACCCGTCGATTACACCGCCTACTTCGTAAGGAGGCCCAAAAATTTCGTATGTCTTAGAGGGGCCGATTACCCGCGTAACCTTAACCGCCCGCGGTGATTCCGGACTTTTTAACGGACTCAGCGCCATTTATATCATCACCGCCTTATCCAAAACCACGTATTTTTGACCGTCACTCATGGACGCGACAATAACGCGGGAACCTACGGTTAGTGGAGATTTAACCACCATCGTCGATAAAACTCCGCCATTTATTGTTACATCTCGCGTATGATCCGTAAGGTGCTCGGCCATAACGATGTCGTACGCGTCCAGTTCGATTTTCATACCGTCCACTCGTATCTTTGTCGGGATAAGTGACGTTACGGTAGCGAATTCGAAACGATCAAAATCGTTGTATCCGAGGCTACGAATTACCTGTGCTAATTGACTAGCGCCCGTTCCTTCTTTACCCATTGCATCACTCCCCTAACAATGCGAGTTCTTTCGAGTAGTTATTGCCTTCGTCCTTCTTTCGGGTCTTCTCCGTAGTTACTTGCTCTAAGTCTGCGTAATTCAGCATAGGTAAACTCTCGTCTCCGGATATACTCAGTTCCATTTGATGTACCCCGTTAGCCCACGTGTGCGTATCGGTAATCACGTAAAAACCGCCTACGATAGATGTCATAGACTCAATTACGTAAACTGCAGAACCGGCCACTATTTCGGAGTTTCCGAGCGCCTCGATGTGAGCTTCGTCCTTTGTCTTCGATAACTCTTTAAGGAGCTCGATGGCCATTTGATTGGCGGATGACTGCGTCGCGCTAGAATCCATATGATCGATATGCTGCATCAGTCCGAATCGCGTAATATTATCGTCATCCTTTGCGGTTGCTACGATCGGCGATTTCGACTCAGTAGCAATGGTGCCCGTTATCATTTCGAGTGTTTCTGGCGAGTAGTTAACCGTATCCGAAGGTTTCGCGTCGTCATTAGCGGTAACTTTTACGGAGTTTCGCATATCTTCGATAGTCTGACTGTAACCTGCCCCAGTGATATTTACGCCGTTCTCCAGAACCCAATCGACGATTTTATCACCGCGTTCTATTAGAACAAGTGCGCCCTCTTTTGACGTTATCCAAAAACGCCGACCAGTCTGCCGTCTAGTTTCGGATATCGCCGCAACCATCATTTCCCATACTGTCTTATCGCGTAGAATTAATCGGGGTATTACGTAGCCAGTTTCTGCGATTGCTCCTACCGGTACTTGAAAGTCTGCGCAAAGTTGGCGGATGATTGCCGACGCAGTCATACCGGTAAATTTTCGAATGTCGGAGTTCTTCGTAAGATAAACGTTCTCGTCATACGCTGTAATGTCCAGGTCTCCTGTAGCGTTAATGTCGAGCGTAAATATAACTCCGCGGAACTTCTCAATATCATCTTCGTATAGGCGCAGTTCGCGTCCCAATTCGATATTAACCGCTTGATGCCGCCCGTCTACCGTATTCTTAAGCCGAACCTCTAGCTTACGGAAACCTTGCGTGATATCACCGGACCATGTAACGGATGTTAATAAAGGATCCAAGTAAATGTCGTTGTTATAAACTACGCTAATTGTCACGGTATCACCAACACCATTCCGGTACTTATCGAGTTTGGATTCGGTCCGATCAGCGATTTATTCGCGTCATAGATATCGCGCCACTTGTCTCCGTTATCGTAAACACTAGACCGTGCAGCAATTTTGAACAGCGAATCTCCGTTCACCACCGTGTAATTAGCCACCTTTGCGCTCGTGTCCGGCCGCAGAGCATCTTGCGTTACCTCGATGTCACCGCTCGCATCCGTTGTTTGTTTTAAGCGTCTGAACTCGATAAATACGTATTCTTTCATCGACATATCGAAGTAGATATCTCCAGGCGAACCGGCCACTTCGTAATAATTAAAGGAGCGGATCGTTACTGCTTCGTTAATGACCGCGAAGAATGACTCGTCATATATCTGTCCGGTCAACGTAAACCTAATCGGACGTCCCGTATTCATCCAACGCTCAATTTTACGGACAATCTCCCACGGAGGGAGGAATCCGGCATACTCGCAATATGATGGATTATACTCGCGAGGAAAAAACGAGCTGAACGAAAATTCCCGTAACTTAGCGTTGCCAATTACGGTGTACTCGCCTAATTGTGTTACCTCGATGTCCTCATACCCACGCGTAGTGGTGACGCTTATACGTTCGGGGTTTACGGGTAATTGTAGGCGTTCCTCACCATTGTTATAAGATAAATGAAACTGTAACATCGTCACTGTGCGATCGCCCCCTGTAGGCCGTGAAGTTCTCGTGCGAGTGATCTAGCAACGGCATCAATATCGGAGTCCTGGCGTACTTCCATGCGCTCGATATGAATTAGCGGTCCATTTCCACTAATCGATCCGCCGCCACCTACACGACGTTTATCCGCGTCGGATTTCGTAAGAACCTCCTCGTCTACGTGGAGTCTCGCCATGTATCCGTTGTAAGGTACGCGGGATAATCCTCCTGCGTGGCTAGGTGGTGGTGCGGGAGGGCCCGGATGCGCCTTCCGATAATCAATAAGGGGCTGTCCTCCGAGAACCTTTCCGTTTTCATCTAGGAAGACTTCTGGGTGGAGTAACCTATTGAATGGCTTGAGGAAGTTTTTAACGCCCGAACCGAACCCTTCCGTTTTAAACACTTCTGCATCAGACTTGATGTCACTCGATATCTTTGAAACGGACTCGACTCCGCCAGAGCCTACCGCGATAGCAGCCGCAAGTTTAACCGTCGGACTTCCTGGCGTGGCAATGTAAGTCATTAGCGCAGCCATTTTCGGGTTCTCTTTCGCGAATTGTTCAAGTCCCGTCAGCATCCCGCTAGCGATCGATTTGCCGAGGTCAATTCCGACGCTCGCCAAGTGGTTGCTAGACCCTGACAGCGCCGTGCTGATAAATCCGATCAGACTACTCGTAGCGCTTTTTATCTGCTCGCTACCGCCCGATTTGTACCACGAATCGAACGTTCTCTTAAGATCATCGATGATGAATTCGAATTTTTGTTTAATCGTCGATAAGTTTTTAAACGCCGGATTATCGAGGTAATTCGTTCGCACATACTTAAACGCGCGCTCGAAATTCGATAGTATAGCGTCCGATCCCGCCTTCGCTGCTTTAGCCAGCGTCTCGCCCCAACGCTTAATAGTTGCGCCGTTATTGTTTATCCAACTAATAAGCGCGTCGAATCTCGGCTTAAGAGCTGCGCTAATACCTTCGCCCCACTTAACGAGTAGATCATTCTCAAATGTGTCTTTCATCGTAGACCACATTCCGCCTAGTGATTTCGACTGTTTATCCATCATATCGGGGAAGCGTTTATTCATCCCGTCGATGAGTGCGTTGATCGCTTTATCCGCAGGAATTATTCCCTTCTCGGACATTTTCATGACGGTGGCTGTCGACGTGTTCATCTTCTGCGCAAGTATTTCCCACGCAGGGATACCGGCTTCTACCAACTGCAGCATCTCGTCACCTGATACTTTACCCTTCGCACGCATCTGTCCGAGCGCTAACGTAAGCCTATCTATACCTTCCTTGCCCAAGCTAAGCCCCGCCGATGCGTTACCAACCGCTGTTAACATCGGAAGCACTCGCTCTGCGCTGAATCCAAACGCTAACATCTTTTTAGATGCTTCCCGTAATTGCGGGAGATCGAACGGCGTCGCGTTGGCAAAATCGGAAAGTTGCTCCATAAATGCGGTCGCTTTTTCCGCGCTACCTAACATTGTAGTGAACGCGATGTTCGCCTGTTCTGCGTCAGATGCCAGTTTCAAAGCGCTCTTTGTTGTGGCCACACCCGCAATCGCTGCGCTAAGCGCGTGTACTCCCACCGCAACCGCTGCCGTTTTTAGCGCTAATGCTCCCATAGTGCGCATCGCTTTGGTGGCCGGACGCGTCATATTGTCGATCAAGCGAAGTCTCGCGATTAAATCGAAAGCGATAGGTCATCTCTCCTTTCTTCGAGCACGAGCGCTTCTGATACGAGCATGAAACGCCGCGTCCGAACGTCTTTTTCATAAAACTCATCAGGCGGGATATGATGACGCTGAAATATCCGATGTACGAGATACGGAATACCGCCCGCCCGAATTAGTTTTTTACGTCTTCCTCCGCATCTTCCTCGTCACCGAAACCAGACAAATCCATTCCAGCAGCAACGATCCTAACAAGCTCGCCTGGCAAGAGCGCCTTACCTACGCACTCAACCGCATTAGCCGCACTAAACTTATCTAGGAGCGCCGCGTTTCCGAAGTCCGGGTTGACGCAGAATTTTGTTGCTAGAACCGCGTTAAGTCTGTCGGAGTCGACCGTTGACTCGCGCTTTGATCCTGTACCGGTCATTCTCGTGCACTGTTCGCGCGCCTTTTCAAGTTCCTTCGTGCTAATCGCTTTAAGACGGAAGTTTACGTTCAACCGCTTAATAAAAACGTCCTTCTCAATTTCCGTATTTGCGGATAATAGCGCCTGTAATGCGTCCATAATTTATATCCTCCGATAGTCGGCGTATGTTGCCGTTTATTTTCGTAAGTTAAAGCGCAGTCTAACGCTCTATTTCCGTCACACTGCGCTTGATTCATGCTCTTATTGCGTGATTTTATCTAGATACTCGTAGTCGTCGAATACAAAAGGGAATTCCTGTTCGACGATCGATCCGCTCTCAAACTTGATGATGTCGATCTTCGTAAACTGAACGCCTTTTAAGCGGACGCGCTCATATCCGTATGCTTCTGGGTCTTTCAACGCGATAATAAGTTCGCACACAAATGCGCCTCGTCTGTCGTCTTTAGCTTGCGCAATCTGGTCCGCAAATTCTGACGTGATTTTATACCCGCCGATGCTGCCGGACATTTCGATAGGACCGAGCTTATTGCCGACTCGGCGCGTACCGCTGCGTTTAATCTTCTCGTACGAGATGTCGACGGTAGCTTCCGCTTTATAGAAATTCGTAAGCCATACGCCGTCCTTCCAAATCTCGCCGAAATGCCCTTGAATCGTGCGCGTTGGATCTAATACTGGCATCGTTACACCATCCTTTCGTTGTTATACGGAAATCGTTAAGAAGATCCGTTCCATACTGTCTAACTCAACGTAGCTAATCAACAGGTAAACGCTATCACCTACGCTCTTGTATTGAGGATCAAGACCGACGGAGATGTCGGATAAAACGCCCGACCCTTCCAACGTTTCGAGATACGCTTTAACTGCCGAAATTAGCGCAGCCTGACCGTCCGCATCGTTGTTTATTTGGCCGATATAGGAATCCGCTGCCGTCTTCGTGATGTCGTTGCTAATCGCCTGACGCGCGCGCATCGAGCGGATTTTCTTAACGGACGTCGTCAAGCCCTGTTCAACGCGTACTTTCTCGCCGTCGTTTACGAGGACAACCGATCCCGCAGCCAATGCCGCAACAACTTCGCTGTTTGTATAGCGCTTGTTTACGTCAGACACCGGTGGCACCTTGTACGTAATCGAACGGTTGATCGGTGTCCCTGCGATGAGTCCCGCAAGATACGGTGCGTATACGCCGGACGACACCGCTGTTCCGTTTATGATCGCGCCGACCGTTAAGTTAACAGCGTAATTGTCGAGCAAACGGACTGAGCGCGCATTCCCGGTTGCTGGCGTTTGATCGTCCGCAGCTGCAGCCGCCCCGAATACCGCAAGGAAATGCTTGCCCGCAGTCCGATTCGCCGCAACCCAGGTAAGCATCGAGTCTTGAATCGCCGCAGCTACTTCGCCATCGAATACGTGTACATTGAACGGACGCGTATCGAATGCCGTACGCGCATCGGCGTAGTCTGTAGCTGTCGCGCTTGGCGGCAACGTGTAAACGAGCACCTCTTTTGCGCCGCCTTGGAGCGCGTATTTAATCGAAACGATGTTAGCTGCGCCAAATAGGGCGGCCGCATCCGTCTCATTTGTAACGGTATAGAACGTTTTAACTGTCGCAGACCCGCCGGCAAACGCTTTTAGCGGAATCGCCACGGTACCTCGCGCGCCTCCACTAATCTGCGCTACTGCAGCGGATTTAAAATTGAGGTATAAACCCGGTCTAACGGGCAGGGACGTAGGATCCCAAGAACCACCGCTCATTGTGTAGCCTCCTTATTATTCCGGTTTCAACCGGACATTTACGTGCATTATTTTGTTAGCCGACTCATAAGTAGCCATCGATCGCATCTCACGCGTCACAGCACGTAAGATTCCGATGCAGACGTACATATCCGAATCTGCCGCCTTGAACGGAGCGCTATAGGCGAATGATTCGACGCGAATAAAGCGACTGTCGCCGTCCTTCGCGATCACCTTCGCCGTATAGAACGTCTCACTTAGCGCATCCATTGCCGCAAGTGTATCCGCTGACTTAGCGCCATAATAAACGATTTGATACTCGCGTTCTGTGCGCCAAGATACCGCCGTTTCCGTCGTGCTGATCGTATTTTGAAACCGTGTAACGAACGAATTGGCAACGTGCGCCGATGGCGTTGTCTGCTTATGCGAAGTCGTAGCCGTCGGAAACTTCTGCGCGATGAAAGCGTCAATCGATTTAATATCGTTAGTCAGCGTCACGCTAGAATCCCCTCCGTCTCAAACCTTCGCGTATCTCACGCTCAAGCTCGCGTTTCCATACATCCTCGTTGTCTTCCATCGGCTTATCTAAAAACTCCGGAATAGTGCCCGGCGTCGTCGGATGTTTAAACGATTTTCCGTGGACCTGCGGATAAATATCGTGGATGTACTCGGCATAATCAAAGCTGCGTCCGCCCTTACTTTCGATCGCGGTAACGGAAATGGCGCCGGTTAACTTGCCGCTAGATTGGTCGACATCGACGTGGATGCCGCGTCTCAATGTGCCGTGCTTAAGCGGTGCAAGATCCGTCGCCTCGCGTTTCCAATCGTCCATTACGTCTTCAAGGCCGCGCCTCGCACCGTCACCTGCTGCGTTCGCGAGCCGTTCACCGTAACCACGGAAAAAACGCCCGATCAAGTTCTGCACGAACGAGCCCGGACGGTTTAAATCGATATCAATGCGATTGCTCGCCATTAAACGAACACCTCCGTTAAGATAGGCTTGCTACTAAATCCGCGCTTGACCGCGATAGATAGCGGCTTTCTCTCGACCGTCACACCGTTTTCATTCGTGAAAGTTATTGTGTCGTCATATGAGATATCCGCCAGCTTATCGAGGTAAATATGTAGACTAGTAACCGCTTCTTTGCCGGATGCGGCCGTAATGATTTTCGTTTCTTCGACTACACGCGCCTTAAGCGTCAATTCATCGCCTGGACCAACGTCGCCCCATTCGTCAGTAACGCCGGCTTTCGTAACAGTAATCGTTTGCTTCAACGGTACGAGCGCCATTAGATCACACCTCCGGTCATAGAACGGTCCATCTTACGCGACCACCGACGGTTGGCCGTCCGACATTGCTCGCGTTGATGATGTCCGTCGCTGCCTTCGGAATGAATCGCGCAATATCATCGGACGGACTGCCCGCATTTGCGAACGTAAATGAGCCGACGCCGGTCACGCTAAAGCCTGCCACGCCCTGCCGCTTAAGCATTCCGTTATCATTAAATACCGTTGCCAGGACCGCCGCATATTCGTAAACTGCGTTATCCGGAATCGTGTACCCGTCGTATAGACCGATAAGAGTACGTTCAGCCACCGTTAACAATCGTTGTTTTTTGGCTTCGTCTGCTTCCGCCCAATCGTCGAGGTTGATTACGTTTAATTCAATGTACTCTTCTGCGCCGCCTAAATTTGCCGCCATATTGCGGTCACCTCCGTTATTTAGCGGAGGTTTTGCGCGTGGTTGGCGCCTTTGCCTCCGGTTGCTTTTCGTCTACACGTTGAATCCAAGTCGGAACGAGTCCGTCGAGTAATTTGATTTCAACGTCATCGTCCGTTGAGTACGCGCCAGACTGGTCGAAACTAACGCGAGTCTCGCCGCTTTGTACCGCGTAGAACGGACTGGCTTTATAATCCGCCATTTTAAACCTCCGTTAAGAAAAAGAGAGGCGCCGCTTAAGCGCCCCTTCTTCGTTTTATTAGGATACAGTTAAGCTAACGTTCTCGAGGATCGCGATCTTCTCGGCAGCGTTCTTAACTTTGATACCGTACTCGCCACGGATTTGACGCGCAACGAAGTCAGCGCCCGCAACGGATGCGTCAACGTCGCTAGCAGAGCGACCGTTAAGCGCGTGCATGGAGAGGATATTGCGGTCGAACAACGCGATTTTATTTTTCGGGAAGTTCGGATCGACAACGACAGTCGCCACGTTACCGCCAGTGATGTCGGATACGAACGTGGAGATTTGATGACCAGTAGCGGAGTCAGTGCGTTGAACCTGGATTTGGTTATCCGCCAACTTCGAAATCTGACGCGCGCCTGCAGTGTTAGTCAGAATCGTGTTTACGTTACCCCCGCGCAGGTATACTTGCTCCATCAATTCGTTGATGTCTTTCGCAGCAACTTCGGCACCGGAAAGGTTTTTCTTAGCGGATGCTTTTTGCGCTGCAAAGTACAACAGACCGCCAGTCATACGAGGAACGCCTGCGCCACCTTGTACGCGACGACCGTAGATCAACCAGTCATTGAACTCACGCGCCATTTCTTTCAGGCGAAGCTGTACTTGGTAGTCAAGCTCGTTACCTACATTGTAAGTACGGACTGCTTGTTGAGTACCGGAAACTTGCGCGTAACGCTCGATGATTTGCGTGTAGTTGTACTCAACTTGTCTGTCGTGACCTTCGTCAACACCTACGCCCGCGCCCTCGAGTTGTGGACGCGCTACGATACGGATTTCTGCGCCGTTAGCGATGGCTGCCGCAGTTGTGCCGTCAAATCCACGCGATACTGTGATAACGTCGCCGGCTACCGCTGTTACTTTCAGGTACTCTTCACCGATTACGATAAGGGCGTTAACGCGGAATTTAATTCCGTCGCCTGTCGCTACAGTAACGGAAGTATCACTAACCAATTTCGCGCCGTTGACGGTGGAACGGTTGGAGTTAAGGTTATCGCTCATCCATTCGTATTTCGTCTGCGTTAGCGCTTCGCCATTAATACCTACTAGGCCGAGAAGCGTTGGAGCATCGTTAATAATTAGGTCAATACCTGCGGATAGGTCGCGGATTTGATCTTGAAAGTCATAAGTTTTTAACATGAGAGAAATTCCTCCTTAGATTTTGGTGTAAATTAAAAAACCGCCCCTGCCAATTTAGGCGGAACGGTTAATTACGTAATAGGGCTTTGATTTTGTTGGATAATTCGATTACCTTACTGAAATCGCGTTTCTGCTTCGCTTCCTCCAACTGCTGCTCAAGCGTCTTAATCTCGTTAGGCTGCGGTGGATTCGAAGGATTGCCGATCGATTTCGCTTCTTTCTTCGCTTGCTCCGCTAGATACGGTTTATCCTTAACAAGCGCCTCAATTACGTCTTTTACGCCGACCACGTTTCCATCATCGTCTACACTTACCGCGGATAAGTCAGCGAGTTTGTGAGCGTCATCTAGCGCGTCAGGACGGATACCGAGCTCGCGCGCCAAAGCACGGAACTCCGATTTAATGAGGCGTTGATTAGCGGCTGTCGTCGCTTTCTCACGCGCTTCCTTTTCGGTTTGCGCAAGTTCCAGCGCTTCTTTTTTCTCCGCTTCCAGGCGTTCCTTTTCGGACATGGCCGCCAGTCTGCGTTCCTCTTCCGCTTTTTCATGATCGGAGAGCTTCGTTTTGATATCGTCGTAGTCTGCAAATTTCTTGCGTTCGCGTGCGAGACGATCCGCGATCTTTGCGTCGAATTCCTCCTGCGTCATCTCCAACTTTTTCGGAGGAGCTGGCGGATCCTGCGGTGGATCAGCGGGTGGTTCTTCTGCGAACCATTGTATATCGAGACTTAGCGGAAATTTGCGTTTGATATCGTTGTTCATTCGTATACCTCCGTTTAAAGCCCGTCGGCTATCGTTTAGTCGGACCGTTTCAGTTTAACGTCGTGAACGTTCGGACAACGGGAAAAAGCTCCGAGCCGATCGGAGCTTGCATTACTTTTTTACATACTGTTTAGGCAATCCTGCTGCTTGTGGTCTTTTCTGTTGCAAGTCTTTTAACATTTCTCGTTTGAGTTAGTGTTCTACCTAACTTAATCGACGGTTTCTCTATAAAATAATACATCAGACTTGCAACAATAAAAGATACAATCAACGAGCCAGTTAGGATAATGCCGATTGGAATGCCCTGACCCTGCAATAAGTGAACCATCATAAGAATAACCACAACATGAATAAGGTACAAACTATAAGAAATTTTTCCTAAGTAGTTCAAAAAACGAATTGTTAGCAGGCGCGACAATGAAACCGAATTTATTGCAAAAATGATAAGAATCGAAGCACCTGTTGCAACAAACCATGAGTCAATAACTGTCCTATAGAAAGGAGAAAACCCATGAAAAAGAATACTAAGCACATATGACGGGTGAACTAACAGATATGTGAATAGCCCAACTGCTAGTGTGAGGATTTTAATTCTTTTGCTTAGTGAACTAAACTTAAGGGAAATCTGACTTCTGTACTTGGCGAGTAATGCTCCTATAATGAACATAGCAGTATAATTCAGTGTAGCCACGTATTCTATACCTGTATTCGAAGTTTTGAAAACATGACTAATTACAATGGATAATACACTTGCCACTAGACCAAGACCTATACCTGTTTTCCAATTTGTTTTAACTACTAGGAACATTACTAATGGAAAAATAATCGATATCCTCATTTCATGCACAAGCGACCAAATGACAGGATTTAGATTACTCATAAATGTTCCTAGCATAAACAAATGATCCTTAATTGCCTGCCAGGTAATCGGAGATGTCCAAGCTAAGGTTACCCAACTAATATTTCCTTGCAATTTTCCGTTGTACAGCACTTCTTTGCATCCAACCGCAAAAACAAACGCGAATAAGTATGGTAAGTAAATGCGGCAAATTCGCTTGAGAATAAATGAGGAATAACTCGGCTGCTTATTGTTCAGATAAAGGAGGGCCAAAACAAACCCACTCAAAACAAAAAACAAGATTACAGATTCTCCACCCGAAATAAACAGCCGAAGAGGACTATACTCGAATATTATCTTGGATATTTTATTTGTTGGAATCACTTGATACACATGATAAAACACAACAAATAAAGCCGCTAGCCCCCGCAAAGAGTCTAGTTCTTCATATCGTTTATGCATAGAAGCCCTCCAATTATTCAATATTGAGAACATTTTTGTTCTTATTAAAGAATATATTAAATTAAGAGGGCTTACAAGAACGAATTAATACTATGTCCAAGTAGTGTCTTTCGGAATTCGTATCCAGCTATTAGCGGCGTAACATACGTAAACATAACTGGCATTTGCTGAAAAGTCTCCAGGTTCCCCTGCGGCTGTAGAGACGGCAGGTACTGCTCTAAATATGCCAAGTTTATCTGTTAGGCTAGTGGTTTTCCACGATTCATCCGTTTTATTTTCCCTGAAATAGACCCCACCCTTATTGTATGCCTTGAAAAGTTGGAATTGTTGTGCTGGGTTCTTCCCGAAGTTGAAATTATACAATGTTCCCTGCCCTGCTAAGTTCGTGTAATCGTCAATAGACCCATAAGGGATAATAGACAATCCTATATCAAAATCTTTAGCAAGCGTATTACCATTTAAATTCGCCGTGCCCTTTTTCGGCCTTTTATACCTTACCACGGAAGTATTAGAAATCACTTCGCCATCTTTCTGTACAACGAAGTGTGGTGAAGATGCTGCGTTAGAATTAGGCCCGTTACCATCAATGCGTACTGTAAGGTCATTACCAAGCTGTATACTGCTATCGTAGTATTCGATGACTGCCCCATAAGTCTCATATGCCTCGCTTGCAGTTACAACGGGGATGCCTTTTGTCTGAATATAAGCTAACAACTGATCCATGTACGGCCCCTGCGTTGACCAATGCATACTAAATTCCAGCATTCCCGTACCCCTAGAGACTAAAGCATCAATTTTAGCCTTTACCGTCGCAAGTGCTGCTTCGCTTGTTAAATCATCGATAAAGTTAGAGGGAATTAGTTTGAAATAGTCCACAGGATTACCCACATTAGCAACTCCAGTATTCCCCCCACCTCTAGCCCATTTAAATCTGTTGAAGTATTGGTGAAAAATAATCTGCTCATCATACAGTCCGTTAGGTCCGACGTATCCGTTAATCTTTAGACCTTCCGGTAAGACTAGGGCCAGATATTGCTCAATGTCATCTGCTAGTACCGCAGCCGTGAAATTGTGCTTATTACCATGATAAGCAAATTCGAATCCCTCTGCCTGCATTTCCCGCGCCATAGCATAAGTAAACTGGAAACCTGCGCCTACCCAATCTGATCTAAATGCAACCGTGTAATTATAACCTCGGCTCTTGAACATGCCACGATTGTCGTACAGCAGTTTATAATCATCAGGA
Organism: Paenibacillus planticolens; assembly: GCF_013141725.1. Lineage (GTDB taxonomy): Bacteria > Bacillota > Bacilli > Paenibacillales > NBRC-103111 > Paenibacillus_E > Paenibacillus_E planticolens. The sequence goes on along the minus strand of NZ_WHNZ01000004.1, from coordinate 51,341 downwards.
TCGTCGAAGATAAAAACGACCATAGGCTGTTTTTTACGGTCATTCGCGGAAATCGCCCCGCCATTACCTGCAGGTCCTTGGGGCCCTTGTGGGCCCTGTGGTCCAGTATCTCCCTTATCTCCTTTCTGTCCTTCTGGTCCTTGGGGTCCTATCGGGCCCTGACCACCAGATTTTATAATCATCTATTACACGCCTCCTTACTTTCTAGTTCCAAGTACCGCCAGTAATTGTGCAAGTATTCCCGTTGCCTGTTAAATCTGTAACCGTTGCTCCTGTTGATTGATTTGTGAAATCAAAGTGCGCTTTTAATACACCGTTTTTATATGCTTTGATCGAGTAAACCTTCCCTTCCAAAGCCTCCAGTCCATCGTTTTTACACAGTATGTTGGTATCATCGGCAAATGCAAATTTCGTCGTCACAGATACTTTTGATCTCGTATTTGTAAGTAACGATGTCGCCCAACTTGCTCCAGTAACAGTAGTTCCGTTTATTTTCATTTCGGATATACTTGTGCCTAATGCGACGGTAGTCGTAGCGAACGATTGTGCATTCCCTATTCTGCCGTCGTAAACATATCCACTGTTAGCCCCGCCAGCTGTTTTTGTCGCGGGCACAGCGATATCAAGTACAAACTGATCCGCTAAGAAACTGTTCAGCTGGATGCCACCCGTTACCGTCGAGTAATGGCTTCCCTGCGCAATGATGTCAATATAGCGCGTCTCTACAGCGCTGATTTCAAACGCAGATGTAACCGCGAAAAAACGCAAGGTGGACGTAGTGGTTATTGTGAAAGGCGCTGTATATTTCGGGCTGCTCCAATTCGGGAAAGTACCGTCTGTTGTGTAGTAAATGTCAGCCGCTACATCAGTAGAAAGCGTAACGCTTTTTGCAGTAGCATAAGTACCCTCAGCTACAGAACAAGTAACTACAGGCGGGTTAGTCGTAGCTGCTGACTTCCAAGTTCCACCTGAGCCGCCTACCGTTGCGTGTTTGGTTCCGCTTATGTCGGTAATTAATCCCCCAGTGTAAGAAGGATTAGTGAAGTCATATTGCGCAACTACTGTCCCCGCATTCAGCAGTTTAATGCTATACACATCAACCGATAATCCTGTCGTTCCATTTTGGTCGGAGAATATGTTAAGATCATCCGTTATAGCGGTGCTAAACATATACCGTAACGTGTTCTTCACACCCTTCGGAATATTAGCGAAGTGAGCAGTTTTGTCAGTATCTTGCACTCCGTTAATGTATGTTGTAGCAACTTGCGCGCCGACAGTTGCACCCGTCATATAGGCTGTGGGGCCGCCTACGCGTCCATCAAACATGTAACCTGTTGCGCCATTCTGTATTTTCGCGATAATAATTAGTTCGTTAAAAGTAATGCTAGGAATCCTGATGAAATCAAGTGCCGCACTATTTAAACTGAGATAACTGGGGCCATTCACGCCGGTTACATCGATTCCGGATGAGGCTGTTTTTGCCGTAATCGTCGGGTTACCTGTAGATCGGTTATTTGATGCATCTAATGCCGCTACTTTAATTGTGTATGTCGTGCTAACGTTTAGTCCGGTGATCGTGAAGGATGTCCCTTTAACGTTCGCATTTGCTACAGTGTAGCTCGTTCCGTCTGTGCTGTAAGAAACTTCGTAATGATCCGCGTTAGCAGTCCACGTTAATTGTACTGAGCTGCTCGTAATTGTGCCGACCGTTAGCCCCGTAACAGGATTCGGAAGAGCTACCGCCAAAGTTGTAACCGTAGCACTCGTTCCAGAGGACACGTTCCCCGCCGCATCCCGAGCTTTAACCGTGAATGTATATTGCGTGGATGCTGTAAGTCCCGTTACGTTATATGTCAGCGCATTGACCGTCGTGATAAATGTAGCCCCGTTGTAGATGTCATATCCGGTTACCGCTACGTTGTCTGTCGCCGCCCCCCAATTGAGTGTTACGCCCGTTTGCGTTAATCCACTTGTGGTTAAGTTAGTAACATTGGTCGGCGCAGTCGTATCCGCCGGTGCCGCCGTCGTTACGTTAATCTGCGTGCCGGACGCTTCGTTGTTCGCTGTGTCGCGCGCCTTAACCGTAAATGTGTACGATGTACTTGCGGTCAGCCCCGTTACGTTATACGTTACACCAGTTACCGTTGCGATTAGCGTCGAACCGTTATACACGTTGTAATCTTTAATATCGGACGAAACCGAAGCTGTCCACGATAAGGTTACGCCAGTCGACGTAAGATTACTCGAAGTGAGACCGGTTACATTCGCCGGTGGTGTTGTATCCGCAGGCTGTGCCGCTGTCGTTGCGGTTACCGACGCGCCAGATGCGATATTGTTTGCGGCATCCTTCGCTTTAACTGTAAACGTGTATTGCGTTGCTTGCGTCAATCCGGTTACGTTATAGACCGTTCCTGTTACGGTGCCGAGTAGCGTCAATCCGCGATAGATGTCGTAGCCCACGCAGTCGCTCGATGCGGACGCGGTCCAGGTTAACGTTAAGCTATTTTGCGTAATGTTTGAGCTCACGAGATTCGTTACGTTATCGGGCGCGGTCGTGTCCGGATCCGGCGTAGGTGGTGTGATTACTATTCCGCCGACCGTCATTTTACCGTAAGCCCTAAATGCGACTGTACTAGTAATTGTAACCGTCGTAAATGGCGCGAATTCCTCTTCGAATACTTCGCCAGCCTTCACCGTGTATGTATCGCCGCCGATCGTGAACGTAATGTCCGCGTTTCCGTCGTTGCTGATCACGAAGCCGCTCATCTTACTAGCGAATTCTTTCGCTAAGTTTGCGGAACCGCTGAACGGTTCTTTCGCCAATTTAACCGGTGCTGACGTATTATAGGATCCGCCGGAGCCCTGAACGACTTCCCAGTCTTCGATTTCATCGTTCCAATATTGTGGTACAGGTAAGTTTCCGGCTTTTTTTAATGGTTTAGTGCTGTCAAACGCCACTGTCTCGCCTCCTTTATGACAAATCTGCTTCGATAGTTATCGCGATATAGCCTGAGTTCGGGAATGTTTCGATGGCGCCGTCCGGATAAGTAACTTCGAATTCGGCTTTCATCGTTCCAGTTTCCGTAACCTCTTCCGGTAAAAATATGAACGCGACCGTGCCGTTGACTGCGTCCAGGACGTCTGCCTCACGGTTAGCTAGCGCTCTTCCATACTTTGTCATTGTGAATTTCACAGTCGCGCCAGTTAAGTCGACCGCGTTTCCGGACGGCATCTTTAACGTTGCTTTAATTGCGGTGCGCGTGTCATGCCGCTTTATATTGAGTGACGCCATTCAGCCCACCTCTTTTCGTTCTGCCACGACTTGGACCGGCGATATAAACGCAATTATGGATTCGACTTTGATTAGCGACGCAGAGACACTATTTTTCGTTGGCTCGATAACGATGCTCTTATCCACGGTTTATCACCCTTTCCGGATTCCTTATCGGACTTACTACATGCTTACAATTTGGATGAAATATTGCGCCTGACGCTTTCAAATCGCCAATGTACGGATAATCCCCGGGCGCATCCGGCGTTAGCTTTACGACCTTGCCTTCGTACTTAGCGCAGGCATCTTTAGCCCCATGTCGCGATATAACTCCGTATTGAACGTCACGCGCTAGCGCTTCGTTAATTGTTGCGTCAATTTGCGTATTCATCGTCTTAGTGCGCGTAACCATGTCGACGTAAACTTCCGGCTTCCATCGGCGTCCTGCAGCGTCAATAATCGCCGTGTCCGCCGATGATCCGAGCGATTTCCGTATCCTCGCAAGCGTGTCGCGATTAAGCGTTTTACGCCCGTTAATGCCGGCACTAATGTTTGCGCGCATAGAATCCGCGACTGCCCGCCGCACGGCCGCCTTCGTACGCCGATCGATATTCTGCGTTACGGCGAGAAGATCCGCCTGCATATCGGATGTTGCGGCCGCAACGAAAGCATCCTGTGTTTTCGATGGCTCCGGCTTACTTGGAACGCCGATACTTTCACGCGCCTTGCTAACGCCCTCTGCCGCTGCCCGCCCGAATAAGCGCGCAACCATTTCGGATACTTTCGCAAACAAGTCGCGCAGTATTTCGCCGATACGTTTAAGCACCGGTCGGGCACCGCTATTTGTCAGCGCGCTAACGTCGAGGCTCGCCATCTCCGCGTTAATTCCCTCCGCAGCCTTGCGAAACTCGCCAACGATTTCCGCGATGTCATCCTCGTACATTAGGCGCCACCACCGTTAAATATCGTAGAGTCGACCGTTCCGTTAACGCGCGTTGTGTCGTCTTCTATCCGCGTCATAATTTCGTCAGCCTGCGAGTCGTCAATTCCGTCCATGCGTTTAATCGCGGTCTTAACGTCGATCGTAGCGTGGCCGCCCGTTCTAATCTGCATCGTTTCGGCTTCCGCCTTCTCATCGCGTGGGATTCCGTCTTTCCACATGATCTTCGGATAGACCGATTCGTACTCGCTGAACCCGTCAACGCCGTCATTCGCGAAGTTTTCGAGTAGCTGTGCGTTGTAGATTGCGTCTCTAATCGCGCGATCTACATGCGAACGAATCCGTTTAACCTTCGTCAACACCGGCATAAATCGCGCCTTGATCGCGCCTCCGTCCGAGTGTGACGTGCCCGTTCCGCCGTCTGATCCTCCGGAAATCTGCGTTCCGAATAGCCATTGCGGCGTTTCACTCATCTGGAACACGAGTCCGATAAGGAGATCGAGCTCCTTAAAGATTCCGTCAAGTTGCTGCGATGATAGGAACGCCATATAGCCGGGCGTGACGTCTGTTTTTTCGACCGGAATATATTTGCCGCCAATCCTTACGTCAGTGCCGTCAAGAGCCGGACCGTACGCGGTAGGATCGGAGTGTTTGTGTAAAATGTAATCGAGCTGCACGAGCGCATCGTTAATCGCCGCTAAAATTGACTCGATTTTTTCGATTCCGCTGATTCCGGACCAATAATCATCAACCGACTTGTACGGAATGTGCTGGACTAGCAATCGCGGAACGCCAGTTTCTTCTACGTTATTATCGCGTCCTGTTGCGACCCTATCGCCGACCATAAACGTTAGAATGGGCGCACCAAAAGAATTGTCTACGCCTTGACCCGAAAGTTTATAGCGTTCGTAAATAATAAAGCCGGGAACGTGCCGCTCAACGTTTAGGAACGGAACCTCACCGTCGGATTGCGAAACCACCCATTCAACCGTCGCAATATTAATCGCTTTGAACTTCTTCGCGGAATGATGCGATAGTTCCGGAAACACATACGCCGGGTTGACCGCTTCGATAATCGGCTCTTTCGCGATTCCTTCCGGAACGCCTCCGGGAACTTCCGAAAAGTCCTGCCGGTAACCGTAATACTCCTTTATAAACGAATCGCCCCGAATGCCGGCGCCAACCGTTAGCTCGTGAATTAACTGGTTAAGATCGTTTTCCTCTACGATGCTATTTACGGCATCCTGCTCCGTGCTATCCGGACCCTTGCCGGAATCATAAGTTGGCGGTTCCCCTACGAGCATATCGGCCGGCTTCGTTAGCAGTACGTCCATAATATTTACGGCCATGTATAGCTTATCGAGTTGCTTCGCGTGTGGCGTATCCTTAAGGAGGTCGCTCATGCGCTGCACGATTTCGTATTGCTTACCGTCGAATATCTTGCGTCCGCGATAGTATTTTGATAACCGTTCAATCTCGTTCGGTGGCGGAAACATACCGCCTGTGTAAAAGAGCCCGCCGCTCTGGAAGACCTCTGTTACGCTGCCTGACGTTTCGACCGAGTAATCTTTACGCTGAAACCATTTGATTCTGACCGCCTCCTTTCGTCATAGCCACGCGGGCTTATTCGTTACTTGTTTGCGTCCATTTTTCGCGGCATCTATAGCCATGTGCGTCCCGTCCGGCCCGTCATCATGATTATGATTCGGGTACAGTTCGAACATTTCGAGGAGCAACCGGTGCTGCTTCCTAAACCGAATGCGACCCGCTTGAACGTCCGGCAGCATCGATTCGATCCGCAATGCCTTACGCATACGTTGCTTAATCTCCTTAACGCGAGTAGTCGCTGGATAACCATGCGCCTTCAACGCGTCTTTTAGCTTGTGCGCGAACCATTCTTGCGCCTGCTGCGCTTCGACCGCGATTCCTGTATATTGATAGCGCATCGTAAGTTCGATCGCCTTTTCGAGCAACACATCCGGATGCACACGTTCGAGAAACGCGTCCACAACGTAAAAAACACCGTTAGGCGATTTGCCTACGGTGATAATTGCGGAGTAATCCCCTTTTTCTTTACCCATAGCGAAGTCAATTCCGCAGTAATACTCGAGTTTCATATCGGCGATGTCGCTATCGGTAAAAAACGTAAATTCTTCCGGCTTAAATATCTGCGATTCTTCATCGACTGGATTACCGAGATACTCCTGATTGAACGCCCGCGCGCCCATCGATTCGCGCTTTTCCATGAAGTACTTATACGTATATATCGGCCACAAAACGCGAGTTCCGCGTAATAGCTCCGTTTCATTTTCCGCGTAGAAAGCATCCGCCTTCTCAACGGCATCCTCAACGTCAGCGTTGTATAGCTTACGCCACTCTTCCCATAAGTCCTCACGTTCGGACCACGAAAGGATGGCGGGGAACTTGCGCGATATGAAGTCTTTACGCTGTGTCAAAACGTGATTAAGAAGTGAGTCGTAATGTACAATCGTTCCCATGTAGATGCAGACACCGCCGAAACCGAGCGCTTCCAACATTTCGGACCGGAACCAGTGAAGGTTCTTCTTCCGCATTTCAGGTGTATTTGTATTATCACCGGACTCCAAATCATCGAGGATAAAGAGACCAGGACGGTCGGATAAATGGCGAAGCCCGCGCATTTGTGTCCCGATACCCTTCGCTTCTACCTTCGTACCAGTCGACGTGATGAATTCGTATTTATTGTCGACTTCATTCATCGATGGCTTATGATGCAAAAGAGGTCCGTAGTCCTCGCGTAGCTTTTCGTTAAACTTGAGCTGATTAACCGTCCACTTGATAAAGTCTCCGGCCACATCCGTAGTCTCCGAAACTTCGATAATATATTTTTGATGTCGGTTCGCGACCTGGTGGCATAAAAACGAGTTACTTAAGTACGCCGTCTTCGCGTGTCGTCGTCCTACCGACCACCCTACGTTACCTTCCTGAGCGCCCGTAATTACATCGTTAAGTAGCGAGCATAACGTTCTATGGAATTCTGCCGCGTTTTTTAACGTTTGTCCGGCAGGAATCAGGTTCGACTCATTCGCGGGATTGCGATCGTGCGAGAAGTATTCGTACGTGAAGTAGAGGAGATCGTGCTCGGCACGGTGAACCCGCTTGAGCTTCGCTAGTTCCGCGTCAACAACTTCCCATTGATCAATATCGTACGCGGTTAAGTCACCGGCCTTCGCTAAGCGATCATATTCCGCGATTAAAGCGATGCGGCTATCGATCTCCTGCTGCCGGTCGTCGCGCGGAAGCCATGTACCGTTAAGATACGCCATTACTCGTCGCCTTCCGTTTCCTCCGTAGCGTTAGCGCGCTTCTGCAAGAGAGCCAAACGCTCGTCGATCGATTGGCCAGCGTTAACATCCTCCGTCTTGACTTCCGTCTTATCAACGAGTAAGCCTCCGAATTTATAGAAGAGTTCGATACCCTTCATCGAGCCCTGCCCTTTTAGCGTCATATCGAGATGCTTCTCCATAATGTCCGGCAAATGCGAAAGGAACGCGTTAGACGCCAAATGGCCGACATATTTGACGAAGTTTTCGTCGTAATGACGCCAATTATAGAGCTGGCGGACCGTGATGCCGGATTTCTCCGCAATCTCATCGTACGTGTAGCGGCCTTGCTCGCCTTCTTGCGGATTTTTCGGTAAAAACTGATTGACCGCCATTAGTTGAGCGGCCGTAATTTGTTCGCGTGTTAAGCGTGCTTCGAGCTTTTTACTGTCGCGCATGATTTGCGCCTCCTTTCAGCGTGAAATTAGCGCGTTTCGAGCTGCGCTAGTGTATTCGTATGATTTACGTTATATCGCGCTAATTAGGCGCTAAAAACACGTAGGTCTGTCCGAGTAGCACCCGAATTTCTTCGCATGATAACGTGAAGTCGTGTAAAATGTAAGATGCGGGTTCCTCTCGCGGTATGAGCGGAGTCGCTCCGCATCATGACTAGCGCTTTTAGACAACGTAAGACCCCCGTTATTAAAAATTTGGCGGAAAGATTCGCGGACCTGACCGAAGCGATTTGAGCCATACGCCTTGGGGGTAACGTTCATATAATTATCCGCGTGTCAAGCGATTTATTTACGTTTACTTTCGTGAATCATACGTCAGTTCGTTTGTCAAGCGTTTATTTTTCGTGCATAGTATACCGGATCATAACTCGTCACATATGTCAACACTTATTTTTTATGCAACGTTTATGCAATTCCGACCGTTTTACATGTGTTTAAAACACGGCTTTTATGAAGATGTCTTAACCCGCGCCAGCCCTACGAAATGCCGTATTTACGGGCTTTTAACGCACATATGCCGCCCATTCTTTTATGCATTCGTTATGCATACGTATAAATATACGTGAATAACCGCATAAATGTTCGTAAGCACATTTCGATCCGCGTGTCAACGATTATTTTTATGCAGCGTTTATGCATACGTTCAGTCGATCGCTAGATCACGTAGACCATACGTTGTCAAGCATTATTTTTACGCCGTTAAAACGGGGTTGATGTTTTCGAAGGGCCTGCGTCGTGAGCGGCCTGCCCGTTATTACTTGCGTACGCCTAACGTAATGTCACCGCTCTAACGGAACCCTTCGGTACGCCACGTAACCCCTACGCAATAACTTTCGCTTCATTATATACGCGGTAAATTGACGCGTCTTACGTCAACATAACGGTTACTTCCGACTGTGTTATTACGTAGAGCTCACGCTGGCTTTGTAAAGCCGTCGGTGAGCATAAAAGAATGACGGGGAACTACACCCCGTCCACTTCGGCGCGAGCGCCTTGTGACTATTTAATTATCCGCGATAAAGGTTATGAAATAACCCAATTCCGCGTTCCATTCGTTATACTTTACCGCGCAATCTTTTCCCGTTAAAATACGTTCTAGGGATAAGAAGGAGAAAACCCCGCAAACCGCGCCACTATGCGGTTTTACCCGTTTTCAATGGTACGCTAGCATTCCATTAATGGTACGCTGGCATTCCATTAGAAAAGCGCTTTCTATTCGTCATCCTCCGCAGCCTGCTCGAATAAACGTACAGCCGCCGCCAGTGAAGCCGTATCGCCACGATAAATAAACGTAGGATTCAGCATATAATACTTCGCTCGACCGATCGTAGTCGTACCGACGAGACGTTTGCTGCGTAAACTTTCGAGTACACGGCCGCAGCGATGACGCGACCATCCCATGAGCTCGGCGGCACGGTTAACGTTGAAAAAGAACGCGTCTTCGTCCTTAACGTATTGATCGTAGTCTAAGTAGATGAGCAGCGAAAATAGGACCGCCTTCTCATCGTCAGCGAGCGCCTTTGATCGTACTAACTCGCGTGTACTTCCGTGGAACACCATCGTAAAGTCGTGCGTCTTACTAAACTTGCGCGCCTTAAACGGTTTAACCGTCTCGCCCGGCTTAATTTCGAGTGCTACCGTTATCGGCTGGTCCGTTCCATTGCGGAAGGAACCGGAGGTTACTTCGTCTATTATTTCGCCTGTTTGCGTATTAATTACGTTTGACATTGCGCGCTCCTTCGTGCGAAATGAGGGCGCTAAGTGATCGGAGTATGCCCGATTCGTGCGTTGAATAGCGCGGATGTTGCGATTCATAGTGCGTATAGTTACTAAGTCTACGTAAGTAAAGCGGTTTGCGTTAATTCGTCAATCCACCGCCGTCCTAATCCGACTCTTTGCGTAAATTCAGGCGCAAACTCACCGCCAGTATCGCGCAGATTGTACGAAACCAATTCACCAGGCGATGTATCACGCTTATATCGCGCACTCCTTTCGCGGTTCTTAGCCATCGCCATTTTATCGACGAATCGCGTCTCCTTTGCGATCCTGTGGCGCCGAGCTGGTACGTTATAGTTAGCGCCGTCTGTACCGTGATTTTCCGCTAAGTCAAGCGAGTACTCACGCTCATGGCGAATATCGAGCTGCCAAGTTGACATAAACGGATATTCATTGCGCGTAATCTTATCCGGATGACGGTCCGTTAATTCTTCGCGTAAAACGTAATCAGACAGTCGCTCTAATTGCGTAGGATCCATGTCCGTTCTATCGTAGCTGTCCGTTAGCTCATTAATTGCCGTGATGCGTTCGTTTCTGTCCGCGATGTTTCGCTCAATCAGCGCAGTTACGTCTGCTGCGAACGTTAGTTTATTCTTCGTCATCTTGCGCCTCCTGTTCGTTAACTTCTACCGTAACCTCGCCGTAATTCCACCGTTGGAACACGGTCGCAATCTTCTCCGATGCGATGCTGACCGCGTCCTTTACCGCTTGTTTCGTAACGCCCATTATTTCGCCGGCGGATTCAAGCGTAAGATCGCGCGCATAAACCCACGCAACCGATTCCGCCTGGCGCTCGGTCAGGCCGGCCGTTTCAATCGCGCTATGGAGATCGATGATAATATCGCTCGCTGCCGTATCGCCACGGAAACGGCGCTCAGAAATGCGGTGGCGATCGCGTAGTAAGGCGGCGACTCCCTTTGCGGTGTTGAGTGCGTATGATTGCGTGTATTTGCGCGACTTCGCTTCAATATCGATTGATCCCGTTCCCATTCAATCCGCTCCTTTTTACGTTGATTTTGCGTCAGATTACGCATATAATAGTCGTACAAGTACGTTTACGAAACTTTCCCTTAACGGTCAATATAAGGAGGTTTATCCCGCATGTCTACTAATAAAATCGTTATCGACGTATGGGCTAATTCGGGCGCACACGGTGGCTCCGCCTACTTAACGTCGGACAAATTCGGACGCGTCCGCATGTCGGCGGGCCTCGTCGAAATGCTATCGTGTAAGGGCGCGCCGATTAAGCTATACGTTGGCTATGACGCTGCCAATAAGCGGATCGCGCTCGGCAAGCCCGACGTTGTTAAGCCGAGCGACGCCAATCCGGTCAGCTTCGATCGCGGACGCCATTACGGGATGATCCGCACGTTTATGAAAAAGCACGTGCTGCCGTTTGAAGCGATAAAGTACGTTTATGACGGTAAGTACGACGGCTGGCTGCTGTTTAAGCGTGAGGACTACGCGGCGCCGGACGGCCGGGGGACGGAGTGAAACGATTGGAACTACCGTTGCCTATTCGGTAGTTCTTTTTCTTCATTATCCCACGGATCACCGTACGTTACCGCACCGTTCCCCTCACGTTCAACAGGCGTTCGCGCATCGTAATCCTCACCATTCATCTGCGCCAATCTTCCGCGGAAATAGCCTGCGTAATAGCCGGCGCGATAAGCGTCATATGCGGAAAGGGGTGCGTCACTCATCGGCCGCCTCCGGTGACACAAAACATCCGCAGCCTCCGATGTCCTCACGATCGATTTGCGTTCTCCTTGCGGTGTCCTCGTATAATCCACGTAGCTGGCGCAATGTCAGTCGGTACGTCTTCTTCCCGCGAACTCGCTTCAGAATTGATACGTTCTTTCCAAGAAAGGTACGAATGTCCTCCTCTTTATTTTCATGATACGCGTACTGCTCCGGGAACTCTGTTAGAAGATTGAGGAAATGACCTTGACCTGCCCGGACGCAAAATCCACCGCAATTGTTGTGAGCAAACCCCTTTCCATATAATCGAGGACGCGAGATCTGAGCAGCATCGAGTAACTCTAACATATCGTATTTATACAATAATGGCTCATCGCACATCGGGAACTCGATACGATATGGCGCCCAATTCTTAATCGGCGCTTCCCTTCGGTGAGCCTCCGTCCAGTCGATGCCGAGATATAACACGCACTCGTCTGGACCGTAGTTATCACGTATCCACTTATCCGCAGTTGCTTGCTTTAATACGTGAGAACATTGAGCTATTCGCGAATTTCCGAGATACCTAACCGCGAAGAAAACTTCCCACGGCGTGCGGCCTTCCGCAATCCAAATGAGATTCGGCATCAAGCGCATGGCTTCCGTTGAAATTTCCGCAAGAAGCTCCTTACGCCTAGTGACCGCTTCTTCCGAAGTAATGTCCGGAATATCAGCGCACTTTTCGAGTAACGCTACAGGACGTTCAATTCCGTAAAACTCCGCGTTAGTTTCGATGAGGAAACGATATAGATCGCGATCTTCGATCAGAGTATCGGTGAATAGATTGATAACGTTATCGGCGCCGTGCTCCGCAATAATCCGCTTTCCGGCCGAATACGATCCGATGCCGCCAGAGTTAAAGTTAATATGAATCAATCGCGACGCCCCTTCCACTTTGTTTTCGCGTTATAATAGCCCCATGCGTAACTTAGTCCGATGATTGTGAGTAAGGGAAATAATCGTCCTATCGGGTATAAAATTGATTCGATCCCCACTCACCCCACCTTCGTCATAATTGCGTCAATTTGCGCATACAACTCCGCCAATGTGCCGTCGTTATCTATCTCGTAGTCGACCGCAAATGTATCGACGTGCGCTTCCGTATCGTGGCGCAGGTCCGCCAGGTTAAACGTATCTGCCGATTCGATCGCGCGATTGATGCGGACGTCTTCCGGCGCCTTAACGCGGATAATGACGTAACCTTCGACGCGGCAGCGCTCGTATTCGTTCGGCTGGCGGAGGTCTGTGATGACGGCGTGGAACGGCACCGATAAATTCGGACGTTTACTATAACGCTTAAGGCTGCTGTTGAGTGCCGCGTTATCACTGCGCCTAAAATCAATCGACGCGAAACACTTCCGCACCCATACGTCAGGATCACGCTGCCGCATCGCTTGGCCGAACCATTGATAACCTTCGCGTGGCTTCGTGCCCATTTCGCCGAATAATTCGTGATAGTATCGCTTAAGCTCGTCACCGAACGCGAATCGCGTGTATCCGTACTTTTCGCAGAGGTACGCAGCGACCGAATCCTTTCCGCTGCGCAGGCGACCTGTTAGCGCGATATTCACGCGCCCACCTCCTCGCGTGAGTCGTCGGTGATAACGTACTTTGCGTTGAAGTCGTCGTACGTCCAATCACCGCTGTCATTTCCGAAAAGGAACGAGTACAGTCCGTACTTATTTCCGGATATCCTCGTGATGCGATAAATGCTGTCGCTATTGCGCCACCTAACGACATCCCCTACGCGCACACTTTCCGGCTGTGGCGCTTCGTAATACTCCGCTGGCACCGTCAGCCCTAACGCACGGCGCAACGCGATTGCGCGACCAATGTGGGCGTTGAAGCAATCGTCGGGAGCGCAACGGGATTTGCCTACGTAGATAACGTGCTTGTCGTCCAGGTAGCGAATAAGCGCTACGACAGTGCGTTTTTCTCGGTTAACTACGAACTCCACGTAATGCACTGGAAAAAGTCCGTCCTTTTCGCATTCTTTTGGCCAAAAACTGCGTCTGGACGGGGTTTCTGAGGAAGACTGGTATTTCGTGGACAGTTTCACCACGTCCTTCTTCGCCTGCTCAACGATCTCATCGCGCGTTTTCGGCTTCGGCTTAATCGGTTTGTACGTCGCGATAGGACGTAGGATTTCCGTTACCTGACGATCAAGCTCCGTCACCCTTAACGTAAGGTTGGCGAAGGACTGCGTGAGGCCGTCGATTAGGGCGCGGAGATCATCGGTGACTTCGATCGGTTCGAGGACGACGTATTCGTAATCTGCAATAAATTTACAGATGTTTACGCGGTCAACGTACGGATAAACACGGACTCCGTTAGGTTCGATATGTTCCACAGTCATAACCGTACCGTTAACGTAATCTCCAAAAGTCAAGGAAGCTTGCACGATCTTAATCCGTTCCCCAACGTTAGCCTTCCGACTTACCTCGCGATATTGCTTACCATCTACAACCGTTAACTTTTCGCTCATTCATACCGCTCCTTTTCCGCTCTCCGGCGGGATTATTTTTACGCGCATCGTCTGCCTTCCGAATTGCCTAGCGCGATTCTCTGACGCCATGTAAACGTCGATGTGGCCCGCCGTGATTGCGCCGCCTCTGTCCTGACACGTATAAGTCCGCCCAAGTTCCGGTATCTCAACGCGAGTGCCGAACGCCAAGTCCGGACCACACGCTGCCGTAACGCCTTCCTCCGTCTTCTTGCCGCTCGCTGTGATGCCGTAACCGCGATCGCCGGGTCGTTTTCCGGTGGATTCGTAACCCGCAGTATACGCTGTGATTTCATACGTTGCGTGAGATTGCGCATACTCTTCGCTGCCTGTCGTCATGAGTGCGAACATTAATGCGACGAGTAGCGCTATGCCTGCACTCCGAAGTAAGGCGTAATCCACGCGTCAACCTTTTCGATTTCGCCGCGGATGCTTTCGGCAAGTTCCGCGATCTCCCATTGAGCGTGCGTACTGGCGTTGCGCTTCGAGTAGAATTCGAGGATGGCGCGCAGGTTGGCGGTCATGACGATGTTACAGGCGGCGGCATTCGGTAGGACGAAACGGGCATCTTCGGCGGGAACTCCAACGCGGCGTAACTCGTTATAATACGCTTGGGCAATTCCCATAAAATCTTCGTATACCTCGTCCGCCGTCGCTCCACCGTTAGCCGTCGAATACTTTCCACCCAACGACTTAGGAGTAACGTAATCAAATCCGCCTGCTTTATCGCCGCTACCGAATTTAACGTAACGCTGCGATTGGACGCTAAACGAAAATTGACGGTGGCGCGTAAGTTGCGCGAGAAGGGCGCGAGACACGCCTTCGATCGCGAATGTGTACGTAAGGTGTTCGAGTGTACTCGCGTGTCCCGACCGTACGATGTGGCGGAATAGGCGGTCGGCCTCCGTGCCAGCTTCGCCATCTGACGCGGATTGACCGAAGTACTTGGCGCCTTCTAGCGTGAGGATCTCGGACGGTGCGTTCGGTGAGTAGCACGTTCGAATTGCGGTGAGGGCGACGGCTTGGCGATCGTTTGCGTCGCGGAATTCTCCGTAAAGATCGAATGGCAATCGTGAAAGGAAATCGATGGAAAGCGCTGTGTGTGCGATTAGCTTAACGTTCAATTGGCGGCCTCCTCCGTTATAATTACGATCACAGGAACAACGGACCAACGCTCCTTGTCGTTAACCCACCCTCGCGCCGACTTTGCGCCACCTTGCGTGTAACGAGCCGCGTCATAAATGTCTTTTACTGTGTTGGCGCGTCCACGAAATTGACCGGCCGTATAAACGCCATCATCACGTTTGAGTACGTACTTTCTAACACCTGACCACAGATCACTCATACTGCGTATCCCTCCTTCGCGCTCGTCCCGTCCTGCCTTGCGTGATTTTCCGCGTTCTTCTCGACGTAGATGCGGTGGATATCATCCGCGCTCAATCCGACTACTCGCGATAGACTCAGCAGGAAATGCCACATGTCTATAACTTCGCCCTGCAGCGCCGCCTTATCGATCGGCTTCGGATTCTTCCACCATTTCCAGTTAACTTCGCGCCGGATCTCGTCAATTTCCGATTCCATTGCGAGAGTGATTCCGATAACCCACTCGTCGAGCGACTTTTCGATGCCACGATCAGTAACGATGCGTTCGTCGAGCGATTGCTGCATTTCGTAAATTTGCGTTAATTTGTCGTTCATTTGCGTCACCCTCCTTGGTAAGCGCACCAACAGCGCAAACACATATCGTTATCTTCGGCATACGTTCCAACTTCTACCTCGACCTCTTGGTCGCACTCTACGCACTCAAAACGCCTACACTCTTCGTTTGCTTGCGTTGTCATTTAACGTTCCCCCTCGCTTCTAACGTTTCAAATTCCGGTGCCACTTCATTACTACGCAATATCCGCTCGACCAACGCGACAGCAGGATGACGCTCAACTTCCGTCAGATTAACGTGATCGAAGTATGGCGCAGCTTCCTCGCCGGCTTCGTAAAGCCCTTTAAGCAATCGGTAGAACCCGTTACTCTTTGGCGTCCGCAGTTTATCGTTATCAATCTGCGCGAAGTTGCCGCAGAATACGAATTTCGTACCGGTACCGAGCCGCGTTCCGACGCCTAGCTGCGTATGCGTATCGAGGTTTTGCGTTTCATCGACGATAACGAACGCGTTATGGAAAGTTCCGCCCCGCAACGTTTGGATCGGATCGAAGAAGACTTTGCGCCTATCCTCGTCACCTTTCGTGTATTGTTCAAGGAGCGAGCGTTTCTGCGTCGTCATGATATCGAGGTTATCGAGGAATGGGCGGACGAACGGGTACGTCTTCTCATCGATCGTGCCCGGCAACGCACCGACATCAGCGCCAAGCTGCGTTTGTAACCGCGTGTATACTAGCTTGCGGAAGTCATGGTCCTCTACGCGAGAAAGGCCGACGGCTTGCGTGATCAGCGTTTTACCAGTGCCGGCCGGACCCGTTAAGAAAAGGAACGGCTTGTCATTCGTCAGCGCTCTAATGGCCGCCGTCTGTCCTGCGTTACGCGCCGATATGCCCCAATGTGCCAACGCAACCACCTCCGTTAATTTGTCTTGCGCGCTTTCACTTACTACGACTCCGCACGGGAGATTTCCGTACACTATAGATCGTCGAATCCGTTCGAATCCGAAACCTTTACGTAAGAAGTCACGCGACTCTCGAAAAAGTCCGTCTTACCTGCGTCATTATCCTCGTACGCTTTAATCCATCGCATAGGGTTACGGCGGTGTCCGTCAAATGGGCGATCGATGCCGAGTTCGTGGACGCGCTTGTTCGCGATGAATTTAATGTACGCGGAGAGTTCCGCCATTGTAATTCCGTCGAATTTGTTTCCGATAATGTACTCGCCCCATGCGATCTCTAATTCGGCAGCCTGGCGGAATGTTTCGCGGACGAATTCACGGTTAGCTTCCGTATCGAGTTCGGGATACTCCGCCAATAGCTCGCGGAAGATTTGCGTGAACAGGCGGACGTGAATCTCCTCATCGCGGTTGATAAAGCGTATCATCGTATTGGTCGCGAGCATTTTCTGATTTCGCGCAAGGTTGTAGAAGAACGAAAATCCACAGTAGAAGAACAAACCTTCGAGGACGATATCGTAGACGATCGACTCGAAGAACGTTTGCGGAGACGGCTCGTCAATAAAGCGCTGATACCCTTTCGCGATAAAGTCATTACGCTCGCGGAGGACGGCGTCCATCTTCCAATATTCGAAGATGGCGTCTTGCTCCGCTTTAGGCACGAGCGAAGATAGCACGTAGGAATATGATTGGTTATGGACGACTTCCTGGAACGATAGGACGGACATTAACGCCGACAGCGACGAGTCCGTTAAGAACTGCGCTGCTTTGGCGGAATAGTCCGTCTGAATCGAATCTAAGAATGCGAGGAGTCCGATAGTCTTACGGAACGTCGCGCGTTCGTTTTCGGATAGCTGCGGCCACTGTTTGACGTCGCCGGTCATGTTAATCTCGTCTGGAATCCAGAAGTTACGCAGCATATTCTTGTACATCGGCGGTGCCCACGGGAATCGAACGTCGTCCCAGTTAAGGACGTTCGACGATTCTCCGTTGATAATGCCGGTTGATCTGTTCGGTGCTGTTACGTCATACAATTTACGCTGCTTCATTCCGTCACCCTTTCGATTATGATGCGCACGCGTCGCAAGTTTCCGTTTTGAGATCGATTGATCTCGTGTAGTACGTAGATTTCAAACCGCTTTCCCACGCGAGTATATGAAGATCGAGCAGATCCTTCGCTTTAATATCGCTGCGAACGTATAAATTGAACGAAATCGCCTGGTCTACGTGACGCTGGCGTGCCGCATTCTGGCGGATGGACCACGTTTGATCAATGTCGTACGCGGATTTATAGAACCAGAACGTTTCCGGCGATAGGTCCGGCGCGGTTACCGGGATTTTGTACGATTTCTTTTCTTCGGAGTATTCGCGTTTGAATATCGGATCGATTCCGTCCGTACTGCCGCCGATCTTAGCGGTAGACATATTCGGCGCGACCGCCATTAAGTAGCCGTTACGGATACCGGTCTCGGAAATCAATCCGGCAAGAACGGTCCACATCGGAGTCGTGTGCGTGTAGTGTCCGGTTTCACCGAAATAGCGCTGACGGAAATATTCCCCCGTTTGCCAATCGCTACCCTCGAACGCTGGATACGCGCCTTTCTCTAAAGCTAACGCAGCACTAGCTTTAATCGCCAGGAACGCGATTCGCTCGTAAAGCCCATCGCAGTACTTGACAGCATCCTCCGATTCCCACTTGATCTGTTTCTTCGCGAGTAAATGAGCCCATCCGAACGTACCGAGCCCGATCGCGCGATACTTTTTATTCGTAATCTGCGCCTGCAGAACGTCAATCGTATTCAAGTCGATTACATTATCAAGCATGCGGACCTGAATCGGAATCAAGCGCTCCAAGACGTCAGCTTCAACGGTACGCGGCAAGTTAACGGAAGATAGGTTGCAGACGACGAAATCGCCGGCCTTCTTGTACGTTATGATGACGTCACCATTCGCGATCTCATTCGTTACGACCGTCGCCGACTGGTTTTGCGTAATTTCGGTCTTTTATATTCCGCAACGGACGCTACTCCCTTACGCGTTCTCTTATGAACTGCTGTACGTCACCGTACAGAATAGACTATATCACGGTCCACTTGGGACCCTCCGCGTTTCCACCGCCCATCGCTTGCGGCGTACTCCCTTTCGGGATAGTCGTTAGGCATTCTTACGCTCCACGCGTTGGTAATTCGGGAACCTCTCGCTATTTATGCGATAAAGTACCGTTGTTGGCCCGACCCCAATTAATCTTGCGTATTCCGATGTACTGTCATAAACTATTCCGTCTACTACTATCGGCTTGGAGTTAGCTTCTTTGATCCGTGCGATAGTTTTTTCCGACTTCGGCTTTCCGTACATAGGGTTATTTATTCCGGCATTTCGTTCGTGCTTTAGGTGGCGTATCTCTTCCTTTCGTGGGTTACGTG
Source organism: Paenibacillus planticolens (assembly GCF_013141725.1). Classification (GTDB taxonomy): domain Bacteria; phylum Bacillota; class Bacilli; order Paenibacillales; family NBRC-103111; genus Paenibacillus_E; species Paenibacillus_E planticolens. The sequence goes on along the minus strand of NZ_WHNZ01000004.1, from coordinate 32,260 downwards.
TAAATGTGTCGCCGCCATCAATCGCATCGCCTACGTTATATTTCTCGATAGACTGGTCGTCAATATATTGCTGCTCACGTTCGGTTGCTTCCTGTAGGTTATTGAATGTATGTAGAACCTCAAATACGAAGTTATCTTCTCCGTACTGATTGAATGCTTCTTGCATACGGACATTTGCATGCTTATTTGTCCGCAACATGTTTAAGTGTGCGCGTCGTCTCTTCGGGTATTCCTGACTTCTTCCGAAATATTTGATGCCGTTGTGGAGCGTTGTAATTGAATAAACTACGTATTCCATATAGTCTCCTCCTTTCTAGGGGTCGTAGTGGAGCGTAAGCTTAGCACGGGATTGTCTCGTTCGAGAGTTCCCCCGTTTAGCGGAGTTTTCGACTGCCATTGCTGACAGAAGGTGCTATCAATTAACACAAGTTAGAGCAGTATACGATGCCGGCATGCTTATTCGCGTTCATCCGGTTAACCGTGTCGCGATAGAACATGTACGGCGTTCCCGTCTCAAGCTGCGCCTTTAAAATCCGCTTAAAGATATCGATTGCCGGTACGCGAACCTTCGTTAAATTCGGATTATCGACGCACTCCTGATAACGCGTGCGGAACGTTCCTTTACCGCGCTCCTCATCGTAAAAGTCCTCGATAGAATAACCGGTCACTTTGCGAATCTCATGCGGATCAAACAGGTACCAGTCGTCGCGGTCACGTACGGCCTCCATAAAGGCGTCCGGAATACATACGCCAGTAAATACGTCATGCGCCCGCATACGGTCATCCCCGTTGTTTAAGCGAAGGTCCAGGAACGCTTCGATGTCGCGATGCCATACGTCCAAATAAACAGCGATCGCACCGGATCTTACGCCGAGTTGATCTACACTGACCGCCGTATTATTGAACTGCTTAATCCACGGAACGATTCCGCTTGATACGCCCTTAAACCCTTTTATATCGGAGCCCCTGGCGCGAATCTTACCGATGTAAACGCCTATGCCACCGCCTGACTTCGACAGCGTAGCGACGTCCGTATTCGAGTCGTAGATGGCGCGCAGATCGTCCGCAACCGTATCTATAAAGCATGACGATAGTTGTCCGTAAGACTTTCCGGCATTGGCGAGCGTCGGCGTTGCGACCGTCATGTATAGGTTGCTCATCGCCCAATACGCTTCCTTAACGAGGTCAATCCGTATATCGCGCGGCTCCTGCGACATTAACGTCATCGCGATTACGAGGAATCGCTCCTGCGGAAGTTCGTACGTATCGCCAGCGTGTGATTTCGCTAGATAGCGCTCAGCCAGCGTAACGAGTCCGATGTAATTGAACAATTTATCGCGTTCGGGATCGATGATTTCCGCGAGTTCGGCGATTTCTTCCTTCGTGTAATCACGTAGAATAAGCGGCGAATAAATCCCCTGCGTCGTCAATTCCTTAAGCAACGCGTAAAACGATCCGTATTTCTCCGATGAGTCGTATACGCGATTCTTTGACGCAGATTTATAAAGCGATCGAAGGTAAACGTAAGCTGCCACGTAAGACCAGTCCGGATGCTTGCCGGCTTCCTCGTCCGGAATGCCGACGCGTTCTAGCGCTTTGAGTACGAGTAGGTTCGTTAGGGCGTCCGCAGTGTATTCGTCCTTGGCTAGAATTGCGCGAATAATGTCCTCGGTAAATTCCGCCGTATCGAGATGCTTATAGTTACGTGTTGCGGAATAGATGAACGCGATTAGCCGCGGTTCATCGTACGGCAACTTGCGCTGACCTTCATTTTTAGTAATGTACGTTGTAATTTCGCATCTCTCCTTAGATATCGATTAAATTTTCCGCGATAAGGTACGCCAGGCACACGGCTGCAGCGTCCGATTCATCATCCGTCGCGAACGCATAGTCCGCAGGCAGTCCGCACGATCTCCGCACGGCGGCCGCTAGCTCCGTCTTCTCCGCCTTACCGCTGCCGGCTACCGCCTTCTTTACGGATGTCGGAGCAATGTTCGCGACCACCGAGAGGCCGACGCGACTTAATGCGCGATCGACGGCGGACCAGGCTCCGTGAATCTTATCGTTCTGCTCGAAATTGCGGGATGGCGGCCATATCTCACGAATGACGGCGGCGACGGGCGGAACGGAACGTCCGCTAGGCTTGCGCGAGTTATCACGCAGCCAAACGAGCGCGAACGATTCGATTAACTCGTAGCGGAGCGTCTGGGCGTCGGCGGATTCCGTTTTATAGTGCGTATGGGCGATCAGCGTTGGTTTGCGTGATTTTACGTCAATGATTGCGAATCCTGGTGACGTAATACTAAGGTCGAGACCGATGTAGCGGAGTGTTTCCATTTTATTCGGTGGCAGACGCGGTCACCTCCGCTAAGTACTTAATAACGTTCCTGTGCTCCGCTTTGCCCGCCATCTGAGACGTAGCCATCGCGGAATCAATACGTTGCAACTTCGCCAAGTTATCCGCGGTTAAAGTCTTGCGGCAGTGGTCCGTAAAGGCGCAGAAGCCGCACTTACCGGTACTTTCCGCGGTAACTTCCGGCAAATCTCCGCCAGCGCGCTGTTCGTAAACTAACGCTGCCTGACGCGCTAAATCAGATAGGAGCGCCGCCTTCATTTCGTCCGTGATCTTAACGTAACAAGCGCGCAGATCCGGCCGTGGCTGACCGTCCTCCCACGTTTTCTGCCCTTTCGTGACCGACGTTGACTGCGCGTCATCAAACCATGCGGGCTTCTGCGTCGACTCGTATACAATGAGCGCTTCGTCAATTCCGAACACGAGCGCCTCTGCAGTTACTTGGCGGATGTGATCGTCTTGCGCGCCCTTAAAGTCGATCTTACCGTTCATAGCGCGAAGACCGCTTGCCTTCGTTTTATATTCGAAGATAACGCGCGATCCATCCGGAGCATAGTGGAACTTTCCGTCGGGCTTAGCGGTAATTGCGAAACTAACGAACTCGCCCGTTTCTGGGTTCGGGTATTCGAATATAACACGTTGTTGCGCCGCGTCCTCGAAATCCCATTCACTGTTATCGCGTACAGCCATCGTAAACTTAGCGTCCGCGCCGAGTCTCTTCCGCATATGAACGAGATCGAGCTGAACGTAATCAACGATCGCCGTACCCTGGCGCCGTTGCCGTCCGCGGAACGGTAAGTCATCGGATTTCTCCGGTTTAACGCCTTGTGCGTTCTTTAACACGAGCTGCCGATCGCACATCGCTGTGCCGGACGCGCCAAATGTGACGAGACCATCGTTTGGATACGGTTCAAAACGTAGATAGCGTAGTTTCTGCTCGTAGAATCTTCGGCTGATTGCGTTATCGTAAAAGGATGACGATGGAGACGCGTAGTATGCGTCCATTTGCGCGAGAAATTCGCGTTCAAGCGTTGCTCCGCGTGCATATTTCGCGTCCTCTATCTGGAGTTCTGCGCCTACCCTGCTGAATAAACTAATTTAAACCGCCTCCTCGTCGTCAATCACGTTCAACTTAGCGAAATCTCCGAACAACTCCACCGCTTTTAAGTTATAGACACGAGCGGCTTCTTTCGAATTGTCAAAGAGTCCGAGGTAAATAGGGTTATTATTAAATCTGATCGTTACTTGATATTTCCCGCGATCAGCCTTCCAGTACACGCCTTTATACCCGCTTTTATTACTCTTCCGTCGAGCTACGTTGCGGTTATTCTCCGCTCGTGTGCAAACTCTGAGGTTATTTCTGCAATTGTTTAACTTGTTCCCGTCAATGTGGTCAGTGATTAGGTTCGGCGGGGTACTTAGAATTAATCTGTGCATCAATAGTGTTTTAGATTTACCAGATTCTACTATTTTGTTCACCGCATATCCCGTTGAATAACACCACTTGCGCCGAGATATCCACTCGTAATCCTCGTCATCAACTATCGCTACTTTACCTTGCGTTAACGGTATCTCTTTAGCGATCGTCCTCCGCCTCCTCTTCGTTAGCTTCTTCCGCGAAGCATCCGTTTGGACAATCAAAATCGCCGACCTCATCCGCAAGCACACGGAATTGGCGCCGGCACTTACTGCAGCGCAACGTGGCACTTTCGTGTTCGCGCATTCTTACCGCCTCCTTTACGTCACACTTATTACGACGCCGTGCGGTGGGATTCCGTACAGTTATGCGTACTTATTCGCAAACTCCGCTTTCGGACGGCAATTTGCGAAATCCCACTGAGACGGCGCGTACTCCTGCATCCATCGCGGTTCGATTACGATATCCGTAACTAGCGGAACACTTAACGTCGCCGTCTGCGTCATAATGTCGTTGATAAGCGCGATCGTATCCTCCGTCAATTGCTCGTTCGGAATCGAGTCTTTAATTTCGTCATGGATGGACGCGTTAAATTCCCAGCCGCGCGCCTTACATTCGCGGGCGTTGCGGTTACCGATCATCTTAAGAATGTCAGCGCCGGTCCCTTGGATCACCGCGTTAAAGGCTGCGCGTTCCCAGTATCCGATAAGTCCGCGTTTCTCGGCGAGAACGTCGATTTCATCCTGGACCGCAGCTAAACGCTGCATATCACGCTGGTTTGGCGTCTCCTTATTGCGTAGCTGCTTCCGTTCGGTATATAGCCGAATCAGACGCTGCTCATTCTTTGCGGAGGCAGCCGCAACCGAAGCGTAATCTGGAAAGCGCCGCTTACGTCCGTACAGCGTCTCGACGTATCCGTTGATCCGCATGCCTTCGCGGATATCCTCCACCATCGTTTTAAACGACGGGAATGTACGGTCAAAGTTTTCGAAGAACATTTCCGCAATTTCCTCGGCCACGTTCATCTTCTTCGCGAACGATTTCTTTGATTGATCGTAGGAAACCGCAAGTTGGCCCGTCTTCATCATGGCGCGTGGCTTAAACTTGCCGGTCGGATCGTACGCCTTATCCACGCAATACTCTTGCGGCAGGTTAAACGTCATCATCGCCATTGTCGTATAGAGATCGACGCCATCAAGGAAAATCTGCCGCATCGAGTTGTCACCGTAACGTTCCCACATGATGTGCGCCATGATGCGCGGCTCAATCTGGCCCAAGTCGGCGCCGACAAACGTATGGCCGCGCTTGGGAACGAAGCAGTTACGGACGCGAGTGCCTGCGCCTTTTGACGGCATATTTTGGAGATTCGTACCCTTCGGAATCTTACGCTCATCAGCGACGAGTTTGCGTACAATCGCGTAATAGTTGTCGTCTGTAGCTATGAGGCTCATCGAACTACTCCTCGCTAATATAATAGCGCGGATCGAAACCGCTCCACGTTCGGCCTAGAACCGCTGCTACCTTAAGGACTGTTTCCACGTCGAGGTCTACTTTACTAAAATATTCTTCTTTCAACGTACCGTAAACCTCACTATGCTTACCTAAAACCTCGCCGAACCACGCGGATTTTCCGGCTAGTTCACTTACCTCAGCCTCAGTCGCAACGAACAATCCTTCTAGGTCACCGCTACGACCACAATCCCAATGGAAAGACCATAAAAATTTATCCATACGATCACTCTCCCGTTTCAAATTCGCTTAATATATCGATCGGCCGTCCGCTGTATCCCGCCGAACTATAACGCCCCGTCGCGGTCCCGCCCGCCCTCATATCGCTGTGTAAACGCCCATCACCTTCGAGAGCTTGTGGAATCTTCATCACATACGTATTCAGCAACTTCTCGTAAGCCGCCACGATCGCCAGCGGTTTCAGCGCGTCCTCTTCTTCGTAATAAACGTCAAGCACGTCCGCAGCCGTCGATCGCGTCTTCCCACGCTTAAACCGCCCTGTCACGTCCTCAATTGCGAGCACATCGTAGATGAGATACGCGAGGTGATTGCCGTTCGTAATCGTAAATTCCGTTATCGTAAGTGGTGCGTTCGCCTCCGTCGGTTCCGCCAATACTTCCGCCTCTAATTGCGTAAGCTTAGCGACTGCCTCCGTATAACGCTTCAGCTTCGTTTTACCAGTCGCCTCACATTCCGCAATAATCCCACGTTGTTTGGCGATAGCTTCCGTATGCTTAGCGAGCTTCCTATGCTGCTTATCGATCCATTCCGCGACTGCTTTCGCGTTAATGTGGCGGTCCATCTTCCGGACAAATTCGTCATTAATTCCGTAAGACTCAACAACGTCAGCGCGCGCTTTCTCCAATAACGGAGTAAACTCGTCTTCTAACGCTTTGAGCCCGTCAATATCAATTTCGAACCCGCAACGCGCCATGAATACGTCAGTTTCCGGCAGCTTCGAGTCAATCTGCGCGTAGCAATCAAGAAGGCGGCCTGGCGCGTTTTTCATCGCTTCGAACTGCCACTCGAATAACTTCCATCCGTAGAGTACGTCCTTAATCGCGTAGATGCCGACGAGTTCAACGTTATATGGCGCCGGCGAACCGTTACCGAATAGGTCTTCGAATGTGTAAATCGGACCAGGCACACCGAACATCGGACCGTACTTAGCTACTAGCGGTTTCAAACCGTATGCGGCCTCGTGTTCGTTGAGGTGACGCATGGCATCGAGCGTATCCCAGACGCAGCCAGCGATCTCGTATCCGTCTTTAATCGCGACGTGAAGGTCGTAGCGCGCCGAGCCCATATGAAACGTCTTACCGTGATTCGGACGCGTCAGGTACGGCGATATGGCCGCGATTACCTCAGAGCGCGTTAACTGCGGATCGCCCTCTTTAAACGCGTTCGGAACGTCGAATCCGCTAACGTGTCCGTACGGTAAGTAGTAACCTTCGTTAAGTAACGGCAGCCATACGCTAAATCCGATCGATAAGTCGATATACGTATCTACACCGGTTCCCTCAAAGTCGCCCGCCGTCATCGTGTCAACGCCGAGAATGCGGAAGCGATCGCGCCATTCCGCCATTTGGCGGCGGCACTCTTCGCGTAAACGTTCGACGAACGCTGGAAGTTCGGAATCGTCCGTCAGAATAAAGTAATTCGTAGGCTTACTCGCTAAGACTTCGCGAATACGTTCCTCGCGGAGCCCATCCGCCTGTTGGCGCAAGAGGAGGGAACCCGCTGAGATAACGTCGCCTTTCGTCCATTTTCCGCTCTCGATCCGGACATTGCCTAGTTGCCCGGAGAAATAAGCGGTCTTTGCTGCGTTAAACTGTGCGCGTTCTTTATCCGTTAGAGACATCGCACCTATGCGATCGAACGCTTCGGCGGCCGTTTCAGGTTCTGCGGCAGCCTTCCGCTTAACCGCGTCCTTAACCGCGTCCGGCTGCTTCGCTGCTAACGTCAGCTTCGGCGTCTGCATTGTCTACGCCTCTTGGCGGCTGAATAGCGATTCGACTGGCGCTAGAAGTACGCAGTCCTTTTTCCATGGCCCGCGGTATTTTCCGTTAAACTCGCGGATGCCAAGTAGATCATCGCCGATATCTTCGACTCTTCCTGTTACACCGTTATACCTATCGTTGGAATTAACGGTCACGATATCGCCCGCCTTAAACTCGTTCACCTTACGGCCGATCTTCGCCCATTTCGCTTCCTCTGCGGCCTTTGCGGCTGCTTCCGCTTGTTCCTTGCGTGCTTGTTCCGCTTCGGCTGGCGTTAGCTTGATGATCTTATCTGGAGTAGCGTAGCCAGAACCGCGACCCTCAGTCTTCTTAATCTCTATCTCGTTCGCGTTACGACCTCTAGGACTCACGTTAACGATTTCGTACAGTTTCCCGTCTTCAAATCCTAACAACGGCCATTTTCCGCCACCGCTTACGAGTTTAACAGTGTCGCCTACGCTAAATTGCGCTTTGGCGGCTTTACGCTTTGCCTCCGCAACCTCGGCGTCAGTGGCGCGGACCAACTCGTGAATAGCGATCCAGTTCGAAGTTTTCCCGTCGCTCACGCGTTTTGCCTTATAAGGAAAATGCTTACCTCCGTCATCGTACGTAATTTCTACGATGTCATTCGGTGCCATCGCGTTACCGACGTTGTTTCTGATAACCTTCGCATACTCGCCGACTTTAAGGCGCGGTTCCGGCTCCGCCGACTTTGTTTCCGCCTTCTTCGCGTCAGGCGCTACCGGCTCGAGGACGACGTACTCACCGCAACTGTAGTAGAACAAAGACTCGATTTTGCGCTCCTTCACGTACCAAACGTCGCCGTCACGGTCAACGGATTCAACCGTAAACTCATCGCCTACATTAACGTATTTATCTGGGAACGCGTGGTTACCGCAGTTATACGATACAATCCGAATGCGCTCGCCTACGTTGGCCTTACGTTTAACCTCGCGATATTTAGGTTGCGCGGCTGCGGCCACTTTCGGAGCGAGTACGATATAGCGTGACGGTAGCATACGCTCGTTTAGCGGTGTTTTCACGTCCCCATCGCCGTATACCATTTCTACATCCGCGATTTGTCCCGATTTACCGTAAGTGAAATGTGTTACTACAAGAACACGATCACCCTTCGCCGCCTTACGCTTCTCCAACGTATACTCCACGCCGTCGATCGTTACGGTGTCGGTCGGGACGAGTACGTTATATTCGCTGTTTGACGCACTAGGTCCGATGAATTTCTCGTTACCACTCGTAAACTTAACGTGAATATCTGCGTCTACCCATCCGCGTCTTCCAGTTACCGTTCCGATATCGCCAAGCGAGAAGCTTCGGAGGCTATCACGTTCGACTTTTGTTACAATTACCGTATCCCCTTTCGTAGCCTTCCGCGCTTCCTTCACGTAAACCTTACCGTCGTGGATGACGTATTGGTCCGTCAACGTTGGCGCGGGTGATTCCGGTGGGGTCGGCGCCACTGCGGCTTCTACGCGTTTGAATACGGTGAAATCATTGCCGCAAAGATCGAATTCATCCCCGTCATCGTCGGTAACTTGCGGGTCATCGAATGAATCAATCCGCGTCACCTCGTAGAAGCCGCCTGTAGTTACGCAACTGGACGAGTCGTCGAATCGGATGATATCGCCAACAACCGCAGCCTCATCAGACTTCACGTACTCCGCACCGTTATATTGGATACGCTCGGATACTGCCGTAACACCGTTTAATTTCGCCATTTATATAGTCTCCTTCGTGGCTCGCGGCCTGTTTTATTTTAGACTGAGTTACTCTACGTCTAACTGCGCTGAAATGTACCCGTATCGATCGTACACGCGCTCTGCCGCGTAATCTTTTGCGCAGTCAGTTTCGCCATGAACGAAGCCGCCACCGTCATCTATGCGGAACACCTCGTCGCCGGCGTAAATCTCGCGCCCACACCATTCGCAGTGTGCGACGGTTAGCGGCTCGGCTGGCGGTTGGAAGCGGTCTAAGTTAAGCATTTCGCACCTCCGTCTGCGGATATGTCGACGTGATTCCATGTCCTCCCGCTCTTAATCTGATAGACGTGGTTGTAACGTACTCCAAATTCTTTAGCTAGACTAGTTACGGTCTCCCCGGCGCAGAGTCGAGTTTTTATCTCTAATACCTGAGATTCGGTGAATTTTGCTTGCCCGTTTTTACTGCCCTTTGTGCACGGGCAATTTCGTCCCTTACCAGCTAGCGATAGATTTCTACGGTGCTCATCAGTCATAGCGTAAGACTTCATCGCAATGGACTGCTTCCTGCGGTGTTCTGCCGATAGCTTCTTGCCGCTGTGCGATACAGACATCTTCCTTCGAGCTTCGTCTGTATGGCGTCTACCTACTGTAAATTCAGCGGTAGGAGAAACGTTATATCCCTTTCGTTCGTCGTAGGTGGTGTAGATGTCCATGAAGTGCTGCTCACGAAAGAATCTATCGTCTTTCAGTACGGTATCTTCAAGAACTTCGAAAACAAAATCTTCCTCTCCATACAACTCCCAGTCTGCTTGTAGCCATCGGCTGCTATGCCTTTTACGGTTAAGGGTAGATTTATGATCTCGCCATCTTGATCGAGGATTTTTTGTAGATCCTACGTAGGATTTTCCGGTTGTCTTGTTAAATATTTTATAAATGGTATACATCAAGATACCGCGCCGATTGGCGGTTCATATATGCCACGGTTTAATGTAATTGGCAACTCAACCCACCGATCGGCGGCGCGCTCCAATCCGCACCAGTACTCGCCGATTTCGCGATTTTCAAACAGCCATACGCGCGGCGTTTCTCCCTCGTTTACCAAGACGCCAGCGAAATAGTCAGCGTCGGTCTTACGGTAGATATCGCCATTTCCCTTCCTAGCGTATACGACCATTTCGTGAGCTCGGTCCCCACGCAGGCGAATCGTTTTGACCTGGATCCGTTTGAAATCGCCTGTTAGAGGATCTTCCGCGAGAATATCATAAGCCTCGTCGGTATCTGATTTATGTGGCGTCCATCCGTTTCCAAGAAGCGCAAGTCGCGCTGCCATCTCGGAGTACTTTCCTACGATCTCGCTAATATGTGCGATGACTAACGCCTCCTTTCGTTATTACTTGCCGCGAATATGACGCGGATAGGCGGCTTCCTTCCGCTACCGCCCGCGGCCACTTCTAATACTGCTGCGCTCAATCTTCGTCCTCCTCCCGTTCGCCACCGACTAAGTAGACGACTTCAAATTCTTGCGGCGGTTTGTCGTCCGCGGCCGGCAGCTCAACCGGACCGATTGCGGCAGCCTCCGTCGGCTCTACGCTCGCCGCGATATTCACGTCGAACGGACCGTGATCGTGGTCAACGCTCTTGAGAAACGCGGAGATGTGGCGCCCGACTTTCGGAAGATTGCGGACGTCCTTAACGTTGATGCCGAGCGATAGGCTACGTTTATTTACGCTCATTTGCGTCGTCCTCCTTCGCGAGTGTTATTACGGAGATAACGATGAGGACGAACGCGATCAAGGCGGCGGCACCGAAAGGAATGGTAAAGCCCGCGATGTTTACGACGCCGACGATGCCGAGCGCGATAAGCGATACGACTCCGCAGAACGCTAGTATTACTAAGATGCATGCCGCTACAGCACCGATTTTCTCGCCCATGCTAACGCCTCCCTCCGCTATTACCCGCTGATTAACTTGCTGATACGCTCTGCAATTCCCGTATTTTGGGTGCGCTGCTTAATCGCTGCCTGGCGCAACTCTTCGATGACTAGGAGCTCGTCGGTTAACGTGGAGATTTCCGCGGATAGCTTCTCGTTATGCTTTTCTAACTTACGCTGTGTTGCGGTGAATTTCGAAAGCACACGCGCACTTGCACGCTGCAGACGATTGATACGACCGGTAAATTTGGACATTTTATTCGCTCCCTTATCGTTAAATTTAACGCGATCGCCGCGGTCTTACTTGCGGAAATCCACTGGCGCATCAATCTCGCCAATTCCGCCTTTCATAATTACGAAGAATGCGAATGCTACGGAAAAAGATGCTACGGACATAAATTTTGCGATTGTTGTTTTCATTTGATTGATATCCCCTTTTAATTGGATTGTGTTTTTATGCGCGGTCGGTGATTAGAAGTTCATCGTTACTGGTGGCGCATCTGAATCGATCGGCTTGGCATCGGCTTCCGGCTGCTTCGGCGCGCTACTTTCGCCGCCATACGTCAGGACCAAGCGTCCGATGTCGAAGCCGGCGATGACTAGATTCTTAACTTGTTCCGCTTCATCCGCGACGTATAAGCACGTTTCAAATGACGCTAGATCAAACGGAGCTGCGGAAAGTTTGGCGAAGTTCTCACGTTGCTTATCCGTCAAATCTTCGTCCATATCGATAATCGGTGAGAGGGATACGACGGCTGCCGTTGAATCACCGGTCTTCGAAAGTTCAAACGCGAGATTATCGAGTTTCTTCCCGTACTTGACGATGACGGCTTTAATCGTTTTCTCTTGATTCGGTGTAAAGTCGATTACGATGTCCTTACCGGTATCTAGATCGAAGAATGCGCGCAAGAATCTCGGCTTCCCGCGATAGATGTACGCAGCGTCCGTCAGCTTTTTAACGTCAGCCTCACTTGCGCCCGCCTCTTTGGCCGCGTTAGCTTCTGTGTAAAGGAGCTCAGCCGCGCGATCCCATGTCGTAGGATTACCAGTAACATATCCTTTCGCATTACGTTCCGCGGGGTTCTTAGGAACGAAAGTTTGGACGCCGCCTCCGCCTTTTTTGTAGAACCCGTAACCGTAATACTCCGCCACGTCAGCGATACTCTTGACGCCAACTTTGAACGTTGTGCCGGACTTAAGCGATACGATCGGGCTATCTTTCGCGCCCTTATCCGCCAATACCGCGGAATTAACCGCGTCCGCTCCAACCTTCGTAAACATGCTCATTCGATCACGTTCCTTTTTCGTTTATTTGCGTCAATCAACGTTGACGCTCGTCGGACATCTTTCCTGCGTCCGTCACATGACACTAACGTTGTGCACTCGATGCTTTCTCGCGTTCGCTAGGTACGAGAGTCCGCATTCGTAACGTTAATGACGTGTGGCCGACGCAAGAACCGTTTGGCTCTCGCGGCCTTACATTTACTACGACTCCACTCGGCCGAATTCCGTACACTTTTTCATACGTAAGCTGCGATTCCTTTTGCCAGCGTTGTTTTCTCGCGGCGGACTTCGAATATCTCCGCATTAATTGCAGCGATCTCACCGTCAATCTCCGCGATGCGTCCGTCCATTTGTCTCGCTACCTTAATACTCGCGGTCTTTAGCTTCCGCAACGCACACTCGGCGCGCTCAACGGTTAACTCGGCTCTGCGCAATTCTAAACGTTTAATTTCGCGCGTTTCTTTACGTTGAGCTGCGCGCAATACCGTCGTTAATGCCTTCGCGACACTTTCGCGGACGGTAATCGGCGAATCCTCACGTGGGTACATCGTGATCACCGTGTCTTCGTGCAGCGCAACAACAAAGGCCGTCCGCTTGTAAGCATAGAGCCGCGCGCTGTTGCCGTCCTCGCCGAGCACATTCGCATCAATTAGCGAAGCCTTGCGCAATAAATCCATTACGTGCATGGGCGCTTTGCCGCGGTCGATACCGAAGTATTCAACGGCGCGGTCCAATGCGTGCGGCGTTACGAATATCTTGCCGGTAAAATGCGTGCCGGCTCGCGGATCCAGCGTTGTCATGCAATCACCACGCCTCTCAGCGACAATCGCGGCAAGTAGTCGGCGGGATCTTCGTAGTCGCGGCAGCCTCCGTTATATTGTAGCCAGGCGTTGAGATCGGCGGCTTGGCGGCTGATTCTGCGGGCCTTCGCTGGTTTTGCGTCACCTTTGCGTGTAACAACGTCGTTCATGATAATTACCTCCGTAAGTTTGCGTAATCTTTATCGTAATTTAACGTAGACATGACTAAATAAGCGTTGACATCTACGATTTTTTCGGTAGAATAAGTAATAGTAAACATATTAACTACACGTATAGCCAGCGTCATTTATGCCCATACTTTAGGTAATGACACCACGGTGCTATGTGCTATAATTAATGAAGGTATACGGTAACTGACGCAATGCCTAAGTGCCAGTCACCATTAGCCTAATCGTTAACTCGCTATGTATTCGCGTTTAATTCGTAAATACGGTGAAATGTAATCGGCAACATCGCCGTGAACATTCCGGTCGTATGCGCGTGCTAAACGTTCAAACTTGCGGGCTAGCGTATTGCGTTGGACGCCGAGTGCTCTTGCGAGTGCTTCGATGCTAAAACGCGGTAACTCTTTGATGGCTGGAACCATCTCTGAGTCGAAAGGAATCCGCCCGGATTCATGTAAGGAGACTAACAGTTGGCGCTGTTGGTCTTCTTTCTTTTTGTCTAACCGTTCTACAACTTCGTATTCCATATCTAGCTCGTCCGCGATCAAGTGGGAAGTTGGCGCTTCATCACTGTCACAATCGGAGTTGCTTTTCGGTGCTAATATGTAGCGTGCTCGCCGGCGCTTTTCATCTCGGAAGAATGTTAGCCTGGCGCGCTTGAGTGTGGTGGAGAACGTCTTGCCGAAGTCGACGATGTCTTCGCGGCCGATTAGCTTAAAGAGCTTTTCGTTGAAGATGCTGTCCGCGTCGTTTTCATCGCCGAAGCCCGATCGCACTACCATCCGCTTGTTGGTCCGTCGCTCCTCGCTCACCTCTTCGTAAATTTCGGAGAATACCGCCTGATCCATTGTCGCGCGGTATGTATCGACCAGCTTATTCAATTTTTCGAAGTTCTTAATGTGCTCCATCTCCCCTCGTTATCGCCTTACACCTATTACGACGCCACTCAAAAACTTTCCGTACACTTTCGCGAAAATATTTTAGAACTTTTTTCCAACGCCCAACTCTGCTATTATTACGTAGTACCACAGTACTATACGCCCAAAATACGGAGGCCAGCGCCCAGTGAGCCGCAAAGTCACTATCGGACGCTGCCGTATTCCGGAATTCCTTAACGCGCGCGGTTGGTCTCAGCAGGATCTCGTCGATCGTACGGGAATAAGCAAGGGTACGATATCCGCCTACTGCACTGAGTACCGCACAAGAATGCACTTACTTAACGCTGTCTTAATCGCGGATGCGCTCGGTGTAGAGCCGCGAGATCTTTACGAATGGGTCTACGTTAAGGCGGAATAGGGTGGCGAGTGAGAGTTCGGTTACCGAGCCTCACCGCCCGAAAGTCCACGTTCGCAGACTATTTATTAATGTCGCCCCGTACCCATCCCATTTCTTATCCTCTCGCAACCTTAATCTTCTACTAAAGTTTACCATGTTTTCCACACTCTCGGATACCCAAGTGTTTGGGGGTAAACACTTCTATTGACAAGCCATGCGTTTTGTGCATTTACTTCTTAACTATCAAAATTTCCGGAAATAGCTTACGCAAAGCCCGCACTTTAATAGCTGCTATTTGCCCGCGAATATCCGTATTAACGAATAATACCTCCGGTTTAAAAAGTGCGTCTACAACCTTATCTACGTGGGCCATGTTGATTAAATTGCTGTTGTCTGCACGCCAGAACCCAAAGTCGCTCAGCATATCGTCCATCACGTTTAGGGCGCCGTTCATATTAAAAACATAGTCACCGTCAATCGCACGCACCCGAAGTCTGCGATCGTTCCTCGATAGTTCAATCGAGTCAATCAGAATGACTTTACTAAGCTGAACCTTTTCGTGCGCCTTCACTACTTTTCCGTCCACAAGAACGCTACAAGACAATTTAATTTTATCCATCATAGCATTGGTCTCACTTTTTAATGAAGTTTTTTGGAGTTTCGATTTCGCCGATACCGCCCTTAAGGATAGTGATGAATACAAAAGCAACGCCGAATGAAACGACAGACATAAACTTAGCAATATTTTTCATTAATTAGCCACCCCCTTTCGTGGAATCAACAGTAATGCTTGCGCCAGCAACGCCAGTGCAACGGTCTCCGAGCCAAGCGCCCAGCCGATTAACACTACGCAAATCGCCGCAGCCTTAAACACCATCTTCGCGCCCGCCTTGCTCGTCCACATTGTATTGCGCAAATTAGTCGGAGCGAGCAACGCGACTAATACGAGGCTGACCGCGTTAATCCAAATTATGTAATCCGCGCTTACATGAACTGACGGAATCACTCCGTAAATAGTTGCCGTAACGACTGCGCATAGGTCGAGCGATTTAAAGTGGAATCCGCCGGACACTACGCGTAACGCCATAAACGAAGCACCTGCCGTTAAAGTAGCGCTTAATTGTCCGTTTATTAGGCCAATGATTAGCGTTAGAGCCGCGATAGCGAGGAAATTCACCATTACCGCGTATTGATAAACGAGCGAGTCGTAGCTGCGTTTCTCGTCCGGATTCCATCTGAGCGTGAAATCCGCGAATTTTCGTGAGAGTGTAATCGTCATCTTTTGTAGTCCTTTCTGCGCAATAAGAATAGAAGGAACGATAATGAGGCCGCGAGTAATGGAATCATTAAGGTGATGCTACTCACATGATTTAAAAGCCAGTACGTGAAGGACATTACCGCGATTGCGCCGAATACATTCGCGATCCAGTCGAGTGTTGAGCAGTTCTCGATCGTGTAACTATCGTGCGGAGGTAAGTCAACGGAACTGAATCCGAGTCGAAACACGTAAAGCAGTGCCGCGATAATGAAGCATGATGTTTCGGTCGATGCCTGGATAATGAACGTCCCAAGTCCGCTAACAGCTTCGGCATCATCCATGCTTACGATTCCAGACGACAGCAACGGCTTGTATATGAGGACCTGTATTAGCAAAAAGCTGACGTAGCCAATCGCAGATAACAGTGATGCGTCACAGAGTCCGACTTTTATTATGTAACGTAAGAACAAGACGTATAAAACGAATTGGATCGCGGTATCGAACTCCGCCAATCCAAGCACGGTCCTGTCCGCAAATGAAACAATCGCAATGATTACGGCAAGCACGAGCAGCTTATTGAAGTCGCGCCAGAACGGCCAACGGAAAATTTTATATATAAGTACCCACGTTGCGATTGAGTCTAGGGTGCCAAAGAAGACGTTTAACAACGATTCAGCCATACGTGCACCGCCTACAGTAATTTAAACTTGCTTTTCACTTCCCGCGCACCCTCCACGCGTTCCCGCAACGCTCCTAATCCGGCACTCACCGCCATCTCATTCGGATCTTTCCACCGTTTCGGATAGCCGGCAACCTTTATCGCTATCTTGCCGCGCATCAAGTCGATAATTTGACGCTTAAGCTTCTGACCTGCTGCGTCATGGTCCGCCATGATAACGAGCTCCTCGATTGGCGACCGCAATATAATATCCGCCTTCGTCGTATTAAACGCACATCCACCCGTTGCGATACCGAAGACGCCAGCTGCCGCACAAGTTTGCGCATCAACTTCCGCCTCGCAAATCACAACTTTCCGAATTTTCAAACGATATACGACATCCATTGCGTATATACATTCGCGGATAGGTGTTGCATTCGGTGCGTACCAGAAGACCTTCGTGTCTATACGCCTATATTTGACGTTAGCGAGGTCGCCATTTGTCGAAAACCACGGAAATGTCACGGCTTTTCTGCGCCTATCGTACCCCACGCCGTACAACCGCTGAATCTCTTCCGGTATGCCGCGCGATTCCAAATACGGATGGCGCCAGGCATACTCGGACAAAATCCGCTTGTCCAGCGGACGGCGCCGCTCGGTAATCGTGAGCTCCGGCACCTCTAACGTGTAGTTTTCGTCCACGATCGTAGATTCGGATTGATACTCGGATAGCAGATATTCGCGCGTACTATACTCGTCCTCGTTTCGGAGGAACGCGAGCAGCTTAACGAAGCCGCCGCGAGCATATTCGCCTGATCCGCCACTATCGCCCCAATCGCCGGCGCGTGCCGTCAAGGTATCCGCGAGATAACAGTAGAAACTCGGACTTTTATCGTATCGGAACGGGCTTACGGCGAGTAACTTATCCGCCTGCCATACCGCTCGGCTCCAATCATATTCGCGGAGTTCCCGTTCGATGTCGACGGTGACGCGGCGTCCGTTAAGCGTTAGTCTGGCGGTCAATCGCGGTCACCTCTTTCTTATAGAAGGTAATCACTTAAATTCCGATACTTTTCAATTAGCTCTTGAAGGGGAGTATCAGAGCGCATATCATTTTCGAACTGAATGTTGTCTGCGCGGAAACCTAGTTCTATTTCTAAATCCTTTAATGCCGCTAGAAAGAGGTCTTCAATTAGTGATTGCTTAGGTTTGTTGATCAACTTTGAAACAAGCTCTAATCTTCTATTTTCATGCTTTAACATAGAAACATTAATTCTAATTGAAGTGTCCTTCTCGTCTTTGTTCTGAATAAGTGCTTTAATTGTCTTCTTGAGTTCACTCATCTTAATTCCTCCGTGTGAATTATTTTCCACAATATGAGAATAACACAGACAAGTCATAAAATAAAGTGTTAATTTTCACACGGATTTAACCACTTAATGCTAATATTCAAAACCCATTCGAAAACTGCGCAGCCGCCTCCGCACCCTTCGGTAACTCCCGCAACACGCCGTAATCCATTAGCGCAAGCAAGTCGATCGTAAACCCCTCGCCGCCATTACGTCCCTTCTCAACGCCGATCCTGCCGTTACCATCGACGGCATCGAACGCGAATAAGTTCGTCGCGATTTCGAGAACGGCCTTCGTCGTTTTCACTTGGTCGCGCCTCGGTAGCTTTAATTCACGCCGGCCCTCGTCATCCGCTTCGGACTTTTCCGTAGATGACGCCTGTATCGCGAAAATGCCGACAACGTCGTTAGCGCCGATGATCTGTTCGAATTTACGCGCAGCTTGTTCGGCCGCTCCGCCCGCCGTCTTATTCGCGTTGGATCCGTATATATCTGAGAGCCCGTAGAACGGATCTACTACGCATACGTCAATCTCCGGATTCTGCTGCAGCTCACGATCGAGGTCCGCCAGTGTTCGCGTTAGGTCACGGTCGCCCTTCGCCTGTAAATAGAGTTTGCCCGGATAGTATTCGTTAAGCGCGTCCACCGTACGCAGGAAATATTCTTCTAGTTCGCCGTCGAGCTGGCCGCTAAGTATTGCCTTATTCGGCAGTCCGACTCTCTGCGCGAACCCTTCGAGATCAAGCGCTCCGTCTCGCGCAGTCATAATCGATATGAGGCGCGCAAGCCACAGATACGCTTTG
Source organism: Paenibacillus planticolens (assembly GCF_013141725.1). Taxonomy (GTDB): domain Bacteria; phylum Bacillota; class Bacilli; order Paenibacillales; family NBRC-103111; genus Paenibacillus_E; species Paenibacillus_E planticolens. The sequence continues at coordinate 13,720 of NZ_WHNZ01000004.1, read as the reverse complement.
AGCTCGTAGGATTTAACGAGAACCTTCGCGCCCTGGCGGAGTAGCTCGTCGACTAAGCACGCGATCAGATACGACTTGCCACGTCCGGACTCCGCCATGACGCCGTAGATGTCGCCGGAATAGAGGCCGCCGATTTCTGCGTTTAGCGATTCAAACGGCGTCCGCCACAACTTGAACGAGCGGCCCTCCTTGCGTTTCTCGTATTCTTCGCGGAATTCGTGGCGGAGCGTTTCTAATGTTTTGAAGTTCAACACAGACCGAACGCTTGTTCTTAGCATAATACGATCTGACTCTTCGCGCAAGTACTTTCCGAAGTTCTCAGCGGTCATTTTAGAGAAGTTGGCCGTAATTTGACCAGACTCGAACCACTCCGCGAATTGGCGCCTCCCTGCTGCGTCCTTAAGGCTTTTCGTGAGGAATTCGTAAGAGTCGGTTACAGCCGGGATGTACGTAAAACCATCGATTTCACCGACCAAAGTTGCGTAGGAGGGCGCACTCCCTTTGTTAGCATCGCTGTGTTGAAGTACGAAACAAAACGCCTTTCTCTCCGTTTCAGTCGCGAAGTCTGACTCGTTGATGGAGTACCTAACGATCGCCCCAACATCGTTGTCATCACAGATTTTCGAAAGAAGCTGCTCACCGTAACTAGGCACCGACGGCACCTCCGTCCTTTTTGTCCGCGTTGTATTTCGGAACAAATCTTCGGATAGCGTAGGATTCGTATATTTCTTGCTTATACTGTTCCTCTTCGTAAATTACTGCTATTCGCGTAATGCGGCATCGGTGCTTCTTAATGGTGACTGATTGTCCGCGTAAATGCTCGCTTATTCGATGTCTTATGTTATTGGATCGGCCAATGTACAGAAGACCGGAATCATCTAGTAAGAAGTATACTCCACCTTTTCTCGCCAGCAAATCAAGTGTGAAATCGTGCCTTTTTCTATATGCGTTAGTGTTTTCGTAGTCACATCTATCGTTGCTCACTGGTTTAACAAAAAGGATAATATTGAATTTTGGGAGCTGTACATCAATCGCCATAATACCGCAGCCTCCTTTTTAATTTTACATCAACTTATCGACTTTATCTCATCCCGCGATTACTTCCGCCCTGGAACGATATTTCCACGCACATATCCCGCACACGGTCGGCGAGTCGCGCGTCATAAAGCCGCATCAACTCCGCCATCGGTAAATTCGACGTATACACAGTCGGAAGTCCGTCTGTTGTCCTTGCGTTAATAATTGCGTGTAAGTCTGCGCGAAATGCTTCGCTAGCCTCACGTACACCTACGTCATCCATTACGAGGAACGGAACACTCTGCGCGATTCGCTGCGCTTTATAATAACGCTCGGCGGCCGGAGCTGCTACGTCTTCTGGAACACGCGGTCTATTGAACGCATTGAAATCCGTCTGCCACTCGTTCACATCTAAGAAATACGCCGGCCGATCAAGCGCTTGCCTATTCCGCTTGAGGGAACCGATATAGTGAACGGTGAGGTATTCGTTAAGCAGAGCGGCCGCCGTCGTCGTCTTGCCGGTGCCGGGCGATTCGGAGTACAGATATAACGATTTAACTCGTCGCTGCGGACCGTCTTCCCCGTCGTCAAATTGTCTCGTAAAAGTGGCCGCATATTGACCGATGAAGGATCCGAGCGCCATCGTATCGCTGCCTATACGAACGATGGTTGCTGCGGAGGGTGCGGTCTTAAGCGTGAGCATACGGTAATCGGCCGGAAGGTTAGCGGCTGCAATCCGTCCGCCTGCGCCCGAGTGCCCGTGCATGGCGACGTAGGGTCCGCACATTGCGTTACATGCTTCCGTATTGGCGTACGTGCATGGTTCGCGTAGAATGCATTTTGATGCGTGATTAGACAACGTTTGATCACCTGCCTTAATTAATATAATAGCACGTATTTTAAACGTGTTGGGACCGGCGCGTTCCTGTCATATTCAACAATGTATCAGCAACTTGCGCAATCATCAACTGAGAATATTTGCGATTAGGCTCAGCGCCGGACCATTCGCCGAATGACGTGATACCCAACGAACACCACCGCGACTAAAAAGTACGGCTGATTCGTTACTTCGATAATTGTATGGAGCACGGGATGCTCCGTTGCCCACCGCCACATGAACGCTTCGGATACGCGATCAGGTGCGGTTAATCCGAGTAGCTTATCGAACATTTGCGGTCACCTCCAAAATTTAACATGAGGATTACGTTTTCATCAAACGAGAGATATCGCGTAAATCGGCGAAAACGAAAGTTCGCCCCCTACGAGTAGGGAATTTTTTGAAAACGGGCGAATTCGGACTAATTTGCGGTTATTTGGCGTTTCGCGATGTAACTTAATATTCACTTTGATACTTTCTCGAAAAATTCCAACTTCTCTTTATGTATATCACACGCAAGTACAAGTTTTGGAACAAGTGCTTCTCCATCAACTTCCTTCGCAAAAACGTGACCTTCTGTAGTGGCGTCTTCATTGCAATTCCTATAACTGCATTTCCATTTTGTTGATTCCATTTAACGGACACCTCTATTCATTTTGTTACGTCACAACCACGCAGCCACCTCGCCAGCACTCGGACCGCCCTCCTCCGTAGCCGCACGCCGTTCTCGCGCCTCTTTCTCAGCTTCGCGTTTGGCCAGCACCCTCGGCAATATTCGGCTCGCCACGTACGACAATACGAAGCCTGCCGTCAACTGCGGATAGTCCCTCGTCGGCCTGTACTCGCGGAATGCCTGGTCGAATACCTCGCGTAGAACTTCCGCGCCGTATTGCGTTAGATTACGTTTAATCAGCGCCTGCTCAGCGGCCCAGTTGCGGTAGGGCACATACTGCTCAACGCCGTATAATTCGCGATTACGATCAATACACATCGTCTGTACCGTCCGCACATTCCATTTATCGGCGGGGATGTTGCGCCAGTCGGACGTGTTAACCTTTTCGCGTGGCATAATCTAACGCCTCCTTCGCGATTCGCGCCATTTGCGAACGTGGCATCATCGGATTCTTACGATCATCCATTTGTTCAAGGACCGCACGTAGCCGTTCGACTTCCGCCTCCGCCGCCATCGCCCGTCTAATCGCGTGCGGCCATCCGGTGCGTGCTTCGGCGATAAAGGTAGCGTCGCGTGCAACTTCGCATTCTGCGATAACATCCATGCAAGCGTTTGTTGATACGTATAGAGCATGAATACCGTCCGTTTTAAACCACGGTCCCGCCGTCGCCGCCTCGCATAGCGTCAAATCAGCATTTAAGTCGCGCTTGTTTTCGCTCATCTAATTTCTCCTTTGCCTCCGCGATTTTAATGTCCGTTGCTACATTGAACGCCAGATGTTGGCTGCATCCGGTCCCCTTGCGAATGATTTCCGCCATTTCAATGAGTTTCATCAGCGGGCGCCTCCCGCAGCCCACTCGTTAATTCCGTCAGCCGCCGCTGCTCTTGCGCAATCCTATCGATATAGTCCGCCATGTCTTCCGATTGTGCCCACGCCGACCGCACCGCCACCGTCGATAAGGCTGCGCTAAGGCCCGCCGCCGTAAATCCGTAGTAACCGTCCTCGCGCCAATCATCGCGTTTTTCCGTCGGCAGGGCGGCGCCAGTAGCTTCGATTGCTTCCGCGTTCCTACGTTCAAAGCCGGGCGCCTTCGTTGGGTCGACCGTATGGCGGCGCTCCAGGATAAAGTTGCGGTCGCCGTCCGTGGTCAGGCGGAAATCGGGCGTTAGTGTGATCGATTTAATTACGTTATTTTGCGTCATATTGCGCCTCCTCATATTCGGATAAATCTGCGTACCACTCGCTGGGTTGGCCGGATGGAAACATTCGCTTGCCGTACATGAGTCCGCCATCGACCGCAACACTGCCGCAGGAACACCAGTTAAAATCATGCTGGCTCCGCGATTCAATTACGTCGTTACACGCCAGGCAGCGGATTGCGTTGCGCGTCATTCCCACCAGTATTCACCGTCGCCTTCTACGATCCATTTTCCGCGGATGTCTTCCGCTCTAAAATCGTGATTACCTTCGTTAGCCTTCATATAGGGCGGATTGTGTTCGAGCCAACTTGCGGGCTTAATACTCGCGCCCTTTTCGTACGCAGCGAATGCTTTGGTGAAGTCTACGGTGATGGCTGGCGTGCGTTTGCGCCATTCGTACCCTTCGCAAATTCCACGGGCAGCTACAAATAACTCCACGTCCTTAAAGTACTGTGGCGCGTCCCATACCAAGACCTTCGAAGCGTAGTTAGAGTAATTAGCGTAGGTAACTCCGCATCCTTCGAATTGACCTGCCGCAACTTCGTACGTTTCCCCTTCGCGAATATCGCGAATCATTTCCCACGTTTTCAGCGTTTTCATTTCGCCACAACCTTTCGATTAGTTTACGAAAATACTACATTTGTCCATATTGTAGATTCGTAATAAATACCGATGTCACATTTGTCCATATGCGGGCGGTCCCCGGAAAGGTTGGCGGAAGACCATCGGTAGCTTAACGTTGAGTCTACGTAAGGATTAACGTAGTAATAACGTATATAAAGAATCTTTAAAAGATATATAAAGACTTTAAGATCTTAAGATCTAACGATATTCACTACGTTCATATCGTTTCGTTACGGTTAAAACCATTCCGTAACGAGATATTCAAAACATATACCTTTGCCGCGAAAGGGTTTTATCTCTAAAACCCAAACATACGGACAGCACGGGCCGCCGATTTCCGCATGTACACCCTCGCCGCCGAAACCTCCGCGTTGTTTTACCGTGTTTTTAGCGTGAAATTAGCCGTTTTAATATCGAGGTGGAACATTTTATCCTCCGGAGGTTTAGGCGCGTTAATTTGACGGTAAATTCATGGGCAAACGGAAAGGCGGTATTTTTGCGAATTGATTCCGTTAGACTGGCGATCGCAGCGAACGTTGAAGTCACATTTGTCCATGCGAAACTACAAACGTCCATATCCGCGATTAGACGGTGAAACTCAGATACCTGCGCAGCCAAACGCGACGCACTCGTTCATTTCCGCGAGATAACTCGGCGAGTTCGAGATAGATGCGTGGCGGGCACGATGCGAAATCGATTACTTTAGCGCTCATTGTGGCGGCCTCCTTACCGTTCGTTTTCGTCTTACACTGACTACGACGCCGGTCGGAAGAATTCCGTACAGTTTGCGCAAAAAATAATTTAAGCTGCGCGATCAAGCGCCAGCAATGTCGAGATTCATCTGCTCATTGCGGATGGCTGACGCGATCCATTTCGGAGGGTTATAGAGGCCGCTGCCCAGGCGCATACGGTTCGTTGCTTTCTTAAGTGCGCGTCGAATAGCCTCTGCGCTATAATGCCAGATGTCGGCGCCGGCTTCGGTCATATGTGCGAGGATGGCCGTGCGGGTTTCGGATGTTATTTTATGACGTTTGATTTCGTTTTCAAATGGGAGATACGGAATATCATCGATTTCGTGCGTGGACTTATTAATATATTCTTCTTCTTGTTTTGGTTTAAAAGAATTTGAATTATAGGGTGAATTTGACGGCGCCAGCTCGTCCGTTTCTACGGGTGAATTTGACGACGGCGCAGAAACTTCGTAAGTGTTGGACGTTTGCTTGCGATCGGCAGCTACGATCCGGTAACGGTGTTCTTTTGTAATAAGGCCGGCGTCGACCAGGCGCTTGATAACGTTTATAGCAGTTCGGCGGACCATGCCGCATTTTTGCGCGATAGTTTCGTAGGAAGGGAAAACGGATGCGTGTTCGAGGGAAAGCGTGCGTAAATAGATGAGGGTGACGCGCTCGTATGGCGTGAGGTCAGCGAGTTCGAATACGGATGTGATTGCGGATAGATTAGTGGACATAACGAAAAAACTCCTTCTATTGCGCCCGCCATTACTTAAAATGGCAACACTTAAAGAGGAGTTTAGCACTTGCGTTTTTCGCGAAGGTTAAGTAAAATATAACTATAAACCTAAACGAAAAAGAAGTTGCTCTCTCCTGGGGCTCATAAATACCGTGGTTTGGTCGCCGGTTGGTATTAATGAGTATAGTGTGGGGCGCTTCTTTTTTATTTTATTTTGTGGATAAGTTTCGGCAAATCTTATGTAATAATAGTCCGCGATTGTGGATAAGTAAATTTTTTCATGCCGTTTATACACAAATAATATTGCCATGCTTCGATAGATTTTGCAAGGGGTTATTTCCATAATTACGTAAACGTATACGTAACCGTTGATGTAACTGATTACGTCTACGTAAACGTAAACGTATTGCGTTTTATTCGTAATGCTTGTATTATTAAGGTATTGGACGATGTATACGTAAACGTAAACTGAATCGGAGGTTTTCATTCGTGGCAAAAATCATAACGTTCGGTATTCAAAAAGGCGGAAGCTCTAAGACGACAACTTCCGGAATCGTGGCGCACCTGCTTAGCGAAAATCACCGCGTATTAGCGGTCGATATGGATTCGCAAGGAAATCTCACGGAGTTATTAACACAACGCGACATCTACGATTTTCATAAACAAACCGTTTTCGAAGCGCTCCAGGTACAGGACGCGCGCCCATACATACACGCAATAAACGATCGCCTTCACATTTTGCCGGCCGAGGACCACATCGCACGATTCGCTTCGTGGTTGTATTCGCCATCTACCGCATACAAAGGTAACAAATCGCTCGTGTTAATGGAAACGCTCGAACCGGTCCTTGATAACTACGATTACATTATTATAGATACGCCGCCCGCACTCGGTGAACAAACGCTAAATGCGTTGGCCGCTGCCGATATTGTTGTCGCGATGTTCGAAGCGAGCAAGTTCTGCTACTCCGCGCTCAGCCGTTTCCTCGAGACGTGCGTGCACATACAGGAACTCGTCAATCGCGAGATGCAGGTTGCGGGGATCCTGCGCTGCATGATCGATGTGCGCCGGACGGATAATAAAGCGCTAATTGAACTCGTTGAGGAAGAATACGCGGAGTTGTGCTTTAAAACCGTCATCACACGGACAGCTGCGACCGGCCGCCTCTCGATTAATGGTTTCAACGATAATCCGGAGCTTAAGCAAGCGGTTGCCCAATACCGAGAATTTGTAGAGGAGTTGATCGCGCGTGTCTAAACCGAAACTTAACGCGATGGATGCGATAAAGGCGAGGGTAAAACAAGGCGGCGCTAGTAGCGTTCATGCACAGTTGATTGAATCGGATATTATCGCAGAAGATCGCAAAGAAAACGCTAAGCCCGCGCCAGAAACGGAGAAATCAACCGTATACGTAAACGTAAACGAGCCTCCGAAAGAGCGACGCGCTAAGTTCGAGGATAATCATACGCGCCATACCGTTTGGATACGAAATGATCTCGATAAGCTAATCGAGGATGCTTCCGGCGGTCGCGGTGATAAGACGCGGATTTTCAACGAAGCACTCGAACAATATCTACGTAAACGTAAACGTTGATGTAAACGTCGACGTACACACGCATAAAAGAAGCGTCAGTCCTACGGAAATCAATCCGCGACCAACGCTTCTTTTTATTTAACAACGGATGCATTCGTTACTCCCCACGATTTTAATGATCCGCCTGGCTCCGCTAAAACGCCTTTCAACGTAATCTTTGTGCCTTTATTTAAACTTGCGATGTCCTCCGTTATTGGTAACGAAAACTTCACGAAGTCGGCTCCGATTCGTACAACGATTATTCCTGTAGACTTATCGGATGCGTCTGCGAAAGCATCGTAAACTTCTCCGCTCCATTGAATTTCCTTACCTTTAATCGTTTTCCAGAGTTCGTCTTGTTGCGCCTCCGTTTTCGATCCGTAGTTCTTTTTAAATGTAGTGAAATCATTACTATAAATTCCGCTATCAGAAACTGTTGAATTCGCCTGCTTAGTTTCACCACACCCTGTTAATCCGAGCATGGCGGCAAGTAAGGCCACTATTATTACAAACCGCATATTCATCCGCCTTTTCCACGTTTTACCACTATTGTATAACGTTCTGTACGCGCCTGCCTAGTCCGAAGTTTCACCCACGATCGCCCTCCGTTCAACTTTGCCCGGCAACTTCGTAATAAATCGCGCGTAGCCTTGCGCACACTTGACGTAATTGATGCTATGGTACCGCGGCAAATCGCGCATATCCTCCGCAGTAAACGGGTATAGCTCGCTTTTCAACTCATCATAATTCTTCTTATCGCAGCCGCTAATTAGCATATAAGATGTATTCGCGCTGCGTAATTCATCGCGCATATAGCGGAGCTGATTAATGTAATGGCAGCTTACGATTGGCTTGCAGATAAACTTCGCCATTTGCGATAGATTGGCGGTCAGGAAGCGCTCCGTATTCTCCACTTGATACAGCTCGTCGATTACGAGATTCACTTTCGTACGCTGTGATTTATCGCGAATCTTATCCGCGCGTACCTGCAACGCAAGCCATATCTTCGTAATCCAATACGTTGTGCAGACGTCTTTTTCACCTGGCGTCGTAAACATAACCTGCGGCATTTTAATCGTAATTAGTTGCGCCTTCTGCATTTCCTCCGTCAAATTAATGTTGCGCGACGTATCCTTCTTAAGCATGAGCTCCATGTACGGATTACGTTTGAGCGCATTGAGACGGTCGATAATGCCCGCGATTAACGTATGCTTCGTACCGATGACCGCGCCCGCCTTATCCAGCTCGTCTAGTTCACGCAGACTATCCATATACTCTTCGAGATTCTCGTATTGTCTACGCGGAACTTTCGAAAGGAAATCGGCGCGCGCTTTATGATTTTGTAAAACGTTGAATACGTCCTTGATGCTGCCGTGACTTATAAATACGATGAGGCCAGCGCTCTCAAGATAACGCTCCATTTTCGGACTCAGACGGCTCTCTTCCGCGTTAATCGAATTGACGAGCGCAAGCACATTCGAAGTCTGATCCTTCGCGTTAACGTACGCTTTAAACACGTCATCCGTATGGCCGACCTCGTTATAGCCGAGCCCCTGCATTTTCGCGTAATCATCGCAGCGAATTTCGAGCACCTTATCGCGTGGAAACAATCGCGCCACCTCGTCGCTGAGTTCGCAGTTTTCGATGAAATCGAAAATGATAACGCACTCGCCCGCCTGGATCGCATCAACCGTTAGATTCGCGATAAGGTTCGATTTGCCGGCGCGTGTTGGTCCGATAAGAAGCGTAAGTAAATTACGGAACTCGCGGTCGTTGCTTAAGTAGGCCGGCGTATCTTTTCCGCGAAAACGGTTGGTGCCGATGCACATGATGCCCGCCTGCAGATCGTCCGGCACCTCCGTCTCCTGCGTTTCTACGCGGTCAATAAAATTGAAGCGTTCGAGCATATCGCGTCCGGCCAGCGCAAGGAAACTCTGGCACTCTTCGTCGCCCGTCTTATTAACGGCTGCTCCGCGGATCTTATAGTCCGTATAGCGGAAGTTGCCGCCATAATTTCGGTATTTCAGCGCATTGTCCTCCGTAACAGTATCAAAGCTCTGCGCCAGACTACGCGCGTTATTTCGCTGTCTTAGCGCGTCAGAACTACGGCTCATAACGAGTATCTGCGTGTCTATAAGGGAGGCGGTCGCCTTGCGGTGCGTGCTTTCGCTAACACGTTTACCACCGTTCATTCGTTCGAGTGCCTCTTCGAAAAGGTTGGCGCCATCCTTTCGCTTATCACCACTTCCTAGCGCTTCTGCCACGGAATTCGCCGCGTTGACGAGTAGCATCACCGCCATTTTAACGAGATAGCCGGCTCCTGTTTTATCGCGATCGACCGGCTTATTGGCGCGGACTTTATCGAGTGTCGCACGGTAAGATGCGCGCCAACTAAATTGCGATGATGGTACGAAGTTGTAAAAGACTCCGACGCGGTCGCCCTCCTCTAACACGTCGATTACGTTAAGTGTCGAGTATAAAAGATCGCTATCACGGCGGTCGACGGCGAGGCTCAACGCATCCTCCTTCGTATACGTAAGCTGATATTTCGTCGCTTCGCGTTCGAATACGGGCAGTTCTGCGACCTCCTCTACGGTTAATGACGTCCAGACATCGGACATTTTCTCTTTGACGACGGATAAGTACGTGCGCGGTACGATAAAGTAAAATTCTACGCGTTTCTTTTCGATATAGATGAAATACGCGACTTTGGACGGGGCCTCATACGTTAATTTAGTCGGCACGAATAAACGCTTGCCTAATACGTTCATTACGCGGATTTCGTCCTTTTTAACGGACTCGAATACGTTCTTGTAAAGCGATGCGATCGTCCGCGCCAGTTTGTGCGTGTTATTATTGCGGATGGAGTTATTCGGCTTCAAACGTAGGAAGGCGTAGTCTGGACGGACGATGCGGATGGCTTCGCGAAGGGAAATTGCGTTCATTTTTTCTCACCATCTTTGCGAAAAGAAATTACGTTACTCTTTCCGCCGGCCTCATTTTCATCTAATAACGCCGAGTAGAATGTTAGCATGTTTACTATGTTATGGAGTCCGGAACGTGTACGCGAATCAATACTACGGCTTTTTAACACGCGTTCAACCTCTTTAGCGGCGTCCAATAACGACACACAAATCACCCTTTCGTAATCCGATGTTTAACATACGTTGTCGCGACGTCAATCGCGGATGTGCACACCTTGAGGCCGACGATATACGGCGCATATTTAAGAAATAACGCAGCCGCTGCGGTCAATGCGGTAATCATGGTGATCACGCTCCTGCTGCTATGAATTTAATAAGTACGTAAGCCACCGCTAGTATCCCCGCCCACCTAGCGCCTTTTTCCCATCCGGCTACGTGAAGGATGATACAGAGCCCTCCGCCAATTAACGCGATAGTATACGATAGGTCGAGTAGCAAGTCGCCGACGCCTTTTAGGAATCCTATCGCAGTTTCGTACACAACGGATCGCGCGTGCTCCTGCATGTTATCCGTCGCCTGATTATACGATTTTTCGAGAATCTTACCGAGTATGCCGAGGTGACCGCGATCCGTGCCCTGTGCAGGATCCACGAAGGCGCCCGCTTTGTTAATGAGTCCGAGGTGAAGATGCGGCCCCGTGCTGAATCCGGTCGATCCTGATAGCGCAATAAGGTCGCCGGCATGGACGCGATCACCCTCGCGAACAATCGTATTATCCGATAGGTGGCCGAATATATACTGGTAGCCCGCGCGTGTCTTAACGAATACCGCCTTGCCGAGGCTCTCATTACCGTAGTCAACTACGCGCGATACGATACCGCCTTCCGGTGCGTAAACTTTGCTGCCGATTGGCATGGCGTAATCAATACCGGTGTGTGGCGTTTTATGGACGGAATCAATGGATCCGAAGGGCGCCGTTACGCGTGGAGCTAGCGTAAAACTTAGCGTTGTCATTGTGCCGACGCCTCCATCTCCGTAAACAGTTTCTCGACCTCATCGAATGCCCACGGCAGCGCCCACAGTATCGCGTAAGTAAGGACGTAGCCGAGGAAGTTCTTTTTACCCGCTTGGAAATCGCCTTCCGCAACGGCCTTGATCGTATCAATACCGCCTTTTACGATGATGACCCATTTGCCGACGCCGATTAAGCGTACATATAGTCTCTTCGCGCCGACATCGATGCCGGTTGACGCGAAGGCAGCGTCTGCAAATCCGAGAAACAAGATGATCGCGGTCCCTATTACGCGATACTTAATTTTATTGCGGTCAAGATGCGCGAGGAATGCGTTTATCGGCGTCTCTTCACGCCAACCATTGCGGACGAAATCGGGTATGGACATCGTATGTGCCACGTTAAGCCCTCCCCGTTAATACGATTCTTACCGTTGTTACTGCGCCAACTACGACCGCATAGGCCGCCGACCGCGTACGACTCCGCGTTGAATAAAATCCTACGAATGACATCGTTACCCCTCCTAAAAAATATCGCCTACATTTGCGTACTTCACTCGGACAGGCGACGCCTCGACCGCTGCTTCTGCCGTGACCTGCGCTGCACCAACTCCGGATTTGAACGCGAATAATACGTCTTTGACAAATCCGCTAAAATTGTTCGAACGCGACGCGACCCATTCGAGGAGCTCGCGTTGATGTGCGTCATCTACGTTAAATGCGATTGGTTTGCGTACAATCACTGCGTATTCCTCCCCGCTTGGTAGAATCCGATCGCGTTCGCGTATAGCGGATTGTTCATCGGCATGGCTCGCGGAAAGAACTCCGGCACCGCTAATAATTCCGCCAGTTCCCGCGCCCGCCCTCCGCATACGAGAACGAGGTCCTCCGCCTTCCAATTACGGCCGCCGAGTGATCCCGCGATGCGACTCGCCATTTGGCGCGGATTATCGCTACTTACCGTTGAGAAACCGAAGTCGAGCGTGCCGGATTCGCGGTTGTTGTAACGTGTGTCGCGCATCGTTACGTAATTAATCGTCTTGCTGCCAGCGTCAATGATGCGGACGAGTCCGTCTTGTGGTGCCGACCAGAACGCGCCCCCGCCTTCGACCGCGACCTTAACGTCAACAATGCGGGTTAACTTGCGATCGCCGTTAACGGTGAACTCCCATATGCCGCCACGTTTGCCGTGGAAGAGATCGCGCATTCTCTGTTTGTTTCCTTCGTTATGCTGCGCGACGGGAAGGCCGGTCACGATCGTTACGTCCGTTTGTTTTGCGCGAGCAATCGCAGTTAGTGCGAGAATTAGCGCATCGCGATTCGCCTTGTCATCCGTTAACATTGCGCGCCAGAAGTCCGATTCATGCTGCGCCAGGTCGCCGACAAAGTACGATTCGCCGTCGAGTAAAACTTCGAAGCTGCCGTCACCATAATCCGTCCGCAAGTTGCGCGTTTTACCTTCGCCTACAATCGAGGGGAACGTAAACATCGATGTTCCCGTGTACGCCTTTACTCCGCTCCGTCCGATATCAAGACCGATGATATTCGCCATAAGCTACGCCTCCTTAATACCTTGTGAACAACTGGACGCGCCGTTGTGGGCTGTTTGTTGTTCATTTGTTAATAACATATGAGGACTTCTTGTACCGGTTTCCTAATTTCTGACACAATATACGAATAAATTTTGATAGGATTGTCCAACATGATGGTAGAGGTGATAGATGTGCTGCCATGGGTAAAGACAAGAACTCGGTTGGGGAAGTGGATTGATGATAATAGAAAAACGGAGAAATGGCTCGCGGATAAGTCTGGCGTTAATAAGAATACAGTTACCGCGCTTTGTAATGACGTGGATTATCGACCGCATAATGGAACGCGGACTAAAATAATAAAAGCGCTAATGTCGGTTGATCCCAACGTTAGCGCTGCGGAATTCTGGTAAAATGGACGTGCTTATTGCGGAGGGTAAACGTCGGTTAGGACGCCGTGAGCGTTATACTCACAGCTTATGCGCGACCCTACCGGAATAATGCGTGTAACAACTCGATTTTAGCGAAAATTTTCCGTTATAATAAGGGAACGAATATTCGCATAGAAAGAGAGATCGGAATAACACACAGCGGGAAACGACCATAAACGAAGAAAAGGCGCCACCGATAAGATGGCGCCTCACTCAGCGCGTTCTATGCGCTGTTTTTAATTACTTACGGAAGTCGGCCGGTACGACAATATCACCGATTCCGCCTTTCAAGATTGCGAAGAATGCGAATGCTACGGAAAAAGATGCTACGGACATAAACTTTGCGATTGTTTTCATTGGTTGATTTCCCCCTTTTAGGTTTAGTTTTTTT
>NZ_WHNZ01000019.1 GCF_013141725.1 Paenibacillus planticolens | reverse complement strand
ACTTTCTAACTTCATCGCCATCTGTTTAGCGGCGACTTTTTTAATATACCACATCGGCCCAGAACATTGCAAGTATTTTTTTCGAAAACTTTTTGGGAGTTTATCCTGAATGACTTGCTTGTCCTTATTTCAAAGGGGCGAGTTATAAAATACCACATAAGAAGAGGGTAAGTCAAGAACATACCCCCTATTTTTTTTGAGCTTGGTAATTACGGTTTCTGGCATATTTCGAAATTTCTTTGGGAGTCGCTAAGCGAGCATACATCCTGAAAATAACTTTATATCTGGATTCTATGGCTCCTTTAATCTCTTGATCAATTCTTTTGTCATTCAAATCGAACAGCATCTCATCTAGCTCTTTGCGCAGTACATAATCTAATTCTCTGCACTCCCGATCATTGAACAAAAATCCGAGCATACATCCATCCAAACCCCTCTCGACTGTGGAGATTAATGGCACTATTAGCAGGATTGAAAAGAAGCGGCCAACTACATAGATGTGTTTGCCGCCCTACTGCTTTACTGTTATGCTCAGTTTTTGCCATTTTTATGACAAGGTCATTGAATTTTTTTTACAAATGAACCAGCCAATAAGTGAGAGTACTTTCAATGATTGCCGCTAACAGTAAAAGAACAACGATTACCGGTATAAGAGGCTTTGTTAGACGGAGAGTTCTGAACAATTCGGAAGAAGCCGTTCTTTTTTCGGCAGGTACAAGCAGCTGCGCGGCGCTTTTCCAAACCAACATACCGAGTTTAAGCCCATATGCACAAGCCAGTAAAATAACCGGTATCTCGATAATGCCATGCGGAAGAATGCCTTTGAGCACAATAGACAATGTACTTTCATGTGTTTGTAAAGAGAGTACATATCCAAGAATCATGCCGTTTGCAACTAACATGAAGAGCGGCAGTACGCCAAAGAACAGCCCCAGAAAAATGATGCCCACAGATTTTACCGCATTATTGAGAAAAATAATAAAGAAAAACCATAGCTGCGGATTCTCTTTATTACTAAGCGATTGGCTTATGGACTTAAGTCCTTGCAACTGCCCTTCTAAAAAATGCGAAAATTGATCGGAGTTCGCCCAACCCAAATAAAAACTAACGCCAAAAACTAAAACAACAACGATGAAATAATGTTTCATTTCTTTGAAATGCTGGAATAACGGTTTGAATGTCATTTGGTTTCCCTCCAATTTCGGAAGCATAAGTATTGTGTACGAGCATACATTATTTATTAAAGAGTATACAAGCCTTACCTTTTTGTGAGGCATAAGGAGGTACTAGCTGTACATGAACTATTTTTTTGTACTCAACGCCAAGAAGTTTAAGCAATATGTATTCATTGCTCTTGCTATTGTATTTGCAGCAGCTATTGTCTATTCGGAGCAAAGCAATGTATCTGTCTTTTCCAATGCAGAGCCTTCAGCAATTTATAGCGTACAGACAGAGAAAAAGGTCATCGCGCTAACCTTCGATATTTCTTGGGGAGAAAAGCGGGCAGAACCGATCCTGAGGATTCTTAAAGATAAGGGCGTAAAGAGTGCAACCTTTTTTCTCTCCTCGCCATGGAGCAAGTCTCATCCTGAGATCGTAGAGCAAATCAAGAAAGATGGTTTTGAAATCGGCAGCCACGGCAATAAACACGATAATTACAGCACGCTTAGCGATGAAGAAATACGCAAACAAATAACGACCGCGCATGGGATATTAACTGAATTGATTGGAAAAGAGCCTAATCTTATCCGTCTACCCAATGGCGATTTCGACAAACGCGTGCTGCGAATTGCCAATGATTTAGGCTACTCCGTTATTCAATGGGATACAGATTCACAGGATTGGCTCAATAAAGGCGTTGATACCATCATTAACCGAGTGCTGACGAAAGCACACCCTGGAGATATTGTCTTGCTGCATGCCAGCGATTCTTCCCAACAAACGCATGAAGCCTTACCCGTTATTATTGATCAATTGAGAGCCAAAGGGTACGAATTCGTCACAGTGAGCGAGCTGATTAAACAAACCGAAGTGGAAACTGCCCCTGTCGAAGACCGCGCAATGAAGCAGTTCAATTAATATCCACTAAAAAAGAGCTAATCGAATTAGCTCTTTTTGTTATCCAATATTTTATGTAAAATCAAAATTTGCCATGCATTGCAAACGAGCAGCGGAGCTAACATAAATAAACTTGAAGCGGCATTGTCCAGCTTTAATGCAGGTACGGCTTCCAACACGGATACAGCACACATAAAGAACAATGTTGGGATAAAGGCATTGCGATTTGTCAGTCTAACTTTCCAATAAGCAACCCCTAAAGAAATGATCAATATGAGAAGCGGCAAGACGGAGTAACTAAATACGGAGCCATCTCCCTCAAAATTCGTCATTCTAAGATATACAAGGTCAATCAGCACGACAATAACAATCGTTAATTGCAAAAGATCCCAAACTGTCTTGGATTTAATAATGCCGGCCGCTATAAATCTGACAATCAGATAGGCAAAAAAGCCCATTTGACTTAATACGCTAATCGTCGCTCCCCCGAGCAGCATATTTACCACATTAAAGCCAACTGCAGATAAGCCCATAACAGAAAATTCTTTATCGGAAAATTGTAAAATAAGCCCAATCGCTATAGATACAACCATCCCTAATAGTAATGTTGTCCAAAATAAATGAAACCATTTGCGCAGCGTCACGTGTATTCCCTCCATCATTCACTCTAATAGCTAATTGTACAACGATTGAGATAAAAAGCCAATGATTTGACCTTATATTCTGCCCCTAACCACGCATACTAACATTACTAAGCTAGGGAAGGGAGCATGTTCTCATGATAATAAGAAGGTTAAGCCCGATGATGTTTCTGCCGCTCATTACGCTCGCTTTACTTCTTTCTTCGTGCGGTTCTGATAAATCATCACAAGGTCAATCACAAGCCAATACGTATAAAGAACAAAAGACGATGATTCTTGATATTTTAAAGTCGGAAGATGGTAAAAAAGCGATCAGCGCGGCCAATCGCAGCATCATGAATGGTGACGTGGGGGCGGCCGGGGTAGCCGGACAATCACAGATTAAATTGCTTTCTGCTAATGAATCCTTGCAGCTGCAAATGGCTGTCAAAGATGTTCTAACGGCAAAAGAAAATAATCAGTTTCTCACGGAAATGATGAAAGATCCTAAATTTGCCGGCGACTTTGCGAAAGCTATTCAAAAAGAGACAAAGCAAATGTACAAGGAACTTTTAAAAGATCCTGAATATCAGAAATCACTCGTTGATGTGATGAAAAACCCTGATTACGAAAAGATGGTTCTGGATGTTATGAAAACAGCTCCTTATCGTCAGCAAATGCAGACGGTTATGGAGGACTCAATTCAAAGCCCTCTATTCCGTGCCCATATGGTTGAACTTCTTAAATCTGCAATTGCTCAGCAAAGCAAATCTGATCAAATGCCTTCGGCAAAAAGTGCCCAGAAGAAAGATAGCAGTGGTGGGGGCGGCGGAGGGGACAGCGGACAAGACAAACAGAAGGACGACAAAAGCGATTCCCAAGATTCGGATAAGAAAAAGAAAGATTCGGGCTCATCCGATTCACAGTAGCATACCAAAAAGGGCTAACGGAGGTATTCTCCGACAGCCCTTTTGTTTACTTTTCTAATTTTGCGATGATATTCGCGGCCATATCCAAATAGATTTGTCCGGTTTTGGAATCTTGCTTGTAAACGGATGGCGAATAATCTATTTCCGAAATATGATTATCAGGAGCTCCCAGCGGGATCTGAGCTAGTAACTCGCTATGCAGATCATCGGCCAGCCTAGCACCGCCGCCTTTGCCAAATATGAAATCTTTGCTGCCGCAATCTTTGCATTCATAGTAGGACATGTTCTCCACAATCCCCAAAACTTCGTGGTTCGTTTGAATGGCCATCGCCCCTGCCCTAGCCGCTACGAATGCTGCCGTTGCATGTGGCGTAGTGACAATCACTTCTTTACTTTGAGGAATAAGCTGATGTACGTCCAACGCAACGTCTCCTGTGCCTGGCGGAAGATCGAGAAGAATGTATTCGACGTCCCCCCAATTCACTTCGTTGAAGAAATTGCGGAGCATTTTCCCAAGCATTGGGCCACGCCAAATAACCGGCGCATTATCTTGTACAAAGAAGCCCATAGATATCACTTTAACATCAAATCTCTCCACCGGCATGATCACATTATCGACAAGCTTAGGCTGCTCTTCGATCCCCATCATATCCGGGATGCTGAACCCGTAAATATCGGCATCGATGATGCCTACTTTCTTGCCTTGACGAGCTAAAGCGACAGCTAAATTAACAGTCACAGTCGATTTGCCTACGCCGCCCTTGCCGCTCGCAACAGCGATAAATTGCACTTTGGAGGCTTCTCCCAGGATTGGTTGGTCAATCGGAGGCTGGACAGGCTTAGTCTGCTTAGACGCTTCTGCATCTGGTTTATGCAGTTCTTCGATTTGATTGCGCTCATAATCCGTCATTTGTCTGAAGCGAATATGAACTTGCGGCGCTCCCAACTGTTCTATCGTTTCTCGAATAAAAGTCTTCGCAGTTTCTTTGAACGTCTCATCTTCTGCTGCCACAATCAAGCTTAGCGAGACACTTTCCTCTTTAATTAAAATATCTCGAACTAAATTGAGCTCCACAATACTTTTGTTATATCGAGGCTCTTGCAGAGGTTTCAATGCTTCCAATAGCTGATCTTTATTTATCATAGCCACTCACCTTTATTCAGAGATCGAAATTATATTAGTGGCCTTTATTATATCACATTATGATTCAGAACCCACTTTCTCCCCGGCATAAAATCTAAGAACACCTTGGTAGATGGAGGCAGCGACCTTCTTCTGGTATTTTTCATCAGCAAGCAACCTGGCTTCCTCTGGATTTGATAGAAAACCTACTTCTACCAGGGCACTTGGAATTTTTAACGTTTTTAGCAAGTACACCGTTTTGTCTGCCGGTTTGGCGACACGATCCGTATTCTCCAAATTTCTTTTCAACTCGAGCTGAATTAACGCAGCGAGATTCGGATTGTTTGGATTATTCGTGTAGTAGAACGTTTGTGCGCCTTTCCATTTTGGCGATGGAATACTGTTCAAATGTACGCTCAGAAACATATCCGCTTTTTTATCATTGATCATGTCTGCGCGATTGTGTAGATCTTCCGTTTTCCTTTTACTGTAGCCTTTCGTTCCGGCGTCTGCCAGATCCGTATCTGTTTCTCTAGTCATCACGACGAGGGCCCCGGCTTGCTGCAAATAGTCGCGTAATTGCAAAGTGATCGCTAAATTGATATCTTTCTCAATTACGCCTTCTTTACTGGAAGCACCGCCGTCCGGGCCTCCGTGCCCAGCATCCAAAGCGATCGTTTTACCCGATAGAGGTAATGTCCAATCTGACCAAGTTTTCGTCGCTGGAAGCTCATAGGCATAAATAAAAACAACTAGTGCAACCAGCAAAGCCGAAAGCGCTAACTTAAGACTACTGTGAAAAGTTAGCCAAACGACCAACCGCTTCTTCCTTTTGCGCATAAAAAATCCACCTCTGTTCCCCATAGACTCTGTAACATCTATATGGGACAGGGTGGACAAATATACCTTGCTTAGACTTGATATTCGGGGTCTCTCAGGCCTTCAATCAGAACTTGAGCGACCTCTGGGCGAGTAAACTCCGGAGGAGGACACTCACCGCCTCTAAGCAATCCGCGAACCTTCGTACCGGAGAGGTGCAGATGCTGTGACTTCTCATGCGGACAAGTTTTGCTTGACGCCATGTTGCCGCACTTTGTGCAGAAGAAGCTGTGTTCGAAGAACAACGGGGTGATCCCGATCTCCTCTGCTGTAAAATGGCTGAAAATCTGTTGAGCTTCATACGTGCCATAATAATCGCCTACGCCCGCGTGGTCGCGTCCTACGATAAAATGGGTACAACCATAGTTCCTACGAACAATCGCATGCAAAATCGCCTCACGAGGGCCTGCATAACGCATAGCAGCCGGATAAACCCCAAGGAAGGTACGATCCTGCGGATAATAATTCTCAAGCAGAACAAGATAGCTTCGCATCCGAACATCAGCGGAAATGTCATCGGATTTCGTCTCGCCAACAAGCGGGTTGAGGAATAGAGCATCCACAATTTCCATAGCTGATTTCTGAATGTATTCATGCGCACGGTGAACCGGATTACGTGTTTGGAAGCCCACAACCGTTCGCCAGCCCTTCTCCGCAAAAATTCGGCGCGTTTCTGAAGGATCAAAGTAGAATTCTTCAAACTTCTCAGGCTTAGGACGGTTCAGCAATCGAATAGGCCCACCGATATACGTAGATGAACGGGAGAACAATTTATCTACGCCAGGGTGTGCCATATCGTCGGTTTTAAATACCTTAACTGCCTCATTCGCTTGGTCAACTGTGTAGATGCTCATCGCATCCAGGATGGCATACGCAACGCCATCTTCTTCACCCACAAGGGCAACCTGTTCACCGATTGTAATGGTAGAAGCAATTTCCGGAGCAATGGACAACGTAATTGGTATGCTCCAAACTGTTCCGTCCACAAGACGCATCGTTTCTACCACAGACTTGTAGTTTGCCTCATCAAGAAAACCGGTTAGCGGGGAAAATGCACCTACTGCGATAAGATCCAAATCAGAAATCGTCCATGAACTTACACGAATTTGTTTCAATGAGACCGCGCGTTTGAGAAGTTCTTCTCTTCGTTCTGCCGGAACTAGGCGATTGACAAGTTCGCCTCCATGCGGTTCGATCGTAGTCATTACGTTGCACCTCCATAAATTTATTTATGAAGTCCGCATTCTGTTTTCTCGATGTTTGCCCAACGACCCGCGCGCGGATCTTCGCCCTCTGCTACTTGACGTGTGCAGTGTGTGCAGCCGATGCTCGGGTAGTTACGGTCATGCAGCGGATTATAAATCACATCGTTCTCGCGAATATAATTCCATACATCTTCGGAAGTCCAGCCAGCCAATGGATTGAACTTGATAAGGCCAAATTTCACGTCGTACTCCACTTTCTTAGCATTTGCACGAGTCGGCGCTTGATCGCGGCGGATTCCAGTGATCCAAGCGTCATAATTCTTGAGAATATCCGTTAGAGGATCAACTTTACGGATATTGCAGCATTGGTTCGCATCGTTTTTCCAGAGCTCATCGCCGAACTTCTCCGCTTGCTCCTCAAGTGTAAGTTTCGGCAAGACTTGAACGAACTTTGTACCGTAGTGCTGCTCTAAACGATCTCTAGTATCATATGTTTCAGGAAAATGAACATTCGTATCCAGGTAGAAAATATCTACGTTTGGATTAATTTTTTGAAGCATATCCACAAGCACAACATCTTCCGCACCAAAACTGCAAGCAAGCGTTAAGCTAGAGAACGTTTCAACGGCTAATTTCAAAACCGCTTCCGGTGACTGGTTCTCGAATTCCTCAGCCGCTTTCGTTACAAAGGCTTCCTTCTCAAAAAGATTCATTGTCAATTTACCTCCATCATTAATTCCGAGTAATATTCTATGATTTATAATTTTATTATAGCTGAGTTCTTTTTCCTGTCAATTACTTTTCATCATTTTGGTATTAACTTTATCAAATTTCGGAAATATACTTCAGATTCGGTATCGAATTAACCTTTAAATGAGAATACTTTTCAATGAAAAGAATAAAACCTTTATGAAAGCATAAAAAAACCTTTCTAGCATGCAGCCAGAAAGGTTTCTTTGTAGCGCCAAAGGCGCAAGATCTTAACGTTTGGAGAATTGAGGAGCGCGACGAGCGGCTTTCAATCCATATTTTTTACGCTCTTTCATACGGGAATCACGTGTTAGGAATCCTGCTTTTTTCAAGGATCCACGGTATTCCGGATCAGCTTTCAACAAAGCGCGGGAGATACCATGACGGATTGCTCCAGCTTGTCCGCTGATTCCACCACCATTAGCAAGAACCAGAACATCGTATTTACCGACAGTTTCTGTCAATGCCAAAGGTTGTTTAACGATAAGTTTCAAAGTTTCTAGACCGAAATACTCATCTAGTTCACGTTTGTTGATAATGATGCGTCCTTCACCCGGTACAAGGCGCACACGCGCTACCGAATGTTTACGACGACCCGTTCCATAATATTGAACTTGTGCCACGAAACGTTCCTCCTTATATTAACCGCGAAGATTCCAAACTTCTGGTTGTTGTGCTAGATGTGGGTGTTCTGCTCCACCGTATACTTTAAGCTTAGTTTTCAAGCTATCGCCAAGACGGTTCTTAGGAAGCATACCGTGTACGGCAAATTCGATCATGCGATCAGGTTTGCTGTTCAGCAGGTCCTGAGCGGAAGTCACTTTCAAACCACCTTGGTACAAAGAGTGACGGTAGTACATTTTGTTTTGCATTTTTTTACCAGTAAGCTTAATTTGGGAAGCATTGATAACTACTACGAAATCACCAGTATCTACGTGTGGAGTGAACTCCGGTTTGTGCTTACCGCGGATAATGCTAGCAACTTCACTTGCAAGACGGCCAAGTGTTTGGCCTGCAGCGTCAACAATGTACCATTTACGCTCTACTTCATTTGGCTTCGCCATATATGTCGTGCGCATGCTGAATCCTCCTAAAAATATATCTCAATTACATTATTATTATGGTTAAATTACATTAGCGATGGATGGTATTCATGGCAATTAAGGATCAGGGGCTGTGGGGTAGCCGATCACGAAACGCCAAGTTATATTTTACACGAAGATTCGATAAGAATCAAGTAGTGTTTTCGGCTTTTTAATACTCAACCCACCATAGCGTTAATCCCATAGCTTCGGCCGTAGGCCCTGCTTCAGCTCGATCTCTGGCTTCAAGAATACGCAGCATGTCACTGCTTGTTCTCTTGCCTTCACCAATCTGTATCAGCGTTCCTACGATGATCCTAACCATGTTATACAGGAAGCCGTTCCCCGTCACAATCAGACGGATTCTTGCGACCTTGTCCGTCGACATCATCTCATCGGTTTCAGTCTCCATACGAACCTCGTAGAGAGTTCTCACCTTGTCTTCCTTATCTGTTCTCACCGTACAAAAAGAAGTGAAATCATGCTCTCCTAGCAAGCAAGGGAGCGCCTCTCTCATGGCTTCCACATTTAAATGCGTAGGGTGATGGTATTCAAAATTGCGGTGAAAGACATCAGGGAAGCGCGCCGAGCGAATCGTATAACAATATGTCTTGCGTTTCGCGGCTTTGCGAGAATGAAAGGAAGGAGGGACCTCTTCCGCGGTATGTGCGACGATATCCCTTGGCAATCGAGCATTTAGAGCTAAACACCAACGTTCCACTGGGATCTTGGAGTTCGTGGTGAAATTAATAACTTGTGCTCTCGCATGTACACCGGCATCTGTACGGCCGGATGAGATGACTTTCACCGACTCACCCGTCAACATCCTTACAGCTTGCTCCAAACGATACTGAACCGTATCTGCTTTGGGTTGTATCTGATACCCCGAATAGGCCGTGCCATCATAGCTAATGGTAAAACGTAGATTTCTCAAGGCTTGTTCCTCCATGAGTCATCCTTCCTATCTCCGTGGTTAGCTAACGCTAAGCTCACACAAGAGGAACGCGCCTAGACTGCAAAAAAAGGGCTTCACCAGAATCTATGATTCCGTCCACCCTTTCCCATCCGTCTTTATGCGCGATCTACTAGCTCTAGGTATACCATTGGTGCTGCGTCACCGCGGCGTGGTCCCAGTTTAAGGATACGAGTGTATCCACCTGGACGCTCGGAGTAACGAGTAGCCAAATCGGAGAAAAGTTTTTGAATCGCATCTTGATTCTCGTTAGCAGCTTCTCTACGAACAAAAGCAGCAACCTGACGGCGTGCATGAAGATCTCCGCGTTTCGCAAGAGTGATTAACTTCTCAGCGATGGAACGAATTTCTTTTGCTTTTGCTTCTGTAGTTTGAATGCGTTCATGTATGAACAAATCTGTAACCAGATCACGGAATAATGCTTTACGATTACTGGAATCGCGGTTCAACTTCCTGTAGTTCATTGAATTAACCTCCTTCTAACAAGACTATTCCTCGGTACGAAGACCCAAACCAAGCTCTTCGAGCTTTTCTTGAACTTCTTCAAGCGATTTGCGACCTAAGTTCCGAACTTTCATCATGTCTTCTTCTGTTTTGGTAATAAGCTCTTGTACGGTGTTGATCCCTGCACGCTTGAGGCAGTTGTAAGAACGAACAGATAGATCCAGTTCCTCGATAGTCATCTCCAGAACTTTCTCTTTCTTATCTTCTTCTTTCTCCACCATAATCTCAGCATCTTTCGCTTCATCCGTCAAGCCGACGAACAAATTCAAATGTTCAGTTAAGATTTTGGCGCCCAAGCTCACGGCTTCTTCTGGCCTGATACTTCCATCGGTCCACACTTCGAGGGTCAACTTATCATAGTTCGTCACTTGGCCGACGCGAGTATTTTCAATACTGTAGTTCACTCGGGTAATAGGCGTGTAGATCGAATCAATTGGAATCACACCAATTGGTTGCTCTTCATGCTTATTTTTGTCCGATTGGACGTAACCGCGTCCTCTGCCCGCATGAATTCTCATGTGAAGACGTGCATCGGGAGATAAGGTCGCAATATGCAGATCCGGGTTAAGAATCTCCACATCGCTATCACCGCGGATATCAGCCGCAGTAATATTACCTTCTCCTTCTGCATCAATTTCAAGCACTTTCTCCTCGTCGGAGTGAATTTTCAACGAAAGTCCTTTTAGGTTAAGGATAATTTCCGTAACATCCTCAAGCACGCCTGGAATCGTTGAAAACTCATGCAAAACGCCATCGATTTGGACAGAGGTTACTGCAGCCCCGGGTAAAGAGGACAGTAAGATACGACGTAGTGAGTTACCTAATGTTGTACCATAGCCACGCTCCAACGGCTCTATGATAAATCTTCCATAAGCGCCGTCTTCACTTAATGCTACGGTTTCTATTTTTGGCTTTTCGATTTCGATCATGAAATGTACCCTCCATTCAATACGTCGTTTCCCTCTGGATACTTCGTTTCAAAATTTCATAGTATGCCTATCCTTCAAACCATTATTCACGTTTTTAGGATAATTATACTACAAAGTAATCCGAATTATACGCGACGACGTTTTGGAGGACGGCAGCCATTGTGAGGAACCGGAGTCACGTCTTTAATCAGGTTTACTTCAAGACCTGCTGCTTGCAAAGAGCGGATTGCTGCTTCGCGGCCTGCACCAGGACCTTTAACCATAACTTCAACAGTTTTCAAACCGTGCTCCATAGCTGCTTTAGCTGCTTTTTCAGCTGCCATTTGTGCCGCAAAAGGAGTACTTTTACGGGAACCTTTGAATCCAAGGTTTCCTGAAGATGCCCAGGAAATTGCGTTGCCATGAGGATCCGTGATCGTTACGATCGTATTGTTAAATGTTGAACGGATATGTGCTACTCCGGACTCAATATTTTTACGGTCACGACGTTTCGTACGGACGACTTTTTTAGGTTTTGCCATTAGCTCTAACCCCCTTTATTATTTCTTCTTATTAGCTACCGTACGACGAGGACCTTTACGTGTACGAGCATTAGTTTTAGTACGTTGTCCACGAACAGGAAGACCACGGCGGTGACGAAGACCACGGTAGGATCCGATTTCGATTAGACGTTTGATGTTTAGGGAAATTTCACGGCGAAGGTCGCCTTCTACTTTAAGGGTTTTGTCAATTACATCACGGATTTTGCTCACTTCATCTTCCGTAAGGTCGCGAACGCGAGTACTAGCGTCGATACCTGTGGAAGCGATAATTTTCTGAGCAGTTGTAGTGCCGATACCGAAAATGTAAGTCAACGCGATTACAACTCGTTTGTCACGAGGTAAGTCAACTCCAGCTAAACGTGCCATCTACAGATTGCACCTCCTTTTAACCTTGTTTTTGTTTGTGCTTAGGGTTTTCGCAAATTACCATAACGTTACCTTTACGGCGAATAACTTTGCATTTCTCGCAAATCGGTTTAACCGATGGTCTAACTTTCATTTTTAAGCCCTCCTTATCATCGTAAGCAACCATGTTGCGTTTTCTGTTAGAAAACTTGCTTCGTAAGCATACGCCTTGAGAGAGTAACTTACATGTAAGCCGAACATTTATTTAAAACGGTAGGTTATACGGCCTCTCGTTAAATCGTAAGGCGATAATTCTACGGTAACCTTGTCTCCAGGCAAAATGCGGATAAAGTGCATTCTGATTTTACCGGATACATGGGCTAGGATTTTATGACCATTTTCCAATTCAACCTTAAACATTGCATTCGGAAGAGGTTCAATCACTGTACCTTCTACTTCAATTACATCTTCTTTGGCCACAGTCATTCTCCTTTCTCTTGTGCTTCATCTTGCATAAGTTCAACGAATTTGGCAATTGCGAAGCGCAACTTTCCATTAGTAACACGGCCTGTTTCCCTAATGCTTGACTCCACTTCACTGCTAATCGTTTCTTGTAATTGAAGATGATTCAGGTTCTTCTTCTTCGGCTGATCGAATTTCCGATGCACACCGTCTGCAAGCCAGACAAAGCGATCATCGACAATACCAATCACGACCGCGTATTCTCCGGGATCTCTGCCGCGAAGCACCTTTACGATTTGACCCACCTTCGGCATCAACCTATCCACTCATCATCACCTACGATCTAGGCAAGGTTAATATTTCATAACCAGCAGCCGTAATGGCAACCGTATGTTCAAAGTGAGCACATAATGTCTTATCCGCAGTGACGACAGTCCAATCGTCTTTGAGTGTTTGGACAAATCTTTCGCCAACGACCACCATGGGTTCAATGGCTAGGACCATGCCTGGTTTGAGACGAGGACCTTTGTCAGGCACACCGTAATTCGGAATTTGGGGTTCTTCGTGAAGATCCGTTCCGATACCGTGACCGACATACTCTATAACCACGGAGAAGCCTGCGTCTTCAATACAAGTTTGGATTGCATGCGACAACGTGTAGAGTCTAGCATCCGGTTTAGCTTCTGCTATGCCTCGATACAGTGATTGTTCGGTCACGGCTAACAAACGTTTGGCCGTTTCAGAAATTTCACCGACAGGATATGTCCAAGCAGAATCTCCATGATAACCTTTATACTGAGCGCCAATATCAACAGAGATAATATCGCCCTCAACCAGCTTTCTTGGACCAGGAATACCATGAACTAATTCTTCGTTGACTGAAGCACAAATGCTTCCAGGAAAACCGTTATAACCTTTGAAAGATGGAATCGCTCCCTGACTGCGAATGTATTCCTCCGCGATCTGATCAAGTTCTTTCGTTGTAATGTTCGGACGAATTGCCCTTGCCAGTAAGCGGTGCGTTTCGGCTACGATACGCCCAGCTTCTCGCATTAGGTCTAGTTCAACCTCGGACTTACAAATGATCATTACGCTAGACCTCGTAGCAGTGAGCTAATTTGTTCGGTTACCGCATGAATGTCTTGTTCTCCGTTAACCTCACGCAATAATTCCCTCTTTTGGTAGTAATCCAGCAGCGGAGCGGTTTTATTGATGTACTCATCCAAACGCGTTCCGACTTTTTCTTCCGTATCATCAGACCGTTGGTACAACTCACCTGAACATTTATCGCATACGCCATCTTGCTTTGGTGGGTTGAAGATTACATGATACGTAGCACCACAGGATTTACAAATTCTTCGGCCGGTTAGTCGAGCAAGCAAGAAGCTGCGATCAACGGAAAGATTGATAACCAGTTCAATCTTCTTGCCTAAGGAATCTACAATTTCAGCTAAAGCATCTGCCTGAGCAACAGTTCTCGGGAACCCGTCAAGCAAAAAACCTTTATCGCAGTCCGGTTGAGCAAGACGCTCTCTCACAATACCATTCGTGATTTCATCAGGAACAAGAAGCCCCTTATCCACATAACCTTTGGCTTCAACACCAAGCGGTGTTCCTTGGCTCATCGCCAAGCGAAACGCATCTCCAGTCGAGATATGAGGAATTTGAAATTCACTTACGATTTTCTCTGCTTGCGTACCTTTGCCTGCACCAGGAGGCCCCATAAAAATTACGTTCAACTTTAAAACCTCCCATCGCACTCGGCATTACGAACAGCACAATAGGTGCCGATGTCGCAAAAAATTGCCCCATCGGAACCTATTTGCTATTTATTGATAAAACCTTTGTAATGACGTTTAATCAATTGGCTCTCGATTTGTTTCATCGTTTCAAGACCAACGCCTACTACGATAAGTAAAGATGTACCACCGATCCGAACCGAACTTGGCAAGCCTGCGAGACCTCCGAACAACATTGGAAGAATCGAGATTGCCGATAGAAACAGAGCTCCAGAAAGAGTAATTCTAGTCATTACACGAGTCAGATAAACAGAAGTTGTTTTACCAGGTCTGATCCCCGGTATGTAGCCGCCATTTTTCTTCATCTGATCAGCCATTTGAACTGGATTGATTTGTACGAAGGTATAAAAGTATGTGAATCCGATAATCAACAGTACATATAGGACAATCGCCAACGGTGCAGTTTGGTTAATACTCAGGTTATTAATAATCCATTCTGCAACGACATTACCTCTCCAATAGCTTGCAATGGTTGGAGGGAACATCAATAACGAAAGTGCAAAGATAACTGGGATTACACCAGCAGCATTCACTTTAAGTGGAATGTGCGTAGTTTGACCACCATACATTTTACGTCCAACTACCCGTTTGGCATATTGTACAGGGATCTTACGAACCCCTTGCTGTACAAAGATGACACCGGCAATAATCAGAATAACAACCAAAGCAATAATGATTAGTTTCACGATATTCAGGAACAAAGCTCCTTCGGTCGCAAACAGTGATTTGTAAATTTGCTGAATGCTTGTAGGAATCGCCGCGACGATACCTGCAAAGATGATAATGGAAATACCGTTGCCAATTCCAAATTCAGTGATTTGCTCCCCGAGCCACATCAAGAAAGCTGTACCAGCTGTCAGAACGATAGCGATCAAAGCAAATGTTGTGAAACCTGGATCAATTACGAGCCCGCTGTATAAACGGTTAAACCCAATTGAAAGACCAAATGCTTGCACAATACCTAAGATGATCGTTCCGTACCGAGTAACTTGCGTCATCTTCTTTCTACCAACATCCCCTTCTTTGGCCCATTGCGCAAAGCGCGGGACTACATCCATGGACAAAAGCTGAACGATGATAGAAGCTGTGATGTAAGGCATAATTCCCATCGCGAAGATGGAGAATTGGAAGAGCGCACCGCCGGAAAACGTGTTAAGCAAACCAAAGACATCGCTCTGATTCGCTTGGTCTTGAAGTTTAAGAACATCTGTGTTTATGTTAGGTACGGGAATAAACGCACCTAAACGGTAGACGATTAACAAGATCAGTGTGAATACAATCCTTCTACGTAAATCCTCTACCTTGAAGATGTTGGCTATGGTACTGAACATTAAATCACCTCGGTTTGACCGCCGGCAGCTTGGATTTTCTCAATCGCTGATTGAGAGAACTTATTCGCTTTAACGGTTAATTTTACTGTGATTTCACCGTTTCCTAAAATCTTGATGCCATCTTTAGGAGCTTTAACAATACCTGACTCCATCAATACTTCTGGAGTTACTTCAGTACCAGCTGCGAAGTTGTTCAAATCTTCAAGGTTCACGATTGCGTACTCCGTACGGAAACGGTTCGTGAAACCACGTTTAGGTAAACGACGGTATAACGGGTTTTGTCCACCCTCGAATCCAGGGCGAACGCCTCCACCGGAACGTGCGTTTTGACCTTTGTGTCCGCGAGTTGATGTTTTACCCATACCACTACTTGTTCCACGTCCAACACGTTTACGAGTTTGACGAGCGCCAGTAGCAGAACTAAGCTCATGTAACTTCATCGTTGCACACCTCCTCTAGATCTTAATATCGTGCTATTATGCTTCGATTTCTTTAACTTCTACCAAATGACTCACTTGATTAACCATACCTCTGATTGCTGCGTTGTCTTGGTGAAGAACCGTTTGGTGCAGCTTGCGCAGACCAAGAGTTTTCACAGTAACACGTTGCGTTTCAGGACGGCCAATCAGGCTGCGTTTTAGGGTAATTTGTAATTGTTTCGCCATGTTTACCCCTCCTAACCTAGTAACTCTTGAACAGTTTTTCCGCGAAGCTTTGCAACTTCTTCCGCTTTTTTCAAGCGGCTCAAGCCTTCAAGCGTTGCGTTAACCATGTTCATAGAGTTCGATGAACCAAGGGATTTTGTCAAGATATCGCCGATACCAGCAAGCTCAAGTACTGCACGAACTGGTCCGCCTGCGATAACTCCTGTACCTTGGGAAGCTGGCTTCAACAGAACACGTCCTGCACCAAACTTACCAGTTACAAGGTGAGGAATCGAAGTGCCTACGATTGGAACATGAATCAAGTTCTTTTTCGCATCTTCAATACCTTTACGGATTGCATCAGGAACTTCGGAAGCTTTACCGATTCCTGCGCCAACCCAGCCATTGCCATCGCCAACGACAACAAGTGCGCTGAAGCTGAAACGACGTCCGCCTTTTACTACTTTAGCTACGCGATTAATATTAACGACTTTTTCTGTTAGCTCTAAAGTATTAGGATCTACACGCAAGTCTTTTACCTCCTTATATATGTTTTTCCTAGAATTCTAGTCCAGCTTCACGAGCTGCGTCAGCCAATGCCTGAACACGTCCATGATAGAGGTAGCCACCGCGGTCAAATACCACTTGGTCTACACCTTTCTCTTTCGCACGTGCTGCGATCAATGCGCCAACTTTACGAGCAGCTTCAACGTTACCGCCGTTGCCGAGTTCGCTTTTCAGATCTTTATCTTGTGTAGATGCAGAAACGATTGTAACACCAGTAGTGTCATCAATCAATTGAGCATACATGTGTTTGGAAGAACGGAAAATGTTCAAACGTGGGCGAGCAGTTGTACCTTCAATTTTCTTACGAACGCGAAGGTGTCTTTTCAAACGTGCTTTGTTTTTATCGCCTTTAGTAATCATCTATACTTACACTCCTTTCATCACTTATGATGCGAGGCTTACGCTTAGATAGCAAGCTTTCTCTCGAAAGCTCTTAGCTATTACCCGCGATCTAACGATCTTATTTCTTCTTACCAGCTTTACCTTCTTTACGAAGAATACGCTCGCCTTCATACTTGATACCTTTACCTTTATACGGCTCAGGCTCGCGTACGGAACGAACTTTAGCTGCCATAGCGCCAACGCGTTCTTTATCGATTCCGCGAACGATAATTTTTGTGTTCGAAGGAACTTCGAACTCAATACCGCTCTCAGGAGTGATTTCAACTGGGTGGGAGTACCCAACGTTGAGAACCAGTTTGTCACCGCTTTTGTTAGCACGGTAACCTACGCCTACTAGATCCAAAGATTTCGCAAAGCCTTCCGTTACACCACTTACCATGTTGGCAACAACACTACGTGTTGTACCATGCAAAGCACGGTGGAGCTTGTTGTCGGAAGGACGCTCAACGGAAATCTCGTTTTCTAGAACACTTACTTTCATATCTTTATGAAGTTCACGGGACAAAGAACCTTTAGGGCCTTTAACCGTGATTTGAGTATCCTCTAGTGTTACATTTACACCACTTGGAATGGTGATTGGTTTGCGACCAATACGAGACATGTTTGCACCTCCATTCAATTACAATTGTATTACCAAACGTAGCAGATAACCTCTCCGCCAGCTTTGGATTGACGAGCATCTTTATCCGTCATAACTCCTTTAGATGTGGAGATGATGGCAATCCCTAATCCGCCCAATACACGAGGGATTTCTTGTGATTTCGTATAAACGCGTAGTCCTGGTTTGGAGATTCTCTTCAAACCGGAGATAACACGCTCATTGTTTGAACCGTATTTCAGGAACAAACGAATGATACCTTGTTTGCTATCTTCAACGTACTCAGCATCACGGATAAATCCTTCTTTTTTGAGGATTTCAGCGATTTCCCTTTTCACTTTTGATGCAGGGATTTCAACTGTTTCATGACGTACGATATTCGCATTACGAATGCGAGTTAGCATATCTGCAATTGGATCTGACATGACCATTTGTGTAAACCTCCTTCCCGAAAATAGGGTGATTACCAGCTTGCTTTTTTCACGCCTGGAATCTGACCTTTGTGTGCTAATTCGCGGAAACAAATCCGACAAATTTTGAACTTGCGAAGCACTGAATGCGGACGTCCGCAGCGCTCACAACGTGTGTATGCTTGCACTTTAAACTTCGGGGTACGTTGTTGTTTGACTTTCATCGAAGTTTTTGCCACTTAATATAACACCTCCTGATAGGTACGACCTGGAACCTATTTAACGAAAGGCGCTCCGAGTTGTGTTAAAAGCTCGCGAGCTTCCTCGTCGGACTTAGCCGTTGTTACGATAACGATATCCATACCACGAACTTTATCAACCTTATCATACTCAATTTCAGGGAAAATGAGTTGCTCTTTCAAACCAAGCGTGTAGTTTCCACGGCCGTCAAAAGCCTTGTTGGAAATACCACGGAAGTCACGTACACGTGGAAGTGATACGTTGAAGAGTTTATCCAAGAAATGATACATGCGCTCGCCGCGAAGTGTTACCTTCACACCGATTGGCATATTCTCACGAAGTTTGAAACCCGCGATTGCTTTTTTGGATCTAGTTACAACTGGTTTTTGACCAGCGATTTTTTGAAGATCTTCTACTGCAGTGTCAAGAACTTTGGAATTCGATACAGCCTCACCAACACCCATGTTGATAACGATTTTCTCGATTTTAGGAACTTGCATTACTGTTGAGTAGTTAAACTTTTGAATTAACGCTGGAGTAATTTCGTTCAAATAACGATCTTTCATTCTTACTGCCATGACTCAATTGCCTCCTTTCCATGCTTGTTTGTATTAGTCGATAACTTCGCCGGATTTTTTCGCGATGCGAACTTTCGTTCCGTTATCCAATACTTTGTATCCTACGCGAGTAGGTTTGCCGCTCTTAGGATCAATCAGCATCACGTTAGAAACGTGGATTGCAGCTTCTTGATTCAAGATACCGCCTTGCGGGTTTTGTTGGGATGGTTTCGCATGTTTCTTAACCATGTTTACACCTTCAACCAGTACACGGTTTTGACGAGGGTAAGCAGCGATTACACGGCCCTTCTTACCTTTGTCTTTACCAGTGATTACAAAAACCGTATCGTCTTTTTTCACGTGCAGTTTATTGTTATGAGATTCTAGTCTCTTTTTAGTTCTTGGCATTAGCTTCTACACCTCCTGAGGTTTCCCGTAAGGAAAACAGACTAACTGTTCTTAGATAACTTCTGGAGCCAAGGATACGATCTTCATGAAGTCTCTGTCACGAAGTTCGCGTGCAACTGGTCCAAAGATACGTGTACCACGTGGACTTTTATCTTCTTTCACGATAACAGCCGCATTCTCATCAAATGAGATATATGATCCGTCTTTACGGCGAGCACCGCTCTTCGTACGAACGATAACTGCTTTAACAACGTCACCTTTTTTGACAACGCCACCTGGTGTTGCTTCTTTTACTGAACAGACGATCAAATCACCAATGTGACCAACGCGACGACCAGTACCACCCAAAACGCGGATACACATTAATTGTTTCGCACCTGAGTTGTCAGCGACAGCCAAACGAGTAAATGGTTGAATCATCGTATTCCCTCCTTTCGGGGTTCATGTCTCGATTATTAGATAACAACGCCAACTTCAGTAATTTCAACCAGTCTCCAGCTTTTATCTTTGGATAATGGTCTAGTTTCACTGATTTTCACAGTGTCACCGATTTTAGCTTGGTTGTTTTCGTCATGCGCTTTAAACTTTTTCGTATATTTGATTCTCTTGTGATAGAGATCATGTTTTTTGTAAGTTTCAACAGCAACAACAATGGTTTTATCCATTTTATCACTGACAACTTTACCGATCAGAACTTTACGATCGTTACGTTCAGCCATCTAAGGAACCCTCCCTTCTAGATTTGGTTAGCCAATCCCCAATTCTCTTTCACGCAAAATAGTTTTGGCACGAGCGATCTCTTTACGCAAATCACGAATTTGAGTCGGGTTGTCCAATTGACCAGTAGCTAGTTGAAAACGGAGGTTGAAAAGTTCTTCTTTAAAACCATTAACTTTTTGCTCGATTTCAGCAGTGGTTAAGTTCCGGAATTCACTACCCTTCATTTGCTTCACCGCCTACTTCTTCTCTTTTCACGAACTTCGTTTTGATTGGAAGCTTGTGAGCAGCAAGACGCATCGCTTCACGAGCGACCTCTTCACTAACACCAGCGAGTTCAAACAAAATTTTGCCCGGTTTTACTACGGAAACCCATTTCTCCACGTTACCTTTACCACTACCCATACGAACTTCAAGCGGCTTTTGTGTAACTGGTTTAGCTGGGAAAATTTTAATCCAAACTTTACCGCCACGTTTGATATAACGTGTCATGGCAATACGTGCTGCTTCGATTTGACGGTTGGTTACCCAAGCCGGTTCTACCGCTTGCAGACCATATTCGCCAAAAGCTACTTCCGTTCCGCCTTTAGCGCGACCTTTCATGCTACCGCGGTGTTCTTTGCGGTGTTTTACACGTTTAGGTACTAACATGATTTAATTTCCTCCTTCCGGCTGAGCCTTTTTCTTAGCTGGCGGAAGCACTTCTCCACGATAGATCCATACTTTTACACCAATACGTCCGTAAGTAGTGTGTGCTTCTGCAGTACCGTAGTCGATATCAGCACGAAGCGTATGAAGTGGAACAGTTCCTTCGCTATATCCTTCCGTACGAGCGATCTCAGCACCGCCAAGACGTCCGCTAGTTGCTACTTTGATACCTTTTGCACCGGATCTCATTGTTCTTTGCATAGCTTGTTTCATTGCACGACGGAAAGAAACACGACGCTCCAATTGAAGTGCAACTGCTTCAGCTACTAGGATAGCATCAAGGTCAGGGCTTTTGATTTCAGAAATGTTGATGTGAACTTTTTTATTGGACAAGCCAGCGATGTAGTTGCGAATTACTTCTACTTCAGCTCCGCCTTTACCAATAACCATTCCTGGTTTTGCAGTATGAATCGTAACGTTCACACGGTTAGCCGCGCGCTCGATGTCGATATGGGAAACTGCAGAATCTTTAAGTTTATTTTTTAAGTATTCGCGGATTTTGACGTCTTCAAGCAACAGAGTTCCGAAATCTTTCTCTGCGAACCATTTGGACTCCCAATCACGAATAATACCAATTCTTAGGCCTACCGGGTTGACTTTCTGACCCACACGTTATCCCTCCTTATTTCTCAGATACCACGATTGTAATGTGGCTGGTACGTTTTTTGATCGCGCTAGCGCGGCCCATTGCACGTTGTTGGAACCTTTTCATTGTCGGTCCTTGGTTAACAAACGTCTCAGAAACCACTAGCTTATTAGGATCTAATGAGTAGTTATGCTCTGCATTGGCAATTGCGGAGTTTAGAAGTTTCTCCAGGATTGGAGAAGCTGCTTTAGGCGTATGACGCAGAATCGCGATCGCTTCACCTACCGCTTTTCCCCGAATCAAGTCAACAACTAGCTTTGCTTTACGAGGAGCAATCCGAGCGTGGTTCAATATTGCTTTAGCTTGCATGGTAGTACCTCCTCTCGGTTAAAAATTGAAATTAGCGTTTACCGGTTTTCTTATCGTCATCGTGACCTTTGTAAGTACGTGTTGGAGCAAATTCACCAAGCTTATGTCCAACCATATCTTCCGTTACGTATACAGGCACGTGTTTTCTTCCATCGTACACTCCGAAAGTGTGACCAACGAATTGCGGGTAAATCGTAGAACGACGGGACCACGTTTTGATAACCAGTTTTTTGCTGGATGTGTTCAAGTCTTCTACTTTTTTCAGTAAGTATCCATCGATAAATGGACCTTTCTTTAAGCTGCGACCCATGGGTGTTCCTCCCTTCCTTGAACCTCAAGAAAATTCATATATCCTAGATTACTTCGTACGACGACGTACAATGTATTTATCGGATGCTTTACCTTTTTTACGAGTTTTGAAACCAAGCGTCGGTTTACCCCATGGAGACATAGGTGATTTACGTCCGATTGGTGCGCGTCCTTCACCACCACCGTGTGGGTGATCATTCGGGTTCATTACAACCCCACGAACTTGAGGACGATTGCCTTTCCAACGATTACGTCCTGCTTTACCGATTTTCACGAGCTCGTGATCTTCGTTACCAACAGAACCGATTGTTGCGCGGCAAACTTTAAGAACTTTACGAACTTCACCAGAGGAAAGGCGAATCGTTACATAAGTTTCTTCTTTACCAAGAAGTTGAGCTTCAGTACCAGCAGCGCGCACTAGTTGTGCACCTTTACCAGGTTTCAACTCAATGTTGTGGATAACTGTACCAACTGGAATGTTTTCCAATGGAAGAGCGTTACCTACTTTGATATCGGATTGTGGTCCGGATACGATGCGATCGTCCACTTTAAGGCCTTTAGGAGCGATGATGTATCTTTTCTCACCATCAGCATAATGAATCAATGCGATGTTTGCGGAACGGTTAGGATCGTACTCAATTGTAGCAACGCGTCCTGGTATTCCATCTTTATTGCGTCTGAAGTCAATAATCCGGTATTTACGTTTGTGTCCGCCGCCATGGTGACGAACTGTAATTTTACCTTGGTTATTACGACCAGCATGCTTGAACAGAGGAGCAAGCAACGATTTCTCCGGTGTTGATGTTGTGATTTCTTCAAAAGTAGAAACCGACATCGCACGACGAGCTGGTGAGGTTGGTTTATATTTTTTAATTGGCACTCTGATTTCCTCCTTACTTTAAGAAATGGTTTATACCGATTCAAAGAATTCCAATTCTTTGCTTTCTGCGCTTAGGGACACGATAGCTTTCTTCCAGATGGAAGTGTAGCCGGAGTGACGACCATAACGTTTTGGCTTAGCTGGCATTCTGAGTGTGTTTACA
Source organism: Paenibacillus planticolens (assembly GCF_013141725.1). Lineage (GTDB taxonomy): Bacteria > Bacillota > Bacilli > Paenibacillales > NBRC-103111 > Paenibacillus_E > Paenibacillus_E planticolens. The sequence continues at coordinate 36,875 of NZ_WHNZ01000019.1, read as the reverse complement.
TTTGTAACTTTTACTTTGAAGATTGCTTCGATAGCTTGTTTAATTTCTGTTTTGTTAGCGCGAAGATCCACTTCGAAAACATACTTTTTGTTAGCCATTAGGTCGCTTGTACGCTCAGTGATGATCGGGCGCTTGATAATGTCGCGTGGATTTTTCATTGTGCAAGCACCTCCTCAACTTTCTGTACAGCTTCTTGCGTAATGATCAATTTGTCATACAACATGACATCACGAACATTTACGCCATCAGCAGCAACGAATTTCACACCTGGGATGTTACGAGCAGACAAAGCTACGTTGGAGTCGTTATCAACGCCTACAACCAATACTTTGCGATCAGCTTTCAGGTTGTTCAAGATTGCTACAAATTCTTTCGTTTTAGGAGCATTCAATTGAAGTTGATCCAATACGATCAAGTTGTTATCAAGAACTTTCGAGGACAAAGCGGATTTGATCGCTAAGCGACGAACTTTTCTAGGCAATTTGAAACCATAGCTGCGAGGAGTTGGTCCGAATACGGTACCGCCGCCTTTCCACTGTGGAGCACGAATACTACCTTGACGAGCACGGCCAGTTCCTTTTTGTTTCCAAGGTTTACGACCGCCGCCGCGAACTTCCGAACGACCTTTTGTTTTGTGAGTTCCTTGACGCACAGCCGCTTGTTGCAAAAGAACAGCTTCGTGAATCGCATGAACGTGAGGCTCAATTCCGAAAACAACGTCAGACAGTTCAACTTCTCCTACCTGAGCACCTGTTACATTATATAAAGCTACTTTTGGCATCTGTCTTCCTCCTTTCCTACTTTTTAACAGCAGACTTCACGCTAACGTAGCTGTTTTTAGGACCCGGAATGGAACCTTTAACTAGCAACACATTACGCTCAGCATCTACTTTAATAATTTGAAGATTTTGCAATGTTACAGTCTCGTTACCCATATGTCCTGGCAACTTTTTACCTTTTGGAACGCGGTTCGCTTGAATGGAACCCATCGAACCTGGTCCGCGGTGGTAACGGGAGCCGTGAGCCATAGGGCCTGTTGACTGGTTATGTCTTTTGATGTTACCTTGGAAACCTTTACCTTTGGAAGTACCCGTTACATCAACGAATTCGCCCTCTGTGAACAGATCTGCTTTCAGTTCTTGGCCAACTTCATAGTCACCCAACTGAATGCCGCGAATTTCTTTAACGTAGCGCTTAGGCGTTGCCCCTGCTTTTTTCGCATGGCCAAGCTCTGGTTTAATGATTCTGCTAGCTTTAACATCATCAAAACCGATTTGGATTGACTCATAACCGTCGTTATCCACATCTTTCTTTTGAAGAACCACACATGGTCCCGCTTGAATGACAGTTACCGGAACTACATTACCCTCCGGAGTAAACAACTGAGTCATCCCTAGTTTTTTTCCTAAGATACCTTTCATCGTTGACACCTCATTTCCTTCCTAAACGTTCATTCTATAGTTGTTTTACAGTTTGATCTCAATGTCTACGCCAGACGGTAAGTCCAAACGCATTAGAGCATCAACTGTTTGTGGTGTTGGATTCACAATATCGATAAGACGCTTATGCGTACGCATTTCGAATTGCTCACGCGAATCCTTGTACTTGTGTACCGCACGAAGAATCGTGATGATTTGCTTCTCTGTCGGAAGCGGAATCGGACCGGATACACCTGCACCGGAACGCTTGGCAGTTTCCACGATTTTCTCAGCTGATTGATCAATGATTCTGTGATCATAAGCTTTCAAACGGATACGAATTTTTTGCTTTGCCATATAAGTCCCTCCTTCTATCGCCCAATTTAGTATCGGACATACTCCGTGAAAATTCTCCGACATCCATCCCCATGGCAAAGGGGCCAGGTGTGTCGGCAACCTTTCACATCATCGCAACGTCACAGACCAACGTTTTATATTATATAAAATTCCGAAACTAAATGCAAGCGAAATTTTAGGCATTTGCATAAAAAAACACCCATCGCCTAAACGATGAGTGTTTCTTCTATATAAAGGGATTACTTTTGAATTGTAGCAACCGCGCCCGCACCAACAGTACGTCCGCCTTCACGAATCGCGAAGCGTGTTCCTTCTTCGATTGCGATTGGGTTGATTAGTTCAACTGTAACTGTGATGTTATCGCCTGGCATAACCATTTCAGTACCTTCTGGAAGGTTGATGATACCTGTTACGTCAGTTGTACGGAAGTAGAACTGTGGGCGGTAACCAGTGAAGAAAGGCTTGTGACGGCCACCCTCTTCTTTAGTTAGAACGTAGATTTGAGCTGTGAAGTTCGTGTGTGGTTTAACTGAACCTGGTTTCGCAAGTACTTGTCCACGCTCGATATCTTTACGGTCAACACCACGAAGAAGAGCACCGATGTTGTCGCCAGCTTGAGCGGAGTCAAGCAATTTACGGAACATCTCTACGCCTGTTACAACGCATTTGCGAGTTTCTTCAGCGATACCAACGATTTCAACTTCTTCTTGAACTTTAACAGTTCCACGCTCAACACGACCTGTAGCAACTGTTCCACGACCAGTGATTGAGAATACATCCTCAACTGGCATAAGGAACGGTTTGTCTGTTTGACGCTCAGGAGTTGGGATGTAAGTGTCAACTTGTTCGAACAACTCAACAATTTTGTCAGCCCATGCGCCATCTGGGTTTTGAAGAGCTTCACGAGCTGCACCGCGGATGATTGGAGTATCATCGCCTGGGAACTCATATTCGTTAAGAAGGTCGCGAACTTCCATCTCAACCAATTCAAGCAACTCTTCGTCTTCAACCATGTCACATTTGTTAAGGAATACTACGATGTAAGGTACGCCTACTTGACGGGAAAGAAGGATGTGCTCGCGAGTTTGTGGCATAGGGCCATCAGCTGCGGATACAACCAGGATCGCTCCGTCCATTTGAGCAGCACCAGTGATCATGTTTTTAACATAGTCGGCGTGACCTGGGCAGTCAACGTGTGCGTAGTGACGGTTAGGTGTTTCGTACTCAACGTGAGCTGTGGAGATTGTGATACCGCGCTCGCGCTCTTCTGGTGCTTTATCGATTTGGTCGAAAGCTACTGCAGCTCCACCGTATCTTTTGGACAATACAGTTGTGATAGCAGCTGTCAAAGTTGTTTTACCATGGTCAACGTGACCGATAGTACCGATGTTAACATGCGGTTTATTACGTTCAAATTTAGCCTTTGCCATTTTAAACGATTCCTCCTTAGAGTGACTATTAGTTTTATATTAAGCGCCTTTGCCTTTTGCAATAATTTCTTCTGCAATGGACTTAGGTACTTCTTCATAATGCGAAAGTTCCATGGAGTAAACACCACGGCCTTGTGTTCTCGAACGAAGTGTTGTGGAGTAACCAAACATTTCGGAAAGAGGTACCTTAGCACGGATGATTTGCGCGCCATGACGGTTATCCATACCTTCGATACGTCCACGACGGGAGTTAAGGTCACCCATAACATCGCCCATGTACTCTTCAGGTACAGTAACTTCAACCTTCATGATTGGCTCAAGAAGAACCGGTTTACATTTTTCTTTTGCAGCTTTAAGTGCCATGGATCCCGCGATTTTGAACGCCATTTCATTGGAGTCAACATCATGGTAAGATCCATCAACAACAGTAGCTTTGATATCCACGAGCGGGAATCCTGCGATTACACCGTTTTTCATGGATTCTTCGATACCAGCTTGAATAGGTGCGATGTATTCTCTTGGAATAGATCCGCCCACTACTTTGCTTTCGAAAACGAAACCTGCTCCAGCTTCTTGAGGTTCGAACTCAACCCAACAATGTCCGTATTGACCACGGCCACCGGATTGACGAACGAATTTACCTTCAACTTTAGCTGCCGCGCGGAATGTTTCACGATAAGCAACCTGCGGTTTACCTACGTTTGTTTCTACTTTGAACTCGCGAAGCATACGGTCAACGAGGATCTCAAGGTGAAGCTCACCCATACCTGCAATGATCGTTTGTCCTGTTTCTTCGTCTGTTGAAGCACGGAAAGTAGGATCTTCTTCAGCAAGCTTTTGCAATGCGATACCCATTTTATCTTGGTCCGCTTTCGTCTTCGGCTCAACAGCAAGCTGAATAACCGGTTCAGGGAAGTTCATGGACTCAAGGATAACTGGGTGCTTCTCATCACAAAGTGTATCGCCAGTTGTTGTATCTTTCAATCCAACTGCCGCAGCGATATCACCTGCATATACGATGCTGATTTCTTGACGGCTGTTCGCATGCATTTGAAGAATACGGCCAACACGCTCACGTTTGCCTTTCGTTGCGTTAACAACGTAGGAACCGGAGTTCAAGGTACCAGAGTACACACGGAAGAAAGTAAGACGACCAACGAAAGGATCCGTCATGATTTTGAATGCAAGCGCTGAGAACGGTTGATCATCAGCAGACTTACGAACCACTTCAGTTCCATCGTCAAGAACACCTTTAATATCAGGTACATCAAGTGGGGATGGCAGGTAGTTAATAACTGCATCCAACATCAATTGAACACCTTTGTTTCTGTAAGAAGATCCGCAGATAACTGGGAAGATCTTAACTTCGCAGACACCTTTACGCAGTGCTGCTTTGATTTCGTCAACAGTCAATTCTTCGCCTTCAAGGTATTTCATTGTAAGCTCTTCATCAAGCTCAGCAACTTTTTCTACCAATTCCAAACGGAGCTCTGCGACTTTATCTTTGAACTCAGCAGGAATTTCGATTTTCTCGATATCCTTACCAAGATCGTCTTTGTACATATACGCCACTTCTTCAACCAAATCGATGATGCCTTTGAATTCATTCTCAGCACCAATCGGAAGTTGAATAGCAACAGCATTTGCACCTAATTTCAAACGCATGGATTCAACAACTTGCAAGAAATCTGCACCGATGATATCCATTTTGTTAACGTAAGCAATACGAGGAACATTGTATTTATCAGCTTGTCTCCAAACTGTTTCGGATTGAGGCTCAACGCCTTCTTTCGCGCTAAATACACCAACTGCTCCATCCAATACACGAAGGGAACGCTCTACCTCAACGGTAAAGTCAACGTGTCCCGGGGTATCAATAACGTTGATACGGTGACCATCCCAGTGAGCAGTTGTAGCAGCGGAAGTAATTGTGATTCCGCGCTCTTGCTCTTGTTCCATCCAGTCCATCGTTGCTCCACCTTCGTGGACTTCACCGATTTTGTGTACACGGCCTGTATAGAACAAGATACGCTCAGTGGTAGTTGTTTTACCAGCATCAATATGTGCCATGATCCCGATATTACGTGTATTATTCAAGGAGTACTCTCTAGCCATAAGTCGTTATGTCTCCTTTCTATAATCTGTTTTATTATTCTACCAACGATAGTGAGCGAACGCTTTGTTAGCTTCGGCCATCTTGTGTGTATCTTCACGTTTCTTAACGGAAGAACCTGTGCTATTGCTAGCATCGATAATTTCATAAGCCAATCTTTCTTCCATCGTCTTCTCACCGCGAAGACGGGAATAGTTGACCAACCAACGCAAACCAAGTGTCGTACGACGCTCTGGTTTTACTTCGATTGGAACTTGATAGTTCGCTCCACCTACGCGGCGAGCTTTAACTTCAAGAACTGGCATAATGTTTTTGATAGCAGCTTCGAACACTTCCATCGGCTCTTTACCTGTACGATCTTTCACGAGGTTAAAAGCGTTATATAGAATGGACTGTGCTACCCCTCTTTTTCCATCGATCATAATACGATTGATAAGACGAGTAACAAGTTTGCTATTATAAATCGGATCTGGCAATACGTCTCTGCGAGTAACTGGACCTTTACGAGGCATAGTTATCCCCCTTTCTTATAAGAATCATCCCTGATTATTATTTCTTATTTTTTTACTTTCGGACGTTTAGTACCGTATTTGGAACGGGATTGCTTACGGTTGTTAACACCGGAAGTATCCAGCGCGCCACGCACGATGTGATAACGTACCCCTGGAAGATCTTTAATTCTTCCTCCACGGATCAATACAACGCTGTGCTCTTGCAGGTTGTGACCGATACCTGGAATGTATGCAGTCACCTCTACACGGTTCGTCAAACGAACACGAGCATATTTACGAAGTGCGGAGTTAGGCTTCTTAGGAGTCATTGTACCTACACGAGTGCAGACACCACGTTTTTGAGGTGCACTCAAATCCGTTGCCTCTCTTTTCAAAGCGTTAAAACCTTTTTGCAAAGCTGGTGATTTAGACTTATCCACCTTCGCTTGACGACCTTTACGTACTAGTTGATTAATTGTTGGCATATCGCCACCTCCTCCCTAAATTCATAACATGATAGACTTTTTGCAAGCCCACAGATCCAGGCGAGTCATAAATGAGCAAAGAGAAAGTCTTTGCCACGGGCAGCTGCAAAAGTTATGAAAACTTATGTACGCCATCCCACTAACAAAAACGTCTTAAGCGTTTATTCATTTACAACAGCTGCTACCGCAGCTCCAACTTCAATTCCACATGCTTTACCTAGCATCTTCATAGAATCTACATAGGTTATTGGCACACCCTTTTGGTTACAGAGAGCTACCAGCTTTATCGTCAATCGCGGATCTGCATCTTTAGAAACAAACACTTCAACAGCTTTATCTTGCTCGACTGTCTTAGTTACCTTCTTCGTCCCTACACTTATATTCTTCGCCTGTTTGACTTTATCATAAGACATAAGGCACCCCCTTCAAAGAAAGGAAAGAATATCAACTTAGGCACACTACGATATATTAGCATTTTGGGATTCCAGTGTCAAGGAAGATCTTCTTGCCTTTTTTAACATAATCATAGTTTCATAAGAAAAACCAAGAGGGACAGCTCAAATGGCTATCCCTCTTAGATTTATATAGACGTTATTCTACGGCTACAGTTTCTTTTTCGAGATCCTCATCTTGCACGAGCACTTCGTTAGGGTCCGTAATACGGATGTTCCGGTAACGAGGCATACCCGTTCCTGCAGGAATGAGTTTACCGATAATAACGTTCTCCTTCAGACCGAGCAATTGGTCGACCTTGCCTTTGATCGCTGCATCCGTCAAGACACGAGTTGTCTCTTGGAAGGACGCCGCGGACAGGAAGGAATCTGTCTCAAGGGACGCTTTGGTGATACCGAGCAAGATTGGTCTTGCTACAGCTGGCTCATTGCCGGCGAACAAGGCTACTTTGTTGGCTGCTTCATATTCATGAATGTCTACGAATGAGCCTGGCAGCAGCGTCGTATCTCCAGCATCAACGATGCGGATTTTCCGCAACATTTGACGAACCATAACTTCAATATGCTTATCGTTAATTTCTACCCCTTGGTTACGGTAAACACGTTGAACCTCTTGCAGAATGTAGTTCTGCACGCCGCGGATACCTTTGATGCGAAGCATTTCTTTCGGATCGATGGACCCGTCTGTCAGCTCGTCTCCGGCCTCTACTTGTTGGTTCAGGGATACACGTACACGGGAACCATATGGAACTGCATATACCTTGGATTCCGCTTCACCTTGGACTTCGATTTCACGACGATCTTTCGCCTCGCGAATTTCTTTGACGACACCGTCAATCTCGGAAATGATCGCTTGACCTTTCGGATTCCGAGCTTCGAAGAGCTCTTGAATACGCGGCAAACCTTGCGTAATATCGTCTCCGGCAACACCACCGGTATGGAACGTACGCATCGTCAACTGTGTTCCTGGCTCACCGATGGATTGAGCGGCGATGATACCTACAGCCTCACCAATCTCAACGAATTGGCCAGTCGCCAAGTTGCGTCCGTAACATTTCTTACAAACACCATGATCCGTACGACAGCTCAGTACTGAACGAATTTGCAGTTTTTCGATGCCTGCTTCAATAATCGTATCAGCTATCCCGGACTCGATGAGTTCATTGCGTTGAACAATGACTTCACCTGTTTTTGGATGACGAAGTGTCTCATAAGCATAGCGTCCTTCAATACGGTCATAGAGATCTTCGATAACCTCTTTACCATCTTGGATTTTGCTAACCATGAAGCCTTTGTCCGTACCGCAATCGTCCTCACGAACGATAACATCCTGTGCTACGTCTACGAGACGACGAGTCAAGTAACCGGAGTCAGCTGTACGAAGCGCTGTATCGGCAAGACCTTTACGCGCACCGTGCGTGGAGATAAAGTATTCCAAGATCGTTAAACCTTCACGGAAGTTCGATTTAATCGGCAACTCCATAATTTTACCGGATGGATTCGCCATCAAACCACGCATACCGCCAAGCTGTGTAATCTGAGATTTGTTACCCCGTGCTTTGGACTCAACCATCATCGAGATGGAGTTATACTTATCAAGGGATTTCATCAGAATATCTGTGATTTCATCCTTCGCTTTACTCCAGATCGCAATGACACGGTCATAACGCTCTTCATCCGTAATCAAACCGCGGCGGTATTGGTTCGTAACTACTCGTACTTTCTCTTCACACTCTTTGAGGATTCCTGCTTTTTCAGTCGGAACCACAACATCGGAGACAGCAACGGTAATACCCGCTTTGGTGGAGTACGTAAATCCAAGCTCTTTGATTCTATCAAGGATCATCGACGTTTGCGTCGTGTGGTATTTACGGAAGCACTCAGCAATGATGGAGCCGAGGTATTCTTTACCTACCGCTTTGTTCTCAGGACGCTCAAGCATAATGGCTCTTAGATCTGCACCTTTATCAAACACAAAGTGAGCATCCGGAATACCATTCAGCAAGTTCGTTTTGGTCGGTTCATTGATGAATGGGAAATCGCTAGGATAGATTTCGTTCATAATGATTTTACCGATCGTTGTAATCAACATGGCATTTTGTTGTTTCTCAGTAAAGCTGGTTTTATTCAACGCTTTGGCTGGAATAGCAACACGTGCGTGCAAGGCCATTTTGCCCGATTGATAGGAAGATACTGCTTCGTGTACTGTTCTAATGATAGAACCAGCACCTTTAGCAAATTTATTGTCCGTTGTTAAATAGAAACTTCCCAGAACCATATCCTGTGAAGGCGTAACAACCGGCTTGCCGTCTTTCGGGTTCAAGATGTTACCTGATGCCAGCATCAATAAACGAGCTTCTGCTTGCGCTTCAGATGACAAAGGAACGTGGACAGCCATCTGGTCACCGTCGAAGTCAGCGTTGTAGGCTGTACATACGAGAGGATGCAGCTTGATGGCACGGCCTTCCACGAGAATCGGCTCGAACGCCTGAATCCCGAGTCTGTGCAGCGTGGGGGCACGGTTCAGAAGAACCGGGTGCTCCTTAATAACTTCTTCGAGAACATCCCAAACATCCGGACTTACGCGCTCGACTTTACGTTTCGCGCTTTTGATGTTGTGAGCCAAACCTTTATTTACAAGCTCTTTCATTACGAAAGGCTTGAACAATTCAAGCGCCATTTCCTTCGGAAGACCACATTGGTACATCTTCAGGTGAGGTCCTACTACGATAACGGAACGACCGGAATAGTCAACACGTTTACCGAGCAAGTTTTGACGGAAACGTCCTTGTTTACCTTTCAGCATATGGCTGAGGGATTTCAACGGACGGTTACCAGGTCCTGTTACCGGACGGCCGCGGCGGCCGTTATCGATAAGAGCATCTACTGCTTCTTGCAGCATGCGCTTCTCATTTTGAACGATAATGTCCGGAGCGCCCAGGTCGAGCAACCTTTTGAGACGGTTGTTACGGTTGATAACCCGGCGATAAAGATCATTCAAGTCGGAGGTCGCGAAGCGCCCGCCGTCCAGTTGAACCATCGGACGAAGTTCCGGTGGGATAACCGGAAGTACATCCAGAATCATCCAACCCGGCAAGTTCTTCGAGTTACGGAATGCTTCCATAACTTCCAAACGCTTGATCGCACGATTACGGCGTTGACCTTGCGCTGTTTTCAATTCTTCTTTGAGCGTATCGACTTCACGTTCGATATCGATATCGATCAGAAGCTTTTTCACTGCCTCAGCACCCATGCCCGCTTGGAACGCGTAGCCATACTTCTCGCGGTAGCTGCGGTATTCTTTTTCGGAAAGAAGCTGTTTCTTCTCCAAAGGTGTATCCCCTGGATCGGTTACCACATAGGACGCGAAGTAGATAATTTCCTCCAAGGATCTTGGAGACATATCTAAAGCAAGACCCATGCGGCTTGGAATGCCTTTAAAGTACCAGATATGCGATACAGGAGCTGCAAGCTCAATGTGTCCCATACGCTCACGACGTACTTTCTGGCGAGTTACTTCAACGCCACAGCGGTCACAAACGACGCCCTTGTAACGGACGCGTTTGTACTTACCGCAATGACATTCCCAATCTTTGGTTGGTCCGAAGATCTTTTCGCAGAAAAGACCTTCTTTCTCAGGTTTTAAAGTTCTGTAGTTAATCGTTTCCGGCTTCTTTACTTCCCCACGGGACCAAGAGCGAATTTTATCGGGTGATGCCAAACCGATTTTCATAAACTCGAAGTTGTTAACGTCCATCAAGGAGCAACCCTCCTTTAAGAATTTAAACCCACTATGCAGTGAATCGATCTCGATCTAATGTGGTGTTCTCTATTCGTTGACCCCTAATTCAGAGCCCTCTAAATTTAGGTTTAATTTATCACTGGTGACTTCGTCGTCATCATCGGCTTCACGCATTTCGATCTCTTCTTCGTCGCCGGAAAGGATTTTGACGTCCATACCCAAACTTTGAAGCTCTTTGATCAAAACTTTGAATGACTCCGGAACACCTGGTTCTGGAACATTCTCGCCTTTTACAATGGACTCGTATGTTTTCACACGGCCTACGACGTCATCGGACTTCACAGTAAGAATCTCTTGCAGTGTATAGGCGGCACCATAAGCCTCAAGCGCCCATACCTCCATCTCCCCGAATCGCTGACCACCGAACTGCGCTTTACCACCCAGCGGCTGCTGAGTAACAAGGGAGTAAGGTCCTGTGGAACGGGCATGGATTTTATCGTCAACCATGTGCGCCAGTTTGATCATGTACATGACGCCAACCGTAACTTCGCGCTCGAAAGATTCCCCTGTACGTCCATCGTACAGAATCGTTTTACCGCTGCGCTGCATGCCGGCTTCTTCCATCGCATCGAACACGTCATACTCGCGCGCTCCGTCGAATACAGGCGTAGCCGCGTGGATACCGAGGTACTTGGAAGCCATACCTAAGTGAACTTCAAGCACTTGACCGATATTCATCCGTGAAGGAACCCCTAGTGGATTCAAGACAACCTCAACCGGAGTTCCATCCGGAAGGAAAGGCATATCTTCTTCAGGAAGAATACGTGCAACGACCCCTTTGTTACCGTGACGTCCCGCCATTTTATCGCCTTCGGAAATTTTCCGTTTTTGTGCGATATAGACACGAACGAGTTGGTTCACACCAGGAGGCAGCTCATCGCCGTTCTCACGGGTAAATACTTTTACATCGACAACAATACCGTCCGTACCGTGCGGTACGCGAAGGGACGTATCACGAACTTCACGAGCTTTCTCCCCGAAGATCGCGTGCAGCAATCTTTCTTCCGCTGTAAGCTCAGTCACACCCTTAGGCGTTACTTTACCTACGAGGATGTCGCCAGCGCCGATTTCGGCACCGACACGGATGATTCCGCGCTCGTCAAGATTTTTCAACGCATCTTCCCCAACGTTCGGGATGTCGCGTGTAATTTCTTCAGGTCCAAGCTTCGTATCACGTGCTTCGGACTCATATTCCTCAATGTGAATGGACGTGTACACATCTTCTTTCACAAGCTTTTGGCTTAACAAGATCGCATCCTCGTAGTTGTACCCTTCCCAAGTCATGAAGGCTACGACAACGTTGCGGCCCAAAGCCAATTCGCCTTGCTCTGTCGATGGTCCATCAGCAAGAATATCGCCCGCCTTAATCATTTGGCCCTTTTTCACAATCGGACGTTGATTAATGCACGTACCTTGGTTGGAACGCATGAATTTGTGAAGCTTATATTTGACGATATTGCCGCTGACCAATTTGCCGTCAACCATTTCCTGGCGACGCAGCCAAATTTCATTCGCAGCAGCTTTCTCAATAATTCCATCAAATTTGGATACAATACATACTCCCGAGTCCTTCGCGACTTTGTGCTCCATACCTGTACCTACTAGAGGCGCTTTTGGAATCAAAAGAGGTACAGCTTGACGCTGCATGTTGGATCCCATCAATGCACGGTTGGAGTCATCGTTTTCAAGGAACGGAATTAAAGCGGTCGCTACGGAAACAACTTGCTTCGGAGAAACGTCCATGTAGTCGACACGTTCAACCGGCAGCGTTAAGTTATCATCTTTGTAACGCACGATAATCGCTGAATCAACGAATTTATTGTCATCCGTCAACTCGGCATTCGCTTGCGCGATTACATAGTTATCTTCTTCATCCGCAGTCAGGTAAGCGATTTGGTCAGTAACAGTTCCCGACTTCGGATCTACCCAACGGTACGGTGCTTCAATGAAGCCATACTCATTAATACGGGCAAACGTAGACAAGGAGTTGATCAAACCAATGTTCGGTCCCTCTGGAGTCTCAATTGGGCACATACGGCCATAGTGAGAGTGATGGACGTCACGAACTTCCATCCCTGCGCGCTCTCTCGTCAAACCGCCGGGTCCGAGTGCGGATAGACGTCTTTTGTGCGTCAATTCAGCAAGCGGATTCGTTTGGTCCATAAATTGAGAAAGCTGCGAGCTTCCGAAGAACTCTTTGATCGACGCGATAACAGGACGAATGTTGATTAAAGCTTGTGGCGTAATGACATTCGCATCTTGAATGGACATACGCTCACGAACAACACGTTCCATACGGGACAGACCGATACGGAATTGGTTTTGCAGCAATTCACCAACAGAACGAAGTCTACGGTTACCTAAGTGGTCAATATCATCCGTATTCCCAATGCCATGCAGCAAATTGATGAAATAGTTGATGGATGAAATGATATCGGCAGGCGTGATGTTCTTCACTTGTTTGTCGATAACCCCGTTAGAGATTACTTTAACAACCTTGCCTTCTTCTGTCGGCGAGTACACGTTAATGCACTGAACAGGGATCGTATCCGCGCCAGTTACACCTTTCGGAATGGAGAACTCTTTGTAGCCTGCTCCTTTTTCGATAAAAGGAAGGATTTCGTCCAACACGCGACGATCCAGCAGTTGTCCTGCTTCCGCGATGATTTCTCCCGTTTCGGAATCCACCAAAGTTTCCGCCAGACGCTGATTGAACAATCTATTTTTAATGTGTAATTTCTTATTGATTTTGTAACGGCCTACGTTAGCCAAATCATAACGCTTCGGATCAAAGAAACGAGCAACGATTAAGCTTCTTGCATTATCAAGCGTAGGCGGTTCGCCCGGACGAAGACGCTCATAGATTTCGATCAACGCTTTTTCCGTAGAATCCGTGTTATCTTTATCGAGCGTATTACGAATATATTCGTTATCACCGAGCAAATCCAAAATCTCTGCATCCGTGCCAAACCCTAATGAACGAAGCAGTACCGTTACTGGAATTTTGCGCGTGCGATCGATACGGACATAGATAATATCCTTCGCATCGGTTTCAAGCTCCAACCAAGCTCCACGGTTCGGAATGACCGTTGCCGTGTAAGTTTTTTTGCCGTTTTTATCCACTTTCGTGCTATAATAAACACTGGGGGAACGAACGAGCTGGGAGACGATTACACGCTCCGCACCGTTAATAATGAACGTTCCCGTATCGGTCATAATAGGGAAATCCCCCATGAACACTTCTTGTTCCTTGACCTCTCCGGTTTCCTTATTAATCAAACGGACTTTGACTCTTAACGGCGCCGCATAGGTTACGTCGCGTTCTTTGGATTCATCGACCGAATACTTAGGATCGCCTAAGCTATAGTCAATAAATTCCAGTACTAGGTTGCCTGTAAAATCCTGAATTGGAGAGATATCCTGAAACATCTCACGTAATCCTTCTTCCAAAAACCACTCATACGATTTTTGCTGGATTTCAATCAGGTTTGGAATGCCCAGCACCTCATTAATTCGTGCATAAGTCCTGCGTTTACGTCGTCCAAATTGAACAAGATGTCCCGCCAACTTTCATTCACCCCTCAACTCTACTCAATAAATAAAAAGAAGAAGAAAAACTTCGACCGACGTACACTCAGGACGCCTCCGTTATGGAGCCCGTCCGAATTAAGCGACTGTATGGATGAAGATTTTTCCCTGTAATCAATAAGACTTTCCAAATATTTCTTCCCATCCTGTTAGAGTTTCCTAAAATTCAAACATTATACGTTATAAGTTTAAATTTTATTCATCTCGGAGGAAAAAAAGACTTGACATTTTTGTTAACTAAAGACATGTGTCCCATCTTAATACTGACATTTTTTAATAATACCACATGTGAAATGTCAAGTCAAACAAATTTCCACGATTATTGCTAGCAAATAGGTCCTCCGCTCGGGAAGCCTGATCTACTTTGTTGCTTTGAGTATTTTGTATCCTTTGTCTTTGGATACCTCAACAACTTCACGGTACAGCGACTCTAGTTTTTTCATCGCTGATGGCGCGCCTTGTTTTTTCTGTATGACAACCCAGATCGAGCCGCCTTCAACCAGACAATCATAGGCATCCGTAAAAATGCGGTGTACGACTTCTTTCCCCGCACGGATCGGAGGATTGGTGAGCACCACGTCAAAACGCTGCTCCTTCACCTGCTCCAATAAATCGCTTTGCAAGATTGACACATTGGCAATCCCGTTGCGCCGCGCATTTTCCGCACTCAGCTCGACAGCTCTCTCATTAATGTCGACCATTGTCACATGCCCCTTAGGACACATCGACGCTGCAGTAAGACCTATAGGTCCGTAGCCGCACCCAACATCAAGGACTTTGGCATCCTCTTTCAGCTGCATCGTTTCAATCAAGTGCTTACTTCCATAATCCACACCCTTTTTCGAAAAAACGCCGGCATCCGTCAGGAATGTGTATTTTTTACCGCGCAGCTCCTCTTGCGCCTCGTTGACATCACGCTTTACCGTGGGACGCTGCGTATAATAATGCTCTGACACGTTAAGATTCCCTCCTCTTTTTTACCTTTAGGAAAATCAAATAACTGCGAGCGTTCCTAAGGCTTTCCTAAGGGTAAAAGCTTAGGTAAAAAAACCTCTTGAAGGCAAGCTTCAAGAGGTTTCCTGAAAATGAAATTACTTAACTTCAACAGATGCGCCAGCTTCTGTAAGCTTAGCTTTAACAGCTTCTGCTTCTTCGGAGCTAACTTTTTCTTTGATTGGTTTTGGAGCGCCGTCAACCAGGTCTTTCGCTTCTTTCAGGCCAAGACCTGTGATTTCGCGAACTACTTTGATTACGTTGATTTTGGAAGCACCAGCGCTAGTCAAGATAACATCAAACTCAGTTTGAGCTTCTTCAACTGCTACTGCTGCGCCACCGCCAGCTGCTACTGGAGCTGCTGCTGTTACGCCAAACTCTTCTTCAATTGCTTTAACCAGGTCGTTCAATTCCAAGATTGTCATGCCTTTGATTGCTTCTAGGATCGTTGCATTTGTGCTCATGGTTAAACCTCCATTATCATTAATAAATTAGTTTGTTGTTGTAAAACGTTTCGTACACTGAAATTAAGCTTGACCTTCAGCTTCTTTTTTCTCAGCAACTGCTTTAACAGCAAGTGCAAAGTTACGAACTGGAGCTTGAAGAACGCTAAGCAACATGGAGAGAAGACCATCTCTGGATGGAAGTTCAGCAAGTGCTTTAATTTGATCGTATCCAACTACGCGGCCTTCGACCACGCCACCTTTTACGCTCAATTGATCATTCTTTTTCGCAAATTCAGTCAAGATTTTCGCCGGAGCAACTAGATCGTCTTTGCTGAAAGCAATAGCGGTTGGACCTGTTAGGTACTCATCCAATGCGCTTAGTTCAGCATTTGCCGATGCGCGTCTAGCCAACGAGTTCTTGAGAACTACGAATTCAATACCAGCTTCACGCAGGGTTTTACGCAGCTGAGTTACTTGAGCTACGTTCAAACCGCGGTAGTCAGCAATGATTGTAGAAGCGCTAGCTTTAAACTTTTCAGTCACTTCAGCTACTGCTAATTGTTTCTCTGCAAGAATTTTCGCGTTTGCCATAGTACACCTCACTTCTTATGCATTTATGTTTCAATATCACAAACAGTAGGAGCATCAGCATTCCTTATATGAATAAGAAATGCCTTCGTAGACGCTACGAAGGCATGATGTGTTCACTTTTTCCCTGACGTTCAAAGAAATCGTTATATATATCATAACACCTCGGTAGGAAATTAAGCACTCGGCACCTACTGTCTACGGTTTGCATATTCATTTTTATGACCTTTGATAGAGTATCACGACCAGCAACCGAAGTCAACTGGAAGCTATTACTTATCTGAAGGAGCTTACGTTTACTCGAACACTTGGTCCCATTGTCGAGGATACAGCAATGTTTTTCAGGTAAACACCTTTAGCAGCTGCCGGTTTCGCTCTAACAAGCGCATCAACCAATGCTTTGAAGTTTTCGTTCAACTTGTCTGCATCGAAAGATACTTTACCAAGCGGAGCATGGATTTGTCCTGCTTTGTCAAGACGGTATTCGATTTTACCAGCTTTGATCTCCTGAACAGCTTTCGTTACGTCGAAAGTAACTGTTCCTGCTTTAGGGTTCGGCATCAAACCTTTACCCCCGAGGATACGACCCAGTTTACCAACTTCGCTCATCATGTCTGGAGTAGCTACGCAAACGTCGAACTCGAACCAACCTTGTTGAATTTTGTTGATCATGTCAGCATCACCAACAAAATCTGCACCAGCTGCTTCAGCTTCTTTCGCTTTCTCGCCTTTGGCAAATACAAGTACACGTTTTGTTTTACCAGTACCGTGTGGAAGTACTACTACACCACGAACAGCCTGATCTTGTTTTCTTGGGTCTACACCCAGACGAACTGCAACATCTACAGTTTCATCAAATTTAGCAGGAGCTGTTTTCTTAACAAGCTCGATTGCTTCTGACGGATCGTACAAAGTTTCAGCATTTACAAGCTGAGATACTTCGCGGTATTTTTTACCGTGTTTAGGCATAATCTAAATCCTCCTTAGTGGTATTAGCGGATAATCCTCCCACCGAGCGACTTCAAAGTTTTCCTAGAAAACTTCTTCGCAAGCCGAGGCTCGCACAATCGCATTCCTTGCGGAATTAATCTTCGATAGTGATTCCCATGCTGCGAGCTGTACCTTCAACCATACGCATAGCAGCCTCAACGGATGCAGCATTCAGGTCAGGCATTTTTTGTTCTGCGATTTCGCGAACTTTTGCACGTTTCACAGTTGCAACTTTCTTTTTGTTTGGTTCACCGGATCCTTTTTCGATACCAGCAACGACGCGAAGAAGAACTGCAGCCGGAGGCGTTTTTGTGATGAATGTAAAGGAACGATCCTCGAATACTGTGATCTCAACCGGAATGATAAGGCCTACTTGATCAGCAGTACGAGCGTTAAACTCTTTACAGAAAGCCATGATGTTCACACCTGCTTGACCCAATGCTGGACCGATCGGTGGTGCTGGATTTGCTTTCGCAGCTTGAACTTGAAGCTTGACGATTTTAATAACCTTTTTTGCCATGATAGACACCTCCTGTTTATAATATAGATCCCACTAGTGAAGGTCTATCCCGAGGAATAGACCTGGTAGAAACCCTTGGTTGTCTTGTGTTATAGCTTTTCCACTTGGTCGAAATCGAGCTCAAGCGGGGTTTCCCTACCAAACATGTTGACATGCACCTTAAGTTTACCCTTGTCAGCCACAATTTCTTCAACAGATCCGACAAAGTTTGCGAAAGGTCCCACCTTGACGCGTACGGTTTCTTTGAGTTCGAAGTCGATTTTGGCCTTCGGCTCTTCCATCCCCATATGCTTCAAAATAGATTCAACTTCCTCAGGTAATAATGCAGTCGGTTTAGAGCCGGATCCCGTAGAACCTACGAATCCAGTAACTCCTGGCGTATTACGTACTACGTACCAAGAGTCGTCCGTTTGAATCATTTCCACGAGAACATAGCCTGGATAAACTTTACGCATGACGACTTTTTTCTTGCCGTCTTTGTTTACCAGCTCCTCTTCCATAGGCACAAGCACACGGAAGATCTTGTCCGTCATTTCCATGGACTCAACACGTTTCTCCAGGTTGGCTTTCACTTTGTTCTCATACCCTGAATAGGTATGTACGACGTACCATCTTTTTTCCATGAATAAATTCACCTATAGTCCTGTTTATTTAAAAACAAGGCGCAGCAACTCAGAAATTCCAAGATCCAGCACAAAGAAATAAATAGCAACAAAAGCTACGGTACCCAACACAACAAGTGTGTAGGTAGTCATCTCTTTGCGACTTGGCCACTTGACCTTTTTGAGTTCTGTCCAACTGTCGGTGAAGAAGGAAAAAGTGGAACCGAAGCTTTGTCTCATTCTAGCCAAGAACCCCACAAACTACACCTCCAAAGAACTACCTAGTCTCGCGATGAGCAGTATGTTCATTGCAAAATTTGCAATATTTCTTCAACTCAATACGGTCGGGATTGTTGCGCTTATTTTTAGTGGATGCATAGTTTCTTTGTTTGCAATTTGTGCACGCTAATGTGATGATGACCCGCATGATGTACACCTCCTACAGACACGTTCTAATTAAAGCCCTTCGAAGCGCGTCAAAAAGAAAGCGACTTTTAGGGCTACCTGAACTACTTTATCACAACCCGCAACGGAGTGTCAAGGCAGAAGTCTCACAAATGCGAGAGTATCATCAGTATAGACGCTCCGGCACGATAATAAACCTCGTTCAAAGAAAACGCCCGCGGCGCCAAGATCATTCAAGGCAGCGCGGGCATATACTACAAATCTCTAACTTCCAAATAACGTTCAAGCTTGCGTTTCACACGTTGAAGAGCATTATCAATAGACTTGACATGACGATCCAGATCTACCGCTATTTCTTGGTAAGATCTTCCATCAAGATAGAGCATAAGCACCCTACGTTCCAAGTCGCTCAATATTTCTCCCATTTTATCTTCAAGACCCGTAAATTCTTCTTGATTGATCACAAGCTCCTCAGGATCTGTGACCCTGGAACCGCTAATGACGTCAAGCAGCGTACGATCAGAATCTTCATCATAGATTGGCTTGTCCAGTGACACGTAGGAATTAAGAGGAATGTGCTTCTGACGCGTTGCTGTCTTAATCGCCGTGATGATCTGTCGGGTAATGCACAGTTCAGCAAAGGCTTTGAATGAAGCAAGCTTGTCTCCTCGGAAGTCGCGGATAGATTTATATAAACCTATCATGCCTTCCTGCACAATATCTTCTCGGTCTGCACCTATCAAAAAATAAGAACGTGCTTTGGCACGCACAAAGTTCTTATATTTATTGATAAGGTATTCCAACGCTTCGCTACTGCCTTCACGGACTGCCTCGACAATGTCTTCATCTGGCTTGAGGTCATAATCATACATTCTCAGTTCTTTGAGGTCGACACTCACCAACAATCCCTCCGGCCTGCAGGACTACCCAGATTCACATTAAAAGTTTAGGTTAAGTATACATGATGAAATCTCACAACGTCAACGGGGACTCCCACCATTTCTAGCATTTGGATAATTTACTCTCCTCTTCGCCACCGCTCAAACTGCGCCTTGATCTCACTGCTCAACTTACCTTCGAACGGATTGCGCTTTGTTGTCGTTTCAGGATGAATACGTTCCCGGACCTCTTTGCGATTCTGTTTGATTTTGATGAGAAGTTCGCCTGCCGGCAATCGAAGAGCTCCTTTACCGAAAATAACATGCTGCTCAATCATATCGGAAGTGGCCACATAGATCTGCTTGCGTCTTCCCATCAGATTCGTAACCAAGCGTTCGATCCGTTCATCCGCGGTTTCCTTCTCTTTGGTGTAGAGCACGTTCAGCTTGCTCTGTACATATTTCTTCCCAAGTCCAGGTACCATATAAGCGTCAAAAACCAGGTATACTTTCATGCCCGAGTAAGATTGATATTCAGCCAGCATATGAATCAACTTATCCCGGGCACCTTCCAAGTCAGTGTCTTTCAGCTTACTCAGTTCAGGCCAAGCCCCAATGATATTGTAGCCGTCTACGATCAGAAACTCTTCCATCCGCTGTTAACTCTTGTTGCGTTGGCGAACCGCCTCGTACATCAAGACACCCGCGGCGACAGAGGCATTCAAAGAATTGACATGTCCCGCCATAGGCAGCTTAACTAAGAAGTCACATCTCTCCTTAATTAACCTTCCCACACCTTTGCCTTCATTGCCGATAACAAGGGCTATAGGCATATTGAAGTTAGCTTTGTAGACATCTTGTGCTGCGGTCACGTCTGTTCCTGCAACCCAAACGCCTTTCTCTTTGAGCTGTTCAATCGTCTGAGCAATGTTCGTTACCCGGGCAACAGGCACATACTCTACAGCCCCAGCTGAGGTTTTGGAAACCGTAGCCGTAAGTCCTACGGAGCGTCTTTTAGGAATAATGACACCATGCACCCCGGTGCAGTCCGCTGTCCGCAGGATCGAGCCCAGGTTATGCGGATCTTCAATTTCATCGAGAATCAGAATAAAGGGATCTTGTCCAAGCGCTTCGGCTTTCGCAAGTATATCCTCCACTTCCACATACTCATAAGCTGCCACCTGCGCGATGACGCCTTGATGCTGAAGCCCTTCCACCATTTGGTCAAGCTTGCGCTTGTCTGTAAATTGAACGAGAATCCCCAAATTCTTCGCTTCCGCTACGATTGGCCCCGCGAATTGCTTCTGCGCATTCTCAGCAATCCAAATTTTGTTAATCGTTCGACCGGCACGAATAGCCTCCAGAACGGAGTGCTTCCCGCCAATATATTCTTCTTCCATCCTATTTCCTCCTAAAATTCGCTAATTTCAAACAAAGCTTACCCTGGCGTAAGCTAGGATTTATTCTTGTAAGCAATGGTAAAGTCCAATATTTCCTTCAAACGTTCAAAGGATTGTTTATAATACAAATATCCGATTAAGCACTCAAACGCGGTGCTGTGCCGGTATTCCAGCACATCCGCGTTTTTGGCTGTCGTTCCTGATTTGGCATTGCGTCCGCGCTTCACGATATCTGTCTCTTCTTCCGTCAGCATCGGCATCAAAGCTTCCAGAACTTTGGATTGCGCCTTCGCTGAAACATAGCCGGTGGATGCTTTATGCAAATGATTCGGCCGATGATTTCCGCCAGATATCACATATTGTCGAATGTAGACCTCATAAACCGCATCCCCGATATAAGCAAGTACAAGCGGGTTCAGCAAATGAGGGCTTTTGGACGGCGGGAAAACAAACAGGTTTGCAGAATCCGTAAAAGTCTCACTCATTTGCGGCGCCAACGAATTCCTTGCGGCGTGTCCTCAAGGAATATCCCTTTCTCTGTGAGCAGGTCACGGATTTCGTCCGCACGCGCCCAGTTTTTGGACTTCCGCGCTTCCGTCCGCTCGACGATCAAGTTCTCAATCTCTTCATCCAGGAGTTCATCCGCTTGCTTGGACAATATACCCAAGGTCTGATCGAAGACTTGCAGCTGATCCAGGAATACCTGTAGCGCGGCGGCATTCACCCGCTCCTGCTGCAGATACAAGTTCGCTTCTGCAACCAGATCGAACACGGCTGTAATCGCATCCGGGGTGTTGAAGTCGTCATTCATTTTCTCGACGAACTGATTGGCAATCGCAGCTACGCGATCTTTAAGATCTGCTTCCACTTCACTTGCAACGGATGCCGTAGCCAGCCGATGCTTCAGGTTGTCATTTGCATTTTGAATGCGTTCCAACGCATTGGCCGCCTGCTTCAAGCTCTCGTCGCTGAAATTCAGCGGATTGCGGTAATGAGCCGACAACATGAAGAAGCGGAACACTTCCGGCTTAATTTGCTTCACAAGATCGCGGATCAGTATGCCGTTCCCCAGCGATTTGGACATTTTTTCATTATCGATGTTCAAGAAAGCATTATGAAGCCAGTAATTCGCCATTGGATGGCCGGTTACCGCTTCCGTTTGGGCAATCTCGCACTCATGATGCGGGAACGTCAAATCTTGTCCGCCGCCGTGGATATCAATCGTTTCGCCTAAATATTTGCGCACCATGGCAGAGCACTCGATATGCCAGCCCGGGCGGCCTTGGCCCCAAGGACTGTCCCAATAGATTTCTCCCGGTTTCGCCGCTTTCCAAAGAACAAAATCCTGCGGATTCTCTTTGCGGTCGTCCACTTCAATGCGAATGCCGTACTGGAGCTCCTCCAAATTTTGCTGGGAAAGCTTGCCGTACTCGGCAAATTTAGTCGTCCGGTAATACACGTCGCCGCGTGCCTCGTAGGCATAGTCTTTCTCCACGAGAGCAGCGATGAAATCGATGATTTCCTGAATGTTCTCCGTTACACGCGGATTGAGCGTCGCTTCATGAACGCCCAACGCTTGGATATCTTCCAAGAAAGCGGCGATAAAGGTTTCCGCTAATTCCGGGACGGTCGTGGCCATTTCCTCGGCTTTGCGAATCATTTTATCATCTACGTCGGTAAAATTTGTAATATAAGTGACTTCATAATTCTGGGACTCTAAAAAGCGCCGTACGACATCGAAGAAAATGACCGGCCGGCCGTTCCCGATGTGGATATAGTTATATACGGTTGGACCGCATACGTACATTTTCACTTTTCCCGGTTCAAGGGGTACGAATTCTTCCTTCTTGCGTGTTAACGTATTATACATTCTGAGCGTCATGTTCTCTCGCTCCTCCATTCTTAACCCGTTCTTGTTCTAACTGTCTTCTCAATTCGTTAATTTGCTGCTGCATTTCCTGGAATATATCGACAATGGGATCCGGCAAATTGCCGTGGTCCAAACGATTCACACGTATGCCATCCCGCTTCACAAGCTTAGCAGGCATCGTTACAACTGTACTGTTCGAAGGAACCTCTCGGATGACGACCGCATTGGAGCCAATCCGTGAATTCTCGCCAACAAGGAAGGAGCCTAAAATTTTGGCGCCCGATCCGACAACTACATTATTGCCAATTGTTGGGTGTCTCTTTCCTTTCTCTTTCCCTGTTCCACCCAAAGTTACCCCTTGATACAAAATAACATCGTCGCCGATTTCGCACGTTTCCCCGATCACGACTCCCATCCCATGGTCAATAAACAGCCTTTTACCGATCGTAGCCCCTGGATGAATCTCAATACCTGTCATGAAACGGCTCCATTGCGAGACGATACGCGCGACGGTAAACATATTCCGTTTGTAGAACCAATGACCGATACGATGCGCCCAAATCGCATGAAGGCCTGAGTACGTAAACGCAACCTCAAACCAGCTGCGTGCAGCCGGGTCGTTATCGAATACGGCGGAAATGTCAGATTTGATCGTTTGCCACATGCTCTCACCTTCTTAGTAGGAAATCAGTACTCCTTTGTATAAAAAAAGCCCCCGCAGCCATATGGCTGCAGAGGCGTGATTAATCGCGGTTCCACTCTGCTTGGTGACTCGGAAGTCTCCCAACTCAAAAACCCGTAACGTGGGCATTTCGGCTGCGCCTACCCTACTCGTGTATCCGAGTATTCGGCGCGGCAGCTCCCAGGTGCATTTCCGATTAGAGGGAATGGATAACTCACAGCCAAAGCCTGACGGCTCCGATTATCCTCTCTGATAAATCCCTAAATAAACGTACTCTCCTGATCATTGCGTTCCTTATTGAACTAAGTATAGCGAAAAGAGCCCTGTATTACAACAAGTTCCGTAGACGTGAAGCGACTTTTTCTTTTCCAAGCAGGTACAAAGACACATTGAGGTCAGGTCCATGCACTTGTCCTGTCAATGCAGAACGGATCGACATGAACAATTGCTTCCCTTTGTAGCCCGTATCCTTCTGCACTTGTTTCAGCAACGCCGGGATCGCCTCTACCGTGAAAGCTTCGGCCCCCTCAACTTGCCCCAAGAAGCTGGACAATACAACCGGAACATGCTCTTCTTTCAGCACAGCCGCCGCTTCCTCGTCGATCACCAGTTCCTCTTTGAAGAAAATACCCGACAACTCGACAATTTCCGCCGCGAAGCGCATTCTCTCTTGATTCAAGCCTACTAGAGCCGTTACCCAAGCCTGGCCCGCTTCATCCAAATGCGGCTCGATGTATCCGGCTTTTTGCAGATGAGGCACGCACAGCTCGACGACACGGGAGAGCGGAGCCTTTTTCAAATAGGCGTTGTTCATCCAGTTCAATTTATCCATATCAAACACAGCTGGACTCTTCGATACGCGATCGAGGTCAAACTGGGCAATCAATTCTTCCTTTGTAAACATTTCTTCTTCGCCACCAGGAGACCATCCCAGCAGAGCGATGAAATTCACAACAGCTTCCGGCAAGTAACCTAACTCCCGGTACTGTTCGATAAACTGGATGATCGACTCATCCCGTTTGCTCATTTTCTTCCGGTCCGGATTCAGAATCAACGCCAAATGGGCGAATTCCGGAATCGGCATGCCTAGAGCCTCATACATGAGGATTTGTCTAGGCGTGTTAGACAGATGTTCCTCACCGCGGATAACCAAGTTGATTTTCATCATGTGATCATCCACAATGACAGCAAAATTGTACGTCGGAATCCCGTCAGGACGCGCGATAATAAAGTCGCCGATCCCGTTCGATTCAAACTCGACATGCTCGCGAACCTTGTCCTCGAAGCCAATGATGCGGTCTGCCGGCACACGGAATCTTGTCGAAGGCTTGCGGCCCTCAGCTTCGTATGCGGCAATCTGCTCAGCCGTCAAGTGACGACACTTGCCGGAGTAGCCGCCCATTTCGCCGCGCGCTTCCTGATCTGCCCGCTCCTGCTCCAAGTCAGCTTCCGAACAATAACACGGATACGCATGCCCGCTTTGAATCAGTTGATCCAGGTGGGTTTTGTAAATATCCAGTCTTTCCATTTGACGGTAAGGACCATATGGCCCCCCGATATCTACGCTCTCATCCCACTCTAATCCGAGCCATCTCAGGCCGTTCAATTGATCTTCGATTCCGGATTCTTTATGGCGGGTTTGATCGGTATCTTCAAAACGCACAACGAACGCTCCGCCATGGCGGCGTGCCAATAAATAATCAAACAGTGCCGTACGAGCACCGCCAATATGTAAATGTCCGGTTGGACTAGGTGCATAGCGCACACGTAAAGGTTGGTTCATGACTGTACCCTCTTCTCCCCAATAATACCTGCTATTCTAGCACATCTCGAATTAAACAAACAACCGTTTGCGCGGCAATTCCTTCGCCGCGGCCCGTAAATCCAAGCTGTTCGGTCGTTGTCGCTTTCACATTGATTTGGTCCGGTGCAGCTTCCAATGCCTCAGCGATAATTTCCACCATTTTCGGAATATACGGAGCCATTTTGGGCTTCTGGGCAATAATCGTGGAATCTGCATTCCCCAGTCGGTATCCTCTATCCTTAGCCAACTGCCACACATGTTTCAACAAAACCAAGCTGTCCGCATCCTTGAATTCCGCAGCCGTATCCGGGAAATGCTTCCCGATATCGCCTAAACCCAGAGCGCCTAGAATCGCATCGGTAACCGCATGCAGGAGCACATCGGCATCGGAGTGGCCTAACAGTCCCTTCTCATACGGAATCGTCACGCCTCCAATAATACACTTGCGGCCTTCCACTAACTGATGAACATCAAATCCTTGTCCTACGCGAATCATTGTTGTCCCTCTCCCCTTACATTCTGTAATATCCATTCTGCCCATGGCAGATCTTCCGGTGTTGTAATCTTAATATTGTAATAGTCCCCTTCGACAACATGCACCGTCGTTCCTGTCCGCTCCACCAGCATAGCGTCGTCCGTCCCCATGAAATCATCCTGAGACGCACGATCATGCGCCTCCTGGAGAAGGGAAAGTCGAAAAGCTTGCGGGGTTTGGATGGCCCACAAGCTTCTTCTATCCGGTGTAGATTGTATTCGCTTCTCGGTATCTACGATTTTGATCGTATCCTTCACAGGTACAGCCAACACGGCTGCGTTCCGATCTTTCGCCATTGCCAGACATTCGAACACATGTTCTCTTTTGACAAAAGGACGAACACCGTCATGAACGAGCACCCACTCGGTGTCCCGTTCCAGGGCTTCCAGGCCTCGTCTGACGGAATCTTGACGCTCCGCCCCACCTGCCAGCACATGAGTGACCTTGGAAAGCGCATAGCTCTGCACATAGCCTGTACAGCGCTCTACGTCATTTCCGCCAACAACTAAAATGATTTCATTCACTTCATGTATGTTTTGAAATAATTGCAACGTATGTACGAGAATAGGCTTCTGTCCCAGTTGTAAATATTGTTTGCTTTCCGCCGTTCCCATGCGCGAGCCTTTGCCCGCCGCCACGATGATAACCCCTAGCTTCCCCATAAGCCCTCCAACTAAGCGCTTTCCGTACGAAAGCTTTCTGCGTTACATCTCCTTATCATACTGGTTTTATTGCGCTTTTTCCAATAGTTTCGGTTTAGCGAAAATCATCCGGCCGGCTGAAGTTTGAAGAACACTGGTCACCATCACTTCAAGGGTCATCCCTATGAATTCACGTCCGCCTTCCACCACAATCATCGTACCGTCGTCCAGATAAGCGACACCTTGTCCATGCTCTTTGCCGTCTTTAATGACTTGAACAATAATTTCTTCCCCCGGCAGGACAACAGGCTTCACAGCATTCGCCAAATCGTTGATATTCAGCACCGAGACACCTTGAAGCTCGCATACTTTATTCAGGTTGAAATCGTTCGTGATGACCTTCCCTTGCAGCACCTTGGCCAGACGCACCAATTTACTGTCTACTTCGGATATCTCTTCGAAATCGCCTTCATAAATCAGCACTTTCACTTCGAGTTCCTTTTGAATTTTGTTTAAAATATCGAGCCCCCGCCGACCGCGGTTGCGCTTCAGCAAATCGGAAGAATCCGCAATATGCTGCAGCTCCTCCAGGACGAACTCCGGTATAACGAGAGTCCCCTCGATAAACCCTGTTTTGCAAATATCCGCGATACGCCCGTCAATAATAACACTTGTGTCAAGAATCTTATGTTCCTCGTAAGGCCGATGCGTCTGCTTCTCCGGAGCGGTTGACCGGCTCATCGCTATGATCTGCACCAACTCTTCCCGCTTGCTGTAACCGATACGAAACCCCATAACCGCTAAAACTCCGGAAACGACGAAGGGTAAAATAGGGCTTGCCCACTTCACCTGCTCCAGCACAGGAAACACCAATACCGATATAAGCAGTCCAATTACTAGTCCTAATGTACCTGAGAGCAGATCGGACACCGGAATGTCCGCAACATTCCTTTCCCCTCTGACAAGCAGCTTCATCCCTTTACCTGCAACCCATGCTGAAAGAATGAACATAGCTAACGCGCATAAACTATTGATGGCAATTGCTTTTCCTGACTCGTTCATAAAACCTGTCGTTCGAAGGATCGCCTCACTCCATCCAAAACCTAAACTACCACCCATGATGGCCAAAATGAACTGTACCCATTTCCTCATCATAGATTCACCTCCTGCATCAACTTATTAATAAAGCTCCATTACAATTATGTTCCAATTTATCCATCGTTAATCACTTCTTTACATGTAAAATTGAAATATTAGAGGCCTTCCATTATAATGAAATTGGAAGTTACCAACCTACCAGAGGTGGATGGAATGAGCTCCTTGACTTTAAAGCAGTTTCAAGATCAAGTATCCGAATTATTGCTCCGTCACCGAAGTCTGCTTGACGTCTTATCCAAATTTCAACAGTCAGGCGCAGCCGCTAATCGTTCCGTGGTGAAATCCATTACCGAATGTGGATGTATTCAGGTTCACGCAGCGAAGCAGGAATACCATCCCGAGATGACGTTGAATGAAGCTAAAGATGTGCTTGGCACCCATGTATCCGGTCACTTATGTGAGCAGTGCATCGAGGTTGTCAGCAGTGAACTGGGCAGAAATCTTTTTTATATGTCCGCACTAAGCAACATTCTTGATGTAAATTTGGAGCAAGTTGTGGAAAATGAATCAAAGAAATGTACGACTCTTGGACTATTCAACATGTCATGAAAATGAAGATGAACAAAAAAAAGCATTTATTTTCTCTGAATCGTCAGAAGAAAATAAATGCTTTTTATTTTTGAAGTTTGCTGTTACACGTCGGATTTCACGGAATTTGGATCCTCTACGCCGCGTCTTTTGTTCTTGTTCTTTCTGCGGATGCGGATGAAGAAACCATCAACGTTTTTTTTTAAGCCATAGAGTGCGTACAGTAAAAGCGGTACGAAGATCATTTTGGAAATGGACTCCGGCCATTTGATCGCAATCAGGATGGCTACGGCAACAATAACCGGTGTAATCCAGATTGCCGCTTTGGGAATACCCGCTTTCTTGAAGTTCGGGTATTTTACCGTACTTACCATTAAGTACGACAACAGGACTGTACTTACTAAGAGCACATACACGTTAATTTCGTTCACAAACAACGCTAATGTACAAAGCACGCCACCTGCAGCCGGAATCGGCAAGCCGATGAAGTAACCAGGCGTACCTGCAACAACATTGAAGCGAGCCAAACGAAGCGCTCCGCAAATAGGGAAGATCGCCGTGACGATCCAAGCAAATGCCGGACTAATCACACTCGGATTATTAAAAGCTACAACGTACATGATAAAGGCAGGCGCTACACCGAAAGAAATAACATCGGACAGCGAATCTAGCTCTTTACCAAATTCACTCTGCGCGTTCAATGCCCGGGCTACACGACCGTCAAGTCCGTCAAGCAACATTGCGACAATGACAAGTACAGCTGCGATACCATGTTCGCCACTGAAAGCGAGAATAATCGACAGAACACCTAGGAATAAGTTCCCTACTGTAAAAAGGCTGGGAATTGATTTCGTTAACATATGTTTTTGTCCACCTCTGGATTTACTATGCCCTAAACTTGACTTTATAAAACCTCAACAATGATACTTTATGATTGTATCCACTTTAAATATGTCTGTCAATGAAGACTTGTTCTTGAATTCTTTTGAGACCTTCTTTGATCGCCCGGGCCCTTACTTCTCCGATACCGTCAACTTCATCCAATTCTTCAATCGTCGCCATCATCATGTGCGGAAGGTAGCCAAATTTCTCCACAAGGTTCGCAATAATGATTGAGGGAAGCCGCGGTATCTTCCCAAGAATCCGGAATCCGCGAGGAGAAACCGGTTCTTCAACGATAGAATTTGTATGAGGATAGCCGAGTAATCGAATGATTTGATGAGGCTCCAGCAGTTCATCCGAAGACAAGCGTTTGAGGCCTGCTTGCATTTCCTTCACGCGGTCTTCCGATAATTCCCTTACATAATCTTTTACGAGCAAACGCGCTTCAAGTTCCGCATTGCCGACAAGTTCTTCAAGCTGCATGCTAATTAAGCGGCCTTCATTCCCCAACTCGTTGATGTACCGGTTGATTTCCGCCTTAATGCGCAGCACCATTTCGAAACGCGCAATGACATTGGTGACATCATGCAGCGTAACTAACTCCTCGAACTCCGACGCGCTTAGATTGGTAAGCGACTGATCCAATACCACTTTGTACCGTTCCAACGTCTGGATAGCCTGATTGGCTTTCGTCAAGATGACCCCGATATCTTTGAGCGCGTAGCGCAAGTTGCCTTGATAAAGGGTAATCACATTGCGCCGCTGTGAAATGGAGACCACCAATTTATTCGTCTGCTTCGCCACACGTTCGGCTGTCCGGTGCCGGATTCCGGTTTCCGAAGAGGCGATCGAGGAATCGGGAATTAATTGTGTGTTCGCATAAAGAATGCGCTTGATATCCTCGCTGAGGATAATCGCTCCGTCCATTTTGGCAAGCTCATATAAATAATTGGGGGAAAACTCACAATCGATCGAAAAGCCTCCGTCGACGATTTCCCTTACTTCCGTACTGTATCCAACAACGATAAGTCCGCCTGTTTTGGCGCGCAGAACATTCTCCAAACCGTCGCGGAACGATGTGCCGGGCGCTACCATTTGCAGCAGTTGGCTCATAACGTCTCGCTTTATCTCTTCTTTACTCATAATTTCCTCCTGAAGGCTTGCAGGTTGAATGATTCAAGAGCTACTCCAGTGCCGCTTTCAATGCTTCGGACACTGTATTCACTCCGATAATCTCCATACCGGGCGGGTGCGTCCAACCCTTCAAACTTTTCTCCGGCATAATCACTCTGCGGAATCCTAATTTCTCCGCTTCTTTCACACGTTGATCGATCCGGGACACACCCCGGACTTCTCCCGTTAACCCGATTTCACCGAACACGACGTCAAATGGTCTCGTTGCATGATCGCGGAAGCTGGATGCGATGCTGATCGCAATCGCCAAATCGACCGCAGGTTCATCAAGCTTGACGCCGCCGGCCACGTTCAGGTAGGCATCTTGATTCTGAAGGAACATGCCCATTCGTTTCTCCAAGACGGCAATGATCAGAGAGAGCCGATTATGATCAACGCCAGTCGCCATTCTTCTGGGAGAAGGAAAATTCGTCGAGGATACCAGCGCTTGAATCTCCACCAGAACGGGACGCGTTCCTTCCATACTGGCAACCACCGTAGAACCGGCAACGCCGAGCGGTCGCTCAGACAGGAACAATTCCGAGGGATTGCTTACTTCGACCAACCCGGCTTCTTGCATCTCAAAAATACCGATTTCATTCGTGGACCCGAACCGATTCTTGACTGCGCGGAGTACACGATACGAATGATGCCGCTCGCCTTCGAAATAAAGCACGCAATCCACCATGTGCTCCAGCATCCTAGGTCCCGCAATGGCGCCTTCCTTCGTCACGTGACCGACAAGGACCGTTGCAATCCCTTTGCCTTTAGCTATTCTCATAAAATGACCCGTACATTCCCGAACTTGCGAAACGGTTCCCGGGGCGGAGGTAATCGCAGGATGATAGACTGTCTGAATAGAGTCAATGACCAAGAAATCCGGTTCAATCTCTTGAATCGCTTCTTCAATTAACTCAAGGTTCGTTTCACAAAGCACGTAGAGCAGCGGAGATGCTGCATTCAAACGATCCGCGCGAAGTTTCGTTTGCTTGACGGATTCTTCCCCCGATATATAGAGCACTTTCTGGTGTGCTTGCGTAAGCTCGAAAGAGGTTTGAAGCAGTAACGTTGACTTCCCGATTCCCGGATCCCCGCCAACGAGAATCAAAGATCCAGGCACGATACCTCCGCCTAAGACGCGGTTCAATTCCTTGTTGCTGGTCACGACCCTAGGCTCAGGGCTACTTTCTATATGTATGATGGGGGTCGGTTTTTCTTTCGTGCGGGGGGTAGAAGAATTCATGCCCTTTGTACGCACAACCGTTTCAATTTCTTCCACCATCGTATTCCAAGATTGACACCCGGGACATTTGCCCATCCATTTCGGCGATTCATAGCCACATTCTTGACAGCAAAATTTCGTTTTCTGTTTACTCATGGCGTAAATGACTCCTTACATCTTACAATTCAATATTTGGCTATCCTTACCAATAAAGTTTACCATTTTTACGAAGCCCATGAAAGGTCATCTGCAAATAAAAAGCATTTCGCCGCACCCGGACCGGATGCAGCAAAATGCTTCTTTGCTTTGCATTATTTAGCGGCTACGCCTTCGCCCTTCAGAACAACAAGCTCGCCTTCATTCTCATCAATCGTTAAGGAGTCGCCTTTGGCAATATTGCCTTTGAGAAGCTCCTCAGACAAGCGGTCCTCAATATGCTTCTGAATGGCTCTGCGGAGCGGTCTTGCGCCGTAAGTCGGGTCATACCCTTCTTTGGCAAGGAACGCTTTCGCTTTATCCGTCAGCAAGAAGTCAACCTCTTGCTCTTTCAGGCGTTTACGAAGATCGTCCGCCATCAAGGAGACGATTTCTGCGATATGCTTCTCATCCAGGGAGTGGAAGACGATAATTTCGTCGATCCGGTTCAGGAACTCCGGACGGAAGCTTTTCTTAAGCTCGCCCATCACTTTATCTCTCATGTTGGTGTAATCTTTACCTGCATCAAACGCAGCTGTAAAGCCGAGAGAGGAGTTTTTCTTAATCGTGTCTGCACCTACGTTGGAAGTCATAATAATCAACGTATTGCGGAAATCGACCGTACGTCCTTTGGAATCCGTCAAACGGCCGTCTTCCAGCACTTGCAGCAGGATATTGAAAACTTCCGGATGTGCTTTCTCGATCTCATCAAGCAGGACGACCGAATATGGTTTGCGGCGAACTTTCTCGGTCAGTTGACCGCCTTCTTCGTAGCCGACATACCCTGGAGGCGCTCCGACTAAGCGAGAGGTCGAATGTTTCTCCATGTATTCCGACATATCGATACGGACTACTGCGTTATCATCGCCGAATAACGATTCCGCTAAGGCGCGCGCTAACTCGGTTTTACCTACGCCTGTAGGTCCGAGGAAGATGAAGGAGCCCATAGGACGCTTCGGATCTTTCAGGCCTGCTCTAGCACGGCGAATGGCGCGGCTGACGGCTTTGACCGCTTCTTCTTGCCCGATGACACGTTCATGAAGAATGTCTTCCATTTTGAGCAGACGCTCGGTCTCTTCTTCCGCCAGTTTGCTGACCGGGATTCCCGTCCAGCTTGCCACGATTTGCGCAATATCGTCCGGAGTTACTTCTGTGTCCAAACGACCTTGCTTTTCTTTCCAGTCATTTTTCGTCGTATCCAGCTCTTCCCGAAGTTTCTGCTCGGTATCGCGAAGTCCAGCGGCTTTCTCGAACTCTTGGCTTTGAACCGCGGCATCCTTCTCCTTGCGGATATCTTCGAGTTTGTTCTCAAGCTGTTTCAGTGAAGGCGGTATCGTGTAAGAACGAAGCCTTACTTTAGAGCTCGCTTCATCGATCAAGTCAATCGCTTTATCAGGCAGGAATCGGTCCGTAATGTAGCGATCGGAGAGCTTAACAGCCTCTTGAATCGCTGCATCGGTAATTTTCACGCGGTGATGGGCTTCATAGCGGTCACGCAAACCGTACAGAATTTGGATCGCTTCCTCCGGGGAAGGCTGATCCACCGTGATCGGTTGGAAGCGGCGCTCCAGAGCGGCATCCTTTTCGATATATTTGCGATATTCATCCAGCGTTGTGGCGCCGATGCACTGCAGCTCGCCTCTCGCTAATGCCGGTTTCAGGATGTTGGAAGCGTCGATGGCGCCTTCCGCACCGCCAGCACCGATCAACGTGTGCAGCTCATCAATAAAGAGTACGATGTTGCCGGCTTGGCGAATTTCGTCCATGATTTTTTTGAGGCGGTCCTCGAATTCACCGCGATATTTGGTGCCTGCTACGACAGAACCCATGTCGAGGGTCATAACCCTTTTATCCTTCAACGTTTCCGGGATTTCATTGTTAATGATTTTCTGAGCGAGCCCTTCGGCAATAGCTGTTTTACCAACCCCAGGCTCACCGATCAGCACCGGATTGTTCTTGGTTCTACGGCTCAACACTTGGATAACGCGCTCGATCTCTTTGCTGCGCCCAATGACCGGATCGAGATGACCCTCTTTGGCGTAAGCGGTTAGATCCCTTGCTAACCCATCCAAGGTAGGCGTGTTCACATTCTGAGTACTGCCGTGGCTTGGCGATACGGTCTCGCTGCTGCCTAGCAGTTGAAGCACTTGCTGGCGCGCTTTGTTCAAAGAAACGCCCAAGTTGTTAAGAACTCTCGCTGCGACACCTTCGCCTTCGCGAATAAGTCCAAGTAAAATATGTTCAGTCCCCACATACGTGTGACCTAGTTTCCTAGCTTCATCCATCGAAAGCTCAATGACCTTTTTCGCTCTAGGCGTATACGCAATGTTGGTAGGTTGTTCTTGTCCTCTGCCGATTAGGGATTCGACTTCGTCTTGAATTTTCTCAAGACCTAAGCCCAGAGCAACGAGTGCTTTAGCAGCAATACCTTCCCCTTCACGAATAAGACCCAGCAAAATATGCTCAGTACCAATATTGTTATGCCCTAAGCGGACTGCTTCCTCTTGAGCCAAAGAAAGCACCTTCTGCGCACGTTCTGTAAATCTGCCAAACATCATAGAGAACACCTCCAAAAGTAGTATATCTATGGAAAACCTAAAGGATGAATCTTAATGCGGTTAAATCCTGCCGAATTTCTCGCGAATCAGCTCAGCTCTGCGCATATCGCGCTCATCCGCATTCAGCTTCTCCCCTGCGAATTGTTGAAGGAAGCCGGGCTGCGTCATCACCAGCAGTTCATTCAAAACATTGGATGAAACATTATTGATAATCCCCAAGTCTATGCCTAATCGCACATCCGACAGGCGCTGCGCAGCCTCCTTAGAGTCTATAATGCCTGCATAGGACAAAATGCCGAGCGAGCGGTTCACCCGATCAATAATGCGCATTCTGGACTCTTGCATCAGCTTATGCCTAGCAGCACGCTCATGCTCTATAATTTGCCTTGCAACGCTGTGTAAATTATCAATAATCTCGTCTTCGGATTGCCCCAGCGTAATCTGATTCGATATTTGGAACAGATTACCTAATGCTTCGCTGCCTTCCCCATATAATCCTCTAACCGTCAATCCAACTTGTGTAACAGCGGATAAAATTCGATTAATTTGTTGGCTAAGCACCAAAGCGGGCAAATGCATCATCACCGAAGCACGAATGCCGGTTCCGACGTTCGTGGGGCAGCTTGTCAGATAGCCCCTCTTTTCATCATAGCCGTAATCCAGCTGGGTTTCAAAAATATCATCAATCTGATTCGCCAAGTCCCAAACTTCTTTGATTTGAAAGCCTGGGCATAAGCATTGTATGCGAAGATGATCCTCTTCATTGATCATAATGGAGATGGATTCATTTTCGCTTAAAATAACGGCACCATTTCTGGATTCGTTAGCTAAATTTGGACTAATTAAATGCTTCTCAACAAGAACCATTCGCTCAAGCTCGTTAAGGTCTGACAGCGGAATAAGCGAAAAATTACTGATCGTCTCCAGCTCATCGTTCTCAAGCACACCGGACAACTGATCGAGTACTTCTTGTGATTGTTGATTGGTAGCCAGCATTGGATAAGGATAGTCTCTAAGGTTGCGCGCAATTCGGATTCGGCTGCTGATCACGATATCCGATTCCGGTCCCTCTCCCTTCATCCATTCGCTCAATGCATCTCCTGTAAACCGCTGTAGTGTCACTGGATTCACACCTTCCCTACAAACTCACAAGCCGGCAATTTTCTTCTCAATATCGCGAATCTGATCCCGAATCTTGGCCGCTTGTTCGAACTCTTCCGCTTCAATGCAGGTCATCATATCCTTCTTAAGCATATCGATCTCTCGCTTGCATTGGATAATGCCGCCGCTGCGTTTGGGGACTTTCCCCACGTGTACGGTGTTTCCATGCACCCTTTTGAACAGAGGATCTAACTTTTCCGAAAAGCTTTGATAACAAGACCCGCAACCAAAACGGCCTAATTTACTAAACTGCGAATACGTTAGACCGCAATTTTCACAACGGATAGCCTGGGACTTCGCCGCCGAGATGGAGGAGGGTTCGAAATCAAGCAATCCCGATAAAAGATTATGAATCGAAAAGCCGCCAGACGTTCCAGGAATCATTTCACCCTTCTCGCGGGCGCAATTCTCACAAATGTGGAACTCGTTCTTGTCTCCATTCACAATCTTCGTAAAATGAAGAGTCGCCGGTCGTTTCCCGCATTCCTGACAAATCATTTCATGTGCCTCCTTATCTGCTAAGCAAGGATATCAGCATCGCTTTAAGAATCTTAGCCCGAATTTCATCGCGCAGCGGGAGCTTGAAGGTCAACACATCTCTGGATATCGCTGCCCGAATCAAGTTGGCTTCTCGTGTTGAAATGTAGTGCCCTTCCTGCAGTTGGTAAATGAGTCCCTCTGAAGTGACTTGATCTATGTGTGTATGAATCGTGCGAAAAATATGATCCAAAATCGATCCATGGCTCTTGAGCTCAATCTTCTGGATGCGAATGTACCCGCCACCGCCGCGCTTACTCTCTACAAGGTATCCTTTTTCCAACGTAAACCTTGTACTGATCACATAGTTGATTTGGGAAGGCACACACTGGAATTGATCGGCCAGATCGTTACGCTGAATCTCGATGGCTCCTTCAGAACTTTGCTGCAGGACATGCTTTAAATACTGCTCAATGATTTCTGATACGTTACGCATCAATTCATCCTCCCAGACTGCTAGAAGTAAATTGACTTTGATTGACTTTGACTTTCTTTGACCTTAACTAGATTATAATCATTTCCTTTCTTTTTGACAAGTGTTGACTCTAAAGTGCAATGACAGAAAACTGACCTGTTTCACAACCTACTCACAGTATTTACAAAAATACCCCTGCTTAACGTAGGTGTGTGTTCCTTTTTTTGGGGCATGGCGTGAGGAGAGGCGGGCATTGTGAGGAGAGCTATGTGCGTCTTGAGCAAGTGGGAACTATGATCCACTATTTCTGGCGAAAGCGGCTCATCGGCGTTTTTTAGGAGCCTACGATCCGCTATTTTGCCGATTTCGGCTAAGTATTAGGCATTGGCGGGCAAATAAAGCCCTGTAGTTACGCTTATACTCTGAAAAGCGCCAAATCAGCTGAAATAGCGACCTCTGGTTCCTTTATGTAAAAGAGGATAATGCTTTACGCTGATTTCACCTTAAGATTTCTGAAAAAACAAAAAGCCTTTCTGAGATTTCTCTCAAAAAGACT
>NZ_WHNZ01000018.1 GCF_013141725.1 Paenibacillus planticolens | reverse complement strand
GCGACGATATCGAATTCCAATTGAAAGATCAGTACGGTAAAGATGTTTCAAAAATCGATTCGGATATTGCAAGTGCAAATGGCCAAAAATCTAACTACCGCGTCAAAGTTGAAGTAACAACAGACGGTGAAGGTACAAACGCAGCACCTAAAGTTGAACATGCAGCAACACCTATTAATGGAGCACCGGCCAATGTAACAACGTACTACTATAACAATGACCAATTGGCTGACTTCAACAAAGGCTTTGACCTAACTTCAACTAAGGATAAAGTAGGAAAAGTTACGGTAAAAGCTGTCGTTGAAAAAGCGACAAATGGTGGAGCTTACTCGGATTACTCATCTGCTGTAACTCGTACTTTCGAAGCAGTGAAGTCGGATACAGCTTTGACGTACTCCATTAATACACTTGGCACGTTGTATGCCGCACAAGACAACTTGAAAGCAGACTTTACAACTGGAGAGAAAGTAACAGCTGGAGCAAGTCAATTTGACAAAAAACTGTCTGTTATTGCGAAAGATTCAGCAGGAAACAAAGTCGTTCTTCCTTCCAACGCTGTACAAGGCATTTCAAGCTCGGATCCATCCGTAGCAACCGTGGCTGTTAATGGTACAGACGCTTATGTCATCGGTAACAAAGCAGGAACAGCTACTGTATCTGCCGTCGTTCTGACAAACAAAGGCGAGACGATTAACCTGACTCAAACGGTAACTGTGAAAGCAGACGCGATCACGGTAGACAAACTTGAAGCAGGAGCAACGACTGCAACGTATAAAGAAGGCAACATGGCCTACGACTACTTCACTGATGGTGATGATACGCTGATGGTAACAGACCAATACGGTATCGAGTACGAGAACGCAGCAATCAACCAATATGATGCTGTACTAGGACTTCGTTACACCGTATCCGTGGTGAGCGGCAGTGGTAATGTAGAAATGAATGCACAAACAGGCGCGATTACACAAATCAATGGCAATGTGCATGAGTTCTTGATCACAGCTATTGCACCGAATGGCAAATCCGTTCAAGTTGCAGTTGCAATGCCACAAAAATAAGAATAAATAAAAAGACCCTTCGGGGTCTTTTTTTATTGCATGAATAAATATTTAAAATATTTTTTTAGAGAAACGCAACTTTTTCTAAAACTGTGCGTTTAATACTTTGAAAACAAGTTAATAATAAGAAGTTATTTCTTTAGCAGTAAGCAATAGCTAAAGTTGCTAAAATAATTCTTTACGACGCTATTCGACCAATGTATAATGTAAATTGGTGTGGGTGTCTATTTTCCTACTTAAAGTTTACTAGTTTCCAATGCGGCCAATAGAGCTGCACGCGAACTTAGTTATATAATGCTCTAACTCTGGGAAGGGGGTGAACCATACAATGAGTGAATCGAGCTCGAATATTGCAAGATCCAAACTAAAAAATAAAACCCAAGATATTCAAGGAGGAGAAAAAAAGGTTATGAAAAAAAGTTTAAAAGTAATCGCTTCTGCAACACTGGCTTTCTCTTTGTTTGCATCCGTAGCAATGGCTGCTGAAACAACTACACCAAGCACTGATACTACAACTACTACAACTGCTCCAGCTGCAGTTAAAACTTCCAAGGATTTCAAAGATCTTGAAGGTTTAGACGCAACTGTACTTGCTAAAATCGACGCTATGCTTGCAAAGAAATACTTTGAAGGTACAGCTGATGATTCCTTCGGTATCAAAGAAAACATGACTCGCGCACAATTCGCGAAAGTTCTTGTTTTGGTTGCTGGCGTCAAAGTTGACGATAGCGTTAAAGTTTCCAGCTTTGAAGATGTAAAAGCGGACGATTCAGCTAACGGCTGGGCAATTCCTTTCATCGAAGCTGCTAAAAAAGCAGGTCTTGTTGATGGTAAAACAGACAAAACTTTTGACCCGGGCGCTAACGTAACTCTTGGTGAGTTCGCTACTGCACTTGTTAAAGGTCTTGGAATCAAACCAGACACTTCAGGTACTCCTTGGTACGCTGACGCTGTTAAACAAGCAGTTGACAAGAAAATCCTTCCAGAAGGTACTGACGGTTCCAAATTGGCTACTCGTGCTGACCTAGTTGTTGGTGCATTCCAAGCTGATGCAGCTATCGCAAACGTTGGTAAAGTATCCGTAACTGAAGCTAAAGCTTCTGGCGTATACAAAGTTGAAGTTACATTCAGCAAAGCGGTTGACACTGATAAAGCTAAATTGGCTTTGACTAAAGGTACATTGGCTGTGGGTACATCCACAACTGCTCCGAAATGGTCCGATGACAAAAAATCCGTAACACTTACAACTGATACTCGTATCTCTGATGGTGATTACACAGTGACTTTGTCTGGCCTTGATGCTGATGCTGTTGAAAAAACAACTGCAACTTTCAAAGCTACTGACGAGCAAGTTTCCAAAATTGACTTTGTAAGTGCGTCCGATACAATCGCGTACAGCAAACATGCTATCATCAAATTGAAAGCAAGCAACCAATATGGTGAAGCAACATCATTGAGTGCTTCCAGCTTCACTGCACTTGTTTCTGGCGTAGCACCGTCAAGCTTCAAAAAAGATGATGATGGTAATCTTGTTATCGATGCTAATGTTAAAGTTGCTGGTGTAACTCAAGGTAATGGTCTTGTTCCAGTTACAGTATATTTTAACAACAGTAATATAACTATTTCCAAAAACTTTAAAGTTGGTACTGTACCGATCCTTACTAAAATTGAGACAGGTGCTACAACTTATTCTAATACTACTACAAACAAACTTACTGCTGAAGGCGATACTGTTTCAGTTGCATTGAAGCTTTTTGATCAATACGGAAACGCTATTGTGAAATCTCAATTTACTGAAATTGATGCAAACACAAATCTCCCAGAGGTTTCAATTTCTACTATTAATCCAGTTGTTACTCCTTACGAGCAACACCTTGTTGTAGTAAAAAGCAGCCCAGTAGT
Organism: Paenibacillus planticolens; assembly: GCF_013141725.1. Classification (GTDB taxonomy): domain Bacteria; phylum Bacillota; class Bacilli; order Paenibacillales; family NBRC-103111; genus Paenibacillus_E; species Paenibacillus_E planticolens. Next base: position 96,829 of record NZ_WHNZ01000018.1, on the reverse strand, counting down.
TGCTGAAGATTTCTTTGATGATAATGATAACCCGCGTGTTAAATTGAAATTAGATGCAAAAGTAGACAAAACAGCTGATTATACTGTCAATGTCTATGGAGGTTCTGCATCCGCAACTGCAACCATTAGTGTTGGCGCTGCTAACTTAGCGACTAAAGTTGAGTTTGATACAAGTGGCGTTGTAGCTGCTGCTGGTGACGACAGTGTATTTGTTCCAATCATAGCTACTGATGCTAATGGCAACAAATTAAGCGCACAAGATATCGTTGATAATAAAGCTCGCTTTATTTTCTCTGGTGGTACTGGAGCTGTTCTTCAAGAAACGGGATCTGATAAAGGGAAACTTAAAGTAACTCTAGATCCTGCCATCAGACCTGGAAATTCTGTATATGTTTCCGCTCAAATTAGCCAGTCCCAAACTAACAGTTTCGTGCAAACTAGTCTTCCGATTCAAGATGCTCGTGTGCCAGAAAAAATTACTGTTAAAACAGTACCTGCTGCAAAAGCGATCTTTGGTGCTGATGACAAAGTTGAATATCAATTGAAAGACCAATATGGTAAAGACGTTAGCAAAGTTGCTGCTTCCATTGTGAGTGCAAATGGTCAAACAGGTGCTTTCCAAGTTAAAGCGTATATTACTGTTACTGGTTCCGGAGTGACTGTTGCACCTAAATTTACTACTGTTGTAAATGATGCAGCCGGTAACCCTATTCCAATTCCAACAGCTGATGCTGACGGCAATTATACATTTAACAACGCTCAACTAGTGTACTTTAACAAAGGTTTTGATCTTAACACTTCTCCAAATCAAATAGGAAAAGCGACAGTAAAAGCTGTTATTCAGAAACAAGTTAATGGTGGTGCCTTCTCGGATTACACTTCATCCACAAGCAATTCAATTGAGGCTATTGATTCCAATACTTCATTGACTTATTCCCTGAATACAATCGGAACTCTTTACTCTGCTGTTGACAGCTTGAGCTCAACTGTTAAAGGAAATCATATTGGCACTGCTGATATCACAAATGCACCTACAAGTAAGCTCGCTAAAAAGTTATCAGTAATTGCTAAAGATTCAGCTGGCAATAAAGTGAAACTTCCAGTAAACTTTGTTCGTTCGATTTCATCTTCGAACAATTCCATTATCCTTACTGGAACTAACTTGCTTGATCCAGATCAAACTAGTGTAACTAAAGATGCAAATGGTTATGTTCTTGGAAACAAACCAGGTACTGCTACTGTATCTGCCATTGTGTACACTAACAAAGGTACAACAGTTAACCTAACTCAAGAAGTAACAGTTAAGAACGATGCAATCACTGTTGATTCGATTAAGGCAGATAATGATTCCGCAAGCTTTACTTCGTTAGCATCTCTGAATGGCACTAAAGCTTATACCCTGTTTAACAAACTGCATGTATTTGATCAGTATGGCATTGAGTACACACAACCTGATGATTTATCATCAGATGCTGTTGCTACCTACTATGACATCTTAGGCGTTCAATATACGATTAGTGGTATTCAAGGTACAGGCACTGCCACAATTGATCCAAAAACTGGAGAGATTTCTAACGTAGGTACAGGCGTAACAGAATTCTTAATTACAGCTTTCGCACCAAATGGTAAATCAGTTACTTTCCTTGTTTCAAAGAAACAATAATGTCAAATAGATGAGGACCCTTCGGGGTCCTTTTCTTTTACAGATATTTTTAAATTTTTTAAAATGAGTAAGAAAGAGGACCTGGAGCATGAAATTTACAATTAAAACATCTATTCTATTAGGATTAATCATAATTAGTGTGTCCTTATGTTCTACCTCCCAAGCCGAAGCACCAACCCCCGGCTCGTCCACCGATCCGGTGATCACGAAGAGCTACTTCGATCAGAATACCTTAAGCGAAGCCAAGGTGAAGGATCTCATCGCCTCCGCGATCGCTGCTAGCGCTGGCGGAAGCCAGCCTGGCAGTGGGAGCAACGGAGGCGGCAGCATTACCCCAACGCCAGCGACAATGAAGGTTGTCCAATTAGAAAATGGACAAACGCTTTACGCCGGTGCTGGCACTGAGTTTATCGTTCGCTCCGGCCGGGTTCTAGCCATGAGCAACGATGATAATGGCATCCCGGATGTAACGGGAGGCAAGGATCTACCAGCGGGGACTGAGGTCGCGCTGAACCATCTTTTGATTTTCCCGACTGAGGGACGCGGAATTAAGCCTTCACCGAAAAATACCGCGGACATTTTTGTTATGGTACGCGGCAGTTATTTACTGCTTAATGCAGACGGAAGTACGGCTGCTAAATAAACCTTCTCCATAATTTTACCCATTATGACAACTTCTTATGCGGTTCTAGTTCAAGAATACAGCCATAATAAAGGTGTACCCACAAAGGTCGACTGCGGAGTATTGTTTTTAATAATAAAAACTCTAAGGAGGCGTTTATTATGGCAAGAAACAACAACAAGGTGGTTCCTCAATCAAAAAAGGCACTAGATGTTCTGAAGTATGAAATTGCTGCTGAATTAGGGTTGCCAGTAGGTAAGCATATGTCGTTAAATGCGGATACGGAATTCGCGACGGAGCTGGGATCTATTCCTTCTTCCTCAATGAAAGAGGATTACTGGGGCCACATCTCTTCAAGAGATGCAGGAGCGGTAGGAGGAACAATTACTAAAAGGCTGATTCAACGTGCAGAAGAGGCCCTGTTCTCTCTCTAAATCACTTTGGAATAATTCATAATTTCTTCACGGTTACATTCATTGACACTAGACGACAAATAAAGTAAGATAAATTATTGAAGGTCAATATTTAATTTAACCTTTTCCAATCGGGAAAGGTTCATTTTTTTGTTGTCTTTATTCATTGATTGACTTGCTTGATCTGTTATTTTTACCAGTGCGGAATTCAAAGATCTTGTCAGCGCTTGAGCGCAAAAGAGGGATTCCGTTTGGCGTGAAAAGCTGCCGCTAAAGCCGGGCCCACTTTTTTTCATATAGAGGCATCGAGTAGAAGCTTTTCAAACATACTAAATGAAATTAGGAGGATGAATGATATGACGCAAGTTCGTGGACGTCGTTTATTTACATCCGAATCCGTAACAGAAGGTCATCCGGATAAAATTTGTGACCAAATTTCTGACTCGGTATTGGATGCATTTCTTGCCAATGATCCGAATGCTCGTGTAGCATGTGAGGTATCTGTAGCAACTGGTTTAGTTTTGGTAATCGGTGAGATTACTTCAAGCTCTGAGTATGTGGATATTCAAGCAATTGCAAGACAAACAATCAAGGAAATTGGTTATACGCGTGCAAAATACGGATTTGATTCCCAAACTTGTGCGGTTCTCGTTTCTTTGAATGAACAATCCCCTGACATTGCTCAAGGTGTAGACAGAGCTCTTGAAGCAAGAGAAGGCTCAATGTCCGATGAGGAAATTGAAGCAATTGGCGCGGGCGACCAAGGTCTGATGTTCGGATTCGCGGTTAACGAAACACCTGAGCTTATGCCGCTTCCGATTTCTATTTCTCACCAACTTGCTCGCCGCTTGACAGAAGTGCGCAAAAATGGAACTCTTCCATACCTGCGCCCTGATGGTAAAACACAAGTTACTGTCGAGTACATCGATGATAAACCGGTTCGTGTTGATGCAATCGTTGTATCCACACAGCATGGTGAAGAAGTGACTTTGGAGCAAATCCAAAAAGATATTAAAGAGCATGTTATTGCACCAATCGTTCCAGCGCACTTATTGGATGAGAATACAAACTATTTCATCAACCCAACTGGCCGTTTCGTAATCGGCGGACCTCAAGGGGATGCTGGTTTGACTGGCCGTAAAATCATCGTTGATACGTATGGCGGTTATGCTCGTCACGGCGGCGGTGCTTTCTCTGGTAAGGATCCAACAAAAGTTGACCGTTCCGGTGCATACGCAGCACGCTATGTTGCGAAAAACATCGTAGCAGCTGGACTTGCTGAAAAATGCGAAGTTCAACTAGCTTATGCAATCGGTGTTGCACGTCCGGTATCCATTGCTGTGGATACATTTGGTACGGCTAAAGTGAGTGAAGAGAAGCTCGTTGAGCTGATCCACAATAACTTTGATCTTCGCCCTGCAGGCATCATTAAAGAACTTGACCTGCGTCGTCCGATCTACCGTCAAACAGCTGCATACGGTCACTTTGGCCGCAACGATCTGGATGTTCCTTGGGAGCGCACAGACAAAGCTGAGATTTTGAAGGCTCAAGCTTTAGTTTAGAATAGATAGCAAAGCCGTCCTCTTTTAGGCGGCTTTTTACTTTTGAGGAAACAAGAACACATGTTTGACTTTAACTATGCAAAATGGTAATATATTCATATCCTCCAATAGTTTTTCATCCAGAGCATTTCCTATGGTATACTGGATTTACGATTAAAAGCATCTATTACAAGTAGATGAATCGGGGAGTGACGGAAGTGGATAATGAATTGAAAGAGGCGTTATCAGCCTTGCTGAAAGCCGAGTTTGTACCAGTGTTCAAGGAGCTAGGTAGTATCAATGATCAATTAGGCGGTATCAATACCCGACTCGATGGTATGGACCAACGCTTTGACGGTATGGACCAACGCTTAGACCGCATAGACCAACGCCTAGACGGCATGGACCAACGCTTAGACCGTATGGACCAACGCCTAGACCGACTCGAACTAGAACAAACTCAAATTAAACAGGCTGTTTTGGAAACCAATGAAACGGTAAAACGAATCGAACTCGTCCAAGAACAACAACACGCCATTATTGAACTTTTATCAGCGCGGTCTATCGAACATGAAGCTAAATTAAAACGTATCCTGTAATTTTACAGGTTTTGCATCTCAGGCAGAGAGCAGGCCCAGCTAGGGTTTTGCTCTCTTTTTTTGTTCACTTTTGGAGTATAAATACAACTGTGACCCTATCGTAACTTTTTCCATAGTTTAAGAGTCTATATAAGTATCGTGAAAATGATAGATAATAGAATTAGACTGAAAGAGGAGCGTGGAAAAGCAACATGACGGTACAGAAGCAAGTAGGAATAGGTGCGCTGGCTTGCGCATTGGTGTGGCAATTGGTAGCTGGAACTACGGTAAATGCGGCGGGATCAACGTTGACACTAAGTTCGCAGGAGACGATCACATCAGGCGCAGTCATGAAGAATTATGTGTGGACGACAAGTAGAAGCAATAAGGATGTTTCGGTGAACGCGAATGTGATTGAGGTCGATTTGACGAATCCGAACGTGAAAATAGACGCAATGGCTGGGACGAACACGCAGTTCACGAAAAATCAGAGTGTTTTAGGCATGGTGAAGGATAGCGGCGCAGTAGCAGGTGTAAACGGGGATTTCTTCAATACACAAGCCGAGGGAGTTCCGGAGGGCGCTCAAATTACGAATGGAAAGGTTATGGCGACACCTGCCAAAATATCGGGACTGTACTCTTTTGCTATAACGAAGAATAATCAGCCGATCATTGATATTTTTGATTTCCAGGGGAAGGTCACGGCGAAGGACGGGACATCTTTTGAGCTTGGCGGTGTGAATAAAACGTATTATTGGGACGATAACGATGTTGCAATGATTGCGGATGGACTTTTCCTATATACGAGTGCTTGGGCAATGACACAAAGGGCGGTTGACGGAACGCACGTTCCAACGGAAGCGCTTATCCAAAATGATATTGTGAAGGAAATTGCCGTAGATACGAATATAAAAATGGTTGCTCCTGCGGACGGCTATATTCTCAGAGGCTCTGGCCTGGCACGCGAGTTTATCGTAAATCACCTCAAAGTCGGAGATAAAATCACCACCAAATACGATATTGTTCCACACGATGCTTCCAAAACGTATGATTGGAAAAACTTCAAAATGCTCATCGGCGGTAGCACACTGCTGGTAGATGAGGCGAAGCCGAGTTATTTTACACGAAATATCAATGACTTCAGCGGTTATAGCCCGCGTTCACGAACAGCTATTGGATATTCAAAAGATATGAAGACGGCATACATTATTACCTCTGACCGTAGCGCAGGCAGCGCGGGGATGACGCTTCCAGAGCTTCAACAGTTTATGATCAGTGCCGGTGTTTGGCGGGGAATGGTTCTCGATGGCGGAGGATCCACTCAGATGGTGTCCAGGCCTCTAGGCGATTTTGATCCGAAGCTGGTGAATAAGACGGAAAATGGCAATCAGCGTTCTGTTGTAAATGGTGTAGGCGTATATGCGACCGCGCCTAAAGGTGAGTTGAAAGGTCTTATTTTAAAAGGTCAAAATATTTTATTCATGAATGAGTCAAGCACTTATCAATTTAAAGCATATGATGATTATTATAATCCAATTTCTGTAGACGGTATTGTTCCACAATGGAGTAGTTCTACGGCAAATGGCGGATTCAAAGATAATGTGTACACACCTATAACACCTGGTAAAACGCAAATTATTGCGAAGTCAGGCAAAGGTTCTGCATCAATGGACGTCGAGGTTATCGGCAGAAATCAAATTAATTCGATGAAATTTAATTCGGGCTCTTTTTCATTGACAGAAGGTGGGGATTTCAGGCTGCCGATTACGGTAACCACTAAAAGCGGTGCAACTAGAGAATTGCCTGCAGCTTCAGCAACTTGGGAGCTTAGCGGGGTGAAAGGAAGCTTGAAAGACGGCGTTCTTCACGTTGATAGTGCTTCAGGTTCTCAAGCTGCTCAGGTTATCGCGAGATATGACGGCTTCAGCACGATGGTTACTCTTCCAATAGGACAAGAGAAGGTATGGTATGACTTGGACAAGTCTGCCGTCATGACAACAGGCGATAAATATCCGGCAGAGGTTGTTTCAGCTGTGAATATTGAGCAAGAAAACGGAAATAAGAATTTGGCGATTGCGTATGATTTTACAAAAGGTACAGGCACGAAAGCCGCGTATGCCCGGTTTGATGGCACAAACGGTGTTCAGATTGCAGGCGAACCTGAGTTTATTACGGCGAGGGTTTTTGGGGATGGAAGCTTCAACTGGGTGCGTGCTGAAATTGTTGATGCCAACGGCAAATTGAACTATGTAAGCTTTACGGAAAACATGAACTGGACAGGCTGGCGCAAATTAACGGCTGATGTGTCCGATCTGAAATTCCCGATTAAGCTCAAGAGTGTATACGTAGCTAATCCCGCGAACGGACAGGATGAAAGAGCCTCGAAAGGGAAAATTAATATCGATGATATCTCTTTCATTTATAAGGGACAGTTGGCAGGTCTGCCGAAAAGTTCAGTGAAGCTCACGGTCAATAAGAAACAAGTAACCGTAAACGATAAAGCTATGACGTTAGAGCAAGCTCCAACGATTGTGAATGACAATACGCTTATTCCAATTCGTTTTGTAACGGAAGCTCTTGGCGGTAATGTGAAGTGGGATGATGCCGAACGGAAGGTAACCGTTATTCGCGGGGATAAGCTAATTGACCTCTGGATTGATAATGCGGATTTACTGGCTAATGGGGACCGTGTCACAGCGGAGGTAGCACCAAAAATTATGAATAATGTGACCATGGTGCCACTGCGTTTGATTTCTGAGAAATTAGGGTTTAAAGTAGGCTGGGATCCCAAGAATTACGGGATTACAATCGAATAAATAGTGCTAGAAGTTCAATTCAAATTGAAAGAACTATGGTACAATATGGGGTAGACTAATTTCTAATATTGTTCACTAAAAAGGAGCATGTTTCATTTGCAGCCAGACGCTATAGATCGTGTCATAAAAAACGCAATTAACGTCATGGAGAGCAGCAAGTATCAGATGTTTGAGATCGCTGAAGCTTCCCGCTTAGAGAAAGAATCGCTTACTCGTGAACTTGAGGAAATAAAGTATGAAACGAGCATCACGATTGAGTTGGTCGACAAGCTAGAGAAGGATTACAAGCGCTCCCGCATTCGACTCACGGAAGTCAGCCGTGACTTTAATAAATACCGTGAGGAAGATATCAAGGTTGCTTATGAAGCGGCTATTGCCTTTCAATTACAGCTTACTATTGCCAGGGAAAAAGAAAATAATCTGAAGACCAGACGCAATGACCTGCAGGTGCGAACTAAGAATGTAGACAAGCAGGTAGAGCGGGCTGAAACGATCGTTTCTCAGATGAATGTAGTGTTAGAATACTTATCCGGAGATCTCAATCAGGTCACTCGCATATTAGAATCGGCTAAAAACAGGCAGCTGCTTGGTTTGAAAATTATTCTGGCACAAGAGGAAGAGCGAAAGCGTATAGCGCGTGAAATTCACGATGGCATGGCTCAGACCTTGGCGAACGTCGTGCTTCGTACAGAAATTGCGCAGCGCATGCTTATAAAAGAGGACATCCCCGCAGTGAAGGAAGAACTAGTTGATTTAAAGGGACAAGTCAGAGGGGGGCTTGAAGAAGTTCGGAAGATCATCTTCAATCTCCGCCCAATGGCGCTTGATGACCTAGGCATCGTACCGACACTACGCAAGTATGTTCAAGATTTTGAAGAGAAGTATCGAATTCGTACGCAATTCAATCTCGTAGGCAAGCAGACTCGCATTCCCTCAGGGCTTGAAATTGCGATTTTCCGACTGGTGCAAGAAGCTCTATCTAATGTAATAAAACATGCGAAAGCAACTTTCTTATCTGTTGAGCTAACACTGGAACCTGATCAAGTACAAATCTACGTTGTAGATAATGGGGTCGGCTTCGATGTGCCGCAAACAGAGCAGAAAATAGCTAAAGGGAATAATTTCGGGCTGCTGGGTATGCGTGAGCGTGTCGAGCTGCTGGAAGGCACAATGATAATTGATTCCGCGAAAGATTCCGGAACCAAAATTAAAATGCTAATCCCTATCGGCGGCGGTGCAGAGAACAAGGAGGAAAATCAAAATGGACAACACGGCGAGTCATAAGCGCAATGTACGAATTGTTATTGCGGACGATCATCAGCTGTTTCGCGAAGGTGTTAAACGGATCATCAATATGGAAGATGATATGGAAGTCATCGGTGAGTGCGGCGACGGAATCCAGGTTATTGAGCTTTGCAATCAAATCACGCCGGATATTGTTCTCATGGACATTAACATGCCGCTTGAGAACGGCGTAGTTGCAACAGAACGCTTAAAGCTTATTTTTCCTGATATTAAAGTTATCATTCTTTCCCTGCATGATGATGAGAGCTATGTGTTCGAGACCCTCCGCAAAGGAGCCTCGGGTTATTTGCTTAAAGATATGGAAGCAGAGTCGCTCATTAATGCAATCCGCTCCGTAGTAGCTGGTCATGCTTATATTCATCCGAAAGTTACAGGCAAGCTAATCAATCAGCTTAGACGCATGACATATTTAGATGATGTCGGAGTGGTTGGTTCAGGCCAAGGCGCTAAGGAATCTGCAATTAAGTACATACATAATACCAATAGTCCACTTACCAAACGGGAAGCTGAAGTTCTGCGTCTCATGGCAGAGGGCAAAAGCAATAAGCTAATTGGAGAGTTCCTCTATATTAGTGAAAAAACGGTGAAAAACCATGTCAGTTCCATTCTCCAGAAGATGGAAGTGGATGACCGTACACAAGCGGTTATTATTGCGATTAAGAATGGTTGGGTAACCCTGTAGGACTCCCTTTGTTGGAACCCCTCTACTTTTTGCGGCATACACTGCAAATAAGGGAGGGATCCGCTATGTGGATTGGATTGCTTTGGATCTTGGGTTGCTACGGGATTAGTATCGCTGTGCTTCACCTATGGTTCGGTGCTCGCAAGGGTAGAAATAAGAAGCCGGCTAAAGTTCTGCTTGTCACCAAAAATAATCAAAATCAAATTGAATGGTATATTCGCTCACTTTTTTTCTTCTCTGGATTAAAAGGCTACGAAGTTACGGCAACGATATTCGATGAAGGGTCATCTGACGATACGAGGCAAATCATTGAGCGATTATCTCATACCCATTTGCTTGAGCTTAGATATCATACGGAATATGATGCAGTTGATCAATTCATGAGTCAACATGCTGGGGAACCTTTTGTTGTTGTGCATCTCAGCAATAGGGAGGACCTCGTGAAGATCCCTGTCGGTTAGCTGGAATTGCTAACAGACGGCATTTCCAAAAAGAGAGTAAGGTGGGCAATGAAGGTTCAACTTTACGCAGTTTGTTTGAATAAAGAGTGGGAATGGCATTTGACTATTCACCCTATGACGGACATTCAATATTGGTTCGAGCAATACGCAGCCGACGCCGGCCTCGTACTGTTCGAACCTTTTATTTCGTTAGGGCAAGGTGTGCGAATGCTGCACAAGCTCAGTTCTGCTAGTTCAGTGCTGGTAGGGGAGAATGATAAGGGAATGCTGCATCATTTTCGTCATGTAGCGAAAGAATGCGGTCTGCGGAATAGTGAGTCTTTTGAAATGGGGAAAAATTCATCTGAGATGCTGAAGCAAGAAAAGGTTCCGAAGGTGAAGTTAGACTCGGAGGTCTATGCCAAACTTGTAGCAGCTTGCACCGGAAGGGCGCTGCTTATTGAAGAATTTGAGCAGCTGTTGGAAGCATCGGGCATTGGGCTTGGCGTTGGAGAAGCGTGGCCGAGCTATCTTCAGCTTGCTCACCTTAACGGTGATGTAACGTTGGAGAACGGTCTTCGAATGGAAGAGTTCCGAGACTGGGGAAGGATGTTTAGGACGAGGATGGCTTATTGCTGCAGGCGGTGCGGCAGCTCGGATGAGCAGATGTTTTGGGCGTCATGTCAGCATTGCGGACAAGATTGTCCTTACTGCGAGGCTTGTTTGACCATGGGGCGGACCAGATTTTGCTCGCTGCTTATTCTTGGTATACCAAGGGATAACCGTATTAAGTCTCTACCGGAACAAAAGTTTGCTGACGAAGGCCTAGCTCAGGAGAATCTTCAAGCCTATATCGAACCCTGGGGGCTTAGTGAAGCTCAGGCTCGGGCTTCTCTGGAAGGGCTGCGCTTTATATGCGGCGAGAAGTCTAAAGTTGGGAAATCACCGCTATCTCAAGCTCCCCGGCGGTTTCTGATCTGGGCGGTTACCGGCGCCGGTAAGACAGAAATGATATTTCCCCTCGTTCATCATACAGTGGCCAATGGAGGACGTGTCCTCATCGCAACCCCGCGCAAAGACGTGGTGCTGGAGCTGCAGCCTCGAATTGCGCGAGCTTTTAGCGGTTGTAGTGTAGTGACGCTTTATGGCGGCAGCCAGCAGCGATGGGAGCAGGGGGTAATCACGATCGCTACGACGCATCAGCTTATTCGGTTTCATGAGGCATTCGACCTCGTTATTATCGATGAGATTGATGCCTTTCCTTATCATAACAATCCGATGCTTACTTATGCGGCTGCAAAAGTTTGCAAGCCAAGTGGTGTTAATATTCTACTTTCGGCTACACCGCCGAAAATCACCAGGCAGGAAGCTGAGCGTGGCCGATTGCCTCACGTAAGGGTTTCGGTGCGTTTTCACAAAAATCCCTTGCCGGTTCCGGAGCGCATAGCTGTCTCATCTCTAAATAAATTAATACCGTCTCGCAATTTACCCAATTTGTTGCTTGCAAAGCTGCTGGTTTCCGTTGAACGTGGTGCACAGTTGTTTGTTTTTGTTCCCAGCATACAGTTGGTGGAGCCTATGGTGAATTTGCTAAGGGCAAAGTTAAATCAGGGAGGCAACACGGTGTGTGTCGAAGGAACTTCATCGAAGGACGCTGCTCGTGCTGAAAAAGTCCAACGCTTTCGAAACAGGGACTTACAATTGCTGGTGACAACAACGATTCTGGAACGAGGAGTCACTGTACCCAAGTCGGATGTATTTATCCTGGATGCCGACTCCAAGTTATTTGATGAAGCAGCCCTCGTTCAAATGGCAGGGCGGGCTGGCAGGTCAAAAGACGATCCGGCAGGAATGGTTTATTTTGCAGCAAAAGAATTTACTCACTCACAAAAGGAGGCTATTCGACAAATACAGAAAATGAACCGCATCGCGCGCAAACAGGGCTATTTTGAGAGGGGGAAATGAATGAGGGATTGGAGAGCTTGGCTGGAAGGAATGAGGATTGCGGTCTATTCGCTGCTTAGTTCTATGAAGAAGGAGTGCCTAGTTTGTAAACAGACTAAGCTGATCCGACTTGAGCAGTTAGGGCTTTGCGATTCGTGTTATGCGCGGATTCCCTGGATTCGAGAAGTGCTTTGCCAAATATGCGGAAGAGGGGAGGTATGCTATGACTGTCAAAGAAGGCAGCACGCTTATTTCTCGCAAAGCCGCAGTGCGGTAAGATATGATGAAACGATGAAAGAGCTTTTAGCCCGTTACAAATACCGAGGGGACGAACGGCTCAAAGCCGTTATTGGCAGCATGCTCGTCCATGCTTATCACTTATTGCAACATGAAAGGGAGAAAAGAATTATCGAGGCGATTCCTGTTCAGGAGCTTATCACATTCGTACCTGTAAGTGAGCGCAGGTTGCTGGAACGCGGTTTTAACCAAGCAGAGCAGATGGCTATCGAGTTAGGCAGAATAACCGGACTTCCCGTTGTGACTCTTCTTCATCGATCCAAACATACGGATAAACAAAGCTTCAAGAAGAGGAGTGAGCGGCTGGACGATTTAGCGCATGTTTTTGAGATGAACGAGATGTTCCTGGATCAATTTACGAGCTATCAGGCAGCTTCGTACGTCATATATATCGTGGATGATGTCTACACAACCGGAAGTACTATGAATCAGTGCGCTAAAGTTTTATCTGAGTGCCTGCCGGTAAAAGTATTCGGGATAACATGGGCGAGGTAGAAGGAATAACAAACGCGAACGTCTTAAAAATAGTGATATGCAAACGTTGTCGTATTGCTGTAAACTGGAATTAAATATGGGGTGTTTGGGAACAATGAAAGGGGTGCCATATAATGGGCATGAATGTCGCTAATTGTCCACGTTGTGGGAAGATTTTCGTTAAGGGATTTGCTGAGGTGTGCCCGAACTGTTTAAAGGACTTGGAGCAGCAGTACGATAAATGCCTGAAGTATCTGCGTGCAAACAAAGGTACTAACATAAATGAGTTAAGCGAAGCTACGGACGTATCCATCAAACAGATTACGAAATTTATTCGTGAGGGTCGAATTTCTATCGTCCATGCTCCCAATATGGCTTACCCTTGTGAAGTGTGCGGGACCTTGATTCGCGAGAATACGATCTGTGAACCTTGTCGGATGAAGCTTGTGAAGGATGTTAGGAATACGGAAGAAGATGAGCGACGGAGAGCGGAGCAGGCTGAGAGGGGCGGCAATGTGAGCTTTAAGATTCAAGAACGCTTACGGGACCGCCATTAATTTAGAAATAGGACAGCAAAGATATAAAGTTTCATATAAGAGATGCCGATAATAGATCTAAAGATTATCGGCATTTTGTTTTTTTAGGTCTGAGAACATAGGAGTTGTTAGGGTATGAAAATTAATGAAAATCAACGAATCGGAGCGATTAATCCTTATAAAAAAGCAGGGGATTCCGCATATACTCAAGCTGCCGGCAAGAAAGGCAAGCCGAAGGATCAAGTGGAGATTTCGGCGGAAGCGAAAGAGCTCTTAGGGGCTTCAGGAACAGCTCGTACGGAAGAGCAGACGCTTCGCATTGAACAACTGAAATCATCAGTGGCAGCGGGGACTTACCGTGTTGATGCGGCTAAATTAGCAGAAAAAATTCTTCCTTATCTGAAATAAGGAAATACATCCAAGATAGAAGCAGGTGACGATCGTATGTCCATACAGCCTTTGCTGGAAACGATGGATAAGCTTCAAGAAGCGCATGAGGCATTGCTTGAGCTTGCCAAGGTGAAAACGCCGATTCTTGTTAGCAATGACATCGATCAATTGAACATGATTGTTAATCGAGAAAACAAGTGGGTAAGAGCGATTGCAGAGGCGAATCAGCAACGGATTCAAATCATCGGCTCCTACTTAATATCGAGAGGATATAATCCTAACCCCAAGATTACGGTCGGCGATTTAATCAAAGTTATTTTTAAGGCTGAAGAGAAACAAGCGCTGATGGATGCACAACAGAAGCTGCTTGCTACGATAGAGGAATTGAAACAGAACAACATCATTAATCAACAGCTTATTGAGCAGTCATTGTCATTCGTTAATTACTCCCTTGATTTAGTTATTGGCCCGCCGGAGGATGATCTTGTTTACAGGAACCCGAATCAGGCAAAGAGCGGAAATCGTCTTGGGATGTTTGATCGAAGAGGCTAGTGTCTGGATAGAATCAGAATAACCATATGGGGCATAGGAGAGGGAAATCATGAGATCGACTTTTGGCGGAATTGAAATATCCAAGCGGGGGATCCTTACACAACAAGCCGCATTGACAACGGCCGGACATAACGTAGCCAATGCTAACACGCCTGGCTTTTCACGCCAGGTTGTCAAAATGGTTGCCGCAGAGCCCATTGAGGCACTAAGCTTGCAGCGCTCGACTATCCCGGGGCAAATGGGACAAGGTGTTATGTTTACCGAGGTGAGCCGGATTCGTGAAGCTTTCCTAGATAAGCAATATGCGAATGAGAATAAAAGTTTAGGTGAATGGACGGTTCGCCAAGATACATTGGAGAAGCTGGAAGCCATTATCAACGAACCGTCGGACACAGGTCTGCGCCAGGTACTCGATAACTTCTGGAATGCGTGGCAGGAGCTGAGCAAGCAGCCGGATAATCTGGAGACAAGGGCTGTTGTTAAGGAAAGTGCACTTGCTGTTACGGATGCATTCAATCACGCTGCGAAGCAATTGAAGGATCTAGGGTCGGATTTGAAAGACAACATGACTGTTAAAGTCACACAAGTCAATACGACATTGAAGCAGATTGCCGAGCTAAATACGGAAATTTTCCGAATCGAAGGCCTTGGTAATAACGCGAATGATCTTCGGGATCAACGGGATTTGCTTGTTGACGGGTTGTCCAAGGTCATCAATGTTACCGTGCAAGAGGAATCTGGAGGTTACCATGTAAAAATGGGGAATCAGGATCTTGTTGTTGCTAGCACACCAACGGAGTTTGATGAGGCTCTGGCTAGTTCGGCATATCCGGCTGATTTGAACAGTGGTGAGCTCTACGGGTTAATGCTGTCTGATCAACGTTACGTCACAGAATATAAGAATCAGTTGAACTCCATGGTTTCTACCATTGTCACAGCCGTTAATGACATGCATAAGCAAGGTTATACACTGCAAGATCCTCCGACCAAAGGAGGGGACTTCTTCGTACCGATCGCTGATTTTAACACTGCTGCAGAAACGGTTCAGGTAAGCTCGAACATTACGGATAACGTGGAGCGAATCGCCGCTTCCGGTAAAACATATACAGATGCTAACGGTGTAGAGCGTGTCGTAAAAGGTAACAATGAGCTGGCATTGAAACTCGCGGGCATTAAGAATACGAAGTACAACTTCGATGGTTCGGGCGTCACCAAAATCATCCTAAATGGCGGTACATTCGACGAATTCCTTCGCGCGGTAGTGTCGGAAATTGGCGTTCAGACGCAAGAGGCACAGCGTCAGGTTTCGAATCAGAAGATTCTCGTTGATCAAGTGGATGCTAGACGCCAATCGGTTAGCGGTGTTTCCTTGGATGAAGAGATGGCCGACATGATTAAATATCAGCACGCTTATAACGCAGCAGCCCGTGCCCTTACAACTTTCGATGAAATGCTTGACAAAGTTATCAATTCAATGGGTACGGTAGGCAGATAGTAGCTTGACACACTTGATATGAGGTGAAATAAGATGGCATTACGCGTTACGCAAGGCATGCTCAATACACAATTGCTGCGCAATTTAAATACGAATTTATCTCGGATGGATAAACTGCAAGATCAGCTTTCAACAGGTCGCAGAATCAATAAGCCGTCAGACGATCCGGTTGGAATCAGCTTCTCTATGCGTTATCGCAGTGAGCTCGAAACTAACGACCAGTATCAAAGAAACGTAGATGCTACGGTGTCGTTTTTAGATTATACGGATACCATGTTGGACCAGACGGGGCAGGTTATGCAAAGAGCGCGTGAGCTGGCTGTAGCTGCTGCCAATGGGACAAATTCAGAAGAGTCACTGAACGCGATGAAGATTGAGATTGATCAGTTATACAATCAGTTGACCAATATCGGGAACAGCCAATTTAACGGCAAGTATATTTTCAATGGGCAAATTACGGATAAACCCCCTTTTCCTGACCCAGATAATGCAGCTAATGCTGTAACGGACAATGGCGAGATTAAGTTCGAAATCGGCGCAGGCGTTCAAATTGCAATGAACAAGACGGCCGAGCAGGTGTTTGGTGCATCCGGCATGCAAAATAATGCTTTTCAGATATTAAAAGATCTGTCTACTTCGTTATCGACAAACAACACGTCAGGTATTCAGAAGTCAATTGAACTCATGGATGCACGAATGAGCGGAGTTCTAGGGGCTAGGGCAGATATCGGGGCAAAAACAAACCGGGTACAGCTTGCCGAGGATCGCCTCAAGGATATTGGCATTAACCTGCAAAGTTTGCAGTCCAAGACGGAGGATGCGGACATGTCGCTTGTTATAACCAACTTAAAAATGGAAGAAAATGTATATCAAGCCTCATTGTCTGCAGGATCTAAAGTTATTGTACCAACGCTAGTGGATTTCCTTCGCTAATAATCTCAAATAGGAGGCGGTTGTGATGCCTAGTATTCCTCAAATACAAATAAGCCAGCAGCCGGCTCTCATCGGGATCGACGCAGACCTTGGGCAGCAGGACATCAGGCAGCCGCGTGCTACGTATGAGATGCAAGTGGAACGGCCTAAACTAGATATCCGTCAGCCGAGGGGCGAGCTTGAAATTGATCAAAGCCGCGCTTGGGACGCACTAGGCCAAGGTCCAATCCTCACGGCTTTAAGCCGGATTTATTCTCAGTGCCACGAGATTGCGATGCAAGGCATTGCCCGCCGGGTTGAAGACGGTAATCGCATGGCAGCTATCCACTTGGGTGGGAATGCGATTGCTGAAATTGCAAAAGACTTAAGCATCAGTCGTCCGCAGTTTGATTATTATGGCGAAGCAGGCTACGATAATGTCGATATTACATATACTGCGCACAAAGCAGAAATAAACGTTACGGATGGTAAAATCAACGTGAATGCTCAAGTGAATAATCCCGAGATTGACTACACTCGCGGGAAACTTGACATTTATATGCGGCAGTACCCTAAGGTAGAAATTACACCGCCACAAATTGATTTCAGAACATAAAGCGTTATAATCAGGCTATAGATGATTTCTATGGCTTTTTTTATTTTAAAATGTATTGAAGGAGCTTGAGACATGCACATTTCTACTTTGTTCTTTGGCGAGTTAGACGTTCAAGAGTCCGAAGTTGTTACATTTACGCAAGGTGTTCCAGGATTCGAGGGGTTAACAAAGTTTACTTTGGTTCAACCTGAAGATAGCGCTCCATTCTCATACATTCAGTCCGTTCAGAACGGCGATCTTTCATTTCTTGTAACGGATCCTTTTCTATTTTTCAAAGAGTATGACATTCATCTATCCGATAGCTTACTGGAGGAATTAAAAATTGAGACAGCTGATGATGTTATCGTCTGGTCTGTCGTTACGGTAAACAGTGATTTTACTAAATTTACTTTGAATCTTTTGGCTCCGATCATTTGGAATGTGAAATCGAAGATGGCTAAGCAAGTTATTCTGCATGATTCTGAATATAACGTCAAACATGAAATTGTGTTGGGTGAAGCAGCGCAAGTGGAGGGGTGAGGAGCATGCTGGTTCTGGCTAGGAAAAAAGGCGAGTCGATCATGATCGGCGATCAAATTGAAATTGTCATACTTGGCAGCGAAGGTGACACGATTCGTGTCGGCATAAAGGCTCCGAAGCAAGTAGAAGTGTTTCGAAAGGAAATATTTCAGCAAATCCAGGAGTCGAATAAAGAAGCTACAGCTAGTTCAATTAGTCCAATGAACCTAAGTAAACTAATGAATAGATCCAAATAAATGAAAGTGTCGGCCACAAGTCGACATTTTTTTTATTTTAGCTATAAACTTTGGGAAACGCTTAGACGATATATATATCATTGGGACAACAAGCTGGGCGGCCGACCTGCTTGTAAACCTACAAATAAATCCACATGGACGTGGATCAAACGAACCTTCAGGAGGAAGAAAAATGAGAATTAATCACAATATCGCAGCAGCGAACACTCACCGTCAATTGACTGGTAACACAGCAGCAGCAAGCAAATCCCTTGAGAAATTGTCTTCCGGTCTTCGCATCAACCGCGCTGGCGACGATGCAGCAGGTCTAGCAATCTCCGAGAAAATGAGAGCACAAATCCGTGGTTTGGATATGGCTGCTAAGAATGCTCAAGACGGTATCTCCTTGATCCAAACAGCTGAGGGTGCATTGAACGAAACTCACTCCATCCTTCAACGTATGCGCGAATTGGCTGACCAATCCGCAAACGGAACGAACACAGCTGACGACCGTGCAGCTCTTCAAGAAGAGGTTAAACAGCTGAAAGACGAAATCGACCGTATCGGTAACACAACTGAGTTCAATACTCAGAAGTTGTTGAATGGTAACTTGAAATCTGCTGGTGGCGCGAATGTTGCTGTTGATACAACAACAGGTGCACAAATCGCTAAACTGACTGCCGGAAAAGCAACAGGTTCCGGTACTATGGCCTCTGGTAAACCGGCGGATGCTAACTTTATCGAAGAAACTATCAAAATTGATGGTTCAGAGATTAAAGTTCAATGGCAGAACCTAACTACTGATGAGAGAAATGTTCTGAAAGGTATCTCGACTGATACTAGCACTCAAAACAAAGCTAAAGATTTGATTGTACAAAAAATCAATGAAGCAATCGATGCATCCGGTAAGAATGTTGCTCACATCACTGGATACGTTGATACTGCTGGCAAACTAGTTCTTGAAAGTGGATCAAAAGGTATCGATTCCAGTATTGATACTAGCCTTACTGCAAATGCAGTCCTAAATGATAAAATCATGGGTGCAGCTGGCGGTACATCTGCTGCTGGTACTACAAACTACAACGGTACTGCGATTGCAAGTGGATCAACGTTCATGATGAAGCTTGCAGGTACTAATATGGAGATTACTATTTCAGGTATCGGAAGTAATGATACTATGGCTAGTGTTGCTCTTAAATTGCAAACAGCTATCAATAATGCAATTTCCGGTGCAAACGGAGTATCCAAATTGACTTCCGGTCAAGAAGGATTCATCACAG
The DNA here is from genome assembly GCF_013141725.1 of Paenibacillus planticolens. Lineage (GTDB taxonomy): Bacteria > Bacillota > Bacilli > Paenibacillales > NBRC-103111 > Paenibacillus_E > Paenibacillus_E planticolens. The sequence goes on along the minus strand of NZ_WHNZ01000018.1, from coordinate 77,539 downwards.
ATGTCCAAGTAAATGTAAGCTCCGATGGTAGACTTTTAGTAACAAATGAGAATGGGCCACTCGTTCTTTCTGATAAAACAGGAAAATCGTTCGTTCAAGATCTTGGTTTGAGTCAAGCACAAACCGAAGCTACTGGTAATGGTGGTGTAACATTCCAAATTGGTGCAAACCGCGGTCAAACGATTAGCTTCGGAATCGGCGATATGCGTACAGCTGCTCTTGGATTGTCCGCTGTAGATATCTCCACAGCAAGTAGTGCATCCCAAGCTTTGACTTCTTTGGATTCTGCTATCAAAAACGTATCCGCTACACGTTCCAAAATGGGGGCAGTACAAAACCGTTTGGAGCATACAATCAACAACTTGCAAACAGCTTCTGAGAACTTGACTTCAGCTGAATCCCGTATCCGTGATGTTGATATGGCAAAAGAAATGATGGATTTCACGAAAAACAACATTCTCTCTCAAGCTGCACAAGCTATGCTTGCACAAGCTAACCAACAACCACAAGGCGTACTTCAACTGCTGCGTTAATATTAAGATAGAAAAGGGGTTCCCTAAGATGGGGACCTCTTTTTTTAGTCTTGAAGTAACACTTTTTTAAAAGAAAACTTTAAAAACTATAGTAAATCTACATTTATATACCTTAAATACCGATATAGATAATACTAGGAATGTTAAATTAGGGGGCAGCATATGAAGCTTACGATTAATGATGAAATTTGGAACTTTGAGAATAACGATCTTTCTTATACTAATTTATTCACTTTAATTGAGAATCTCGCTGAGAGTAAATCTCTGGTTTTTAGTCATATTCTTGTAGATGGTCAATTATTCGAAGAAATTGATGAAGAGATTTGGATTAAAGTTAGTAAGGATATGAATGAGGTGCAAGTAATAATGAAACCAGAAGCAGAGATTACTAAGGATGTATTGCTTGCTATTCAATCATACTTAAAGAGAGCAAAGGACGAATTGCGTATTCTAGCTAAGCAATTCCATCAAGGCCCTAAAAGTGAGACTTGGGTGCAATTTTCATTACTGATGGAGGGACTTGAATGGCTTATGACAGCCTTTCAGAAGTTATCCTATTTAAATAAGAACTCACAGATAGAGACGTATCAAGTAATTAATACATTAAGTAAGATAATTTCAGAATTAGGTGAAGCTCTGGAAGTAAAGGATTTTGGCTTGATAGGGGATCTTATTGAGTACGAATTAGAAACGCTTTTTGAAAAGTATATTAGCGAATATAACGAAAATTGAGGAAGTTCAATATGATTATAGCTGACAATGTTATGGCACTCAGAGAGAAGTTTCCAGCTGTCTTAGCCGTGTTAAAGGCTCTTGAACCTCATGAGAATAGTTTCAAATCCGAAGTAACCATGTCAAAAAATAATTTGCCTACTCTAGCAATGCTATCAATCGAGGAGAGGAAGCAATATATCCATAGTCAATATGATCCTAGAAAAGAAGCAGAGAACATCATTTCAAAATATGAGGACGAAGTTTCTAATTACGACCATGTGTTTTTTTATGGTATAGGATTGGGCTATCATGTTGAGGCATTTCTTAATAAATATAAAGATGTACCAGTTACACTCTATGAGCCAAACCTTACATTTGCATACCAATGGTTAAGTCATAGATCATTAAAAGGCTGGAACTTCAAGCAAATTCAAAACATCATCTTACAAACAAATGAAGATAACATCTCTTATTATATCGGAGAGTTTCTCAAATCGTTAACTGGCGAAGTACTAATTATAACACTTCCATCCTATGATAGGTATTTTGAGAATCAAACGACCACTTTTATGAATAAATTTACGGAAGTAGTTACAAATTTTCGGGGAACAATTAATGCCAACCATGCATTTGAAAAACTGTGGGTTTTAAACAGTGCCAATAATTTTAAATTTGTATTGAACAGTCCCAATATATTTGAATACTCGGAAGTATTTAATTCGAAGCCAGTTATTATTGTTTCAGCAGGACCTTCTCTGGAAGAAGAAATATTACATCTTAAAGAGATTGCAAAGCATCGGCAGGCCTTTATTTTTGCTGTTGGCTCCGCTAATAAAGTGTTGCTTTCTCACAATATTATTCCTGATGCGTTATGCACATATGACCCGAATCCTCATAACAAACTTGTTTATCAGGAAATAGTCGAGAAAAAAATTGATTCAATTCCTCTTATTTTTGGAAGTTCCGTTTATTACGAGGTATTGACTCAATACCCTGGGCCTAAAGTACACGCTATTACAAGTCAAGATAGTGTTTCTAGACACTATTTACAGAAGGAAAGCATTTTTAAAGAAGAAAAGTTTGTAACAGATGCTCCTTCAATTGCCGTTGTAACGCTCGAAATTTTACTTAAGTTAGGCTGCAGCCCGATTATTTTAGTGGGACAGAACCTGGCAATTCGAAATAATCAATTCTATAGTAAAGGCATTGAATACAAGCTTCGTAGTACTGAGGTATCAGAGGCTGAGCAGGCAGACTATATTTGGGTAAGAAGTGTGAATGGTGAAAATATACCCACTATGCGGAATTTAAATATGATGCGTTTGCATATGGAGATGCTAATTTCCACTTATAAAAATAAATCAATTATAAATACAACGCAGGGTGGAGCTCATATTGAAGGAACTACTTTTATGGCACTCTATGAGGTAATGAAAAATATTGAAAATAATACAATTGGACTAGAACATTGGTATACAAGTAGGAAAACGACGTATAATCAGTCTGAAATTTCTCGATTTATTAGAGAGATGGAAAAAGAGCTACTTTTAGTAAAGAGAATGTTCCAAGACGCAGTGGATATTTTAAAGCGTTTCGATTCTTTAATTAAAAGCAATAATAGCCCATTAATAAACCAATTATTCCCAAAATGGGATAAGTTAATAAATAAAATTATTAACAATGACTACTATAAAGTTTACGTTCAACCGATGAATCGTGTTCAGTTTGACATGTTATTAAAAGCATCTCCAGAAATTAAACAATGCAATGATCCTATTAAAAAAGCAAGATTATTATTGGATGTTTTCGGCAAATATATCTACGAATGTTTAACTCACATGGATTATTGTGAACTGTTCTCTAAGGAAGTAGCAAAAGTAAAGAATTCCGGGGTGTGAAGAGGTATGGAAACAGAACAAATGAATTTTTGGATTGGACATTTCGGAGCTAATTATACAGATAGGAATACGTATAACCCAAAAGAACTCGATGAGTTCTATAACCAACAGTTTGGTGTTTCTCGCACTGAAATGAATGAACAATTTTTAGGGATGTTGGATATTTCAGGGGTCTTGGAGGTCGGTTGTAACACAGGGAATCAATTGGCTTGCTTACAAGCTGCAGGTTACACTAATTTATTTGGCATCGAACTGCAAGAATATGCTATCGAGAAAGCAAAAGCCTCTACTAGAAATATTAATATCTTACAAGGTTCAGCTTTTGATTTGCCTTTTAAAGATAATTTTTTTGATTTAGTATATACAAGTGGTGTCTTGATACATATTTCTCCAAAGGATATATATATAGCAATGGAAGAGATGGTTCGCGTAAGTAAAAAGTATATATGGGGTTTTGAGTATTACTCGGATCATTATGAAGAAATTGATTACCGTGGAAATGGTAATAAAATGTGGAAAACTAATTTTTCAGAACTGTTTATAAAGCGGTTTGATAATTTAAAGCTTGTTAAAGAAGTTAAATACCCGTATTTAAAGGATATGAACATAGACCAAATGTATCTTTTAGAAAAACAATAATTTCAAAAGACAATAGAGTAAGGAGGGCAATCAAACTGGAAGGATACTTTAATAATAAGAAAGTGTTAATTATCGGAGGAACAGGAACTATAGGAGTAAGCTTACTAAAAACTATTTTAAAAGACAAGCCAGCAGTTGTCCGAATTCTAAGTAGAGATGAATATAAGCAATTTGAGCTCCAGCAGCTTTTTTCGGAATATAAAAATATACGTTATTTTATTGGTGATGTTAGAGATTTGGCAAGGGTAGAGAGGGCAATGCAAGATATAGATTATGTCTTTCATGTAGCTGCCATGAAACATGTTCCATCTTGTGAGTACAATCCTTTTGAAGCAGTACAAACAAATATTATTGGAACACAAAATGTAATCCAATCCTCATTAAATACGGGTGTCAAGAAAACCATATTTACAAGCACTGATAAAGCAATAGCTCCTATAAATACATATGGAGCATCAAAGCTTATGGCGGAACGACTGATTGCAGCTGCGCAAAATCAAACGGGTTCTAAGGAAACCACCTTTGCTGCTGTAAGATTTGGGAACGTGATGGGATCTCGTGGATCTGTTATTCCTCTTTTTAAATGGCAAATAGAAAACAAACGAGAAATAACGGTAACTAATTTAAGTATGAGCAGATTCATGATGTCCTTACAGCAAGCGACTGATTTAACAATTGAAGCAATGAAACGATCACAAGGTGGAGAGATTTTCGTTTTAAAAATGCCAGTAGTTTTATTAAAAGACCTGGTCGATGTATTAGTTCCTAAGGTATCCCTGAAACTTGGTATCTCTCAAAACGAAATATCTATAAAAGAGATCGGCTTAAGACCTGGTGAGAAAATGTTTGAAGAGCTAATGACAGAAGAGGAATCCCAGCATGCTTATGAGTTTAACGATATGTTTATGATTAGGAATATGTTTATAAAAGATTTTAAAGAATATGAAGGAGCTACTCTGGCTCAGCAAAAGAGTTATAGTTCAGAAATACAGAAGCCTATGACTAAATCAGAACTGCATACATTGCTGGACTGTCAAAACTTAATCTAAATGTTAAATAAACTATAAGGTCGAGTGATTTTATGAAGACAGCGGTTGTTATTCAAGCAAGAATGGGTTCAACTAGATTACCTGGAAAAGTACTTCGGTTGTTGGGGAATAAAACAATATTATCACATGTTGTTGAGAGAATATCTATGTGTAAATTAGTGGATTGTATTATAATCGCTACAACAACACTTCCAGAAGACGATTTAATTGTAGATGAAGCTAAACGTCTAGGGGTTTTTTATTACCGCGGGGATGAATACGATGTCCTCTCAAGATATTATGAAGCTTCTGAATATTTTCATGTTGATTCAATTGTTCGTGTCACCTCAGATTGCCCGTTTATTGACCCTGACATCGTAGATACGTTAATTCAAAAATTCCATGAGAAAAATGTCGATTATGCAAGTAATTTTATGAATAGAACTTTTCCGCGTGGGCTAGATGCGGAGATCTTTACAATTGCTGCATTGCGTAAAACGTACAAGGAAGCTGTTCATCCTGAACATAGAGAGCATGTTACACCTTATTTGTATCAACATCCGGAAATGTTCTCAACGTATTCGTATTTCTCAGATAAGGACCATTCATTTCATCGATGGACATTAGATACCATAGAAGATTGGAAGCTTATTTCTACTGTTTATGAAAGATTAAACGGTATATCTAGGTGGTTTGGCTTGAAAGATATTTTAAATGTTTTTCAGGAAGATCCGTCTCTCGTTTTTATTAATAACAATGTGGAACAAAAGAAGCTCGAAACTGATGGGAAGAACCGGGAATGAGAGTATTATTTAGAGCGGATTCTTCCCTTATTATTGGTACAGGACATGTAATGCGATGCTTGGTGCTTGCTGATGAACTTAAAAAACATAATGTACATATTACATTCATGTGTTCTGATGGGGAAGGGAATATTAACGAATTCATTAATGCTAAAGGTTACGAAATAATCCTTATTAATAACAAGGATCAATTTGATAATAGCCATTGTTTCTTTGAAGAAAAAGTGGATTGGTTAATTGTTGATCATTATTCTTTGGACGAATCTTGGGAACGGTATGCTTCACTATATGTTGAAAAAGTTATGGTAATAGATGATTTAGCGAATAGAAAGCATTTTTGTGATTTGCTGCTTGACCAAAATTTATACATAGATCTAAAAGGACGTTACAATAATCTAGTTAGTAAAGATTGCGTGAAATTATTAGGACCGAAATATTCTCTTCTTAGAGAAGAGTTTCGGTTCAATAGATTGGGACCTATCAAATCGGCAAATGAATCTAAGCAGGTTTTGGTGACTTTTGGTGGTACAGATCCGACTAATGAAACAATGTATGTTCTGAATTCTTTACTAGAGTTCGCACATTTAGCCAATACTATTATTATTGTCGTTGGGAAAAATAACCCATACATTAGGGAGATAAAAGATATTTGCAGCCATACCCCCAATTTTAAGCTTCATGTACAGGTTTCAAATATGGCTCAAATCATGGCCGAAAGTTATTTTGCTATATGTTCTGGCGGCACAATTACTTGGGAAAGATATTGTATGGGTCTGCCGGCTCTAGTGATTACCAACGCCAGCAACCAAGTGGAAATAGCTAAAACTGCCCATTATTATAGTTTTGATAAGTATCTGGGGCACAGTGGAAGTGTGGAAAAAAAAGAAATCCAAAATGCATATATAGATGCACTGCTTAATGATGAATGGATACTTGCATCGAGTAGTAAGTGTGTTGACATTGTAGATGGGTTAGGTGTAACAAGAGTACTAAAATGTTTATTTGCAGTTTGATGGGGGGATTATTTTGCACATTTTGTTACTTGGTCCTTATCGTGAACAGGTAGTAAAATTCCTTGAATCTAACGGAGATCAAGTGACAATTCTTGATGGAAAATTAAAATCTGATGATCCAATACTTGTAGATTGGATTATTAGTTATGGATACCGATATATAATAAAACCTGACCTTATAGAAAAATATAAGAACAGGATAATAAATTTACATATTTCGCTACTCCCATGGAATCGGGGAGCAGACCCAAATTTGTGGAGCTTTTTGGAGGATACACCCAAAGGGGTTTCTATTCATTATATGGATACAGGTATTGATACTGGAGACATTCTTGTTCAGAAGGAAATTGAATTCTCAGATGAAGAAACCCTTAGTTCAACTTATGAAGCATTATCTAAATGTATTGAGAATTTGTTTTACTCCCAGTGGTCAATTATTCGCGATGGAAAGTTGAAGGGAATCAAACAATCTGGACAGGGGAGTTTTCATTATTCCAAAGATAAAGAAAAGTACCTTCACTTAATGCTGAATGGTTGGAATACACCTATTAGACTAATAGCAGGAAGAGCAATTAATACTGATATAGGAGGACAGGATGATGAAAACATTCACTGTAGATAATAGAAAAATTGGTAGTGATGTGCGTCCTTTTATTATAGCAGAGATGTCAGGTAATCATAATCAGTCTTTAGAAAAAGCTTTGCAAATAGTTGATGCAGCTGCTGCTTGTGGTGTAGATGCTCTGAAACTACAGACATATACACCGGAGACAATGACACTTGACTTGGATGAAGGCGATTTCTACATACAAGATAAAGAAAGTTTATGGAGAGGGAACTCATTATATAATTTGTATAAACAAGCCTACACTCCATGGGAATGGCATGCTTCTATTATAGAACGATGCAAAAAACTAGGAATAATTTGCTTCAGCACCCCTTTTGACGAAACTGCTGTAGATTTTCTCGAAGATCTGAATGTACCAATGTATAAAATTGCTTCTTTTGAAAACGGTGATATACCTTTAATTCGTAAGGTAGCCTCAACGGGTAAACCGATGATTATATCAACAGGAATGGCAACATTAGCAGAGCTTGATCTTTCAGTCAGAACTGCTAAAGAAGCAGGGTGTAAAAATTTAATTCTTCTTAAATGCACTAGCACCTATCCCTCATCACCTGAAAATTCAAATATTAATACTATACCGCATATGAGCCAAATGTTTGATTGTCAAGTCGGTTTGTCGGATCACACGTTAGGAGTGGGTGTTGGGATTGCTAGTATTTCATTAGGAGCAACTGTAATTGAAAAGCATTTTACATTAAATAGAGCTGATGGTGGAGTTGATGCTACTTTTTCAATGGAGCCTCATGAGATGAAGTCATTAGTTATTGAGACCGAACGAGCTTGGCGTGCATTAGGTACGGTTGCTTATGGTCCTCTTCAAGCAGAGTTGAAATCCATGCAATTTAGGCGTTCTTTATATATTGCTCAAGACATAGATGCTGGCGAGAGATTGACTGAAAAAAATATGCGTGCTATTAGGCCAGGGTTTGGTTTATCACCACAGTATTATGAAACATTATTAGGTAAACGTATCTCTAAGAATGTGAAGAAGGGCACTCCTCTGACATGGGACCTTTTTGAATAAAACAATAAGTAAGGAGTTATGCTAACATGAACGTTATACTAACTGGTGGAGCTGGCTTTATTGGTAGGTGGGTATTAAAAAGATTATTAGAAGATGGTCATAATGTATGGATACTTGACGACTTTTCAAATGGAAGCAAAGAAAACGTTAAAGAATTTCAAGAACACCCTGGATTTAAAGAGATAGTGATCGGAGATATCAAAGATGAGGTGTTACTTAGTAATTTATTTGGAGCAAACCAATTTAACATTTGTTATCACTTAGGTGCTTCGATTAACGTACAGGATTCGATAGATAACCCTAGCACTACTTTTTATAATGATACAGTAGGAACTTTTAATATTATGGAGCAATGTCGTAAGCACAACGTAAAAGTTGTATTTATGAGTACCTGCATGGTCTATGATCGCTGTACTGATGAAACAGGCATTACAGAGTATCACCCAACTAAACCCGCATCCCCTTATGCAGGCGCTAAAATAGCCGCTGAAAACATGGTGCTTTCATATTATTATGCATATGGTTTACCAGTTGTTGTAATTCGCCCATTTAATACCTATGGACCTTATCAAAAAACTGGGGGGGAGGGTGGCGTTGTTGCCATTTTCCTTAATAATAAGTTAGCAGGTAAAGAATTAAATATTTATGGTGAAGGTACTCAGACTCGAGACTTGCTTTTTGTAGAAGATTGTGCACGGTTCGTAGTTGAAGCGGGATACTCAAATACTGTAAATGGACAAATTGTAAATGCAGGACTAGGGCGAGATATCTCTATTAACGAATTGGCATTACTTATTGTTAAGGATGAAGCTAGGATTAAGCATGTTCCTCATATTCACCCTCAAAGCGAAATTCAGAAATTGTTGTGCAATTCAACCAAAGCTAAGCGATTACTAGATTGGGAGCCCCAAGTTTCGCTTGAAGAGGGTATTTCTCGGACAGAAGAATGGATTAGAATTCAGTCAAACTACCTCTGATAGGGTTACTTGTTTTTATGATTAGGAGGAACTTTGATGGAAGAATTAGCTCTAGAAGGTGGACAACCAGTAAGAAAAAATTTACTTCCCTATGGGAAGCAATGGTTAGATGAGAATGATCGTGCAGCAGTTTTATCCGTACTTGAAAGTGATTTTATTACACAAGGTCCCATGATTCCAAGATTTGAAGAGGCAGTTGCCACATACGTTGGGGCAAAATTCGCTGTTGCATTTTGCAATGGGACGGCAGCTCTGCATGCTGCTTGTTTTGCAGCTGAAATTGGCAATGGTGATGAAGTCATCACCACTCCAATAACTTTTCTTGCTAGTAGTAACTGTGTTCTATATCAGGGAGGAACCCCCGTCTTTGCTGACATTAAACCTGATACATATAATATAGACCCTGTATCAATTGAGTCAAAAATAACCTCAAGAACAAAGGCAATCATTGCAGTGGATTTTACAGGTCAACCCGTTGAAGTAAATGAAATCCACCGTATTGCTCGAGATCACAATCTTCTAGTTATCCAGGATGCAGCACACTCACTGGGGGCTAAATATAGTGATAAAAAGGTAGGCTCACTAGCCGATATGACAATGTTTAGTTTTCATCCTGTCAAGCATATTACGACAGGAGAAGGTGGGGTTATTACTACTGACTCACAAAGGCTTTATGAAAAGCTGCTTCTTTTTCGCAACCATGGAATGACAAGAAATCAGGACATTATAATGCGTAATGAAGGACCATGGTACTATGAAATGCATGAGCTAGGTTACAACTATAGAATGACTGATCTTCAAGCTGCCTTGGGTCTCTCTCAGCTAAATAGGTTGGATGATTTTGTAGAGCGACGAAGAGAAATAGCAATGAAGTATCAAAATTCTTTCATAGAAATGCCAGGTATACAAATCCCGTATCAGCATCCTCAATCGAACTCTAGTTGGCATTTGTACGTGATTCGCTTTAAAAAGGAAGCTTTTGATAAGAACAGAAGGGACATTTTTGCAGCTTTACGTGCTGAAAATATAGGAGTCAATGTGCACTACATTCCGGTATATAGACAACCCTATTACCAACAAATTGGGTATGAGCAAACTCACTGTGTTGAGGCAGAAAGCTATTATGAGGAAGCAATTACATTACCTCTCTTCCCGCGAATGACCAACGAGGATGTTCAAGATGTAGTAAGAGCAGTAAAAAAAATTTATGATGCATATTTAAGAACTAATATAAGATTTTCATAGTAAGTTTCTCTAATATATCCTAGACCTCCAACCGATATAAAAGATATATCTATATCTTCGGATGGAGGTTTTTCTATGAGCTTGAATTACCCAGTCGGCGGGTTCGGAAACAACGGGGGAGAAGGAAAACTAGCTCCTGAGCCAGTAAAGATTCATAAGGTAGATGAGACCGGGACCAATAATGCAGCAGCAATCATTGCATCTAACATTACAAATACATCAGATCTTAAAACAGCCGAACTGAAGGGTGAAAATGTTACAATAAGTGATGCTCAGGTAGTAAAAGCCATTGAACATGCCATTAAGGCAATTCAAGGTAGAACAACTTCTCTTGAGTTTTCTATTCATCAAAAAACTAAACTAATCTCAGTTAAAGTTTTGGACAAAGATACGGGCGAAACGATACGTGAAATTCCACCTGAGAAGAGTTTGGATTTTGTAGCCAAGCTCTGGCAAATGGCCGGAATTCTTGTGGACGAGAAAAGATAACTAAGGAGTTGATCTAGCGATGGTAACTCGTTTAAATGGATTCTCAGGAACGGGTATTGATATTGATGATACAGTAAAGAAGTTAATGATGGCTGCTCGTATGCCGCAGGACAAATTAAAACAGCAGAAGCAGTCAATTGAATGGCAACGTGATGATTATCGTACTATTAACTCGAAGATCATGGCTTTCCGTGACTTGGCTTTTAATATGAAACTCCAGTCATCTTATCAATCGAAGAAGGCTACATCTACTGATGAAAGCAGTGTAAGTGTAACAGGGACTTCTGTAGCAACCCCTGGAAATTACTCACTTCAAGTAGACAAGTTGGCTTCTGCAGCGACAGCAACATCGGGTCTCCTAGGTGCTACAGTAAAAGGAGCAGATACAAAGGTATCTGATATAGTTGGGGCTCTTACTCCAGCTAAAACTTTTGCCAGTAACACATTACTAACCATCGGAGGATCCAAAGGGACTACTTCTATAGAGGTAAAACCTACAGATACATTGGGTAGTCTTGTGTCCTCAATTAATAGCAAATCCAGCATTACAGGTGTCAATGTTAGCTATGATGCGACAATTGATAAGCTATTTTTCACATCCACCTCAACAGGTAAAGCAGGTCAAGTGAATTTAAGTGCCAAGAACGTAGCGGGTAATACGGCTGATTTGCTGACTGATGTGTTGAAGATTTCAGGTGGTACGCCTCAAGCTGGTACTACAATTTCAGGAACTAATAATTTTGCAGGATCTCTACAAATTGATAGCTCTCTGAAGTCAACGCAGACATTGCGCATAAAGATTGGTAGTACAACAGCTGATTTCACGATTGATAAGGATACTACCTATGACAAGTTAATATCGGATATTAATAAGTCTGCAATATCTACAACTGAAGGTGCAAAGGCATACTTAGATAGTAATAATAATTTAAAATTTAAAGATGCCGGCGACAATCCAGTCACCGCGACTCTATCCGACCAAAATGATGATACCACGAAGGTAAACAGTAAGCTAACTACACCTGCTCCCAATCTTGATGTACCTACTTCTACTTTAATTGATAGAAATTTAACGACAACTAAACAATTGAGAGTGAAAGTAGGCTCTGCATCGGTTGATATTAGTATCGATAAGACTACAACGATTGCTAATGTGATCGATGCTATTAATAGTTCGGCAGTAGGCAAATTAGGAGTGTCTGCTTATCTGGATAGTAACCATAATATTGTTTTTTCTAATCCAACAACGGACTCCATTACATTAACTGATGAAAAAGATAGCGCAGCAAATGTGCTACCTCAATTTAAAATGAGTAGTACAACTACACCGGCAACCTTCAACCAAGTTAAGAAGGAAGGAACTCAAGCCGAGGTGCAATTTAATGGAGCAATTGCGAAGTATGATACGAACTCTTTCACGATAAATGGGATAAATTTTACTGCAAAGAAAACGACTTCGTCAGCTGTTGACGTTAACGTGATCGGTGATACCGATTCTATTTACAATAACATTAAAAATTTCATTGATAAGTATAACGAACTTATAGATACTATTAATACAAAAGTTAATGAAAAGAAATATAGGGATTATACACCGCTAACGGATAGTCAACGCGAGAGTATGAAAGACGACCAGATTACGGCATGGGAAGCCAAAGCCAAGAGTGGGACATTGCGTGGCGACATGATACTTAATCAAGCGTTAACGAATCTTCGAAGCTCTTTTTCAAGCCCAATAACAGGTTTACCATCAGGGAGCGCGAAGAGTCTTTCTGAAATTGGTATATCGACGAGTGTTACGATTGGTGGAGCAATCTCTGGTAGTTATTTAGATAACGGGAAAATTTATATCGACGATAATAAGCTCAAGAAAGCTATCGCAGAGAATCCGGATCAAGTGATGGCGCTGTTTGTCTCGGACGACAAATTAAAAGAGTCGACTGCCGGTGACGGTGTTGCAACACGTTTAAATAACTTGGCTTCATCACTCATAGGTAAAATTACAGCAAGAGCTGGTATATCGAATAGCGTAGATACCAGCTATACATTAGGGAAATCAACCAAAGAACTTAACAAAAGAATCGATGACTGGACTACAAAATTAGATGCACTGCAAACCCGTTACTATAACCAATTCACTGCTATGGAAAAATATATCACTCAAATGCAAGCACAAAGCGCACAACTAACACAACAAATGGGCGGCTAATAAGAGTCCTACTTTAAACTAGGGGGAAATAACAATGATTCAAGCCCAACGCAACAAATACTTGGAGAATACGGTACAAACGGCAAGCCCAGCACAGCTGCTTATTATGCTTTGTGATGGAGCCATACGTTTTTGCCGTGCGGGTATAGAGGCTTTGAAAACGACCAACTATCAAGACGCTAACACCAACCTAGTCAAGGTACAGGACATTATTAGCGAATTCTCCATTACGATTGATCGGAACGCTCCGATTGCGGCTGATCTATTGAGGCTGTATGAATACTTCAACCACCGCTTAATCGAAGCTAACATGAAGAAGTCGGTTGAGCCTGCTGAAGAGGTACTTGGTTATTTGCTTCAGTTGAAGGAAACCTGGCTGCAAGCTGCTAAGCAAGTAAATGCTAGCTCTGCAGCACCTGCAGGAGCTCTGCATGGATAAGCTGGTCACGGAGCTGGAGCAACTAACACAACAAGGATTAGCCGAGCTTGTGACGATGGATGCGGAACGTATCTCAGAGTTTATGGAGAAGCGCGAGGACATCATGCAGGCGCTTCTTAACGCCACTGGAACAGCGACAGCGCGGGATAAGGAGACCTATCAATCCCGCATTCAAGCAGTGATCAGTCTAGATCCCATTTTCCTGAAGAAGCTGCAGCAATTCCGGGATGAAGCAAGTATGCAGCTGGCCAAGCTGGACACGGGTAAAACCCAGCGAAATGCATACGATAACCATTATGACACTGAAAGTTTCTTTTTCGACCGAAAAAAATAAGTTTATGCACAGAAACCTTTTGCCGCGGCAGAAGGTTTTTTGGTTATCAACGGTTCTACAACGCTTTCATCTCGGAATTGTGGACAAGCGCATCCTAGTAGAACCATGATGTGCACAAGCCCACCGTAACACATCCAACTTATCCATAACTCACTCACAACGACCTGTGGATAATGTGTATAAATCTGTGTATAACTTTGTGAATAAATCGTAAAAGCGCCGGACACGACAGGATTCTACAAAATCCGCAGTTATCCACGACTTGTATATACCCGAATTTTCAAAAAATTTACTTGGGTGCTAAGTTAGAAATTGACAGGTCAAGCAGGAGGGTGTTATAGTCAAAAAGTAAGGGCTTACATTTCTATTTTATGTATTTCTATTTTTTAAGACGAAGGGAATGTGTACGTTATGCAAGGTAAAGTGAAATGGTTCAACGCAGAGAAAGGCTATGGTTTCATCGAGCGTGAAGATGGTGGAGATGTATTCGTGCATTTCTCAGCCATTCAATCAGAAGGATTCAAAACGCTGGACGAAGGTCAAGCTGTAGAGTTTGACATCGTAGAAGGCGCACGTGGTCCGCAAGCAGCTAACGTTAGCAGACTATAATTATCCGGCACGCCTTGTGCCGCTAGTATACACCTACGAACATGCACACCCTGGGAGTCATCCTGGGGTGTTTTTTTGCGTATAAATATTATGCTCGGAATTTAAAGGAATTATGAAGATGGGGTGGAATGTAGTATACTGTAAGAAGGAAGGGAGATGTTTAACTATGATGATTAGCATTCGCGGAGAACACCTTGAAGTAACTGAGGCACTCAGGGACTATGTCGAGAAAAAATTAAACAGACTAGATAGGTATTTTGAAGCTCCCCTTACATCCGATGTACAAGTGAAGCTAAGTGTGGTTAAAGGTCTGCAAACCATCGAGGTAGCTATTCCTCTAACTGGCGTGCTGCTGAGAGCTGAAGAACGCAATTCAGATATGTATGCTTCGATTGATTTGGTAGTGGACAAGTTAGAGCGCCAAATTCGCAAGCATAAAACAAGAACCAACCGCAAAATTCGCGAAGAAGGCGGCAAGCGTGATTTGTTCAAAATCGAAACATCGCCTGTCACTTTCATGGAAGAGGAAGATGACTTTGAATTGGTCCGCAACAAGCGCTTCGATTTGAAGCCGATGGATGTTGAGGAAGCGATTTTGCAAATGAATTTGGTTGGTCACAGCTTCTTTGTTTTCTCTAATATGGACACAGATTCCGTCAATGTCGTTTATAAACGTAACGACGGCAAGTACGGATTAATCGAGCCAGCAGTTTATAAATAAGATAATGATACCAAGAGCTTAATTCGATTCAATCGAATTGAGCTCTTTTCAGTTTCATAATAGAAAGGTTATACATCGTCTCATCTGAACGGAGAGGTCGATTATTTGGCATGCATGCATTTAAGAAAACGATTCAATACTATAGAAATAATTGAAAACGTGAGATTTTCGTCTGTTTAGGACAGTTTATGCAGAAGTAGATCGAGGGTTTGTTGCGGCAGGACGGTCAAAGGTGGTACAATTTAAGGATACGAATGCAATGGAAAGGGGTTCACCGATGCTAGGACTAGTGAAGAAGATTTTTGGTGATTCCAATGAACGGGAAATTAAACGGATGTTAAAAGCCGTTGATTATATCAACGGGCTTGAGGCCAGCATTGAGCCGTTATCCGATGAAGAATTAAGAGGCAAGACTGTCGAGTTCAGAAATCGCTTGGAAAAGGGCGAGGAGCTGGACGATTTGCTGCCGGAAGCTTTTGCGGTAGTCAGAGAAGCAGCTAAACGTGTATTAGGTAAACGTCATTACGACGTTCAACTTATTGGGGGTATGGTGCTGCACGAAGGCCGTATCGCCGAGATGAGAACAGGGGAAGGTAAAACGCTTGTTGGAACACTCCCTGTGTACTTGAATGCATTGCTGGGCAAAGGCGTGCACGTTGTAACCGTCAATGACTATTTGGCGCAGCGCGATAGCGGCGAAATGGGTCAGATCTATACATTCCTTGGTCTGACGGTCGGGGTTAATCTGCATGAGCTTTCCCATGAGGAAAAACAAGCAGCTTACGCCTGCGATGTTACGTATGGTACGAATAACGAATATGGTTTCGACTACCTGCGCGATAACATGGTGCTTTACAAAGAGCAGATGGTTCAGCGTCCGCTTTATTATGCGGTCATCGATGAAGTGGACTCCATTTTGGTCGATGAAGCCAGAACGCCTCTTATTATTTCGGGACAAGCTGCCAAGTCTACGGATTTGTATTATTCGGCAGACCGTTTTGTGTCGAAGCTGAAAGAAGAAGAGGATTGCACGATCGATATTAAAGTGCGTTCCGTGGCTCTTACGGAAGAAGGGGTCGCGAAAGCGGAGCGTGCATTCGGCATTGAGAACTTATTCGATCATCAGAATGTGAACATTAACCATCACGTGACTCAAGCGCTGAAAGCGCGTTTCATCATGAAGCGCGATGTGGACTACGTCGTACAAGACGACGAGGTTATGATTGTCGATGAATTTACAGGCCGTATTATGACAGGCCGTCGCTATAGTGATGGGCTGCACCAGGCCATTGAGGCCAAAGAGCAGCTGCAGGTTCAGAATGAGAGCATGACGCTGGCGACGATCACATTCCAGAACTATTTCCGGATGTACCGTAAGCTGGCGGGGATGACAGGTACGGCGAAGACGGAAGAGGAAGAGCTCAAGAAAATTTACGGGCTAGAAGTTATCATTGTTCCGACGAACCGCCCGATGATTCGTAAAGACATGCCGGATGTGGTGTACAAGTCGGAGAACGGTAAGTTCAAGGCGGTTGTTGAGCAAATTGTTGAGAAACACAAGCTGAATCAACCGGTTCTGGTCGGTACGGTGTCGATCGAGAACTCGGAACGACTTTCTGAGATGCTCAAAAAGAAAGGCGTACAGCACAAAGTCCTCAATGCCAAATACCATGCGGAAGAAGCTGAAATCGTATCGCGCGCGGGCCAACCGGGTGCCGTGACGATTGCTACGAATATGGCGGGCCGCGGTACGGACATTATGCTGGGAGAAGGCGTACATGATATCGGCGGGCTGCATATCATAGGTACAGAACGTCATGAAAGCAGACGGATCGATAATCAGCTGCGCGGACGCGCAGGCCGTCAAGGCGACCCTGGTTCTTCGCAATTCTACCTCTCTTTGGAGGATGAATTGATGAAACGTTTCGGCGCTGAAAATATTATGGCGATGATGGACCGCCTCGGGATGGAAGAAGATCAGCCGATCGAGAGCAAATTAATTTCACGTGCTGTGGAATCCGCTCAAAAGCGCGTGGAGGGCAACAACTTCGACGTGCGTAAAGTGGTCCTTCAGTATGACGATGTTATGAATCAACAACGGGAAATTATTTATAAACAGCGCCGCGAGCTGTTGGAGTCGGAAAATATCCGCGAAGTCATCGAGGGTATGATTAACGCAGTGATTGAGCGCGTCGTGAAAGCACATTGTCCGGAGGAGCAAATTCCGGAGGAGTGGGAGCTTCAAGAGGTTGCGAATTTCGTGAACAACAACTTCCTTCAAGAAGATGCGCACATTAGTGACCAAGCTATTTGGGGCAAAGAGCAAGAAGAGATTATTGATGAGATCAAAGCGATCGTTAGCAAACGTTACGATGAGCGTGAAGAAGAGATCGGACCTGAATTCATGCGTGAATTCGAGAAGGTCGTTGCGCTGCGTGCGGTAGATAGCAAATGGATGGACCACATCGATGCGATGGATCAACTGCGTCAAGGTATCCACCTGCGTGCTTACGGCGGTACGGATCCGCTTCGTGAATACCAGTTTGAGGGCTTTGAGATGTTCCAAGAGATGATTGAGAATATTCGCGAAGAAGTCTCGATGTATATCATGAAAGCTCACGTTCAAAGCAACCTGGAGCGTCAAGCCGTGGCCGAAGGGCAAGCGGTGGATACGAAGAACGAAGCAGGCGGCAAAAAGCCGGTCGTGCGCGATGAGGAACAGCGTATCGGACGCAACGATCCATGCCCATGCGGCAGCGGCAAGAAGTTCAAACAGTGCCACGGACAAGGCAGCTAAGCGAAGCTAACGGAATCCGGTTAGAACGGGCACAAGAGAATAAAGAGGTGTAAGACATGCTGGAACCAGAAGTGAAACAAGACTTAAGAGAAACAGCAAAGCGATTAACCGAATTACGGGGGTCTCTTTGACTTAGATCATAAGCTGGAAGCGATCGGCGATTTTGAGGAAAAGATGGGGGCGCCGGACTTTTGGGACGATAACGAACGCGCCCAGAAGACCATCGCCGAGCTCAACGCGATCAAGAGCGTTGTGGATCAATTTCAGGGCTTCTCGAACGAGTTTGACGACCTGCAGGTCATGGTCGAGCTCGAGGAAGAGGAAAGCGACGCCGGCCTGGTGGCTGACATTGAGGGAGGCATCGCGGCGCTAAAAACCAAGCTCGAAGGCTTCGAGCTTGGCTTGCTGCTCAATCAGCCGTATGACCGGCTGAATGCGATTCTAGAGCTGCATCCCGGTGCGGGCGGCACGGAGTCGCAGGACTGGGCGGAGATGCTGCTGCGCATGTACCGCCGCTGGGCGGAGAAGCGGGGCTATAAAGTCGAGGTACTCGACTATTTGCCCGGCGACGAAGCCGGCGTGAAGAGTGTCACGCTGCAGATCACAGGCTTCAACGCCTACGGTTACTTGAAGGCGGAGAAGGGTGTGCACCGGCTCGTGCGGATTTCGCCGTTTGACGCGTCGGGCAGACGCCACACGTCTTTCGTGTCGTGCGACATCATGCCGGAGATCGAGGACGATACGGAAGTTGAGATCCGCACAGAGGATCTCAAAATCGATACGTATCGGGCGAGCGGCGCCGGCGGTCAGCATATCAACACCACGGATTCAGCTGTGCGGATTACGCACATGCCGACCGGGGTCGTGGTGAGCTGTCAGCAAGAGCGCTCGCAGATCAAGAACCGCGAGAAAGCGATGAAGATGCTGCGTTCCAAGCTGTACGAGAAGAAGATCGAAGCGCAATTGAAGCATTTAGCTGAAATTCGCGGCGAGCAGTCCGATATTGGCTGGGGCAGCCAAATTCGTTCTTATGTCTTTCATCCGTACAGCATGGTGAAAGATCACAGGACTTCGGCTGAGACCGGCAATGTCGGTGCGGTCATGGACGGAGATCTGGATATGTTCATCGATGCTTTCTTGCGTCATCAGATTCGCAAGCCGGACAACGCCGAGTAATCGGTGGATTGGCGAAGTGCGGAGAAGTCCTTTGCTTCAGGTAGAGGGCCAGCGCATAGCAGAGGCAATAGACGTTCATCCTACACCTATCAGGTGTAGGATTTTTTGTGAGAGGAGGCCTATGGTGGCCAGAAGAGAACCGTTGCTACGGATAGGAAGTCCTGCACATACCGTTTTTGAATATGCATTATTAATCATAGGCTCGTTGATTATGGCGGCTAGCTTTAACTGCTTTCTGAACCCGAACCAAATTGCGACCGGTGGGGTCGCGGGGATTTCGACGGTGATTCAGCATGTAACCGGCTTGAATCCGGCGATCATCCAATGGTCGCTGAACATTCCGATCTTCCTCTTAGCCCTTTGGCTGCTGGGGGGACATTTTGGCGTGAAGGCGGCTGTAGGCTCGGTTGTCTTTCCGTTATGCGTACTCGTGACCAGTCATCTGGGCGTGCCAACGCAAAATCCCTTACTTGCTTCCGTCTATGGCGGGATCGGCGTTGGGCTTGGGCTAGGCATTGTTTTTCGCGGACGAGGTTCTACAGGCGGGCTTGGGTTGGCCGCGCAAATTTTACATAAGTACTCCGGTTTAAGCTTGGGTTTCTCTGTTGCGGTATTTGACGGGATTGTGATTATCTCCTCTGCGCTGGCGTTCACCCCGGAGAATGCCCTGTACGGGATGATCGGCTTATTCGTTACGACGAAAACGATCGATATTGTGCAGCTTGGTTTCAACTATGCCAAAGTGGCTTTCATCATTTCGGACCATACGGATGCGATTCGCAAAGCAATCCTGTATGATTTGGATCGCGGGCTCACGGAGCTTAACGGATCCGGCGGATTTACCGGGGAATCTCGGACGGTGATGATGGTCGTTGTAAAGCAGAACGAGGTGAGTCGATTGAAAACGCTGGTGCAGTCGGTGGACCCGCAGGCGTTTGTTATTTTGAGTGAAACGAATGAGGTGCTGGGCGAGGGATTTAAGCGTCATGCTTAGTAACCCGGAAATCGGCAGCGAGTTGTTATTGAGACGTGCTTTGGCTCGTCTTTTTTTGTTGTGAGGGGTGAGGTTTATCTACCGTCTATCGCCAGGGCTTCGTTGTATTTTATGCAGCATAGAAACGAATATCCGGCACATTCTCTCCTTATGTTGTATAAAATACAACCATTTCAGCTGAAAGGTAACAAAATCAGCCGTTTTAGCTGAAATGGTTGCACAAAGTACAACGAAGGAGGATGCGAGGGGCAAAATGCAGAGATAACGCTGCACAAAGTGCAACATAGGGGACCGATCCTTAGCCTCCAGCCCCCCGACTGAGCATTATTGTGCCATGGCTCAAAATTTTCCGACGCGGGTTTAACCTCACAAAAAAATGTTGCTTGTCTAACGTTTAATTTGGGATAATATAACTGTTCGTCATTCGAACGAAATGTCTATGCATATTATAAATTTTTTTCATCCGACAACACGATTGAAAACCGCGGCAAGATTTTCCGCAAAAAAGCTGCAAAACCCTTGATTCGTCTTGGATCTAAATGTGTTTTAGCGGAGAAAAATGGAGAAAAAAATTCATTGAATTATCATGTATATGACTGTATAATCATACATATATTTTCGGAATAACGGGGGAATTCATATGAGTCATAACGTTAGAGCGGCTATTATTGGGGCTACAGGATACGGCGGCGCGGAGGTTATCCGTTTGCTGCAGGCGCACCCTCTGGTGAAAATCACATCGGTCATCTCGACCTCGAATGCAGGAGCGCCGCTGGCGGATCATTTTCCACATTTGCAGGAAGTGGTCGTCGATATTCTGGATCAACTCGATGTTGATCTGATCGCAGGCAAAGCCGACGTCGTGTTCCTGGCGACACCTGCGGGCGTAAGCGCAGAGCTTTCACCGAAACTTTTGGCTGCCGGTCTGAAGGTTATCGATATTTCCGGGGATTTGCGTTTGAAATCCAGTAGCGACTACGAAAAATGGTATAAGAAGAAGCCGGCTTCCGAGGATATTTTGGCGAAGTCAATCTATGCGTTGTCCGAAGTGTTCGGGGACGAAGTCAAAGGAAGCGATCTGATCGCGAATCCAGGCTGCTATCCGACAGCAACGCTGCTAGGTCTTATTCCTGCTGTCAAAGCGGGCTGGATCGATCCTTCGACGATTATTATCGATGCGAAATCAGGCGTATCCGGCGCAGGACGAAGCGTAAGTCTCGGCGTGCACTATGCGGAAGTTAATGAGAATTTGAACGTGTATAAAGTGAATAAACACCAGCATATTCCGGAAATTGAGCAGGCGCTCAGCCGTGTTGCGGGTAAGCCGGTGGTGACGACGTTCACGACACATCTTGTGCCGATGACGCGCGGAATTATGTCGACGATGTACGCTACTGTGAACGGTGAGCATACAGCCGCAGAGTTTATTGAACTTTACCGCCAATTCTATGAAGGCCGGAAGTTTGTACGGATTCGTCAAGAAGGCAAGTTCCCTTCGACGAAGGAAGTATACGGCTCTAATTACTGCGATATCGGTTTTTCCGTGGATGAGCGGACAGGTCGCGTGACGATCGTTTCCGTTATTGATAATGTGGTGAAGGGCGCTGCGGGGCAGGCCATTCAAAACTTGAACTTGATGTACGGTTGGGAAGAAACGACCGGATTGCTGTTCGCGCCGGTATATCCATAAGAAGAGGACATGTGAGGAGACGAGGATGTTGGATAAAGCTAGTTTCACGGTCGTGCCGGAGGGCACAGTAACGACGCCGAAAGGCTTTCGCGCAGGCGGTCTGCACTGCGGATTAAAGAAGACGGAGCGCTTTGACTTAGGTGCGATCGTATGTGATGTGCCGGCGGCAGCGGCAGGCGTGTACACGCTGAACGCGTTTCAAGCGGCACCGCTGCGCGTGACGCAAGAGAGCATCGCCCAAGGCGGCAAGCTGCAGGCGATGATCGTGAACAGCGGCAACGCGAACGCGTGCACCGGCCAGCAGGGCGAGGACGACGCATATGCGATGCGTGCGGCCAGTGCGAAGGCGCTAGGCGTGGCAGAGCATCACGTCGGCGTGACGAGCACGGGCGTTATCGGCGAGCTTCTGCCGATGGGCAAGGTGCTGACAGGCATCGAGCAGCTGCCGCAGCGCGTTAAACTAGACGGAGGCGAAGACTTCTGCCAGGCGATCCTGACGACGGATCTTGTGCAGAAGATGACGTGTATCCGTCTTGTGGTTGGTGGCAAGGAGGTTCACATTGCCGGGGCTGCGAAGGGTTCGGGGATGATTCACCCGAACATGGCGACGATGCTCGGTTTCATGACAACCGATGCGCCGATCGAGAGCGAACACCTGCAGCAGCTGCTTAGCAGGATCACGGACAACACCTTCAACATGATCACGGTTGATGGCGATACGTCCACCAACGATATGGTCGTGGTGATGGCTAGCGGGCTGGCCGGCGGCGAAACACTGAATCCGGACCATCCGGATTGGGAAGCTTTCGCGGCAGGATTCCAATACGTTGGCGAATACCTCGCCAAAGCGATTGCGCGCGACGGCGAGGGCGCAACGAAGCTGATCGAGACGACGGTCATCGGCGCAGAGAGCGATGAGGCGGCGCGTAAGATCGTGAAGTCGATCATCGGATCGAGCCTCGTGAAGTCCGCCGTTTACGGCGCAGATGCGAACTGGGGCCGAATCATTGCGGCTGTCGGTTACTCGGGACAGCCCGTGAATGTGAACACGGTCGATATCCGCTTGGGCGATATCGCCGTACTTACGCAGTCGCGTCCGGTGAAATTCGACGAGGAAGCGGCACTGGCTTATTTGAAAACAGACACGATTCAAATTCATGTGAATTTACATATGGGCGATGGCAAGGCAACGGGCTGGGGCTGCGATTTGACATATGATTATGTGCGAATCAATGCCGCTTACCGTACCTAAGGAAGCAAAGGGGAACGAACGCAGTGAAGAACAATTGCTTTGTGATGAAATGCGGAGGCAGCACGCTTGCGGCGCTGCCTGCCAGCTTTTTTGAAGATATGTGTCAGCTTCAGGAGGAAGGCATTGTAACGGTTATCGTGCACGGCGGCGGCCCGGCGATTTCGGAAACGCTCGGCAAGCTGGGCATTGAATCCGGCTTCGTGAACGGCCTTCGGGTGACGAACGAAGCGGTGCTGGACGTTGTGGAGATGGTGCTTTCCGGTCAGATCAACAAAGAGATCGTACGCCGGATTCAATTGACAGGCGCAGCAGCGCTAGGATTGTCAGGTGTGGATGGACATTTGATTGAAGCGAAGCCGGTTGCGAACAGCGATGAAGTCGGCCTTGTCGGCGATGTGACGAAGGTGAATGCGGAGCTGATCCAGGGCATCGTGAACATGGGCTACATTCCGGTTATTGCGCCGGTCGGGCTTGGGGAAGATGGCGGACAGCGTTACAATATCAACGCGGATACGGCGGCTGGCGCGGTTGCTTCCCACCTGGGTGTGGAGCAGATGGTTGTCGTGACTGATGTACCGGGAATTATGAAGACAGTTGACGGCGAGAAGCAGGTGCTGCCTGTTGTGAGCGTTGCAGAGATCGAAGAAATGATTGCTAATGGCGACATTTACGGCGGCATGATTCCGAAGGTTCGTGCAGCGATTGCATGCATTCAGGGCAAGGTACAGGAAGTTGTGATTGTGAATGGAGCGGAGCCGAATGTGCTTAGCAAAGTGCTGAAGGGCACGGGAATCGGTACAAGAATTGTACGATAACACTATAAGGAGGGAATGTACATGAGTGAAACGGGTAAAAGCTCGCTCTTTCCAACGTACGCCAGATATCCAATTACACTGGTGAAGGGGGAGGGCAGCCGACTGTGGGACGATACGGGCAAAGAGTACATCGACTTGATGAGCGGTATCGCAGTTGCGAACCTCGGGCACGCGCCTAAAGAAGTGAAGGAGCAGCTTGTCCAGCAGTTGGATCAGCTGTGGCATGTGAGCAACCTTTTCCATATTCCGAACCAGGAGAAACTAGCTTCCTTACTGACGGATAACAGCTGTGCAGATGCTGTGTTTTTCTGTTCCACAGGAGCAGAGGCGAACGAGGCCGCAATCAAGCTGGCACGCCGTTACAATCAAAAGGTGTTGAACAACGGTCGGTATGAGATTATCACGTTCAACATGTCGTTCCATGGACGGACACTGGCGACGTTGACCGCTACAGGTCAAGACAAAGTGAAGGAAGGGTTCCATCCGCTTCCTGGGGGCTTCGTCTATGCACCCTATAACGATATCGAGGCTGTCCGCAGTCTCGTGAACGACAAAACATGCGCCATCATGCTGGAAATGGTACAGGGGGAAGGCGGCGTATTGCCGGCTGATCCTGAGTTCGTGAAACAACTGGCAGAGCTGTGCAAGCAGGAGAATCTGCTTTTAATTGCGGATGAAATCCAAACGGGCGTTGGGCGTACTGGCAAGCTTTTTGCCTATGAGCACTATGGAGTTGAGCCGGATATTTTCACATTGGCCAAAGGCCTAGGCGGCGGGTTCCCGATTGGCGCTATGCTGGGGAAAGCTTTCCTTGCTGAAGCGTTTAGCGCTGGCAGCCATGGTTCGACGTTTGGCGGTACGCCGATTGCGACGGCTGCGGGTTTTGCGGCGGTGGATACGATTATTTCGACTAAACTGCCTGAGCGTGCGGCGGAAGTAGGCGAGTACACGATTAAGAAGCTGGAAAGCAAGCTTGCCGGCAATCCGCTCATCGCGAAAATTCGCGGTATTGGGCTTTTGATCGGGATTGAGTGCACGCAGCCAGCAGGTGAAATTATTAGTGAAGTTCATAAAAGAGGCGTACTTGTTATTCCTGCCGGGCCGAACGTCATTCGTTTAGTGCCAGCGTTAAATATACCGCAAGCCGATTTGGATCAAGGGCTGGATGTGCTGTGCGCTGTCCTCGCAGAGAAGGCATCGACGATCAGCAGCATCTAGTGAGTAACATGGAGAGAGGTTGAATGAAATGAACGTTACCTTACAAGAAGAAATGGCCGCCCAGTTGAAAGGCAAGGATTTTCTTGCTCTGGCTGATTATACACCGGAAGAACTTGAATATTTAATTCACTATGGGATTGAACTTAAGCGCAAGCAAAAGGCTAGAGAGCCTCATGCTGTGCTGGCAGGCAAAACGCTCGGGATGATTTTCGAGAAATCCTCGACGCGCACGCGTGTTTCTTTTGAAGTCGGAATGTACCAGCTTGGAGGTCAGGCGCTTTTCTTGAGCAAAAACGACCTGCAGCTTGGACGCGGAGAAACCGTTTGGGATACGGCACAAACACTGTCCCGTTACCTGGACGGCATTATGATCCGTACGTACGAGCACCGCAAAGTCATTGACCTTGCTCGCGGAGCAACTGTTCCAGTTATTAACGGATTGACGGATTATGCGCATCCTTGCCAAGTTATGGCCGATTACCAGACTGTGCTTGAGAAAAAGGGCCGCCTGAAAGGCATTAAAGTGGCCTACATTGGGGACGGCAACAACATGGTGCATTCCTTAATGGTAGGCGCGAGCAAATTAGGGATGGACTTCGCGATTGCTTCACCGGAAGGTTATGATCCTGACCAAGAAGTGATTCAGAATTCTAAGGAAAATGCTGCGCAATATGGCGGCAGCGTGCTTCTGACGCGCGACCCTCGCGAAGCGATCGAGAATGCGGACATCGTTTACACGGATGTTTGGGCTAGCATGGGCTTCGAGGCCGAGCAGCAAGAGCGTGAGATTGCTTTCAAAAATTACCAAATCAACGAAGATCTTGTGAAGTATGCCAAATCGGATTACTTGTTCATGCACTGCTTGCCTGCACACCGCGGGGAAGAAGTGAGCGAGGGCGTCATTGACGGCGCGCATTCGATTATTTTCGACCAAGCAGAGAATCGTCTTCATGCGCAAAAGGCTATTATGGCCGCAACCATGATATAATAAATAGATAGAGGAAACGGAGAGATTAGTAGACATGGCTAAGGAAAAAATCGTACTCGCTTATTCCGGCGGACTGGATACATCGGTTATTTTGAAATGGCTCAAGGAGACTTACGACGCCGAAATTATTGCTTTTACTGCTGATATTGGGCAAAAAGACGAGTTGGACGGTCTAGAGGAAAAAGCGCTTCAAACCGGCGCATCCAAAATCTACATCGACGACCTGCGTGACGAGTTCGCGAAGGATTTCATCAACCCGATGTTCCAAGCGGCGGCTCTATATGAAGGGCAATACCTGCTCGGCACGAGCATTGCGCGTCCGCTGATCGCGAAGCGCATGGTTGAAATCGCCCGCGCAGAAGGCGCTACGGCGATTGCGCATGGCGCAACCGGCAAAGGAAACGACCAAGTACGCTTCGAGCTGACAGCTGCGGCGCTTGCACCTGAGATTTCGGTGATCGCGCCTTGGCGTTTGGAAGAATTCCGCGAGCAGTTCCCGGGCCGTGCAGAAATGATCGCGTATGCCGAGAAGCATGGCATTCCGGTAACAGCTTCCGCTGCGAAGCCGTATTCGACAGATCGCAACCTGCTGCACATCTCCTTCGAGAGCGGCATGCTGGAAGATCCTTGGTTCGATGCAGCGGCTGACAGCAATAAAGACATGTACGTTCTGAGCGTAGCTCCTGAAGATGCGCCGGATCAAGCGGAATACATTGAGCTTGAGTTCGAGAAAGGCGACTGCGTTGCGATTAACGGCGCGAAGCTGACTCCGCTTCAAGTTATGGAAACTTTGAATGAAATCGGCGGCAAGCACGGTATTGGCCGTGTAGATATGGTTGAGAACCGTTTCGTGGGCATGAAGAGCCGCGGCGTGTACGAAACTCCGGGCGGTACGATCCTGTTCACGGCTCACCGCAAAATGGAATCCCTGACGATGGACCGCGATGTGATGCACCTTCGTGATTCCCTGATTTCCAAATACGCAAGCCTTGTATACAACGGCTTCTGGTTTGCTCCTGAGCGTTTGGCGATTCAAGCGCTTGTTGCAGAAAGCCAAAAGAACGTATCCGGTACAGTTCGCTTGAAATTGTACAAAGGCAACGTAATCGGAGCTGGCGTGAAAAGTCCGGTATCCTTGTACAATCCGGATATTGCGACGATGGAAGCTGATCCGACGAAAGCTTACGATCAAGGCGATGCGACTGGCTTCATTCACTTGAATGCACTTCGTTTGAAAGTATCTTCGGGTGTCGAGCAAAACGCAAAGAAATAAGTCAATATAGGCTGTGAAACCGGGCTTTCCCTCGTGGAAAGCCTTTGGGCTGTAAATCAGAGAGGAGTGGTGCACGTGTCAAAGCTATGGGGTGGACGATTTACGAAACAAACCGACCAATTGGTTGAAGAATATACAGCATCGATTATGTTTGATAAAGAGTTAGCCGAGGAAGATATTCAAGGCAGCTTGGCCCATGTTACGATGCTTGGGAAATGCGGCATTCTTCCTGCGGAAGATGTCGAGAAAATCAAAGATGGCCTCTATGCGGTGCAAGGCATGATTCGCCGCGGCGAGCTGGAATATACGATTCAGAATGAAGATATTCACATGAATATCGAAAAGACGCTGATCGATTTGATCGGACCTGTCGGCGGCAAGCTGCACACCGGCCGCAGCCGTAACGATCAGGTGGCAACGGATATGCATCTTTACCTGCGCAAACGGGTGGTTGAGTTCGTCGGACATCTCATCAAATTGCAGGAAGCTCTTCTTGATCAAGCCAAGAAAAACATCGATACAATTATCCCGGGGTATACGCATCTTCAGCGTGCGCAGCCGATCTTGTTCGCGCATCATATGATGGCCTACGTCAGCATGTTCCAGCGCGACCTTGAGCGCCTGCAGGACAGCTACAAGCGCGTAGACATTTTGCCGCTCGGCGCTGGCGCGCTCGCCGGCACGACGTTCCCGATCGACCGCCATTTCGTGGCGGAGCAGCTAGGGTTCGGACGCGTGTACGAGAACTCCTTGGATGCGGTCAGCGACCGCGATTTCATCCTGGAGTTCCTCTCGAATGCGTCCATGATCATGATGCACCTTTCTCGCTTCAGCGAGGAGATGGTGCTTTGGTCTTCCACCGAGTTCGCGTTCGTCGAACTGGATGATGCCTTCTGTACCGGCAGCTCGATCATGCCGCAGAAGAAAAACCCGGACGTGGCAGAGCTAGTTCGTGGCAAAACAGGCCGCGTCTACGGCAACTTGTTCGGTCTGATGACCGTACTGAAGTCGCTGCCGCTGGCGTACAACAAGGACATGCAGGAAGATAAAGAAGGCATGTTCGATACGGTTCGTACCCTGCAGGGTGCGCTTCAACTGTTCGCTCCGATGGTCGCTACCATGAAAGTGAACACGGATCGCATGAGACAAGCCGTGAATCAAGATTTCTCGAATGCTACGGATATTGCCGATTATCTTGTTAACAAAGGGCTGCCATTCCGTCAAGCGCACGAAGTCATCGGCAAAACGGTGCTGTATTGCATTCAGAACAAAAAATATTTGCTCGATATGAGCATCGAGGAATTCAAAACATTTTCCTCGTTGTTTGAGTCCGATATTTATGAAGTACTGCAGCCGGAGCAAGTCGTTAATGCGCGTAATGTCTACGGCGGAACGGCAAGCAATCAAGTATCCGAAGCCATTGCCCGTGCAGAGCAAGTGCTGGCGCAGTCTAATGAGTGGCTGCAAGAGTATGCAGAGAAAAGTAAATAAGCGGTTATCAAAAAGCCTTCAACCCATCCGTTTGGATGAATTGAAGGCTTTTTGCCGTTTATCTGCCTGTGACCGAAACGTACCCGGTATCCACGCTGACTTTCACTTTTTTGCTGCCGTCCCCAAGGGTGCCTTTGGCGGAGTGACGGTCTTTGCGATCTACGGTTAGACCAGGCACATCCAGATTGGTGCTGCCGGTATCTGTGCTCAAATCGAAGCTGACATTCTTAGGCGTCGGATCCAGTGTAAGACGGATACTGCCGGTATCGGATTCCAGAGTGACGGAATCGCCAATATCGCTTAATTTTGCCGTAATGCCGCCTGTATCGGTTTTTACCTTTACATCACCTTGACCTTGCTGGATATTGATATTCCCTGTGTCCGCTTGAAAATTAATCTGTTTACCTTCGTAGCGGTCAATTGAAATGTTGCCGGTATCCGTACTGGCCGTCAGTTTTTCCGACTTTAGGTCCTTAAAGTTGATATTCCCGGTATCGGAAGAAACGGTGATGGATTTGTACATTTTATCTGGAAGAGAGACTTCGGTTTTGAGACCGAAGCTGCGGCCGGCTATTAGATTTTTGAGTTCGCTAATATCAAAACCAAAATTGAAATGATTTTTCGTCTTTGTACAGACATCGACCCGCCAAACGTTGCTTCCCTCTGTCGTTGCTTCCATAGTGCAGTTAGGCGCGTTAGCCTCTCGCATCGTACCGACCAGCCGCACTTTGATTTCATCGGAATTTGAGGGGATGAAAGTTACGCTTGAGTCGTCATTTTGAATAATAAGCGTGTCGATGTTTGTTGACGAAATTTTTTTCTCAAAATCAATGTTGGCAATGCCTGCGTCGAGATCCAGAGTTTTGAAAGAAACGGCCGCACCGACAAGACCCACTGCCACGCAGGCAAAGCCGATCAGCAAGAAAAATTTATATCCACGTTTCATGGCTTAAGCCCCCTTAATTAATTTGGCATTGAATCGGATGTACGACCAGCTGAGTTTGAAAAATACTTTGATCAGCCAGGTGCTGAGCGTTGTCAGGATAACGCCTAAGCCGAAGCAAGCCAGCATGGCGAAGCCGATGAATTGCAGATCGCTGCCGACCGTGCCCATGAAGCTGCCCGCCATCCCGGCGACGGGAGCGATGATCAGCGCAAAGCCCGAGACAAAAAGCGCAATTAACGTTGCGAGAATACCGAACCATGGGCCTACAACAAACAAAAGATTGAAAAAGCCAAGCGCAATGGAAACGATAATCGCCTTAATGCCTGATTCCTGCTTAACCGGATAGGGGTAAGGAGGTTGAGGCGCGTAATAAGGATTCCCCTGAGGAGGCGGTGTGTAGGGGGGAAAGCCTCCTGTTTCGGGTGCATGTTTAGGCGGTGCTGTCGGCTCAGGTTTGGTATATGTTTTTTCTAACGGCGGTGCTTGGAAGGCTGGAGGAGTTTGTTTCGTTTGTGGAGCCTGTGGAGCCTGTGGAGCTGGAGCTTGCGGAGTTAATGGAGCGGGCTCCTTGGCTGCGCTCTTCGCAGGTTCCGGATTGGTCGCGGCAGGCACGTCCTTCTGCGCATCCCAGTTCGGTACGCGAGGGTAGCCAAGCGATTGTGCCACCTCATCCTCGTGTTTGCCGTTCTCAATCGCCTTTTGAAACAATTCCTCGTAAACCGATAATATATTTTGACGCTCCTTCTCTGGAAGTCCGCGCAGTCGATAGTGTAATTCTTTGAAGTAATCAATCTTGCTCATCGTTCATCCTCCTTATTCGTATTGCGTATTCTTATCATAATAAAAAAAAGTCATAGTGACCTAGTAACTACAGTCACATGACCTTTAAAAGTTTTACGCTTTATCGGAAAGAAGGCCCTTTGACGCCATCCTCTAGGATGGGCTGGGGAGGGTCGGCGGCGCCGTCTTCCGGTTTAATGTCACCCCGGTTAGAGGCCACCAGGGTCGGTACGGGAGAGTATTGATCTTTCGAGACGAGTTCTTTGCTGACGATGGCGCCATTTTCCCTTTTGATCCGATAGGTTTCTACCTTATAGCCGGGTTTGCCCGTGCTGATAGGCCGCGTCGCTCCTGGAGCCAGACTTGCATTATGCAAGTATTTGACGGGGGGCTGAATCGTTTCTACAATGTTGGATTCAATCTCATAGCTTACCGAAGGGGACATGTGCCCATACAGCTTCACGGTAACATCTCGATCCGTAGTCACTGTACGTATCAATAGGTACGCATCTGTATTGTTGCGGAATTTGAAATTGATATATCCGTTGGCAAAAGTCGCATCTTGCCCGAGTGTCACATAGCTGACAGGCAGGGAGTGGTTGCGCCTTTCTACAATGGCCAGTCCACTTCGCAGAACAGCATTGTACAGTGTTGTCGAAACTTGGCATATGCCGCCGCCGATGCCTGGTACGAGCTTGCCGTTTAGAATAACCGGAGCTTCCTTATAGCCGAATTGGGTTTCGGTTTGGGCGATGATTTTGCTATAATCAAACGTTTCTCCCGGAGCCATGAGCAAATCTTGAATCGACGCGGCGGTGGAACGAATATTGTGAATCCTCCCTTCGCCTGAAGCGGGAAAGGTGGTTGTGAATTCGGATATTTTGCGATCGATGCCTTGCTTCTTCAAGGTGTCCACAGTTACTGCAGGGCTTTGTTCGTACAAAGGAAGCGTCAACCGAATTGGAGCGGCATTATGAATATAGGAAATGGAGGGGGCGATTTCTTTCAAATGTTCCCCCAAATGTACGGTATCGATGCGAAGCACCCTGCGCTCCGCTTCGTAGTTGAGCGTGTCTTGGGCAGTAACGATTCGTTTGGCCGGAGCAGGCTGCTGACTGTAGAGATCCTTCCAAGCCTCTTTAACCGAAGCGCTCAGCTGTGTTTGATTAACCTCGACCTCAAGCGGAATATCCGTATGACGAAGCTGCCAGCGGGCATTTATTCGCTCGAGGGGCGGAGCTTGAAACAACTTTTCAAGAGATTGGGTCAATCTGTCGTTATGATATTCGACACCTAGCTGTCCCAGGGTCAATTGTCGATTGGCGATGTTCGGATATGAGGTTTGCAATTGAACGGGAAAGGCTGAGAGTAGCCGCAACCTCTCTTCGAATTGTTCTTGAAACTTATCGTAAGGCATGCCGCCGACCCGCCAGCCAGCCACAGTGAATTTAGGAGGCAATGTGCTTTGAGAGCCATAAATGTATAAAGAGATGCTTATAATACTTAACAATCCGAGGGCGACCGATACATAGAAGATTGCTTTTCTGATGTAGAGTGGCATGTACAGCGGCTCCTTTACATACGAATGAGTGAAAAGCCTGTACTACCATATGTATCGTGAACAAAGAGATTTTAGTACTTGCTCTACCCGCTCAAGCCATCAAAAAAACCGCCGAAAAGGAGTATCGGCGGTTTCGTGTTTTGTTTTATTTGGTTCCTGTAAAGGTAATGCCTTTGATGAAAAACTTATTACCGAATACATATACTAGCAGAGCTGGCAATGTGAAAATCATGGATGCCGCCATGATATAGTTCCAATATGAAATGTATTGGCCTTTGAATGTATTCAACCCTAGCGGGAGGGTGAACATAGCGCGCTCTGACATGAAGAGCAATGGTTTCAAGAATTCATTCCACGAACCCATGAAGGTGAAAATTGCCATAGCAGCGAGCGGCGGTCCAGCCAGCGGCAGCGCTACCCGGAAGAACATGCCGATACGGCTCATGCCGTCCATTTCGGCTGCTTCCTCTAATTCCTTAGGGAAACTAATGAAAAATTGGCGCATCATGAAAATATAAGTGGCTTGCACCGCGGCTGGAATGATCAAAGAGCGAAAGCTGTTCAGCCATCCGAGGTCTTTGATGATCAAATATTGCGGAATAAGCGTAACTTTATCCGGCACCATCAGAATCGTTAAAATAAAGAAGAAAATAAGTTTATTGCCGGGAAAGTCGAAACGGGCTAAGGAATACCCGGCCAGAGAATTCAGCAGCAAATTGAGCAGGGTAACGGAGACGCCCACCAGGACACTGTTTAGGAACCAGCGCGGGAACATTTGCTCGCTTGTGAAGATGTATTTGTAATTATCAAGTGTAAAATGCTTGGGAATAAACGATAATCCGGTTGTAGAGATTTCCGCTAGCGTCTTGAACGAAGCGGAGAGCGCCCACAAGAACGGAATGATCGTGATTACCGCATAAAAAGCCAGCATGAGATAGGTCAGCACGCGTGCAATGGAGCGGGTTTTGGTTGCTACCATATCGGGTCTCTCCTCTCTTAGTTCAATTTCTCGTCGCCACCGAACAGCTTGCGTTGGATCAACGTCACAACCATGATGGCGCAGGTTAGCATGAAGGCTAAAGCGGAAGCATAGCCCATGTCTAAGTTTTTAAAGGCATATTGATAAATCAAAAGAACCAGGGTCAGCGTAGAATTATCAGGGCCACCAGAGCCGTTAGATAAGATATAGGCCTGATCGAAGAGCTGGAATGTTCCAATCAATCCCATCGTAACGACGAAGAAGGTCACGGGTTTGAGCATCGGGACTGTAATGGAGATGAATCGGCGCCAAGTTCCTGCGCCATCCAGCTCAGCAGCTTCATATAGCGTATCGGGAATATCCTGCAGCGCAGCCAAGTAAATCACCATAAATTGAGGCGCTGTGGAAAATATATTCATGATCATAATACCTTTGAGGGCGACACTCGGGTCTCCCAACCAGTTGTAGCTGTCCATGCCTATTAAATTAAGCAAATCGTTTAATAATCCATCGGATTTATAAAGCCACATGAAAATGAGCGTTAAAACCGCGGACGAAGTGATCGTCGGCATAAAGTAAACAACTCTGAAAAAGTTGCGGAACTTAATTTTTGAATTCAGCACCGAAGCCATCAGCATGGCGACGATGGTTTGTATCGGAACGACATATATTGCATATTCAACGGTATTGCGGAGTCCTATCCAGGCACGGTCATCGTCGGCAATTCGAGCGAAGTTGCGAAGTCCGATGAATTTGTAACTTACGCCGCCGAGCAGTTCCACCTTATGTAGAGAGAGGAACACGGCGTACAGAATAGGCAGCAAGAAGAAGGCCCCAAGTATAAGCAGGGACGGAGAAACGAACAAATATCCAGAAATCACGTCCCGCCATTTGCGGCGGTTCCAGCGTCGTTTCATAATAAAGCTCCCCCTTTCCTGAAAAAATACGTAAAAGAGGAAGGTTCTCCTCTTTTACGTTGCTATGCTTTATTTAATTACTTCGCAGCGGCAATTTCTTTATTGGCTGTATCTTGCGCTTTTTTGAGCGCTTCTTCCAAGGTTACTTTACCCTGATAAGCGGAAATAAATTGATTGTTGAAGTTGTTCATAATTGTCGGCAATGTTTCTTTGGCTTGCCAAGGAATGGAGTAGGAGTTACCGGCTACCAACGCAGCGCGAAGCGGATCTTTGTCGAATCCGAGTTCTTTCGATACGGATTTACGTGAAGGAAGCGCTAAGCCTTTGCTGGTCCATGTTTTCATGCCTTCTTTGCCAGTCAAGTAGGAAATAAGTTCCCATGCTTCTTGTTTATGCTTCGAGTTTTTGTTCATCACATAAGCAACCGTGTAAGCCATTGTCGCTTTTTTGCCGAAAGTGGTAGGAAGCTCAGCTGTGCCAAAGTCTAGATCTTTGAACGTGCTTTGCAGGTAAGGGATTGCCCAGTTTCCTTCAATGACCATGGAAGCTTTGTGCTGACCGAACATTTCGCCGCCCCAGCCAGCGCCCATGTCTTTCGGCTCGCCTGCGGACTTATCTTTCAAATGCATATCGACAACAGGCTGCAGACCTTTCAAAGCTTCAGGAGAAGCATAAGCCGCATTGCCATTATCGTCGGATACTTTACCGCCAGCAGCTTGGATCATGAACATTTGACGGGCAAGTTCAGGCGCAGCGCCAAATCCGTAGCGGGATACTTTGCCGCCGTCAGCTTTTGTTAATTTTTTAGCGGCATCTTGAAGTTCTTCCCAAGTTGTAGGAACTTTCGTGATACCTGCTTCTTCAAAATCTTTTTTATTGTAGAAAAGAGCTAGTGTGGAGGTATCTTTCGGGAAGCCATAGGATTTGTTGTCTTTCCCTTTGAACGCATTCACAAGCGGCTCTTCGAAATCAGCAACGTCAAATTCAGGCTTTACATAGCTGTCTAGCGGTTCAAGCACGTTTTTGGCAATGAGGCCCGGAGCTTCAAATGCATCAAGGAAGAAGACATCAGCGCCTTCGCCACCGACTAGACGAGTTTTGATCACATCCATGTATTGATCGGCAATAACGTCAAACTTAACTGTAATGTTCGGATGTTTAGCTTGGAAATCTTTCAAAACTTGTTGAAACAAAGCTGTTTCTTCCGGGCTGGAGCCCCAACCGTTCAAAGTGATGGTGACTGGTTCCCCCGATTTAGGCTTAGTTGTTGCAGCAGATGTTGCAGGCGCGGATGGAGACGGTGTTGCGTTGTTCGTTGAGCTGCCGCAGCCGGAAATAACGATCATGGATGATACAGCGGCGAGTGAAATGCCAGTAAGCCATTTTTTCATTGTAAGTCCTCCCTTTTTATATACAGCTGGTTATGATTGGTGGGTCACTTGAAGCCCTGTTGTATTGTGCAGTACTTGGACTACCGTTGTTTGTGTCTGCGGGTTGAGCTGAACAGACAGGCTTAGCTTGCCTTGAGCAACCGTCATATTGCGAACGGTAAGTTCCGTCATGCCGGATGGAAGTACAGGATTCAAACGAATGGTACCGCCCAGCGTATCGGGCTCAATACCAAGCATCGTCTGCAAGAAGACCAGCGGCGTACCGGCTGCCCAAGCTTGCGGAGAGCAAGCGACCGGGTAAGGGACAGGCTCGCCGATAGATTCGTCGTATCCGCAATATAATTCAGGCAGTCTATGGTATTCAAAGCTTTCGGCTGCTTTCATTAGGCCTTCGATGACTTGCATCGTTTCGGCTTTGTAGCCGCAGCGGCTCATACCGAGCAGAACGAGCGAGTTGTCGTGCGGCCAAATGCTGCCGTCATGATAGCTCATCGGATTATAACCGGCTGATTCCGTACTCATCGTACGAATGCCATAGCCGCTGAACATGTCGGGAGCTACCAGTCTTTGCACCACAGCTGCAGCGCGATCCGGTTGCAGCATGCCGGACATGAGAACATGACCCGGATTGGTCGTCACGGATTGAACTTGCTTCTTGTCAGCGTCCAACGCGATTGCGTAGAAGCCTTCTTCTTCCATCCAGAAGCTGTTTTCAAAGCGTTGGCGAAGATCTTCGGCGGAGCTTTCGAGCTCCTGTGCCATCGATTCTTTGCCCAGCTGGCGAAGAATTGGAGCAAGTTTCACCTTTGCCTGATACACGTAGCCTTGTACTTCAGCTAGTGCGATTGGCGCTTTGGCATAGTCGCCATTGCTGTGTACGACAGAATCGCCGGAATCTTTCCAACCTTGGTTGGCGATACCTTTGGATGATTTCTGGTAGTATTCCACAAAACGGTCACCGTCTGCATCGCCATGCACGTCGATCCAGTTCAAGGCCTGCTCGATGTTCGGCATCAACTGCTCGATCAGTGCCGTATCACCGGTCCATTGCACATATTCCGCTGCAAGAAGCAGGAATAAAGGCGTTGCATCGATTGTTCCGTAGTAAGGCGTAAAAGGAACTTGATTCGTCAGCGCCAGCTCGCCGTAGCGGATTTCGTGCATGATTTTGCCGGGCTCTTCATCACGCCAAACGTCATGCTTGGTTCCTTGATAAGAGGCCATGGTCAGCAAAGTGCCTTTCGCCACATTCGGCTCGGCAGAAAGCATTTGCAGCGCGGCGATCAAGCTGTCCCGTCCAAAGGGAACGGCATACCAAGGCAGTCCCGCAACGGGGAATTGTCCATGCCCGAGGTCGGTAAGGAGCACGCGTAAATCCTGCAGTCCGCGATCGTACAGATGGTTGAACAGCGGCAGATTGCTTTCTACAGATGTGGTGTTCGTGTCCCACTCTTGATAAGAAGCATTCAACTGTGTAATTGCCTGCTCGGCAGGTACTTGCTTAGGTCCTTGGCCATCGATATAAGGCGCGATGAAGAAGGTCACGGATTGACGCTCTTTGGGAGCCAGTTCAAAATTGAATGCTACCGTGCTGTCTTCCTGAACCGTTGTTTCCTTGCGGTCCCAGCCAATATGGGTTTGACGCTCGATACCGTCTGTACCTTTGTAGCGCTTGATCAGCTTCTGATCTTCCTGAAGGTCAGGGAGCATGTCACCGAAAGTTCCGTTCTGGAAGCCGCGAACGACGAACATGTCGGCGAAGTCGCTTTCGAAACGTGCTGTAAAGTCGAAAGAGACCCCTTTAGGATAAAAATTCGTGAAGGCGATTGTTTCGTATAAAGCGCCTTCATATATAAAACGTTGTCTTTCCAGTTCGATCGATTCTCTCCAAAGAATCAACTGCCCATCCGATTCCATATGAGGATTAGTCATACGAATGGTGGCGATATAGTTCGTTCCTGCGGAAGAACTAAGCAGAATCGGCGTCATGCCGTTAATACGAATTTCCATCGCGCTTAAAAAGCGGGTATCTTTCGTATATAAACCGTGTCCTGCAGCATTCCCAGCCGGAATATCGCCGGTTTTATCGGTCATGAGGAAGAGATCGTTCTCCTTGATGACGCGGTAATCCATTCAGGCCACCCCTTTTCTCTGTTATTCTTGATGATTTTTCAAGTTTCATTCGTTCCGAAACGTTTCGGGTCCAAGCAAAAAGAAAAGGAAATTAAATTCAGCAAGGCATAAGCTTGATAAATTTTCTTTTCCATTTTTTGAAAATAAACCAATGAAGTGTTTCCGAAACGTTTTGGTAAACTACATTTTTGATTATACATAACGATGTAACCATTTTCAATCCCTTTTATTCATTTTTTAAGCGTTTACATTAGTTAATATTTAAGATTGAAACTCTAAGGGGAATATATTAATATAGAAATTATATAAAAATCCGTAAAATACACTCCAAAACGTTTTGGACGAGGAGCGAGCACGCTACGAATGATTACAATTAAAGATATTGCCAGAGAAGCAGGCGTGTCTGTCACGACGGTATCTCGAGCGCTTAACGGATACAATGATGTTAATGATGATACCCGAAAGAAGATTCAGCTCATTGCTAGTAGGCTTGGCTATAGTCCTAATATGGCGGCACGAAGCCTGATTTCGAAGAAAACCCAGACACTCGGACTTCTGCTATCCGGTATTACCCGCAGCAGCTCCAAGGACAGCATAGCTTTTGAAATTCTTTGCGGCATGAACGACCGGGCAGGCGAGCTGAATTACGATCTTATCTTATTCAGTACGACTCCGCAGAAGCAAGCGGCCAAGTCATACAAAGCGCTCTGTCAGGAACGCGGGGTAGATGGCGTCATTATTATGGGCATTCGGCTGGATGACCCTTATCTCAAAGAAATTGTCACTTCCAGCCTGCCCTGCGTACTGATCGATATTCCTTTTAAGAACAGCAATGTCGGCTATGTGACCTCGGACAATGTTCAGGGCGCGTCTCGCATGACACAGTACTTAATTGAACAAGGGCATACGAAGGTGGCGCTCGTGAATGGCCATGCGCAGGCGGATGTCAGCATAAAGCGTCTGGACGGCTACAAGCAAGCGCTGAAGCAAGCCGGCATCGCTTTTAATCCGGAACTTGTACTCGACGGAGGCTTCTCGGATGAGGGAGCGCGTGATGCTACTTATAGGCTGATGTCCCAGCATCCGGACGTAACCGCTATTTTTTGCGCCAGCGACATCATGGCTCTCGGGACGATGCAAGCGCTTCGCGGGCTTGGGCTTGATATTCCTGGCGACGTCTCTGTTGCCGGATTCGACAACATCAGCATCTCCGCGTATTGTTCCCCTGCTTTAACGACAGTTAGCCAAAATCCCAATGAAATCGGGTATCAATCTGCGCAGATGATCATTGATATGCTGGAGGGCCGTCAAGTTACCAAGCAATTGGTGCTTCCTACTGAGCTTCTGATCCGTGCAAGTGCAGCGGCGCCTAAAAAGACAACGAAAATGACAACTAAATAAATAATGGGACCGTCCTATATAGGGCGGTTTTTGCGTATGTTCTTTAAATCTACAAGAAAATGTTATAATGACGGTATTCCCCATAAAATTCAGAACGATTTTAGAAGGAATTTCCGCTTTTGTGTCGAACTCTTAAAAGCTGTCTGTACAGCAGAGAGACTTTGGGCTCCGCTCAAAGATCCCTATACTAGGATGTGATATTGTGATCGAAATGCAGGACGTATGGAAAACGTACTCCAACGGTACTCATGCATTGAGAGGGATTAATGTAAAAGTAGACCGCAACGAGTTTGTCTATGTCGTCGGACCATCCGGCGCCGGTAAATCGACATTTATGAAATTGATGTATAGAGAAGAAAGACCGACAAAGGGTCAGATTTTCGTGAACGGGTTCAATTTAGAAAAGCTGAAGCAGCGTAAAATACCCTATTTACGTCGAAATATCGGAGTTATTTTCCAAGACTATCGGTTGCTTCCAAAACTGTCTATTTTCGAGAATGTGGCTTTTGCCATGGAAGTTATTGAGGCACCGAAGAAACAGATCAAGAAGCGCACCATGGAGGTGCTTGAGCTTGTAAAGTTGAAGGACAAAGCGAATTCGCTGCCTTCACAGCTATCCGGCGGCGAGCAGCAGCGCGTTGCCATTGCCCGGGCAATAATCAACAACCCATCCGTCATTATCGCCGATGAACCGACAGGAAATCTCGACCCTGAGACGTCATGGGGCATTATGAAGCTGATGGAGGAAATTAATTTCCGCGGTACGACAATCGTCATGGCTACGCATAACAAAGAGATCGTTAATACGATGCGTAAACGCGTCATTGCAATCGAGAATGGCCTTATTGCTCGTGACCAGGTACGGGGGGAATACGGCTATGAAGATTAGTACATTCTCCCGGCATTTACGTGAGGGTACGAGAAATGTTGTCCGGAACGGTTGGATGACGTTTGCGTCGATCAGTTCGATTGCCATCTCTTTATTCATACTAGGCATCTTCGTACTGATTACATTGAATGTGAACGATATTGCCAGTCAAATTGAAGATCAAGTTGAGATTAACGTTTACCTGGAAGTGAACACGCCTCAAGATCAAATAACAGCGTTGGAGACCCAAATACAAGAAATTCATGAAGTCAAAACGGTGAAGTTCGTCTCGAAAGAAGAGGGGCTTGTCTATTTGCGGCAAAAGCTGGGGGAAAGCGGAAAAGCTTTGCTGGAGGGCTTTGAAGGCGAAAACAATCCGCTCAATGACGCGTTCACGATTGAAGTGGACGATCCGAGAAATGTAGCCGCAGTTGCGGATCAAATTAGTGCGCTTAATATAGGCAAGGATCCAAAACCTATTTATAAAGTGAACTATGGCAAAGGGACTGTTGAAGCGTTATTCAAGGTAACGCAAATTGTACGCTGGGTCGGTTTCGGCATCGTGATTTTGCTCTCGTTTACAGCGGTTTTCTTGATTGCGAATACAATTAAAATTACGATTTTAGCCCGCCGGAAAGAAATTTCAATTATGAAAATGGTAGGAGCGACGAATTCTTTTATTCGTTGGCCGTTTTTTATAGAAGGTGCTTTGTTAGGATTCGTAGGTTCTCTGATTCCCGCGGCGTTAATTCTAGGCGGATATTGGAAGCTGCTGAATTTGAGTTCATTAAATTTGAACTTGTTGATGATTAAACTGACACCGTTCGGGGAAATTGCCCCGACGATGATAACTTTGTTGTTAGGTATTGGGATCGTTATCGGAGTCTGGGGTTCCCTAATCTCCGTACGCAAATTCCTTCGCGTCTAAATTAAGGTGGCTTAAAAAAGCCGGCTTTGATAACGAAGTTTCTCATAGTAGCTTATTCGGCGTCGAATCTTGAACGCAAATGGGGTAGTCCGGTACTTATGCAGCTTGCTGCACTCCGTTCCTCCTACTCCCATTTTCGTCCAACCTTCTCGGTTCTGAAAGCCGACTTTTAAAGCTTTTATTTTTGTTTTCAAAGATACATAGAATAAGAGATTGCAAGCTTTAGAGATTTCCAAATAAGCATCATGTTTTTGATGATGAGGAGGCTACGTGCTTGAAGAAGAAGATTCTACCCTTGGTGTTGACACTTGGGATTGCGGCTTCGTTAGCGGTTCCATTTGCGGGTTATGCCGCATCCACAACGGATAAGATCGATCAGCAGTTGACTCAGCTTAAGAAGCAGAAGGCAGAAGCACAGCAAAAGTCGAATGACGCCCAGAATCAGATAGATAAGGTTCATTCAGAGAAAGACCAAGCCACGAAGGATATGAAGACGCTTGTCGAACAGGTCAATGAGGCCAGCAAGAAGCTTACGCAGCTAAATGAGCAAATTGATCAGGTTTCCAATAACTTAGAGGAAAACGCGAAGCAGTTGGATGAGGCGATTGGGCGAGTGGAAAGCCGCGATCAGATGCTGAAATCCCGCTTGCGCTTGATGTATATGAACGGTTTTGTTTCGTACATGGACGTGGTTCTTAGCGCGACCAGCTTTTCTGATTTCTTGAACCGTATAGAAGCTTTGAAATCTATTGTAAATCAAGATAAAGTCGTACTAGAGGCGAACAAGAAAGATAAAGAGGTCGTCGCTCAGAAGAAAGAAGAGACGGAGCAGCAGCTCGTGAAGGTCAAAAAGCTTTACACTGATGCAGATGCTCTGAGGAGCGACCTCCAGGCGAAGGAAAAGGCTAAAGAAGTGAAAATTGCTTCGCTCTCCAAACAAGAGAGAGTTCTTGAAGATATTTCCGAAGAAAACGATAAGTTAATTACCCAATTAGCCAAGCAAGAGGCTGATCTGCAGGCGAAGAAGCGCGCAGCGACCAAAGCCAAGTCGCCCTTCACCTATGCGGGAGGCAAGCTGGGTTATCCTTTGGCAGCGCAGGCACCGCTTACGTCGGATTTCGTATCGCGGATCAATCCGGTTACGGGCAAAGCGGAGAATCATAAAGGCATTGATCTCGGCGCGCCGAAAGGGACAAACATCCTGGCCGCCGAGAACGGTTCGGTCATTTATGCATCATGGATGAACGGATACGGAAACTGCGTAATCGTCGATCACGGCAATGGGCTATGGACGCTGTACGGTCACATTATGAACGATGGCATTTATGTGAAAGTCGGCGATGTTGTCAAACGCGGCGAGAAAATTGCCGGCGTTGGCTCGACGGGGCAATCGACAGGGAACCATTTGCATTTCGAGGTTAGGCTGAATGAGGTTCCAACCGATCCTAAACCGTTCTTGCGATAGGACAACTTGGTTATAAAACGGGAAGAGCTTGTCATATACTACAAGCAAGCGAACCCGAATGGGTTTTAGGAAAAAGGTGGTGGATCACGCTTTGCAATTCAAAGGACGCACGGTCATTGTATTTGTTTTGTTAGCTATGTTTGCAAGCAGTATTGTCACATTGACGATTGTGGATTCATCCTTTTCATGGGGGCGAAATGAAAAGCCGGCGGGCAGCGCATCCGCCTCTCTAGGATCATCGTCCGGACTTTCGAACAAGGATTTGAACAAGATCGCAACAACCTTTCAATTGATCGAAAGTAAATATTTGAAGCAGCCGGATCATGATAAGCTGGTTAACGGCGCGATCAACGGCATGCTGGAATCCTTGGAAGATCCGTTCACGGTATATATGGATCAAAAGGAAGCGAAGCAGTTCGATGAGAGTATTACATCCTCTTTTCAAGGCATAGGGGCCGAGGTATCGATTGAGGAAGGCAAGTTCGTCATCGTG
Source organism: Paenibacillus planticolens (assembly GCF_013141725.1). Lineage (GTDB taxonomy): Bacteria > Bacillota > Bacilli > Paenibacillales > NBRC-103111 > Paenibacillus_E > Paenibacillus_E planticolens. Next base: position 34,680 of record NZ_WHNZ01000018.1, on the reverse strand, counting down.
TCTCCGATTAAGGGCTCTCCTGCGGAGAAGGCGGGCATTCAGGCCAAAGACGTCATCGTTTCGGTGAACGGCGAGAAGCTGGATGGCCTCACGTTGAATCAGGCGGTTATGAAAATCCGCGGTCCGAAAGGGACGCAAGCGAAGCTTGATTTACTTCGTCAAGGCGCAGGCGACCCGGTTCAAGTGATCGTGGTTAGGGATAATATTGACGTTGAGACTGTGTATGGCGAAATGCTGCAGGATCAGATCGGGAAGATTGAAATTCGTCAATTCTCTTCCAATACGGCGGTGCGTTTTGCAGAAGAACTGAAAAATCTTGAAGCTAAAGGCATGAAAGGACTCGTTATCGATGTGCGCAATGATCCGGGCGGTCTACTGAACGTAGTTGTCGACATCGTCAATCCTTTCGTGAAAAGCGGCAAGCCGATCGTTCAAGTCGAGAACCGGGACGGCAAGCGTGAGCCGACGCCATCTACGGGGACAGGCAAGAATTATCCGGTTACCGTTCTGATTAATAAGGGCAGCGCGAGTGCTTCGGAAATCTTGGCAGGCGCGTTCCAGGAAGCGGTCGGAAGCAAAATTGTCGGGGAAACATCCTATGGGAAAGGGACGGTTCAAGTCACTTTCGAGAAGGAGATGGGCGACGGCAGCAACATCAAGATGACCGTATACAAATGGTTGACGCCGAACGGCAATTGGATTCATAAAACAGGCATCCAACCGGATATCGCAGTGGAACAACCAGGCTATTTCAAAGCTGCTCCGCTTTCCAAGAAAAGCGTGCTGAAACAAGACATGACAAGCGATGATGTGAAAAATCTACAGCTGATGCTTGCAGGTCTTGGTTTTAATCCTGAACGTTCAGACGGTTACTTCAACGATAAGACAGCGACAGCCGTGAAAGCTTTCCAACGGACGAACGGCTTGCCGATGACCGGCGAGGTAGATACGGAGACAGCGAATAAAATCGAGAAGCTGCTGTTGGTGCAGATTCGCGAGCCTAAGAACGATTTGCAGCTGAAGGCTGCGATCGGGCAAATTCAAAAGCAGCTCGGGAAGTAATTAATTACTGGTGAGATGCTGGAAAATGACGGTGCAAGGCAGGAAATGAGCCCTCGCAGTCGAAATGTTATAGGAAGGGTGCTTCGGCATCCTTCCTATTTCTTTTTATCGAGGAGACCGGAATCGTTATGGATGTTCTGATTCAACTCTTGGACAGACTGCTTTACGCTGCGGGTCAGTTGTTTGCGAATCCTTTCTACTATATAGGCATTTTATTTATCGTGCTCCATTACCGTAAGCAAATTCAATTGGAGCGTAAGCTGTTTCATACACGGCTTCATTCCTTGTTGAATGAGACATGGCGAACCGTGCTTTGGGGATGGATTGGCGGTCTAAGCGCCTCTGTGCTCCTGCTGTTCGTTGGGGTGAATATTCAAGCCGATGTGGTTATTCTATTGTGGGCGATAACCGTTATTTTGATCTTGCTTCGGGTGAGATTCTTGTGTTTGGCTTATGCGGTCGGAATTCTGGGAATCGTCCAAGCGATTGTATCTTGGATGCCGGATACCGCAAGCTTGAAAGAGACGCTGCCCATGCTGGATGTTGTCGAAAAAGCCGACATTCCTTCTTTGCTGGCGGTGGTCGCAATTCTTCATCTCCTGGAGGGGATGCTTACCAACTTTCAAGGAGCGCGTATGGCGACTCCGCTATTCCTGGAGGGGAAGCGGGGGCAAATCATTGGAGCCCAACAATTGCAAGGCTTCTGGCCTGTCCCTTTATTCTTGCTCGTCCCTATGGCAGACGGGAGCGGGCTAAGCCTTCCTTGGGGAACGCTGTTCGGTGCGAACCTTGCCTCAGGTTGGACGCTTCTTGCTTTTCCGGCAATGATCGGTTTTACGGAATTAACGATCTCGAAGCTGCCCCGCAAACAAGCGCGAGCTAGCGCAAACTTGCTCTACTTGTACGGCCTTGTCCTATTGGCTGCTGCGGTTGCCGCTCACTTTTGGTCGCCGATTATGCTGGTAGGCGCTTTGCTGAGCATTGCGCTGCACGAAGGATTGATCCGTTATAACCGATGGACGGAAGCGAAAAGTCTTCCTTTCTATGTGCACTCGTCGCGGGGGCTCATGGTACTGTCCGTTGTACCGAACAGCCCGGCGCAGGAGCTGGGGATTCAAACCGGTGAAATCATTCATAAAGTAAATGGTCACAAAATTAAAACCAAGACCGATTTGCACGTAGCCATGGGACTTAATTCGGCGTTCTGCAAGCTGGAGGTGCTGAATGAGGAAGGCGAGGTCCGCTTTCTGCAGCGGGCGATTTTTGCCGGGGATCATCATCAGCTGGGTATTATTTTAGCCCCGGATCAGGAGGCGCTTTACTTCACGGAGTATAGGCCCGTACATCTCTTTTCCTATCTGCGCGGCAAATTAACCGGTTTGTTATCCAATGATTCGACGAAATCGATGTAAGGAAAGAAGACCCTATCTCTCTTGTGTGGAGAGGCAGGGTCTTCGTTTATTTGGCTATATGGGCTGGCGTTAGTCCGTCACGCAGAACGACGATTTCAACGCGGCGGTTTTTGCTGCGGTTCTCATCGCTGTCGTTTGGAACTTTGGGCATCGTATCCGCATAGGCTGTGGCAATGAATTTGTTGTCATCCAGCTTGGCGGTATCGCTGAAATAGCGCAGCACCGAAAGGGAACGAGCGAATGAGAGTCCCCAGTTATCTTTGTAAGGAGAGCCTGTTGCGAGCGGCAAATTGTCCGTATGTCCCTCGATGCTCACCTTGCTGTTAAGCGTTGGGAAGAGCGAAGCGAGCTTTTGCAGAATAGGTGCGGAACCTGCTTTCAGATCTGCTTTTCCGAGATCAAACAGGAACAAATCATTAAGCGTAATAGCTACACCTCGATCTGTATCGCTGGCAGACACCTGCGCCTCCAGATTTTGGTCTTTGATATAGGCCTGCACTTGTTTCAAAAGATCTTGAAGCTCTTTCTCGCGTTTTTCTTTCTCATTGTTATCGGGCTTGGATTTATCTTTTTCTTCCTTCTGATCATTCAGATTTTGCTTGGTGTAGTCTTTGTCTTTGCTGTCGGAATCGCCCTGTTTCGGGGTCATTTGACCGCTGATGCCTTGCCCTTTGTCCAGTACGGAATCGGCTTTCTGGAACTGCATGTTTAATACCTGCGCCAGAACGGCATACTTTTGAACATCGACCTTACTCATCGCATACATAATGATGAAGAAAACGAGCAGAAGGGTGATTAAGTCAGCATAGGTAATGAGCCATCGTTCATGATTGACATGCTCTTCCTGCTTTTTACCTCTCCGCGCCATAATCGGCTTCCTCCTCTGCAATCGGTGCTTTTTTGGACGACTTATCGTGGAGGAAGGAAGTCAGCTTTTTCTTAATTAATTGCGGATTCTCACCGGCTTGCAGGGCAAGAATGCCTTCAAGCATCAGTTCCATTTCGGCAACCATTTCTTTGCCGCGCACTTTGATTTTGGTTGCAAGCGGAAGATAAATTAAGTTGGCGCTCATAACACCATATAGGGTCGCTGTGAAAGCGACTGCGATAGCAGGACCGAGACTCGAAGGATCCTCGAGATTGCCGAGAACATGAATGAGTCCCATAACCGTTCCCACAATCCCCATCGTTGGCGCATAACCGCCTCCGGCTTCGAATACTTTGGCCATATTATCGACCTGATGCTCAATCGCATCCATTTCCAGTTCGAGAATTTGCCTGGTTAATTCAGGATCTGTTCCATCTACGACCATGAGCAAACCGTCTTTAAGAAAAGGGTTGGTATGCTCCTGAGCGCGCTGTTCGAGAGCCAGTACGCCTTCTCTTCTGGCGATGGAAGCCATATCGACCAGTTCTTCAATCGTAGCTGCGGGGTCTCTCTTTACTTCTTTGAAGGCAATGCCTAGCGCTTTGGGAATTTTGGCTAAAATCGAAAGGGGGAAACTGACCGCTACAGCCCCAAAAGTTCCTCCGAAAACAATTAACATCGCACTCGGGATAATCAATGAATTAATGTGGCCGCCATCCCACATGTAACCTCCGATTAATCCTACAAGACCTAAGACTAAGCCTAAAACCGTTGTCAAATCCATGACTGTACCACTCCTATTTGCATAAAAAGAATTGGGGGCCCTGCTGGAAGCCTGATGAAAGCGCGTTGGCACCTCATCTTGGTGTACACAGGCGTAGCAGATATTGCCGTTTGCATCAAAGATTCAAAAAGAGTATAATGGAAAAACCAGAACAAACATTCTTATGATGATTCCAATGATTGCCATCATATATGTACGACATGTTCCATAACCTTCTTTATCGGAAAGACAAAAACGAAAATGAATAGGCTAAAAGTCCGATATATTACCAATAAGTGTAGGTGATTAGTGATGAGTGAACTTGTTAAGAGCTCTAAGAAATTTGAGCTTGTTTCTGATTTTGCTCCGCAAGGGGATCAGCCCAAAGCAATTGAGGAAATTGTTCAGAGTATTCAAGCCGGCAACAGACACCAGACGCTCCTGGGAGCTACGGGGACAGGGAAAACGTTCACTGCGGCGCAAGTCATTGCCAAATTGAACCGTCCTACCTTGATTATTGCGCACAATAAAACATTAGCCGCACAGCTGTGCAGCGAATTCAAAGAGTTTTTCCCCCACAACGCCGTCTCCTACTTTGTTAGTTATTATGATTACTACCAGCCAGAAGCCTACATTGCCTCCTCTGACACCTACATCGAGAAAGATTCCAGCATCAATGAAGAGATCGATAAGCTTCGCCACTCGGCGACGAGCTCCTTATTTGAGCGCCGTGACGTTATTATCGTTGCGAGTGTATCCTGTATTTATGGTTTGGGTTCTCCGATCGAATACGGAAACTTGCTGCTTTCTTTACGTGTAGGGATGGAGAAGTCACGCAACGAGATTTTGCACCGACTTGTCGATATTCAATATCAGCGGAATGATTTGAATTTCGTCCGCGGGACGTTTCGCGTGCGTGGCGATGTCGTTGAGATTTTCCCGGCATCGCATGGCGAACAGGCGGTAAGGGTCGAATTATTCGGAGATGAGATCGAACGGATTACGGAGATCAACGTACTTACGGGCGAGATCGTTGGCGAACGAGATCATATCGCGATTTTCCCGGCGTCTCACTTTGTGACGCAAGAGGATACGATGAAGCGCGCGCTGGTGAACATCGAGCAGGAGCTGGAAGAGCGTCTTGCCGATCTTAAGGAGCAAGGGAAGCTGCTTGAAGCGCAGCGGCTGGAACAGCGGACGCGCTACGATATGGAAATGATGCAGGAGATGGGCTTTTGCTCAGGCATTGAGAACTATTCAGGGCCGCTGACATTCCGTGAGCGCGGAGCTACGCCTTACACGCTTATCGATTATTTCCCGGACGACATGCTGTTTATGGTCGATGAGTCACATGTGACGCTGCCGCAGATTCGTGCGATGTATAACGGGGACAGAGCCAGAAAAGAAGTGCTGGTCGATCATGGCTTCCGATTGCCCTCTGCGCTGGATAACCGTCCATTGCGTTTTGAGGAATTCGAGGAGAAAGTCAACCAGATTTTATATATATCGGCAACACCAGGGCCTTACGAATTAGAGCATTGCCCGTATATGACGCAGCAAATTATTCGACCTACGGGCTTGTTGGATCCTATTATTGAAGTCAGACCGACTAAGGGCCAAATCGATGACCTGATTGCGGAAATTCAAGAACGGATTCGGAAAGACGAGCGTGTGCTCGTTACGACGCTGACGAAGAAAATGTCGGAGGATTTAACCGACTATTTCAAGGAAATCGGCATTAAGGTCCGATATTTACATTCCGATATTAAAACGTTTGAGCGGATGCAGATTTTACGTGATCTGCGCTTAGGGACCTTCCATGTGCTTATTGGGATTAACCTGCTTAGGGAGGGCCTTGATTTGCCGGAGGTATCCCTTGTCGCCATTCTCGATGCGGATAAAGAAGGATTCCTGCGGTCTGAGCGCTCCATGATTCAAACCATTGGCCGTGCGGCGCGTAACGCAGATGGCCGGGTTATTATGTATGGAGACAAGATTACGGATTCCATGGATAAAGCGATCCGCGAGACGAATCGCCGCCGCAGCATTCAGGAAGCCCATAACGAGAAGATGGGAATCACGCCGCAAACGATCGCTAAGAAAATTCGCGATGTGATCGAAGCGACGAAAGTGGCTGAACAGAAAGCTGATTATTTGACCGATGTAAAGGGTGCGAAGATGTCGAAGAAGGATCGTGCTTCCTTGATCGAGCGCCTGGAAGGCGAAATGAAAGAAGCAGCGAAGAATCTGCAGTTCGAACGGGCGGCACAGCTGCGTGACGCTATTTTGGAAATGAAAGCTGAAGCCTAAAAGGGCTTCAGCTCCACATAGGAGAGGAAGGTTACCCGTGTCTAGAGATCAAATCGTCATTAAAGGAGCTAGGGCTCATAATCTGAAAAATATTGATGTCACGATTCCGCGCGATAAGTTCGTCGTTTTAACGGGATTAAGCGGCTCGGGCAAATCGTCGCTGGCCTTTGATACGATTTATGCCGAGGGGCAGCGCAGATACGTTGAATCGTTGTCTGCTTATGCCAGACAATTTCTAGGCAATATGGATAAGCCGGACGTAGATTCCATTGATGGTCTATCCCCGGCTATTTCTATTGATCAGAAGACAACAAGCCGGAATCCGCGTTCCACCGTTGGGACCGTAACAGAAATTTATGATTACCTGCGTTTGCTATACGCTCGTATTGGACGGCCTCATTGCCCGACACATGGCATTGAGATTACATCGCAAACCGTGGAGCAAATGGTAGACCGCATCATGGAGTACCCGGAGCGCACAAAGCTCCAAATTCTGGCTCCCCTTGTTTCAGGCCGCAAAGGAGAGCATGCCAAGCTTTTTACCGACGTTCAGAAACAGGGTTTCGTCAGGGTTCGCGTGAATGGCGAGACGATGGATCTCGGGGAAAAGATTGAACTCGACAAGAACAAAAAGCACACGATCGATGTTGTTGTTGACCGAATCGTAATCAAAGAGGATGTACAAACGCGTCTCGCTGATTCGCTAGAAACAGCACTAAAACTTGCGAACGGACGAGTTATTGTTGATGTTATCGACCAAGAAGAGCTCATGTTTAGTCAGAATCTAGCATGTCCGGAATGCGGCTTTAGCGTGGAAGAGCTGGCGCCGAGAATGTTTTCCTTTAACTCTCCATTTGGGGCTTGCTCCGAGTGTGACGGACTTGGCAGTCAGATGATTGTAGACCCTGATCTGCTCGTGCCGGATACGAAGCTAACGATTGAAGAGGGTGCGTTTGAAGCTTGGGCCGGCAGCACGTCCAACTATTATCCGCAATTTCTTGCCGCAGTGTGTGAACACTACTCGATTTCGCGGACAGTGCCTGTAGCTGAGCTGTCGAGTGAACAAATGAAGGTTATTCTTTATGGCACCGGCGGAGAGAAGATCCGCTTCCGCTATGAGAACGATATGGGAGCGACCAAAGAGGCGTTGGTTCCTTTCGAAGGTATCATCCGCAACTTGGAGCGCAGATTCAAAGATACGTTCTCTGAGGGCATCAGAGAACACATTCAGACATATATGAGCACGAAGCCTTGTCCGAAGTGCAAGGGGCAGCGACTGAAGCCTGAAACGCTTGCCGTGACGATCAATGGCAAAAATATCGCGCATGCGACCTCCCTCTCGATCGGAGAAGCGGAGGAATGGTTCAAAGGGCTGAACTTGAATGAGAAAGAGCTGACGATTGCCAACCTGATTCTTAAAGAAATCAGAGCGCGTCTAGGGTTTCTTGTGAACGTAGGTCTTGATTACTTAACGATGCACCGCTCGGCAGGTACGCTGTCAGGCGGAGAAGCACAGCGGATACGACTTGCGACACAGATCGGTTCCAGCTTAATGGGCGTTCTTTATATTTTGGATGAGCCCAGCATTGGGCTGCATCAGCGGGATAACACACGTCTGATCCAGACGCTGGAACATATGCGCAACCTTGGCAACACGCTGATTGTCGTAGAGCACGATGAAGACACGATGATGGCAGCGGATTATATTATCGATATCGGACCAGGAGCGGGTATCCATGGCGGGCAAGTCATTGCTCAAGGCACGCCGACAGAATTGATGGCGGACGACAACTCGCTTACAGGGCAGTACCTGAGCGGCAAGAAGTTCATTCCGATTCCCGCTGCGCGCCGAAAGCCGAATGGCAAGTGGATCGAAGTCAAAGGGGCCAAAGAAAACAATTTGCGCAACGTATCGGCTAAAGTGCCCTTGGGTGTGTTCACCTGCGTGACAGGCGTATCCGGATCCGGGAAAAGTACGCTAATTAACGAAATTTTGTTTAAAACGCTGGCTCGCGACTTGAATGGAGCTAAGGTCCGCCCTGGCGAACATAAAGAGATCATTGGGCTTGAGCATGTCGATAAGGTCATTGATATTGACCAATCGCCGATTGGCCGTACGCCTCGTTCGAATCCAGCGACGTATACAGGCGTCTTCGACGATATTCGTGATGTATATGCCAATACGAATGAAGCCAAAGTACGCGGCTACAAGAAAGGTCGCTTTAGCTTTAACGTGAAGGGCGGCCGCTGCGAGGCTTGTCGTGGTGATGGCATTATTAAGATTGAGATGCACTTCCTGCCAGACGTTTATGTGCCATGTGAAGTGTGCAAGGGCAAGCGCTACAACCGCGAGACGTTGGAAGTGAAATATAAAGGAAAGAGCATCTCGGAAGTGCTCCAGATGACGATTGAAGACGGCTGCGAGTTCTTCAAGAACTTGCCACGGATTCATCGCAAGCTGACGACGCTTTTGGATGTGGGGCTGGGCTACATGACGCTCGGCCAGCCGGCAACGACGCTGTCCGGGGGCGAAGCCCAGCGCGTGAAGCTCGCGGCGGAGCTGTACCGCCGCAGCACGGGCAAGACGATCTACATCCTGGATGAGCCCACAACGGGGCTCCACATCCACGATATCGATCGTCTGCTGAAGGTGCTTCACCGCCTCGTGGAGAGCGGTGAAACTGTGCTTGTCATCGAGCACAACCTCGATGTGATCAAGACGGCGGACCACCTCATCGATCTGGGCCCCGAAGGAGGCAACCGAGGCGGCCTGATCGTGGCTTCCGGTACGCCGGAAGATGTGGTTAAAGTGGCCGGATCTTACACCGGCCAGTATTTGAAACCGATCCTCGAACGGGATCGGGAGCGCTCGGAGAACTATGCGAAGCGGTTAGAAGTGTTGGAGGAATCGGTCGGCTAAGCGACCGGTTCGCAGCGAGGTCCCACGGACGAGTGCCGTGGGACCTTTTTCATTCGGGAGATGGAGCGGGGAGGTCGGATTAGCGGAGTGTTTCAAAGGTTCTTCGTAATGAAGCGGGAACAAGGGTCCGCTATTTTCCACCATATCTCTACTTCCTCTTAAGGAGGGGAACTATATTCCTCTATTTTTCCAAACGTATACTAAAATAAAACTTTATTTGTCTAATAAGATCCTCTAGTTCCCTCTTGAACCCGAAACAAGCTCATTTCGTTCAAATAGCGCCCTGAAGTTCTCTTTCACGGTTATTCTATTTTACGATCATTGGACGATTTATATTACACCGACTTGGAAGTCATTGTCTCTATTCGTCAAGATCTTATTAAATCCGACTAATTAGTCGTTTGTTTTGTTAAGACTTAATTAGATTCGACAATTTAACCCTCTATCAAGAAATAAGCGAATAGTCCTATAATTAAGATAGTGATTGCAACTAGATCATCCTAGCTAACTATACAAGGTTGAGAGATATAAGCAGTATAAATCTATTTACTTTATGGAGGCTTGCTATGAAACCGACGTTAGAGTTACAAGAGATTGTTTCTGCTCTAGGGATCGACCCCTTCCGTTTTTTGGCCTGGCAGGAAAAAGAATTAGCGCAAAAGGATCCCTTGCACACGCCGATAGAGGAGCAAAAAGGTGCAATGTCTGCATTTGGATTAGTGGTATAGGAAATGTTCCACACTATAGAAGAGAGATGATACCCGAGTATCCATTATGGATACTCGGGTTCTTTGATATTTAGCCGGTTCGGTTTTGAAAGCGTTTATATTGACGGACAAAAAGAAGCGGATTTTAACCTTAAGGGTGTAATATTTTCCGCAAAAGATGGTCAATCTAATCAAAAGGTGACAAACTTGTTACACATGCGCCTAATCGCTTGCATCTAGTGTCCAATCAAGCTAACATAGAATTAAAATAGCAGGACGTGTGCCTTGCACCGAGTTATTAGAAGGAGGGTTTCACCATGTTATTCGCGGAAGAAGCAGCAGCATCAACAAGCACGTATACAAGCTTTGATATTTACGTTTTGATTTTCACAGTGATTATTGCCATTGCGTTCATCAGACAATTGATCTCTCCAAAAAGAAATTTGTTCGCCCTAGGATTCGCGGGAGTTTCCTTGCTCGTATTCGGCCTTATGGATTATGTCATGATCACAGGCTGGTAATTCAGAGCTAACCAAGCTTCACAAGATAAAAGCCCACAGGACCAAGATCGTAAGATCAACGGTGCCAGCGGGCTTTTTTGATGTGTTGAGAGGGTTAGCGGCTAAGCGCTTATACCCACCACATTTCACCAAGTGGTTCCTTGATGAGGACTTGTTGAAGGTTTTGAACGGCTTTGGAGAAGCCTTCTTCGACGGACATCAATCCATCTTCGTGCTCAATACTCACGACGTAGTCGTAACCGACAAGACGCAGTGCGCTGATGATATCAGCCCATACCTTCATGTCATGGCCGTAGCCAACGGAACGGAACTGCCATGCACGGTCAAGCATGTTCGCGTAAGACTGCATGTCCGTAACACCGTAACGGTTTACGTTGTTAACATCCATGGAAGTGTCTTTTGCATGGAAATGGTGAATTGCCCCTGCGCGGCCCAGAATTTGTACGGCTTGTACAGGATCAATGCCTTGCCACCACATATGGCTTGGGTCAAGGTTGGCACCGATGGCGTCGCCTGCAGCTTCGCGCAAACGGAGAAGGGTAGCCGGTGTATGTACGGAGAATCCGCCGTGCAGCTCCAAGCCGATTTTCACATTGCGGTCAGAGGCGTACTTGCCTGTTTCCGTCCAGTAAGGAATGACTTTATTTCCCCACTGCCAGTCCAAAATCTCTTGGAAATCATTCGGCCATGGAGCTACAGGCCAGTTCGGATATTTCGCATCCTCGTGGTCTCCAGGACAGCCAGAGAACGTATTAACGACAGGTACTTCAAGGCGTTCTGCAAGATCAATCGTTTGTATAATAGCATCATGAAATTCTTTAGCAATTTGTTTTTGCGGGTGCAGCGGGTTTCCGTGTACGCTCAATGCACTAATCGTTAAACCGCGGGATTCCACCGCATGTTTAAAAGCTTTCAATTTCCCGGCATCAGCAAGCAGCTCGATGGGGTTGCAGTGCGCATTACCAGGGTATCCCCCGGTGCCGATTTCAACAGCTTCTAAGCCTTTAGAAGCGACATAATCAAGAGCTTCCTCTAAAGGTTTTCCACCGAACAGAACCATAAAAACGCCTAATTTCATTAGGTACACCTCCATAAATGGTAAACAACCACACAAATTATACCACTATCATCCTGTAAAATGAAGCAAGCCTTTGTAAATCCGAAGAACCGTCTCATAATTCGAACTGTAAATAATAACCGAGAACGTCACCAAGGCTTGTGTCACAAAGCAGCGGAAGTAGAAGTAGGTTTTGGAAACTTTCTTTTTATTTACCGTCGTAATTTTAAATATATTTTCGATGGCAAGAATAATCCCGTGATAGAGACCGTAGAAGAAATACAGCCAAGTGAAGCCATGCCATAGACCGATCAAAACCATGATGAGCACGGATAAGCTGGAAGCTACCCAACGTGACGGAGCCGTACGTGAAAAGAACATAAAGATGTGATCACGGAAAAAATCGCCCAGGGTGGCGTGCCAATTGCGCCAAAACTGTGTCATCGAAGGCGAGAAGAGAGGACGTTTGAAGTTCTCGGGCATTGTATAGCCCATCAACCGCCCAAAGCCGATCGCCATATCCGAATAGCCGGAGAAATCGAAGTAGATGAGCGCATAGAACCAAATGAGCAGAAACAACGACTGATGCGTGTGAAGGTCTTGTTTCAGTACTTGGTCGAAGACGCTAGTCATCCAGGTGACGACAACGATTTTTTTGAACAAGCCCATAATGATTCGTTTGACACTGTCTTCGAAGAGAGCGGCGTCTACGGTATAGGGCTTTTTGCTATCGGCCATAAAATCGCGGAATTTCAGAATCGGCCCTGACGTAAACGTCGGGACGAACAGCAGGTAATTCGCATAATCAATGGCAGGCACTTGGCCCTCTTTGCCAAAGAAATAAGCGAAATAGTAAGCGTCTATAACTTTTAATACATTATAAATAAGACCTAAATAAATGACGGCATCGAACAGCGAATTGTGGAAAATGCCCATGACGAACAGCCGGACACCGAGAAAAACCCCGATGACGTTAGCGGCAATGGCGAAAATAAAGGTCGCTTTCCTCCATACCGTTGTTCGGCATAAATACACAAAGCCAATGTAATTAATCACTGTAAATGCACCATAGAAAACTAGCAGTTTCTGGCTGTACAGCAGTAAAAAGCAGAGGCTGAAAATAATCATCAGAATGCGTTTGTTGTCGGCCCACTTGCGGGTGAGCATCAGAACGGCAACCATGCCAAGCATAGCGATAATTGCGTTCATGTGCATATAAAACATAAGCTTTGAACTCCTCGCTTGGAAAGCTCGATTAGAATTTCTCGTAAATAAATAAGCCCTTGCCGGTAAAATAAATGAAAACCAAATAGAGCATTACGAGATAGATGAGGACTTCGACGGTTTTCCTAAGGATTTTAACCATGTGTCAACCTCCTTCGTAAATAGCGGAGCGCCCTCTTCGCGGTTCAAGTGAACAAGATCATGAAAGTACTTCGGATCATACGTATGCATTAAATCCAGCACCGGCACATCAGCAGTCTTCAGTTGGTTGTTCACTGCTTCCTTCAAAGAAGTCATGTAAGGCGGATCGGCATATCCTTTGTTCCAAGGCATCCAAACAACCCGCAGGGGCAGCTGATGCTCCTCGGCATAACGAATGATCCACTGCAAGGCGTCCAGATTGTCTTGAAAATCCTTCAATGTCATAGCGCCGAAGCGCTTGTCGTAGTCATCCCATTTTGTCCGGAGGAAGGCATCGTCTTTACGGCCCGGATAGAGCTCTTTATCAATCCAGCGCGGTTCGTAGGCAAGGCTTCCTTTGCTCAAATTACGGGCGAACTCTTCGCCGGAATCACGGAAATAGTCGCGGTACGTGTATACATAAGGCTGGTACCATGGCTTGAACCATTGATAGGTCGGGTCCGTTTCCAGTGGATCCAGCATCGTGTGCACATCGATGCCGATTACGAGCTCGCTGTCGATCTGATACAGATTGTGTGAAAGAATCCCTTTCAGATCTGTCAGCTTTCCGTAGGAAAGGCCCATCTCCACCAAATGGGCATCGGACTTCTCTTCGATGTAAGCGCCAGTTACGGCCGAATTACCGAAGAAAACCGGACCCGATTGGGACCAGCCATGGTGGTAGAGTGTTTTGGTAAAGTCGTTTTTGTAGAAACGGCGTGAGCTAACCATCGGGTTCCACCAGGAGATGAGAAAGTCGGAAACGACGATCGCCAGCAGCAGGCCGAGAACGAAGCTATTCTTTTTAAGAAAAGTGGCTGCTTTCAACGGAATCACTCATTATCTTTGATTAGGATGGAGGCCCACAGCTGACTTCACTCGGGTTAAGGTCGGCATGTGGGCCCGTAAGGGTACTTTAATAGTATAAAAAGTGTTATAAACAGGCTTACAGAGCTTTTTCCTGCCAAGCGTGGTACTGCTCGCGGAAAGCTGCCGGCCATTGCTGCTCATCCAAGCCATACTGCGCTAAGAACGCAAACGCCCAGCGCTCGATGCCGAAGCCGACACAGCCGGTTACGGCGTTGCGTTTGCCCATTTTAATATTAAACGCATTGCCAAACGTGTTGCTATGGAAATTGACCGAGGAGCAAGCAATCGATTTCTTCACATGCGGAATCGTCAGGCGCAGCTCGTATTTCATTTCTTGATTGCGTTGGAAAGAGGCCTTTACTTGGAAATCGTTCGTGAAGAACGGATCGTTCGCGATCTCCAGCATGGAGTCCACATTCCACTCCACGGCTAATTCTTTCAAATACTCGATCGACTTCAAGCGATTTTCTTTCACGAAGTCCGGCTTGCCGACGAAAATAATTTCGCGCATGGAGAAGTCGAGCAAACGGCCGAAATCGCTGTGATTTTTGGACTCGAAGCGGTGGCATTTGGCGATCGCCGTGACGACGATTCCTTCACCTTCAAGCGTTTCATTTTCCAAGCCTTCATAGCAATGGTAGCAAGTAGAAGGATTCATCATGAAGTTAGGCTTCACCATATTAGGATCAAGCGCTAAAGGCTCCTCTTGCTTCCAACCGCCGGCATCGCGAATGGATTGCGAGAACGATTCAATGACGTCCAAATCCTCGCGCAAATGCGTAACGAAGTGAATATGCTCCGGGAATGATGTAAAATGATTCGTTTTATTCAACGTGTGACTATGAATAACGGCCGGATATTGCTCTTCCTGCATGCCTTCGAAGCGCTTGGCGATCTTCGTAACGAAGGAGTAGTCCAGAAAGCGCATTAAGCTGGAAAAAGGTTCGCGGAAAATAAACAAGCCCGGTTCCAAAATCTTAATCGCTTTACGCTCCACCAATTCAGCGATAATATCGCCTTCATAAGGAGTTTCTACTTTATTTTCGAACAAAATATTTTCTTTAAAGCCGAAATCGCCATGGGAGAAACGCTCGATCAGACGGCTAACCCGCTCGGTAATGCCCTCGTTGCCATTTGGCGAGTTGTGCGTGATCACGATATGACCGTCGATCAGAGCGATATCTTGAATGTGCTCGTCGGCGAAAGCGGACGCGTACTTGACTTGTCCGTGCTGGCTCTCGGCCAGGCCCGCGAGCGAAATTTTACATGTCATCATGAGATGTTACCTCGCAGTCTTCTTGGAAATAAAATCGGCAATTTCGCTCACCGTATTCATGGAGTACAGCATGAGATCTTGGTTCGTCACTTGGATGTTATACGTCTTCTCAATGTGGGCGATGAGCGCCGTAGCGCCAATGGAATCGATAAACCCGTAATCGAACAAGTGAACATCAACGCCGAAATCGTCATCGTCCTCGGCAATTTCATAACGCTCGCGAATATGCTGTTCAAGCTGCGCTAGCAAGTCTTCGTTAGACATGTGGGAAAGCCTCCTGGTTTATTGAAATGTAATGCTGCCTAGAAAGCAGAAAGTGTCACTGTGCTTTGTTGGTGAAAGATATCGTTGTTGTATCCCCATAGCGGGTAATGGTATATAGATGGTTCACGGCATCATAATCGATCTTGGCATCGCCTGCGAATTCAAGTTCCGTAGGACTATACAACTTTACCTGCTGCAAGCCGGCTGCTTTCAGTACCAATTGGCGGGCAGATCCTTGCCCTGTCAGCTCAAAAGGTACATTAGCGCGCACAATGTGCAGCCGTTCTTTGGCCGGTGCAATGCCAATGGCGGTTGGCTTAACCAATCCTACATAGAAGCGGTTGTCTATCGTTGTGTACGTGTCTGAGTCGCTTTGCAGGGAATATAAGGCCAGCTTCTCGCCTTTCTCGACGACGACTCCGAGTGTTCCGGCATACTCATCAGCAAGGCCAGGCACTCCCGACGCATTCGGCGTCAAGGTTGCATGGAAGTGCGGACTGCCGCCGGCTAAACGATCTTTGAGCCTGTCCCATAAATAGAAAGCCCATGATTGGCTAATCCGAACTTCGCTTTTCATTGTGTTCAAGAAGGATTTGGCCATTTGTTTCTCGGTCATGAAATTATAGTCATGCTTCGTACGAAGCTTGTCAAAATAGTCAGCGAACTGCGTTAAATCAGCAACTTTGGACGGTACGGGAAAATGGTACTCGATGTGCTCGAAATAATCAATCGGCATATCCAGCTTTACCATAGATTCAAACACATCCGTCGTAGCATAGTCGCCTGTTCGCAGCACCGGTGTCGGCGTATGAATCAGCATCGTGCGCTCTGTGCTGCCTTGCTTGTCCTGCAGCAGGAAAGGCAGCGACCATATCGACTCCGGACGGGCGATGACCGGCGATTCCGACGGCAGGAAGCCGAAGTTATACCACATTCCGCTCTGCTCTTCGCTTCGCAGCGTTTGCTGATGATCTTCGTTATTCACGCGCCATGTGTGCTGATTCGTGCCGGGATGGAGCCAAGGAATGCCTAGCTTGGCGAAGGCTTGCTTATGCAAGGCAATCTCAGCCTGTTCTTGCCCGGCGTTTTTGAAATTATGCACGAACACGTGCGGATCTAAGTCCAAATGGTTATCGCGCGCATATTGGATGAACTCTTTAAGCTCGGCTTGATAAGGAAACTGCGGATCGTCAATGGCTACGGGGGACCCGAATTCGATGCCCCCGACGACGAGATCGTCTTTGCCGTCGTGATTGAGATCCAACCAAAGCGGAACGGAATTATGTCCGGCTACCAACGCGTGATTGCCGACTTGGTTTAACGTTGTGCCTTCCAGGGGCCCCGCATTCGTCCAAGCGCCATCGGCGCTTTGCAGATACACCTGCAGGTCCCCGTCGCTGCTGCCGACCACGAGATCGAGTCGGCCGTCGCCGTTCATGTCGCGTGCGGCTGGCGCAGCGTACGCGGCGTTGCGCGGCAGCGTAAAGATCACGCTGCCTGCGTCTAAGGCAAGGGCCGCTGCGCTGCGGCCCTTGAAGAGCCACACTCGTCCATCGGCTCCGCCCAGGACGAGGTCAAGCTTGCCGTCGCCGTCCATATCGGCGACGAGCGGCGCTGCAGGCCCTCCGGGCAGCTGCAGCGCTTTCCCGCCCGCGAGAACCGCCGCGGGCTTCCCGAACCTGCCGCTTGCAAGCTGCGGCAGCACATACACGGCCCCGGACTCGTCGGAGACGATGAGGTCCGGGCGGCCGTCCCCGTTCACGTCTGCGGCGTGAACGGTACTGTAAGGGCTGAGCTGGAGCGGCACGCCGGACTCCAGCAGCAGCTTCTGCGGCGCGCCGAACGTGTCCGGCAGCGCCATGCCCTCAGGCGGCGGCTCGCTCGCGTATGCCGCCGTATCGGCCCCTTGATTCGTGTAGACGTACACGAATCCGTCCGCGCTGCCGGCCAGCAAATCGGTGCGGCCGTCGCCGTTCAAATCCGCGGCGGCCGGGTACGCGCGGTAAGGCAGTTCGATCGCGCTCGACAGATCGCGATATTGCGGGAATAGCGCCTGCCGCAGCGGCTTGCCGGCAGACATCACGTGCAGCCCGCTCGCGTAGCCGGAGCCAGGCAGCTCCCCGACGAACTTCGGCTGCGCGTTCGTTCCGGTGTTGAGCTGCACCGTCAAGCTCTCTCGCCATTGCCCCCAATAGAAGGCATTGCGTACGAGGGTGAACGACGGGATCTCGTTATACTTTTTGAGCTCCTCAGCCCAGGCGATGCCGTCTTTTTGCTGGATGGCCGGCATCGCCTCGAAGTGATTCTGAAAGGCCATAGCTGGCCTGCCATACGGGCCAAGGATCTTACGCACGCTGTAGCCCAGCGTTTCTTTCGCTACATAGGAGAGCAGCTCACTGCGGTACTGCATGTTGGCCGCTGCGAAATCAAAGTTAAAGTAAGGGTCAAGCGGTAAAGCTCTTTTGTTAAAGTATGTCGTCCCTGGCGTCGTTTTGCCTGCGGCTTGATATTTGGCAGCCAACTGAGCGAAGCCTAAACCCGGATCAGCGCCGCTCTGCATATCGTATCCCGTTGGGAAATAGCGGTTAGGCAAAAAATTGCTGGAGATCAGCACGCTGCCTTTCCCCACACGATTGTGCATAGCCAGTGAGACAGGTTTGCCGGATACGTTCATCGCCACAAGCGTCTGTCCCGTGGACGGTATAAAGCCATATCCCATATGAAAGCCTGGAAGGTCTTCCATCGTGTGATGCTTGAGATAGCTTTCGGTAAACAATTGAAAGGTTGTCTGCAAGCCTTGCAGATTCATAGAAACCTTGGGAAAGCTGAGGCTTTGCATATTCGCGGCCAATTGCGGTGCGCCAACACTTGTAAGCGGCACCTTCTGCAAGTCAACGAGCTCCGTAGCACCAAGGAAATCGAGCGGTAAGCGGGCAGCAAACCCATTTTCGGCCAGCAAATGCCCGCCTTGCTTCACATAGCTTGTGAGCTTCGCCGTTTGTTCCGTCCATGCGGCATCTTGCGCAAGAGCAGGGTCCAGATAAATCGCATCGTAAGCACTCAGCTTTCTGGCGGATAAAGCCGCTAGCTTCTGTTTATCGATGGAAATGCCGGCCTGCAAGGTTTGCTCAAAGTTTCCATAAGCCGCCGTGTCGTAAGAATCACCGCTTGTTGCATAGAGGAGCTTGGTTTCCTCTGTTTTTGGCAAAAATAGAAGCAGGCCCACTACCAACAGGAAACCGAGGCCTAATACGATAACCATTTTTAAAATACGTATTTTCGACAAAATCAAAAGGATCCCTCAATTGCTAAAAAGGTCACTATCCTTGATATTATAGCATTCATGGGTAAGTTTGTTAACTTTTAAAGGGCCGGCAGGCAACTAGGTAAGGTTTTCCAATTATGCGGAGGTTGTCGGATATTGGCTGGGTTTGGAATTGCTCGCGCCCTAGATTCCTACCTATCGTTTCTGTTACACTAAAGAGAAGACTTTGAGGGTTACCCGAGGATCTATTATTGAAAGGATTTGCTGCCATGCGTACGATACGCAGAGAAGATATAGAATTGTTAGCCCCTGCGGGGGACTGGGATTGTTTGAGAGCGGCTGTTGCCAATGGGGCGGATGCCGTATTTTTTGGTGTGGAGAAATTTAATGCTAGAGCGCGCGCGCACAATTTCACGATGGCTGAGCTGCCGGATATTATGTCGTTCCTTCATCTATATGGCGTTAAGGGCTTTCTGACCTTTAATATTCTAGTATTTGAGGAAGAGCTAAGCGAAGCGAAGCAATTAATTGAAGCTTGTGTAGATGCGGGAGTAGATGCAGTTATCGTACAAGATCTTGGTCTTGTGAAAATGATTCGTGAAATCTCCCCGGATTTCCCGATTCACGGTTCAACGCAGATGACGATTACATCGCCTGAGGCGGTTGAATTTACGAAGCCCTTCGATATCGAACGGGTCGTATTGGGACGCGAAAATAATTTGAAACAAATTAAACAAATCGGAGACCAAGCCAAGCTTCCGATGGAAGTGTTCGTGCATGGCGCGCTTTGCGTGTCCTACTCGGGCCAATGTCTGACTTCCGAAATGTGGGGCGGCCGCTCCGCCAACCGCGGGGAATGCGCACAGGCCTGCCGTTTGCCGTATGACTTGATGATCGATGGCGTGCAAAAGCCGATGGGCGACGTGGCGTATTTATTGTCGCCGAAGGATTTGGCGGCTATTGAAATCGTGCCTGAATTGATTGAAGCAGGCGTGTGCTCTTTCAAAATTGAAGGGCGTCTGAAAACCCCTGAATACGTAGCTAACGTCGTGAGCAAATACCGCAGTGCGATTGACCGTTATTTCGATGGCGTGGACGCTCGTCCGTCGAAAGAGGAAGTTCGCGAGCTGCAGCAAAGCTTCTCGCGCGGCTTCACGGTTGGTTTCTTGAACGGAACCAACAATAAACAGCTCGTCGACGGTACGTTTCCGAAGAGCCGCGGGGTATTTGTGGGCCGCGTGAAGCAGATTCTACGCGACGGTGTCGTTTGTGAGCTTGAGGCGCCGATCAAGCGCGGGGACGGGATCGTTTTCGATGCCGGAGATCCGACGAAGAAGGAAGAAGGCGGCCGTATCTACGATTTGCGCCGCAAAGGCGAGAAAATCGAAGGCGAAGCCGAGGGGGGCATCATCGAAATCATTGCGGGACGCAATGATGTGGACCTTAGCCGTCTGCACGTTGGCGACCGGATCTGGAAAACGAACGATCCGCACTTGGACAAACGTCTGCGCCAGACGTTCGAGACCGATAAGCCTTACCGGACGTTCCCGGTTAGCATCAAGATTACCGGCACAGAAGGCGAGCCGCTGAAAAGCTGGTGGACCGATGTGCAGGGCGGTCACACCGTCTTCGTACAATCCGAGCTTCCGCTTGTGCGCGCGGAGAAAAGACCGATGGACGAGCAGCTCTTCACCGAGCAGTTCGGTCGCCTTGGCGGCACGATTTATGCGCTTAGCGAGCTCGATGTGCAGTTGAATGGCGAGCTGATCGTGCCGATGCGCGAACTTAACGCTATGCGCCGTAGCGCAGTAGAGCTTATGGAAGACGAGCGACAGAAGCCGCGTGCGTACATGAAGCGTGAGGTCGGCGTCTATGACGATGTGCCGCAGCCTGTTGCAGAGCGTCAAGCTGCGGGGCAAGCGCCTGCGCTGTCCTTGGCGGATCGCAGCAGCGTGCACCTTACGGCACTTTGCCGCAACCTGGATCAGGTGAAGGCTGTGCTCGAAACGGACGACGTTCAGTTGATTTACGCAGATTTCGAATTTATTAAGCAGTTCCCTGCGGCTGTTGAAGCGGTGCATGCGGCCGGGCGCAAAATCGCCTTGGCGACGCCGAGAATTCATATGCCGGGGGAAACGGGCTATTTTAACAATATTCTAAAGCTTAACCCTGATGCCGTGCTAATTCGGAATACAGGCGCAGCCTACTTCTTCTTGAAGCATCAGCTGGAGCATCCGAATGGCCCTAAGCCTCAGCTTATCGGTGATTTTTCCTTGAATGTAGCTAATCACAAAACAGCCTCCTTGTTCATGGAAGCAGGTCTGTCGAAGGTTACGCCTTCTTACGATTTGAACATTCAACAAATGGTCGATCTGCTTCGCCGCGCTGAAACTTCCAAGCTAGAAGTTGTCATTCATCAGCATATGCCGATGTTCCACACGGAGCACTGCGTGTACTGTACGTTCTTGAGCGAAGGGACGGACTTTACGAACTGCGGACGTCCTTGCGAAGACCATCACGTGTCTTTACAGGACCGCGTCGGCATGTCGCATCCCGTGCGCGTGGATGAAGGCTGCCGCAATACGGTTTACAATGCCGTCGATCAATCCGGTGCGGAATATTTGAACCATTTCATGGATCTGGGCATTCGTTCCTTCCGCGTGGAGTTTCTTGAAGAAGCGCCGGACAAGGTGCATGAGATTCTGGGCTTGTACCGCCGTGCGATTAACGGAGAAATCAGCGGTACGCAAGTGTGGCGTTCCCTGAAAGCCACGAATCAGTTGGGCGTTACCCGCGGTCAATTGGTGAAATAAATTGTCGAATAATAGACCATAGACGGATGCCGTTTATGGTCTGTTTTTTTTATTCGCCCTTCCTGTCCCGACACGTGTCTCCCACCTGCATCCTGATGCGATGGGAACTACAGGGCACTATTTCTGCGAAACTCGACCTGTTGAGGTAATAGGGGGAACTTGATCCTCTATTTCCACCTCCTGGGCAGAAGTTCCGCCCAATTCAGGGGAATAGGGCCCTGTAGTTCCCCATAATCAGCGAAAACCCCGCTTATTGCGAAAATAGCGGACTGTAGTTCCTCAAAGACGGCCAGGCGGCTGACTTTAACTTAACTTTCGCCGTGCTGACGTATGCCGCTCCGCAATGCAGCATAGTAACGCGGAGTATTCGCGTTGCTAATCTCTCAACCCGTCAAAAGTCGCTGATAGAACGCTCCTAAACAAGCTAAGTTATTGAGGGGATTCCGGCCCCCTCACATATCTATCCAACTCAACTGTCCCTCGGGAAGCGTTGGGGGAACTACAGGGCGCTATTTCTGCGAAACTCGACCTGTTGAGGTAATAGGGGGAACTATGATCCTCTATTTCCACCTCCTGGGCTGAAGTTCCGCCCAATTCAGAGAATAAGGCCCTGTAGTTCCCCATAATCAGCGAAAACCCCGCATATCGCGAAAATAGCGGACTGTAGTTCCCTAGATAGCCGGTCAGCACGCTTAACCTTCGTTGCTCTGACCAACCCACTCCGCCATGCAGCTCGGTCCTATCGCGCTTGCCCTACGCAGAAGTATTTTATTCTCCGTGTTTAACTTAACTTTTGCTGGTTTAGACTAAAATAAAGGTCTAAACAGCCCGTTTCATTCACAATTTGGACACAATTTTTTAATGTATTTTTCAGATTTGCTTAAGGTTGGTTTATTGTTCCACGGGTATAGTGATGATGATTAGTATGAACGAAAGAATGAATGGGGGATCTTGGATGCTTGAGGTCAAACAGGTCAGCAAGCTGTACGAAAATGATCGCGGCGTACATAACATCGACTTCTCGATGCAGCGCGGTGAAATCGTTGGCTTTTTAGGGCCTAACGGTGCTGGCAAAACAACGACAATGCGCATGATCACGGGTTACTTGAATCCGACGCACGGCCAAATCTTGGTGGATGGCCACTCCATGGCGGACAATCCGAAGAAAGCGCGCCGCAAAATCGGCTACTTGCCGGAAACGCCGCCGCTCTATCCGGAGATGACGGTGCAATCGTACCTGCGCTTTATCGCGAACCTTCGCGATGTACCGGCACGGGAGCAAAAACTGCGCGTCGGCGAAGCGATCGACAAGCTCGGTTTGCAAGGTCGCGAGAAGCAAATCATACGCTCGCTTTCCAAGGGCTACAAGCAGCGCTTAGGCCTCGCGCAGGCGATTCTGCACCAACCGGATCTGCTCATTCTGGACGAGCCTACGTCAGGCCTCGATCCGAAGCAGATCATTGAAATCCGCCAGCTGATTCATGAGCTGGGCGAAAATCACACGGTGCTGCTGAGCACGCACATTTTACCGGAAATTAACGCGATTTGTAACCGCGTTCTCATTATTAACCAAGGCCGCGTCGTGCTCGACGAGCGTCCTGAGAATCTCGGCCGCACGATGGGCGAGACGTTCGAGGTGTCGCTCGAGGTCAAGGGACCTCGCGAGCGGATTTTGACCGAGCTGCGCAGCCTGGGAACGGTTGCGTCGGTCAAGGAGCTGGATGCTTCGGCTGGAGCTCCGGCAGTGGAAGCAGCCGCTGAGGTTGAAGCGGATACGGCAGCGGAATTGCCTAAAGCGGAGTCCGTGAAGCTGCTCGTTACCTCAGCGGATCGTTCCGATATCCGGGAGGATCTGTTCTTCCGCCTGGCTGGCGCAGGCTATCCGATTCTTGAAATGAAGCGGGAAAGCCTCAGCTTAGAGGATATTTTCCTCAAGCTGACGACGGACGAGCCTGCTGAAGAGAGCGGCAAAGCGGAAGAGGAGGTAGACACCGATGCGTAAAATCTGGGCGATCTGCTCGAAAGAGCTGCAGATGTATTTCTTTTCGCCGGTTGCTTATGTAGCCTTCGCTTTCTATGTGCTGCTGTCGAGCTTCTTCTTTTACATCAACTTTGTCAGCGGTCAGCCGCCGATTATTGATGCGCGTTCCGTTGTGGGCAATACCTCGTTTGTGTATCTGTTCATTATCCCATTATTGACGATGCGTCTGATCGCCGATGAGTTCCGTCAAGGCACGGATGAGCTCCTGCTCACGTCGCCTGCAGGCATTGGCGAAATCGTGATGGGCAAATACATGTCCGCTTTTATCGTGCAGGTAGGGCTTGTGGCGATTTCCCTGATTTATCCGCTCATCATGTCCACCTTCGGTGAGATGGATAAACCGGTGTTATGGCTGTCTTATCTAAGCATGTTCTTATTAGGCTGTGCGATGATGGCTATCGGCCTATTCGCGTCAAGCCTTTCTAACAACCAGATGGTTGCCGGCATTACCGGTTTTGTGATTTTGCTGCTGCTGTGGCTGCTTGATTGGGTTAGCTCCAGCATGACAGGCAAATTGAAGGATTACGTCGGTCAGTTCTCTTTGACGAGCCATTTGTCGAACCTGCAAAAAGGCGTTCTGCATGGCGGCGACATCCTTTTTTATGTCACAATAACAGCTGTGTTTCTCGTTCTAAGCATACAAGTCCTTGAAAGAAAGCGTTGGAGGTGAGCGGGATGAACAAGTGGATACGGGGAACGAATGCGACAGTTTTATCCATCGCGGTGATCGGTATTTTCATCATTCTGACCATTTTCCTTCACTCGCTGAAAGGCTTTCAGGTCGATTTGACGAAAAACAAGAACTTCACGCTATCGGAGCAAACAGTAACGACGCTCAAAAACTTGAACCAAGACATACATGTCATTGCCTTCACCAACAGTGGGGATAACAATGAATTTGTAACACGGCAAGTCACGGATATGATTCAGGAGTACAAAAAGCAAACCGGCAAAATTACGTATGACGAATACGATATGCTGAAACAGCCGTCTATGGCTAAGCAATATGGCGTTGATCAAGGCGGTACGCTCGTTTTTGAAATGGGCACCAAGAAACAGAACGTGAATTTTTACGAGCTGTTCGTGGGTCAACAGGACGGATCTTATACGTTTTCAGGGGAAGAGAAGTTCACTCAAGCGATTACCAGCTTAACGTCCACGGAGAAGCACACGGTCTATCTGCTTTCCGGTCATCAGGAGTATCCGCTTAATGCGATGACGATTTTGAAAAGCAGCCTGGAGGCCGCAAACTACACAGTGAAGGATCTCAATCTGTACGTTGAAGGCAAAATACCGGACGATGCGCAGATGCTTATGCTGCTTGGGCCGCAAAACGACCTGAACGACAAAGAAGCAGAGTTGATCCAGGCTTATTTGAAGGATAAAGGCAAAATCTACTTGGCGCTGGGCTTTAATAAGGATATGGCGACCAAGTGGAAAAATATCGATGCGATCATGAAAACTTACGGCATCCAGGATCAGCATGCGATTGCGATTGAACCGAAACAAACGTCGCTGTATGATCCGTTAACGATCATTCCGGACTATGGTCCTCATGATATTACCAACAAGCTTTCCAGCAATAATCTCGTTACCATGCTTTCGCTGGCGGTTAGCTTGAACGCTGATGAGAGTGCGCCGGATTACACGCAATCCCTGCTCTTGAAGACGACGGATAAAGCTTATGGCGAAACGGATATCAACTTGCTGGCGCAGTCCAAGACGAAACAGGATGCAACGGATGTCAAAGGCCCGCTGAATTTGGGGTATGCGATTTCGAACAAAGATAACAAGCCGAAGGCCGTTATTCTGGGTGGTTCGACATTCGTATTGGATCAAGATATTCAGAACCAAGGCAACAAAGATTTTGCCATGAACAGTATTGGCTGGCTGCAGGAGCAGAAGGATCAAATTACGATCCGCCCTCGTCAAGGGGACGCGTTCCAGCAGGCGATGATTACGCCTAGCCAGGCGAATACGATTTTCTTAGTCACGATCGTGTTCTTACCTCTCTTGTTCTTAATCATCGGCGGCTTAATCTGGTGGAGGAGGAGAAGAGGATGAAACGGTTTATTCCTACGATTCTGTTAGTGGTTATTTGTATCGGCGGTTTCTGGTACGCTTCGAGCAAAGACTTCTTTCAAGAGAAAAAAGAAGAACCGAAAACCCTTCTCACACTCAAACAGGAAGACGTACAGTCTCTTTCGTTGAAAACCGAAGAGCAGCAGATTGATTTGAACCGCACAGACAGTGGCTGGGAAATGAAAAAACCGGCTGCAGCGCCGCTGAATTCGAATCAGGTGGATTTGTGGTTGGATGCGATTGGTTTGGTTACTTCCACCAAGGTTGTGGAGGAGAAAACGGACAATCTGGCCAATTACGGCTTGGATAAGCCTGTTGGTACCTATGAAGTTACGCTGAAGGACGGCTCCAAGAAGGGAATTCTTGTTGGAACGGCCCTTCCAATAGAAGGCTTTTCCTACGTTCAGGTGGAAGGATCTCCGGCTGTGTATCAAGTTAGCGATCAGACGCTGTCTTCGCTGAGCAAGGCTCCCGTGGATTTTGCCCAAACGAGTCCGTTCAAAATCGAGAACGATAAGGTGCAGACCGTGAAGGTCACGTGGAAAGGTCAGACCTGGACACTTGCCAAAACAGACAAGGACAAAGTTGCAGCTGAAGCGAACTGGAAGCTTGGCGATAAGGAGCTGAAAGGCGCGGATGCGAGTCCTCTGCTGGATGAGCTGGTCTTCCTTCACAGCATGGAGCTGCCGCAGCCGCTGGCTCAGAAGCCGACGGCAGGCGGCGAGTTCAAAGTCGAGCTTGGCTTGTCCGTGGATGGCAAAGACGTTACCGAGGTCTACGAAGGTAAGATTAGCCAAGACCAAGTCTGGCTGGCTAAGCAGGGCGGGGAATGGTCCTACCAGCTTCCGGTTGAAGATATTCAGAAATTAGCGGATGCGTATGCCGGCAAACCGGCGCAGCCCGCCTCATAGATGATAAGGCCCCTCTACAGTCATGTGCTGTGGCGGGGCCTTTTATGATTTCGTTGGAGGGGATCCAACGAGCAGGCTGATTTGGCGGTTAAAATATTGACTTCATTGGAGTAAATCCAATTAGGCGTGCCATTTGGCATCTTTATGGGGAAAATTTACGGAGTGCCGTTGGAATTCATCCAATGAAACGCGGAATTTGTGCCTCGTGAGGTTGTTTTCGTTGGATTTCGTCCAACGAGGCCACCTAACATCGGCTAGCCGAGTCAGAAGCGTCGAAGGCAACTCCCTCCATAGACAGCCTCTTCCTCGGTAGTCAGCAGTTCCACCCCGAGAGACAGCTAATCTTCCTGCTTATGCCATGAAGATTTCCACACAGCTGCTACGTTGTATTATGTGCAATGAAATCATCGCTTTTTACCACATTGGCCCCCGCTCGTTGTATGAAATACAACGTATTGGACGGTATTGCCTCAATTAAGGGACAAACCTCCTTAAATGGTTGTAATAAGTACAATGAGGGAAGCAGTTTGCTCCCATTTGCAGTGATATTGTTGTATAAAGTGCAACCTGGGACGTGGAATATGGAACTTGCGACTAGGCTTGGATGCTTCGATTTCCACACTAATCCCGTACCTGTTTCGTAATCCTCCTAGTGACACTGCCTCTCCAATAGGTTTTTTTTACCAACTGTACATAAAACGGAATATTTTGGGAAACATACAAGGAAGGAATGGAAAGGAGGGTAACATTCACATGTACAACAATCAAGGGAATCACACCATTACAGGTAAAGAACTCTCGTACCTAGCGGATGCGCTGAAAAACGAGGATTTATTAGCAAAGCTTTGCGTACAAGGAGCGGTTAACTGTGAAAGTCCATCACTAGCACAAACTTTGTCTCAGCTTTCTCAGGAGCGTCTCCATAGTGCCAGTATCCTCATTAACACGCTTCAGCAGCAATCAGGCATGACCCACTAACACGTACATAGAGGAGGTGCAAGAGCATGTATCAACAAAATCAGCAAAATTCATACCAGCAGCAACAAGGCCAACAACAACAACAACAACAACAACAACAACAACAGCATCAACAACAAGTTCACATGCAAGAGCAGGATTTCGCGAACTTCGTTCTTTCCGAACTAAAGCGCAGCGCGGGCGAATATACGACAGCGGCAACCGAAGCGGTCAATCCGCAGATCAGACAGACCTTCCAAACGTTACTCCAAAAGACGCTTCAAGATCAGGCGGCTTTATTTCAGGAAACTCAAAAGCTCGGTTATTATGAGGTTCAGGCTGCGCCCCAGCAGCAAGTTCAGCAGGAGCTGCAGAAGATGAGCCAGACCGCTGCCCAACTGCAGTCATTTGCTCAGCACAATTTGACTATGTCGCCTTCTGCGAGCTACCAGCAGGAGACGATTTCCCAGCAGACGCAGCAACAGCCCCCTCAGCCCCAACAGCAAAGTCAGCAGCAGAACATGATTGCGGCCTTACACCAGGCGCCTGTCCAACCGATGATTACAACGTCGCAATATCCGAATGCCATATATAACAATCAGGGGCAAGGATACGCAGCAGCTAATCAACATCAAGCCTTCAACAGTATGCAAGGGCAGCAGCAAGACCATCAAGGCTATGGACAAACCGGCTACGGCTACTCGCAAGGCTATACGGCATCAACCGGTTACGGTACCTCTGACAATGCCGGCCTAACGGGCAAGTCGGCCAATTCAAACATCGCTTCTCGCCAATCCTCCAATATGACAGAGGGCAGCAAGTACAGCTTCTAGTACTTTCCCTCCCCAAAGGACGTCCGCAGCGCAGAGCTTCGGGCGTCTTTGTCTTTTCGTCTTTTACTTGCGCGGAGCGTAAAATCATTTATTTTGTCCAACTTTTCTCATAATCATGGTATGGAACCGGCTTGTCACACATATATAAGGAACAAGGATGTCCAAACTTATGGGAAAAGGGTGCAAACGCGGATGAAAAAAACGTGGATTTACGGCGCAGCTACTTTAATATTACTTGGAGCAGTGACAACGGCCTGCGGTTCTAAAGATGAAGTCATTAGTACTACCGGAGCAGGTCCCCAAGTAGCGACGACAGTGGCAGGCGGGAAGGCAGAAAGCAGTGTGAAAACAGTGACTTCAGGCGCTAAACCGGCCATTGACGCACAAGTTTCTAAAGTAGACGGCAGGAACGTCACGATTACGTACCAGACAACGAATTTCCAATTATCCGACGAGAGTATGGATAAGGCGAATGTGCAGGGACAAGGACATCTGCATCTGTATGTGGATGGCAAGCAGAAGGCTATGATCGGCAAAACAGGGCCGTTAACGCTAAACAACTTGGCTGCCGGCAAGCATGAGATTCGACTGGAGCTTCAGCAAAATGACCACAAAAACCTCAATGTCGAGAAAATTCTTAATATTGAAGTGAAATAACAAGAACATTTGTGCGTATTCGGGCGGAAAACAAGCTTGGGTGAAGATCAGCACACGCTGCACGCATATTCTTTGAAAAGACGGGCAAATTGCCCGTCTTTTGTCATTTGACACACCCGAACGCGTAGCATAGACTGTTGATAGTATGGCAGTATTGCCGCCTAATCGGAGGGAAACAACAATTGATCGTCGATATACGGAAGTGGAAACATGTTTTTAAGCTGGACCCGGATCGGGACATATCCGATGAGGCGCTGGACCTTATTTGTCAGTCGGGAACGGATGCGATTATGGTCGGAGGTTCAACAGGCGTAACATTTGATAACACGGTGGATCTTATGGCCCGGATTCGTCAGTATGAATTGCCTTGTGTACTGGAAATTTCCAGCCAAGAGGCTATCGTACCTGGATTCGATCTCTTTTTCATACCGGTGGTGTTGAATGCGGAAGATCCGAATTGGATTGTCGGACATCACCATGAAGCGTTGAAAGAGTATGGCTCGCTGCTGAACTGGGATGAAATTGTAGCCGAAGGCTACGTGATTCTCAATGGCGAGGCTGCGGCTGCCAAACTGACGCAAGCTCGAACGAACTTGGAGGCTAAGGATGTTGCGGCTTATGCGCGCATGGCGGACAAGTTATTTCATATGCCGATTGTATATTTGGAATACAGTGGTGTCTTCGGGGATATGGAGCTGGTCCGGCGGACGCGGCAAGTGCTGGAGAACGCCCGTTTATTTTATGGGGGCGGCATCGACAGCTTGGCCAAAGCGCAGCAAGCGGCGGAAGTCGCAGACACCATTGTCGTGGGCAACATTATCTATAGTGATTTGGAGCAGGCGCTTCAGACAGTGAACGTGAATTTTGATAGAACAGGAAGGTAACTTAATGAACGAGACAGTCAATATCTTAGATGCGATTAAAAGGTTGAATCCCCAGCAGCGCAAAGCGGTTGAAGCGGTTGACGGTCCACTTTTGATTATGGCTGGAGCGGGAAGCGGGAAAACGCGCGTGCTCACGCATCGGATTGCTTACTTGATAGGCACCCGCAAAGCGGCGCCATGGAGCATTCTGGCTCTTACGTTTACGAACAAAGCGGCGCGTGAGATGCAGGACCGTGTAGGCAAACTGGTCGGCGGGAGCGGGAACGATATCTGGGTTTCCACGTTTCACTCCATGTGTGTGCGTATGCTGCGCAGAGATATTTCGCGAATCGGTTTCACCTCGAATTTTACGATTCTGGATTCAGGCGACCAGCTCTCCGTGATCAAAACCTGCTGCAAGGAACTTAACATCGATACGAAGAAGTACGAACCCAAGACGTTTCAAGCGGCGATCTCTACAGCCAAAAACGAACTTATTTCTCCTAAACAATTTGAAGATAAAATCGGCGACTACTTCGACGGACTGACCTCAAAAATTTATACGCTTTACCAAAAAAAGCTGAGAAGCAACAACTCCCTGGATTTCGATGACCTGATTATGGCTACCATTCATTTGTTTAAAGAAGTACCAGAGGTTCTGGATTACTACCAAAACAAATTTCAATATATTCACGTCGATGAGTATCAAGATACGAATAGGGCGCAGTATATGCTGTGTCAAATGATTGCTGCCAAACATAAGCGCATCTGCGTCGTCGGGGACAGCGATCAGTCCATCTACCGTTGGCGCGGCGCCGACATTACGAATATCCTTAATTTTGAAAAAGATTACCCAGACGCCACTTCTATTCTCTTGGAGCAAAATTATCGCTCCACCTCGAATATTTTGAACGCGGCCAATAAAGTCATCGCCAACAATACGGGCCGTAAGCCCAAAAATTTATGGACCGACAAAGAGGGCGGCGCTGGCATCAAGCTGTATCAAGCCGACACGGAGCATGAAGAAGGCTATTTCATAACAAGTGAAATTAACAAAAACAAGTCCAAAGGAAAAAAATTCGCCGATCATGCCATTCTTTACCGGACGAATGCGCAATCACGGGTGATAGAGGAGATTCTCATTAAATCCGACATTTCGTATACGATTGTTGGCGGCGTGAAGTTCTATGATCGTAAAGAGATCAAAGATATTTTGGCTTACTTGCGTCTTATCTCCAATCCGAACGATGATATCAGCTTGAATCGGATCGTTAATGTACCGAAACGGGGCATTGGCGACACCACGATGGATAAGGTCGCGGATATGGCGGGACGCCGGGGCATTTCGTTATTTGCTATGCTGGAGGAAATTGATGTTCTGGAAATCAATACGAAGGCCAAGCACGCATTAGCCGATTTCCGTGAAATGATCGATAATCTGAACCGGATGGTCGAATACTTATCTGTAACAGAGCTTACCGAGAAGGTGCTGGAGTTATCTCAGTACCGTGTGGAGATGCAGCGGGAGAATACGATTGAATCCAAAGCTCGTCTCGAAAATATTGAAGAGTTCCTGTCCGTAACGATGGACTTCGAGAAACGCAACGAGGACAAGTCCCTCATTTCGTTCTTGACCGATTTGGCGCTTATTGCCGATATCGATTCTTTGGATAAAGACAAAGCAGAGGAAGAGCAAGACGCTGTCGTGTTAATGACGATGCACAGCGCCAAAGGTCTGGAATTCCCGGTTGTGTTCATCATCGGGATGGAAGAAGGCGTCTTCCCGCACAGCCGGGCTTTTGCGGATAACGAGGAGCTCGAAGAGGAGCGCCGTTTGGCCTATGTGGGCATCACGCGCGCCGAGGAAGAGCTGTTCCTCACGTGCGCGCGCATGCGCACGCTCTTTGGCCGCACCGCCGCTAACGCGCCATCGCGATTCCTGCAGGAGATTCCGCCGGAACTCCTGGAGAAAGTCTCGATGGGGGGTTCCATCGGCGGAGGCTTCTCCCGAGCTGGCCGCACCAGCTCGTGGGGAAGCAGCGGAGGCGGCAGCGCCGCCGCCTCCTCGGCGAGCCGTGGTTCCACCGGCTCGTCTGCCTGGGGCACGCCGTCCTCCTTCGGACGGCCAAGTGCGGGCGCGGCAGCGCCAAGCCCTGCAGCGGCTGCGAGGCCGCCTGCGTTCCGGGCTCCGCAGCCTGCCGCAGGCGGCGCGGTGCCGGACTACAAAGCCGGCGACAAAGTGTCGCATGGCAAGTGGGGCGTCGGCACCGTTGTGTCCGTGAAAGGCTCGGGTGACGACACCGAGCTGCAGATTGCTTTTCCGGCGCCTAATGGACTTAAGCGCCTGCTAGCGAAATTCGCCCCGATTACCAAAGTGTAGGGGCAGGACATTTCAGCCTTGGATTACACATTTCCCATTAGAGAGGAAGAGCCCGTAATGACAGATGCCATCGCGGCAATGAAAACCCTCATCCAAGAAATTAACAAGCACAACCATAATTATTACACGCTCGATCAACCGACGATTTCGGATGCCGAGTGGGATGCTTTATATGATAGATTAGCAACGCTGGAGAAGGAGACAGGAACCATCCTGCCTTCTTCCCCGACCCAGCGTGTCGGCGGCGGCATCCTAAAGGGTTTCGACCCGCACCGTCATCTAGCTCGTCTATGGAGCTTGGATAAAGCACAAAATGCCGAAGATCTACAAACCTGGCACACGCGCGTACTTAAGCTGATTGCAGACTACAACAGCAAAAACCCGGAAACTCCTCTGCCAGACCCTACCTATGTCGTGGAATTAAAGTTTGACGGACTTACTCTCAACCTTACCTATGAAAACGGACAGCTTACGCAAGCTTCTACACGTGGTAATGGTACGGTGGGAGAGGGTATTTTAGCGCAGATTAAGACGATTAAGTCCATTCCGCTTGAAATCCCGTACGATCAAGGGACGATTGAAGTGCAGGGCGAAGGGATGATGTTCCTGTCTGTTCTTGAAGCGTATAACCAGGCGGCCGCAGAACCGCTCAAGAACGCTCGAAACGCGGCAGCGGGAGCGCTGCGCAACCTGAATCCCAAAATAACCTCAGAACGCAAACTGAACGCTTTCTTCTATAACATAGGTTACTCTGACCATATTCAATTCGAAAACCATGCGGATATGGTTCAATTTCTGCGGGATAACCATTTCAAAATAAGCAACCGTACACGGTATTTCAATACGATCGAAGAAGTTAGCGCAGAGCTGGAGCGGATCGCGGAAGAGCGGTCAAGCTTTGATTTTCTCATTGACGGAAGTGTCGTGAAGCTTACGGACATGCGGACGCGCGAAGTCCTCGGCTATACCGAGAAATTCCCACGCTGGGCGATTGCGTATAAGTTCGAGGCCGAAGAGGCGACTACGATCCTGCAAAGCGTATCCTGGGAAGTGGGCCGCACCGGCAAAATAACGCCGCTAGCCCGTGTAGAAGCCGTGGATCTCGCTGGCGTCACCGTACAGAACTGTACGCTGAACAACATCGGCGACATCGAACGCAAAAACCTCAAGCACGCCTTGGGTAGTCTCGTCTACATCCGGCGCTCCAATGACGTCATTCCCGAAATTCTCGGTAAAGTAACCGAGGAGAATGACGGTGGGGAAATTGTCGCGCCGACGCATTGTCCTTCCTGCGGCAGTGAGCTGGAGATGCGCGGTGCGCATCTGTTCTGTTTGAACCGCCTCGGCTGCTCTCCGCAGCTCGTTGGGCGTATGTCCCATTTTGCTTCGCGCGATGCGATGGACATTGAATTCTTCAGCGAAATGACGGCCTCGCAGCTGCATCAAGAGCTTGGCGTCAAGGATCCTGCGGATCTTTATACGCTGCAATTCGACGATCTCGTGAAGCTTGACCGCTTCGGAGAGAAGAAAGCCCGCAACCTGTTGGGCGCTCTGGAGAAAAGCAAGGCCCGCGATCTCGCGTCGTTCCTGTATGCGCTTGGGATTCCCAACTCCGGCAAGACGACGACGAAAGTGTTGGCCGATCATTACCGCAGCCTAGCCAAAATTATGGCGGCAACGCCGGAGGAGCTTATCACGCTCCCGGATGTAGGCGGTATTGTCGCGGATAGCATCTATACGTTCTTCCGTGACCCTGTGATGGTGTCCAGCATTGAACGCATGTTGGCTGCCGGCGTCAACCCGGTCGCTGAGGAGCCTGCGGCTGTTCTGGCCAGTCCGGACAGTCCGTTCTTTGGCAAAACCGTCGTTCTGACGGGTACGCTGTCTACGATGGGGCGGGACGAATGCGCCAAGAAGCTTGAAGCGCTAGGGGCGAAAATAACCGGCAGTGTTTCTAAGAAAACGGACATCGTCATTGCAGGGGAAAGCGCAGGGAGCAAGCTGACCAAAGCGCAAGAGCTCGGCATTCGGGTTATTGATGATGAACAAGAGCTTTTGCAGCTGTTGGGTGAAGGTTAATTAGGAAAAGAGGAATGCGCCATGCCGGCAGAATACCGGTGTGGCTTAATATGAAGGACCTATTGGCAGTTCAAATGTCCGATAGCGTCCTTTTCCTATCTCACGGTTACATGGCTTCGAGTAAGATTAACCGATGTGGGTAAACTAACGAATATTGGCGCCGAAATGCAGTAAATACGGGGCTTCTCGAACTGTAAGAAAATGTATTCAAAAAGACGCTTGCAATTCGTTTTAAAACCTGATAGTATATGTTCTTGTCACCGCAAGAGCGATGCATTAACGCTTTAAACGGTAACGCAATAAAGCTCTTTGAAAACTGAACAAATGGATGAAGTACATCAGCAAAATCTGTCGCGTAAGCGACT
>NZ_WHNZ01000017.1 GCF_013141725.1 Paenibacillus planticolens | reverse complement strand
TAAGCAAAGTCTTTGCTGCGGCAGGCGAGGACGTACAAGTCATTGCAACGCCAGCAAGCGGCAAGCGTCTCAAGGCAGGAACGCTGAAGTATACGGCAAGTTTGGTAGAAACAGTGATGAGCGGCACGAGCTTCACAATGCCGTCAGGTGATGTGACTGTAACGGCACAGTTCGAGGATGTGCCTCCGACCGTATACAGTATCACGGTTGGCAGCGACATCATAGGCGGAACTGTGCAAGTAGACAAAGTCTCTGCTGCGACAGGCGAGGACGTACAAGTTATTGCAACACCAGCAAGTAATAAGCGTCTTAAAGCAGGCACACTGAAATATACGGCAGGTTTGGTAGAAACAGTGATGAGTGGCACGAGCTTCACAATGCCGTCAAGCGATGTGGTGGTAACGGCCGAGTTCGAGGATGTGCCTCCGACCGTATCGATTACTTCCATCTCCGTAAGCGGTGCAGGTGGTATAAATGCGATCACGAGTCAGGGTGGTGCGCTGCAAATGCAGGCTACCGTGTTACCGGCGGTTGCGAACGGTCAAGTCACTTGGAGCGTTCGGGAAGCAGATGGGGTCACGGAAACTGATAAAGCGACGATAACGTCCAGCGGCTTGCTCACTGCGGAACAAGACGGCGTCGTGAAAGTTGTGGCATCCGCGACGGATGGCAGCGGAATGCAAGGTTCCAGTTATGTTGTGATCAGGGGTCAGACACCGGTGCAGACCGACGTGCCTCACACGACGCTGATGGGAGCAGCGGCGGTACAAGCAGGAGCTTCGTTCTCGACCAATTTCGGCTTAACAAATGTCACGAACAGCGTATCTTCCTCTGTATATGCGGCGGACATACTATTAAGCTTTGATGCGAATGCGGTTGAATTTGTATCCGTAGATGCATTGAAATCCGGATTTGCTGTAGTTGAAACGAAGAAAGATGTACCGGGGCAAATTCGCATTATCGCGGTTAGTGAAGGTGAAGCGGGTGCAATCACAGCAAGCGGAGATGTATTCAAGATCAATTGGAAAGCGAAGCCGCTGGCTTCTTCCACTACGACTAACCTGGCACTGACCAAGGCAGCACTTTCTAACGCACTGGGCCAAAAGATGGATGCTCCGCTTGCTAATCTAACGCTTTCTGTAACGGCGGCTGTAGCTGTAGATAAGACAACGTTGCAGACGGTCTTGGGCTTGGCACAGTCCATCTATGACCGCACAGTAGAAGGAACGCAAGCTGGACAATTTGCAGCAGGTTCCAAAGCGGTGCTGCTAGCTGCGATCCAAACGGCTGCTGCCGTGGGCGCGAACCCAGCGGTTACCCAACAGCAGCTGGCTAATGCGGCTAATGCGTTAAACCAAGCGATACAAACGTTTAATCAGCAGATCATAACCGTCTTCTCCCCAGGAGATGTCAATGGAGATTATGTCATTGATATTGGCGATTTAGGCAAAACAGCGGCACAATACGGAAAAACTACGGCCAGCAGCGATTGGAATGCGGCGAAAGATTGCGACTTCAATCATGACGGCAAAATTGACATTATCGATGTAGTGAGTATTGCTAAACTGATCATGCAATAACGATTAAGGTGAAACGGAGAGAGAGAAAGGCTGAAAAACTTCTCTCTTTCCAATGCTAGTTAAAAAGAAGTGTGCCACATGCGGCATCTCTTCAATTAGTAAGCTAACCAAGTTGTTACGCTAACGGAAAACGAGAACTCAATAATCCAAACGAAAAGGCAGCCGACTAAAACCGGCTGCCTTTTCCCCGCAAACGGGAGGATAATGTAGTGAAAAAGAACCTTTATAGAGGTGTCATTTTGAAAATGACTCTATTCAGGCGTTATTATTTCCAGTAAGTCTTTGAGGGAGCCAGAGGCAGCAAGGCGGATTGGAGCTTGGTCGTAGACGTCTAGCGTTAAGGCTCATTATCTGAAAGCCCTAGGCTAAACGAAATAAATTCACGCATGGCGTAAGATACATAGTGATCCTTAGGCCAAATGATAACTAAATCCCACGGTATGGAAGGCTCTATTAGAGGTAAAGTCAGAACCTCGGGACTGGTGATTTTGCTGCAAATGGTCTCGGGAACGATGGAGATGCCTGCCTTTGATGCTACCATCTCGGCCAACAGGTCCCACTGTGAGCTTTCATAGACAACGGAGGGCTCGAATCCAACGGTTCGACAGGCATGCATCACATGATTTCGGACCGCATAGCCGCTGGGAAACAGAATAAAGGGTTCACTTCTAAGCTGCAGTAGGGACACACTGGATTGCTTTGCGAGCGGGTGCTCACGATGGATAATAAGAGCTAACTTTTGATACATAAAAGGCAGGGTTTCAAAGGCGGACGTATCCACGGGTCCTACGACGACACCAAGATCCAGCTTGCGGTTATGAACAAGGCTTTCTACATGTTTAGCGCCTTCTTCGACAATTCGAAAATGAATGCCGGGATGCAAGGTTTGGAATTTCGCGATCACGCGCGCAAAGAAAACGGAGCCGACTACCGGGGGGAGCCCGATGGTAATGGTTCCTTTTTTTAGGTTGGCCACATCGTCCAATACGAGATGAAGGTCTTGAACGGCCTGCATGATGACCCCGATTTGCTGAACGGCGGCCTGCCCGGAGTCCGTCAATTGGACATACTTGCCGGAACGGTCAAATAAAGTGGCACCCAGTTCCTCTTCTATATTTTTCACCATTTTGCTAAGAGTAGGTTGGGTAACGTGAAGGGCTTCGGCGGCTTTGGTAAAGTTCATATGTTTAGCAATCTCAAGCAGGTATTGCAGCTGACGGATATCCAAGAGATCATCCCCGACCTATAGCTTATTTTCATCAATGTGATTCCAAATATGAATTTTACCTTGCGAGAATCTGCATGTAAACTAAAAGAGAGTGAAACATTTCCAATTTCATTACATTTCAACAAGTCTGAAAGCGCTTTATTTCCATGCGTATCTCGCTCGCGATCCTATTATCCATATTTAATCATTCACGCTGGAGGTTAACGCAATGACAAGGTTTTTGGAAAATAGAGTGGCGTTGATAACAGGCGCTGCAAGCGGAATTGGTCTGGAAATCGCTCGCACTTACGCGCGGGAAGGAGCCAAGGTGGTCATTTGCGACATCAATGGCGAGCAGGCGAATCTGGCTGCGCAAGATCTACAGCAAGAAGGCTATGAAGCCATAGGGATCAAGTGCGATGTAACGCAGGAGCCGCAATTTGTTCAAGCGATAGAAGAGGTGATTCAAACCTATAAACGATTAGACATTCTCGTGAATAATGCGGGGCTGCAGCATGTGGCTCCCATTGAGGAATTCCCTGTGGAGAAGTTCAATTTCATGCTCCAAGTGATGTTGACGGGCGCTTTTATCGGCATTAAACATGCGTTCCCGATTATGAAGGATCAAGGCTTTGGACGGATTATTAATATGGCTTCGATTAACGGCATTATTGGATTTGCAGGCAAAGCAGCCTACAACAGCGCCAAGCATGGACTTATTGGCTTAACGAAGGTGGCGGCACTCGAAGGCGCTGCCCACGGCATTACGGTGAATGCCTTATGCCCGGGTTATGTCGATACGCCGCTAGTGAGAGGGCAGCTACAGGATTTAGCCAAAACGCGGAACGTTCCTCTGGAAAGTGTTCTGGAAGAAGTCATTTATCCATTGGTTCCACAAAGACGCCTTCTGGCCGTAGAGGAAATTGCGGATTACGCGATGCTCATTGCCAGCGATAAACTGCGGGGTGTAACGGGAGCGTCGCTGTTAATCGACGGAGGGTACACGGCGCAGTAGAGATGAAGGAGATAAAGGAGATGAATCAGCATGAGCAAGCTATATTCTTCCATGGAGGAAGCTGTAGCGGACATTCGCGACGGAGCTTCGTTAATCGTTGGCGGCTTCGGGCTTTGCGGAATTCCGGAGAATTTGATTGCGGCGCTTGAGAAGCAAGGAACCAAAGATTTATGCGTAGTGAGCAACAACTGCGGGGTCGATGATTGCGGGCTTGGATTGCTGCTGGCGAACAAACAGATCAAGAAAATGATCTCCTCCTATGTGGGAGAAAACAAAACATTTGAGCAGCAGTTCCTGAGCGGAGAGCTCGAAGTGGAGCTCGTTCCGCAAGGAACGCTTGCCGAAAGAATTCGTGCAGGCGGTGCCGGAATTCCTGGCTTTTATACGGCTTCAGGCGTAGGCACTTTGGTTGCAGAAGGCAAAGAACACAAAGAATTCGATGGGCGCACTTACCTGCTCGAAAAAGGGATTGTCGGCGATTTTGCCTTGGTCAAAGCTTGGAAAGCTGACCCGCTGGGAAATCTCGTTTACCGCAAAACATCGCGCAACTTCAATCCGCTGGCTGCAACAGCCGGGAAAGTGACGATCGTTGAGGCGGAAGAAATTGTACCGTTAGGCGAACTGAACCCGGACGATATTCATACGCCAGGTATTTATGTGCAGCGGATTGTGAAGGGTGCGTCTTATGAAAAACGGATCGAGCGACTTACCGTTCGCAGCATGGAGGCAGTCCGATGAAAAATGATCGTCTAACCATTATCAAAAGCGCCGTCGAGGAAATAAAAGAGGGCATGTATGTCAATTTAGGCATTGGCCTGCCTACACTGGTGGCCAATTATATTCCCCCGGAAATGACGGTTATGCTGCAATCGGAAAATGGGCTTTTGGGCATTGGTGCTTACCCTTATGCAGGAGAAGAAGATCCGGACTTGATTAATGCCGGCAAGGAAACGGTAACGGCTGTGACGGGCGCGTCCTTTTTTGACAGCGCGCAATCTTTCGCTATGATCCGAGGCGGCCATATTGATTTAGCGATTCTTGGCGGTATGGAGGTCGCGGAGAATGGGGATTTGGCGAACTGGATGATTCCCGGAAAAATGGTGAAAGGGATGGGTGGCGCCATGGACCTGGTCAATGGGGCCAAAAGGGTCGTAGTCATCATGGAACATGTGAATAAATCGGGTGAGTCCAAGGTGAAAAAGGCCTGCACCCTGCCTTTGACAGGCAAGGGAGTCGTGAATCGTCTGATCACGGATCTAGCTGTGTTTGATTTTACAGAGGCGGGCATGGTGTTAACGGCTATCCAGCCGGGAGCTACGATGGAAGAGGTTGCAGCCAATACCGAGGCGCAGTTTACGAGCAGCCCTCTTCTGCAAAGCAAACTTCAGATGAGCAAAGGAGATCGTTATGAATAGAGAAGTCGTTATTGTTAGCGCAGTCCGTACAGCTATCGGCAGCTTCCAGGGAACACTGGCGGACATATCTGCTCCGCAGCTCGGCAGCACGGTTATTCAAGAGGCTTTAAAGAGGGCAAATCTAGCCGACAGCCAAGTTGACGAAGTTATCATGGGGAATGTGCTGCAGGCCGGACTTGGGCAAAACCCGGCCAGACAGGCTTGGCTCAAGTCGGGGTATTCGCAGTTCGTACCGGCCTTGACGATTAACAAAGTCTGCGGCTCCGGCTTGAAGTCCGTCATGCTGGCCGCACAGTCCGTGAGCCTTGGCGATACCGAGATCGTCGTGGCGGGCGGTATGGAAAATATGACGCAAGCGCCATATCTCCTTCCTGGGGCTCGATCGGGCTTGCGGCTGGGCGATAGCACGATGGTGGATTCGATGATGAAAGACGGGTTATGGTGCGCGATGTGCGATATCTCTATGGGCATCACGGCTGAGAATATTGCCGAGCATTATCGTCTTTCACGCGAGGAGCAGGACGAATTCGCTGCGTGGAGCCAGCAGAAGACGGAGCATGCCATCGCATCAGGCAGATTCAAGGATGAAATTGTGCCTGTTGCCATCCCGCAAAGGAAAGGCAACCCGGTGCTGTTCGCGCAAGACGAGTTTCCCCGTTCAGGTACGACGGCTGACATTCTTGGCAAGCTTCGCCCGGCTTTCAAGAAAGAAGGCACCGTCACGGCGGGGAACGCTTCCGGCATTAACGACGGAGCGGCTGCTTTAGTCGTCATGTCTGCGGATAAGGCTAAGGAGCTTGGGCTTAAGCCTTTGGCTCGAATTAAGGGCTATGCGAATGCGGCCTTAGATCCGTCTATGATGGGCATGGGACCGGTCGATGCCGTTCGCAAACTGCTAAGTAAAACAGGCGTGCCCTTGGACAGCGTCGATTTATTCGAGCTAAACGAAGCTTTTGCTTCGCAGTCTTTGGCCGTTGGCCGTGAGTTGGGCGTTGCGAACGACAAATTAAATGTCAACGGCGGATCGATTGCCCTTGGGCATCCGATCGGTGCCAGCGGAGCCCGTATTCTGGTTACGCTGCTGCATGAGCTGGACAAAAGAGAAGGCAAGCTGGGTATGGCGGCTTTGTGCATTGGCGGCGGGCAAGGCGTAGCAATGTTGGTCGAGCGGGGATAGCGTGCAGGCAAACGGCAGTTTGGAACAAAGCCGAGCAGCCTCTGCCGTGTAACTCGTTTGTAACCCTTAACCTGTTTACTTAGAGTAAACAGGTTAAGGTGCTGTATAGAAGCAGCAAGCAGGAGGAATGTCATCATGGTAGAATACATAGTTAATTGGTGGGAGAAACGATGCCTCCTTACGCCGGACCATATCGCAGTCGTGGATGGAGAAACGGGAGAACGCCTAACGTATAGCGAGTTGAACGCCATGGTGAAAAGGCTGGCCGCTAAGCTTGGAACCCATGGTATTTGCCGTGGGGACCGGATCGCGCTGCTTGCTCCCAATCATGTCGCTTATTTTGAATGGCTGTTTGCTTGCCGCCATCTTGGCGCCGTGCTTGTTCCGCTTAATTGGCGCTTGGCATTGCCTGAGCTTGCCAGTATTTTGGCGGACTGCACGCCAAAGGTGATCGGCGTTCACAGCCGTTTTGCCCTATTAGCGGAGGAGCTTAGGGCTTCTCACGCCATGGAGGTCCTTCCGCTCGATCTAGCGGAGGATCTGTCACTCGCCTGCATGGCGGCGGCACAAGATACACAGCCCGGCTCAGCAGAGGCCGACCCTGAAGATCCCTTTGTGATGATCTATACCGGGGGAACCACAGGCAAACCGAAGGGTGTCGTCCTTAGTCACCGGTCTATTTTTTGGAATGCGGCGAACACCGCAGTCACTTGGAATTTAACGGCGAAAGATGTGACGCCGACGTATATGCCGATGTTTCATAC
The DNA here is from genome assembly GCF_013141725.1 of Paenibacillus planticolens. Lineage (GTDB taxonomy): Bacteria > Bacillota > Bacilli > Paenibacillales > NBRC-103111 > Paenibacillus_E > Paenibacillus_E planticolens. The sequence continues at coordinate 380,058 of NZ_WHNZ01000017.1, read as the reverse complement.
CGGAGGGCTGAATGCCTTGTCACTGCCGGTTTTGCATGCGGGGGGAACGGTTGTCGTTGTGGGGCAATTCGACGCCGAACATACGCTGGAGCTGCTCAACCGGGAGAAGTGCACGATCGCGCTGCTTGTCCCAACGATGTACCACATGCTGATACAATCACCCGCCTTCGCAGACGCGGTATTTCCAACGATGCATACGTTTCTCTCCGGAGGAGCTCCTTGTCCGCTTCCCGTCTATCAAGCTTTTGAAGCAAAGGGACTCTCCTTCAAAGAAGGTTATGGACTAACCGAGGCCGGCCCGAATAATTTCTATATTGATCCTCAGGATGCCGTGCACAAGAGAGGCTCCGTAGGGCGTCCTATGCTGTACAACGATGTCTTGCTGGCTGATGATGAGGGATGCGAGGTAGCGACCGGCGAAGTTGGCGAGGTTTGGCTGCGAGGCGGGCATGTTTTCCACTCCTACTGGAATCGTCCGGAAGCGACGGCTGAAGTGTTGAGACCGGACGGCTGGCTGAAGACGGGGGATCTTGGCAAACGGGACACCGAGGGCTATTACTATATTATCGGCCGCAAGAAAGACATGATTATCAGCGGAGGCGAAAACGTTTATCCGCTTGAGGTCGAGCATCACCTCCGGCAGCACCCGGCAATCAGTGATGCGGCTGTCGTCGGAGTGCCCGATGAGAAGTGGGGAGAAGCTGTCTCTGCGGCTGTTGTACTGGAAGAAGGCTGCAGCTTAACACAGGACGAATTGATTGCATACTGCTCTGCCGCCATTGGCAGGTATAAGGTTCCTAAGAGAGTTTTATTTATGGGAGACCTGCCCAAAACAGCGGTTGGTAAAATTGATAAGAGTAGAATAATAGCAACTATGTTACAATGTGGAAACGAAGCATGAGTTTAGGGGAAAGGGGTGCGGTGATGAAGACTGGCATCGTGCTCAAGACAAAGTTGACTCCTCATCGAGTAAAGTCACATATGTTAAGACGATCCGTTTTAACCAAGAAACTAAAGCGGCTGAACGATCATCCGCTGACACTGGTTCATTCCGGCCCGGGTTACGGCAAAAGCACGGCTGTCGCCTCCTTTCTGCGCGACATGCCTTCCCCTTATTGCTGGTACAGCATCAGCGAGCATGACGACGATCTGTATTTGTTTCTAACCTACATCGTACATGCCGTTCGCGGACAATTTCCCGCCTTCGGAGATGAGCTGTTGAATCATCTGGCTCAAGGTGAGTATTATGTTCGCGATGCCGAGTTGCACCGGCTCTTCGATGCTTTCCTGAATGAACTGGCGACGATTCAGGGTGAGCTTACGCTTGTCCTGGATGACTATCACCTCACAGCGCACTGCGAAGGTGTAGACGCTTTTATGCAGTACGCATTGAAACATATGCCTGCCGGGATTCATGTGGTTCTATTAAGCCGCAAACGCCCGGATTGGGAGCTGCTGGCTGCGATGAAAGTCCGCGGCGATCTGTTGGAGATTACCGAGCAAGACCTTGCGTTCTCCGAAGAAGAGATCGAGGTGCTCTTTACAGACTACTATGACTACCCACTGCGACCAGAAGAGGCGCAGCTTATATACCGCAGGACGGAAGGATGGGCCATTGCCGTTCAGTTGATTTGGCAGCGCTTACTTTTAACCGGCAGCGATGTTAAATCCTTACTGGCGGACGAAGCCGAGACGATGGATGATCTATTCCGATTCCTGGCTCTGGAAGTGTTTCAGAAGCAAATGCCGGATATTCAAACCTTCATGCTGCAAACCAGCTTGCTTGAGGAACTGACAGCCGATGCTTGCAACAAGATTCTAGAGCGCGATGACTCTTATCAATTGCTGGCCAAATTGTGCAGTCAGAGCCTGTTTTTAACGCATCTGGGGGACGGTTTATTTCGGTATCATTCGTTATTTCGGGACTTTTTGCAGGGTCAATTTAAAAAGATGCCTACGGAATACGTCCGGTTCGCTCATATGGCCGGGGCGTATTTGGCTGCGACCGGCCAGTACGGCGGGGCCATGAATTTGTTCGCTGCGGCGGGCGATCCCGGCGAAGCGGCGCGGATGCTGGAGCTGCACGGCCGTACGCTCCTGGAAACAGGCCAACTGGAAGCGTTGATGGATCGTATCCGGCGTACCCCGCTAGCGGAGAAGAATGCGAGGGCTGCCCTATGGATCTATGAAGGGGACGTTCACCGCTATCGCTGTGTGTATGAGCAAGCCATGAGCTGTTATGCACAAGCGGAGCAGTTGGCAGCTGCAGCCTCAGATTCGATTGGCCAGTCGCTGGCGCTTGAGGGGCAGGTTCGCATCTATTTGGATACCATCCAGCCCGGGAGAGCGCAAAAGCTGCTGGAACGCTCGATTGATCTGCTGGAGGGTTCAACGCATTCGGAGGACACACACCGCGTGCGCCTGTACGGGTTGATGGCGGAAAACTTGGTAAACTCCGGACGCGCGGCGGAAGCCGAAGACTGGTTTAATAAATGCCGGTTCTATCTGACGGATTTCCACGAAGACTGGTTGGAAGCGCGTCTGCATTTGCGTACGGGGCGCTTGAAGCAGGCGAAGCGGCTCGCCGAACGAATCGTGCAGCAGCGCAACAAATCGAACGCTGCACAGCTCCCCCGCTCACATCGCGAGATCGAGCTGCTTCTTTCGCTCATCGAGTCCATGCAAGGCCGGCCCGAAGTCGCGAAGCAGCTGGCCGAAGCCGGGATGATGGTGGGCATTCGCCTGCATGCTCCGTTCGTGGAAGCTGTCGGTTGGATCCGTATGGGCCATGCGGCGCAGCTTTTACAGAAATACGACCCTACCGTTGCCGTGAAATGCTATCGGGCTGCCCAAGAAATGATGGAACAGCTGGATGTCTCGCGCGGCAAGGCGGAGCCGCTCATGGGTCTTGCCCTGCTCTATGGGCGTGAAGGCGCTTTCGAGCTTGCCGCCCAGTTCGGCGAAGAGGCGCTAGCCGAAACAGAGAAGGTGAACGATGAGTGGTTATCGTCCTATATCCGCATTTCCCGCGGGATTGCCGCTTTCTATGCCTCCAGATGGGAGGAGGCGGAAGCAGTGTTTATGGAATGCCATGAACGGTTCATGCTGTGCGGCGACAGTTACGGACTTACGGTCACGCTGCTGTGGCAAGCGATGTTGGCTTACCGTACCGAGCAGGATGAACGGTTCCACGATGCGATGGAACGCTTTCTTCAAATGCTGCAAAGCGGCGAGTACGATGGACTTATCGAAAGGCGTACGTTATTCGGTCCGAGAGATGTGCAGCATTTGGCGCCGCTCCTCATTGAAGCGCAGAAGCAGAGGATTGAGAGCGGGTATGTCACCCATCTGCTGACCGGGTTGGGGATGGAGCATATGACGTACCATCCGGGGTATACCCTGCACATCGAAACGCTGGGCGGCTTCCGCGTATGGCTGGGGGACCGGGAGCTCGAAGAGAAAGATTGGCAGCGCGGCAAAGCCAAAGAGCTGTTTCAGCTTCTCGTTGTTAAGCGCCAACAGCTGCTTCCCAAGGAAGCGATTCTGGCGCATCTGTACCCGCAGTCGGATGATAAATCCGCTGCCCGCGATTTCAAAGTGATGCTGAACGCGCTCAATACGGCGCTTGAGCCGCATCGGCGCGCGCGTGCGAATCCTTTTTTTATTCAACGGCACGGGTCGTCGTATGGACTTAACCTGGCGTCAGGGTTTGAACTGGACACGATTGAATTCGAAGCGCTTCTCAAGGATGGCCTGGAGGAATCGGACCCGGCTAAAGCTATGGCCTTATTAGAAAAAGGGCTCCAGCTGTATAAAGGTGATTATATGCCCGACCGCCGTTACGAGGATTGGTGCATTGAAGAGCGGGAGCGATTGCTGGTGCTGTATCTGCGCGGAGCGGAGCGGCTGGCGCGGCTTCAGTTGAAAGCGGAATTGTATGACCGCGCCATCCACTGGTGCGAAGCGATCGTGCAGAAAGACTCCTGCTGGGAAGAAGCGTACAGGCTGCTGATGCAGAGCCACCTCAAGCTCGGAAACCGCCGGCAGGCTGATAGATGGTTTCACAAATGTCAGCTTGCTCTGGCCGAAGAGATGGGAGTCGAGCCTATGCCAGCCACACTGGAGCTGTATAACCAGTTGTCAGACTCCGATGTAACTGATTTGTAACCCTGCCCCATTATGATAAAGTCATTCTAAATTAAGAGGGGGATTCTCTTCATGCCAACACAAAAATGGGGACGCAGCGGAAGTGTAGCGCTCATTACAACGATCCTGCTGCTTTCATCCGCATGCTCGAGTGCAACGAACAGCAATAACACCGCGTCACCGACAGCGGCCGCAACGACGGCGGCTTCGAAAGCTCCGGTTGAAAGCGCTGCCGCAAATAAAACACCGATCAAAATCGGGGTGCTGGCTTCCATGACGGGCTCGCTTGAAAGCTATGGGAAGCAGACCACCCGCGGCTTTGAAATGGGAATCGATTACGTGACCAAAGGGACGAAAGTGCTGGATGGCCACCCGATTCAGATCATTGTCGAGGATACGGAAACAAAACCGGACGTCGCGGTGCAGAAAGCAACAAAGCTGCTTGAGAAGGATAAGGTGGATTTCCTTGTCGGCTCATCCAGTTCAGGCGACACCTTGGCGGTCCTGCCGCTTGCGCAGGAGTATAAGAAGGTCATGGTCGTTGAGCCTGCCGTGGCAGATTCCATTACAGGAGCCAGCTGGAACAAGTATATCTTCCGCACAGGTCGCAACTCCTCGCAGGATGCGGTGGCAGGTGCGGCAGCCATTGCGAAGCCGGGCGTAAAGATCGCGACGCTCGCTCCGGACAGCGCATTCGGCCGGGATGGCATTACGGCGTTTAAGGAAGCGGCGCTTAAGCTTGGCGCAAACTTCGTAACGGAGCAATACCCAGGCGCGACTGCGACGGATTTTACACCGAACATTCAGAAAATCCTGGAAGCGAAGCCGGACTACCTGTTCGTTGTGTGGGCAGGCGCCAACTCGCCATGGAAGCAGCTGCAGGATATGAAAGTGCAAGCTAGCGGCATTAAAATTTCCACGGGAGCACCTGACATCGTAGCGCTTAAAACCATGAACGATCTGGTCGGCATGGAGGGCTTCTCCGTCTACTACAATACGCTTCCGAGCAATGATATTAATAAATGGTTGGTCGATGAAAACAAGAAGCGGTTTAACAACGAAGTTCCGGATCTGTTCACGCCGGGCGGCATGTCGGCAGCGCTTGCCATTGTCGAAGCGGTGAAGAAGGCAAACTTTGACATGAATACTGATACTTTGATCAAGACGATGGAAGGCATGTCCTTCGAAACGCCAAAGGGAACGATGAAGTTCCGCGCCGAGGATCATCAGGCATTGCAGTCTATGTATGCGATCAAGCTGGTGAAAAAAGACGGCTTCGATTATCCGGTGCCCGAGCTCATGCGTGAAATGAAGATGGATGAGACCGCTCCGCCGGTTCGTAATAAAAAATAGCAAGGGGCGAGTGCGAATGAAGCCGATTCTCGAAACCCGTGATCTGACGATCGCATTCGGCGGACATACGGCGGTGAACGGGGTGGACCTTACGGTGCCACCCCGGCATTTCAAATCCATCATAGGGCCGAATGGAGCGGGGAAGACGACATTTTTCAATTTATTGAGCGGCGAGCTGAAGCCAACCCGCGGAACGGTTTGGTTTAAAGGGCAGGACATCACCTCGCTGTCTCCGTATGAGAGAACCCGGTTAGGCATCGGGCGATCTTTTCAAATTACGAACGTATTTCCGAATCTGACAGCGCTGGAAAATGTCCGGTTGGCCGTCCAGTCGCGGGAAGGCATTCGATATAACGTTTTCCGCCATTTTACCGCTTACCGCCGTCTTGAAGAAGAAGCACAGGAACTGCTCCATACTGTGTTATTGTCTGACGTGGCCGGCTCCCCGGCACGCATGCTGGCACATGGCGAGAAGCGCAAGCTGGAGATTGCCATGCTGCTTGCTCTGAACGCTGAACTGCTGCTGCTGGATGAACCGACGGCGGGCATTTCCATGGAAGAGGTGCCTGCGATCTTAGAAGTCATACGCGGCATCAAAGAACGGGGCGACCGCTCGATTGTACTGATTGAGCATAAGATGGAAATGGTTCTCGATCTGTCCGATTCGTTGATGGTTCTGTTCAACGGCAAACTGCTGGCGGACGGTTCGCCGCAAGAGATCATGAATAATGAATTGGTCCAATCCGCGTACTTAGGGGGCTTTTACGATGACGCTTCTTAACGTCGAAGGCATCGAAACTTTTATTGGTCAGTATCACATTTTACAAGGGGTCTCACTGGAAGTAACCCCAGGGGAGATCACCGTCTTATTGGGGCGGAACGGCGCCGGCAAGACGACAACGCTCCGCTCGATCATGGGGTTGAATCCGATTTCTCAAGGCGGCATCACCTTCAAGGGAGAACGAATAGATAAGCTGCCTACCTATGCCATTGCCCGAAAGGGGATCGGCTATGTGCCGGAGGATCAGGGTATTTTCGCCGATTTGACCGTGCAGGAGAATATGAAGGTGGCGATGCAAGCACAGCACGATGCGGCGATGCAGCGCCAGGAATGGATTTTGGAGCTATTTCCCGATTTGCGGACGTTCTGGCAGCGCAAAAGCGGTCATCTCAGCGGCGGGCAGAAACAAATGCTGGCCATTGCGCGGGCTTACGTCGGCGAGAATGAGCTGCTTTTGATCGACGAGCCGAGCAAAGGGCTTGCGCCCATTGTGGTGGAGAAGCTGATGCAGTCCATCGAACAAATCAAGAAGAAAACGACGGTGCTCCTGGTCGAGCAAAACTTTTTCATGGCCAGCCGAATCGGAGACCGCTACTATATCGTGGATGAAGGCCGAATCGTCCTGGGCGGGCGGATGAGTGAGCTCAGGGAAGACCCGGAAACCCGCAAACGGTTCCTGGGGATTGCCTGACATCCGGCCCAACGTTTGGGGATCCATTACAGAGGAGGCCGTATCCTTATGGCTACATTATCAAATTTGCTCGTTAACGGTCTCGCGACCGGCATGCTCGTCTTCTTGCTGGCGGCTGGACTTACCTTAATTTTCGGACTGATGGATGTTCTTAATTTCGGACACGGCGGTCTGTTCGCATGGGGAGCTTACTCCGGCGTTTGGTTATTCACTCGCACAGGCAGCTTTACACTCGCTATTATCGGGGCGATTGTCACCGGCCTGATTCTCGGCCTTGTGATGGAACGTATCGTGATTCGACCTGTATACGGCAATCATGTTCAGCAAATTCTCGTAACGCTGGGAGTTATGCTTGTTTTAAGCGAACTGTTAAAGGTCGTGTGGGGGCCGAACCCGATCTCTGCGCCGGTACCAAAACTGCTTGACGGCAGTTGGAGCTTGGGTGGCGTTATTTTTATCAAATACAGATTGTTTATTATCGGGGTTGGCCTGCTTGTCCTGTTAGGACTGCAACTGCTGATGAACCGTACGAGGCTCGGTCTCATTGTACGCGCCGGTGTGCAGAACAAAGAAATGGTGCAGGCGCTTGGCATCCCGATTCATCGCGTGTTTACAGCTGTGTTCATGCTGGGCGCAGCGATGGCGGCGCTCGGCGGCGTGCTGCTCGCGCCTTACTCCGGCATTGTGTTTGCCGAGATGGGCATGCAGTTCGCGATTCTCGCGTTTATCGTCGTTGTTATCGGAGGAATGGGAAATATTAACGGGTCGGCGCTCGCTTCCGTTATCGTAGGGCTGACAGGGTCATTAATGGCTTATTATGTTCCCGACTTGTCGCTTGCTGTCAATATGCTGCTGATGGTCCTGGTGCTCATGCTCAAGCCATCCGGCTTGCTTGGATCGAAGGGGTGAGAGGATGCTAACGCTGCTTAATAAACGCTTTTCCGGCTCTTTGTCCGTATACGGGCTGTTGTCTCTTCTTTTAGCTTTGTACCCGCTTATCAACGACTCGCGCAGCGCGATGATCCTCGTAACGAAAATATTCATCTTCGGGATCTTTGCGATCAGTTACGATCTTTTGCTGGGCTACACGGGAATTGTCTCTTTCGGGCATGCCATGTTTTTTGGTATCGGAGCTTATGCGGTTGGCATTATGATGCATAATTACGGCTCTTCCATCGGCGTACTGCTGCTGGCCGTTCTTGTCGGCCTCTTGGTTGCAGGCGTGGTCAGTTATTTAGTCGGGATGCTGTCGCTGCGGTTAAAAAGCCATTATTACGCGATGCTCACGCTCGCCTTTGCAGGCTTGTTTCAAGTAGCCGCAGAGAAATGGCGCACGCTCACGAAAGGCGGGGAAGGTTTCACCTTCTCGATTCCTGATCTTTTGATGGACCGCCGCACCTTTTACTGGATTTCGCTTGCGGTACTGATCATCGTGTTCCTGCTGCTGCGCCGGTTCACGGTATCGCCGCTAGGCCGCGTGCTGCAAGCAATCCGCGAGAATGAGCAGCGGACGCGTTCGCTGGGCTTTAATCTTGTACATTATAAAGTCATTGCCAGTGTCGTTGCGGGTATGGTGGCTGCGCTCGCAGGATCGATGTATGCGGTGACGCTGCGTTTTGTAAATACCTCGGTGTTTGCTACGGATATCACCTTGGACGCGCTGCTGATGACAATTATCGGCGGAGTCGGCACACTGTACGGCGGACTCATCGGCTCAGCCATTATCGAGTTGGCCCATAACGGATTGTCGAACCTCGCCAAGACGTATGCGATCTTTGACCGTTGGATTATTTTCTTCGGCTTGCTGTATATCCTGATTGTCATGGTATTTCCCCAAGGTATCGCGGGTACCGTCAAGATGTGGTGGACGAAATGGCGAACTCCGGTACTCGAAAGGCGGGTGGAGAAAAAATGGCATTAGAGCCCAACATGGTGAGCTCCTTTGTCCTCCGGTTCAGCTCCGTGGGCGAGGAGGAACAGCCTGAAGAGCGCCGTTGGCGCATTCGCATTACGCATGTGCAGGATCAGGATGAAATTGTCGTCGGTTCCATGCAGGAAGCGTTTGATTACATCGAGCAAGCTTTACGAAAAAAGGGTGAGTAAGAAAATGAGCCTTTCAAATGAACTTATAGGCATTTTAAGCACGGGGATGTACATGCCTCAAACCATTATGACCGCTAAGGATATTGCCGAAGCTTCCGGTCTGCCTGAAGATGTGGTGGAGCAGAAGCTGGGTATCCGGCAAAAGCATGTTCCCGGCCCTGGCCCGGAGGACCACACCTGTGAAATGGGCATCCTGGCGGCGCGCGAAGCGATCGCGAAAGCTGGAATCGATCCGAAGGAAATCGATCTGGTCATTTATATCGGCGAGGAGCACAAGGAGTATCCGGTGTGGACCGCCGCACTTAAGCTGCAGCACGAAATCGGTGCGGTGAATGCTTGGGCGTTCGATGCCGCCCTTCGGTGCGGTACGACGATTATGGCCCTCAAAGTGGCGAAAAGCCTGATGATGGCGGATGATTCGATCCAAACGGCTCTGCTCGCCGGCGGATACCGGAACGTCGATCTCATCGATTATGAGAACCCGCGAACGCGGTTTATGTTTAATTTGGCTGCCGGCGGCGGGGCTATGCTGCTGCGCAAAGGGCACGCGTGCAACGTGGTGCTGGAAAGTCATTTGATAACCGACGGCGCTTTTGCAGAGGATGTTATCGTACCTGCGGGCGGCACGAAAATGCCGTTAACCAGCGATTTGCTGAATCAGGGACAGGGGCTGTATTTGGATGTGCCGGATCCCGAGGGGATGAAACAACGTCTCGACCACACGTCGATGGCGCGTTTCGTTGAAGTGATTCGCAGGGCGGCGGAGAAAAGCGGTTGGCAGCTGTCCGACATCGATTATCTGGCTATTTTGCATATGAAAAAGTCGGCTCATGACTATGTACTGAGGGAAATCGGGCTTTCGGAAGAGCAGTCGGTGTATTTGCAGGATTATGGCCATGTAGGTCAGCTTGATCAGATCTTAAGCTTAGAGCTAGGCGTGGAGCAAGGGAAAATCAAAAATGGCGATCGCGTCATCCTTGTGAGTGCAGGCATTGGCTATGCGTGGGGCGCTACGGCTATTCAATGGGGCAAAGGGAGGAATGAGTAAATGGCGGAGGTTGTGTTAAAAAGCTTGGAGCTTCCGAGTGGTGAAACCGTTGGGTATCGCGAGAGAGGCGTGGAAGGCGAAGGACCGACACTTCTCTTGGTTCATGGGAATATGAACTCGTCTAAACATTGGGATGTGCTCATGGAGAGTCTCGATCCTCGGATTCATCTTGTTGCTATTGACCTTCCTGGATTTGGTATTTCCACGTATCACAAACCTATTGACGGACTTTTCGATTATGCGGAAGTCGTTAAGCAGTTTGTCGATGCGCTCGGGCTGCATACTTTTGCCCTGATTGGCTGGTCGACCGGCGGCGGAATCGCCATGAAATTTGCGGCGGATTATCCGGAGCAAGTGGAGAAGTTGATTTTACTCTCTTCGATGTCTACGCGCGGATATCCATTCTATGCAGATGGCGCTGACGGCAATCCGGATCTAACGAAGCGTCTTCGTACACATGACGAAATCAGCGCGCTTTCGCGGACGAAGCTTATTTCGGATGCAGGAGCGCGGCAGGACCGGGCTTTCATGCGCTGGCTGTTTGAAGTTTCAGTGTATAACTTGAATAAACCTGCCGAGGAGCAGTTCGAGCAATATGTGGATGATATTTTGACCCAGCGAAATCTGGCCGATATTTATCATGGTTTAAATACGTTCAATATTAGCAGTGCGGATCATGAAGCTGCACCGGGAAGCGGGGATGTCTCGCGGATTAAAGCGCCTGTGCTCGTCATATGGGGGGCTAATGATCTCGTCATTCAGGAATCGATGACAAGCGAGATGATGGAAGATCTCGGCGATCGCGCTGAGCTCGTGGTATTGGAGAACTGCGGCCATTCCCCGTTAGTGGATGCTTTGCCGGCATTAACCGGGAAGGTAGATCGGTTTGTACTTGGCACGGAGTGACATTGGTTAGATGCGCTTAGACAAACGTTGGAGGAGATTGAAGCGATGAGACTCAAGGATAAGGTCGCGTTAATTACCGGGGGGGCTAACGGAATTGGCCGCGAGACAGCTCGGTTGTTCGTCTCGGAAGGCGCCCTCGTTGCTATAGCCGACTATGATGAGGAAGCTGGAGCGGAAGTGCTGCAGGAGCTGCAAGCAGCTTCCGGCGCGGAGCAGACCATCTTCGTGAAGGTCGATGTGAGCGACGCGGAAAGCGTGGAGCGGATGGTCAGCACCGTGGTCGAGCGCTTCGGCACTTTGGATATCTTGATCAACAACGCAGGCATTACACGCGACAGCATGCTCAGCAAAATGACGCTCGAGCAGTGGCATCAAGTCATCGACGTGAACCTGAACGGCGTGTTTTACTGCACCAAATTTGCTGCGCCGCATATGGTCGGTAAAGGGAGAGGCAAAATCATCAACACCTCCTCGATCGTCGGAATTAACGGAAATATCGGCCAGACGAATTATGCGGCGACCAAGGCAGGTGTCATTGGGATGACCAAAACCTGGGCCAAGGAGCTAGGATATAAAGGAGTAACCGTTAATGCCGTCGCACCGGGCTATATTGAAACCGGCATGGTTGCCAAAGTTCCGGAAAAAGTGCTTCAAGGCATGATGGAAAAGGTGCCTCTGCGCCGCCTGGGCCAACCGCAGGATATCGCCAAAGCTTATTTGTACTTAGCTTCAGATGATGCTGATTATGTGAACGGTACCGTACTAGAGGTGAACGGCGGTTTGGTTATTTAATTTGAAAACCCCCATACCGGGAGTAGTAGAAAGGTCATGACCTTTTCGAAATACTCTTGATATGGGGGATTTTTTTATTCGCTTACCATGCGATTCGTTAGGCTGCCTAATTTTTCGATAGAAATTGTTACGACATCCCCGTCTTTCAAATATACGCGTTTATCCACCGGATCGCCGAGCACAACGCCCTCCGGCGTACCTGTGAGAATGATGTCTCCCGGATAAAGTGTCATGTGCTGCGAAATATAGCTGACGATTTCGTCGCAGTGGAAAATCATATCCGCTGTATTCGAGTTTTGCCGCACCTTGCCGTTGACGGTGGTGCTGATCTTCAGGTCATTCGGATTGCCAACCTCGTCCGCCGTGACCAGATAAGGGCCAAGCGGGCTGAAATCATCGCACGACTTACCCAGCAACCATTGCGCTGTACGCATCTGCAGATCGCGGGCGGACAGGTCGTTCACGCAGCAGTAACCGTAGACATGGTTCAACGCTTCCTCTTTGGAGACGTATTTGGCCTGCTTGCCGATGACGATGACGAGCTCCGCTTCATAATCGACTTCTTTGGTTACACGGGGGAGGGCGATATCATGTCCATGTCCTGTCAGCGTATTGTTGAATTTGTTAAAAAGAATCGGATACTGCGGGATCGGAGCATTCGTTTCTTCCGCGTGCTTGCGGTAATTAAGCCCGACGCAAATGATTTTGCCGGGGTTCGTGACGCAGGGACCGTAGGTAAGAGATGCTTCGCTAAGCAGAAGAGAATCGCGATGATCGCTTTCAAGAGCGAGGCTGACGAGCTGATGCAGCGCATCGGTTGCGGCGGCTCCGCCTTGGATCGCTTCGTGAACCGTCGCAGGCACAGAGAACGCAGGTGATAACTGCTGGACAGCTTGAGCGGCATCCAGCACGCCGGAGTCCGTTTGGATGCCGAGCGTGAGCGAATTATTTTTGCTAAATGTAAGCAGTTTCATGAAAGAACCTCCTGAATGATCGGATGTATGAGGGCATGAAAAGCGTGAATGGATGCGTGTATGAGAGCGTGAATGAAAGTATGAATGAAAGTATGAATGAAAGCGTGAATGAAAACGTGCAGCAGCCCAATTTATGCGTTTTTGCCGAAAGTTACGCCTCCGTCAATATAAAGCGGTGAACCCATCATAAACTTGGATTCATCTGAAGCAAGGAATAATGCGGCTGAAGCCACATCTTCCGGACGTCCCATCTCGCTGCTCAGCTGTCTGGATTTCAATGAGGCGACGGCAGCTTCCGGATCGTCATACGAGGTGCGGAGATAATTTTCAACAAACGGGGTCAAAATCGTCCCGGGAAGCAGCGCATTCACCCGAATACCATAAGGGGCATAATCCACCTGCATGGATTTGGTTAGCGCGAGGACAGCGCCTTTGGTCGCTGCGTAAGAGGCTCGGCGAGCCAGTCCGATTTCGGCTATGCAGGAAGACATATTGATGATCGAGCCCGATTTGCGCTCCATCATATGGGGGAGAACATGCTTGGAAGGGAGGAAGACGCCCTTCACATTAATGCTCATGATGCGATCCCACGCGTCGGGCTCCAGCTCATGAAGCGCGCCGACGCCGCTGATGCCCGCGTTGTTGAAAAGCACATCGATTCGGCCGTAGGCTTGAATGATCTGCTCGACCATCGCCTTGACGGAGTCGGAGTGCGTCACGTCCGCTTGAATGAAGCGGGCGGCTCCGCCAGCCCCCGTAATTTCATTCACCGTCTCGATCCCCTTGGCTTCGTCGAGATCGTTCACGATGACTTGAGCGCCTTCGCGCCCGAATAAGAGTGCCGTGCTTTTGCCAATTCCTGAAGCAGCGCCTGTGATGAGAATGACTTTGTTCTGCAACCGCATGTTCAATTCTCCTTTGCTATTCGGATAGTAGGTGAGCCAGCTTGCGAACTTCTTCTATACAGATCTGCTTCTTCTGTTCCCACTGAGGCGACATCATTGAGCAGCTGACAGCGGCGATGACCTTCCCTTCGCTATTGCGAATTGGAGCGGCTGCGCAGCTGAATCCGAGGACAGCTTCCTCCAAATCGAGCGCGAAGCCTTGTTGGCGGATTTGCGCCAAGTTATTTTTCAAGGCTTGCAAAGACGTGATGGAATGCACCGTTAACGGAGGAAATGGCTCTTGTTCGATGCGATAAAGCATGTCGAGTTCCTCATCGCTCAGATCAGCCAGCATCACCTTGCCAAGAGCAGTGGCATGCGCAGGCAGCCGCGTTCCCGGTCCTGATGCGAGCCGGACGGGTGTTGGCGCTTCCTCTTTGGCGAGATAGAGCACTTCGCTGCTGTCCAATCTGGCAAGCTGCAGCGATTCCCCGAGCCTCAGCTTAGTTAGGGAGGCTTCCTTGTGAAACGACTCGTTCAAGTTGCGCTGCTGCTGTACAGCCGCATGGCCCAAGCGAGACAGCTCGCGTCCCAGACGGTAGGTTTCGCCGGCGTCTTTCTCGACCCATCCCAAGTTCTCCAGTGTTAAAAGCAAGGAGTACATCGAGCTTTTGTTGATGTTAAGCGATCGCGACAGATCGATGAGCTTCAATCTACCGGGCTGCAGCGAGATTTCTTTGAGAATAAGGTGCGCACGTTCAATCGCCGGAACGCGGTATTTATCGTCCAATCGTGTGCCTCCAAGTTTGGGTGGTTTGGTTTGTGGTTTATTATGAAAAACCAAGTTTATTCATTAAAACCATCATAGCATAGATGGAGGGAAAAAACGAGTGGAATGATGGAGGTTGTTTTCGCCTAAATGCGGCGAAGTCGGTGAGTGGAAGGCGATTTGGGATTGGGTAGTGGGAGTAGGATTAGGAGTAGGGCGTGAGGCGCGGATACAAGAGTAGGAATGGGGACTTCAGTAGGAGCAAGAGCAATAGCAGGAGTAGAGCATGATGGGCATAGAGGAGTAGGGGGCGAGTGTGTGAGTCAAGAGCAAGAGGTAACTAGATTAGGAGCATGAGTAGCAGGGGATGAATAGGCGCAGGTACAAGACTAGGAATGGGGGACATCAGTAGGAGCAAGAGCAAAAGCTGGAGTAGAGCATGATGGGCATAGAGGAGTAGGGGGCGAGTGTATGAGTCAAGAGCAAGAAGATAGCTAGATTAGGAGCATGAGTAGCAGGGAGGAATAGACGCGGGTACAAGAGTAGGAATGGGGGACAGCAGTACGAGCAAGAGCAAGAGCAACAGTAACAGTAGGAGTAGAGTAGGAGCATGATGGGCGTAGAGGAGTAGGGGCGAGTGTATGAGTCAAGAGCAAGAGGATAGCTAGATTAGGAGCATGAGTTGCAGGGAGGAATAGGAGCGGGTATAAGAGTAGGAATGGGGGACATCAGTAGGAGCACCTCGAGCAATTGTACGGTGTTGAAGTATCGCCTTCGATATTTCCAATGTAACCAATAAACTTGTTCCCTCAATAAGGAATGGCAGAACCGCGACTCTGCTCGGGGTCTATGTTGTACTTTGTGCAACAATATGGCTGTCAATCGGGCAAAGTGCTCCTCTATGTTGCAGTTTGTACAACGATTTAGGTTGAAATGAGTATTTCTTCGTCATTTCGATTCAAATGGTTGTACTTTGTGCAATGAAGGTGAGATTGCTGAGTAAAAAACGCTTATTAAGTTGTATAAAGTACAACGAAGGCTAGACCTTGATGTGGCCAATGTGGCGCAACATCTCATTATTCCGCTGCAATATCAGCCCCAGATAAGAGTCTCCAAAGACTCTTATCCCCGCCCCAAAGCCATTTTGTTCCCAAATAGCAGTCTCTTAAGTCTCTTATATGCACAAAAACGCGCCAATCTCACCAATTTTCAGCAATAAGAGTCTCCAGAGACTCTTATTGCTTCCCAATATCTCAGATTGCCCGAAATAGGAGTCTTTCGCGTCTCTTATTTGCTCGAACAGCTCCAGTTCCGGATACCGCCAACCGCGTTTACCCTTCTGCCAACCATCCTGTACCAGTTACTGCCCTCTCGCCAACTAATCCTGCGCCAGCCACTACCCACACGCCAACCAATCCCGCTCCAGCTATTACTTGGAGCCCGGAATGAACTGCTTCAGCCACCCGCCGAAACTTTGCGGGTTTCTCGTTTGAATGAGCACCACGCCTTCGCCGCGGAACCGGCATACAACGCCTTCACCACTTGTAATACTTGAGAGCCAGCCTTTGGCTGCTTTCTCAATCTTATACTGCGTATAATCCGGCCATGCGACCAGATGCCCGTTATCGATAATAACCTCTTGTCCAGGTGCAAGATTAATAGCATGAATAGCTCCGTAGGAGGAGAGGAAAACGGTACCTTTACCGCTAATTTCAACGATAAAAAACCCTTCGCCTGACATGAAGCCGCTCATTAGGTTTTGCATTTTAGTATTCACCTGGATACCGGAGGTTCCAGCGAGAAAGCCGTCTTTTTGCACGTACAGCTTGTACGATCCGTCGAGTTCGACAGCTTCAATGTCGCCGATCACCGAAGGTGCCAATAAAACCTCACCGCTCCCACGGGTAGGGGTCAACTCCTGGAAGAAAAATTTCTCGCCGCTCAACATACGGCCAAGACCGCGCATAATGCCGCCATCTACCGTCCCTTTGAGCTCAACGTTAGGCGACATAGAGACCATGGCTCCGGATTCCGCCTTAATGTTTTCACCGGCTTCAAGCTCCACGCGCAGCATTGGAAACGCGCCTTTATATAAAATCTCATGCTTCATAAAAAAATCATCCTCCATCATAACTAGAATTTAATTAGTAAAATGTTAAGCCGCGTTTGACGGGCGTGCAGTCTCTAAACTGCGATTGGCGTAGACGAATCCAGCGCAGATCAGCAGAATGCCCATCGTGACGTAAAACACCGACTTGAAACCGTATGCTGCCGCCAAATGACTGCCAAGCAAAGGGCCGATCAGATTGCCGAGAAACAGCGAAGAGGTGTTAAACCCGTAGGCGGTTCCCTGAATTTGAGTGGGGGCCAGCTTCAAGACAAGGACGTTCAGAGAAGGAATCATGCCACCGATGAACAACCCCAGCAGGAACCTTCCGACCAGCAGCATCGTGATACCACCAGCAAAAGCCTGTGGAATGAAGGCAATAGCAGCCATCGACAAAGCGAGCACTAGCGTTCTGCGCTGACCGATACGGTCCCCCAGCCTGCCTAAAGTTGGAGCCCCGAACAAGTTGGCGATACCTGTAATCGCAACGACTAACCCGGCGAGCAGCTCCAAATGATTGCCTGAGTAGAGGGTTTTGGCATAAACCGTCACAATCGGCTCGATGCTCATCATCCCGATTTGCGTAATCAACGAAGCGGCGAAAACCGGCAGCAGAGGCCGAAACAGGCGCCATTCCTTACGTTGGCGTGCTTTTTTCGGAGTGGTAACTTTGCGCTCCTCATGGATGAAAATCATCACGATGAGACTTGCGCAGAGCATCAACCCGCCTGTAAAAAAGAACACATGGCTGTAGCCGATAGTTCCGGCCAGCAATCCTCCAATCAAAGGGCCGATGAGCGATCCGGCGATTGATCCCGTTTGCAGCGTGCCGAGCGACTTACCGGAATGTTCCGGCGGGGTCAGCGATGCTTGCAGCGAGACGGCCATGGAGATGAAGCCCGAGAAGAAGCCATTCAATAGCCGCAGCGCAAGCAATTGCCACGGTTCCGTGACAATCCCCATCAAGGCGGTCACAACAGCCATGCCGAAGCCGGCGCGAAGCAGCATAATTTTGCGTCCGCGGCGATCCGCTATGGCACCCCAAAGAGGCTGTGTAAGAAACGAGGTAATAAACTGGGCGGCGACGATCCAGCCTGTCCAGCGGACGACATCGCCTACCTCGTGTACCCCGAGTTGACCAACGTATAGCGGCAGAAACGGAAGAATAAGGTTCATGCCGCACATGATGGAAAAGTTAGCCCCCCACAATATCCATAATGACTTTTTCCAATGTAGTGGTGTAGGCATCAGAGAGGCTCCTTATCTTTTTTTCCAGTATAGCATACTTCACTTCGATACGATTTATAGGGCAAACCAAATAAAAAAGCCATCCCCAAACGGAATGGCTGGCTTAGGCTAGCTGCTAGGCTGGAAGCTTATGTATTCAAACTGGACATCACCGTACCGAAAATTATGACTACGAAAACAAGATAGATGACAAGACCGATAGCCGCCCAAATTAAACTGGCCTTGGCATAGTTTGATTTTGAAGGGTTTTCCCCTTTGCTGAAAGCCCATACGAATAACAAAATGATATTCACAATGGGTATGGCCAGCAGCAGGATCGTAATCATCCAATCCTTGACACTTAGCACAGGCGCATGTTGTTCTTCTGGCATCGAAAGATCAACTCCCTCTCAGTCGTTTACCTTACTGTATTGCCAGCAGCCTCCATGTATGCCTTAAAAGTTTACATAACTTGTTCATGGGAACAAGGTGAGGGCGAGCGGAAGGAGCAGGCCTTCGAGAGGTCAAAAAAGGCCGTCTCAGCCCTTTTTCCCCCCTACCGCCGGTAGGTGCGAAAAATAATATCCCGGTTATAGTTGCCGAAGCCTTCACCATATATAGTCATTCCGCCGACATGCGCCGCATGCTCCGGCACTTCCAGCCGCAATGTCCACTCGTTGCGCGACATGCGGATGTCCTTGATCGTGACGTCGGACAGCCGCTGCCCGTCAAGAAAAGTGCCCTGCTCGGTGACCCGGATCACCTTCAGCCAACCGTATTGGTTGATGGAGTCCGGCCACCAACTGGGGGTGAAGTGCCCGCGGCCTTGGCCCGAATCCCCGGGACTCGTCCAATAGCCGAGCAGGGTGTCGTTGACATAGAAATGGATGTCCGACGGCCAATTCTCGGCAATGCCCGGCGCTTCCGAGCCGAGCTCCAGCGAAATCTCGATCTCCTCCAGCGTCTGGCTGGGGAGCAAATAATTCGGGACGCGGTATTCCACGAAGCCGCTTCCGAACCAGAGAATCTTCGCATGCATGCGCTCAGGCTCGAAAAAATAGCGCGGATCATCGTACTGGCCGATGGTATGATCGGCCGTGGCGAGACCGCACGTAGGCTGCACTTCAAAGCGCGTGTAATGCCCGATGGGAATGGACACCTCATCGAACACGCGCTGGGGCTCGCTTAGCTGCGGCAGCTGAATTTCCACGCGCGATACCGCTAGCGTGCATATTTTATGCGTGCCGCCTTGCTTGCGAACCAACGCCGTGTGAATCAGGCCGCCGGCCTCCAGCTTCTTCACATGCATCGTCACTATGGCGCTGCTCAAACCTAGCATCTGGGCTAAATCCTTCACATTCAATTCTTGCTCGGCAAGCAAATCCAAAATCTGAAGCCGCACATCGCTGGCCAACGCTTCATAGAGCGGAAGCCATTTGCGGTCAGTTGTCGCATGTATCATTGAACCAAACTCCTCTATTCGAAACTGATTTCAAACCTCGACTGATTAATACAAATATAAATCCAAAACAAGCGGAAAGAAAGGCTTGAAATCAACCGCCAAGTATTGTTTAATAGAGTCAATTGCATCATGTTTTTATTAATCAATTTATATTTTTATTAATTATACGATGAGGTGAAAGCATTGTCTATGAAAGCAAGCATGATTATCGACAAAGATTTTAAAATCGGAGAAGTAGATTCTCGTATTTACGGTTCTTTTATTGAACACTTGGGACGCGCTGTTTATGGGGGCATTTATGAACCGGGACATCCGCAAGCCGATGAACAGGGGTTTCGGGCGGACGTTTTGGAACTGGTCAAAGGGCTGGATGTCCCTATTGTCCGTTATCCGGGCGGGAACTTTGTATCCGGTTACAATTGGGAGGACGGCATTGGTCCGCTGAACCAGCGTAAGAAAAGGCTAGATCTGGCTTGGCGCACGATCGAGCCCAACTTGGTGGGACTGAACGAATTTATGGATTGGTGCCGCAAAGCGAACACCGAGGCGATGATGGCCGTTAATCTGGGAACTCGCGGAGCGGATGAAGCCAGAGATATCATAGAATACTCCAATATCCAAGGCGGTACGTACTGGAGCGATTTGCGGATTTCCCACGGGTATAAGGCACCTCATAACATCAAAACTTGGTGCTTGGGCAACGAAATGGACGGTCCATGGCAAACAGGCGCCAAAACAGCAGTTGAATACGGGCGCACAGCCTGCGAAACGGCCAAAGTCTTGAAATGGGTCGATCCCACGATCGAGCTTGTCGCTTGCGGTAGCTCCAGCTTGAATATGCCGACCTTCCCTGATTGGGAGGCGACGGTGCTCGAACATACATACGATCACGTCGATTATATTTCTCTGCATCAGTACTATGGCAATCGCGATAAAGATTCCGCTAATTTCCTGGCGCAATCGATGGGCATGGATAGCTTTATTCATACTGTCATCTCCACAGCAGATTATATTCAGGCGAAAAAGCGCGGAAAGAAGAAGATCAACCTATCCTTCGACGAATGGAACGTCTGGTATCACTCTAATGAAGCTGATCGTCAAATTGAGCCTTGGTCCATTGCTCCGCCGCAGCTCGAGGATATTTATAATCATGAGGACGCGCTTCTCGTGGGCTGCATGCTGATCTCGATGCTGAAGCGTGCGGATCGTGTGAAAATGGCTTGTTTGGCGCAGCTCGTCAACGTTATTGCGCCGATTATGACGGCAAACGGCGGGGCTGCATGGAAACAAACGATCTACTATCCGTACATGCACGCAAGCTTGTTTGGGCGGGGAACCGTACTTGTTCCGTTAATCAAATCGCCGAAATACGATGCCAAAGATTACACGGATGTGCCTTATTTGGAAGCCGTTGCGGTTCATAATGAAGCGGAGTCGGAAGTGACCGTCTTCGCAGTTAACCGCCATTTGGCGGAGGCTCTTCCGCTTGAGTTGGATCTGCGCAGCTTTGGAGCTTGCCAAGTTATCCAACATATCGTGTTGGAGAATGACGATCTCAAAGCCTCGAATTCGATAGATGACCAGGATCGGGTAAGACCGCATAACGGCGGCAATGCAGCGATGGATACGAATGGACAAATCCATGCGACGCTTGGCAAAGCGTCCTGGAACGTTATTCGCTTGAAATTGGCCTAGGCCGGGCAACCGCCGCGCAATCAAAGACATGGCAAGGGGCGAAAGATTCTGCCATGTCTTTATGTATTTTAGCCATTTTTTACATTCTTACCTTAAAATAAATCGCCTCTGCGTGTCGCATACTATGACCAAGAAAGCCCGCGGGGAGGCTTTAAGCTTGGCCACTTCTTTATTTTGCAGCTCATGCTCTGGTATGATGGAGGGAAATCTTTCTTTAAGGAGTTTCCTCTATGAAAATAAAGCTGCTAATCATGATTATGATCGTTCTGACATTGGGGCTGACCGCCTGCGGAAACGGAAACGAAAATGGAAGTCATAAGCAAAACGAACCGCAAACCACGGCCGTGAATGCCGATCCTCAAAAGGTTTATAAAAATTTTTGCATCTCATGTCATGGTAATCAATTACAGGGCGGAGAAGGTCCGAACATTCAAAAAGTCGGTGAGCGTTTAACGGAAGCCGAGATCGTAAAGCGCATACAAAAAGGTGGTGGCGGGATGCCTCCGTTTCAAGTCGCGCTCAAAGAAGAGGAGCTGAAAGCATTGGCAGCTTGGCTTGCAGACCTTAAATAAAGGGAATAACTGGGTATCCTAAGGTTCCTTTAAGGTTATCTACATATTTTCTTCACAATTGGGGTTTAAAATGGGGCAAGAGGAGAGTGATGCAAGATGCACTTGAATTTGAAGCCCCGGAACCATCTTCATAAGAAGCGGAAAAAGATGAGAACACAACGTCTGGGAGCGACGATTTCGCTAGTACTGTTTTTAATACTTTTACCGGCACTTTCGGTGACCGGCATGGAGCTGCTCGAGCGCGGCTCATGGCATGCAACAATGGATTGGATATCGTCCAATCAGTCGCTTTATCTATTAAATGTAGGACTTACTTTCTGTTTACTTGCTTTCATTTATGCTGTGGTGGGATCCTTGGCGATATCCGGTGCCATTTCGACCCTATTGCTTGGTCTCATGGCATTAATTTCTTATATGAAGGTGACAATGATTGGGGAGCCGTTCTTCCCATGGGATATTTTACTCAATAAAGAAAGTATGGATATTGCTTCGCTAGTGACCGGAAAAGCAGCCATGGTACGAATTGGCGCCATTGCCGCCTCCATTATTTTCGTGCTTGCCCTCAGATGGGTCATTCCTCGCACGACGATTCCTATTATAGCTAGAATTGGATTAGGGCTGTTCTCGCTCTATGCCTTATATGCTTTTGGAATCAAAACACCGCTGGCCGGCAAAATTCTGGATCATGCAGGTGTGAGCGAAATCATATGGAACCAGCAGGAAAACTATGCGAATAATGGAACGACGCTGGCTTTTACGCTCAACGTCAAAAACTCCATCGTTAAAAAGCCGGACACCTACAGCAATGAGTCTATCGCTGCGGTTGCGGCATCGCTTGAGGCTTCCACGCAAAAAGAGCCGGCTGTGAAAAAAGCGTCTGTCGACATGCTGCAGGGGAAAAAGCCGAACGTCATTTTCATTATGAGCGAAGCTTTCTGGGACCCTACCTTGCTGACGAATGTCACATTCAGCGAAGATCCGGTGCCGACCATCCACCGTCTGCAGAAGGAATCGTCTTCCGGTTACTTGCTGTCACCTCAATTCGGAGGGGGCACCAGCAATGTGGAGTTCGAGGTGCTCACGGGCAATTCGATGAGTTTCCTGCCTGGAGGTTCCATCCCTTATCAGCAGTATGTAAGCAAGCCTGTTCCGAGCTTAGCCAGTTATTTTGCCGATCAGGGTTATAAAAGCATGGGGATTCACTCCTATGAAGGCTGGTTCTGGGACCGCAACACCGTATACAAACAACTTGGCTTTGAGTCTTTTAAAAGCAGTGAGCATTTCGTGAATCCGGAAACGAAGGGTTACTTCATCTCGGATGCCGAGGTGTCCAGAAATATTATCGATGAAGTAGATAAAACCGAAGATCCGATGTTTATTTACACCGTCACGATGCAAAATCACGGGCCTTATGACGATCCGCGGTATGGAGAAAATCAATTCAAGGCCGAAGGCAATTTGACGCCGCAAGCCAAAACGATTTTGGAAACCTACGCACAAGGCGCGCATGATGCCGATCAAAGTTTGCAAATGCTCATCGATCATTTCCAGAATTCCGATGAACCAACGATGATTGTCTTCTATGGAGACCATCTGCCAATGCTTGGTTTAGACTATCAAGTGTATAAAGAAGCAGGTTTCATCTCAACGAGCAATGCCAACGACTGGTCGCTGGAAGAAGTGAAGAAAATGCACAGCATCCCACTGGTCACGTGGTCGAACTTCGATATGCCGAAGCAGGATATTCCGCTGCTCAGCGATTCCTTCTTAGGTGCGCATGTGCTGGATATGCTGCATATGGAGAAACCGGCGAACTTTGCGCTGAATGCGGAGCTGGCTGCCAAAGTACCGGGATTGCTCAGCAATCTCGTTGTGGATCAGGACCAAACGCTTCATGCAAAAGCGCCTGAATCCGTGCAACCGCTTCTTGACGACTACAGGAACGTACAGTACGATCTGCTTTTCGGGAAGCAGTATCTAGCTTCTTACATTGATCATGACTATTTAACGAAAGCGTCGCAACCAAGCTACAACGCCGAGTTTGATAATCCTGATACGAAGCTCCGGGCAACGGGAGGAAGCAGTCCGCCTGAGGCTACGCCTGCGAGCGTGCAGTAATGCAAAAGAACCTACACCATCGGTGGAGGTTCTTTTTTTGGATTGACATACATCGATAAACGAAAGTAACCCACTCCTAGGTTGACCGCCTTGTGGGTTACTCTCTGAACTATATACTTAGGAGGAAGTCCACCCAAGATTGTACACAGGAGACGGTTAGCGGACCGTCTCTTATCTATTTTTATGATATCACTTCGCTTTTATACTTCGCAACTCCCTTCACAAAAATAATCATTGCCATCCCCAGGGGAATTTTGGTAATATGGAACTCCGTCTCTACGCTGCGGCTGCAGTAGGAATTCGTTTTTTTCGTATGAAAAAACATAGGAGGTGTTTTATGCTTTTCGCGGTTTTAGCCCGCAAGGCATACGCAAGGAATTTGCAGTACCGCGGTTCGCATCTGCTGCATAATGCAGTGAGCGCAGTGTTTGGGTTTATTTATGCAAGTATATGGACGGGGCTCGGGACCGATTCGTCGCTCGGCGAATACGGAGCCAAAGGGATCGTCGGGTACATCGCATTTAACCAAGCCAGCTTGTGGATAACGCAGTTTATGACGAACGGACTGGGACTCGAGCAGTCGGTGCGCACCGGTCAAATCGCGGTCGATCTCATGCGGCCCGTTCACTTGTTCTATCAGGCGATGTGCCGGGAATGGGGGCAAGTGTGGTATCAGTTTCTTTATAAATTTATCCCGATTTATGTCCTCTACTACTTCATTTTCTCCTTACAGCTTCCACAGAAGGCTTCGGTTTACGGCTGGACAGCGATTGCGCTTGTTTTTGCAGCTTACATCTCCATTTGCATGAATTATCTGATTGGCGTTGCGGCTTTATGGACCACGGAATCACGTTGGTTTTACTGGGTGAGTTACTCGCTTAGCATGCTGCTTTCAGGCTTTTTCATCCCTCTCGAATGGCTGCCGGGTTGGCTTCGCACCGTTAGCTTTTATACTCCTTATCCGTATTTACTCTACTATCCGACTCGTATATATTTGCAGCTTGAAGAAGGCACGGTCGTGCTCGGAGCTCTCGCATGGGGCATCGGGTTTACTTGTGTCTGTCTGGCCGTTACGCATTGGGTACGCAAAAAGCTGGAGGTGCAGGGCGGATGATGTCAGTTAAGCTCTTTATGCTGCTGATCAAGGCGAGCATGCGCAGCCGGATGCAGTACAAGTTCAATTTCCTGTTTTCGACGGCTATGGCATCCTGTGTGCATATCTCGGAATTTCTGATGGTGGCGCTGGTCATGATGCGCTTCGGCAATATCAAAGGCTGGACGCTTTATGAAGTATGCTATTTATACGGCGTGATCATGATCTCCAAAGCGATTTACCGAACACTGGCCTCCGATGTGCATCACCTGGAGAAATATCTCGTATCCGGCGATTTGGATGCGCTTCTGATACGTCCTGTCCCTGTGCTGCTGGCACTGATGACACAAAACTCACGCGTGCTCTTCGCCGAAATCGGGCAAGGGCTCATTCTGCTCGCCATTGCGATGAAAGCCTTGATGTCCACCGGGCAAATCGGCTGGTCTGCCGTTCCGCTAACCGTATTAATGATCGGCAGCGGAGCGGTTATTTTATTCGCGATCGGGCTGGCTACGGCAGCTTCCGGCTTCTGGCTGACACGGATCGAGTATTTGCAAAATATGACCGAAGACGCCACCCATACAGCGGCCCGCTACCCGCTTTCCCTGTATCCCAAATGGCTGCAAGGCGCACTTCTGGTGCTCGTGCCTGTCGGGTTCGTGAATTACATCCCCGCCTTATATGTGCTCAGACACCAGGGAGGCGCGTGGATGCTGCTTGGGACTATCGCCGTTTCTTGCGCTGCGCTCTGGCTGGCTATGCGGTTTTGGAAGACAGGCTTATCCCGTTATCAAAGCACTGGAAGTTAATTACCTAACATACAAGGAGGGAAAGGATCGACATGATTACCGTAACGAATTTGCGAAAAACATTTCACACCCCGCTAGTCCAAGAAGGCCGGTTCTCCGGCCTCCGCACCTTGTTTTCACGGGCCTACAAAGAGAAGGAAGCGGTACGAGATATCAGCTTTGAGATTGAATCCGGCGAGTTCGTCGGGTATATTGGACCTAATGGTGCGGGAAAATCAACGACGATCAAGATGCTGACCGGCATCCTTCATCCGACCTCGGGTGAGGTGTTAATCCACGGCTTAAGCCCGCAAAAGCACCGAAGGCGTGTCGTCGGCAAGCTTGGCGTCGTGTTCGGACAGCGCAGCCAACTGTGGTGGGATTTGCCGGTTAAGGATTCCTATGAGATCTTAATAGCTATGTATCGTGTGGAGGAGAGCGTCTCACGCCGCAGATTAGGGGAGTTGAATGAGCTCCTGGAGCTTAAAGAACTGCTGGATATGCCTGTTCGGAAGCTCTCGTTGGGTCAGCGGATGCGGGCCGATTTGGCGGCTTCCATGCTGCATGATCCGGATATTTTGTTCCTGGATGAACCTACGATCGGGTTGGACGTAGTAGCGAAGAAGAACATTCGCAGCTTTCTGCAAACGTTAAATCAAGATTTCGGCAAAACGATTTTGCTGACGACGCATGATATGGACGATATTGAGCAGTTATGTAAAAGAGTGGTCGTGATCAATCACGGTCAGATCGGATACGACGGCTCAATTGATACGTTAAGGGACCGAATCGGTTTGCCGACGATGATGAAGATCACGTATCGCGGTAACATCAACGTGCCGGCGAGTTGGGATCTGCCATTTCGCGTGGTGGGACAGGAGGCGAACGTCCTCACAATCGCCTGCAACCGCCAAGAGCTGAAGGCCATGGACGTACTGCGTATCGTCAGCCTCTGGGGCGATATGGACGATGTCCATATGGAAGAACCTGAGTTTGAAGAGGTCATTCACGGGGTATACCAATAGGCAGGAGGGAGAATAAATGCCAATTGAAAAGGAAGAACGGGAGCGGGAAGCGCAGCGCGTTTCCTCTGTACGCACCCAAATCCAGGAGCGAATGGTCGATCTGGGAGAGACAGTCGATCAGCGCCGCTCCGAAGTAACCGCGATTGGCCGCAGCTTTTGGGACGATATCTCGGTCAATGCGGACAATGCGGACGATATCATCGAAACAGCGGCGAGTATGGCCCAGCAGGAGCATGTCCTGCAGGGTCAGAAGCGCAGCTTTCAGGTAGCTCAGGATGCGCTGTATAAGCTGCAGCGTGTCGTCGATGCGCCGTATTTTGCGCGCATTGATTTTCAGGAGAGCGGTGAGCCGGAGCGGGAGAAGATTTACATCGGCCTCACCTCCTTCATCGATCCGAAGACGGATGAAATTCTCATCTATGACTGGCGTGCGCCGATTGCCAGCTTGTTCTATGACTACCCGCCGGGGCCTGCGACCTACCGCACACCGGAGATGGATGTCAGCGGCGAGCTGCTGCTTAAGCGGCAGTACATCATTAAAGCCGGCGAACTGCAGGACGTGTTCGACACCGGGATCTCCATCGGCGATGAGATGCTGCAGAAGATGCTCAGCCGCAGCGCCGACGAGAAAATGCACAGCATCGTGACGACGATTCAGCGCGAGCAGAACCAGATCATCCGCGATGACCGGCACAAAGTGCTCGTCGTACAGGGCGCAGCCGGCAGCGGCAAAACCTCGGTCGCGCTGCAGCGCATCGCGTATTTGCTTTACAAATACCGGACGACACTAAGCGCCGATAATATGATTCTGTTCTCGCCGAACTCGCTGTTCAGCGATTACGTTTCGCACGTGCTTCCGGAGCTGGGCGAAGCGACGATGCAGCAGACGACTTTTCAAGATTATTTGACCCATAAATTAAGCAATACGGGACTTGAGCTCGAAGATCCGTACGATCAGTTGGAATTCATTCTTACCGGAACAGAGCAAGACTCCGCGTACAAATCACGTCTGCAAAGCATTTCGTACAAAACATCTGCAGCCTTTCTCAATGTCATTGAGGCCTACGGCGAAAAGCTGAAACAGGGCGGCATTCGCTTTCACAATCTGTCCGTAGGAACGAAGGTGCTGATTACGGCCGATGAATTGAACGAACGTTTTTACGGCAAAACGTCGATTCTTGCGCTCGGAGAGCGCATGGAGCAATTGTCGGAGTGGATGCTGGAGAAGCTGGATGAGATTCAAGCGGATGCGCAGAAACGGTTTTACCGCAAAATGGTGCGGGAGCCCAAATATGTGGGCACGGAGCCAGAGATGAAGAAGATGAGCAAAATCAAGGCGCATAAAGCCATTGCTCCGCTCAAGGAGAAGGCGCGCAATCTTGCTTATGTCGATGTGCTCGGGATGTACCGCGATCTCTATACGAACCGGGAGCTGCATCAAGAACTGATTGCGCAGGCCGGTCAGCAGCTCCCCGGGGCTTGGGAGAGCATAAGCTCCTTCACGGCTGCTGCCCTTGACCAAGGGATTCTGCATTACGAGGATGCCACGCCGCTGGTTTATTTGAAGGGACTTGTCGAGGGACAACTTCGAGTAGGAACGATTCGCTACTGCCTGGTGGATGAGGCGCAGGATTATTCGCCGTTCCACTATGCGTATCTTAAGAAGCTATTCCCACGTGCCCGGTTTACCCTGCTCGGGGATTGGAATCAGGGGATTTTTACACATGCGAACGCCGCCAGCGACGCGGACGGCGAAGGGTCTAAGAACGAGTACAGCTCAATCAGCGAGCTGATGAAAGAGGACGAAACGGAGACGATCCGTCTCGTCAAAAGCTACCGATCCACGCGCGAAATCGTGGATTTCGCCAGCCGCGTGCTGCCGTTCGGCGAGCCGATCGAGCCGTTCAGCCGCAGCGGCGAGGCGCCGCGCCTTCTGCGCGCGGCCAGCGAGAACGAGCTGCGCCACTTGGTCGCGGATGCGGCGCTGACCCGCCAGCGCGGCGGCGCAAGCTCCGTCGCGATTCTGTGCAAGACCGCGCGCGAGACGGAAGCCGCGCACGAAGGCTTGAAGCCGCTGCTGCCCGGCCTTGCGCGGATCACGAAGGAGACGCTGCACTATGAGGCAGGCGTGATGATCATGCCGGCGTACCTTGCCAAAGGGCTCGAGTTCGACGCCGTGATCCTCTACGACGCCGGGGCGGCTGTCTACGCGGAGGCGAAGGAGCGCAAGCTGTTTTACACGGCTTGCACCCGCGCGCTGCACTACCTGGATGTCTGCTATCTAGGTGAATTGACCCCTTTTCTCCCGTAAGTTAGACATACGTCTATACATATCCGCCCTGCCCGGCATAGAATACATCAAGCAACTACAAGATTATGTTTCAGCGGGCGGAGAGGAGGAAGTCGTCATGTCAGGAGCTGGGTACTCTAACGCAGCGGTTGTTCTAGTCCTTTATATTTTGTTGGTCATCATTCTTGCAACGTTTTACTAGAAGCAAGGCTTATGAAACCGTCTCTCGATGAATCGAGGGGCGGTTTTTTGTATTCGCCGCGCTCTGCATAAATCCACCCTGATGGGAAATCTTAACCTATAAAAAGTTTCCACCTACTACCAATGCGGGAGAATCCCTTATGCTTACAGCCAAGAAAATTACAGCACTCCAATTGTTCTACGTCATCATTATTTCGATTGCGATAACAAACCATGTCCTGTTGATTCCTGTGCTGCTGCATTACGGTAAACGGGATTCCTGGGTGGGTGTGGCGGCTTCAATCGTTCCTACATTAATGTGGATATTTCTCTTGTATTTCATTATTAAACGCTCTAAGCAGATGAACATGCTGGAATGGATCCGGCAAAGATATGGGAACTTCATCGTCCTACTCGTAAAAACGGTTGTTATTCTGATCGCCCTGACCCATGCGGCAATTACTTTGCAGGATATGGTGACTTGGACGCACGTTTCCTATTTGCCCAGGACGCCACCTATCATGATTTCTTTGACATTTATGATTTTTTGCTTCTTTGCCGCTCGCAAAGGGATACGCGCGATCGCGATAACCTCGGGTATTTTGCTGCCGGTGGTGGTGATCCTTGGATATTTTGTGATGGGCGTTAATTTTCAATATAAAGATTACAGTTTGCTTACCCCCCTATTTACACATGGTTACGGACCGGCGCTAAAATCGATGTATTTAGCCGCCGGTTCTTCGTTCGAGCTGCTAAGTATCGTCTTTCTTCAACATCATGTGGATACTCGCATCCGATTGTCTGCCTTGTTAATCGTAGGAGCCTGCTTAATCGGTCTAACCCTAGGACCCTTAGTTGGGGCTATTGCGATATTCGGACCTTTTGAAGCTGACGACCTCAGGTATCCGGCATTTGAACAGTGGCGTATGGTGACGTTGTGGAAATATATTTCCCATCTGGATTTTTTATCTATTTTCCAATGGATATCCGGTGCGTGTATTCGAATGTCCATGTTGATGTTTCTTAGTGTGGATGTACTGATGCTTAAAAAGAATCGTGCCCGGACGATGATCTTAATTGGGATCTCCATATGCTTCGTTGCTATGTGCCTTCTGCCGATCACAGACAACCAGATGCTGTATTTTGTCCAAGCCTGGTATTACCCTATGATGTTTGTCGCCGGTGCCGGTTTGCTCTTTATTCTGCTTGTGTTGACCATCTTGCCGGTGAGGCGAAAGGAGAAGGTGACGAAGTGAATGCGTATGAATTGCGGGACATGTTTGCGTCGTCGGAGGATGTCATCATCAAGACGTACCCTTTACCCGGAGCTAATCAAAAGGTGCTGTTGATGTTTTGCGAAGGTATGATCAACAAGGATCACATCGAACAGCGTGTGCTTCCTAAACTTCAGGACTTGATCACTCTAAGGAAGGATAAGGACATGTCAGCGCTCGATCTCCCTACGCTGCTTCAAATGCAAGAAATAACAGGACCTGATGCCATCGCAAATGTGTCAGTGAGTGTATACGCAGGATTCCTTATCTTGTTCTTTGAAGATCAGCAGCGCTTTTTTGCGCTCGATCTGTCTAATCCCCCTAACCGCTCACCGGAAGAATCCAATACGGAAACTTCCATCAAAGGCCCGCGCGACGGGTTCACAGAGGGCATCGTGACCAATGTTGCGCTGATTCGCAAGAGGCTGCTGACCCGAAGCCTTTGTTGTGAAAAAATGCAAATCGGCAAGCGCAGCCATACTTCCGTAGCGCTCTTGTATATAGATGATATCATCGACTCGGATGTGCTTCAGGACGCAAGGCGCCGCTTGCAAGCCATCGATATCGATGCTTTAATTTCCAGCGCGCAATTAGAGGAATTGCTAACGGAGCAGAAATACAATTTCTTCCCTTTGCTGGATTATGCGGGAAGGCCTGATTACGTAACGGACTGCTTGCTTCGCGGGCGATTTGCCATTATTGTCGACGGATCTCCGATGGTTCTGTTAGCTCCGGCGAATCTGATGTTGATCTTAAAATCACCTGAAGACGTGCACACCCCCTTTTATTATGTGGCGTTCGAACGCGTTCTGCGTCTGGGTGGACTGGTTGTTGCCACCTTGCTGCCCGGGTTTTGGATTTCGCTGTCCGCGTTTAATCTCGATCAAATTCCTTTTTCACTTGTCGCCACGATCTCATCATCCAGACTGGGATTACCGCTATCGGGACCGTTGGACTTTATTATCATGCTTCTGTTGTTCGAACTGTTTCGTGAAGCAGGAGCGAGGCTGCCAAAAGTCGTTGGACAAACCGTTACGGTTGTGGGCGGGCTGATTGTCGGAGACGCAGCGATTCGTTCAGGCATTACGAGTCCTACGACCCTTGTCATAACGTCAATTTCGACCATCGCCATGTATACCCTCGTCAATCAAACCCTGGCGGGAACGGTTACGCTGCTCAGGGTGATCATCTTA
Source organism: Paenibacillus planticolens (assembly GCF_013141725.1). Lineage (GTDB taxonomy): Bacteria > Bacillota > Bacilli > Paenibacillales > NBRC-103111 > Paenibacillus_E > Paenibacillus_E planticolens. The sequence goes on along the minus strand of NZ_WHNZ01000017.1, from coordinate 348,587 downwards.
TTGGCATCGACGGCTTTTGGCATTTACGGCTTCATGATGTCTCTCATCGGTCTTACATTGTACGTGTCGACGCTAGAGTCGTTCGGTATCCCGTACTTGTCGCCATTGTCGCCGCCGCGCTTCAAGGAAATGATTCCGGCCATCCTTACCAAGCCATTCCGCAGCATGAAATTTAGGCCAAAGATGTTAAGTCCGAAGGATAACACCCGTCAGAATGAGGATCGCCCATGATTAGGTTGATGAAGCGTTTAGGACGAATCATGATGGGCTTGCTGCTTATCGTCAGCCAGACGGGCTGTTGGGATATCAAAACAATCCAAGATACGAATTACTTAACGGCCGTAGGTTTTGATTACCAAAAAGGAAAATTCATCATCTACGGACAAATGTTGGATTTCGGTTCTGTTGCCAAGCAGGAAGGTGGCAAACAAGGGCAGCCGCCTCAGATTTGGGTAGGCCATGAAGAGGGAGAAACCGTTAATGAGGCTTTTAATCGATTGTACAAAACGACGCAGCAGCGTGTTTTTTGGGGGCATGTCAATGCTTATCTCTTCTCTAGCGAAGCGCTGAAGCAAGGGATCGGTAAATTTCTGGATGGGTCCGTGCGATTTAGCGAAACGCGATTTACGCAGTGGATCTATAGTACGGACGAGTCCATTGAAGAAATTTTCTCAATCATTCCGTTCTTCAATGTTTCCCCTATGTCTTCCATATTGATGCACCCTGTGGATAACTACCGACAACGCTCTTACATTCGCCCGTTCCGATTGTACAGGGCCGCCGCGTTGCTTCGTGAACCCGGTTACACGGTGATGTTGCCGACCTTGAGCATTCGGGACGATGTTTGGGTGAAAAATGAAAAACCTGATCCCAAATTAGAAATCAGCGGCGTGTATTCGCTCGGTGAACATAATAAAGTAGATTGGTTTTCAGAGAGTCAGTTTAAGGGAGACCGATGGTTAGAGAAAAGCACGGCCCGAACGCCGATAGTCGTCTCCATCGACGGCAAGTCCGTCCAATCGGTTTCGATTCAACGACCGAAACCACGCATTACGCTGCGCAAAGGCGGTAGCCTGATCTTCGATGTTCACGTGAGATGCAAGGCCATTATTGTCGAAATCGTCGAGAAAGTAGACGAGGAGCTCTTGCGGAAACAAATTGAAAAGCAGATAGCCGAGGAAATCGACTACACATTCAAGCAGGGCCAAAATCGCGATGTCGATATCTATCAGTTGGAACATGTACTATACAAACAAGACTTCGGGTCGTGGTCCAAGCTTACCGACAACGGAAAGCAGCCGCTTGAGGGATACCAGCTCGGCGATATCCAAGTTGATGTTCGACTCACGCATTCGGGGATGCTGAAAATGAATGATAAGGAAAAGCAATACTGACAGTTGGGATTCGTGAGGGGGGAAGTGGGGTGAGCGGGTGTGCGATGCTTGCCTCTTTTTTGTGCGGCTTTGGCCATGATCAAGCCGTTTAGGGGGAACTATGGTCCGCTATTTTCGCAGATTCGGGCCATTTGGTAGGTGTAGAGGAACTCTGTTCCTCTATTTCTCTTTTTCTGGCTCGAAACACAGCTGGATGGGTAAATAACACCCTATAGTTCCACTTGGCAGTTGAAACATGCTGATATTGCATAAATAGGGGACTCCAGTTCCCTTGTGTGAAGTGGCGGTCCAGCCAGTTTATAAATATTTAAGAATTGTTTTAGGCGGGGTTAATAGCTGTTTTAGCGGCAATTAAGATCGGAGGGATAAGATGTAAACATGGAAGCGAGGAACGCATCCAAATTAGATAAAGCGTGAGAAGACGCGGAGGCCAAAAGATATGAATAAGAAATTAGCAATGATAGGATTAGGCGTGGCGGTAGGCAGCATGATGCTGGTGACATCGGTATATGCAGGCGTGGGCGATGCACCGGGATATGAGACTTTCAAATCAGCCGTGAAACAAACAGCAGCTGTGTATAATGTAACACGACAAGTAAACGTGACCCTGCAGGACAACGGAGCTCAATTGCTGAACGTAAAATCGACGATTAAGAGCAGCAGTGAAAATCGCGCAGGAAGCGCAGAAGTGACCGTGAACAGCGGCACAGACGAACAAAAGATTCATTTCTACAACCAAGACGGCAAGCAAATTATAAAAACAGACGATTCCGACGTCTACAAAGTACTGGAAGGAAACGACAGGGGCGGAAAGTTCAAAGAGCGTGAAGGCACTGCGCACACACCGGACCCGCAAGTCGTCAGCGAAGTGGAAAATGTGGTCGACGCACTCGTCGGCAACCTCAAAAACTATGTCACTATGGATGAAGCCGCGGGCAACGTGAAGGAGATTCATTTTAAATTGACAGGCAGTCAAATTTCTCCGGTAATAAATACGCTAGGTTCCCTTGTTATTAAGCATGGCACGCTCGAGAAGAACGACCGTCCGCTGCCGTCCAAGAATGATACGCTAGGTATCGATGTGACAACGCTGAAGAACAGCCTTCCGCAGCTAACCTCTGACATCAAGATGGATGGAGTAGAAGTGAACGCCAGCGTAGATGCGGATAATCACATTACCAACCAGAACGCCCAAATTCACATCTCCGGTAAAGATGCGCAAGGTCAAGCGCATGATGTCGTGCTGAGCGTGGATATGACGTTGTCCAGCCTGAACTCTACAACCCCGGATAAGGTAGATTTGACAGGAAAGCAGCTGGAAACCGTGAAGTTTGACCCTGAGAAGTCCCACAAAAACTGGGGCGACAAGCAATAGTAAAAAATGGAGGGGGCGGAGGCAACCGCTGACCTCCATATTCTCTTGAAAGGCGGATAATCCATGAGGCCAGTCGTAGAAATCAAAAGTCTTACGAAAATTTACAATAACTTGCGCGGTATTCACGGGGTGAATATGACGGTGCAGCAAGGCGATATTTATGGGTTCTTCGGCCCCAACGGCGCGGGAAAAACGACCGTCATGAAAATCATGACCGGACTCATCAGAGCGCAGCAGGGGGAAGTTAAGCTGTTTGACCATGATGTGTCTACGCACTATGAGCAGGCGATGGCGAAGGTTGGCGTGCTGATCGAAACAGCCGAAGCGTACACCTATATGAGCGGAAGGCGGAACTTGGAGCTCGCGGCGAGATTCTATCCCGGCACCGATAAGAAGCGCGTAGACGAAGTATTGGAAATCGTCGGGCTCACCCCTTTTCAGCAGGAAAAGGTAGCGGGCTATTCGCTCGGCATGAAGCAGCGTCTAGGACTAGCGGCGGCGATGCTGTCAAAGCCGGAGCTGCTCATACTCGATGAGCCGACGAACGGTCTGGATATCGAGGGGATGGTTCATATCCGCGAGATCATTATGCATCTGGCCCGCGAAGAGCGCATAACCTTCCTGATCTCCAGCCATCTCATCCATGAGATGGAGCTGATGTGCAACCGCATGGGCATCATTCATCAAGGACGGCTTGTCCGCGAAGGGCTTGTATCGGAAATTGCCAACGGCAGCGCGACATTGGAAGAAGCATACCTGCGCGAAATTCAAGAAGTGAGGAGGCTTACGGCTCATGCATAGCTTAACGGCCAACGTTTGGAACGAAACCATCAAAATCACATCCAAGAAGAAGACGATCTTCTTCCTTGCAGTCACCCTGCTGCTTCCGGTCATTGCAGGACTGCTTTTGTCCCAATTCCAAAGCGGCATTGGTATCGGAGCGATTGCCTCGCAAGATTTCCCCATTATTATGCTGGGTCTGCTCACGAGCATTTTCCTGCCGCTTTTTGTTTTCATGGGAGCTGCGGACGTATTCTCCGGTGAAATGGGAGACCGCACGATGAAGAACACGCTGACGCGGCCCATCACACGCTTCAAGGTGTTCGCCTCCAAGCAAATTGCGCTCGGCGTTTTTATTGCGCTGTACTTAGCTGCGGGTCTGTTGGCTTCCGCTATTTCGGCGTTGTTTTTCCAGCACTTCGGGGGAGTCGGGACCGTCGTAAACTGGTTCCTCGCGTATGGCGCGGCTTTTCTACCGCTGCTTGTGCTTAGCATTGCTGCTGTCTGTCTGGCGCAGTTCTTCTCCAACGCTTCCTCCGCATTGACGGTGAGCATACTTCTTTATTTGGCGTTTAAGGTGGCAGCTTTCTTTATTCCGCAGATTGCAACGTACTCGCCTACGGCCTACACGGATTGGCATATGCTTTGGATTGGTAGCGGATTGGCGGTCGGCAAGGTGGGCAGTATCTTTATGTTTTTGATAGCGTGTAGTATATTGTTTTTTACAGCAGGATTTTATTTGTTCGATAAAAAGGAGATCTGACCACGATGTCGATTCGCTTACGGCTGGTACTTTCATATATCGCCATGCTGCTTGTACCTCTTGTCCTCTCAGGGATGGCCGTGATCCTAATCTCCATCGCAACGTTCGGTAGTCTGAAGTCCGGCTTTCAGGTCGATTTCTCGCAGGGCAACCCGATCAAACGCGTCGTTGAACAAGAACTCGAAAATGTCGCTTACATGAAAGCCAAAACAGAAACCGAGCCGGACGCTTTTCTTGATCCCGTATTTGTAAAGGACTTGGAGGACCGATTCCACAAAATCAATATGGGCATTATTATCCGCAAAGATAAAGAAATCACGTATAGTTCTCCCTATCTGAAAGAGGGGGAGGCGCAGAACAGCTCCAAGCTTCCTACCTTTGGCACCTCATCAGGCAAATTTCAGCGCAATCAAGGTTCTCTGTGGATAACTCGACAGCAGGATTTTCTGTTTTCCGATAACAGCAAAGGGTCCGTCTTTGTTTTTTTGGATGGAGGTCCTTTTCAAAAATATTTGCACCAGTTTTCAAAATCGGTGATTTTAACCTTTGTGCTCATTCTCGTCGGTACGAACGGCGTGCTGACATTCTTCGTTTCACGCAGCATTATTAAACCTCTGAGAGCGCTCAAACGAGCCGCGGAGGAAATAAAAGAAGGCAATCTCAACTTTGAAGTGGTGCCTCAGTCCGATGATGAAATCGGGGAGCTCAGTAGAGCTTTTGAGGAAATGCGGCGCAAGCTGAAGAAATCTGTTGAAGTTCAACTTCAATATGAAGAGAACCGCAAAGAGCTGATGACTAACATTTCGCATGATTTGAAAACGCCGGTTACGGCCATTAAAGGATACGCCCACGGCATTATGGACGGCGTCACGAATTCTCCGGATAAGCTCGAGAAATACATTCGCACCATTTATACGAAAGCGGAGGATATGGATCGGCTCATTGATGAGTTGTTTTTATTCTCTAAGCTGGATTTGGGTAAAGTTCCCTTTCAATTTGAAACGGTGGATCTTAGCCAATATGTGCAGGATTGCGCGCAGGAATTACAGTTCGATATGGAGAAAAAAGGCGTTCATTTCGCGCTCACCGAGCTGCCGAAAGATCCTTTGATAGTAACGGCAGACCGTGATAAGCTAAGGCGTGTACTGCTGAACATTATCGAGAACGCCATCAAATACAGTGATGAAGGCAATTGCCGCATTACACTAACACTCAGAGAGATCGACGGCCATGCCGTCATACAAATAAAAGACCGGGGCCAAGGTATATCGGAGGAAGCGCTGCCTCATATTTTCGACCGGTTTTATCGAGCCGACCCTTCGCGAAACACCGCGACCGGAGGCAGCGGGCTGGGCCTTGCGATAGCCAAACAAATTATGGAAGAGCACGGCGGACGCATCGGCGCCACGAGCATGATCGGGCAGGGGACGACCGTCTACATGGCATTACCGCTTAACAAGCAGGAGGAGAGTCAAGGATGAGTCGGATTTTAATCGTTGAGGATGAACAAAGCATTGCAGAACTGGAGCGGGATTACCTGGAGATCAGCGGCTATGAAGTCGATATCGAAAATAGCGGAGATAAAGGTCTCCAGCTCGCGCTTTCCACAGCGTATGATCTCATTATTCTCGATTTAATGCTGCCGAAGATCGATGGTTTCGAAATTTGCCGGCGCATTCGCAGTGAGAAGGACATTCCCATTCTGATGGTTTCCGCCAAAAAGGAAGACATCGATAAAATCCGCGGCCTCGGCCTCGGCGCCGACGATTATATGATCAAGCCCTTCAGCCCCAGCGAGCTGGTGGCCAGGGTTAAGGCGCATCTTGCCCGGTACGAAAGACTGATGGGACGGCGCGAAGCGAAGAACGACGAGGTGCGCATTCGCGGTTTGATGATCGATAAAACGGCGCGCCGCGTCTTTGTGAATGACCGGGAGGTTATTTTCACGACCAAAGAATTCGATCTGCTCACGCATCTGGCGATGAATCCGAATCGGGTGTACAGCAAAGAGCAACTGTTCGATCTCCTCTGGGGGATGGATGCCATGGGCGAAATCGCGACAGTCACTGTACATATTCGGAAGCTGCGCGAGAAGATCGAGCAGGACCCGTCGAATCCGCAATATATTGAAACGATCTGGGGCGCGGGGTATCGCTTCCGGATTTAATTAAAAGCCTGGACAGAGTGTATAACTCTGTCCGGGCTTTTTTGATTTTGGTGAAGAAAATTGCTCTAAATGTAAATACTTGCCAATTTCGTTGTGCTTACTGTAAAATCTACTTAAAAGGAAATTTTTTCATAATAAGGATTATTATTTCTGTTGTGAGAGGGCGGCCAAATGAATATTTTTAGCGGGGAAATGGACTCGGAGCACTTGTGGATCCGTCTATCGGAAATAGAAGCCAAGAAAATAGCACTGTGGAATGCGACATTCACCGAAACAGGAATAGACCGAGATATTCCAACTTTGCCGTTTCGCTTAGCAGAGATACAGAGTGAAGAACAAATTAATAAAGAATTATCTCTTATTTCAGCTGCAAAAGAAGAGATAGCTTCTCTCTCAAAAGCGATATCGAATCCGCACTTAATCATTTTTACAAATCAGAACGGAGTAGCACTAGTCTTTACTGGACCAGAAAATATAGTAAATACATTGGAGTCTATGAATGTTGGTATGGGGACCTCCTTTGCATTAGAGCATGCCGGCATCAACGCTATTTCTCTTTCTATGCAATTGAATGCGTTGGTAGCGGTACAGGGATTAGAGCACAGCTTGACGTTTTTTTCGAAATGGAGTTGTATGTGTTCTCCGATTAAGCATGGAAATGAAATAGGAGGTTACCTGAATATTTCCGTTTCCCTGACTGAGAATCTAAGTTTTGTTGCCTCGCTATTAAAACGGATGATAAGCGATATCGAATCTCGAATGATGTTGGCTGACCCAATGAGTAGACAGGTACTAATCTATGAGCATTTTGATCTTTTTTCTCTAACAAAACGCGAAAAGGAAATTGGCTTTGGCTGGTTGCAAAATCAAAGTGCTTTGCAGATTTCACTTGCACTAGGCATTTCAGAGGCTACGGTGAGGCATACACTTAAGAGGGTTTATAGCAAGACGAAATGTCATGATAGAGGGGGATTTATTAAGAGATTTATGATATGAAGTACCCTATTTGTGGTATTTTTAACAAACATATTTAAGGTAAATTAATCTAAAGTTTGAACTTTCTTAGGCGCATCTCCTGAAAAGTTCAAACCTTCTTCATAAAGGGAAGGATGTGAAATCTAGTGATAACAGTAAACACTTATATCGCAAAGAAGTTTAGTATAGTTAAAGAGCAATTCAATCATCTAGATGTGGCTTACGACAATGCTTTCTATCTTCAACACACGTCGGACTGTTTCGTAAATATCGATGATGTGAGAGCGCTAGAGGAAATGTGGCGAATTAAGAAACCTTCTCGTGGCAAAACAGGAATGGTTTATATAAGCACAGCAATTATAATTGAATACAATGGGCAGAGCATATTGAATTTTGATCATTATCATTTGAATCTGTGGTTTGAAATGCTGAGTGTACTTGATCAATTTTTAAAAAATAAATATGGAATAGAGAACCTTTATCAAAATAGATTACTACTTACTCTATCTGCTGATGTAGATAACCAAATTCGATTCCAAATATCCAACGAAGAAAATGAGATTTATACTTCGAAAGTGCTGCCAGAATTTGAACTGGTATCCAAACTGTTAGCGGGAGCTAAAAAGTTTTTTCATACATTAATAAATTTTGATATATATAGTATTGAAGATATTAATGAGTTGTTTGAACCCCTAGATCATGCATTTAACCAGCGTTATGGATATCAATATTAATGTCTGAACGGAGTTGCAAATGAACAGTTGTTATAAAATCACTCAGATTCTTGTGTCGGTTTTAGTTGTATTGTCTCTACTTCTTTTTACAGCTCAATCTAATGGGATATTGTTCTGTTTGGTGAGAGGGATCAAAGTGAATATTTTTAGGGGGAAAGAGAGTTCAGAGCATTTGTATGTGTTCCTCGTTGATAAGCGATATAGCACTAAGGATCTCAGAGGCCACGGTGAGGCACACGCTTAAGAAGGTTTATAGCAAGACGAAGTGTCATGATAGAGGGGGATTTATTAAGAGATTTATAATATGAAGTACCCTGTTTGTGGTATTTAATTACAATTTAATTGAAGTTAATATATATATTAATAGTATGAATGGTATACCTGACGATCGTAGCAGCTCTCGTGGCTTTTACAGCTTTGCTTGAGTTTAATTCTAGGGGATGAAATTCTGCGATGTTTGTTCATTGGATCAAATGGAAAATTTATATTCGCTGGAAAAACGAATGGAAGAAGTTAACACCGACTTACATGTTCATATTTTTAGTTGATGTATTGAAGATGATGGTCTTTTTTTCTTTATCTCTGTTCATTCTGGATATTCTCATTTACCCGCCAGAAGAGGCATCTAAAATGCTTAATGACTATGCAGGGGGAATGGCTAAGGAACTACTGCAACAAGCACTGTATCTTGAGGCAGATACCAAGTTAGCCTATATTTGGACCTTATTGTTCATACAACTAACGATCATGTCCATTATTTCAGGCGTGGAAGCTTCTAAGTGGGAAATGAGCCACAAGGACGACCTGATCCTGCATAATCTGGCGTGCAGCGAAAGGCAAAGAAAATTACTTTTATACACCGAACAAATCGTCTGGCGCTTCAAACAACTGATTGCTGGATTCATGCCAATCTTACTAGCACTGCTCTTTCTCGTTTCATCCAGTTTTAGTCATTTTTTTGTCTTACTATTTATCATTTTCTTAACGTATTTCGTCCAGTCTCAATTTGTTTCTAACTTACATAATTTGATTACCTTCATAAAAATGAGAAAAAGTGAATATACCAAATTTATTATTTTCCAATCTTTTGTCTTTAAGCTGTTTCTGGCTGGTTTGGGCTATCTGTTTGGGACAACATTTATTCCATGGGTCAATGCCTTTCCGCTAATAGGCAAACAAGTAGATTTACAAGCCTTTGAGAATTGGCAACTAGATGGACAACAACTTTTCTTGCAACAAGTGTCTGGATTTTTTCAGTTCTTCCTGCATGACTATTGGCCGCATACGCTATTAGCCAGAACTGCTGTTGACTCAGCTCATTCGCTTGGATGTATTTTTTACATTTTCATTGTAACAGTTCTGACCTCATTACTGGCAATGTGCAACGCAAAGACAAACAAAGAACGTCAAATGAAAGATAACCCGGTTTTCGAGAAATTTTTTCTTGCTATTGGTAAATATTCGGGGATTTCTGATTCTTTGATTGCTACTAGAATTAAACTAATGTGCAGATCTCAACAATTGCTGCAACGTCCTGCAGTTTTATTGGGAGGAGCCATAAATTGGAGCGTTGTTGGGGTATGTGCAGCTCTGCTTAGTCATACAGACTCTGTAAAAGTATTTTATTTAGTTTTGACCCTATGTATATACATGTTGACTTACTTTCTCTCTACGTTATTATTTGATGACTTGTCCAGCCAGTTTTCTTTTGACAGTGATGGCAGGCAACTATCCTTATTTATTTTTGCAGGGTTTCCATTATGGTACGTTTTTACACAAAAAATCCGAATATTTTTAATTGCTTCTGTGCCCATGTTTATACTAACTCAGCTCGTTATTGTAAGCAGCCTAACTCTTGTTAGTTGGAAGATAATTATTTTAATTCTGATAGTAACTATCATTAATTATATTGCCTTTGCCTTTGTAAATTATATTCCAAGCATAACGCGCCCACATTTCGACTTTATGCATATCGAACAATTGGATGATTATACAGATAAAGGGATGATTAAGGCCATCTTAAGAACAACACTCTTGGGGTTCCTAATACCTATTATGCTACTGCCGCTTGCTTTTTATATGGCTAACTATGTAGATGAGGACTCCTTCGTTTTTTTACAATTAATTTGTGTTCCTATATTTACGATTGCGACCGTTTGGTTAGGAGCTTGGTTGATCAAACGCAAAACTAACCGCTTGTTTACGATCGAAGAATTAAACCTATAAGCAAAGAGGAAAACGCCAATGAATGAGATTCATGGACAGGATCACGCAAGTCTGAACATTTTGGATGTTAGTAAAACCATTGGTTCTGCGAGCATCTTAACAGATCTAACTTTCAAAGTACCTGTTAAACGTATTGTGGGTTTCTTGGGACCTAATGGAGCTGGTAAAACTACGACTTTGCTAATTGCTGCTGGTTTAAATCGTCCGACCTCAGGTCGTGTGTTGATAGACGGAATTGATATGCAATCACAGTGGAAAGAAGCGAAAGCAAGGGTTGCTTTCATTGCTGAGCACCCTTTGTTATACGAAGAATTAACAGGGAAAGAGTTTTTGAGGTTTCATTGCGATTTATTTGGGCTGCACCTAGCCAAGCACAACATTTCAGAGAAATCCGAACAGTTCCAGTTGACGAATGAACTCGATAAATACATCAAACATTATTCACTAGGAAATAAAAAGAAGTTAGCGCTGCTTGCCTGTTTGCTGAGACAACCCAAATTGCTGCTCTTGGATGAATATATTTCTGGGTTGGATCCCATAACTTCACTAAACATTCGTTCCATTCTAAAGGATTATGCAGCAAACCAAGGCTCGGTCCTGTTGTCCACTCATCAATTAGAGGTTGCCGAAAAATTTTGTGACGAATTTATCTTTATTGAAAAAGGCTGCATCGTAGATACAACTTCTCGTAAAGATATATTAGCGTCAAATAAGTCCCTTGAAGATTATTTTATTCATCAAATCCACCGCGTAAGGTCAAACCAAGGAGGCAATCATCCTCGTGAAAATCCAAGTTAAGTTACCTCTATTTTAACTCAACTCTGCTGTTATGCATTGGAGTGGTAACTGGAGCATTGTTCATCTTGGCAACGTCAGGCGCAGCCGTTATTGAATCAAAAAATATATTAGTAAATCAAGAATCTGGTTCGCAGGCAGCCATACACATATTTATAAGGAATAGTTGCGTAGCGCTTATACTTGTACTAGGCTTGTTTTTTTTTGCTTTGCCTACCATTGCTATTTTATTCATAAACGGGCTTTGGATTGGTGCAGTAATTGCTAGCAAGCTAATCGATGGAGCTTCATTATTCGAGATTGGAATAAAGATTCTACCACACGGCATGTTTGAAATCCCGGCTTTATTGCTTGCTGGGGCGATAGGTTTAAAAGGTATTTATTTTTATTATAATTCTGATAAGCAGTGGGCCATTCATCTAAAGTACCTCATTTACGTCATCTGTTTCTTGTTTGTAGGTGCTCTTGTGGAGGGCTTTATTACGGCTAAACTTTAATGATTGGAGTAGAACTAATGAGCGCAATCGAACCTACATCAAATATAAAGACTACATATAGCCAAAGTTTACTTGATCTTGTGGCCATTATTTATTCGCCAACTCTTACATTCAAAAAAATAGATGCAAACTATCGAATCCGATGGGTCATCTTATGTTTATTTATTATCCATGCTTCATTTTATTACTTTGTTTCCAATCGGTTGATTTCAACGAATGAAATTCAGACATTGCTGCATCAAGGGGAAATCGTAATACCAACTTTAGCTACACAGAGACTCAAAATTGTAATTACTTTTTTCTCAACTGGCATCTATTTTATCACCGTACTAGTCTCACATTTAGCATTGTACGTGGTTTCACAAGTCTTCAAAACAACGATTCAAAAAAAGATGCTTTTTGCAATTGTTCTAATCTCTCAAGGGCCCGTATTAATCGGTAAAATATCCAAATTATTCTATACATATCATCAGTCTAGCACTACCGAAATTGCATCTAGTCAATCAATCACAAGCTTAGGACTACTAGCGAGCCAATTTTCCCAAAATCAAACACTCATTAAAGTGTTATCTGGAGTTGATTTGATGGAAATATGGACTTATTCGCTAATTGGTCTTGGAATAGCAACAGTAGCAAGCAGTTCTTTAAAAAAAGGACTTTTAACTGCTTTCACTGTTTGGCTAATCATTTTTATTATTAATGCTTCTGTAGTCATTGCGATAGCATAGTTGGGACAACTCCATTACTGAATTTTAGAGCGGCACAACTAGTTTTAATGCTATCAGGTGCTTTTATGGCTTCTGCAATTATGAATGTATTCAATAGAAAATAAGGAGTCCCTAGACTTGGATAAGAAAACTGGCTTTCTTTTTTTGAAGTTAATGGAATTTTCCATAAAGATCCGAAGATAAAGGCGGAGTCTATGAAGAAAAAGTGGTTAGTAACCATTATTGGCATCGGCATTTTAAGTATAGTGGGAGTAAATGTATATTTAATAGCAAAATCACAAAACTCTCACTCCAAAGTGGCAAACGTACAGGTCATCGAAGTAAATATGCAGCAAATGTCAGATACTTTGATTGCTTCAGGAGTTATAACGCCTAGAGATGAATCCCTCTCGATGATTACGAAGACCATGACAGCTATTATCAGTGGGATTGCGGGAATTTCACTGGTTGTGGGTGGTATTGGAGTAATGAACATTATGCTCGTTTCAGTTACCTAGAGAACTAGAGAAATTGGTATACGCAAAGCGCTAGGTGCCACGCGGGGAAGTATATTGCTGTAGTTCTTAATTGAATCCATGACGTTAACAACATTAGGAGGTAGTATAGGTATACTCATTGGAACAGGGGGAGCCTATTTAGTATCGATGTTAACTCATTGGCCGCCGCTAGTATCAGTACCTGTGATTATTGGCGGTGTATTATTCTCTATGTCTATTGGGATACTGTTTGGCATGCTGCCAGCTAATAAGGCCGCGAAATGCGATCCCAATGAATCTCTGCGATATGAATAGAACTGGTTGCGAGCGCCCGACGCCGCGTTTTCCGCCGTGTGTGGGGATCCAAATGAATATTTTAGGTAAGATTCCTCTGCGTTATTAACTGTACAGGGATCTTTATACGCCATATTCGTTCAATATTTTACTGAAAGGGGTCACTCTTGTTTGATAAGAAAACAGCAATTTCGTTTCTTGAAGTTTGCTATTTTTTTCGCTGTAGTTAATATTGTATCCATGCTCATGCGAGGTACTTTTGAGTGGAGTTGGTTCACGATGTCTGTTATTTTTATTCCAGCAATCGTACGAAGTATGGTTGCATTTGTATATTTGAAAAGAAAGTAGTTTAGTTAGCTCATTCATATTTTCATGCACACAGCTTATTATCTTACTAGTAGGAACTGTTTTAATAATTACTGTTCTAAGTGAAGTAAAGAAGCAGGTGCAAAATGTTAGAGAAGACTATAAGGCTTGGATAGAGCGCTAACTCTGGCCGGCCTTTTTGTTTTGGTAGTTAGATGAAAGGTAATTATTTCAAAATAGGGAGTGTTATATTCTCGGTTGAAGGCGAGAAATTTGAATTGTGGAATGCAGTGAATTATGACAGGTATAGGGGGGAATTTATTAAGAAATTTATAAATTAAATACCCTATTTATGGTATTTAATTTAAGGGATAATAAGGGTAAAATTGTAAATATATGAAATAACTTTGAAAAATATCGATAGTAATTCGATTTGGATTTCAGAAAGTAAATACATAACAAATGTGTTTAGGGATATATCACAAGAATGAAGTAGTGCTACATAAAAGTCGTATAAGTATTGGTACATTTTTGCTCGTTGAAACGCTGGCCAGCTTTCATATAGTTATTATTTTATTTCAAACTAAATGGAGGTTAATAAAATGTTATCATTCTTAAAAAAATCTAAAACGTCAATTGCAATTTTGTTAGTTTTTGTTTTAACTTCTCTTGTATCAATTCCTGCATTTGCACATGATGGACAAAGTGGTTATCAACAAATCTATGAAAAAACTGAATTTGGTGGCTTATATCGAATGACAGTATCAAATGTTCACTATGGATATTTAGGTCCGAAATACGGGTCTCAGTATCATCAAAATATTAATTTATACGTAGCAGGTGCAAATGTTCTTAATATTCATGTTTGGAAGGATGGAAATTGTTATATGTTATTCGAAAGCAAAACTAATAAAGAATTAAGAGCATGTGGGGTCGATAATTTAAAAAGTGCACTAGAAAGTTTTGGAGAGACAATTAAAAGTGCGTTAGATTGGGTATCTTTAGCAACAATTGGAGCTGCTATTGCATGGATCATTAAAGCAATAATTGGTATACTTACTAGAAACCCTGCACTAATAGCAGTATGATTAATTAGGTTTAAAAGTCAGGAGCATTATTTAATGCCCCTGGCTTTTAAGTACTATTGTACAAGCATTATATTCTTCTTTTGAATTTTGGAGGTATGACTAATGTATACTTACTATGAATCTCAAGAATTGAATGATAAAAGTATTAAAGATTTATGTGAGTTCATTTTGTCAAGAACCCAAAGATTTAATATACATATTCCAAAGCCACAGTATGGAGAAGATGAGCATCGTTTGTTTAGAATGTTTAGCAAAAATATTAACAAAGTAAAATACGATGAAATACATAATTTTTGTTTGAATTTTGAACGTAAAGGATTTAAGTTAGATCCTAGTTATAATGAAATTCTCAACAAAGCAAATTGCTTTAGAATCGTTCATCCTGGATTAAATTCTATTAATTTTAATGCAACAGATTTTTCTTATAATTTAAAGTCATATGATAATAACTACTTCTCTTTATTTGGGGAGCTTAATAATACCAATAGAGAATTCTTCGTTCATTTAGAAAAGAATCTCTGCCAAGAGATTCAAGAAGATGAAGTAACATATGGAAAATTATTTCAGGATAATCATTATATTAAAAACTTATACTTTTTTGTTGATTCCCGGCTAATTTTAAGTAGATTTCTCGCTCCAGATCATATAAATTATGTCTTTTCTCTTACAGTAAGTGAAAAAAAAATGTTTTTAAGAGAATATTCCTTACCCTTGTTGCAATCTAATTTTATAAATATTGATAGAGTAATTGAGGGGGAAGCAATCAACAATATAGAAGCCATTAGGCTCTTACTATTGAATTTTTTACCGAAAAAATCCAATAGCAATTACTTGGGTTACAGTTATTTCTCTGCATTCAATGCTCAAAGAGAATTTTTATATATAGATGGAAGGAAAAATAAGCTATTTTTGTGTCTAGCTGAATATGATGAAGAAGAATTATCTAATGTGGGTTTTTCATTTGGTTCGTTAGTTGAAATAGATAAAAAAGAAAATTATGTCTCACCCAGAGACTTTTTTTCTTTACAACATAATTATGATAGCGGAGTCATTGATGTAGGCTTTTCTCAAAGTATAGTTGACATGGCCAAAAAAATAAATTGGTGGAAAAAAAGTAATAAAAACTAATTATAGGGTGAAAAAAAGTGCGATCCAAATGAAGCTCTCAGATATGAGTAGAGCTGGTTGCAATAACTGATTCTGAATTTAATAAAAAGCTTGGACAGAGCGCTAACTCTGGCCCGGCTTTTTCGTTTTTGGGCATAAAAAAGCAAATCATCCACTCCTGTTCATTTACAACTACTAATTGTTAATATAATGTAAAAGCTATCTAACATAGAGGAGACAACAACGATGACGCTGGCTGTAGATATGCATGATTTAATGAAGTTAGGAATCGCTGCTATTTTCGGTTTAATTATTGGTCTGGAACGGGAAATCAGAAATAAACCTCTCGGACTCAAAACTTCTTTAATTATTTGTCTCAGCAGTTGCTTGCTGACGATTGTGTCTATTGAATCTGCAAATAAATATGCGGTACCTGGTCTTCACGTAATGGACCCTATGCGGCTTGCTGCTCAGGTGGTCAGCGGGATCGGATTTCTTGGGGCAGGGGCTATTCTCCGGAAGCATAATGATGTCATTATCGGATTAACGACAGCGGCGATGATTTGGGGAGCGGCAGGACTGGGGATTGCGGTTGGGGCTGGGTTTTATGTTGAAGCGTTTTTTGGGTTGCTGCTGATTATGGTGAGTGTCGTAGTTTTACCTTATTATATTAAAAAAAGAGGGCCAAGACCGCTGTTGATGAAGGATTTGCGCGTCAGGCTCGTCGTATCGCATGAAGGCGATTTAACGAACATCATCAAAGACATCATTGCCAGAGGGTACAAAATGAAAAGTGTACACATTAAAGAGCTGAATCACGAGCTGCAAGAGCTCAATTTCATCGTGTTCATTGACCGGAAGTATGCTTCGGAAGTATACGCTGAGTTAAAAAGCATGGCGCATATTGAATTCGCCGAAGTGGAGACGCTGTAGAAGATAAGGATTGGAGCATCGGCCTAGTGCTGCGTTCTGATCCTTTTTGTTTGGGGCTTGAATGGGCTATGGGCGGAGCTTCGTTGCATTTTGTGCAATGTGAGAGTGGATTTTTGCTGTATGCAGAGCAGTTCGTTGTACAAAATACAACGTTATCAACCAAATGGCCGGCAAAAAGGTGATTTCCGCTAAAATGGTTGCACAATGTACAACTAGAGGTCATGAATGTGCTTAATTTGAGCAATATGATTGTATAAAGTGCAACATAGAAGGAACGAGCGTGTTTTGTATGGCTAGCTGCAGCAATGTTGTGAGTACGAAGCAGAGAGCAGCATACAACAGTTGCAGCAACAAGAAGCGAGCTCAGCGAAGCGCCAAAGCCCGCCAGCATGTTTTAGGCTGTAATAGCGACGGCAGCAGCGAATTTTGCACCCAGCTCACGGCATAATTTCTTTTGCTCGCTGGTGGGATTAAATTCAATTTTCAAACCATCAAACACTTTCTCCGTACCGAGCTCAGCAAGCTTAGCCTCAATGGTATCCACGGCAGCGCCGAAGTGCGTATAGGAGGAGTCGGCTGAACCGAATGCTCCGGACTTACGGCCTTTAAGATCCAAATCCTCCAATTCATCATAGAAGTCCTCGAATTCGTCCGGCAGATCGCCATCGCCCCATGTATAGGCTCCAAGCAGAATGCCATCGTAGTTTTCAAGCTCTACGCCGCTTGCATCGACAACGGATTTTACAACCGGCTCAATGCCCGCCTCACGGATTCCCGTCGCGATTTCTTCAGCAATTTCCTCCGTATTTCCTGACATGCTGGCATATACAATAATGATTTTTGGCATGATGTTCCCTCCACAGAATGGTTTTATAGGTATGTTGTCATCTTGTTAACGTCGTGGTGCTTCTAATCAATTTCATATTAAGTGATAATGATTATCATTGTCAATATATAATTGAGAATGCAGTGAGAATAAAAAGTTTTCGTTCAGATGCGCAGGAGGGAAGGACTATACGACTTTGAGGAAGAAATCATGATACAATATCGAAACATGAACTTAACGCGGCTACGGAAAAGGGGAACTGGCATGGAGGATATTCATCTGCATTTGAAAAATCTGGGCTTCACCGATCTGGAAGCCAAGTGCCTGCATGTGCTTGCCGAATGCGGTACGCAAACGGGCTATGAAATCGCGAAGCAGCTCGGCGTGTCGCGTTCAAATGTATACTCCGCGCTGCAGAAGCTTGCGGAGAAGGGCGCGGTGCTCACCAGCCACGGTGAGCCGACGCACTACCAAAGCGTGCCGATCGAGGAGATCGGCGAGCGTGTGGAGGCGGAGCTTCAGGCATCGATCCGCTACGTGAAAGAGCACATGCCGAAGCAGGGAGCGCATCGTGCGGAGTATTTCAGCTTGGAAGGCGACGCCAAGGTTCTAGATCGCATCCGTACGGAGCTGAGAAAGGCGAAGGAGGAGGCGCTCTGTGACCTGTGGGCGCAGGAAGTGCAGCTGCTGAAGGATGAGCTGCGGCAGGTGCCGGCACAAGGCGTGCGTCTGCTTGTTTCGACGATCGGGGATGCGGCGCTGCCGAGCGGTGTGCATCAATTCCCGCATAAGCGCGATGCGGCATGGAGCGACCGCAAAGGGCGGAAGTTTACGCTACTCATCGACCGTAAACTGGCTATTGTCGGCACGCGCGGCGGCGATGAACCGACACTTGCCATGCTGACTGAGCATCCAGCGATGGTGGAGCTGCTGTTGAACAGTTTTTGGCGCGATGTGGTGATCCACGAGCTGCAGCAAGATATGGGCGCGAAGCTGGAAGATAAATACGGGAAAAATTTTAAGAAGATTATCCAGAAGTATACCGAGGGAAAAGAGAAGGATAATCAGCCGGGCGATGCCGGAAAGTTGTTGGAGGGCAAGCTAAGTGAGAGTAAGTCTCTAGAAGGTAAAAGCGGTGAGGGTAAGATACTGGAAAGTGAAAGCGAAAAGTCGAATGAAAGCAAATCCGGTGAAGGAAAGAGGAAGAAGAAGAAATGACGCAGCGTGACGGAGAAGACTTAACGAGAGAACAGCAAGAACACATCCTGCTCGCGGCGGAGGCGCTCGTGAAGGAAAAGCTGGAGCGCGATAGCAGCGGCCACGACTGGTGGCACATCTATCGCGTCGTGCAGACGACAAAGCGCATCGCCGCCCAGGAGGGCGCCGATACTTTCGTCTGCGAGCTTGCGGCGCTGCTTCACGACGTCGTCGATGAGAAGCTGAACGCCGATCCAGCTGCCGCGCAGCGCGAGCTGGATGCTTGGCTGGCCGCCAGCGGTACGCCGGCGGCCGCGGTAGATCACGTGCTGGAGATCATCAGCACGATGTCGTTCAAGGGCGGCGCGCGTCCGCCGATGCGCACGCTGGAGGGCAAGGTCGTGCAGGATGCCGACCGGCTGGATGCGATTGGCGCGGTGGGCATCTCGCGCGTCTTCGCCTACTCGGGCTGGAAGGGCCGCCCGATTCATGATCCTTCCGTCACGGCGCGCGAGCACATGACGGAAGCGGAGTATCGCGCGGGGAACGACACCGCGATTAATCACTTCTATGAGAAGCTCCTCAAGCTGAAGGAGCTGATGAATACAGCCTACGCGCGCCAGCTTGCGGATGAGCGGCACCGCTTCATGGAGCAGTACCTCGGGCAGTTTTACGCGGAGTGGGAAGGCGAGCGGTAATTTTTGCTGCTGCCGCAGGTTCGGAACTGTGCGATTCCGGTTCTGAGGCTGTTAACGGGAAATTCTCCCGCTAAATTCACGCGGAGAGAGCATCTGAGCAGGTTAGCTGGAATTTCTCCATCTAATTCAGTGGAATCCCGCGAATTAGGTGAATGAGATGAAATTAACGGGAGCATCTACAGTTAATTGGATCTGGGTATGGGCAATTGCAGAAATTAGCCTGATTTTTTCCTGCTAATTTCATTAGGCACATATCAGTAGTGCGATATTAGGGCCGTCATGCGGCGCCCGGGATTCGCGGGAAAGAAAAACCGTCAAGGCGAGGGCCTGACGGTTTTTCTGCGTTAACGCCGCTCACTACGGCCCCACACTCACTCAAAAGACAGCTCCGACGACATTCCATCGCACCTCCTCATTCGCAAGTTCCTGCCAAGGGTCATAGTCGCTTTTAGGCTCATGAAAAGTTCCTCCCTAGCCTCTTAAATTTGTCTCAAACCCTGCCGATTCTACGCATACCAAAGTGGATTGAACAGATTCAGTTTCGAAATCAGCATTCGTCGGATTTTGTGGTAAAATAGAACGAATAGATGTTGAAATTCGAGCAGAAAGAGATGTTATGACGATGAAAAAAGAAGCAAAGTATATAGCGACAGTCTCCTTAGGCGTGATGGGAGCAGGTTTTGTAGCTACACTTCCCGTAGCCTCCACGGTGTGGGGAGGATTTCTGCAAGGCGGCTTTGAAGCCGGCGTTGTAGGCGGATTGGCCGACTGGTTTGCGGTTAGCGCCCTGTTCCGTCACCCGATGGGCATTCCAATTCCGCATACGGCGCTGCTGCCGAAGAATCGCGAGAAAATTACGAAAGCGCTTGTCTCCACGGTTCAGAATGAGCTGCTTTCCAAAGAAACGATCCGTGCCCGCTTGCAGCAAATTCGTTTTCTGGAGCAAGGGTTCGAGTTGGCGGAAAGCCATCTGGACAGCGAGGCGCTTCACAAAGGCCTGGGCATGCTTGCCAAACAAGCGTTAAACGCGATTGATCTTGAAAAATTAACGCCGCTGCTGGCGGAAGAAATCCACAAAGCGCTCCAGGACCTGGATACGAGCCGTCTTGTGCGCGCGCTTGTCGATACCGTTATGGAAGGCGGCTATGAAGGCAAAACGTTAGATTTTGTTCTTGATAAAGTGGAAGCCTGGGCGTTCAAAGCGGAGACGCGCGATCAGCTCGGAGCGATGGCGCTCAAAGCTTTCGAGGGCCTGCAGTCCAATGGCTTCATGGCGTTTGCCGTGAACGCGTTCATCGGCATGGTCAATGAGGAGAAGATCGGTGGCATCATCCAGAACTTCTTGCTTTCCTACATTGAGCAAATGCGTATGAAGCAGCATCCGCGCAGGGAGGCCGTACTTTCCTTCATCCGCAGCGAGCTGAACAAGCTGGAGAGAAACCCTAAGCTTTTGGCAGAACTTGAAGCGTTAAAAACCAAGCTACCAGACATGTTCGATCTAGACGCTAAGCTGTCGGGATTGATTGTGCGGCTGAAGGCTAAAGCTGTGGACTTTGTGGAACAGCCTGATTTTGTACCTGTGTATGTGGTGCCAGTGATTCGGAACGTGCTTGCGTCTGTGAAGTCAAATGAAGCTTTGGTGCAGCGCGGCGAGATCTGGGTGCAGGAGCAGATTGCCGCTTATTTGGAGAAAAATCACAGCAAAATCGGCCAACTTGTCAAAGAAAATCTGGATAAATTCGACAATGAGAAGCTGACGGAGCTTATGGAAGATAAGATCGGAAAGGATTTGCAGTGGATTCGTGTCAACGGGGCGATCTGCGGATTCATCATCGGACTTGGCTTGGCCGGGATAAAAATGCTGTTTTAAAAGTGAGCGACTTACGGGACATGCCCGAGGTGGAGGGATGCGCTTTGATCGAGATTAAAGGAGTCAGCAAGACGTTCGTGCAGCGAATCGGCGGCAATTACAAGGCGCTGGACGATATCACATTAACGATAAAAAAAGGGGAATTCGTCTCCGTACTAGGGCCATCCGGCTGCGGAAAGTCGACGGTGCTGAACCTGGTCGCAGGTTTCGATACGCAAAGCGAAGGCACGATTGAGGTGAATGGCAAAAAGGTGACCGGCGCTGGGGCCGACCGCGTGGTCGTGTTTCAGGAGCACGGCCTTTTCCCGTGGTTAACGGTGCTGGACAATGTGGCTTTCGGCCTCAAACAGAAGGGGATCCCCAAAAAAGAGCGCCACGAGCTCGCGATGGAGCAGATCAAAGCCGTGCATCTCAGCCGCTTCGCGGACCGGTATCCGCATGAGCTTTCCGGCGGTATGAAGCAGCGGGCAGCGATTGCCAGAGCGCTTGCGATGGACCCTGAGATTTTGCTCATGGATGAGCCGTTTGCGGCGCTGGATGAGCAGACTCGCCTTATTTTGCACAAGGAATTGGAAGAAATCTGGATGCGGACGCGTAAAACCATTCTCTTCATTACCCATAACATCCGCGAAGCGGTGATCTTATCGGATCGCGTCGTGGTTATGTCCACTCGTCCCGGCACAATTAAGAAGGAGTTTACTGTACAGGCCGCAAGACCTCGGGATATCGCAGATCCTTTGCTGCATCATGTGGAGAATGCGGCGATGGACGCGCTGGCGGATGAGCTTGAGAAGGTGGTAAGAGAGGAGACGGGCGATGAGTACCGCATTAAGAAGAACGATTTTTCTGGTACTGCTTCTGATAGCTTGGGAGGCGGGATTTAGACTGTTTGGCTGGGGCTGGAAGTTCCCTTCGCCGACTCAGACGCTGCAAGCTTTCTATGACGGATTGGTGCATGGCGAGCTGTTGGAAGCTACCATAGCCAGTATGATTCGCTTGCTCGTTTCCTTCGCGATCTCTTTGGCGATCGGAACGACGTTAGGCTTCTTGTTCGCCCGTTACCGTCTGATTGATGATACGCTCGGCTTTTTGGTTGTATCGCTGCAAACGATTCCGAGCATTGCTTGGCTGCCTTTTGCTATTATTTGGTTCGGTCTTAACGAATCTTCGGTTATTTTCATTACGACGCTGGGCGCAACCTGGACGATGGCTCTTGCGAGCCGCACCGGGATCAAGAACATCCCGCCGATTTACTTGCGCGCTGCGCAAACGATGGGGACGGGCAACGGGTTTAGGCTGTTTGTGCAAATCATGATTCCTGCGGCTTTCCCGCATCTCATCAACGGTGTCCGTACCGCCTGGGCTTTCGCTTGGCGCGCGCTCGTTGCCGGTGAGCTGATCGCCAAAGGGGCGGGACTCGGCCAGCTGCTGCAGGACGGGCGCAATTTGGGCGACACTTCGCTCATGCTGTGCATCGTCATTATTATTGCTGTGCTGGGTACGGTCTCCGACCACTTCTGCTTTAAGAAACTGGAAGATAAAGTGCTGGAGCGCTATGGCCTCGCCGGCTCCAAATCTTAAGCAGGGAGCGGGTCGCATGAGAAAAAAAGCATGGATGCTGCTGCTGCTTCTGTTCGTCGTTACAACGCTGAGCGCCTGTGAAGAAAAGCTTACGGCTTCCGGCAAACCTCAGACGGTCAGGGTTGGTGTTTTTAAAAATGTCACGCATGCCGCAGCTTATATCGCGCTGGAGCAAGGGTATTTCGCCCGGGAGTGGGGCAATGACGTGAAGATTGAAGTCACGGCTTTCGATAACGGCTCCGACTTGTCGATTGCGATGGCCACGGGGGATATCGATGTCGGCTTCGTAGGTCCCGGACCTGCCACAACGTTCTTTTTGAAAAGCGGCAACTATCGCGTTGTCTCCGGCTCCAACAACGGCGGTGCGGTGCTTGTTGCACGGAACGGCGCAGGAATAAATAGCGTTAAAGATTTAGTCGATAAAACGATCGCGATTCCGTCCAAAGGGAATACGAATGAGATTTCCCTTCGCCTGCTGCTGCAGCAGGAGGGCATCTCGCTTGGCCGCAGCACGGGCAGCGCGCATCTCATTGTGCGTTCTCCATCAGATGCGCTCATTTCCTTTCGTCAGAAGGAAATTGACGCGACGCTCGTTCCCGAGCCATGGGGGACACAGATCGAAAAGGCCGGACTCGGCAAGGTCGTGGTCGACTGGCAGGCGGTCCCGCCGAATCACGGCGATTATCCGACGGTGATTATGGTGGCGAGCGACAAGTTCATTCATCGCCACAGGGATATCGTGAAGGGGGCGATCCGAGCCAATATGGACGGCATCGCGTTCATTCAGAACAACCCTGAGCAAGCCTACGAGCTCATCAATAACCAGCTGAAGCAGTACAGCGGCAAAGGAATGGACAAGAGCTTGATCAAAGCCTCGCTCAGCCGTCTGAAGCTTACCACCGACGTCGACGTCAAGGTGATGGAGGAAATGGCGAAGGTCTCAATCGCCGCCAGGTATATAAAGGGCATCAAGGCAGAGCAGCTCGATCTTAGCAAGTTCGTCGATCTCTCTATGCTGGCCGAGGTGAAGGCCGGCAAGTAAGCGGCAAGTAAGCGTACAGCAAAAATAAAAAGACCAAACGACCCTCACGGGTTTGTTTGGTCTTTTTATTGAGCGTGCCTCCCTTGACGCAACCGGTACTCCCTAATTCCCGCCCGAAACGGCCTGCTGCTCGCTCTTCTGGTGCTTATGCGCCTTGGCGTCGATGACTTTGCCGCCGCTGCCGCCTTTATCGCTCACCGCTGCGATTTGCATCGCGCTGCTGCCTTGGAAAACGCCGCCCTCCTGAACGATGAAGGAGCGGACATCGATATTGCCGACCAGCACGCCGGAGCTGGTGACAATAAGCTTGCCTTTGGTCTGAATGTTGCCTTTTACTTTGCCGGCAATGATGACGTCGCGCGCCTGGATGTTGGATTGCACGACGGCGTTTTCGCCAATCGTAATGTCGCCTGCGCATTCAATGTCGCCATGCAGCTGGCCTTCGATGCGGAGGCTGGCCTCGGACATGATTTTACCTTCGCAAATGGTGCTTCCCCCGATCAACGTGTCCGTTGTTTTCGCGTCGATGCGTTTCGATTTTGAGCTTCCAAGCATTAGCGTTCATCCTTTCTATCGGTTATAAGATAAGGGGTTGGGTCAATCGGGACGCGGTTCTTCTGCACCTCGTAATGCAAATGGGAGCCCGTGCTGCGGCCTGTGGAACCGAGCAGGCCGATCTTTTGGCCTTTCGTTACGGAGTCTCCGCGTTTTACGAGCATTTTATTCAGATGCATATACCCGGTTTGAATCCCGCGCGAATGATTGATAATGATACGATTGCCGTAATCGTTGTCGAAGCTGGCTTCAATCACTTTGCCGGACGCCGTCGCATAGACGGCATCATTGAGTTCGCCGTCGAGATCAAGTCCCGTATGCATAGACGGCTTACCCGTAAACGGGTCTTTCCGAATACCGAAACCGGAGGTGAGGCTGTGCGTCATGACGGGCCAAAGTGTCGGCGTGATGCTGCGCAAGTACTCGGCTTCCTGCAAGCGTGCTTCCGACTTGCTGAGATTAACGAGCAGCGCGTTGATATCTCCGACTAAAGTAGAGAGTCCTTGCTTGGTAGAGCTAACAAGCTGAGTGACATCTTGCGATGTGACCGGGACCTCGTTGCCGCCGACATCCGAGCTGTGTCCGGTCTCGTTGAAGGCGGACAGTTTTTTGCTTGTCCTGTTCGGTTCTTCCGATTGGGTCATCAATTGTATGACATGATCGATTTTCTTAATTTCTTCGAGCTTGAGCTTGAACTCATCTGCTTGCTGGGACAAGTCAATCAAATTAGCTTGAAGCTCTTCCAGTTCATTATCTTTAAGTGTAATTTGATTAACCAGTTGGCGTTCTTGTCCATCGAACGTACGCTGCATGTCATCTTTCGTTTGATGGGAGTAGGTATTCATTAAGTAAATCGTGACAAAAAAACCAATCAGCACGAGCAGGATCACGCTGGGCACAATATACAAACTACTGTGCGGAAGCTTGAATCTTACGGTTCGGCGGTTGGCGCCCGGAATGATCATTAAGGTGAATTCTTTTTTACCCCACATGAATCTCAACCGATCCTCTTCCTTTCCGTAACAAAGTCCCCCTCCTTGATTGGATTGTATTCATGAAGAAGATGAGTCATGCCTAATTTATTATTTGGCCGGAAGTCCGTAAAACAATCTCCCTTCAATAGGACATACTAAATTTGGGAAGGGGCTACTTGTCTGGCGGCTCAACTTTTCAACGCAAAGCTGCGTCTATAGGGATGAAAGATGCAGTTAAGAACAGAAGGAGTGAAGATGATGTTGAAAAAATATATGCCTGTTCTGGCACTTGCCGTCTTGACGCTTGCAGGATGCGAATCGTCCGGAACGACGAACGGTGCTGCGAATGTTTCCGATTCGCCGCAGCCGACAGCAGCAGCAACAGCGCAAGCAACGGCACAAGCAACCGTGCAGCCGGCGGCGACTCCCTCCGCTAAGCCAGTCACAGGAACCAGCGATAAACCGTCGAAAGTGGCAATGACCGGGGTGACGGCTGTCCGCTTGGCGGATGCCAAATCCGGCTGGATCGGCGGCAAAGGGTGGATTGCCCACACGGAAGACAGCGGTGCGAAATGGCAGATTCAATATGAAGGCAGCGGTGAAGTCAAACAATTATTTGCGCTGAACGGCAAAGAGGCTTGGGCGAGTACCGGGAATGAAGGCAGCTTGCTGAGCACCAAGGATGGAGGCCAGCATTGGACAACTGTCGGTAAAATGCCGAATGCCGCGTTCTTTCATTTTATATCGAAAGGGGAGGCCTTCAGCGGGAGTGCCCATACCGTGGATGGCGGCGTAAAGTGGACGCAAATGTCAGTGCCTGAAGGGATTACGGGAGATGCCTATTTCCATGATGCCAATAACGGCTGGGCGGTTAAGCAGGTGAAGGACACCGTGGAGGTTCTACGAACCCAGGACGGGGGCAAAACTTGGAAGAGCGCGATGTCCCGCAAAAATGAAGCTTCGCTCACGGGCGCAGTGATCCGCTCCGTGGGAGCGAACGATGCTTGGATCCTCCTTATCGGCGATTCGGGGATGACCCAAACCTCGTATTCCTTGTTCCACACGAAGGATGGCGGGAAAACCTGGCAGACGGTGCTGGCGAATAGCACCGCCGGAGGCGGACCGGCTCCAGGTATCCCTGCGGGCGATACCACAGGGCCGAAGAACACGGGCACGAAGCCCGGACCGCTTTATGTCGTTAGTCCCGACGTAGCGTTTATGGGCGGGCAATGCCCGAGCTGCGACAAGCCGAACTCAGTCGGATGGACGAAGGACGGCGGAAAAACCTGGGTGAACGGGAAAGAGACGTTCACCGGCTACGGCGAGCTGCTGCTGGCTATGGCGGACTCGAATCAGGGCTGGCTGATTACGAATGACAATACGCAGCCGAGCGTCATGTACACCACCGGCTCAGGCGGTGTCAACTGGACCAAGGTGCATACCTTCGATGCACCCAAATAACAGCAAAGCCTCACCGGAAGCAGAGAGCTAACGGTGAGGCTTTTTCATATCCATCATATTCCATTTGGCGTGACCCCCTTTCTTTGGGGGCGGACTGAGAATGGTATGGGTATACGTTGTTATTTTGCACAGGAGGTCAGACATGCTAGCCCCCAAACATACGATGTCCACACTAGTCATCGCACTTGCCGTACTGATTGGTTTTACCTTGCAAAATCCGGAAAATATGACATTGAACGCAGCATACTCAAATACGCGCGAAAATACGATAACAGCTGATCCGCCGCAAGCAGCAGAACCAGCGGAATCGGCCACTCCTGCAAGAGCGCCTTCGGAAGCACCTGAAAAGGTGGAGGCAGCGCCTGTCCCGGTGCCTGCCACGGCATCTCCGGCGATGACAGCGAAGCGGGCCGTAACGCCTTCAGCAACGCTTGCAGCAACACCTTCGGCGAAGCCAAAAGCTTCAGCTCCCGTTGTTTCCCCTTCTGTCGTTGCGCCAAGCGAGAGCGTAATTCCTACGGCATCTCCGGTCCCTGCGGCAGCAGAAGAGAACGCAACACCTCTGCCCAGCAGCTCGCCTTCCGTGAATAAAACGGAACAGATTCGGGAGGGGGACGACCCCGTTCCGAATGTAAAGAAGGTTAATTTAGCTTCAGCCGAAATCGTGAAAATTAAGGAACAATACGAACAGCTTGCCAGCTCAGATACCGATGAACCGACGTGGAAGCGCAAGGCGAACCAACTCATCTTGAAAGGGATGAGCTTCCTTGGGACCCCTTACGTATTCGGGGCGAAGGGAGGTCAAACCGACTCGTTCGATTGCTCCTCTTTCCTGCAATACGTATTCGATTCGCAAAAAGTGGCCTTGCCGCGCGATTCCAGGCAGCAAAGTCAACGGGGGGCCGAGGTATCCATGGACGAGCTGCGCGAGGGCGATCTCGTTTTCTTTACCACGCCCAAAAGAAAGAACAAAGATGGAATCGAACGGATCGGCCATGTGGCGGTCTATATAGGCAACGGATTAATGCTGCATACTTTCCGGCCGGGCATTGGTGTTACGGTGTCGGAGCTGGACGGCGCATGGAAAGACCGCTTTGTTAAGGCTAAGCGCGTTCTGTCTTAATGAATTTTGGCCGGGATCGCCTTGTTATAGCTCAGGAGCTCCGATACCGTGATTAACTTGTATCCTCTGTTTTTTAATTCTGGCAAAATAATTTTCAAGGCTTGGATGGTTTGCGTCGGCCCTTCAATATAGTCATGAAACAGGACGATATTCCCGTTTTTCGCATTTTTCAGCACACTGTTCACAATGCGGTTGACGCCTGGCGTATCCCAATCTTTCGTATCCAGCTGCCAGCTCCACATGATCATTTTATACCCCTCATCCTTGACGACGGACACGAGGCGGTCATTGTAGAAGCCTCCGGGAGGACGAAACAATTGAGACCGCTGTCCTGTTTTCGCAATAATCAGCTCTTCGGTCGTGTTCAGCTCCTTCTTGATATTGGTTTTTTTCCCTATGTAGGCATGGTTGTAAGTATGATTGGCAATCTCGTGGCCTTCCCGAGCCGTTCTCTCCAGAACATCGGGGTAAAGCTGGATTTTATTGCCGACTACGAAAAAAGTCGCTTTTGCCTCGTACTGTTTGAGCAGCTCCAAAATTTGATCCGTATACTTGGGATGAGGGCCGTCATCGAACGTTAACGCGATCACCTTCTCATCCGTATTCACTTCCCACACAATTTCTCCGCGTGTTTCATAATAAGCTCGATCTTTCTTAGGGGCGGCGCTGGCGGCGACAGGCTGCATCAAAAACAAGCAAATACACAAAGCTGCAATGATTCTCATGATGTCTCCTTATTTGATTTGGTATAAGTAGCGTTTCCAATTACCAAAAAAGGAATTCAAGATTTCGGCGTATCTCCTCCATTTCCATTTCCGTTCCCGTTCCCGTTCCCATTCCCGGTGCCATTGAAGAAGGTTGTCGTTAGCGCCTTTAATTTCTCCATGAACTTGCCATAGCCATATCCGGTCAAAAACGCGATGGAAATGCGGGCGGACATCGAATTATCGACTTGGAGCAGCAGAATACCGCTTGCGAACAGGATGATCGTGATAATAGCTGAGCCGAAACAGAGGACAGGCCTCATGAAATACCAGTACGTCCACTGCGGGGTAAGCTCATGATAATGCTCGTGGAACATCCTGAGACCGTATAGCGCTCCGCCCAAAGCACCCGCAAAGCCGAAGCAGGCATAATCATGAAACTGGCTAACATTAATGCCGAGCAGCTTGCCTTGAACGGTCCCGCTACCAAATACGGCCATCATCCAGAGACTGCCGATGAACCATGCGAGCAAATATACGAAGATGATCTGTTTTAAGAAACGTTGAAAGAGGTTCAAAAAAAATCACCGCCCTATACATGGTTAATACCATTGTATGAGCGGTGTTGTTGTTGATGCCTGCAGGTAAGGACGTTGGTCGGATAACTTTAAATACTGAATGATCGCTCTGGAGCAATCCTGCGCGCCGAATTTCTGATGCTTGCGGATCGAGTCGCGGCGTTCGGACAGTTCGGGATACTGCTCAAGCAGCAGCTTAAACCAGTGATCGACCATTTCAAGTGAAGTAATCATTTGGCCGTAGCCTTGATCCTGGAAATACCGGCAATTCATTTCTTCCTGTCCCGGAATGGGGCTGTAGAACAACATGGGAATGCCTTTGGCCATGGCTTCCGTGCACGTCATGCCACCCGGTTTGGTAATCAATAAATCCGAAATGTCCATCAGTTTGTTAATCTCGTTGGTGTATCCAATCAGATGAATATTCGGCTGCCGGAAAATCTCTTCCTCCAACAGCTGCTGCCGCGCTTTCTCGTTCGTACCCAGGCAGATGAGAAGCTGAATATCTTTGCTCCAACTGGCCAAATAGGTTAACAGCTCTTCTTTTTCTTCTTTTTTAAAGACGCCCCAACCGCCGCCCATCACCATCACCGTCGGCATGGCGCTGAGACCGAACTGCTTGCGGGTCTGCACTTTGCTGTGTTCGAGGTGGAAATTCGGATGCACGGGAATGCCTGTGACTTCAATGTGCGTCTCCGGCACACCGCGGGCGATGAGGCGCTCTTGCACCTTCGAAGTCGATACGAGGTACTTATCCACGGCAGAGTCAATCCAAGTGCCATGCACATCGTAATCGGTGATGACCGTAAAGAGGGGCACAGGCAATCCGGCACGCTTTAAGCGAGACACGATAATGCTTGGAAAAGGGTGGGTACACACGATAATATCCGGCTTGAGCTGCTTGATAATCGCCTTGGTTTGGGAATAAAACATGCGGTGCAGAAATAGTCCTGCCACGCGGTTAAGCGACTTTTCATATTGATTGCGGTAAAGCATACCATAGAGTTTGGGTTGTGAAGTAACCGTGCGGCGGTATGCCGAGAAGATCCAAGGTGCAAGGGTAGGGTGCAAAAAAGCGCCAAGCTCGATCACTCGCGTAATGATTTCCGACGAGTTTTGGCGGAGCTCAACCGAAAGTGCGTGTGCAGCTTGTGTATGACCTTTCCCAAAGCCCTCGGATAAAAGCAAAATCCGTTTTTTTCGCAAGGAACTCACCTTTCTTTGACGACCATATCAATCCTATCAAGAGTTTAGACGTAATTTGAGGGGATACCCCTGCAAGTTACGAACTTAAGCTTGCTTTGCGTTTGGATGCGTAGCATTTGCGGCAGACCGGAACATAACTCTCGTTCCCGCCGATCTGAATTTGCTCTCCATGGAAAATAGGTTCTCCGTCCTTGCAGCGCATATTCATGATCGCTTTCTTGTCGCAGTACCAGCAGACCGTTTTGATTTCCTCAATCGTGTCGGCCGCGGCGATCAGTGCCGTGCTTCCTTCAAATAGCTGCCCCATGAAATCCGCCCGCAACCCATATGCGATAACCGGAATGTTCAAATCGTCAACAATCTCGATCAACTGCGCAACCTGCTGCTTGTTCAAAAATTGCGCCTCGTCTACAAGAATGCAGTTCGGGAGCTCGTTCTTAGCCAGTTCCACCATGTCCAATTTGTCGTCTACAACGATGGCATTCTTTTGCATGCCGATTCGGGATACGACTTTGCCGACGCCAAAACGGTCATCAACAACAGAGGTTAAAAGGAGAACTTTTTTGCCTTGTTCTTCATAATTATGCGCTACGCGCAATACTTCAATGGATTTGCCGCTGTTCATCGTGCCATAACGGAAATATAATTTTGCCAATCTGGGCCAGTCCCCTCTGAAGATTTAAGATCGAATATGGTATAACTATATGTTAAAAAAATAAGTAGCTGTAAGGGAATTAAGCTCTTCTAATTTCACTGCAGCTTGGAAGCTCGTTTCAGAAGCGGGTTTATCTCCGATCAACGGTTGTTTTTTGTATATTTTACGAATGTTGACTTCAATACTGCCCTTCACGGGCTCTTCCGTAATCCGAATGCGATGGGGTTCGTACATCAAGACATTCATGGTGTCTCTGGCTACCCCATTCGTGCTTTGCAGCAGCTCTTGAATGAGCTCATGATCCAACAAAGAAGGAAGACGTTCCTTCATGCCCGGGTTCGATTCGCAGTGATGAGCAGCCGCTTTGGCCAGCAGCGCATCCATGGCGAGAAACGAAGGGCTAAGGAAAATTCGATGGTCTTCCACGACCGCATGTAGGAGAGCAGCCGCTGTTTCTTCATCTGTTTCTATGTAATTCCCGCGCAGGTGAAGCTTTCGGACAAGCTCGGATGGCGGCATCAACTGCTGACCTGCATAGTAGGTATCTCGCAAGAAGCTGTCCAGATGATCGAGACCCATCAGAGACGTTTTATTCGTCAAAGGGCTGTCCTGATTCAAAATGGACACGATCGCTGCCGGAGAGATGCCATGCGCAGTCAAAATGTCGGCAATCGTTCCGCTAAGAATCAATCGTTCTGTATGCTGATGGTGGTCATAGCCGAGTGTTCTTTCCACCGCGTGGGAGAAAGGGAGATGACCGATATCATGTAAAAGTGCAGCGATGCGAAGCAAGGGTTCGTCCGGGCAAAAATGGGCCATCAAAGACCATACACCGACCGTATGCTCGAACCGTGAATGGGTCATTGGCGAAAAAAGCGCAGAAGCTCCGAAGTGATGCAGGAACTTCAAGCGTCGAACCGGCTGCGATCGGAAAAGCTGGACTTCAACCGGGTGGGCTGGTATGTGCCACTTGTATAAGGGCTCCCAAATCATCCCAGTCGAAAAAGTATGCTGTAGACTCAAAGCAGCGTTCCTCCTAGGCTGTGAAATCTGGATGTATGTTTCATTGCAGCGTATTAGCTATCATAGCATGAAACATAGAAAGTTCGCTATCATGAGCGTATGAAAAAGAAGCGTAAAACATGCACGACAAACCGCAGACACATCGTCCAGACTAGGCGTGATGGGAAATGGAAGGCCGCCGTTCGCCATTTCCTTTTTTTAGGGCTATCTTATAAAAATATTAAAATGAAAACCTTTACATTTTCATTGAACTATACTATTTCTGATGTTAATATAATATAAAAAATATTGAGACTATTTCATCAATTTGGACTATTCAATATATTTGATGAAATACGAGTCGCTATGTTTCGGCAATTTCATACTTTAAAGCGTACATTGGACAAAGTGAGTCCAAAAACCAGAAAAGAAAGGTTGCACAACATGATCAAAAACGGGTTACCTCCCAAACAAGGATTGTACGATCCTCAGTTCGAGCGTGATGCCTGCGGTATTGGCTTTGTAGCGAATATTAAAGGTGTGAAATCGCATGAAATCGTCAAGCAAGCGCTTCGTGTACTTTGCAATTTAGATCATCGCGGTGGTCAAGGCAGTGAGCGGAACACAGGCGACGGAGCGGGCATTTTGATGCAAATTCCGGATGCATATCTCCAAGCCGCTTGTGTGGAGGAGAATATCAAGCTTCCTGCAGCAGGGCACTATGGTGTGGGTATGGTCTATTTGCCTCAGGATTTGGATGCGCGCCAAGCGTGCGAGAAAATCATTGAACGCATTGTTGGCGAGGAGGGGCAACAATTCTTAGGTTGGCGAACGGTTCCAACAGATAATCGTTCACTCGGAGAAACCGCGAAATCGGCAGAACCTTTCGTACGTCAAGTATTTATTGGAGAAAGTGCGGGGTTGGCGAGCAATCTCGATTTTGAACGAAAGCTGTATGTCATACGCAAATTATCTGAGAACGCTATCAAATCGACCCTTCGTGGTGTGCAATTTTACTATTCTAGCTTGTCTAGCAGAACGATCGTTTATAAGGGCATGTTGACGCCTGAGCAGGTCGACGCCTATTACGTTGAATTGCAGGACGATAAGGTGGAGTCTGCGCTCGCGCTGGTGCACTCCCGCTTCAGTACGAATACATTCCCAAGCTGGGAGCGTGCGCATCCCTACCGCTATCTTATTCATAACGGCGAGATCAACACGCTGCGCGGAAATGTGAATTGGATGTATGCGCGCCAGGCGATGTGCGATTCTGAATTATTTGGCGAAGACTTCAAACGCATTCTTCCTATTATTGATACCGACGGCTCCGATTCGCAAATGTTTGACAACACCCTTGAATTCCTGATGCTTTCCGGACGCTCGCTGCCGCATGCGGCGATGATGATGGTACCGGAACCATGGTCCAAGCATGAGACGATGGATGACGCCAAAAAAGCGTTCTACGAGTACCACAGCACACTCATGGAGCCATGGGACGGACCGGCTGCGATTGCGTTCACGGACGGCAGTCAAATCGGCGCCATACTTGACCGCAACGGCCTGCGCCCATCACGTTACTATGTAACTACGGACGATTTGATCGTACTGGCTTCTGAAGTCGGCGTTCTGGATATCGAGCCTGAGCGCATTTTATACAAAGACCGCCTCAGACCTGGGCGTATGCTGCTTGTGGATACCGTAGCAGGCCGCATTGTAGCCGATGAAGAGATAAAGAACGGCATCGCCGGCGAACAGCCTTATCGCGATTGGTTGAATGAGCATCTGGTTTCATTGGAGGATTTAGCTGACGCGCCGATCGTGCTCGGTTCCGATCATGATACGGTTTTGCAGCGTCAGCAAGCGTTCGGCTATACATTCGAGCAGCTGCGAAAAATTCTTGAGCCTATGGCCAAAACGGGGGTAGATCCTATCGGCTCTATGGGGACGGATGCACCGCTGGCGGTGCTGTCAGACCGTCCTCAACTACTGTATAACTACTTCAAGCAGTTGTTCGCGCAGGTGACCAACCCCCCGATTGATGCGAACTTCGAAGAAATTATTACGGCGCAAGGTACAACGATCGGACCGGAGCGTAACCTCATTAGCCCTGAGCCGGCAAGCTGCCGCCAAATTCGTTTGAAAACGCCGTTTATCACGAATGAAGAGCTGGCGAAGCTGCGCCATATTCAGCGCGAAGGCTTTGTAACGGTAACGCTGCCTATGCTGTTCGAAGCGGCGCTAGGTACGGCGGGACTGGAAAGTGCGATGCAAGCCCTGTACGCAGCGGCTGATCAAGCGATTCAAGATGGCGCTTCACTGATCATACTCTCAGACCGTGGCGTGGACAGCCGCCATGCGCCGATTCCAGCGCTGCTCGCGACGTCGGGGCTGCACCACCATCTGATTCGACAAGGCACACGAACCAAAGTGAGCTTGCTTGTCGAGTCCGGCGAACCGCGTGAAGTGCATCATTTTGCTTTACTGCTTGGCTATGGCGCAGGCGCGATCAATCCGTATCTGGCTTTGGAAACGCTAGATGATATGATCCGACGCAACCAGCTTGTCGGCGTTGATCATGTTAAAGCTACTTATCACTATATCAAGGCTGTGACGAAAGGCGTCGTAAAAGTTCTGGCGAAAATGGGCATTTCCACGATTCAAAGCTATCGCGGGGCGCAAATTTTCGAAGCGATCGGCCTCAGTCAAGAGCTGGTCGATACGTATTTTACATGGACCTACACGCCTGTTGGCGGCATAGGCATCGATGTTGTGGCCAAGGAAGCGCTGCTTCGCCACAACCGTGCTTTCTCCGAGCGGGAGGGGCGCGATAGGGTGCTCGATACCGGCGGTGACTTGCAGTGGCGCCGGGATGGGGAAGACCATCTGTATACACCGGAAACGGTGCATGCCCTGCAATCGGCGGTTCGTACGAATAACTACGCCATGTACAAGAACTTCTCCAAGCTCATCCTGCGGGAAGATGAGAAATATATGGCGCTGCGCGGGCTGCTGACGTTCAAGGAAGACCGTCAGCGGGTACCGATCGAAGAGGTGGAGCCGATCGAGTCGATCTTCAGGCGCTTCAAGACGGGAGCCATGTCCTACGGTTCCATCTCCAAAGAAGCGCATGAGACGATCGCGATTGCGATGAACCGCATCGGCGGCAAGAGCAACACCGGCGAGGGCGGCGAGCATCCGGAGCGCTTCACGCCGGATGCGAACGGCGACCTGCGCCGCAGCGCAATCAAGCAGGTGGCGTCGGGCCGCTTCGGCGTCACGAGCCATTATCTCGTCAATGCCGACGAGATTCAGATCAAGATGGCGCAGGGCGCGAAGCCCGGCGAGGGCGGCCAGCTCCCGGGCACCAAGGTGTACCCTTGGGTTGCCGAGGTTCGTGGCGTTACGCCGGGCGTAGGCTTGATTTCGCCGCCGCCGCATCACGATATTTATTCGATCGAGGATCTCGCCGAGCTGATCCACGATCTCAAGAATGCCAACCCGCGTGCACGCATCAGCGTTAAGCTGGTGTCGGAGGTCGGCGTTGGCACCATCGCAGCCGGCGTAGCCAAAGGGAAGGCGGATGTTGTCCTGATCTCCGGCTACGACGGAGGAACGGGCGCGTCGCCGCAGACGAGTATTCGTCACGCGGGACTGCCTTGGGAGCTCGGTCTGGCGGAGACGCATCAGACGCTCGTGCTCAACAACCTGCGCAGCCGTATCACCGTCGAAACGGACGGCAAGCTGATGACAGGGCGCGACGTTGTCGTGGCTGCGCTGCTCGGCGCCGAGGAGTTCGGCTTCGCGACAACTCCGCTTATTACGATCGGCTGCGTGATGATGCGCGTGTGCCATCTGGATACTTGTCCGGTTGGAGTTGCTACGCAAAATCCGGAGCTTCGCAAGAAATTTGCCGGAGATCCGCAGCATGTCGTGAATTTCATGACGTTCATCGCGCAGGATGTTCGCGAGCTGATGGCAGAGCTTGGCTTCCGCACCATCGAGGAAATGGTCGGCCGCACGGATGTGCTCGAATCCAAGCAAGCCGTGGCCCATTGGAAAGCCAAAGGCGTTGATTTGGCGCCGCTTCTGCACCAGCCGAATGTTGGCGAAGACGTTGGCCGCTTCTGCCAAATGGCGCAGGATCACGGTTTGGATCGCTCTCTGGACGTTACGAGGCTGCTCGACATTTGTGAGCCTGCGATTGAACGCAAGGAGCATGTGCATGCGATTTTGGAGATCTCCAACACGAACCGTGTTGTCGGCACGATTGTCGGCAGTGAGGTTACGCGCCGTCATGGCTTGGAGGGCTTGCCTCACGATACGATTCGCCTTCACTTTAACGGCTCGGCCGGTCAAAGCTTCGGCGCCTTCGTGCCGAAGGGGATTACGCTTTCTTTGGAAGGAGATGCCAACGATTACGTGGGTAAAGGCTTATCCGGCGGCAAGTTGGTCGTTTTCCCGCCGACCCGGTCCTATTTTGTCCCGGAAGAGAATGTGATCATCGGAAATACGGCTTTCTATGGCGCAACCGACGGAGATGCCTACATTCGAGGCATTGCGGGTGAACGCTTCTGCGTAAGAAACAGCGGCGTGCGTGCCGTTGTCGAAGGCGTAGGCGACCATGGTTGTGAATATATGACGGGCGGTCGTGTCGTTGTTCTGGGATCGACCGGCCGCAACTTTGCCGCAGGGATGTCAGGCGGGATTGCCTATGTGCTCGATGAGAAAGGCGACTTTGCCGATAAGGTGAACAAAGAGATGATTCATCTCGAGCATGTTGAAGAAGTATTTGAAATGAACGAACTGAAAACGATGATTCAACATCATGCCACATTTACGGATAGCAGCGTTGCCCACCGCGTCATACAGCACTGGGAAGAATACGTTTGGAAGTTCGTGAAGGTCATACCGAAGGACTACAAACGGATGTTTGATGCCATCGAGAAGGTGAAACGCTCCGGATTGGGCCAGCAGGAAGCCATTATGGTCGCTTTCGAGGCGAACATGCGGGACATTTCCCGTGTCGGTGGAAACTAACGAATCAGAGCAGAGGCTTACGACGTAAGTTTTGCTGAAGCAAAACTCTTAGGAGGGACTAAACGTTCATGGGGAAACCAACCGGTTTTATAGAGCATCGCCGTGAAGTGGCCGCCGAAGCCGCTCCGCTGGTTCGAATTGGCCATTGGAACGAGTTTGCGACGCCGCTGTCGGATGACAAATTGCAGACGCAAGGCTCAAGATGTATGGATTGCGGCATTCCGTTTTGCCACACGGGGGCATTGATCAGCGGGATGGCCGCCGGCTGCCCGGTCAATAACCTCATTCCGGAATGGAATGATCTGGTGTATCGCGGACAATGGCGGGAAGCGCTGGATCGTCTGCACAAAACGAACAATTTCCCCGAATTTACGGGCCGTGTTTGCCCGGCGCCATGCGAAGGCTCCTGCACAGTGGGGCTCAAGGATACGCCGGTCACGATCAAAAGCATTGAGAAAGCCATTATTGATAAAGGCTTTGCCGAAGGCTGGATTAAGCCGGAGCCGCCGGAAGCGCGCACCGGGAAGAAAGTTGCCGTTGTAGGCTCGGGTCCGTCCGGAATCGCGGCCGCAGCGCAGCTGAACAAGGCCGGACATTGGGTTACCGTGTTCGAGCGCGCGGACCGCGTGGGCGGACTGCTTATGTACGGCATCCCGAACATGAAGCTGGACAAAAAGTACGTCCAGCGCCGTGTAGATCTGCTTGAAGCGGAAGGCGTCACGTTCATTACCGGCGCTCACGTCGGCGTGAACTATCCGATTGAGAAGCTTCAAGAGGAGTTTGATGCCATCGTGCTGTGCGGAGGAGCCACCAAGGGCCGTGACCTTCCGATTGAAGGTCGCGAGCTGGGCGGCATTCACTTGGCGATGGAATTTCTCAGCAAGAACACGAAGAGCTTGCTGGATACAGAGCATGCCGACGGCGAGTTTATCTCCGCCGAAGGCAAAGATGTTATCGTGATCGGAGGCGGCGATACGGGGACGGACTGCGTGGGCACGTCTTTGCGCCACAAGTGCAAAAGCGTGACGCAATTCGAGATCATGCCGAAGTCACCGGAAACGCGGCCTGCTAACAATCCATGGCCGGAGTGGCCGAAGGTCCTCAAAGTAGACTATGGCCAGCAAGAGGCAGCGGCCGTTCAAGGCGAGGATCCCCGTCAGTATTTAATCAACACGAAGAAATTCGTGGGGGATGAGCACGGCAACTTGAAGGAGCTGCACACGGTGCTGATCGAGTGGCAAAAGAATGAGAAAGGCGCATTCGTCCCTGTGGAAGTGCTGGGCAGCGAGAAAGTGTATCCGGCGCAGCTGGTGCTGATCGCGATGGGTTTCACAGGACCGGAGAATACGGTGCTGGATCAGCTTGGCGTCGCCAAAGACGAGCGCTCGAACGCGAAAGCGGAGTACGGCAAGTTTGCGACGAGCGTGGACGGCGTCTTTGCCGCCGGCGACATGCGTCGCGGGCAAAGCCTTGTCGTTTGGGCGATCAATGAGGGACGCGCCGTGGCTCGCGAAGTTGACCGGTATTTGATGGGATCGTCGAATTTACCATAGGAATTATGAAAAGAAGCTGTCCCAGAAGTCATCGTAGATGACGGAGGGGCAGCTTTTTATTGTATATGGTTCGTGGAGGGGAACTATAGGGTGCTATTTGAGCTAAATGTGCTGTTTTTAGGCTGTAGGCGGAACTACAGGGTCTTAAAAGCACTATGAAACTACCATTTTGTCCATATTACATAAAATAGGGGATCGTAGTTCTCTTCAGCGTGCAGAAAAGGGGCTTTTTTGGAAAATAGAGGATCAGAGTTCCCGCAAAAATAAAGCCAAAGGGGCTCCTGCTTCAATATATTCCTCTTAACTTGATTTGTTATATGTAAACCATTTATCAAATTCTTCATTAATACCGCGGTGAAACGGAAATTTCTGTTTGATAGCGGATAATTGATGAAAAGCCTCCGTACGGTTGCCGCGGGCGTAGTCAATTTGACATTTTAGGAGCAAGACTTGCGGATCTTCCGGATTAAGTGCAATAGCCTTACTGATTTCATCTTCAGTAACAGCAATCACATCAATGGTCTGAGCGACTCATTATTTTCTCCAAAGGAACCCGCAACAAGAGCACAGGCTGCTGTAATGCTAAAAAGATTTTTGCAATATGTACAATTTATTAATTAGGAAAACCTAAAAAAGAGGCTGCTCAAAGTTATCAGATAACTGAGCAAGCCTCTTTTTTCTACTGAAACCGGCGAATGGCCGGAACGCACAGCACACTACCGACAATGGCCAAGCCGATCGAAGCAAATATCGTGATGGTGATCACGCCTCCGATTTGATCGGCAATCCAGCCGACTAGGAAGTAGCTCAGCGGTAGCAAGGCAAAGGACCCCAACAGATCCAAACTGACCACCCGTCCGAACGCTTCCGGAGGTACAAGCTCCTGCAGGCTGGTCTCCCAGATGAGACCGAAGATCATGAGTCCGAACCCTTCGACGGCCATGAGCGCCCAGAGCAGGATCGGTTCCGTTGTAAAAGGCATCGCCAGCAGGGCGGCCCCACTCAGAATCACAGCGCCATAGGCAAATAGGCCACGGTGCTGCCACTGAGTCCTCGACCCAAAAATAAATGCCGCCGCAATAGCCCCGGCCCCTGAGCAAGTGATTCCTATCCCGTACATAAGCGGATCCAGCCCAAGATGTACTTTGAACAGCCAAGGGACAAGAATGACGATAATGCCGCTAAAGCAGATATTACTGAAACAGAAGGCCAGGATGGTGATCCATAACCAAGGATGCCCTTTGAGGATCGTGATGCCTTCTAGAAACTCGCGCCTCCACGAGAAGGATGGATTGCTTTGTGAGGGGGCCGGTTTATTTTGCTTGGCATACAATGATTTTTTCACTAATAACAGCAGACACAGATAAGAGAGTAGATAGGTTAACGCATCCAAGCCGAATCCATAACTGGCGGACATGGAGGAAACGATCAGTCCCCCCAGAACGGGGCCGATAATCCTGACCCCTTGATTGCTCATTTGTGTCAATGCATTGGCAGCATTGCGAATATCCGGTGTAAACACGGTTGCACGTACGGCGGAATAGGCAGGATGAAAGAGCCCTTCCATGAGGCCGTAGATGGCCACCAGCCCGAACAACATTTGGACGGATAACGTGTCCGAGAAAATAAGCACCGCAATAGCCAGCATGACGATGAAGCGGACGATATCGGAAAGCATCATGATCCTTACGCGATCATAACGATCGACAATCCATCCCGACAGGGGGAGCATGAGGACGTAGGGCAGCATATAAGCAGTCATGACCAGGCCCATCATCGTTGTTGATCCTGTGAGCGAGTAAACGACCATTGGTAAAATAACGGTTGTAATAGAGCCTCCGAGCATGGAAATAAGCTGGCTGAGCCATAAATAAGGGAAGGAGCGCGATTTGATAAATGGAAGCAGGAACTGGTCCAGCATGCGTGGCTTCTTAGGAAGTGGAGCTTCAATTTGCATGAGAGTCTGTCTCCTTTGATAGATTGAGTAGATTATAGCTTAGCATACCTAAAGTGCGAATTCGATTATCTGCAGTGTTTATATCCTATATGGGATATATGAATCAGACTCGTTCATCTTATATGATAGTTATCGAATGGTGTTTTTCAAGCATTTTTCTAGACAATGCGCCTTTTCTATTATTTTAGCAAGTGAGGTGGTATTCATCGGCAAGAGAGGTTGGGCTTTAACAATTATGGGCATTCTTCTTTTTATTCTAATCATCATTCTGGTGTTTAAAGCTAGTTCCTGGAATGAAGAACTTGGAAGCGGAATGAGCAGATGGGATGAGACAGTTGTTTCCGGGAATGGAAAAAATAAAATTGTTCAATTAAACGTGGAAGGCATCATTGCTGAAAAATCCAGTTTTTCAAGCAGTTTTAGCTCTGGAGCATTCATTTCTCAACTAGAGCAAGTAAGCCAAGACCCCAATGTAAAGGCAGTGGTCATACGAATTAATAGTCCTGGAGGCGAAGTGGTGGCTTCGGATGAAATTCATTTGGAAATCGAGCGTGTGAAACAAGCCGGTAAAACAGTGGTTATCAGCATGGGAGCTGTTGCCGCTTCAGGAGGTTATTATATATCCGCTCCAGCGGATTATATTTTCGCTAATCGCTCGACGCTTACAGGCAGTCTAGGTGTTATCTTTTCGTTGCCCAATTATGAGAAGACTGCTGAATTACTCGGCTATAAACAAAATACGATTAAAAGCGGAGAATTTAAAGACATTGGAAGTCCTCTTCGTGAATTAACACAAAAGGAGAAGGATATTTTTCAATCTCTGGTGGATGAAAGCTACCAACGATTCGTATCGGTTATTGAAAAAGGCCGCAAATTATCCCATGATGACGTTTTGAAGGCGGCAGATGGTCGTGTATATTCAGGCCAGCAAGCTAAAGCACTGGGGCTCATTGATGAGTTTGGCACGTTGGACGATGCGACGGAATATGCGAAACAAAAGACAGGATTGGAAGATGTTGAGGTGGTTAAGTATGCGCCAAAGTTTTCTTTGTTTTCTGCTTTGAATGGGCTTAATCAACAGCTAAAGTCGCCTGCAGCACAACTGATGGAGCAAGTGTTGCCTGCAGCTTCTACGACAGGACCACGCTTGTTATATTTATTTCAACCATGAGGAGGGAGAAAGAATGGTGCAAAATAGGGTAGTAACTCAGGATAGTAGTGGACATGCGAATTCAGAAACGAGAACAAATGTGGAGCGAAGCTATGCGGGCTTTTGGATTCGTTTCGTCGCTTTGTTGATTGATACGATTGCACTTCAAACTGTCTTTGTCATCCTTAGTCTTGTGACTGGTACAAGCCCTCTCAAGCCTCCTGCAAGTTTGAGCATTATTGAGTATGTAATTGCCTTGATCTACTACGTAACTTTAACCGTTTATTTTGGCCAAACGCTAGGGAAAATGATTCTCGGTGTTCGCGTCGTTCGCAATGACGGAAAGCCACT
Source organism: Paenibacillus planticolens (assembly GCF_013141725.1). Taxonomy (GTDB): domain Bacteria; phylum Bacillota; class Bacilli; order Paenibacillales; family NBRC-103111; genus Paenibacillus_E; species Paenibacillus_E planticolens. The sequence continues at coordinate 306,429 of NZ_WHNZ01000017.1, read as the reverse complement.
TTCATGGGGGGCCGTTTTGCTTCGAGAAATCGTTGGGAAATTCGTTTCTGGAATTATTCTCTTAATTGGTTATATCATAGCGGGTATGGATTCAGAGAAGCGCGCTCTACATGATCGAATGGCAGGTACGCGAGTTGTAAAGAAGAAATAACCAGAATTGATTAGCACGGATGATTCACAGTCAACATTTGGTCTTCTATTAGAGTTTTCATCGTAAGGTCAGTTCCTTTTATGGGGAATTGATCTTTTTTTAGCATAATTTAGTTAATATTTTGGTTTGTTTTCCAAATTTCGACAAAAAACAACAGTTTCTATGTGTATAATTGTTGTAAACCAGAAATCATAATTTCTGTTTACAATATGACTAAAACTATGGAGGTGCCCTACTTATGCAGAGCATAACAGACTTTGGCCCAATGCAGAGTGCTATTGAACATGGAGCTAAGGAAGCTTTAATCGATATTGATAATACACTGGCAAAGGCAAAAATAACGGATCTTTATATGTGGATGAAGCGAAAAGAATTCAAAAGTATCCTGCTATGGCGAGGCTGGCTTATTTATTTTGCTATATGCTGGGGGCCGGTTTATTTATTACTGGATTTCATTCATCGTGACTGGTTCCAACGAGCCTTTTACCGCAGGTTTCACCGGTATTCGTTATGCGAAATAGAGACTAACTCTGTGGAGTTATTCGAGTCGAAGTACAAACAGGGGTTTATTCGTTATACGCACGATTTGATTTTTTATCTTAAAGAGAACAACGTCAATGTGACTTTACTTTCAACTAACATTACTCCTATCGTAAGGCTGTATGGGCAATACTTTGACGTCCCCTATATTTGTCTCCGTGCAGACAGTCATGAGACGGGGCTAAGGGTTAACCTGGATGAGCTGAAAGATTTTAAAATTAATGCCGCAATGGAATATGATCCTTTAAAGACAATTGCAGTTGCTGACTCAAAGCACGACTTGCCCGTGTTGAATTATGTTCAATATCCGTTTATTGTTTCGAATAATAAAAAGAAGTGGATGGCTAAATTGCGTCATAAGGTTATATTAATCTCCGAAGATTTGAAATAAAGGGGCACGGCTAAGGATGATCTTTACCTTTATAGTATTATGGTTAATTACAATTATCTTAATTGTGAACAACCCGCATAATGAGTCTACGCGCTGGGTGGCTTTGGTTACATTTTGTGGAGGCACTGGCGGTTTCGCACGAGCTGCGATCGAGAACTTTTTGCCCTATCTATCCGATCATGGACTAATGAGCTCGAGTATTGAAGCGACATTTTATCGCATCTACAGTATAGGATCGTTCACTAACACGTATGGATTGCCTTATTCTTATTTGATATTTTGCCTCTGCTATTCAGAGTTGTTTGGAAACAAGTTAAAACTAATGCTGAAAGTTACTTTGTTTTGCCCTGTCATCCTCATGTTCTTTATAACCCCTCTTACTCCTGCAATCGCACATAATTATAAAGTTGCAATCCTATGGGTGGCCCCCTACATCATTGCCGGAAGCTGTTTTTTGTTATTTACGTATATAAAAGAAACGAATCCTTTCTCAAAGAAACGGAGACTGCTTACAAATTTAATTGCGCTGCCCCCCGTACTATTTCAACTGCTATCCAATTACATATTTCGCTTATTTCAATTTAATGAAGTATGGAGATTGAATGCGATCATGATGTTTTTCTTATTTGTACTGTTTATTATTTTCATCATAAAATTCGATTTTTTTGGCGTACAACTAAAGTTTGAGAGACGAAGAATTGATAGTACATTAAAAGCTGTCACTTCTGGAACAAGTTTTCTAAACCATGCGATTAAAAATGAAGTTGGAAAAGTGAACATTCTTGCTGAGAATATCAAATATCTAACTATGGGTTCAAGGGACGATGAAATTGACAGTAACGCATCTCAAATTCTCTCATCTACCACTCATTTGTTAAGCATGATTGATCGCATTCAACACCAGATTCAGGATGTTAAGTTGATAAAGAATAAAGTTAGTGTGTCAGCCATTCTGCATGAATGTGTTCTTACGAATGAATCTCTTTTTAAAAAATTTAATATTGCTGTTGAGGAACATTATGCAATGACTCCAGATATCCAGTGCGATCAAATTCACGTAAAAGAAGTGATAAACAATTTAATTGTCAACGCCGTTGATGCAATGAAAGCTGGTGGATTGCTTCGAATTGAAACTCTTGAATCAAGAAGTCAGGTTTGTATCTTGGTGAAGGATAGCGGGGGAGGTATTTCAAAACATGATCTTGATCACATTTTCGATCCATTTTATACAACGAAATTGAACAGTAAGAATTATGGGCTGGGTCTGTCTTACTGCTTTAATGTCATTCAGAAACATGGAGGGAGAATTGAAATTTTTAGTGAACAAGGTTATGGAGCTACGATCAAGATAAGTTTGCCCGCAGCTTAATGGTTGGAGGGGGGGGGGTGAAATGGATAATTTAAAAATACTTATTGTTGAAGACGATCCGGTATGGATAACATGTATCTCTAACTACTTGGTACGCGAGCCTGTTTTGCAATGTGTATATAGGGCAACCAATAAAGAAGAGGCTCTACAGTCATGTAGAGAAGTAAATCCCGATGTTGTTCTCATGGACATCCAACTCTCTGATGGGAAGTTGGAAGGCATAGATGCTGTTTTGGAAATAAGCATGATGATGGAAACAAAGATTATTATGCTCACTTCGTTTAACGAAAAGGAATTGATCATCCATTCATTGGCTGCTGGAGCTGTAAGCTACGTTGCAAAAACAGATTACATGAAATTACCGAGTGTGATAAGGGCGGTAATGTGTGAAATAACACCAGTTCAAACAGTAATGAATGAGTACATGAGACTTAAGAAAAATGAGTTGCTTGCGTCACTGACGAATGCGGAAAAAGAAGTATTCGAGTTGATTGAGGAGGGACTTACGCAAACGCAAATCGAGAGAAAATTGTTTAAATCGGGGAGCACAATTAAGAACCAGGTGAACCGGATACTGAAGAAATTGAATGTGCGGAGCTCAAGGGAAGCAGTTGAGAAAGTAAAGAACAGGTTCTATAAAATTTAGTACTAATGGAATTTTTATGAAAGATATATACTGGGAGCATAGGAGCTTTATCAGGAGAGGAGCTTGATTCGTGAGTGTCTTTGCTGAGCTGAACATACACCCCAAAACCTGGATTCATTATAATGATCTGCCCGTAATAGAAAAAAGCAAACTTGGACACCTCGTAGAAAACTATGAAATTGACGTATCAATTGTTGCATTGCCTAAAGTAAGGAGTATGAGTGAAAAAGATAGTTTTATAACCCTTGTTCTTGAGGAGATCGGATTCCTCTCACGGGTTGTTCCTACCACTCATTTCTTTGTATTGGCTAATACAGATGGCATAGTAATCCACGTTGAAGGCGCTGAGCCTATCCTGGATGCACTAAAGCGGTCACAGATTGTACCTGGGTGCTCATTTGCGCTTGATTCAGCTGGAATTAATGGCATTTCTTTAGCCATGCATCTGGGCTGTGCTGCGGTTGTTGAAGGGGCGAATCATAGTCTGCAGATGTTCTCAGATTGGACTTGTATTTGTCATCCGATTAAAGTTAACGATCAAATTGTGGGATATTTAGACTTGACGATGAGGGAGGGTATTGAGGTTAGTTTTGCTTCTGTTTTGGTTGAGAGATTAGTTGATACAATATCTGAAAAATTGAACTTGTCTGATCCGGAAGTAAAAAAAGAATCATTAACTAAACAATTTGAGGTATATAAACTTACTTCTAGAGAAAAAGAGGTAGCTCATGCATGGCTGGGTAATCAAAGTGTTTTGCAAATTGCATGTAATATGGGCATTACAGAAGGTACAGTTCGAAACATGCTAAAAAAAGTCTATTCGAAAACGCAAGTTAGAGATAAAGGACAGTATTATCGGAAATTTTTGATATAGATGCTAATTTGTATAGAGACAATACCTGAAGGGTGTTCCTTGGGTATTGTTTTATTTTATGAAAATTATGGGATGGTGAAAAAATGTTAGCTAAATATACAATATTTATACTGCAATTTATGAGAAACTCCATTGAGAGAAATGTATGGTTAGGAAATATTATTGCAATATTGTTTATATTACTGACTGTATCTAACATTTTTAAATTTGGGATTTTTATCGGGAAATTTCTGTATTTCATTAATTATTGGTAATATCTATCAGCAAATTAATAATTACGGATACTACAGGTGCTACAAGAATTGCTGCACCAAATGAGAATGTCCTGTTTGGGATATTTAACGTACATTATCTTCTTAGTATTCTATTATTAAGAAATTTGGTGAAAGGACTTGTAATGTGAAAAATACAATGGGTATTGAGACAAATAAGAGCCTTAATTTTGAAAAAGTAATGAGTCTTAGAAAAAAAAAGAAAATATCAGAGGTTCAATATCGTTTGTCTGAATTAATAAATTATATTACTGAGAATGGGGCGAATAAATGTGGCCCACTTATTTCAGCCACTTTTGGGGCAGAAATCATCAATGGTGAGCAAGTGATAGATATGGAATTTTTAGTAGCGATAGACAAAGAAATTCGTTCAACCAAGGACTATAGTTTTAAGCCTTTATTTCTCTTAGTCAATGCCGTTTATATAAGGTATATAGGAGATCCTCGTCTTATTGAGAACGCATATAATAACTTAAATAGTTTTATTTCTCAAAACAATTTCCAACCGATTACGGCAGTCTATAATATTAACCTCACAGAAGAGGAAAAACTAGACGAAGGTAAAGAACACATTATGGATATCTATATAGGCATGAATCCTAACTTACCATAAAAGAAAAGCTTCAGATGAAATTTGATTATATTTAAGGGAATTGGAAGGAGGTGAAAATAGATGGAATTAGTATACTCGAGCAGATTTGTAACATTGAACGCAGAAGAATCACTCCTAATTGATGCTGGTTGGGGTTGGGCTGAAACATTCGCAGTGGTTGGTGCTGCTGCACTTATCGTAGGGACAGGTATTGTAGTTGCGGCAAGTGCTCCAATTTCAATTCCTGTTGCAGTTGCAATCGGGGCGACGACTGGAAAAGCAATCGCTCTAGCTGGAACAGTTACTCTCGGAGTTTCTGTAGCATCGTTGTAAAATTAAACAATACGAGGAGAAGAGAATATGAATCATATCCTGTCTAATCAATTTGCAGTTTGTAGTCCAGAGGAATTATTTGAAGTTAATGGCGGCCAGTTAACAGCGTCTAAGGCATTTTTAATTGCTGGAGCAGCATTGTTATCAGCGGCCACTATTATTGTAGCAGCTCCAGCTGTTGCAGCAGGTGGCACTCTAGCAGCAGCAGCATGGACTGGAGCAGCAGTATTGGGCTATAACGTTGGCGCGCTTTCTATCATAAGCGGAGTAACCCTCGCGATAAATGGTAGGTAATAATTAGTTCTCTTGGGAGATTTGATTTATTGATAAAGCAAATCTTCCAAGAGGTGTTTAGATCACTTGGTTTACACTCTTTTTCATGTGGAGGCATCTATGTACTTGATTAATTTGTTAGATTTGATTGCGGTAGGAATTATCTTTTGGTATTTCATCAACGAGTATAATTATTTATTAACGAGGAAAAAAATAAGCAGTTCAGTTCATGTGTATAGCAGAAAAATGCTTTTAAAAACAAATAAAATATTAAATTGGGTGGTATCCATCTATTTTTTGATAATGTCTATATTATGGTGTCTTTTTCTTTTTAACCTTAACCATGCAATTGATAAGAGCTATTTATCTTTTGTTTATCCTATTTTACTTATCATTATTATTTCTAATGAAAGTATTATTTGCACAATCGGAGAAGAAGGTGTGGCTGTAAAAAATAGAATTTATGACTGGACTAAGGTGCAAAAGGTTGATCTTCAAACGACAGGGTCAAAAAATAAAGCTATTTCCTATATCATACATTTTACTTTCAATGATACTAGAAAGCTTGATGGATATATTAACGAAGATTCGAGAGCAACAGTACTTGCCTTTATTAAATTAAACGAGATTGACTATAAAATATCGTAATGTCTAACATACATAGGGTGTAATAATGATTAGTTTTATGTCACTTAAAAGATATCATTTTATAAAACAACAAGACATCAAAGATTGCGGAGCGGCCTGCCTCGCCACAATTTCCAAACAGTACGGTTTGAAATATCCCATCTCCAAAATCCGCGAAGTCGCCGGAACCGACAAGCAGGGAACTAACGCCTACGGTCTTATCAAAGCCGCAGAAAAGCTAGGCTTTACCGCCAAGGGCGTAAAAGGCAATCAGGAAGCATTTTTCGAACCCTTCCCCTTACCAGCTATCGCACATGTCATAGTCGATCAATCCCTACTCCATTATGTGGTCATCCACCGTATCACCAAAAAAGAAATCATCATTGCCGATCCGGCGAAAGGCATTGTGAAATATACACCCGAAGACTTCTTCAAAATCTGGACTGGGATTCTCATCCTGATGGTGCCTTCTCCGACCTTTGAAAAGGGAGATCACACGAAAGGATTGTTTGTACGTTTTTTTGGACTTTTGCTGCCGCACAAGAGGCTACTTTTCAGTATTTTTCTAGGTTCTCTTTTATACACGATGTTAGGCATTTTAGGCGCATTTTACTTCCGTTTTTTGCTTGATGAAATTGTTCCATACCATTTGCAAAAGACGCTCCATATTATCTCAATTGGTTTCATTTTACTGACATTGTTTAAAGTTCTTCTTAGCGCTTTTCGCAGCCATCTGCTTCTCTATTTGAGTCAGAAATTAGATGTTTCGCTCATACTGGGCTACTACCACCATGTGCTGCAATTGCCGATGAATTTTTTCGGAGCTAGAAAAACGGGGGAAGTCATCTCTCGTCTTCAGGATGCTTCCAAAGTTCGGGATGCGATTTCGGGAGCGACGTTAACGATGATGATTGACACGATGATGGTCGTGGTTGGCGGAATTATCTTGTACTCCCAGAATGCTTTCCTATTTGGAATAACGGCAATCATGATTCCGATTTATGCGGTAATCGTGTGGGCATTCCATAAACCATTCGAGCGAATCAATCGTGATCAGATGGAGAAGAATGCTCAGCTTACTTCTTACATTGTCGAGTCGATCAACGGTATTGAAACTGTGAAAGCTTACAACGCGGAAGAGAAAGCGGGCTTTCAAACGGAGAGCAAGTTTGTCGGACTGCTCAGGACTATTTTCAAGCTGGGACTCTCTCACAACATACAATCCTCGCTAAAAGGGATCGTTCAAGCACTCGGAGGTATTGTTCTTTTGTGGATCGGCGCATATGAAGTCATGCAGGGGAGTCTTACAATGGGGCAACTTATCACGTTTAATGCCTTGCTCGCCTATTTTTTAGATCCTATCCAGAATCTCATTAACTTGCAGCCTGTTATGCAAACAGCGGTTGTCGCGGCAGATCGATTGGGTGAAATTCTGGACCTTGCCCCCGAGAGATCGGTCGATGAAGACAGAAAGATCCACCCATCAACACTCAAAGGCGAGATTACCATCAACCAGGTAGATTTCCGTTACGGTACCAGACAACTGACACTTAAAAATTTGAATCTTTCCATCGCCTCGGGTGAAAAAGTAGCCTTTGTCGGCGAGAGCGGTTCGGGCAAAACAACGTTGATCAAATTGCTTATGAACTTCTATACCGCCGAAAAAGGAGAAGTTCTTTTTAACGGCAACAACATCAAGGATATTCATATAGGCGATCTACGGGCCAAAATTGCCTATCTTCCGCAGGACAATTTCTTCTTCAGCGGAACCATCCGCGATAACCTTTGTCTGGGCATAGATGATCAAACCGAACTAGAGCATATCGTAGGGGCATGCAAAATCGCCAAAGCGCATGATTTTATCAATGAATTGCCGCTGCGGTATAACACAATGTTGGAAGAAAATGCATCCAATCTTTCAGGCGGGCAGAAGCAGCGCCTAGCCATCGCGAGAGCGATTCTGAAAAACCCCGATATTTTGATTATGGACGAAGCAACGAGTAATCTCGATTCTACGACCGAGAAGGCAATCTCCGACACGATTAATGATTTTGAGGGAATTACGACGATTATCATTGCTCACAGGCTAAGCACCATTATGCGTTGCGATCGAATCTTTGTCATGGATAAAGGCGAGATCATCGAGACGGGTTCTCATCAGGAACTTATGCAGCGGCGAGCGAAGTATTATGAGCTTTGGAAAGATCAACTGCCGGGCTTTGCAATTGCCAATGAATCGAACAAATGGGTGGAAGCGCTATGAGTGTAATTCTTAGAAATATGAAAGACATGACAGACAGCCGCGAGTTGTATGAAGCCAAGGCGCATCCTGTTATTTCGATTTTTTTGTACATACTTGTAACACTAATTGCGGTTGCTCTTATATGGTCTTATTTTGGCGAGATAGATATTGTCGTAAAAGGAAATGGCGTCGTCAGGCCCAATGAGAAGGTAAGTTCGATTAAAAGCAAGGTAAATGGAAAAATAAGCGAAGTACATTATTCAGCTGGAAAAAAGATAAAAAAAGGGGATATCCTGCTTGTTCTAGAAAGCGGCGATCTCGAAGTTCAGACAAGCTCTCTGCAAATGGATTACGACAAGATACAGAAGGAATTAACCAGCTTGCTCCAATTCAAAGAAAGTATGTTGCCAAGACGTGATCAGACCGGTGAGTATCAACAAATAGACTTGAAATCGGATCAAGTTTCCTTGCAGAACCTGATACTTGAGGTGAACAGGAATAGAAATAGTTTTGTGCAGCTGGAACGATCGCTTGCAGATTTGACACTTCTTGAGGAATCCATACGATCAGCGCGGAACTTATTTCAAGGAAGCGGGTCCGAGTACGAAAATAAATATACGGACTATACCCTTGAGAAGAGGAAGCTGGAAAACACAGTCAGGCAGCAGGAAAATGCCTATACGATTGTTACAAAAACAGCGGTTATTGAGGATATGAAAGCAGCACAAAAGCAGTTGGAAGATTCCAAGTTGGATTTGGATAACTACACCAATAAATTTCAATTAAATTTGCGTTCTTCTATTGAGGAGACGAAGCGAAAGCTTGATACGAATAAGCTGGATTCTGACAAAAATTATGTAGAGTTGAACAATTTGATTCAAATCGATCAAGATAAAATTAAAAAGCTGAATGAGCAGCTTGCTGTATCCAAATTGAATATAGATGATCGTGTTATTAGATCTCCATCGGATGGGATTGTCAATGTTTTGATTGATTTAAAAGAGGGTGAACTGCTTGCGGCAGGAACGGAGTTTGTTACAATTGTTCCAGAAAATAATACCGAATATGTTGTACAGGTTGCATTATCCAATAAAGATATTGCGAAAATTAAGCCTGGAGATCCTATCAAGTATCACTTCCTAGCGCTTCCATATAAGGAATATGGCGAATTAGTCGGAACGATTCGTTCTATAGGAGCGGATGCTATCGTCAATGCAGAGAACGGAAGCAGTTTCTATTCCATAGAGGCGGCTATTACAAATAAGCCATTGTTTAACAGCAAAGGAGAGGCCGCCAGCATTAAACCGGGGATGATGGCTGAAGCGAATGTCGTTACAAGCAGCAAAAAAATACTATACTATTTGCTTGAAAAAATAGATTTAAAAGAATAAGGGATGTGAAGCGTGTGTTATTTGCGGTGTGGCAAAAGCGGTGTCTGATGGCGCTGCTTCTTTTTTCGTTGGTGGCAGCTGCAGGAGGGGGCAATACCGGATCAAAAGTGTTTGCTGAGGACGAGGTGGGAACAACAGCTTTTGGCACTATTTACTTAGATCAAGTAAGCTTTGTAGGAGCATCGGATATGTACATTTTTCCTTCCAATGCGGCAAATGCCAGTGTCAGCTTTACATTGACGGTCCATAACGGAGGGTCGGATGAGATCGATTTTAACGAATATTGGGTGCGTTTGTTAACGGACTCAGGCTCTTCCTATATGGTTCAAATGCTTCCTCAGGACAAGAATAATACCCGGATAGGAGCAGGAACGAATCGAACTTTTACTTTTTATAGCCAGGTCAGCAGCACGTTAAAAGCGAACAATCTCATTATCCGCGTGTTTAAATGGGATTTTAGTCAGGAGAACTACGAGCGTGTTCTTGGGGATATGCACGCGGCAGATTCCGGTTATTCGGCAGCAGCACCTTACGGAGATAAGAAGTTGTTTCAAATTTCAGGCGTCGCAGCCGAGGCATTGGTAAGTAGAGTTCTTTTAAATAACAATGACAAAAATACGCTTGTAACGGTATATGCAAAATTGTTCAATAAAGGAAGTATATCCTTTGATATTCCGAGTTTCCGATATTATATACGCACTGCAGAGGGGCCTTTATACCCTGCGGAATTGGGTAAATCGGGAAAACAGGCGCCAATCCACCCAGGTGAATTCAAAGAAATACAATTAACCGCAACGATTCCCGCGGAGTACGATATAAGTACGGGAGGGGAATTGTTTTTTGCGCAATCTATTCCCGTGACTGGTCAGCAAGTATCGGAAGCCAATATCGTTCCTATCGCGGCTTTTGGGCTAGTACCAAAGACTAAGGGTGATGAAACCGAACGTGCACCTGTGGATTTTTCAACACGTGACGGTATTTATACTGCAGGTTTGCATACGATTCAAAGGCTTCCGTGGGAGGATAAGGATTTAATATCCGTTGACTTGTCCATTCGTAATAATGGATCAAGGTCGCTACCCATTCCTAAATTGACAGGTTATTTCATGCTTGATGATAAGGTGAAGATTGAAACGGTCATTGTTCAAAGTGACGATTTGTCGAGTGTTGCCGGAAACTCTGACATTCATTTTCAAGCAATAGGTAAAGTAGCTTACCAATCGTCCATAACAAAATTAAAATTTGTATTGCAAGAGCTGGATGAGGATAAGGCGATTAATGACTTGGCTGAGTTTACTCGTGAAGCAGCCTCTTCTGGTATTTCGAATTTTACAAAACAGTATGTTCTGAGCATAGATCAGATAGGGCGACGTGCTGAGTATTCTATTAAAGATGTGAGCACGTATACGAGTGAAACATCGGAATTGTTTATCTCCAATGTAGAAATGGAGAATAAGGAAGAGAGATATGTAAATGCACCTAATTTAACAGCGTTTTTGAGGGATTCAAGCGGTACTATATTTTCCACAAGTATATCAGTACCATCTAAAAGGATCATTCCTGGAGGCAAAGCGTTATTATCCGTTGAAGCGACAGTCCCGAAAGGTATGAGCAAAAAAGGACTGCAATTGCTAATCGGACAATCAGTAAAGGGGGACAAAGTAGCTTCTATTGGAGAACAGGCTGATGCTTTCTATGATGTCGTTGCTTTAGAGGTTCCTCAGACAGAGAGAGAAGCACAACATATTTTAAAGAAAATTGATCTATTCCCTTATCAGTTGAGCCTGTCTGCGTTTACTACACGTGCAAATTTGTTGACAGGGGATCTCAGCGTTAGTTTCCATACAGAGTTAAGTAAAGATGCATTTATTGAAACGAGCACAAAAGGTCATTCTTTATATGTTGAGATTAAAGATGAAAAAACAGACGTTAGTTTCTCCGATCATATCGAATTGGAAAATATGGATTCAACAACAACTCAGGATTCAAATCATTTGATAAAATTGGGAAATGGGAAATATACCGTGCAGACACGCGATGAAGAATTCATAACACATGTTAGCTTCTCAGGTAAATATCAGTTGAGTATTTATGATGACTATAAGGGCCACAGAAGATTGATAACAAGTAAACCGGTTAGTTGGTTTGCTTCATTGGATTAGAATAAAAAGGTGAGCAAGTTGTTTGTAATCAAAAAGGTGAACATTTCCGAATCTTCATGTACAATAAGGTGGATACGCAGTGGGACTCTCGCTGCAACATGAACCGGAAATGGAGGGAGCACATGAAGAAAGAGGATCTCATGACGCCGGCAGAGCTGAATGTACTGCTAGCCGAGATTGGCGAGGATGCTCCGCAGTTAGACGAGGATGAGCCTATAGGGGCACAGCATCTGATATCTCTGCAAAAAGCCGTCATATTCCTCTCCCGACAGGTGACGGAGCTTCAATCGCAGCTTCATGAGCATGTTGAACTCCATAACAAACAGCAGGAGCAGTTGCTCCGGCAAATGAACCATCAGATGGAACATAAGCTCTACGAGCAGATCATCAATCGGATGGTGGGAGGTCAAACCCCTTCGGCGGATGAAGAACGGATCGAGCAGAAGGACAATTTGGAGCCTTCATCGACAGCATTGACACTGCTTTCGGACGAACACTCACTGCCGGAGGAGCAGCCCACGTATTCCCGGGTGAACAGTTACCGGAAAATCCGCAAAAGAAAAAAAGGCTTCATCGAGAGGCTTTTCGATTAGTCCAAAGCTGCGCGGCTTGCGGTAGAGGAACTCTACGGTCCGCTATTTATCCCGAACGCAGCCATTTGGCAGATGAGGGGGAACTATGGTCCGCTATTCCACCATATTGGCTGAGAAACAGCGATCCGAGGGCAAATAAGGCCCTGTAGTTCCCCTTGGAACACGAATTTGGACGATTTTTCCAAAATAACGCCCTGTAGTTCCTTCAGGGACCAAAACGCAGCGCAGGCAGGCGGGGATTCGGCACGCAGGGTGTTTGAGGATCACAGGGTCAAAAAAACAGCGGCACAAGAATAGCTTGTATCGCTGCTTTGTACTGCCCTTTACTCAAAGCATCCCTTCCTCATGGGCTTTCTTGGACGCTTGAACACGATCCCGGACGTCCATTTTGGAGTAAATGCTGGAAATGTAATTTTTCACGGTGCCTTCGGACAGAAACAGCTTTTCAGCGATTTCCCTGTTGTTCAATCCGTCGGCGATGCAGTGCAGCACCTGCACTTCGCGCTCGCTCAGTCCGTAAGCGTCGGTGCGGGCAGACTCCTCGCCAGCCGACTTTGCCGCATCGGAGTCGCGAATGGCAGGATCGGCAGCGCCTCTGGCTTGCTGGACGAGCATTCTCGCGATGTCCTGCGGGATGAGGGTGCCGCCTTGGTGCACCCATTTGATGCCGGCGGCCAAATCCTTTGGATGGATGGCCTTGAGCAAATAGCCCTCGGCCCCAGCCCCTAAGGCATCAACGACATAAGTGATTTCCTGGAAGGTGGTCAGGATGATGACGCGTATTTGCGGCCATGCCGCTTTGATTTTGCGCGTCGCTTCGACCCCGTCCATGACGGGCATGTGAATATCCATCAAGACGACATCAGGACGGTGCTCTTCGCACTGCTCAATCGCGATGCGGCCGTTTTCGGCCAGTCCGACGACTTCAATGTCGGGGTCCATTCCCAGGACAATATGGAGGCTTTCTCTTATTAAATCCTGATCATCGACCAGGAGCAGTTTCAGCGGAGTTGGGTTCATGCGGGATTCCTCCTAATCGTTGCTTGCTAATATGGTGTATACGATATTGTCATTGTACCACTCGCAGCTTACTGCGCGAAAGGCAGCTTTAGAGCGCTGGCAGTTGCCGAGCGGGAATGAAGCACTCTACGACGGTCCCTTGACCGGCGGCTGAGCTTACCTGCAAGGTTCCTTGCAGGGCAAAGATCCGCTCCTGCATCGCATTAATGCCGAAGCCGACCTTGAGCTGTTCGGTCCCGATGCCATCATCCTCGATGCGGATGCCTACCCCCTCAGCGGCGTAGCTTAGCGTGATATCGACGGAGGCGGCACGGCCATGCCGCTTGGCATTCGTCAGCGACTCTTGCAGGCAGCGAATGAGGGAGAGCTTGGTTTGCTTCGGTATATCAAAATCCTCCCCCACGGTCGTGAACCGTATCTGGGTACCGGTGTGCAGGGCGAATTCGTTAGCAAGCCTCGTTAATTGTTGCGAGAGCAGCATATCGCCTTCATTGGGCACCATTTGATGAATGCTGCGCCGTACTTCTTCTAGTCCGTTCCGGGTTACTCCCCGCAGGACGTCTAGCTTTTCTTTGGCTTTGTCAGGTGCGGATTCAATCAGATAAGAAACGGCGTCCATGCCCATGATGACGGAAGTAAACGTGTGCCCCACGGTATCGTGCAGCTCACGTGCCATCCGGTTGCGTTCTTCCAGCAGCGTCAACTGTTCGATTTGGTTGGCGTACTGTTCTAACGCGTTATTTTGCTCATGGATTAAATGGTATTGACGTTGATTCTCCGCCAGCAGCTTTTCCGTCTTCTCATTGGAAGTGACAACCCGCTGCAAGCTGAGGCCGATGGCGAAGAACAGTACGCCATTTAGGATGATGCTAAACAGCTCGCCAACGCCCATTCCCAGGTGAAGGATTAAGAAGTAGGCAACAGGCATCGCAACCAACGAGATGGGAACGGCCCACCAAGCATTTTTTCGATCGGTGAGGAATCCAATGACCATTAATGGGCAATTAATAGTAAGGTACGCATCCTCCTGCATCCAGGATAGATAGATTTGTAGAGGAATGCCTGTGAGCAGAACGGAAATCGGATAGCATGTCGTATTGATATAGTTAGGTCTCCAGAATAAGAACGGAACACCATAGGAAAGAAGCAGGGCTAATATAGTCAAAAGGATGTTGCCATGCTCTTTCTCATTCATATGGAGCAGCGCGTAGAGCAGGCCAAGCAGTACAGAGCCGGTCAAAACGATAAATAAGGACCACTCCACGCCATGCCACGGTCTTCTTTGAATCATAGGCGGACTCCTTTTACAAGTTCGTATGAGAACATTGTACAAAAGATTTGGTAAAAACTATAGTGAGCGCAGTCATATTGTCAGAGGGCCGGGATATGACTGTTATGACTGACGAAGAGGAGTGAGAGAATGGCAGCAGCGAAAGAACAATTGCCAATTGTTCAAATCGAGAAAATTACGAAGCGGATCGGTGCGAAAACGATTATTGATCAATTATCCTTCGATGTTCCGCGAGGGGAAGTTTTTGGTTTTCTGGGCCCGAACGGGGCAGGCAAAACAACAACGATTCGCATGATGGTCGGACTCATGTCCATTACGGAAGGGGATATCCGGATTGGCGGGTACTCGATTCGGACCCATTTTGAGCAAGCGATTCGTCATGTCGGGGCCATTGTCGAGAATCCGGAAATGTATAAATTTCTAAGCGGGTACCACAATTTGGTTCATTACGCCAGGATGTTTCCGGGAATAGGAAAGACCCGCATCGATGAGGTTATTGCGCTTGTAGGCATGGAAAACCGCATTCATGACAAGGTGAAAACGTACTCTTTGGGCATGCGTCAACGGCTGGGAATTGCCCAAGCTTTGCTGCATAAGCCTGATGTGCTCATTCTGGACGAACCTACGAACGGATTGGATCCGGCCGGCATTCGCGAGCTGCGCGATCATCTGCGCAAGCTGACGCGTGAAGACGGCATCTCGGTCATCGTATCCAGCCATTTGCTTTCAGAAATGGAGCTCATGTGCGACCGGGTCGCCATTATTCAGAACGGGAAGCTGGTAGACGTCAGGCTGATCAAAGAGTATGCCGGGGCAGACGGCAAGCTCCATGTTGCTTTTGAAGTGGCGTCGCTGGATCAAGCATTGGCTTTGGCGGCAGCTCATTCCATTGGGGCGGAAGTCGTTAATCAGGAACTCATCCTGCTGCTGGACAGGGAAGAAACCGCCTTATGGAACAAACGATTTGTAGAGGCTGGGATTGCGGTTTACGGGATACGGGCGGCCACCAAGTCGCTGGAGGATCAATTCTTAGAGATGACGGGAAGTGACCCGATTGCTTAATTTAATCCAAAATGAACAGATGAAAATTTATCGCAGGCTGCGGACGTGGATAATGGCACTGTTGTTGATCGTTATTGTTGTCATGGCTGCGCTGGTGTCACGTCCGGGAACGGGTGCCAACGATAACTGGAAGGCTCGGGCAGCCGACACGATCGAGCATAACAAGAAAGAGTTGGAAAATCCCGGATTACCGGATAAATTTAAACAGAAGCTGAAGGAAGACATGGTGATTCAGCAGTATATGCTGGACCATAATTACCCGCCTGCCGAGAATACCCTCTGGGGCGGAGCACTGCGAGCATCCGGCTTAATTATCCTAGTGACCCTGTTTACCGTCATCATTGCCGGTGATATGGTGGCCGGGGAGTTCACTTGGGGGACGATTAAGCTGCTGCTGATTCGCCCTGCCAGTCGCGCCAAAATTCTTTTTGCCAAATATGTCACAACGCTCCTGTTTGCTGCGACTTTGTTAATCTTGATGTTTATCACGTCGATTATTGTGAATGGGTTCCTGTATGGCTTTCAAAGCATCAACCTGCCGCACCTGACCGCGGATGCGGCAGGGCAAGTACATGAAGGGAGCATGCTGGTTTATACGTTCGCGACATATGGACTGAAGCTGATCGAACTGGTCATGATTGTGACGCTCGCCTTTATGATCTCAACGGTATTCCGCAGTTCCTCCTTGGCCATCGGTATCAGTATCTTCATTATGTTTGCGGGGCAGATCATCACCATGCTGCTTTTGAGATACAGCTGGGGCAAATATTTCTTGTTCGCCAATACGGACCTTACACCCTACTTGGAAGGGCAGCCGATTGCAGAAGGAATGACCCTTGGCTTCTCGATTACTGTGCTCGTCATCTACTTCTTGCTGTTCAATCTCCTTTCCTGGGAAATATTCCGCAGACGCGACGTTGCCGCATAGGCTCCAAATACAAAAAAGACGATTCTTAAGGTTAGTTGTCCTTGGAATCGTCTTTTTTGTGTCTGCCCGCATTTATTTCATAATATAGGACTGAATGGTAGAAGGAACTTCCTGCAAAGACCCCAGTTGATAAAATGCACCTTGAGGCGCAATATCGATTGTTCCTGTATTGTACGCCCAGTCCTGCTCGACTGGAATGTGAATGGAGTGGATGCCCGCATGAAGAGCAGGCAGCACATCCGTTTTGACCGAATTGCCGATCATCCAGGTATGTTTGCGATCAAAGCCTTGCTCATGCATAATCGTTTCCATGAATTCCCTAGTCTTATGCACCGTTACAAAGATTCGGTCATGAAAATAGGTGTCAAGGCTCAAATCCTTCACCTTTTTCATTTGAATCGAAGCATCGCCGCCCGTGTACAGAAAGAGCCGATGCCCAGCTTGCTGAAGCTGATCCAGCGTTTCGTTCATTAGCGGATAAGGCTCGACGGTGTACTCATACACCGTGTGGCCTAGTTGCATTAGCCACGATTCTTCTTTGGCGCTCATTTTCCGGTTGAAATGCCCGCTGAACCATTGATACGTTTCAACGAACGACTTGGGAAAACGGTCCGGCATAAAGCCGTGAATATGAATCCCGGCGAGATCGATTTGGAGCTGCTTTTGTTTAATATCCTGCGCGTTAAGCCCATGTCCGGCAAACCAGGTGAGCATGAGATCGACGAACTGGTCAATGACAACGTCAAAATATTTGTTGCAATGCACTAATGTATCATCTAGATCAAATAGGATGGATTGTTCTTTCATAGGTTATGTCTCCTGCATCAGTTAGAAATGAATTGAATTTCCAACTATTATACCATGCCCCTATCGCATCTCCTAGGGCAGTCTTCATGCTGCCATTCTTACATCGCAATGGTATTTCCTTTATATGGACTGTTTGCCGCGGGTACAGGCTGATTGCCGCTGTCCAAATCGCCTTTTGGTTGAGGTGCTGCAGGAACGGAAGCTGTCTCCATTTTGCTGTTCCCTTGGAAGAGTCCGCCTTCTTCGATGATAAAGGAAGCTGCGCTAATATTGCCCTGCAGCGAGCCTGTTGACGTAATGGTTAGCTTGCCCTTCGTGGTGATGTTGCCATGGACATTTCCTGCAAGAATGACATCTCTGGCGGAAATATTGGATTTCACCACGCCGCGTTCCCCGATGATGACGTCCCCTGCACAATCGATGTCCCCTGTGATGCCGCCTTCAATGCGAATACTGGCTTCAGATTTAATGCGGCCTTCAAAGGTGGTCCCTTCTCCGATCAACGTATCTGTCGTATTCGGATTCATAAGGCTCTTCTTAGATTTAAACATGGTGTCTAGTCATCCTTTCGATTCGCTTTGAGGTAAGGTTTAGGATCAATGCTTTCTCCGTTTTTAAGCACTTCATAATGAAGATGGGGGCCGGTGCTGCGCCCAGTGGAGCCTACCAGGCCTATCGTACTGCCTTTGACTACGTTGTCCCCATTATTGACGAGAATTTTATTTAAATGCATATACCAAGTGCGCAGGCCCTTGGAATGCTCGATGACGATGTTATTGCCGTGGTAGATATCTTTCCCGGTACTGACGACCTTTCCGTCAGCGGTGGCGTAGACGGCATCATTTTCTCTGGCCCCGAAATCAATGCCGGAGTGAAAGCTCGGGCGATGGGTAAAGGGGTCGGTTCGGTAACCGAACGTCGAAGTGACGACTTTGGTATTCGTCGGAAACAGCGTTGGCGTGATAGCGAGCAGGTGCTGTTTATCGGCCACTTTTTGCTTCGTTTCGATTAAGCTGGTCTGCAGCTCTTTCACTTCGCTGTTAAGAGCCGTAAAAGAGGCTAAAGTCTCTTCGCCAAGCTTCATAATAGCTTCCTGAGAAGCTGGATTAGGACTGCCGCCTATTCCGCTAACGGCAGCGGGGGACGATGGTTCCTCCGATGGTTTGTCTTGGGTATCGGCCGAAGCGCTGGCTACCGCTTTGCCCGTAGTGTTCGTATCGATTCCGGCAATGGATTTGAGATCATTTTCAAGTTTTTTCATTTCTTCTACTTGCGTTTTCATCTGCTCAGCTTGCTGGGATAACTGAATCACTTCATTTTGCAGCTGTTCGATGGCCTTGTCTTTGGAGGTTAAGGCAGCATTCCATTGCTGGTTCGCCCCGCTTAGTTTAGCCTGCAGCGCATTGGCTTTCTTAGAAGTGTGCGCTTGCAAGGCATAGGTAATAAGTGTAATAAGGAGCAGCAGAGCGAAGCAAGCTGCCGCAATGTAAGCGAATAAATGGGGTACTCGAAACCTGACGACCGATTGATTGGCATCGGGGATGATCACCAGCGTCAGTTTTTTTGGCTTCCATTTGAGCTTCATAAAGGCTAATTTGTCTCCTTGTCGTAGTTGAATTTGGTAATGTTTGCCTAACAACATCATTCGTCATTATCCGATAAAAACCTTCCTAATACCTACAGGTCCTAGTTAAAATGAGTCTAAAGTAGGAAGGAATAGCGTCGAATATAATCGAATCTTCTTAACAATTACAGGAAAGACAGCAGATTTGGAGTGGAGGCAATCATGATTAAGCTTGCAGGTATTGATATTGGTAACGACAGCATTAAGCTTGTTCTGGATGGTTCCAGGGAACCGTTAGTCATCCCGAATATTATCGCGCCGGGTTACGAACGGCATATGTTGCAGGAAGAGGATTCCCCATGGAAAGCGCTCGACGTCATGATTTACAGTCCCTCTCTTTCGCAAAGAAATCAGCGTTATTTCGTCGGGCAGCTCGCGTTGGAGCACGAAGATAACCTGGAGCTTGAAGATACCGATAATAAAGCGGTTTCGGACCAATCCCTGATTGTGGCGCTAACTGCGCTGGCCTATCAAGGTCTTACGAATCAAGCCTTTAACACCGGATATGGCAGTGCGGACGAAGTCGAGTATACGCTGGGTACGGGTCTGCCCGTTCGCGCATTCGCGAAATACAGTCAACAATTCGAACAAAGACTGCTTGGCGAGCATGAAGTGACGTTTCTCTCCACACCGCAATTACATAACCGCAAAATTAAAGTATCCATCCGCAAGGTAGCGGTTTCTATTGAAGGCGCCGCAGCTATTTTCCATTTGGCTACGCATGACAGTCTGCAAGTGAAGGACGAAGAAATTTACAACGGCGTTATCGGCGTTTGCGAAATTGGCGCGCTGACGACCGATTTTCCTGTCATTAAACGCATGGCGATTGATAACCATTTCAGTCATGGCGAGCAAATTGGCATCGCGACGTATCTTGACGCTATCATTCGCGATGTGGAAGATGCTTACGGTTATGTGTTTCCAAGCCGGGCAAAGCTCGTGCAGCGCATTAAGAACCGAAATTTCACGATCCAACTGCTCGGCGAAGGGCAAGTGGACATTCGGCCGATCGTGGATCAGCATTTCCGGCGCGCTGCTTTGCGAATGATCGAAATGATCAAGAAACGCTGGCGCAAATACCCGGACATTCAATGCTTCTATGTCATCGGAGGAGGCGCTTCTGCCTTAAAACCTTACATTCAGGAAGCGGCAGGTTCACTCAAATTGCGTTTCGCGAATGAAAGCGAATTTCTGAATATGTACGGCTATCTGAAAGTGGCCAAAAGCCGGTTACCTCAAGCAGCTCCTGTCTAATCAAAGTGCAAGCACCTGTTCATCAGGTGCTTTTTTTGATGCGTAGATAAGGAAGTATAAGTTTTATACTTTTGCTTCGCATCTACCTTGACAAACGCGCTCGTCCTCAAAGGACGACGAAGTCGTTTATCCTTGGCCCTGTTATTTGCTGGCTTCCGCTTGCTTCAGTTGGCTCACCTCCATATAGGTGGTCAAAGCGCTCAGCAGCAGGCAGGCGGAGAACAGAAGTGCGCAGACGGTCCCGATTCCGGCTTGGTACTTACTGAACAGAAGTCCGACGAACAAGCAAAGGGCTGCTAAGGAAATGAGCACATTTCCGCCCCACAGCCATTGCTTGTACGAGAAACGCTCACTCAGGCGGCCGATCTTCTGCGACGGATTTACGGCGGGAGGCTGTCCACCGGAAGCGAGATTGCTCGTTGACGGATGTTTTTTCTTTTGCCGCATAGCAACCAGGGTGAGAATGACCATGACCAAAGGTTGATAGGCAAGGACAATGACAGGCATGCTGAAATTGGAGAACGTTAGCAGCTCGGTTGTATTTTTGAAAGACATATGCGTCGTGATCACCATGAACAGTGCAACGGGCTTGTTGATTGTTGGATAGTTTCGCTTGTTCAGAATAGAAGAAATACCGAGAAGAAGCGCCATATAGATCGCGATGACCTTACAAGCAACGGTCGGAAACCAGATCATCAGGATGATGAGATCTACGCGATCGAGAAAGTCGGTGATATGAATCGTTTGGACCAAGTTGTAGAGGGGGTATAGGAAATTACCCGGCATCTTGGGTCCGAGAACGGCCAGGATCAAGAAGACCGACAAGGTGAGCAGAAAAATGCCAAGCAGTGATCCATGACGGATGGAAGAACGGACTTGGTCGGCATTAGACATCATATGAAGAAAGCCGCCGAGAATGAAGATGTCTCCAGCGTTGCCGATCGTGAGCAGGGAACTGGCGGTTACATGCTGCAGCGGCATGGTCATCGCAGGCGTAACAAGTTGTAAATGAATCTCGTTAGACAGGAGGAGCGGCATAATCAGTACGGTTATTACAAAGAGCGGGTAGAATAAATCATTTACCCGGGCGATGACTTCCACGCTGCTTTTACCAAAATAAATGAGCAGAAGGCAGGGCAGCAAAATGAGTATTTCAAGCGGCGTATTATGGAGCAGCAGCGTCGTACTGAACCTTGCAACGGACGAAGTGTCACGCATGACGATTTGCCAGAAATGAAACAGCATGATCAGATTGACGATCGTTCCGCAGGCGCTGCCCAGCACCTCCTTGGAAATTTCGAAAATATTTTTTTGAGGATAAACTCTTGTAATGTAACCGAAGAAGCTCGCGACCCCAAAGACATAGAAAGCAGATGGCAAGTAACTGTACCAAGCATCCATCTGGGAGATGCGGATCAGGACATTTTGTAAACTAAGAATCCCTCCGCTCGTGATGACGGAGGAAGCTAACCAGGAGAGCTGCCGCTGATTGATCACTTGTTTGTTATCGATGGTGATTACCGCCTTTTTCCCTTAAATCCGTAGTCCTTAGGTGCCAATGATTTGAGCAAACCAAGGTGAAACCGTATGAATGAAGAATCGCGAAGCCATGGGAATGTTCCAATGCATGTACTTGCTGAAGAAGAGACCTAGCGCGAGAAACGTGAAAATACCGTAAGTGATCTTGATCGATCCTTTCTCTTGCCTGAGCATCCTTTGATCGATGAGCAGCGAGCCTGCCATGGTAACCAGAAAACATATCATGAAGATGCCATCCATGGTTCACATCCCCTCGTTGATAACATTTTTGTTGATCAGACCGGTTTCCTGAATGGAGGCATTGACATGAATACGGAATTCAGCTTTTTTGAAGGTATCTTTCCAGTTCTCTTCAATGCTTTCGTACCACTCGTTTGGATAGCTCCGCCAAACGATTAAACCGAGCTGGGCGGAATCGGTTCCTTCTTTTTGCATTTGCTTAATGGTCGATTGGATGGACTTGCTGATTTGCTCCGATAACTTCCGTTCAACTTTCCGCATCACTTCGGCTTTGTTTAGATCAAGGTTCGATAAATCCTCACGAACGGCGCCGGACGCCTCAATGATTACGTCGAAAATAACTTTGTCTTCCTGAAGCTGCGGTTTGATTTTTGTTTGCCCTTTGGTCACAAGGATGGACATCTCTTTGCCATCTGTCGGAAAAGTGAACATATGTTCCTTGACTTGATTTCTGAGCCACAAGAGCCCCTCTGATTCTTGCTTCTCGTAAATCCCAACCAGACGGTCGCCTTTAAATTGTCCGTAGCCAATCATCTGGATTTCATGCGATGGCTTATTGGAGCCTTGAGATTCTTTAGGCACCAAAAATGTCAAGATCGGATCGCTGTTGAAGCTCAAGATGATGCCAATATCCTTCGTAGAAGTACCTATGGACTGCCGGGAATTCGTCAGCTCGCGAATGACTTCAGCCGGGAACCGTTCGAATTTGGGCTCGGTGTTCATCAAGTCAGAGCCCTTGCCTTTGGTTACGACCAGAAAGGAGGTCATACGGCTCTCTGGCGATCGGGGGACGCTGTCAAACATCACGCCGATGCCTTGCTTGGCAAGCTTCTCCCCGATGACAATGGTTCTCCGGTGCGAGAGAAACAAGCGGCGCGACATGCGCATCTGCAGTTTGTTGGTCGCTTCCCGCACGGTGTTCCCCACCTCGGAGTCGATGTAATAGCTTTTGCCGCCGGCCGTGCCGCCGCCGCCGCCGCTTGCTCCTCCCATAGAGCCGGGGAGAGGCAGCAAATAGGATACGCGGTATTTGCCGTCATCCTCCAGATCGACGGAGGAGGTAAGGACGAACGCGATATCGTTGGTTTCGGTGCGGTCCCAGCAGCCGGTCAGGCAAACGAAGGCGGGAATCAGCAGGGCAAGCAGGCCAAGCCGCTTAGGATGAGCCATTCTCATTTCCCTCCTCGCTGGAATGATGCGCATGTGGAATGGAGCTTCCATCTAAGCCTCCGTCCTGCATGATTTGCTGGGATAACTTATCGTCCATGCGCTGTGCATCTTGAACAGGCAAAAATTCCGGACGCTTCTCGAGCTGCCACCAGGGGGCGCGAATGAAGACATCCTTGACATCGCCGGAAGATAAAGGGCCAAGCGGCGACAAGTACGGAACCCCGAAGGAGCGCAGATTCGCCATAT
The DNA here is from genome assembly GCF_013141725.1 of Paenibacillus planticolens. Taxonomy (GTDB): domain Bacteria; phylum Bacillota; class Bacilli; order Paenibacillales; family NBRC-103111; genus Paenibacillus_E; species Paenibacillus_E planticolens. The sequence goes on along the minus strand of NZ_WHNZ01000017.1, from coordinate 282,792 downwards.
GCCCAATCAGAATCATTAACGAGAAGAAGATGCCATAGAAGCCAAAGAGCGCCCCAGCGATAAGGAAGGGGAAACGCAGCATGCGGATGGCGATCGCGCCGTTAAAGCGCGGGATTGTGAAGGAGGCGATCCCGGTAATCGAAACAACGATAACCATTGGCGCTGAAACGATACCGGCTTGCACGGCCGCCTGTCCTACGACTAGCGCCCCTAAGATGGAAACCGCGGAGCCAACTGCTTTGGGCAAGCGGATGCCGGCTTCCCGCAGCGCCTCGAATGTAATCTCCATGATGAACGCTTCAACCACAGCGGGAAACGGAATGGCTTCTCTGGAAGCTGCAACGCTTAGCATCAGTGTGGTCGGTAGTAGTTCTTGATGGAACGTCGTAATGGCAACGTACAAAGCAGGTGTTGTCAGCGATAAAAAACCGAATATGTAACGAAGCATCCGCAAGAAAGAACCGATTTGGAACCGCTCGTAGTAGTCTTCACCCGTTTGCATCGTTTGGATAAAAACGAAGGGAACGATGAGCGCAAATGGCGTGCCATCCGTGAGGATGGTCACCCTTCCCTGCATCAGCGCCCCGGCAACGACGTCAGGCCGCTCCGTATACTGCATCTGCGGAAAGGGGGAATACGCATTGTCCTGAATCAGTTCTTCAATCATGCCGGACTCCAGGATCGCATCGATCTTGATGAGTTCAAGCCGCTTGATCACCTCCTCGACGAGCGAGGGCATGGCGAGGTCGTCCATATAGCAGACGACGATATTGGTGTTGCTCTCTTTGCCGATGCACATGGACTTCATTTTGAGCCTCGGTGTTTTGAGCTTGCGGCGGATCATCGAGGTGTTCGTGCGAATGCTCTCCACGAACCCCTCTTTCGGTCCGCGCACGACGGTTTCCGTCTCCGGCTCCGCAACGGAGCGCTTCTCTGTTCCGCGTATGCCGAGCAGGATCGCTTTCGCGTTGCCTTCTACGAGCAGGGCGGCATCCCCGCCCAGCACGGAAACGAGCAAGTCTCCGTAATTGCTGGAGATCTGTGTTTGGGACACGGGCAGAATCGCTCCTGCGATCCGCTCGATGGACGTTTCGCCGCCGCCCAGCAGCATCAACGATTTCATCGTGTCATTCAGCAGCTGGGTGTTTGTAAGTCCATCCACGAAAAGCAGCAGAGCGGGAATGTTCGGCTCAATTTCAAATTCACGGACAACCACATCGGAGCAATCCTGGAAGATCGCTTTGATGAAACCGTGATTATCTTCCAAGAGAAGCGAAAGCTCCGTTTTCTTCAGCTCTTCGATGAATTGATAGTCCAGTGAATCTTGAAGTTCCATTTGTTCGCCGCTGGTATCGCCGCCTTGCTTGTGTGATGTGCGTTTACGCAGGATACTTTTCATCAATGGATTGGATGTTTTGACCATGCAAATGGCACCTCCTGCCGGCAGCGGAATGAAGATTGTAGGAATGCGTTTATTATTCTCTGCGAAATGAAGGATTTTATTACGAAAGTTGGAAAAATTTATTAGGGCTGATCTTTGAAGGCGGGTGAGTATAGCGGAGAAATCCTTGGCAAAAGCTAATGTGACAAGGAAATCGAAGCATATTCAGGAACTTGGTTGGAAGAGGGGATGGGGCTTATGATTTGGGTTGTGGGTATATTGCTTCTATTCATCTTTCAGACGGCCACCATTCTCATCGGTGAGTACAAGCGGCCCGCCAAGACAGTAGCTTGGCTGCTCGTTTTGTTTATTTTTCCAATTATCGGCTTTATCATGTACTACTTTTTAGCAAAGGAATACTCCCAGCGTAGAATTGTACAACGCAGAGGACGCCGCAAAAGTGCGGAAATCAGACATCAATGGTTGGACTTGGAAATCCAAAGCCAAGAGAGAAACGAGCAGAAATACCCGCTTTACGAAGATTCACGGCTTTGTGGGATGCTGCACAACATCCCTGGTTCGGCCATTTCGCCGAATAATCGGGTCGAGGTGTTAAAAAATGCGAATGTCACCTATGAGGAGATGCTGAAGGCGATTGAAATGGCAAAGAAGCATATCCATTTTGAATTTTATACGATTCGGCATGATGCAACAGGAATGAGATTTCAAGAGGCTCTCATTCGCAAGGCGAAGGAAGGGGTTCAGGTGCGGGTCATTTATGACGGGGTCGGCTCGTATTCGCTTTCGAAAGAGTATATAAACCGATTCAAACAAGCCGGGATCGAGATACACCCTTTTCTGAGACCTCTGATCGCGTTTTTCGATAAACGAATGAATTACCGCAATCACCGTAAAATCATAGTCGTTGACGGGCTAGTTGGCTTTGTCGGCGGCATTAATATCGGGGATGAATACTTAGGGGGGGACGCTAAGCTTGGTTTCTGGCGGGACACGCATCTTAAGCTGTATGGCGACTCGGTGTATTATTTGCAGCAAACATTTATGACTGATTGGTTGTTCGTAAGCGGCGAGCGTTTGGCTGGCGATTCGTTGTACCCCGAGCATCATGAGCCGAGAGCTTCCTTGGTGCAGGTCATTTCCAGCGGTCCGGACGCCTATTGGGATGCGATTCAGGAGATGTTCTTCGCGGGCATTGTCGCAGCCAAGAAGCGGATATACATGACGACGCCCTACTTTATTCCGGATGCCAGCATTACCATGGCGCTCAAAACGGCCGTCATCAGCGGCATCGATGTCCGCATCATCCTTCCATACAAAGCGGACTCCCGCATTGTGCAGTATGCTTCCCGCTCCTACTTGCTGGAGCTTATGGAGGCGGGGGTTCAGTTCTATTTGTACCGCAAGGGGTTCATGCATGCCAAAGTCATGATCATCGATCAGATCATGGCTACGGTAGGCACGGCCAATGTGGATATGCGCAGTTTCTTCAGCAACTTTGAATTGAATGCGGTTATGTTTAACCGGGACGTGATTGATCGCCTGGAGGCGGACTTTCTGATGGATTTAAAAGAAAGCGATGAGCTGAAATTGCCGGAATTCGAGCAGCGATCGCGGATAGAGAAGATGAAGGAAGTGATTGCGAGGCTGCTCTCTCCTCTATTCTAGTCAGTAGTTCCTTATGGAACCACTAATGATTTAGGCGGGCTAGAATAGTGTCCAAATTTTGATGGGGAACCCCTTCGATCAGGTCGCCGTACTTCCGTAACCGATCAAGGACGGTATGTAAATTGAACTCACGGGGACTAGGGCGCAGCTCAACCTCTTTCCATAACAGGGGAGTGGAGACAGAGGCGTCTTTTTTGGCGCGTGGCGTATATGGTGCGGACAGCGTTTTCCCGTACCAGTGCTGGAGGTAGTCGATATAGATTTTATCTCCGCGGTTTTTCTTGAATCGTTCGATAGTAAACAGGTTGGGGTAAATTTTGACGACATAGGACGCGATGAAATAGCCGATTTTCCGCAGCTGTTCGAACGTATAGCCGGGCTGGATCGGAATGTAAATTTGCACGCCGGTGGCGCCGGAAGTTTTGGCAATGGATTGTATGTGGAGGGAGTCCAGCACTTCCCCGATAATATGAGCGGCTTCCATAATGCGCGGCTCTTCTTCCAAAGTAGGATCGATATCGATGACCCACTCCGCGGGCAGCTTATCGCCAATCCGGTGAAAAGAGGGATGGAATTCCAGACAAGCCAGGTTCCCCAGCCAAAGCAAGGTAGGCAAGGAGTCTAGATTGATATAGTTAATGCCATCGAGCGGAGCCAGTTTTACGAAGTCAGGCACCGGATCGGGGGCGTTTTTTTGGTAGAAAGACTTGTGATCGTAGCCATTAGGAAAACGGATGGTCGTTAAGTGCCGATTGCGGCAATAACGCAGCAGATAAGGAGACAGCTCGGACAATTTGGAAATGTAATCCGCTTTCGTAATGCCTGCTTCAGGCCAGAGAAGCTTATTGGGGTTGGTGATTGTCAGCTCATGCCCTTCCACGAGCAGTGTTCCTTTGGTTGTAACGGCCATGGGATGCTCCTCCTGTACATAGTTGTAGTCTGATTATTCCCTTTCGGACGGCTTCTCAAACTGCAGGTAGGGGAACTACGGGACCCTATTTTCGCTTGAAATCGCCTTTTTCTTGACAAGACAGGGCGAATTTCAGATGATTGCGTCATATGCAGGGCATGCCATAGTGGGAATTTTTGCAAGAAGGAGAATGAAAAAATGACGATGGCGATATTGATTTTCATTGCTGCAGGGCTTGCTGAAATTGGCGGGGGTTATTTAGTTTGGTTGTGGCTGCGTGAATCGAAGCCTCTCTGGTATGGGGTTATAGGGAGTGTGATTCTCATTGCGTATGGGATCATCCCAACCTTGCAGAGCTTCCCCTCCTTCGGGAGGGTGTACGCAGCCTATGGAGGCGTATTTGTTATACTTGCGGTACTCTGGGGATGGGTGATCGATAAAAAAACGCCGGACCTCTATGACTGGACCGGAGCCATTGTCTGCGTCATAGGTGTGTCCATTATGTTATGGGCTCCAAGAAGTTAAAGGGCAGATCATAGGTTTCTTAGGCAATAACTCTCAACCATAGATACAGACCGAGTAGTGTGATGAACAAGGTGGGAAGCGTAAGAACAATACCGATTTTAAAATAAGTCCCCCAAGTGATGGTTACGCCTTTTTTGGAAAGAACATGCAGCCACAGCAGTGTCGCCAGCGACCCGATCGGAGTCATTTTCGGACCTAAATCAGAGCCGATCACATTGGCATATATGAGTGCTTCCCGCACAATGCCTTCAGTGCCAGTGCCTTGGATAGCCAGCGCACCGATCATGACCGTCGGCAAATTGTTCATCACCGAGGAGAGGATAGCGGCAAGGAAGCCCATTCCCATAGAGGCGGCCAAGAGCCCCTTCCCCGAAACAACTTCAAGCAGCTCCCCCAGCGCGTCGGTTAAGCCGGCGTTTTTCAAACCGTATACGACAACGTACATGCCAATTGAAAAAATAACGATTGCCCACGGGGCATCTTTGACGATCTGCTTTGTTTGAATAGCCGTGCTGGTGCGAGCGAGCAGAATGAACATAAGCGCAGCCGCTCCGACAATGAACGAAACGGGGACTTTGATGAATCCGCTGGCTAAGTAGGCCGCTAACAAGACACCTAGAATGACCCATGATAATCGGAAAAGCCGAAGATCCTTAATGGCGTGGGATGGATTTTTGAGATGAGTCCTATCGTATTCCGCCGGAATGTCTTTCCTGAAATAAAGATACAGCACAAGCAGGCTTGCCCCGAGTGAAAATAAGCTGGTGACGAACATGCGGCTGGCATAGGTCGTAAAATCAATGCTGAAAAAATCGGCGGAAACGATATTCACCAAGTTGCTGACAACGAAGGGTATGGAGGTCGTATCCGCGATAAAGCCGCTTGCCATAATGAAGGGGAGAATCATTTTATCCGGAAATTTCAAAGCCCTGACCATAGCCAAAACAATTGGTGTCAAGATGAGCGCTGCGCCGTCATTTGCAAAGAAAGCCGAAACGGCTGCGCCGAGCAGGATGACGTAGATGAACATAAGTTTGCCATTCCCTTTGGCCATACGCGCCATATGCAGGGCTGCCCATTCGAAGAACCCGATATGATCAAGGATTAATGAGATCAAAATAATGCCGGCAAACGCGAGTGTCGCGTTCCAAACTATCCCTGTCACAGTTGCGACATCCTGCAGGGAAACAACTTGAAAGAGCAGTGCAAGCACAGCGCCCGCCGAAGCGGACCAGCCAATGTTAAGTCCCTTAGGCTGCCAAATCACAAAAGTAATCGTAAGTAAAAAAATAAGGACAGCTAAATATATCATGTGTTCCTCCTGAAGCGGATTTCTTCAACATTTTCATAGTTCCAATTGCATTTGTCAATGATTAAATCAGCTCATGTGAAAAAAGGTGACAGACCGTACCTTTGTGTCGAACGAGTATGTTAAAATGATGTATCTTATTTCCAAGGAGAAGCGTATGTCAAAAGAACGATTACCGAAAGCGGTCTACGAGCAGTTGGCGATGTTTCGCTATCAAATTCGCAAGTTTATTCATTTCAGTGAGTCTGCCGCACGAGCGCACGGGCTCACGCCGCAGTACCATCAGCTCATGCTGGCGATCATGGGGTTTCCGGGACGGGATTACGCTACGCCGAAGGAGCTTGCCGAACGCTTGCAAGTTACGCCGCACGCCTGTGTAGAGTTGATTAACCGCTGCGAGCAGCTTGAATTGGTGTATCGGGTGCCGAATCCCGATGACGGTCGGAGCATTTTTATTCGACTGTCCGAGTCCGGCATGCGCATCTTGGAGGATCTGTCGGAGATTCATATGAATGAGCTTAAAAATATTGGGCTTTTGGAATTTCCTGATGAGGATGATTTATGTGTAACATAATATAACATAGAAAAGATGATTTTAATTGGAGAAGAAAAAAATACTCATTAAATGTTATATTAGTTAACATTAATACTTGATTTTCATCGCAGTACGATATATATTTTGATGTAAAGAGGTATAACTACGTTCGAATCATGTCACTTTTTTTACAAAATTAGAAAAAATCAAATCGTGCAAGCTGCACGTTAGCGCTGGTGAACCAATATGACAACAACCAAAGTAAAAAGCGTCTGTCCCTATTGCGGAGTTGGCTGCGGAATCGTACTTGAGGTATCTGGAAACCGAGTGCTCAAGGTGACGGGGGATAAAGAGCATCCGACCAATTTTGGAAGATTGTGCACCAAAGGCAGTACCTGTGCTCAAGCTATCGCAGAGTCCGGACGCATGGAATTCGCTTATAAGCGCTTGTCGCGCAAGAAAGAACCAATCGCAATCGGTATGGCTGATGCGATCAGCACGACGGCGAGAGAATTGCGCGCGATTCTCGACAAGCACGGCCCGGACGCCCTGTCTTTCTATGTGTCGGGTCAAATGTCGCTGGAAGCTCAGTACTTGATCAACAAGCTGGCCAAAGGCTACGTGCGAACGAACAACATAGAATCCAATTCACGCTTGTGCATGGCTAGCGCAGGCAGCGGCTACAAGCTGTCGCTCGGGGCAGATGGTCCGCCGGGCTCGTATCAGGATATGGACAGCACTGATTTGTTTTTCGTGATTGGCGCCAATATGGCAGACTGCCATCCCATTCTCTATCTGCGCATGATGGATCGGGTGAAACAGGGAGCGAAGCTGATCGTGGTAGATCCCCGCCGCCATACAGGGGCAGAGAAGGCAGACCTTTTTATGCAGATTAAACCGGGGACGGATCTTGCGCTTTTGAACGGAATTTTGCACTTGCTGGTCAAAAACGGCCACACCGACTCGGCTTTTATTGAGGAGTTTACGTCCGGTTGGGAAAGCATGCCGTCATTTCTGGAGAACTATCCGCCTGACCAAGTTGCTGAAATAACGGGCATCCCCGAAGCGGATATCCGCCAAGCGGCATCATGGATCGGCGAATCGCCGGAATGGATGACGTGCTGGACGATGGGGCTGAATCAGAGTACCCACGGCACATGGCACACCAACGCCATCTGCAACCTGCATCTGGCAACAGGCAAAATATGCCGGACCGGAAGCGGTCCCTTCTCCCTCACGGGTCAACCCAACGCAATGGGAGGGCGGGAGATGGGGTATATGGGTCCTGGCTTGCCCGGACAGCGATCGGTGCTGGTTCAAGCCGACCGGGATTTCATGGAGGATATGTGGAGCATTCCGCGCGGCACGTTGAAGACGGAGGCGGGTTCGGGCACCGTGTCGATGTTCGAGAGTATGATGGCCGGGGATATCAAAGCCTGCTGGATTATTTGCACGAATCCGGTAGCAACTGTGCCTAACCGGAAGAATGTGATTGCCGGCTTGGAGGCCGCCGAGCTGGTCATCGCGCAGGATGCATTCTTCGAGACGGAGACGAATCGATATGCGGACATCCTGCTGCCGGGCGCCCTATGGGCGGAGGGCGAAGGCGTAATGATCAACTCCGAGCGGAATTTGACGCTGATGGAGAAGGCGGTGGAGCCGCCAGGCGAAAGCTTGCCGGATTGGCAAATCATCGCCCGGGTTGCGTGCGAGATGGGATATGCCGCAGGATTCACTTACGCATCATCCGCTGAGGTGTATCAGGAAATCCAGCGGGCTTGGAATCCCAAGACCGGATACGACATCCGTGGGGCCTCCTATGAACGGCTGCGCGAAACGCCTGTGCAGTGGCCGGCTGCCCCGGGAAGCGGGAACGATCGCAATCCGATCCGGTATTTGAACGATGGGATTAGCCAACAGCGGAAGGAACTTCCGGACGGCAGTCATCCGCGCATCGTTTTCGCTACGGAGAACGGCAAAGGAGTTTTTCTTGCTCGTCCGTATGTGCCGCCGGCGGAAATGCCGGATGCTGACTTTCCTTTTGTACTGAATACAGGACGCTTGCAGCATCAATGGCACACCATGACGAAGACGGGAAAGATTGCCAAGCTTAACAAACTGAACCCCGGTCCATTCATTGAAATTCACCCTGAGGATGCAGAGGCGCTCGGCATTAAGGATCAAGATCGTATCGAAATTAGCTCGCGCCGCGGGCTTGCGATACTCCCAGCCGTTGTTACCGATCGCGTAAGGCCGGGGAATTGCTTCGCTCCCTTTCATTGGAATGATGTGTTCGGCGAGAAACTTGCCGTCAATGAGGTGACGAGCGATGCGGTTGATAGCATTTCGTTTCAGCCGGAATTAAAGTTCTGCGCGGTATCATTGACGAAACAGAAGGAGGAAGTGAAGATGGCTACGATGGCACCTGTCGACACGCTGGCTGCGATGCTCGGCGTTCAATCCTCTCCCATGATGACGCTGGATAGTCATGAGAAGCTGTACCTTTCTGGATTTTTGACCAGTTTGCGAGCGGATGAATCGCGTCCGGTGCCCGGTATTCCGGTTCTGCCTCCTACGGCGCCCTTGGAACCGTCCAAGCGATATTGGCTGGATGGCTTGCTGGCCGGTATGTTTTCCCGTACGTATCTTCCTGAAGCGGCCGCCGAGCCGGTACAAGTGTTGGTACAAATGCCCGCACAAGTACCGGTGGAAATTCCGCAAGAGGTGAAGGCAGCCCCGTCAACGTCTTCTGAACAAATGGCTGTCACGATTCTATGGGCTTCGCAAACGGGAAATGCAGAAGGCGCCGCGATCCAATGCGCGCAGAAATTGCAAGAGGCCGGCTATAACGTTCGTCTCTTGAATATGAAAGACTGCGCGCCGGCTGATTTGATCTCTGAACGATACGTCTTGTTTCTGGTCAGCACGTTCGGCGCCGGCGATCCGCCGGATAACGGCGCAAGCTTCTGGCAGTCGCTGCAGGGAGAAAGCATGCCGCGGATGTCTGAGCTGCGTTACGCCGTGCTGGCCTTCGGAGATTCCAACTATGATCTGTTTTGCGGTTTCGGGCGCAAACTGGATGAGCGCTTGGAACAGCTCGGTGCTAAGCGCTTGAACGGGCGTGTAGATTGTGACACGGATTATGAGGAGCAGTCGGCGGCTTGGATGAATGCTGTTGTGAAGAAGCTAAGAGAGCCGATTCCCATGGAGAATCATACAACCTATGACCGGAATCATCCATTAGCGGCGCGGCTTGTTAAGAACCGGCTTTTGAACGGTGAAGGTTCTGAGAAAGAAACACGTCATTACGTGTTTGACCTTACGGCTAGCGGGCTTCGTTATGAGGCGGGAGACGCACTTGGCGTATGGCCGGTCAATGATCCGAAGATCGTCTCCGATATTTTGGAGACCGTCAAGCTGGACCCGTTCACGCAAGTAGCTCTCAAAGATAAAGGACAAATGACGATAGCCGAGGCGCTGCAGCGGCATTGCGAAATTTCCCGGGTTACACCGGGGCTGCTGGCATTTGTTCAGGAGCGTGCAGAAAGCGCGATGCTCGGAAATCTGATCAAGAACAAGCCGGATTTGAAAAAGTGGCTCTGGGGACGTCAGTTGGTTGACGTGTTACAAGCTTTTCCGCTGTGTGTATCCGTCACGGCAGAGGAGCTGCTGCAAGTGCTGAAACCGCTGCAGCCAAGATTGTATTCCATTTCGTCCAGTCCCCTGGCGAACCCTGGCGAGGTCCATATAACGGTGTCAACCGTTCGATACGAAACGGAGGGGAAACCGCGGACCGGCGTCTGTTCCGGTTTTCTGGCAGATCGCGTCCATGGTCTTGATGAGGTTAGACTCTTTATCCAAAAGTCTCAGCACTTCAGGCCTCCGGCCAATCCGGATGCAGGGATGATTATGATCGGACCGGGTACAGGAATCGGGCCGTTCCGGGGCTTTCTTCAAGAGCGTCAAGCTATGGGAGCGAAAGGGAAGAACTGGCTCATTTTCGGCGAGCAGCGAGCGGCGTGCGATTTCTACTTTAAGGAGGAGCTCGAGACCATGCTGCAGGAAGGTGGTCTGCACCGCCTGGACACTGCTTTTTCCCGCGATCAGGCGGAGAAAATCTATGTCCAGCATCGCATGCTGGAGCATGGGGCAGAGCTGTGGGGATGGTTGAAGGACGGCGCTCACTTCTATATCTGCGGAGATGCCGGCACCATGGCCAAAGAGGTCGATGCCACGCTAAAGCAAATCATTCAGCAGCATAGCGGCATGAGCGCAAGTGAAACGGAGAGCTATGTGAAAGAGATGTCGCGCACCAAACGGTATGCGAAAGACGTCTACTAAGTCTCAAATAAGATGCGCCCCGTCTGGGATAGATCATATCCTTGGATGGGGCGGAGTTCGTTATGGAAGGCTTCGGAGCGCAGGACGTCGATGACGCCTTGCAACCATTCCTGATTCTCCGGTTTCTTCAACATGACGAGATCGACACGCTCCTGAATGAGCGGAATGAAGTCAACGCCTCCGACCATATGGGCGGCTTTCTCAATGCCTACACCGAAATCTCCTTCCCCGGTGGCTACTTTGCCCGCAACGCCCATGTGGTTCGATTCCTCCCGCTCATAACCGATCATATCCCGATAGGAAATGCCGTGCAGCCGGAGTTGTTCATCGAGCAAAACGCGTGCGCCTGAGCCTTTTTCGCGGTTAATCAGCCGAAGACCTTTCTGCTGCAGGTCGGCCCAAGCATGGAGTTTCTTGGGGTTTCCTTGTTGAACATAGAGACCTGCTGTTCTGGAGAGGAGATTGATCACAACATAGGAAGAGCCGATCAGTATTTTACGAACGTAAGGAATATTGTATTCTCCCGTGTCGCCGTCTAGGAGATGTGTGCTTACGATATCGGTTTCGCCTTTATACATGGCGATTAGGCTGTCCAGGCTCCCTACGTAAGAGCGGAGAGGTCTGCTACTAGGAACTTTTCGCTCGATATGTTTGGCCAAAATGTCCAAGCCGATATCCTGCCCCGTGATGACAAGAGCGTGTTTAGGGGAAGGGGCAGCAACCTGCGACGGAGTTGAAGGCGCTAGTTCCGCACTGTCCGTTCTGTCCGGTCTAGGCGTACTCACTCTGCCGCTTTTGGCACGAGTTTTATAAGCCTCCAGGTCCGAGGCGTCTACGCGCATTTGTTTGCCTACCCGATAGGCGGGCAAATCCCCTTTTTTAATAAGATCGTAGACCGTTAGTTTGGAGATTTTTAAAAGCTTCGCTATGTCTTCGGTGGTATAGGAGATATCGGCTGTCATGGTCATCCTCCGTAGCCTGTCTGGTTAAATTCGTTATCCTCTATCATAAGCGGATCGATTAGGTATGACAATCTCTAATAAAGATGGCGCGCTTACTGCGTCTTCGGCGGCAGGAATCCAAGCGCCCGGAGCGGGCCGTGATACATAATATCCGACATATACTTAGCCAGCTCGGCCGGGGTTTGCTTTCGTCCGCTGCGGATCCATTCCAGGATGAAGCCGAAATGGGCGGAAGCCACATAGCCGATCAGAATGTCCGCCGGCACGAGCATATCGTTCTGGGGCTGGGCGGCGATCAGTTTGCGGTACATGTGGGTATGAATCGTTTCCTTCATTAAGCTTGAGAAGGACAGATCTCCATTCTGGCCGAGCATAACCTCGAAGAAATCCGCCTGCGAATCGAAATATTCGTACACGCGAATAAGCCCGTCATACACTTTGCCCTCGGAGGCTTGGTTAAACATGTCCTTGGGCTCTAAATGCGCAACGATGCGCAGCAGCCCTTCTTGGACTTCCGCTTTGATGTGATCGCGCAAATCGAGTACATCTCTATAGTGCAAATAGAACGTTCCGCGATTGATATCCGCTTTGCGCGTCAGGTCGCTGACCGTGATGCTCTCGATGGCTTTTTCCCTAATCAGCGCGACCAAGGCGTCCCGAAGGGCCTGTTTCGTCTTCGCTTTCCTTCTGTCTATTTTCTCCGTCATAGCCTGCAACACATCCCTGAACGATTTATTTTCCCGATAATCGACACTGTCTTCCGCAGCTGTTGATTACACGACATTTCATTGGCATATTGCGTATTGAACGTTTCTTAAACCTGATTATAATCAACAATGTGGTCATTATTCAACAAGATGTTGATTATAAAGTAGGAGGTTATGCATATGTCTTTTATTAAAATGAAGACGGCGCGTATTGGTTTTGTGGCGGTTTTCGTTGTTATCATGATTTTTGGACTCGCGATGATGGGTTCGGTGCTCAGCGCCAAGCCGAAAAATGTACCGGTAGCCCTAGTCGTCCTCGATCAACCGGTTAAGCTGCCGGATGGCAGCGCGTTAGCGGTCGGCGAGATGGTGAAAGAAAAACTGAAAGGCATTGCCGAACTGCCTGTCCAATGGGTGGAGGTCGGCTCGGAAGCGGAGCTTGCAACGCAATTGGACGAGCAGAAGGTGTACGGCGCGCTGGTGCTTCCCGCAGATTTGAGCTCGGGCATTGCGTCGCTGCAGTCGCCGGCTCCGAAACCCGCGGCCGTTCGCATTGTGCTGAACGAAGGCACGAACGCCCAAGCCGTGGCGGCTGTCCGGACGATTCTGCAGCAAACAGTGAACACGCTCGGTTCGCAGCTGGCGGGACAGTTGCTTGGCCAAATTGGACAGCATGCGCAGCAGATCCCGGTGTCCGCAGCAAGCGCGCTCCTGCATCCGTTCCAAGTGTCGGAACAAATCGTCCATCCTGCGGGCTCGAATAATGCCAGCGGCGGCGCGCCGAACATGCTTGTGCAAATACTGTGGCTTGCTTGTATGGTAAGCTCCGCAGTCATGTTCTTAACCGCTCAGCAGCATGGCAAAAACAAACGCAGTCTTAAAGGTACTGTCGCTTCACAGCTTGCGGTAGGCTTGCTGCTCGTTACGGCCGCCTCTGCGTTCCTTCTGTGGATGGCGCACTCGTGGTACGGTATGGAGTTTACGCATCTTGGGCAAACCTGGTTGTACCTCTGGCTTATGGCGGCGGCGTTCTTCCTCGTGCAGACGACGCTGCTGAACTGGATCGGGCTCCCGTCGATGATTGTGCTTGTGCTCATCTTCTTCTTCTCGATGCCGGTTATCGGCATGCCGCGGGAATTCATGCCCCAAGTAACAGTCGATTGGCTGTACTCGTGGACGCCTTTCCGCTACGCGGCAGCCGGTCTTCGCAGCATCATGTACTTTGGCGGCGAAGGCTCTCTGAGCCAAAGCCTATATGTGCTTGCCGGCATGGCAGTCACGGGCCTGATCTTGATCGTGCTATCCGTGTTCAAGCCTCGCAAAGCGGCTGAACCGTCGGTATCTGCCTAAACGGGGCAATGTTTTTCGCCGTCAGCTTCAGCTTCGATGAAGCCGCGGCGAAACAGTCTCAATGCCTGCCCCAGAGGTTGGAAGGGGAACTACAGGGCGCTATTTTGCCCAAAACAGCTCTTTGAGCAAAGGGATGGGAACTACAGTCCGCTAATTCGCCATACTGGACATATATTTGGACAACAGTGGTGGAATAAAGCCCTGTAGTTCCCTCCCAACTCCCGGATGTCCACTTTTCGTCTATATAAGGGAATGAAGTTCTCTTAAATCGGTTTTTCTTTATCAGGGATGGCAATAATGAAGATTACCGAACAAACAAGTGGGGGCATGTATGGAACTAAGTCCTGTGATTCCTTTCGAACCGATAAGTACAAACACGCTGCCGGCATCTGGGGATTGGGTGGCGCAAATCAAATGGGACGGCGTAAGAATGCTGACCTATTTTGACGGCAAAGAAGTTCGTCTCATCAACCGAAGATTGAACGATCGAACGATCCAGTACCCGGAGATTGCAGACATTGCCTCCTACTGCAAAGCCAAATCCGTCATTTTAGACGGGGAAATCATTGCCCTCAAAGACGGGAAGCCGTCCTTTCATGAAATTATGCGCAGAGACGGTGTAAGAAACTCCAAAAACATTCCGCTGCTCATCAAAGCTGTCCCTGTCGTTTATATGATTTTTGATATCCTATTCCTTGACGGAGAATGGCTTGTCGATAAACCGCTGCAAGAGAGACAGCAGCTTTTGTCTAGAGTGGTTTCTACGAGCGAAACGATTCAGCTGGTTGCCAACCATGCAGACCCTGATTCCCTATATGCCGTAATGGAGCAGCATGACATGGAAGGCATTGTGATCAAAGATTTACACAGCAAATATCAACTAAACGGCAAAGATAAGCGCTGGATGAAAAAGAAAATTATTCATGATCTGATCGCTGTCGTAGGCGGAGTAACGAAGAGAGGCAATCTGGTAAACGCCATTCTGCTTGGTCTCTATGACGATTCCGGGGAGCTTTGGTATATTGGTCACGCGGGGACGGGGAAATTAACGCAGAACGATTGGAGATCTTTAACCGAAGCAACCAATGCCATGGTTTTGGAGAAAAAGCCGTTCAGGAATACCCCTGAAAGGTCCAAAGAAGCCATCTGGATCCAGCCCCTCATTACCGTAAAAATCAACTACATGGCATGGACGCGGGACAGAAATTTACGCCAGCCGAGTATTCAATCCGTAGTCTCCGTCTCACCGCAGGAGTGCAATTTCAGCCAACTTTAGCTGCTAGCTTTAAAATACAAAAGCGCTCATCCTTCAACACAAGGATCAGCGCTTATTTGTTTTACGTAACGGGTTCCTTCGTTTTTTTGGCACGGGGTTTCGCTTTCGGCTTCTTTTCCTCCGTAACGGTAGTATCCGGCGCTAGCGTCACTTTGCCGTCATCCGGTGACTTCGTAGCATCGAGACTCGCTTGCAGCGCTGCCATAAGGTCGATGACGCTCGTTTTTTGCAGGGCAGGCGCAGCTTGCACTTCTTCTCCGGCAATTTTGTGCTCGATAGCTTCTAACAATCGTCCGCGATACTCGTCTTTATACTTTTCAGGTTCAAAGGGAGAAGATAGCTGGCTAATCAGCATTTTCGCCATATCCAGTTCACGCTCGTTTACGTTCACTTTCTCGGGGAGGTTAGGAACTTGTGAGATGGGCCTGATTTCGTCAGGGTAGAAAATGGTCTCGAGCGCCAGACAGTTCTCAATGACACGAATAGCGGCCAAGGAGCTCTTGGAACGGATCGAGACTTTGGCGATACCGATTTTACCGGTTTGGCGCATGGAGTCAAGCAGCAAATTATACGCTCCGGCACCCGTATCTCCCGGCCCTAAATAGTACGTCTTTTGAAAATACACCGGATCGATATCCGTCAAGTTGACGAAATCCAGAATCTTGATCTCTTTATTCGCTTCACCTGAAATCGTCTCTAACTCTTCCTTTTCAAAAAGAACGAAACGTCCCGGCTCGTATTCATAGCCTTTCGTAATTTCATCCCACTCTACTTCCTTCTCGCAAGTCTGGCATTTGCGCACATAGGCTAGTGGGGTAATGCAAGTTTTATGTATGTATCGCATAGAGATATCTTTATCTTCCGTAGCTGAAAACATTTTCACAGGCACATGAACAAGTCCGAAAGAGATCGCGCCTTTCCAAACCGTATGCATCGATGGATTCCTCCCCAAATGAGCTTCATTGTACTAGTATTCTCTTGTTATCCTTCCTTTATACGGCAACGATTTAAGAGAATGGTTTGCCTCCGGAGTGGGTACGTTATAGGTGCAAGTTTAGTGCTTTTAGTGCTATAAGGTTTGTCAAAGGCAAAGCTAATGCTAAGGAGGAATTCACGGATGGCGCAAGATTCAAATGCATCCCAAGATACGAACGATCAGGGACAAGAAGATCATTTTATGGATATTGACCGGATGATTAATGAAGGCTTGGGAGGCGGCAACGTCACCATGCATAACGGATTAATCGAATCCACATCGACGGATACGATGGATCATCCGGAATCTGTATTGGATGAGCCATGAACCTTCATCGCGCTCAGGAAATTTTAGCCGCTGACCACAAAATTACCGTTGAACTGAACGGCGTTCCGGTCTGGATCGACAGTGTGGATTCCAGCAAAGCGCTGGTCAAGGTTCATGCCGAAGAAAACCCGGCCGATTCTAGGTTAGTGACCGTTCAAGAACTGGAAGAAGTCAACTGACGGAAATTGGCCAGCCTGCTCCGATGCGAATCGGGACGGGCTTTTTTTCATTTCAGGTTGCTGTGCCTATTGGCGAAGACTATAATAAGAGCAGCACGCGCAATCGGAAGAAAGGGATGAGATCACTGACTCAGTCCACATTTACGTACTACTCCCAGCATGAGGAAGATACCGATAAGTTGGGAAAATTGTTGGCTGCCTTCTTACAGCCTGGGGCCGTTCTGACGTTGGATGGCGATTTGGGAGCCGGCAAAACGAGATTTTCGCAAGGCTTCGCAAGGGCGATAGGCATTCAGGAAAATGTCAATTCCCCTACGTTTACCATAATTAAAGAATATGAGGGAGCGAAGCTTCCTTTCAACCATATGGATATGTACCGCATTTCCCAAGAGGAGGCGGACGAGCTGGGGCTTGAGGATTACTTCTACGGGGCCGGCGTGACATTGGTCGAATGGTCCAGCCTAATTGAAGACCTTCTGCCGCAGGAGCGGCTTGCAATCACAATTGCCCTTCAGGGGGATCAAACCAGAGTATTTCACCTGACTCCGCATGGAGATCCGTATGTGAGTTGGTGTGAACAGATGAAGGAGAACGGACATTTACAATGA
Source organism: Paenibacillus planticolens (assembly GCF_013141725.1). Taxonomy (GTDB): domain Bacteria; phylum Bacillota; class Bacilli; order Paenibacillales; family NBRC-103111; genus Paenibacillus_E; species Paenibacillus_E planticolens. The sequence continues at coordinate 265,720 of NZ_WHNZ01000017.1, read as the reverse complement.
CAGAACGGACAAAATTTACTGGACGATGCTTAGCCATCGATACCTCATCCTCAGCCATGACAGTTGCCATCCTGGAGAACGGAGTGCTGCTGGGCGAGGTGAGCTCACACGCTGAACGGAATCACTCCATCGGGCTGCTGCCCCACATTCAAGATCTGCTTGCTTCATTGAAACTTAAACCCAAAGACCTGCAGTCCGTCGCTGCGGGCCAAGGCCCCGGATCCTATACGGGGGTTCGTATTGCTGTGTCCGTAGCCAAAACATTTGCCTGGTCGCTAGGCCTGGACTTGATTGGGGTTTCCAGCTTAGAGGCGATGGCGCTCGGCGGAGCGATGAAAGGGCAGGGTGAGCGCGATAACGGACTCACGTGGGTGGTTCCGCTTTTGGACGGAAGACGCAAACAAGCTTTCACCGCCGTATACGCCTACTCAGGCTTCTCCCCGATGACAGCGGAGGGCGCGCTTGCCGCAGATTGGCGTGAAGTGCTGCCGGACGGCATTCGTGTCATTGGGCCATGGCTGGCGGAATTGCTTGTACATGCAGCGAATGCAGGGCCTGAACAAAAGCCCAAGGAGATCCTCTTCGTAGGCGAAACAGAGGGCTTCAACGACGAGCTTGCGCAATTTGCCCAGGATTGGCAGGGAAGCTTTGGGGTGCTTTCCTACGGTATTGAAGCCCAGTATATCGGTCAGCTCGCTTATCCGCGATTGGCTAGAGGCGAGAAGGCGGATGTACATACGTTTGTGCCAAACTACACGAGACTGCCGGAAGCTGAAGCCAATTTGCTGGCCGGGGTCCAGGTGAAGAAGGGGGGAATTTGATCATGGAACAACACCAGCCGCAAACAACGGCAGATACGATGGTTTTTCGCTCCATGCATATGGAAGACATCCCCTTTATTTGCGAAATTGAGCAGGAAGCTTTTACAACCCCTTGGACCAAAGGCGCATTCGAAAATGAACTAACGAACAATCAGTTCGCGCATTATATGATTATGGATATCGGCGGCGAGGTTGCCGGATATGGCGGCATGTGGCTCATTATGGAGGAGGCGCACGTTACCAATATTGCTGTCCGCAACACCTACAGAGGGCGCAAGCTGGGCGAGCGTCTTATGCGTGAGCTAATGAAAACGGCCGCTTTCCTGGGAGCGATTCGAATGACGCTGGAAGTGCGGGCATCGAATTACGTGGCGCAAAATTTGTATGAAAAAGTCGGCTTCCGTTCCGTTGGTGTGCGCAGAGGCTACTATACCGATAATCGGGAAGATGCCGTTATTATGTGGGCGGATTTGCCTAAGAGAAGAAAGGATAGTCTCGGGGATTGAGGCTTTCGGCAGGTGATGAATGTGACTAAATTTGATGAACAACAACGAGAATTGACGGAAGCGAATGCGGCCAAGCCTGCTAAACCGGTCTATATTTTAGCGATTGAAACAAGTTGTGACGAAACTTCGGTAGCCATTGTCGAAAATGGGAAAATCATACGCTCGAATGTCATTTCGAGCCAGATCGAAACGCATCAGCGCTTTGGCGGCGTTGTGCCTGAAGTGGCTTCCCGGAAGCATGTGGAGTCGATTACATGGATGCTGGAGGAAGCCGTTGAAGAAGCGGGCATCTCACTGCAGGAGTTGTCCGCGATTGCGGTAACGGAGGGGCCCGGTCTGATCGGGGCCTTGTTGGTTGGCGTCGTTGCGGGCAAAGCGCTCGCCTGCGCGCTGGATCTGCCCCTTATTGGCGTTCACCACATTGCGGGGCATATTTATGCGAATCAGCTCGTGCATGAGCTGGAATATCCGCTCATCTCCCTCGTCGTGTCCGGCGGGCACACGGAACTTGTTCTACTGGAAGAGCCGGGCAAATTCCGGATCATCGGGCGAACGCGCGATGACGCGGCAGGCGAAGCGTACGACAAAATCGCCCGGGCCATGGGCCTGCCTTACCCGGGCGGCCCCCATGTGGATCGGCTGGCGCAGGAAGCCGAATCCGAGATCAAGCTGCCTCGCTCGTGGCTCGAGGCGGACTCTTACGACTTCAGCTTCAGCGGCTTGAAATCCGCGGTGCTGAACGTCGTCAACCAAAGCAAAATGCGCGGCGAAGCCGTTCAAACCGCGCAAATCGCCAAAGGCTTCCAAGCATCCGTCATCGACGTGCTTGTGGAGAAGGCTAGTCGCGCCGTGCGTGAATACGGCGCGAAGCAGCTCCTGCTCGCGGGCGGCGTCGCCGCGAACAAAGGGCTCCGCAGCGTGCTGGCTGAGCGCTGCGCGGAGCTGGGCGTGCCGCTGCTGGTGCCGCCGCACGCCTTATGCACGGACAACGCTGCGATGATAGGCGCAGCCGCTTTCCTCAAGTGGGACAAGCAGGAGTTCGACTCGATGGAGCTCAAAGCTGAGCCTCAGCTCAAGCTTGAAGAATGGTAGACTGAAAAAAATAAATGTTCAGATAACTGTATTGACTTTGCCGAACGTGCATATTATAATCACAATCAATACTTTAAAACGCAACGAACGGGAATAGTACGGAACCTCAGTTTCGCTCAGAGAGCTGTGCGCTTGGTGAAAGCACAGACGAAACGTGACCAGAACTCGCCCGGGAGCGGTAAGGCTGATAAGGATGCCAAGGATCCAGCACCCAAGTAGGTCTTGACGGTTGACCCCCGTGATCGGGTACATGAGTGGTTTCGGGCGTAACAGCTCGGATCAATTAGAGTGGTACCGCGGAAGGTTCAGACCTGTCGTCTCTTTTATAGAGATGGCAGGTCTTTTTGGTTTTCAAACATACAATAAACGCAATGAACAAGAGTAGTAAGGGCTCATTTCTACGGTACAGAAAGCTGCGGGTTGATGCAACGCAGACCGTGAACGCCCCGAACTCGCTTGGAAGCGGTCATCCTGATCGGCAGTTTTTCAAATGCTGTTAGGGATGAACGGATGACCTCCGTGATCGGGTGACATAGCAGCCGCTATGTCTGAGGTGGGCTCCGTATGCGGAGTCAACAAGAGTGGTACCGCGCTGGGTGAAGACCCGTCGTCTCTTATGTGGAGATGACGGGTCTTTTTGTGTTGAGCGGTGACGCCCCTTTGCGGTCGAAAGGGAACTGCAGGGCGCTATTTCTGCGGAAACAGCCCTTGGAGCTTGGGAGAGGGAACTATGGTCCGCTATTTTACCATTTTGGTGAAAATTTAGCCCATCGAGCTGAAATAAGACTCTGTAGTTCCCTCAAATGCCCGAGGTGCTGCGTTTTTGGCTGAATAACGGAATGGCGTTCCCTTAAAAACGATGCAACCGACAGACTTGGCAACCAGTAGCTAGTAAGCAGTAAGTAGTAAGCAGTAACCAACAGCCAACAGCCAACAGCCAACAGCCAACAGCCAGCAGCCAGCAGCCAACAACCAACAGCCAGCAGCCAACGGCCAACAGCCAACGGCCAACAGCCAGCAGCCAACAGCCAACAGCCAACAAACAACAACCAACTGAATTAACCAGTAACCATTACCACTATCGGCCCACAAAAAGCGGCCCTAATTCGAGGAGGAATTGAACCATGGAAAATAACACAAACCGACGCATTCGCATTTTTGATACGACACTGAGAGACGGCGAACAGGCGCCGGGAGCATCCCTATATCCGGAGGAGAAAATCAGAATCGCCAGACAGCTGGCGAAAATGGGCGTAGATACGATCGAGCCCGGCTTCCCGATTTCGAGTCCCGGCGATTTCCATGCGGTGCAGCAAATTTCGCGTGAGCTGCAGGGCGTAGAGATCTGCGGATTTGCCCGCGCGATGAAGGCCGATATTGACTCGGCGGTAAAAGCTACACAGGACGCCGCTTCGCGCCGCATTCACATGTTTCTGTCCTCGTCGGACATCCATCTGGATTTCCAGCTTCGCAAATCCCGCCAGCAGGTCGTCGAGATGGCTCGCAGTATGGTTGCGTATGCGAAGCAATTCGTGAACAACATTGAATTCTCGCCGATGGATGCTACCCGGACCGGTGACGAATTCTTGTTTGAAGTGCTTGAAGCGGTTATCGCCGAGGGTGCTACGATTTTGAACATCCCGGACACGGTCGGCTATGCGCTGCCGGAAGAATACGGCGCGATGTTCCGCAGAGTGCGCCAAAGTGTAAGAGGCGGCGATACGGTCGAGTATAGCGCGCATTGCCACAACGATCTGGGCCTTGCCGTGGCGAACAGCCTTGCGGCTATTGCGGCAGGCGTTACCCATGTAGAGGTAACTGTGAACGGGGTAGGGGAGCGCGCAGGCAACTGTTCGCTGGAAGAGCTGGTGATGGCGATTGAGACGCGTAAGCAAACGATGGGTGTGGAAACCGGGATTGTGTCCAGCGAAATTTTCAACACATCCAAAATGGTCAGCCGGATTATGGGCTTCCCGATTGCGTACAACAAACCGATTGTTGGAAGAAATGCGTTCCAGCATGAAGCGGGCATCCATCAAGACGGTCTGCTCAAAAACCGCAACACGTATGAAATTATGGACCCGGAGAAGCTGGGAATTCCGCGCTCTATGATCATTCTGGGCAAACACTCCGGACGGCATGCGCTGAAGCATCGCGTAGGGCAGTTTGGCATTGAGCTTACGGGAGAAGAGCTCGACACGCTGTATACCAAGTTCAAGGAAAAAGCCGATGAGCAAAAAATGGTGACCGACGACCAGCTTCTGGAGCTTGTAGGCACGACGGTCGAAGGGCAAATGGAGCCTTTTACGCTGATGCATGTGCAAGTCGTTTCCAGCAGTGACCGCAACCGGGTCGCCTCAGTATCTGTACGGAACAACCAGACTGGTGTCGAGAATGTCTACTCAGGCACAGGCGAAGGGCCTATCGAGGCGATCATTCAAAGTCTGCGGCAGGCGATCCCGATGGATGTGGATTTCGCAGATCTGGAGCTGCACTCCTTATCGACAGGTGAAAAAGCGACCGGTGAAGCTGAGGTCACCATCGCGGTAGACGGGCAAACCTATAAAAATACCGGAATTGACCAAGATGTGCTGATCGCGGTGGCAAAAGCTTTTATCTCGGCATGCAACCAAGCGATTCGTATGCAGGGCCATCCCGTAACGTCCGCCGAAGCAACGACAGCTTCTTAATGGAGAGAACCTACGCGAATTGTGAGAAAACTTAGTTATATACACGACTTGTGAACAAAGTTATACACATACCCTGTGTATAATGTGCATAACTTTAAGAATTCCCCATAAATCAACCTTTTTTGGAGCTCAAAATGTAGAATAACTTTTTAACACGATTTTGTGGATAATGTGGATAAGAATGTGGAAAACAGTTGAAAATCGTGAGGAGGGGCGGGTTTCGCCTCTCTTTTTTTTGTGGATAACTCTATGTAAAGGAAAAATAGGCGCTAGGAACCTCTATTTAAATTTTCGGAACAATCAAGCAGTGGATACTTTTGCCGATGGTTGAAAATGCTAAAAGCAAAAACGGCAGGAGAATACCCATGAAGCTAAGAAAAATGCTCTGGGTTGTGGGTATCTTAGGTTTATTTTTGCAGTTATCCACAAATTTGGGGACTGCTGGGGCTTATAGTAACCCGACCATCCACAATGCAGAAAATGTAGACGGAGCTGAAAGAGTTAAAAAGGTCACCGTCGTTTCGATACCTGGTCTTTCGTTTTTGGAGCTGCGGCCTGAACAACTGGCGGGGCTGCCTCATTTTAAGCGATTGACGGAGAGTGGCGCTGTTGGCGCTATGAATATTCGTACGGCCAATCGTTCGATGAGAGATGTGTATACATCGCTAGGAGCAGGCGAACCTGCTGCAGGGGTCGCGGAGGCGCAAACTTTTGCCGCAAAGGAAATAAGGCATGGTGTTCCCGCGTCTGAGCTAATGAATCGGTATACGGGGCTGCCCGATGGGAATCGGACTAGTCCTCCGGAGGAAGACGCTTTGCTTGTACCTGATTTGGCTATGATCAAGCGGTTTAACAAAGAGCAGGCTTACGGGGTTGGTGTGCTGGGGGATTTGCTGAACATGTATGGGATTCATCGCTCTGTGTTCGGGAGCAGTGATTTAGGCAGAGGATTGCACCTGGAACAAAAGCAATTGCGGCGCTATGCTCCTCTTATGCTGATGGACTCCAATGGCATTGTGGATAAAGGGGCACTTGGTGACGATGCTGCGACTGTCATAGTAGATAGACCTTATGGAACGAGTACCCATTATGCTCATTTAACCTCATTATGGGAAGAGAGGCAGCAGCCAAGCATCACGCTAATTGAATGGGGCGATTTGTATAGACTGTACAGTGACCGAACGCATTACGACCAAGATCGGTTTAATGAGATAAAAGGCAACGTGCTGAGAGAAATGGATCAATGGCTGGGACAGATCATGAAGGAAGTGCACCCTGGGCAAGACAGCCTGTGGATGTTCTCGCCAGAGGTGAACGGGGAAGCAGCTAGAGCCAAATTATACTTGTCGCCGATCCTTCATTACACAGCGGGGAGCACAGGGGAAATCCTGGTCTCGGAATCTACCCGGAGAAATGGCGTTGTGACCTTTCAAGATTTCACAAGCACGCTGCTGAGTGAGTTCAAAATTCCGATTCCCATTGGGCAGGTGGGCATCCCGTTAACATCGGCTAGAGTGAGCGGTGGGCTCGCAGCGCTGCTTCAAGATCAGAGCAGCATGCAGATGATTTATCGCAGCAGACCTTATCTGCTATATCCTTTTGCCTCATACGAGATGGCTGTCCTGTTGGTAAGTTTGCTCTATATTGTGTGGATGAAGAGAAAGGGATCAGCCTGGACAGGCTGGGGCAAGACAGCTCTCCGGTCGACCAAAGTTATACGGACACTGCTGCTGTCGCTTTTGACAGCGCCTGTCGTTATGCTGATGATGGGGTGGCTGGCTGCTCCTTTGACAGCCCTGCTAGGGATCTCCGTAGCGATTATCGTTCAAGTGATCGCGTTCATTGTGTCCAGTCTGTCTCTTGCTTGGATACTGGAATCATGCAGCCAAACGAAGACGATGATTTGGCTTGGGGTAGGGACGGCAGCGGTCATTATGCTGGACACTTGCACCGGAGCGCATGCGATGAAGCATTCGGTGCTCGGCTATGATCCAATGATTGGCGCGCGCTACTACGGCATCGGCAATGAGTACATGGGCGTCCTGATCGGCGCCCTTGTGCTCGGGACTACGGCGGCATTACAGCGCCGATTTGCTGCTGCTGATGCTGGCGCAGAAGCATGGGCTCCCGGCCGCGCTGCGCAGGCAGCCGTATGCGCAGTGTTCTTGCTCGTGACGGCGTGCCTGGCGGCACCGTCACTTGGCGCGAACGCGGGCGGCGCCCTGAGCGCCGCGGTCGCCTTCGGCGTGGCCGGCGCGCAGTGCTTCGCCGGCGTTCGCTGGCGCGAGCTGCGCCTAGGCAGGGGCTCTGCCCTGCTGGCGGCGCTGCTCGCGCTGGGAGTGGGGGCGCTGTGGCTGCTCAACAGCGCCGATTCTCCCGCGGCGTTCGCGCGGGAGAGCCATGTCGGGCGCGCGTTTCACGCGCTGCGCGCCGGGCAGTTCGATCAGATCGGACATCTGATCGAGCGGAAGCTGCGGATGAACGTGCACTTGCTACGTGCATCCGTTTGGAGCAAAGTGCTCATCACGAGCCTCTTCGTGATGGCCGTGCTTGTGCTCCGCCCCCGCGGGCGCCTCCGCGTATGGCAGCACAAAAACCCGTACTGGATGTACGGGTTTTCCGCCAATATGATCGGAGCCATAGCAGCGCTGCTGCTGAATGACTCCGGCATTGTCGCGGCGGCGACGCTGATCGTCTTCGTCGCGGTTCCGATGCTGCTCCTGCGGCTGCGGGAGCTTTCATATACCGAGGCGAAGTAAGCTAACTGGAAAATCTCCCTCTAAATTGCTCGAAAGTTGACCTCGCAAGGAAATAGAAAGAAAAACTCCCTTTAATCTGACCGGATTTCGTAGATTCTCACGAACTCGGTCGAAATAAAGGGAGTTTTTTCTGCTAAAAGGATCTGACAAGCTTCTGCAATCAAATTAGAGGGGAATTTTCCCCTTATTTGACCATAGAAGCCTATCTGCACAAAAGGCTGTCCCACAAACTTACTCGCTCTACGCGAGGAGTGTTTCCCACTCCTCATAGCAAGCCGCAAGCGTGCTCTTCCGCTTGTCCACCTCGGCCGTCTTCTCCTGAACGAGGACGTAGTTGTTGTACACCTCAGGATCGGCAAGCTCCGCCTCCAGGACGGATACTTCGTCTTCCAGCCGAGCGATGTCGAGCTCGAGCTGCTCCAGCTTGCGCTGGCGGCTGCGTTCTTCGCGCTTCGCCAGCTTATCCGCTTCATACCCGCCGCTAACGGCGGATTCATTTTTTCCTGCTCCGGAGCTGCCGGCGGATTTTTTCTCCGCTTCTTTGGCCAGGCGCTTAGACTCGATTTCGGCGAGTTCCGCCTTTTTCTCCAAGTAATCGTCGTAGTTGCCGAGATAGGCGGTGAGTCCGTCTTTTTGCAGATCGAGCATGCTCTCGGCCATTTTATTCAGGAAGTAGCGGTCATGGGAGATGAAGAGGAGCGTTCCCTCGTAATCCATCAAAGCCGATTCCAGCACTTCTTTACTGTACAGATCCAGATGGTTGGTAGGCTCATCGAGGATGAGCACATTCGCTTTCTGCAGCATGAGCTTGGCTAAAGCCACGCGGGCTTTCTCGCCGCCGCTTAAGGAGGAGACTTTCTTGAACACTTCTTCGCCGCTGAACAAGAAATTCCCAAGCACTGTGCGAATACGGGCTTCCTCCAGATGCGGATAGGTGTTCCAGACTTCCTCCAGCACGCTGTTGGACGGGGTTAGACCCGTCTGCTCTTGATCGTAATAGCCAATTGTGACGCCAGTGCCCCATTTGAAGGTGCCGGCGTCTTGTTTGTGCTGGCCGATCAATGTTTTGAGCAGCGTCGATTTGCCGACACCGTTGGGGCCGATAAGGGCAGCCGTTTCCGAACGACGCAGTTGGAACGAGACACCGTCGAGCAATCTGTTTTTCCCATCGTACGAAAGTGCCAGACGGTCGACTTGGAGAACTTCTTTTCCGGAGCTCTGCTCAATTTCAAAAGAAAACGATGCCCGCTTTAAATCTCCCATCGGCTTGTCGAGACGATCCATTTTTTCAAGCTGCTTGCGGCGGCTCTGCGCTCTTTTGGTCGTAGACGCACGTACGATATTACGCTGTACGAAATCTTCCAGCTTTGCGATTTCTTCCTGCTGCTTTTCAAATTGCTTCATTTCGATCTCATAGTTGGCTTCCTTGATCTCGATGAATCGGGAATAGTTGCCGGTGTACCGCTTGGATGCATGCCGTTCAATCTCATAGATGGACGTCGCTAACGCGTCAAGGAAGAAACGGTCATGGGACACAACCAGAATAGCGCCCGGATAGCCCCGCAAATAGCCTTCCAACCAAGTCAGCGTCTGGATGTCCAAATGGTTCGTCGGCTCATCCAGCATAAGCAGGTCGGGCTCTTCGAGCAGCATTTTGGCCAGGGCTAGCCTTGTTTTCTGACCGCCGCTTAACGTTTGAACGAGGGTATCCGGTGGAAATTGGCCGAAACCCATCCCGTGGAGGATGCCGCGAATTTTGGCTTCGATTTCGTAGCCGCCCTGCTCACGGAAATATTCGGAGCGCCCCGCGTACCGGTTCATCGTGGATTCGTACTTTTTTTCATCCTCGATCAACGAAGGGTCTGCCATCATGGCTTCCAGCTCACGCAGTTCTCTCTCGGTCTCCAGTAAAGAACTAAACACGCTGAGCAGCTCGTTCCAGATAGACTTGTCCGTTTGGAGTCCGCTATTTTGCTTTAAATAACCGATTTTCGTCTCTTTCGCTTTGAAAATGTCGCCGCTGTCATAGGACATTTCCCCGGCAATGATCTGGAGCAAGGTCGATTTCCCCGCGCCGTTGACACCGACTAAACCGATGCGTTCCTTGTCTTCGATTTGAAGCGTTATATTGGAGAGTACGGAACGTACCCCATAGCTTTTGGATAAGTTTGAAACTTGTAATAGCATTTGCCGATGCCTCCTGCTTATTAATGAAAGAATCTGTGCAAGCCCCCATGATCGGACTGGCTATAATCCCATCAATTCACTAGTATACACCATGCGTGAGTGCGTCGTATGCTTAATTTTGCATAGACGAAGGGGGTGAGGTAGGGTGCTTAAGCTTTTGCGGCTTGGCAGGTATATTGGTTTATTTGTTCTGATTTCTGTAATGCTAGTAGAGCCAATCAACTGCTGGGGTAATGGTCATTTGCTAAATGTTGCTGCTTTACCTGCCTCTAGTTTAGACGCACCGTCCTCCTTCACAATGATAACGCTGAATATGCACCACGGCGAAGGGCTGGACGGTAAAGTCGATATTAAACGGATTGCCGAGCTTCTTCAGAATGAGAATGCCGACATCATCGCCCTGCAAGAAGTGGACCGTTACCGTTTGCGCAGCGGATTCACGGATCAAGCCCGGGAACTGGCGGACATGCTGGGTATGAATATGCGTTATAGTCCTAGTTTAACCTATAGTGTAGGGCAATATGGCAATGCGCTTCTAAGCCGTTATCCGATCGAGGACAGCAGTTGGACGCTTCTGCCGGGGAGCAAGGAAACAAGAAGTCTGCTAATGGCTACCGTACGTATCGGTTCCGAGCAGGTTCGTCTTGCAACGACCCACTTAGGCCTGTCGCAAGAGGATCGGAGGCTTCAGCTTACCCGGATCTCGCAGCTTTTGTCGGATAAGGAAGGTCCGCTCGTCGTTGCCGGCGATTTTAATATGGAAGAGGATGCATTTCCTGTAAAAATGAACGGGATGGCGCTGGTTGACGTGCCCCTGCGGAATGATGCAAAGGGGACTTTTGCTAGCGGTCAAAGGATTGATTATGTTTTTACAAATGTGAAAAATGCGGGTTCGGCATGGACGGTTCCGACGATATTTTCGGATCATTTTCCCGTCATGACGCGGATTCCGCTGGGGTCCCCAGCACGAGTATAGTTTTTTTCCTTGTTTATGTTAAAATGGGGGAAACCACTCCTTGTTAGGGAAGGGCTGAGCCAGTATGAACATCCGAGAGCGAAAAATTGAACTGCGTAAGGAAATGGAAGAGCTGCGCTCCTCCATCACAGCGGAAGAACGGGAAGAGAAGCAGCTGCGCATTCATGAGCGAATGACGAAGCTTTGTTCAGACAGACTTCTTGGCACTCAGGGTCAGGAAGCGTCCGTTCCCCCTACAATAATGACTTACATGCCATTCCGGTCCGAGCTGGACGTTGCCCCTCTGATGGAATGGTGCTGGCAGCAGGGAATTCGTGTGCTTGTGCCGAAGGTTGTAGCAGATACGAAAACGATGAATTTGCATATCATTCGCGCCTACGAAGATTTGGAGAGCGGAGCATGGGGCATTAGAGAGCCGCACGACGATGTGCCGATTGAGCATGATTTGTCCACTATCTCGTTGATCTTGGTGCCGGGGCTTGCTTTTGACATGGATTTCGGAAGACTTGGCTATGGCGGCGGTTTCTATGACAGGTTCATGCAGTTGTTTGCTGCGCGCGGCTTGATGAGGCCCTTTGCGGTTGCAGCGGCTTTTGATAAGCAGTTGATTCCTGCGGTTCCATCTTCCTGGCATGATTTCCGGGTTGACGGCATAGTCACCGAGAGCAAGATGGTGTTTAGATCAGAAACATAAAACAGAGGTGAGTGATTTGCCCGATTCCTCTCCATTAACGCATTTTAATGAACAGGGACGAGCCCGCATGGTCGACATTTCGGACAAAACGGAAACGAAACGCACGGCGACAGCTCGTTCTACTTTACTTATGAAAAGTGAGACGCTTGCCTTGATTAAACAGGGTAAAATGAAAAAAGGCGACGTCCTCGCTGTCGCGCAGGTGGCTGGCATCATGGCTGCAAAAAAAACGTCAGACTGGATTCCGATGTGCCATCCGATTGCATTATCGGGCGTTGACATTCAGTTTGCTGATAATGGCAGCAATGAACTCTACATAGAAGCAACTGTAAGGACGACGGGGCCGACAGGCGTTGAGATGGAAGCATTAACGGCCGTATCCGCCGCCGCGCTGACCGTCTACGACATGTGTAAAGCCGCAGAGAAGGATATGATCATTAGCTCCACGCTGTTAGTCATGAAAACAGGCGGTACAAATGGGGATTTTCACAGACAGGATAGTTGATGACAGCGCGACTTAAACGACTGGGTTTGCGTATAGAGAAAGTCGACGTTCATTCAGTAGTAGGGGTTATCTCATTCAGTTAACAAGGGAGAGGTGACGAAGGATGCACTGGAAAGTTGCGATTTTGACAGCCAGTGACCGCGGTTACCGAGGAGAACGAGAGGACACTAGCGCTCAGGTAATCCGCGAGCTTATTGAAGAAGAAATTCAAGGCGAGATCATCGAGTACCGGGTTGTGCCGGACGAGATGGACGAAATTATGGCTTCATTAATAGAAATGACGGATTATTATCAGGCCGATCTGATCTTAACGACGGGCGGGACAGGACTGGCTCCCCGCGATGTGACGCCGGAAGCGACGCTTAATGTCATTGACCGGGTTGCTCCTGGCTTTGCCGAAGCGATGCGGATGATATCGATGCAGAAAACGAAGAAAGCGATGCTGTCCAGAGCGGTATCCGGCATTCGCGGACGCACGTTGATTATTAATTTGCCGGGCAGTCCCAAAGGCGTACAGGAGAATCTGATGGCGATTATCGATCAGCTTCCGCATGCGCTGGGCATTCTGACAGGCAAAGAAGGTGACCACGGGTGAATATTCGGGTCAAGCAAGAAGGTGATCAAACGTGAGCAAACGGGATGCTATGCTGCGCGAAGTGAAGGTTGAAGATGCGGTCGGCATGATTCTGCCTCATGATCTTACGCAGATTTTGCCCGGCGAGTTCAAAGGACGCTTGTTCCGCAAAGGCCACCAAGTGACGGAGGCGGATATTCCGGCGCTGCTCAGCATCGGCAAAGAGCATATCTATGCGATGGAGCTGCAACCGGGCTACTTGCATGAGGATGAGGCCGCCCTGCGCATGGCGAAAGCCATCGCTGGCGACGGGCTCAAGCTTACGGAGCCGCATGAAGGCAAGGTGAACGTCAAATCGCCGATTTACGGCTTAGTCCGAATCGATAAAGCTTTCGTCGACAGCGTGAACGCGATCGACGAGGTTGTGATGTCGACAGTACGCGGAGGCACCGTCGTCAAGGAAGGCGCTTCGCTGATCGGCACGCGGGTGATCCCGCTGATTGTGGACGAAGCGAAGGTTGCGGAGGTCGAGCGTCTGGCCGCCGCTCGACGTGCGGAGGGCTTCACCTTGCTTGAGGTGAAGCCGTTTCGCAAGCTGCGCGTGGGCGTCGTGACGACGGGCAGCGAGGTGTTCAAGGGCCGAATTCAGGATAAATTCGGCCCCGTGGTGAAGGAGAAGGTCGCGCAGCTCGGCTCTGAGGTTGTGGACCAGCGCTTCGCAGACGACGACAGCGAAGCGATTGTTGGTGAGATCCACGCGCTGCTTGCGCAGGACGTGGATCTGATCTTGGTCACGGGCGGCATGTCCGTGGACCCGGACGATCGCACGCCGGGCGCGATTAAGCAGGCCGGCGCCCGCGTGGTCAGCTACGGCACGCCGATGCTGCCGGGCTCGATGCTGATGATCGCCTATCTGGGCGATGTGCCGATCATGGGCTTGCCGGGTTGTGTGATGCATGACCCGTACACGTCTTTTGATGTGCTGCTGCCGCGCATATGCGCGGGTGAGACGATTGTGCGCAGCGACATTACGGAGATGGGGTACGGCGGTTTTTATCAGTGTTAGAAGTTTGTGCGAGATTTCGTTTAACGGGAATAATTCCCCCTAAATGGAGCCATTGTCGTGATAAATGCGATTTAGTGGAAAATCTACCGTTAATTTAGAAGGTTTTGGCTGTTTTCAGAGGATATCCCGAAATTAACGGGAAAAATTCCAGCTAATAGCGTCTATCTGGTTTCTGAGAACAAATTAGCGGTACATTTTCCTGTTAATTGTTTTTGAGATGAACGCAGTACCTTATGCGTAAAGCAATACATGATGGAGTTGAAAGACATGTTCCAAAATATCGGCTTCAGCGAGCTATTATTAATTGCCATCGTTGCGCTTGTCTTGTTCGGGCCCCAGAAGCTCCCTGAGATTGGCCGTGTGTTGGGACGCACGATCAGGGATTTCAAGAAAGCTGCGAGCGAGCTCATGAGCGATGAGCCGCCGCAGGTGAAAGCGCCGGAGGCTCCGGCTGCTGCGCCAGCGCCGCAAGCTGTCGAGCAGGCGGCAAGTGCCGCGCCGGCAATCGACGCGAGCCCGGAGCAGCCGGATGTTCCGGCAGCAGCTTCGGAGACAGGCGCTTCCGCGGCAGACCCGACAACTGCGACGCCTGCGGCAGTGGTCTTTGTGTCGAGTGCCCCGGCGCCTGCGGAGACGGGTGCATCGCCTGGCATTGCTGCAGCGCCAACAACACCAGCAGCTCCGAAACCGGCTGTGCTGTTCGTATCGAGCGCGCCTGCATTGGTGGAGACGGATGCACCCGCAGTTTCTTCTGCTGCACCAGCTGGCGGCGCAAAGCCATCGGCACCTGCAGCGGCGTCTGCCGCGCCGACAGCCGCTCAGCCAAGCAATCCGCGGCGTCTGCCGGACTAGTCGTTTTATTTTTAGCATAACAAGTGGCTCAGCCTTTCTAGGCTTGATTCACTGGATCAGGTTGGTGAAATATGTCAACAAACGAAGAAATGTCGCTCGTGGAGCACCTTGGCGAGCTGCGCAAACGGATCATGTGGATTTTGGTTTTCTTGGTCATTGGCATGGTAGGCGGTTTAATTTGCGCGAAGCCCATTATTCGATACCTCAAAAATATTCCGCCGGCAAACGGGATCGGATGGAATGTTTTTTCACCATGGGACGCTTTGCGTCTATATATGAATTTCGGTTTAGCCGTCGGTATTCTAATCACATTGCCGGTTACGCTGTACCATATATGGGCTTTTGTTAAGCCAGGGCTGCGGGAGACGGAGCAGAAAGCTTCGATTATTTATATTCCCTATGCATTTTTGCTTTTTTTAGCGGGTTTATCTTTCGGATATTGGGTTGTTTTTCCGATGGCCTTCTACTTTACTTCCTCCATTAGCCATAGTCTTGAAATTACGGAGATGTACGGTGCGGCGCAATATTTTACGTTTATGTTCAACATTATCATTCCGCTTGCGATTGTGTTTGAGATGCCGATTGTCGTGATGTTCTTGACGAAAATCAGGCTTCTGAATCCAAAACGGCTGCATAAGTTCAGAAGATATGCGTACATGCTGCTCGTTATTTTGTCCACGGTCATTACGCCTCCGGATGCCATTTCGGCTATTCTGGTGTCTGTGCCGCTTATCGTTTTGTATGAATTTAGCGTATTTATGTCGCGCTTTATTTATCGCAAACAATTGCTGCAGGATGCAGAGTGGGAGCGGGAATTTGGTCCCAAATAGAAAAACAGTCTGCTCGGATGCGCAGGCTGTTTTCTTTTGAAACAGGGAATATTTGTTTTTCTTTTGGGTAGAATGAGGTGGGTGTTCAAAAGTACGAAAAATGTGTAAAAGGACTTGCAAATTACTCCCAGAATGAGTATCATAAGTATTGTTGTTAGCACTAAACACATTCGAGTGCTAATAACCCCGAAAACACCATTACCAATTTTCTAAAGGAGGCTATTTTTCCATGATCAGACCGTTAGGTGATCGAGTTATCATTGAAGCCGTTGCGAAAGAGGAGACTACAGCAAGTGGTATCGTGCTGCCAGATACAGCGAAAGAAAAACCGCAAGAAGGTAAAGTTGTAGCGGTAGGCGCAGGCGCGTTGAAAGATGGCGTTCGTGTTCCGCTTGAAGTTAGCGAAGGCGACCGCATCATTTTCTCCAAATACGCAGGAACTGAAGTGAAATACGAAGGCCGCGAACTGTTGATCTTGCGCGAAAGCGACATTCTCGCTGTATTAGCCTAATTTAGCAGGATATAGATCGGCAATACGTTAGTTTACTTAGGTTTTCCGTTTTACTACTTACTATGTACCGTTTTTAATAAGAGGAGGTTTCCTAATCATGGCAAAAGATATTAAGTTCAGTGAAGACGCACGCCGCGCGATGCTTCGCGGGGTAGATGCTTTGGCTAACGCTGTAAAAGTAACCCTTGGTCCTAAAGGCCGTAACGTTGTACTTGAGAAAAAATTCGGCAGCCCGCTCATCACGAATGACGGTGTGACGATCGCGAAAGAAATCGAGCTTGAAGATGCTTTCGAAAACATGGGAGCTCAACTTGTTAAAGAAGTTGCTACCAAAACAAACGATGTTGCCGGTGACGGTACAACAACTGCAACGGTTCTAGCGCAAGCTATGATCCGTGAAGGTCTGAAAAACGTTACTGCAGGCGCTAACCCAATGGTTATCCGCAAAGGTATCGAGAAAGCTGTTAAAGCGGCTGTGGAAGAGCTTCAATCCATCGCTAAGCCGATCGAAGGCAAACAATCCATCGCACAAGTTGCGGCAATCTCTGCTGCTGACGAAGAAGTAGGCGAACTGATCGCTGAAGCTATGGAAAAAGTAGGCAAAGACGGCGTTATCACGGTTGAAGAATCCAAAGGCTTCTTAACGGAGCTTGAAGTTGTAGAAGGTATGCAGTTTGACCGTGGCTACACTTCCCCTTACATGATCACTGACACGGATAAAATGGAAGCTGTCCTTGACAACCCATACATCCTGATCACTGACAAAAAGATCTCGAATATCCAAGAAATCTTGCCTGTTCTTGAAAAAGTGGTTCAATCCGGCAAACAACTTCTGATCATCGCTGAAGATGTTGAAGGTGAAGCACAAGCAACGCTTGTTGTGAACAGACTTCGTGGAACATTCACTTGCGTAGCTGTTAAAGCTCCTGGTTTCGGTGACCGTCGTAAAGCAATGCTTGGCGATATCGCTGCTTTGACTGGCGGACAAGTGATTACAGAAGAACTTGGTTTGGATCTGAAATCCACGCGTCCTGAGCAATTGGGTAGCGCGCGTCAAATCCGCGTAACCAAAGAAAACACAATCATCGTTGACGGTGCTGGCGACGCAAAAGACATCGCTGCACGCGTTACACAAATTCGCTCCCAATTGGAAGAAACAACTTCCGATTTCGATAAAGAAAAACTGCAAGAGCGTTTGGCTAAACTTTCTGGCGGCGTAGCGGTAATCAAAGTCGGCGCAGCTACTGAAACTGAGCTGAAAGAGCGCAAACTTCGCATCGAAGATGCTCTGAACGCAACTCGCGCAGCTGTTGAAGAAGGTATCGTTTCCGGTGGTGGTACAGCTCTCGTGAACGTATACAACGCAGTAGCTAAAGTAGTAGCTTCCGGCGACGAGCAAACAGGCGTTAACATCATCCTGCGCTCCCTGGAAGAGCCAGTTCGCACAATCGCAGCCAACGCTGGTCAAGAAGGCTCCGTAATCGTTGAGCGCTTGAAAAACGAAAAAGTAGGCATCGGCTACAACGCAGCTACTGGCCAATGGGTGAACATGTTCGAAGCTGGTATCGTTGACCCTGCGAAAGTAACGCGTTCCGCTCTTCAAAACGCGGCATCCGTAGCGGCTATGTTCTTGACGACTGAAGCGGTTATCGCTGACAAACCAGAAAAAGACAAACCAGGCATGCCTGATATGGGCGGCATGGGTGGAATGGGCGGCATGATGTAATCATCGCCCACTATATAAGGGTTCGATGGTTGAATGAGGTCAATTGACCTCATTCTGACTTCATCGATCTGAGATTAGAGGTTTTTCATGAGTTCAACGAACTTGTGGGAGGCCTCTTTTTCTTTGTTTGGTGATATGAATGAGGGGGCGTTGAGTCCGTAAATGAAAATTAGACCTACAGCTTTCTAGGGCTGTAAGTCCAATTCTCTATATGTGAATAGTGGGGTTGCTTATAGAATAACTGGTGAAGATTAATGCGGGCTTAAGATTAGATAATTGTTTGCTGAATAGACAAATTGTAGGATAATAAAAACAGCCAGCGGGGCTGGCGGTACCCTAGTTTAATGGTATAATCAACCTAATTGTGGAAAATTGTCACTGAATAAAGTTAACTTAATCTGGAGGCAATCATTTGATGGATGATAAAGAAATTCAAGAATTAAAGGAACGTCTGATTAGGGTTGAAACGAAAGTTGATATGATGATAAACAATAGCGATGTGAATGAACGTCCATTTTGGGTGAACTTTGCAATTGGGTTTGTGGTCGTTTTTGGTGTGGTTATTTTACTTGGAATTATTGGAATGAACTTCAGATGAAAAGGATTCTTTTATTTTAAGAGCAGGCTGGTGCATGACAAATGAGAAAAAAAGTGGTTTTTGGACTAGTTGGTTCAACGCTAGTAATCATATTTTCAGTGATAATGTGTTTGTATACTTACAACTATTTCACAACAAATAGGGTTGGAGTTCTTGGTGATGGTAAGTTCCATTTTAAGTCAATCATCACTTTTGTTTTTACATTCATTTCTGGATGTTGTTCGTTGCTTGTTTCTATTATTGCCGCTTATAAAGATAAACACGATGAATGGCGTAAGGAGCAAAACAAGTTGAAGAATGTGAAGATTACTAGAAGCGAAAGTTTGGTTCTCAGCGAAATAGATAAGTTGGTTGAAGAGAGCGATCATGAAGGATTCAGGCATTTGAAACGTTTGGTTAATGAATATCAAGCTGGAATAAACAGGTTTGATAAGCAAGGTGAAGCACTATTCGTTGCGTATGCTCATAATCGAATAGTTGGCATTTGTGGGCTTACTCAAGACCCTTATTCGCAAGAGGGAACAATTGGGCGTGTACGCCGCTTGTATGTATCGAAGGATTTTCGTGGTTCTGGCATTGGAAGCTTACTGATGGATGAAATAATGAAAGAAGCAAAAATGCATTATAGGACTCTTGTTCTCAAAACGGATAATCCTATAGCTGATAAATTCTATTGTTCATTGGGATTCGAATTGAAAACAAACGATTTATATATAACTCACTATCTTCAATTAGTGTGAAGGCTTCACTTGATTTGAAAGAGGTCCGAGGCCGTTTCTTCATAAAAAATAAATCCATATAGTAATTTGCCCTGCGCGTTTCCTTTCGATTGATTGACCGCGGCAGGACTCTCTATCCCCCAATCAAAACTACTCAATATACCTGCAGCTCCTGCAATAAAAAGAAGCATGATTGCTAAAGCAATAGCATTATTCTTTTTCATGGTCATTCCCCCAATATCAATCTACATCGGCTGCAGGATTTGTTTTTGACGACTTTGCTTGACGCTATTTAAGAAGCTGTTTTGGTCGATTCCACAATTTCACCCAAATATCATATTCATCATCACGATAGAAACGTATACCAATTAATTTAAGTGGGGTCCAAAATTCTTTGAAATAATAACTTGGCATAGTAGTATTCTCCTGTTATGAATAGTTAATTATACCTATTATGCTGGTTTATTCTTACAAAGAATGTTGAAATTTGACGATTATAATATAAAATTTTCTTTATAATTCATTCTATGCAGGGGCGGATGATCTAAGAAGGGCATAGCCTGATTGCAGCAAGGCAGCACAATGGAAAAGGCTGTTCCGAAGTAGTAAATTCTACTTTTGGGACAGCCTTGCACAAGCGTCCATTTCCTAGGAAATAG
This sequence comes from Paenibacillus planticolens, assembly GCF_013141725.1. Classification (GTDB taxonomy): domain Bacteria; phylum Bacillota; class Bacilli; order Paenibacillales; family NBRC-103111; genus Paenibacillus_E; species Paenibacillus_E planticolens. Next base: position 245,955 of record NZ_WHNZ01000017.1, on the reverse strand, counting down.
AGGAACCAAGTTCCCAAGCCGCAACCACTTTATTCTTCCCGGTCCGCTTCGCCGTTATTTCGGCCGTATCGGCCTGCTCGATCAGCTGCTCGATCGAACTTGGCTTGCACAGCTCCAGGGAAGATACGCCCACACTGACGGTGGTCTTGTATGGACGCCCGTAGGCGAACTCTTTCTCAATCTCGCCCCGCAGCTGATGGGCAATCTTGAGAGCTTCTTTGCCGTCCGTTTTCGGTAAAATAAGAATGAGCTCCTCGCCGCCGTATCGGCCTGCAATGTCGCTCTTCCTCAAATTAAAGCGGAAAATATCGGCGATTTCCCGCAGCACCCGGTCTCCTTCGGGATGTCCGAATTCGTTGACTCTGCGGAAATTGTCGACATCGATCATGATGACCGATAGGTCTAACTGATAACGGCTGGCAAGCTCGAACTCTTCTCTCAGCTTCTCCATGAAGTAGCCGCGCAAGTAGAATCCGGTCAGATTATCGATGACCATTTCCCGATGCAGAAGCACGTTGATAATGTGCGGTTTTATAAATGACAGGAAGTGCTCCATATGCTGCTGTTTGGTTTTGGTCATGCCATCGACATGAACATGCAAGGTAATAGTTTCATCGCCTCGCTGAAACAGTGTGAAGGCCAGCGCACAGCTATCTTCGCTTCGCGCTTGGTAGGCAATCAATTCGTCATGATCCCGCAATCCGGAGGCGGTGACGAAAACTTTTTGCTTATAATGCAGCAGTTTGTACGTGATGGAAAGCTGAATGACCGGAAAGTAGTCGAAAAGCGCTTTGGTCAGTCTTTGCATGGTCGTGGCAAGATCCAACGTTTCGGTTACTTGCTCGCTGAGCTCGATAATAATTTGCAAATCCAAGGAAAGCAGCAGCCATTGTTCACGGTCAGCAATCATTTTCTGAACATAATCATCCTGCAGAATGGCAGGGGAGACCGGAGCGTAGGCGGGCATAATCACCCGTTCCATGCAGGCAGTCAGATGCGGGCGCCATGTATCCTTTTGAATCATCTGATAGCCGTTTAAAGCTCGCCGCAAATACAGCATGGCATGTTGGATATCGCCTTCGTACATGGACTTTTCCGCCGAAAGGCGGTAATAATCAGGCCAAAAGACGTCAAAGGCGTATCGTTTCAAGTAGTCTTCAAAATGGTTAAACCATGTCTCCAAGCTCTCCGAGCGAAGCTCCAGCAGGAGGGGAATCAACTCCCGGTATGCCCAGCCAGCGTACAAGCCAGAGTTGTTTCTGGATATAAATTGCTCCAAAAGCTTGCAGGCTAACCCGCTATCGCCCAAACGTATTTGACGCAGCGCTTCCAGGAAAATAGCGTGGTTCTCATTCTCAAGAGTGTCTGTAAAATGAACCGGAAGGTGCCGGCGAAAGGCGGCGTAGCCTTGAAATACGGTCAATAAGGAGCGGCTCCGGTCCGTGATTTGCTGCTCAATCAGGCTGGATTCCAGCTGCTGGAACAGCGGCCATTCTTCCCATTCGAGCGCAAATAAAAGCTGATTGGTCAAATAGTTTTCCACCAAATCCTTGCGTCTTAGCAAATCGACCTGCATAACTCGTTCTTTATGATACAAGTAACTGGCAATATCGCCTTGATTCAAGGAGAGTTCCATCGCATTCAGATGTCCGACTTGCTCTTTAATGGTGTAACCGGAACGTTTGGCGCCTTCAATTCCGCGGTAAACATACGTCTTGATGATCTTATTGTTGCTTTGATAGGAGTAAATATCGTAAAGGCGCAGCATTAGATCGGTATGCGGCGAGGAGTCCAGTAGAGGCTCCAGCTTAGCTGCAATCGATAAGGCCCATTCCTCTGTTTCCGGAAAATGCATCAGCATATTGATCGTATAGTAATTTGTAATTTCAGCAAAATGCCGCAGGGTAAGCAAATGCCGCTTGGGGTACACGACTTCGGTATAAAAAACATGCAGCCTATGCATTTCTTCATCATGCAGCGGAGAACAGAGGTTGCTGGTATTGAGCAAGAATGCTGCCCGTACCCGATCTGCGAGCTGCTCACTTTCGTCGGAAATAAATGGGAAGAGCTCCTTGCGTAACAGATATACGTCCAAATCATCTTGAAGCAAGAGGATAAACATCCAACCAAAGCGGTCGGAATTTGTTCCTGTCCGTTCAAAGACGGACACAGCCAGTTGTTCCGACAGCTCAAACTGATTAAGCAGGTGGTACAAACGGCTAAGGAGGCGGTCCAGGAAAATGAGATAGGGCCTTCCCAATTTCGTGTATAAATACTTGATGCGCTCTAATAGTTCGGCCTTTTGGCTGTAGGAAAGCAGGGAGCGAATCTGTCTGTAATATTTTAAAAGCAAATAGTATTCGACCGTGTATTCCCCGGCTTGAGAAGACAGTGTAATGAGCTGAGGCAGCGCAAACGGACGAAACCCATGAAGATATCGCAGTGCGGTTTGATAATACGTCGCAAGCTCACTCTCAGACAACTGCCGCAGCACTAAATTCGCGATATCACTCGAAATAAATAGAGAGTCATTGTGGCTGACATGCACAAGTCCGATCTGCGCAAGCTTGGTCACCGAGAGCAAAATGTTACCTGAATCCAGCCGATTCGCGGTAAAAAGCGACACCAAGTTGATCGGCATAGGCAAACAGCATAATAGCCTCAAGAGCTCTAATTCCTTCTTGTCCAAAAGAGCGATACGCTCCGCGAACAAGCGAAGGGGATTCAGCGTCTCAAGATCCAAATGAAATCCGGTTGTTTTTTGCCATCCGTTGCTTGTGAGCTGTATGCGGTTGGACGCAATGAGCTCCTCCAAAATGATACCGCTGTGGCTAGCGTTAATCTGGTGTTCGTGCAGCCAGTATTGCAGCTCGCCGACTAGAGCTTCATCCGCTCGTCCGAAATGCGACGCCAGCAATTGCTCATAAATGGCCGGATCGGAGTGATGAATGTCAAGTATTTGAAAGGATACCTCCGCAAATTGGTCCGGCACACGGCTCCCGCTGAAAATGAAATGCAGGAACTTCATCTCATGGCCGTGCTCTCTCCAGTAGTTCAGCAATATGAGCTGAGAATCCTCATCAAAGTGTTCGCAGTTTTCGAAGGTGAAAACAAACTTTTGAATCGGGAACAGCGGAATAACAGACGAGAAAAATTGGTGCAGCCACTCTGTCAGCAAATAGAGGATGTCGTCGCCTTCATAGTGCTTTTTGAGCAGTTGATCAAATTTCCGGGCAAGATTGCGCAGCATGGTTATGGACTCAGGCAGAATACCGTAAGCGCTATTCAGCGTTCTAGAGACGACTTCGCGCAAGGTTGAATAGGGCAGGTCCTGAGAGATGATTTTGAAGTAATACCCCTTTTCAATAACCTCATTAATGTGCTGTGCATATAAATCGAAGCGAATAGCCTCATCTTCGCAGATGAGACCTAGCAGCCGATCCTCATTGGCATTCAAAAAAACGCGAAAATACTCCTGCTGTTCGTGTGAAATGGGCGAAGCGGCCGGGTGAAGCAATTTTGCGCTTGTTTGGTCACCGGTATCCTTATCCGGCTGTGGTTCAGCAGGAAGATGCAGCGCGGCACGAAGAAGAGCAGCGATCTCATCGGCGAAAAAAAAGGTTTCCGGCTTCGTACGGAGACGCTCGGATAGAGGCTGCAAAGCAGCAGGCACAGGATCATACATGGATGCCAGCAGCAAATGAACAGATTCAAAATCCGCGACACGCGATAAAAGAAATCTCCGCGCATAGCGTGGAAATAAACGGTATGGATAATCCGGCAATAAGTGATTGATAAACTCAATGGCGGATGGGAATGGTTGGACATCTAGAAGAACGGCCAGCGTTTGTGGATGAAAAAACAGCATGTCGGGCAGCAAAAAGCCCATATAGAACTGTTTATCATGTAGGATTGAAAGCGCTTGACATAGTGAAATAAGCAGCTTTCCTTTGGCCTCGTCGCTGAGCTTCTCATTGTCTAATTGAGAAAAAGGGACGAAACCCTCGGGTAAAGAAGGGAGCTGAACAACCAGATCGCCTTCAACGAAATTCCAGCTTGCCGGTTGACGGAAAAATTCTCCCTTAGCCGCTTCCGCCCAGGCGATCAGACGGCTTTCGATTTGTTTATAGTGAAAGTAGTGCCATAGCTTATGACTAAAATGCATTTCTGAATATTCAAAAGTGTGAGAGTAAGTAAGATGTCGAGTATCCGGATTGGTGCTGTGTTGTGTAGTATTTATCTTACTCCCCCTCCTTCTAAAGTATAGGATTCTGTATGCAAGGGATGGGATGGTTCCATCTAAGTGGACTGATTACTCAATTGTAACAAAAATAAGTCTCAAATGGGAGACGAAATGCTGAAATTTCAAAGCGAAGCATGCCTTATTTGGGTAGGGATAGCCTGGCTATTTCTTGTCTGCTTGGATATTTACCTGTTTGGCTAATAAAAATGAGCCTAATTATTTAAAAACTAGGCATTGGTACATTCCTTGGACTAGGCATAGACGTATACTAACACAAACCTAAAGAGGAGTTGACTTATCAATGGCTTTTCAACCGAACTTAACTGGCCCAGGAAAAAACTTTCAGTGTCCACCTGCTGACCCTATAATGACGGATCCAGAAAGAGTTGTTAGAGATTTCTATCACCCGCAGAGGGTTCAAGTGATCCATCCGATTCAAGTCGTAAACAGACATCACTGTGTACCTGTTTATGAGCATGTGTACACTTGTGAAGAGATCGATGAGTATTGCGGCACACACCCGCATCCGCATCAAGGCATGCTGCGCGACTAATCAGTGTGACGGCCTAGTCCGAATCTGCAAAGATTCCGGCTAGGTTTTTTTATGGATGGGATGCCTTTTCCTGTATAATGGAGGGATAGTTTTAGGAGTGATGGAGGGGCGGTTATAGTGCTTAAAGAAACGGGAACGTGCGCGGAGTGGGTTTCCTATTATGAAAGGCAATATGCGAATGCCAAAGTATACAACGCTTTTAGCGTGGAGGAATTGTACGTTCGGGCCTGGGGACAGCTCAATCGGCTTGCGGATGAATGGGAACCGACCATACGGGGGATTTATGATATTCAAGTGGTGCTGTATCTTTTGCAGCTCTGCGAGACTTTGGCTGAAGCCAAGTCAGGCATGTATGATTTCTTTTATAATGCGGGTTATTATTTCTCCAAAATAGCGAAACACAGCCATGAACAGTTAACATCGGTTCTGCAGGAGATCGATATGGAAAAGGCGCAGAAGAAGTATCCTGAACATTTGAAGGAGCTTGCGGCTTACGTGGCTAAGCAGGCTGCTAAAGAATCGGGGGAACTCATAAGCAAATGGATAGAGATCAGTAAACTTCTATGGTCCGGTTTGCTGTATGAGCAAAGCCTGGTAGCGGACGAGCTTGCCAGATTGCGGCGGATTGCAGGGGATAAAGAGAGGAATAAAGGGGCACGTGAAGCGGCTGTTGCGGCTTTAGCCCATTTTGATATTTTGTCCGGCGAGGACGAGAACGCTTGGGATCGAATTCAGACGGGGATCAAGGTGATCGAGCCAGGGGATTGGTTCGGTTATTTGAGAACTTTTGTTAAGGAGCAGCAGCGGGATCGGTTGTTGAAATGGCTCCGATGGCTTGCGCCTGTGATCCGTAGAGAAGCGGTGTATCAGGCGGCTGAGTATTTTGATTTATGGAAAGAGGCGGCAGCGGAGGAGGATATGGAAGAGGAGTACAGGAAAATGATGGTGGAGCTGCTTCCAGCCAGTTACGTATATTATTCTCATTTCTTGCTTGAGAAAGAGGAGTATCAGGCATGGGGAGACTTGATGCTTTTGTTGAATGTATCACCGCTGGATGTGGATACGGCTCAACTGAAGAAAGTCGAGAAAGCCGATGTTCGCGTGCTGCTGCCCCTTTATCATTATGCGATTGAGGAGTGTCTGCAAGGTAAAAATCGCGATTCTTATAAACAAGCGGTCAAACTGCTTAAAAAGCTCGCAGCCGCCTATAAAAAGCTGAAACAAACGCCCAGACTCGAAGCGTATTTGGTGTTGCTTATCAAGGAGTATTCGCGCTATCGTGCATTCCTGGAGGAATTACGGAAAGGAAAGCTGCTGATATGATCATTTTGTCACAGATACATATTCGGGTACAGCTGCTTCCTACGGGGAGTTTTGCCTTCTATGGAGAGACGGAGCAGGCTAACGAGGTTCCTGGCTATGTGCTGCGAAAACTGCTGTTTGCTTGGCATGAAAGGTCTTATTATGGCACTCGGCTGGAATGCATTCGAACCGGATACGGTGAGAGCTTGGTCATACCGCCTTATATGGCGCTGGATTATTTGGCTGAGCCCGGTATTTTATTGCATGGGCAATTATCGTGGGATGAGGATGTGCTTCTCATGATAAAAGGGGCCTCTCTGTTGAGAGAGGCGCTGGCTGCCGGTTGGTACATGCCGTCTTACCGGCACTGGCTTCAAGGCAGCATGGGGTGGAAGCCGCGGCTGCCGGGTGCGAAGCAGGTAGAGTTTGAGCAGCTTTTTCACGGACGGTTGGATGAGGTGTTCTGGCACGATTGGTTCCATGCTGCAGCTGTAGAAAAGATAAAAGAAGAGCCTGGATCGGGGATTGGCGTGGCTTGGAGCCGCTTATCGGAGGGGGATACCCTGCTGCAAAAAGGGCCTTCCGCCGATGTAAGCTGGATGCAGGAGGACGATTGGCTGCTGGCGATTGGGTGGAAGCAGGACGGTACGCCTTACCGGATCTGCGTGCAGATGGTGGAGCCCTATGCGGAAACGTATGTGGACGGAACGACCACGGCCAAAGATAACGGGGCTGACTGGCGTCTAAGATTCATCGCGCAGGATCGTATGGATGCGAACCGATTCGTGGAGTTCAGTACGACGGGGAACTGTTTGATTGGGCAGCCTCCTGCAGCATGGCAGGACGGTATTGAGGCGAAAATCCAAGAGCAGATTGGGCGGATACTTCGTATTTTGCCACAGTTGGAGAGTGAGCACCAGAAGGGGAAAATCGTGGAGCAGTTATCGGACGATCAAGCTTGGGAGTTTCTTACGGAATCGAGTTTGCAGCTGATGGCTGCCGGCATCTCGGTTTTCCTGCCTTCATGGTGGGGAGAGCTTAGTCGTAGGCGTCCTGAGCTGCGTGCGAAAGTGCGAAGCTCCGTGGGAACTTCGCGTAAACCGATGTTCGGCATGGACCATATCATCCAATTCGACTGGCGTGTCGCTTTGGGCGGAGTGGTTCTGTCCGAAGAGGAGTTTCATCAAATTGCGGAACAGAAAAAAAGGCTGATCTATATCCGCGGCAAATGGATACAGCTTGATCCTGCGGATCTGGAGCTGCTGAAAGCCGCGATGAGGGGGAGAGATAGGAGGAAGGGACTCTCCTTTCGGGAAGTTTTGGAACAGAACCTTGAGCATCCTGTTACCCCACCATTAAGCGATGGAAAGGCCGAAGGAGAGTTCAGAGTCAACATTGAGCTTAACAGCTCACTAAGGACTTTGCTGAGGAAGCTGAATCAACGGAAATTAATCCCGCTTGCCCCGATTGAAGGCTTGGAGGCTGATCTGCGGCCTTATCAGGCGGAGGGGGTGTCGTGGCTCCTTTTTCTGAGAGAGATCGGTCTGGGTGGGTGCCTGGCGGATGATATGGGACTCGGGAAGACCTTGCAGTTTATTGCTTATTTGTTGGCATTACGGAGCGCCCCAAATGCTATGACGGCAACACTTGGTTCGGCGCCCTCCCTGCTGATTTGTCCAACATCCGTTCTTGGCAATTGGCAAAAAGAATTAGAGCGCTTCGCGCCATCTCTCAAGGTGCATCTCCATTACGGGGCGCAGCGCGCCAGAGGAGAAGCTTTTGAAGCCTCTGTAACAGGTGCTGACCTCGTGATCACCTCATACAATATCGCTCAGCTCGATGAAGAGGAATTATCGCGCATAACTTGGAACACGCTCTGTTTGGACGAGGCGCAAAATATCAAAAATGCTTATACGAAGCAGTCCCAAGCGATTCGCGGGCTGGAGGCGCGCCACCGTATCGCTTTGACAGGGACGCCGCTCGAGAATCGACTGACTGAGCTTTGGTCGATTGTTGACTTTATTAATCCGGGGTATCTCGGAACGCTGCGCCATTTCAATCATCACTATGTTGGACCGATTGAAAAAAGCACCGACGGCTCGCCGGAACTGACCTCACGGGTTCAGCGTTTAATCCGCCCGTTCTTGCTAAGGCGCGTCAAGAAAGATCCGGCGATTCAGCTGGATTTGCCGGAGAAGGTTGAGTCCAAAGCTTATGTGGCTTTGACTTCCGAGCAAGCGGCGCTTTACGAAAACGTCGTGCAAAGCATGATGGAGAGAATCGACAGCCTTGCCGTCATGGAGAAGAAAGGGCTCATTCTTGCTTCGTTGATGAAGCTGAAGCAGATTTGCGACCATCCTTCGTTGTTATTGAAGGATGGTGCTATCCCGGGGGCTGCTAACGCCCCCGGTGCGGCTGGGCGCTCGGCGAAGCTGGAGCGCCTGCTTGAAATGATCGACGAACTTAGGAGCGATGGAGGCGGCTGCCTCATCTTCACCCAGTTCGTCGAGATGGGCTACCTCCTGCAGCGCGTTATCGCGCAGGAGCGGGGCGAGCCCGTGCAGTTCTTGCACGGGGGAGTGGGTAAGGCGAAGCGCGATGAGATGATCGCGCGCTTCCAGGACGAGGCGCTCCCGGAGGCGGAGCGCTGCAGGATCTTCATCCTCTCGCTGAAAGCAGGAGGAACCGGTTTAAACCTCACCGCGGCGAACCATGTTTTCCACTACGACCGCTGGTGGAATCCCGCCGTGGAAAATCAGGCCACGGACCGCGCCTTCCGCATCGGCCAAACCCGCGATGTGCAGGTGCATAAGTTCATCACCTTGGGGACGCTCGAAGAGCGCATCGATGAGATGATCGAACGCAAAAGAGGACTCAGCGACCACATCGTCGGTACCGGCGAGAACTGGGTCACGGAGATGTCGACGGGCGAGCTGCGGGAGCTGTTCGCACTTCGGCGGGAGTGGGTGGAGAAGTGAGGAAAGCCATCGATTCATATCCATTAAGGATGAATCGATGGCATATTTTATAACTACATATAACCTTCGTGTTCAGCATGACCGAGTAAATACAAAAAAGCGAAAGCGGGTATTTTGACTATAGTTGCAGTTCCACCCAGGGGTATTAGCCCGTAGTCATCACTATTTTTGGTAATAATTAGAGATGCTTTGGTTCGGTCATCTCTACTCCATTCCATGATCGCTTCTTTTTCAGAAAGAGACGTATTCTCCCTATATTTGACCTCAATAATAATTCTCCCCATTGGCATGGACACAATAACATCTATTTCTTTCTGGGTGGTACTGTCTCGGAAATAGCCGACTTCGGGCCGCTGAGCATAGTAAAAGGAGTAGACATGCTTATAAACGGATGTTTCAATAATCAATCCCATTTCTTCTGAATCCGTCAGAACTTCTTCTCCTTGCATAAGTACAGCATTTCGTATTGCTGCATCGGCTAAGTACACTTTGGATTTTGCTTTTAATATGCGCTTACCCTTCAATTCAATAGGTTTACTAATATAGATGAGGTTTGCCTGCTCGAGTAATTCCAAGTAGTTAGCAACCGTTTGTCTAGTTACCCCAACTTCTTTACCAATTGTATCTTGTACGACAATGTTTCCACTGATCATACACAAGTAAAGAAAAATCTTCTCAAGTTCAGCAACATTACGAATGCCGAATAAGGATACCATATCTCTTTTTATGACTTTGTCGACGACGTCTTCACGTATGATTTTCTGGGCGAATGGAATATCGTCTGATAGAGCAACTTCTGGGAAACCACCTACAAGAAGATAACGATGAAAATGTCTTTGAAGAGGCTCCAAAGATAACATGAGGATTGAAAGATTCTCTTGTTTTAATCTGTTGAGTCCAGTAGGCTTGATTCCTTGGGGAAGGATGGGTCTCGAATAACCCATGATTTCAATGTATTCGTAAAAAGATAAAGTAGGTATCCGAATTAATGTCCATCTTCCAACGCCGCTTTCTGTTGCTTTTGCAGCCAGAACTGGGCTTGCGGATCCTGTTGCCATTATTTTGTAACTAGGCTGGCTGTCATATAATGTTTTTAACCATAAATCCCAGTCTGAAGCATATTGAATTTCATCAAAAAATAAGTAAAGCGCGGTTTGATCGTTAGCAATATTGTTTTGAAATATCTCCAATATTTTTCCGATATCAACCAGTTTAAGAATCGGATGGTCGAAAGAAACGTAAAGAATGGCTTTTGGAGGAACGTTGACTAGTTCTTGTTCAATCATTTGATAGAGAATCGTTGTCTTCCCGACCCTTCTTGGACCTGACAAAATAACTTCCCGACGTATTTGTGCATGATGAAATATTTTGCTCGCTTCATAGAAGGCTAATCGTTTAACTGGGCGTGTAAATTCTCGAGGGACTGTTCCATTTCCCCACCAAGGATTATATCCTAATAATACTTTTAAGATTTTTTCGTGCGAAAGTAAATCCATATTAACACCTTACCTTCAAAAATGTCATTTATAAATAACATTATAACATGAAAAGTGTTACTTTATTCACTGTTAATAACAAAAACCTCCACAATAAAGTGAAGGCTTGAATAAGGAAGTATTATTTTGTTGGAAAGTTCGTAGCCAAGATTGCTTCAATGTTTTGCTTCTCAGCCGGATCTTTGGCAATCAGCTTGTCCATCAGAGCTTGATCGTTTTTGCTTTGTTTTTGCAAAGCAGCCAAATACCATCTGATCAGAACACGATTCGATTGATTGTCTAATTGATCCGTTATATACGGTTGGATTGTAGAAGCAGCACTTGCGTAATCTCCACGCATATAGCTGATCTGCCCGACATTCAAAGCCATATTTGGCGTAACGGCAAATTCACGGCCCTGTGCCTGTTCTTTAGGCAAGTCTTTTAGAGAATCAACACGGGCAAGAACTTCTTTATAAGTGGCAAGAGCATCATCAAGTCTTTTGTTATATTCTTGTGTATTATTCTTTGAATTAGCTTGGTTCGCTAGCTCAATATTCAGAGCCATACTTTTTTCATACATTTCCGTGTACCAAGGGTAGTTAGGAATCTGCGCGTTGGACCAGTCCAGGGCTTCTTGGTGCTTCCCTTTGAGCAGAAGCATATTAAGCTGCTGCATGGCTACCATGCGGTTATGCGGTTCTTTTTTCAGTAACTGATTCATTAGATCTTGGGCTTGATTGAAAAAGCCTTCTGCTCTCTTCGAGTCTTCCTTCAGCGTCTGATTGTAAACCTGAAGCAGGATGCCGATTCTGCTGATCTGGCCTGTTAGCAAATAATCCGGATGCGCAGGATGCAAGGAAATGGCATTGTCCAATGGTTTAATAATTTGACTATAATCTTGGCTGGTTTTGACAACCTCAAGCGTTTGTTGATAGGAACTATTCGCCGATACGAGCTGAGCGGAAATATAGAACATCACGACCGATAAAATGGCCAGCAGCGCCGGGAACATTTTGTGAATAGCTGCAGATCCGGATTTAAAACGCAGCGGTGCTGAATCAACGTTACTGAGCAATCCGCCAAGAGCAAGGAATAGAATCGCGCCTAGATACACATAACTCAAATCGAAGTCAATCATACTGTGGACCAAGAGAGAAATGGTTACAATGAAAAACAGGAAGTGCAGGTCTCGTTTCTCCTGCGAACTTTTGATGTAGCTTCGAATATAGAATGCAAAAACGGCAAGAACGAATCCAACGAAAACAAGAAAACCAAGCGCTCCAACCTCAACCAAATATTGCAGAGCAAAATTGTGAGCCTGACGGCTCGTATACGGATTGTTTTGATACTTCTCATATAAAGAAGCCCAAGCGCCGCCACCGGCACCAATAATCGGATAATCCGACCAAAGTTTCACTGCGTCTTTGTAGAACGTTCCACGCTCAAGAACACTGTGCTGTTGGAAGTTAATATTCTCAATCCGTGTTTTTACGTTGTCTGGAAGAATGTTTTTGAAGCCAGTATCACTGAGAATAAGGATAGCTCCTATTACGCCAACGACAATCGCAGCAACAGGAAGAATGAAAGTAGCATATTTTTTAGCGTCAAAGCTGGCTGTCACACGCTCTAACCATGGAGCTACGAAGAGCTGAATCAGGATAGCCACCACAGTGAAAACTACGGAAGCAATCAATAAAATAGACCAACCGTGCCATGATTCTGAAGCACTAGGTTGTTTTTGCAAGCCGATTCCGATATCTGTCACCTTTTGAAGAATGAGTAGAGACGTTATGAAGGCTAACCCGAACTGAAGGAGAGCCAGAATCTGTCTGCTCATTGAAAAGAAGAACAACATCACCAAGAAAACAATCGGAATTACGACAATCGCGCCGCGGGAAAGCGTCAACCAGAAGGATACTAGGATTGGCACTAACAAGAAAGCATGCGGGAGAACGGTTTGCCATTTGCGAGACTTCACAATGAAGAACAGCGCACCGAGCGACAGTGTAATTAAGAAAGCTGCGTAAGTATTTGCATATTGGAATACAGAAGTTAAACGCAAGCCATTAGAGTCCGTCATAATTGCATCGCGATACAAGTTCGGTGTGTTTGTATCCATGAGGGCGAACCATCCAACCAGGTGTCCGGCAAAGCTGCCATTGCCTAACCAGTACAAAAGTCCGAAGAGAACGATGAAATATCCCGAGATCATGAGTAAACTGGCAACTATCGACGTACCAAGCTTGTTTTTTGTCAGAAATACACCTAAAATGAAGAATGTAGCATACAGCATTTGGATGTAGACCATATTGGTTGCCAAATAGTGCGAGGCCGAATTCGACAAAGAAATGACATAAGTAAGAGGCATAATAAGCACTAGAATTGTCAGTACATCTTTCTGCTCTTTAAGCTTGAAAACAAAGAAAGCAAGAATCGCAATCAGCAGCATAATGATGGAGGACCACACCGAAGCCGAGTAGATCGATCGCTCGAATTCATAAGTTCCCCCGTTAAACAACGCCCGCTGAAACGGCGCCCAGAACATGAACAAACCCGTAAACACTACTAAAAACCAAAAAATAACAGAGCTCTTCTCTGTCGTTATCGTTCCACTTGCTTTTGAACGCGCCGCCGCGTAGGCATTCTTACTTGCACTCATGATAAAACAGTCTCCTTCTCCGCTAGAGTTCGACTTTATTCTAGCATAGATGGAAGAGAGTTTCCAAATGGAATAGTTTCAAAGTTTTTTAACTGTCAAACTAATACTTTTGATTGGATTATTGAAATTATCAAATGAATAACATTGTTGATTCAAAGGAGAAAAAATGAACTACTTACAACATCTTATTAAATTCCCTTTAGAGCTCTACCACTCGCGTACAATGTTAAAGGAGCTTGCGATAAAGGACTTTAAATCTAGATATTTAGGATCATATCTGGGAGTCGTTTGGGCTTTTATTCAACCTGCTCTTATGATTGGTATTTATTGGTTTGTTTTTTCAATAGGTTTTAAATCCGTGCCTATTGATAATATTCCATTCATAATTTGGCTTGTCTCGGGTATTATACCTTGGTTTTACTTTTCAGAATGCTTCTTACAATCAACCAATTCTATTATTTCAAATAGTTTTTTAGTTAAGAAAATTGTGTTTAGAGTTAGTATTCTACCCATTACTTCTATAATGTCTTCATTGTTCGTTCATCTTTTTTTTATAATTATACTTTTTGTGTTACTCATAGCCTATAAGATTCCTATTACTCTGTATTTTCTTCAAATATTTTATTATTTATTTTCGTTAATGCTATTGATTTTAGGCCTTTCGTGGATAACTTCCTCAATTGTCATATTTCTTAAAGATATCTCTCAAATTGTGGCAATGTCATTGCAAGTATTATTTTGGATTACTCCAGTTTTTTGGTCTTTTTCTATAGTACCAGAGAAATTTCATATATTATTCAAATTAAACCCACTTTATTATATTGTTGAGGGCTATCGAAACTGTTTTATATATCATCAATGGTTTTGGGAGCAACCATATCTTACTCTTTATTATTGGGGTATTACGTTATTTTTTCTAATTGTGGGTGCTTTGGTTTTTAAGAGATTACGACCACACTTTGCCGATGTAATTTAGGAGGAACAGTGGCATGATTTCCATACAAATAAAAGAATTGTACAAAACTTATAAGCTATATGGCAAGGCTACTGATAGGTTAAAGGAATCTTTGTTTTTATTTAAAAATAATAATATCCATCATAAGGAATTTTTTGCTCTTGATAATTTATCATTAGAAATTGAAAAAGGCGAAACAATTGGTATATTAGGACGAAATGGTTCAGGAAAATCAACATTGTTAAAAATAATTACTGGTGTTCTCACTCCTACAAGAGGAGATGTTACAGTAAATGGAAGAATATCTGCTTTGTTAGAACTAGGGGCAGGTTTTAATATGGAGTATACTGGTATAGAAAATATTTATTTAAATGGCACTGTATTAGGGATTTCTAAAGAAGAAATGAAGAAGAAAATTCCTGAAATTTTAGAGTTCGCAGATATTGGTGATTTTGTTTATCAACCTGTAAAAACATATTCAAGTGGAATGTTTGCTCGTTTAGCTTTTTCTGTAGCGATTAATGTTGATCCAGATATATTAATCATCGATGAAATGTTAAGTGTTGGCGATGCATATTTTACTGCAAAGTGCATGGAAAAGATTAGAGAATGGGTACATTCAAAAGAAAAAACAGTCATTTTTGTTTCACACTCACTAGAGTCAATTCGAAGTTTTTGTACTAAAGCGGTTTTATTAGACAAAGGAAAGATAATTAAAATAGGAGAAGTTCGTGAAGTTACAGAAACTTATGAGAGGATGGTTAACCAAGATATCGTAAATGCTAAGATGAAGTCCATTTCAGAACATTTAGAAACTAAAGACGAAATTTCTGTAAAGAATAGCAATTCTATGGAAATTAAGTTGACTGAGGATCCTGAATTTACTGAACGAGTTAAGTCGTTTAGATCAGGAACTGGTGAAGCGCTATTTATTAGAGCTGAGGTGCTCGTTAATCATATGCCGACGAATTCGATTCGATTCGGTGATAAAGTTACATTGAGGGTTGTAGCCCAATATAATGTAACCATTGAAACTGAAGGAACAATTGGGTATATGTTAAGAAACCAGTTTGGGCAAGATATATTTGGCATGAATATCTATAATTTATCTAAGTTACTACCACCAATTAATAGGGGGGAAATACTAGAAGCCGAGTTTTCATTTACTAATATTTTATCTCCAGGCTCTTATTCGATTTCTTTAGGTTTAAAACCTAAACCAATAGATCCTCTATATTTGGATAGTGTTCATGTTGCAGTAGTTTTTGAAGTCCTTCCATTGGAAGACAAGAATTACGTTCCAGGGCTCGTATACGTTCCGAATGAATTTTCATTCTTAATAAAGTAGTTAAATCATAATTTTTTTCTCAAATGTCAAATAGAAAATAAAGATTGTGAGGTTTCCCATGAATCATTTTAAAACTGAGCAGCTGTCTGAGGCTCCAATAGCGTTCATAATACACAACCTTACTCTTTTTGAAATAATTGAGCCTCTGTTGAAAATAAGTCCAGTAAAATATGATATATATATTCCTAAATTTACGGACGCATTATGGAATCAAATGTCTGTTGACACCTTTCAATTTATTAAATCAAAAGGATATCGTGTTTTATTTCTCGACGATATCCCCGACTTAGTTTATAAAGTTATAGTAAGTGGTTCCTACTACTCAGATTCTTCTATTATGCCTAAGGGATTTTATAATGTACGTTTACTCTACTCTTTGGCTAAAGAAAGTTGGAATTTCGATACATGGAATGTATTTTATGATTTAATATTTTGTTACGGTGCTTATGATAGTTCATATTTAAGTGCATATACAAGAACTGTTCAAATTGGTCCAATAAGATTTTCTGATTTTACTAAAAAAGTGAACAGTGGGAACAAGAAGAAGGTATTATATATGCCTACTTATGGGGATGCATGTTCAATAGAACAACTTTCACCTATTATTGAAAAAATTTCCGGAGGGGGTGTTGAATTCTATATAAGACTTCATCATGGAACTTATTATTTAGAAACTGCAAGATATGAGTTAGTGAAAAAGATAGGTAATCTAGTAAACTTAGAAACTCCCTTAAAAGATTTGATGGCAAATGTAGATCTTGTAGTTTCTGATGGATCTGGGGCCATATTTGATGCAATAGCAACCTCAACACCTATAGTTGTATATCAGCCCGTTGCACCTGAATATTTTGAAGGTAAGCCGTCACTTGAACAACAAATTATACTGGAGAATTTAGTAACTGTAATTCATGATCCTAGCGAATTAGAACAAAAAATATATGATGTATTAAGCGATGATACTGCAATAAAAAAACAAGAATTATTACGAAGTAAATTATTTTCAGTTTCAGGTGACGAAGGAATAAACATTTTTTGGAAGAGCATAATGCCTTACCTTCAAAGTGAAATTCTGGAGGAAAACGGTAATTATTTACGGGCGCATAGCAGATTGAAAAGATATATTATTGGATTAACAGAAAAAAGCACTAACCAAAGAGTAGAATTCGAGGAATATCAGAGTAATATTAATGATATTCATGAAAAACACAAAGAGACAATTAAAAATCTAAGTGATCAATTAGAGGAAAGTCGCATTCAGAACAAATTATTTGTCCAAGAATTTACGGAAAAAAGTGAAAAGCTAAAGCTTTTAGAGAAAAGTAGAGATGATCAACAAAGAAGAATTACTGACTTACAAGAGCTATATAATGAGGAGAAAATAAATAATAGAAAGCTTAATGAAATCATTCACGAAGTAACAAATCAAAATTCTTATTACTCTGAATTAGAACAAAATTTTATTAATCAATTGGAGGAAGAAAGTTTAAAGTATAGAAGACTGGAAGAAAATTTAAATACGATTCATCAATCTAACTTATGGAAAGTTGGGCTAGTCTATTATAAACTTAGGGATAAATCTAGACTACATTATTTACTTAAAGCAATAAAAGTTTTAAAACTTCACGGATTTAAAGGATTGCTATTAAGAATTCAATTAAAATTAAGACGTAAGAGAAATATTTCAATAAATGCAGATGCACATAGTACATACCTTAATACAATTTTAAAGGCTAATTCTAAAAAACAGATAATTATTTTTCCACCGATTGTAGACTGGCATATACCTTTGTATCAAAGACCACAGCATATAGCTAAACATTTAGCTAATAAAAATTATTTATACTTCTATTGTACAAATAACGACCGTTATGATAATATTAGTGGATTTGAACAAGTGGCAAGTTCCCAGTTTGTAACGAACCGGTATGACTTGCTTTCTAAACTGCCTGGTAAAAAGATTTTTCATCTATATTCAACAGATTTGCGAACTCCAGTATCATTCATTAGTGAAGCTCTTGAGAACGGAAATGTAATTCTATATGAATACATTGACGAAATACATGAAGATATAACAGGACCTGTATCAGCTGAAGTATATTTACGTCATAAAGAGATTCTTAAGAATGAAGCATGTTTAGTTATTGTTACTGCAGATAAACTGTATAATGAAGTCATGAGCTATCGATCAAAAAATGTGGAACTCGTTACAAACGGGGTCCAATACGAACACTTTCATAATCGAAAAGATTTAGAGGAGATTCCGGATCACATTAAACGTATTCAAAAGCTAGGAAAACCTATTATTGGATACTTTGGTGCACTAGCTAAATGGTTTGATTATGAACTTATTGAAAAGCTCGCGATAGAACGTCCAGATTATCAAATTTTATTAATTGGTCCTACTTATGATGAGAGTTTATCAGATAGGGAGCACATGAAAAAAATGGATAACATTACATTCGTAGGACCAGTCGATTATTTCAATTTACCGAAGTATGCAAGATGGTTTAATGTTTCAATCATTCCTTTTGTTATTAATGAAATAACTGAATCCACATCTCCGATAAAGCTATTCGAATATATGGCATTGGGTCACCCTATTGTTACAACTGCAATGCCAGAATGTCGGAAATACCAATCAGTATTGATTGGCGAGAATCAAGAAAACTTTATTGAGATGATTGATGTGGCTCTATCTAAAGAAAAGGATATGGAGTATTTGAAAATAATGGATGCTGAGGCTAAAGGCAATGCATGGGACTCAAAAGCCAATGTAATCTCCAATCTAATTCAAAAGAATCTATGACTTCTTGAGGGCATATATTATGAAAAAAATTGCATACATTATGCACGTAGATTGGCGTTGGATTAAACAGCGTCCCCACTTCATAGCTGAAGAACTGTCGAAATGGTATGAAATAGATGTGTTTTATATTGCTAACTTTAGAAGAAAAATGCTAGTTCCAGCGCAGACCAGTCCGACTGTTTGTCTGGCTGGTTTTTTTATTAAATTACCATTTTCAGCCAGGAGTTCGATCGTTAAATTTATAGAAAATAGAATTAACCGCAGAACTCAAAAGAAACTGAACAATTCTCACTACGACTGGGTTTGGATTACATCTCCTGTAGTTTTAGATTTTGTAAATATAAATTTAACTAAAAATGTAATTTATGATTGTATGGATGATGTTTTAGCATTCCCACAGAAAGGTAAAATAATTGATTTATTGAAGAGAAATGAACTGCTGCTTTTGAATAAATCATCTGTAATTATTGCATCATCAAATGATTTAAAGAGGAAACTTCATGTTCGAGGTTATAAAGGAGAAATAACAGTTATAAATAATGCACTCAATCGTTCTTTTATTCAAGAATATCCATATGAACAAAATCAAGTCGAATTGGTTGAAAAAAAATTTCGATTGGCTTATTTTGGAACTATTTCGAAGTGGATGGATATGAACATGTTAGAGCGGTTACTACAAAATATTCCTAATATCGAAATTATATTAATTGGACCTTTAGAAATCAAACTGCCAAAACACGGGAATTTGATATATATTTCACCAGTGGCACATAGTGAATTAAAAAGACTGTGTAGTAATACTGATGCATTCATAATGCCTTTTATTATTAACGATTTAATTCTATCTGTCGATCCAGTGAAAATTTATGAATATCTTTCTTTTGGAAAACCTGTAGTGGCTATTAATTATGATGAAACAAAGAAGTTTCTACCGTATATTTCGTTGTATAATAATTATGAACAACTTGAAGAGTTAATATTGAATATTATTAATAATAAATATGTAACTCAAGATAGGATCAATGTTAATAAATTCTTGCAGAAAAATTGTTGGGATTCTAGAGCGTTTGAAATCCATAAATTATTGGGGACTAGAACCAATGGGGAATAATTTAGTAGTTTTACTTTCAACATATAATGCTGGGAACTATCTACTAGAGTTAATTGAGTCTTTAAATAAACAAATTTATAAAAACTTTGATATTATAATAAGAGATGATTGCTCAACTATTATTGAACGTGAGAACTTAATTAAAATTTCACAACAACATAAAAATATACAATTGCACATTGGAACACAAAATTTAGGTGTAATATTAAGTTATTCAAAATTATTAGAATTAGCTCTTGAACAAAAGTATGAGTATATAATGTTTGCTGACCAGGATGATTATTGGCTTCCTGGAAAAATAGAAAAAACTTTAAATTTGATGAAGAAAACTGAAAATATATCTTACGATTCACCTATACTTGTTCATACAGATCTAATTGTAACTAATCAAACCCTAGCAATTATTGATCGATCATTTTTAAAATATCAAAAGTTGAGTCCCAGAGCCTCAGATTTTGAAAGGTTACTTATGCAAAATATTACTACTGGGTGTTCGATGATGATTAATCGCAAGCTTGCTGAAAAAGCTACACCTATTCCTGAAGGTGTTATTATGCATGATTGGTGGATTGCTTTAGTTTGTAGCATTTTTGGACATATAACCTTCTTAGATGAAGGGACTCTTTATTACAGGCAGCATGGGGGAAATTTAATTGGTGCAAAAAAGTATGATGTTTTTAGGTTAATAAAAAAAGTTTTAAAAGACAGAAATAATCCGCTAATTGTAAATAGTAGACAGGCCTTGATTTTCAAAAAAAATTATGGTGCTGAACTTGACCGTGAAACCATTAATACAATAGATACTCTAATATTAATAGGAAATATACCAAAGTGGAAAAGGCCTATCGTTTTAATAAATCATAAGCTAATTAAAAATGGTGTTCTAAGAAATATAGGGTTATGGATCAAATTATTGATAATGAAAAGGTGATAAGTTTTGTTTAAGATTAAAGAAATGAATAAATATCATTATTTTATTATTAGTCTTTTTCTGCTGGCATTACTTATAAGGATAGTATGGGTGATAATGATCCCCAGCTTTCCAATTTCAGATTTTGAGCAATATTATAATGTGGCAAAAAGTGTTTCCGAAGGAAAAGGATTTACTGTGGATGGGGTGCCATATGGCTTACAAGGGATCGGGTATCCTGCAGCATTAGGTCTTTATTTTTTATTGACCAATACATCAAGTATTGAATCTGCAAAAATATTCAATATTGTAATTTCTGCGCTTTTTATGATTATTAATATAGGAATTGCTAATAAATTCTTTATTAATAATAGAGTTAAGCTAATATATATATCAATAATATTTTTTCTTCCGAATTTTATTGCATATAATAATGTTTTGGGGACTGAGATATTTTTTGCTTGCACATTTGCAACAATTGTTTACATTCAAGTTAATGTCTCTATTAAAAACTGGAGATTAGTTATTCTTGGAGCGTTAGTAGGCATTGCCACCTTAACAAAACCTCAGTTCATTGTATACCCTATCCTTTATGCTTTAATATTATGGTTGTACACTAAAGATTTAAAGAAAACAGTTAAATATACTCTTATTATATTGATACCTATCTTGGCTATCATTACACCTTATTCATATCGAAATTATAAGGCTTTTGATCGAATAATACCTGTTTCTTATAATTCAGGTTATGTTATGTATCTCAACAATAATGATGTGAATATTACTGGTGAATGGATACCTATTACCAGTATCCCGCCTTCTGAGAAACTGATAAAAGATTTAGAGAAAATAGGTGTGAACTATGGTGAGATAAGCGCCATTGCTGAGCCACTGTATAAAAAAGAAGCACAAAAGTGGATTTTAGCACATCCAATTGAGTTTATGAAATTGGGAATAATAAGATTATCAAATACTTTTTTTAATAGTAAATCCGAAATTAGAGAGTGGGCAATGAATGGTTATCCAGAAGAGAAACTAAAAAGTTTGAATTTTTTACGAGCAATAGACGTTTTTTCAAGAGTAAGTGCTAATTTGATATTGATTTTAAGTATTTCGAGTATTTTATTTCTAATCTTTAACCTCAAAAAAATGTTGGTAGCATTATTTTCCAAGAGTCGAAAATTAGCATATAATATTTCAATCCCTTTTTTAAATATAAGTTTTTTCTTTTCAGTTTATTTTGTCTACGAAGGGCAACCTCGTTATAACTTCCCTGTATTATTCCTATTAGCAATGGGGTTTTGTTATTTTGTTGAAATTATTATGTCTTCAAATCAAAGTACTCTTAGAAAGTTAAATCAATAATGAATTATAAATGAGAAGAACATTGAGAAAATAAAATGTTTTTCTCTCATTTTTACAATATCATATTGTTTTGGAAGGATTGGAGTGAAAGTCTCTTGAATGATAAGAATAAGGAATTAATGGCTAAGCAATCTGAGCAAAGTCAAGAAAAGAGCATCATATATTGGAATGACTTTTATAAAAAAATATTAATACAAAATGAATCGAGTTTTTGTAGTTTTATAAAAAAAAAGATAAATAATAATTCTATTATACTGGATGTAGGGTGTGGCTCTGGAAGGGATACATTTTCTTTTGGACGAGACGGGTATGATGTTATAGGTATTGACAGGTCTGAGGAAGCTATAAAAGCTAATAATTTATCAAGAAAAAATCAACTTTATAAAAATTATAATATTGAATTTAATGTAATTGATGTAAGTAATAAAGAAACCTTAAGTAAATTTATGATTTTATTAAGAAATAGAGCAATTAGCAACGAAAAGACTATTGTAATTTATGTTAGATTTTTTTTACACTCAATTGATGAAATTGCAGAAGAAACATTTTTAAGAACCATCTCTAAATACCTTAATAAAGGGGATTATTTTGCAGCAGAATTTAGAACAATTGAGGACAAAGAGCGTTTGAAAGTATTTGATCCTCATTATAGAAGGTTTATTACATCTGAAAATCTTCTTAGTGATTTGGAAAGGAAATATAAATTTAATATTGTATCCTTTGAAAAAGGAACTGGTTTATCTATCTATAAAGATGAGGATCCATTTTTAGCAAGAGTAGTTGCTCAAAAAAAGTAGACTTTAGAGATAAACATCCACATTAATTCTATTAGGCAGGATAAAACATGAATTATTTACTTATATTGATCTCGATTCTATTGAGTTCATTTGGACAGATCTTCATGAAGAATGGTGCTAATCAACTCATTCTTTATAATGGAAAATTGAAAATACTTGTACATTTAATAACCAACGTATCAATAATTAGTGGATTGTTTTTATATGGATTGTCAACAATTATTTGGATAGTTGCACTTTCTAGAACTCAATTGTCTATTGCTTATCCAATGGTGTCATTTAGTTATATTATTATAGCAATTGCATCCTATTTCATATTCAATGAACCATTAAATGCACAGAAAATTATAGGTTTACTTATCATTGTAATTGGTGTGATTTTTATTTCAAAGTCTTAACCGAAAGAGGCATATAGAATGAAAAGTAATATTGAGTATTCCTTTTCTCAAAAAAGAATAATATATTCCAACTTATTATTAATGTTTAGACAAATGCGACCGAAGCAATGGACTAAAAACATTTTACTTTATGCAGCAATGGTTTTTTCAATAGATTCATTAAAATTCAGTATGTTTTGGCAATCAACATTAGGTTTTATATTGTTTTGTATTGTTTCATCTTGTGTATATATTCTGAATGATTATTTAGATATTAATGCTGATAAGAATCATCCAATAAAAAAACATCGTCCCATGGCCTCTGGACTACTTAATTCTAAACTTGCAATAAGTGTTGGCATTTTTTTATTTTTAAGTTCTATGATCATTGCATTTCTTTACAATCTAAAATTTGCAATTATACTAATAATCTATTTTTTAATAAATGTTGCATATAGCACTTTTCTAAAACATGTTGTAATTCTTGATGTTATGCTAGTTGCTTCAGGTTTTGTTCTAAGGGCATTTGGTGGTGGAATAATTATAAATGTTATAATTACTCCGTGGTTTTTAATATGTACAATGTTAATTTCGTTATTTTTGGCGATTAGTAAAAGAAGGCATGAATTTATTATGTCAAAAGAAAGTAATACATCTCATAGAAAGGTGTTACAATTTTATAACCTAAGTCTGCTTGATCAGATGAATAGTATCGTAACAACTGCAACTATAATTAGTTACTCACTATTTACTTTCACATCTGGAAGGACCATACATTTGATGTGGACAATTCCTTTCGTCCTTTATGGGATATTTCGATATCTTTATTTGATTCATGTAGAAGGGAAAGGTGGAAGCCCGGATAAACTGCTTTTTGAAGATAAACATATTTTAATAACAGTTTTTCTTTACAGTATATTAGTAATGATTATACTAAAATATTTTTAATAAAGGAGTCAAGTGGTTACATTATGCTTTATTTATTCGCACCATTCTTAGGTTGGCTAATTTCGGGTTGCTTAAAATTTGCTATAAACTATATTAAGTTTGGAAGTGAAGCAAAAAAAAGAATAGGAAATGGAGGATTTCCTAGCACTCATACAACAATAGTTACCACTACTGTCGCATTAATTGGATTAAATGAAGGTTTTACAAGTGCAATTTTTGGACTAGGAGTTACTTTTCTTTTGATTGTAGTAATTGATGCAATTGGTCTAAGAATTGCTGTAGGGAAACATGCTATTTCTATTAACAAGTTAAATGCCAATAAAGCACTTCGTGAGAGTATGGGCCATACTCGTCTGGAGATATTAGGTGGACTTATTTTAGGTAGTATTATTGCTACATTTTTATGGTGGTTAAAAAGTAGTATATAGTTTAAATCAAACTGATCATTTGTTTATAACTTAGTACTTAATTTAGATATATCTGAATTGAATGGAGAGGTGTTACTATTGATGAAAGGTATAATCCTTGCAGGAGGTACTGGATCTCGTCTTTATCCTTTAACCAAAGTAACAAACAAACACCTTCTTCCTGTCGGAAAATACCCAATGATCTTTCATTCTATTGCCAAACTGAAACAGGCAAATATTTTTGACATTCTTATCGTAACCGGTAAAGAGCACATGGGTGACGTAGTTAATTTGTTAGGCAGCGGTAAGGAGCTCGGTATTACCTTCACTTATAAAGTGCAGGATGAAGCCGGAGGTATTGCCGAGGCTCTTGGTCTTGCGGAACACTTTGTTGGTAACGATAAAATGGTAGTAATCCTCGGAGATAATGTATTTGAGGACAGCATCGATCCATATGTAAATAACTTTAGTGCCCAAGATAACGGAGCTAAGATACTCATTCAAGAAGTTCAAGATCCTCAAAGATTCGGTGTCCCTGAACTTCTGGGAGATAAGATCGTTTCAATTGAAGAGAAACCTAAACTACCCAAAAGTCACTTTGCTGTGACAGGTATCTATATGTTTGATAGTTCGGTTTTTGAAATAATTAAGTCGTTGAAACCATCTAGTCGTGGCGAGCTTGAGATAACAGATGTTAACAACGCCTACATTGAAAGAGGACAACTTACATACGACATCCTTCAAGGCTGGTGGACAGACGCAGGAACACATGCATCTCTGGCTAAAGCTAATGAGCTAGCTAAAGATATTTTTCTTGGCGAAGAATTCGGGAAACTTTAAAGAATGAGGTGTCTGATTCAATGAAAGTTATCTCCACAAAGTTAGAAGGTTTATATCTAATTGAGCCCGATGTCCACGGAGACAATCGGGGCTTTTTTATGGAAAGTTACAGCAGTAAGAAGTTCGCTGAGCACGGAATTGATTTCCCTTTTATACAAGATAATCATTCTTTATCCGTAGAAACTGGTGTATTACGTGGACTCCACTACCAATTAAACCCAAAGGCTCAAACGAAACTCGTTCGAGTAGCATCTGGTGCAATATACGACGTAGCGGTGGACATCCGCAAAGACTCACCTACGTTCGGGCAGTGGGTCGGCGTTATTCTAAGCGAAGCAAACAAGCGTCAACTGCTTGTTCCACAAGGTTTTGCCCATGGTTTTTGCACGATTGTTCCGAATACACAGGTGCTCTACAAAGTAGATGAGTATTATTCACCTGAACATGATAGGGGTATACTTTGGAATGACCCTGCGCTAGCGATTGATTGGCCGACATCCAAACCAATCCTTTCTGATAAAGATCAAAAGCATCCGCTGCTTAAAGATGCAGAAATAAACTTTTAAGGTGGGAGTATTACTCGCATGAAAATACTAGTAACCGGCGGAGCCGGCTTTATCGGCAGCAACTTCGTTCATTATATGCTAGATCGTTATCCTGGCTATCAAATCATTAACTTGGATGCATTAACCTATGCAGGGAATCTTGAGAATCTCAGATCCATCCAAGAAAATAGCAATTATTCCTTCGTAAAAGGCGACATCACAAACACGGAGCTAGTCAATAGTCTATTCGAACAAGGTGTAGATACTGTCGTCCATTTCGCCGCAGAATCGCATGTGGATCGAAGCATCTTGGAGCCAGATGTATTTGTGAAGACAAACGTGCTAGGAACGCAAGTTTTGCTTGAAGCAGCAAGAAAGTATGACGTTAAGAAATTTGTCCATGTCTCTACGGATGAGGTTTATGGAACACTTGGTGAGACAGGACTTTTCACGGAGGAAACCCCATTATCTCCTAACAGTCCGTACTCCGCTAGTAAAGCAGGCTCGGATCTTCTAGTTAGGTCGTATCATGAAACTTTTGGGCTGCCTGTTAATATTACACGTTGTTCTAATAACTATGGTCCGTATCAATTCCCTGAAAAGCTTATCCCTTTAATGATTGCGAACGCATTGAATGATAAGTCTCTCCCTGTATATGGAGATGGTCTTAACATCCGTGACTGGTTGTATGTAGAGGATCACTGCAGTGCGATCGATCTTGTTTTACATAAAGGGATTAACGGCGAAGTTTATAATATTGGTGGAAACAATGAGAGAACGAATATTCAAATCGTACAAACGATCCTTCGCGAGCTGGGGAAACCAGAAGCGTTAATTCAATATGTGAAAGACCGTCCTGGCCATGACCGCCGATATGGTATTGATGCAACGAAGATTACAAAGGAGCTTGGTTGGGAGCCAAAGCATAATTTTGAGACGGGTATTCATGAAACGATTCGTTGGTACTTGGACAATCAGGATTGGTGGAAAAGAATTCAGACCGGCGAATACCAACAATATTTTGCTAAACAATATGGCGAACGCCTGGGAGTTTAATGATGAAGATCTTAGTGACAGGGGCTAATGGCCAATTAGGGCAGGATGTCGTTAAAGTTTTAGGTACTAATCATGAGGTTCATGGTTTTGGGAGAGAGCAGCTTGATTTTACGAATGAAAGCCAGTGTCTCGAGGTTCTCGAAGCCTTGAAGCCTGATACTGTCATACATTGCGGGGCTTACACGGCTGTAGACCTTGCTGAAACTGAAGAAGATATGGCCTATAAGATTAATGCAGTTGGAACAAGGAACCTTACTGTAGCTGCTGAAAAGGTAGGGGCTAAGCTTTGCTATATCAGTACAGATTACGTATTTGACGGGTCAGCCTCTAAGCCATATCGAGAATACGACAATACGAATCCCCAAAGTATCTATGGAAAGTCGAAAAGAGCTGGGGAACACCTCGTTCAAACGCTTTCTAGTAAATATTTTATCGTTAGGACATCGTGGGTTTATGGCTTGTATGGAGCGAATTTTGTGAAAACGATGCTAAAGCTTGCTCAAGAACGCGATAGCTTGAAGGTTGTGAATGATCAGTTCGGATCTCCGACCTATACGGTTGATCTTGCAAACTTCTTAGAACAGCTCGTCCAGACAGAGCGTTATGGCATTTATCATGCTTCGAATTCGGGAGTATGCTCATGGTTTGATTTTGCCAATGCAATCTTCGAAGAGAGTGGAAAAAAGATGAATGTGGAGCCATGCTCAACAGAAGAATTCCCGCGACCAGCGCCAAGACCCCGATATTCAGCGATGGAGCATTTATCGATTCGTACGAATGGATTTGAAGATTTGAGGCCATGGCGTGAGGGACTGAAGGCTTTTTTAATGGAACTTGGAGTAGGTCATGAAAACCGTTAGTGTACATATTGTTACTTACAATAGTTCTGAACACATTGATGATTGTTTAGAAGCAGTTACTAAGCAATCGTATCCCATTACTCAAATCATAATTATCGATAATGCATCAAAAGACAATACGCTTGGGAAATTACAAGAATGGTCGGATAAGATTCTACTTGTTAAAAATCCCACGAACAACGGCTTCGCCGGCGGCCATAATCAAGCAATAAGAAGAACAAACACGGATTATTGCCTTATTTTGAACCCAGATGTAGTTCTGGATCAAGACTACGTGCTTAACACGATAAAAGCGTTAGAGAACACCCCTCATGCCGGCAGCGCCACAGGGAAGCTGCTTTTTAAAGCCGACCCAACGCGCATTGACAGCACAGGGCTTATCATCAATAAAGCGCGTAGAGCTTTTGACCGGGGAGCACATCAACCTGGCGAACACTATCAGCAAGCTGAGGAAGTTTTTGGCGTCTCAGGTGCCGCGGCGGTGTACAAACGCGAGATGATCAACGACATTAGCGTAAACGACGAATTTTTCGACGAAGACTTTTTTGCGTACAAAGAAGATGTGGATGTTGCATGGAGAGCCCAGCTTCTAGGCTGGAAAGCTCTATATGAGCCATCTGCTGCCGCCTATCACGAAAGAGGCTGGAAAGAAGGCGGCAGGAGCAGCAAACCGCTTTTTGTCAGGAGATTGTCCTATATCAACCGTTATAAAATGATGGTGAAAAATGATACAATCCCTATGATGCTGAAGCATTGTATGCCATTTTTGGGGTATGAATGTCTTAGTCTTGCTTACGCTATTGTGAGGGAACCTAAGCTGCTAGGGGCATGGGCTGACTTCTTTCGCAAATATTCGGACCTTCGCCAAAAAAGACATATGATTCGCAGCAAGCATAAAGTAGCTTCAAGCGAAATATATAAATGGTTTAAATGATAAGATTAGCGAAAGCTAATCTTATTTTTTAGGCTTATTTTAATATACCCATGTTATAATAGAGATAATGAACTCAAAATAAGTGAGGTTTTCCCTTGGATTTATCAATTATTATCGTAAATTACAAAACACATGACCTAACTCTGGCCTGTATACGCTCAGTATTTTCGTCAGTTACAGCATACAAATACGAGACGATCTTAATCGACAATGCCTCCAATGACGGCATCATTAAGTCAGTTAACGAGCAGTTCCCCCAAGTCGTCTGTATCGCAAATAAAGACAATGTTGGCTTCTCAAGAGCCAACAACCAAGGTATTCGCATCGCGAAAGGGAGATACGTGCTGCTCCTGAACTCCGATACGATCATCCAACAAGACACATTGGAAACGATGCTTCGTTTCATGGACGAGAATCCGATCGTAGGAGCCAGCGGCTGCAAAATCGTACTGCCAGACGGTTCGCTCGATAAAGCTTGTAAACGGGGCTTCCCGACGCCGTCAGCGTCCTTTTACTATGCCTTTGGCTTTTCAAAGCTATTCCCGAAAATTCCACGCTTCAATCAATACCAGCTAGGCTACTTGAATCCAGACGAGGAATACGGTATCGATTCCCTAGTAGGAGCCTTCATGCTAATTCGCCGTGAGGCTATTGAGCAAGTGGGGATGCTGGACGAGGAATTTTTTATGTATGGCGAAGATATAGATTGGTGTTATAGGATAAAGGAAGCAGGCTGGGTGAATTATTATTACCCGCGTACGCAAATTATTCATTACAAAGGCGCAAGCAGTCGAAGGAAGCCTTTTAAAATCATATACGAGTTCCATCGGGCAATGATTTTGTTCCATAAGAAGCATTATCGGAAGAAGTATTCTTGGTTCACGAATGCCGCGGTGTACATAGGTGTGGGTTTGAAGTTTGTACTTTCACTGGCTAGAAATAAATTACGTCCAACGAGGTGAGTTACATTGATTCGACAGAGTCAAGGGTTCTTGACCCAACTATACGCGCTGGCCGACTTCCTGTGTATTCAGCTCGTTTTTTTACTGTCATGGTGGCTGAAATTCAGGAGTGGCTGGATTCATTTTGATTCTCCGCTGCCTTTCAAGCACTATGTGATGTGGAGCGTCAGTTACGCCTTAATTGCGATTTTTATCAGTTATATGACCAACTTTTATACGCCGAAGAGAAAGAAGCAGTTCTCTTTTGAAGTATTTAAAATTATTCAAGTCCATATTCTCAGCTTGCTGCTGCTCTTAAGCCTTTTGTTTATTTTAAAAGAAGTCGACATTTCACGTTCTTATCTTTTGCTTTTCCTAGTCAATAATATCCTTATCATTAGCTTTTACCGCTATATGATTAAAATTTCGCTGAAACGTGTCCGCCAGAAAGGCTACAACAAGCAATTCATTCTTATCCTCGGGGCAGGATCGCTTGGACGGAAGTTCTACACGAAGCTTAGACAGCATCCGGAGTTAGGTTATGAAGTCGTCGGGTTTCTTGATGATTTTCAGGAAAAACATGAAGTTGCTTATCAGAGCTATAAGCCGATTATAGGGAAGATAGACGATTTGGAGTCCATATTGAATGATCTTATCGTTGATGAAGTCATTATCGCACTCCCGCTGGATGCCCATCGCAAGTTCGGACGTATTATTAATGTCTGTGAGAAAATCGGCGTTAAAACTTTGATTATTCCTGATTTCTATGACTTCTTGCCATCCCGTCCGTATTTCGATAATTTTGCGGAGATGCCGCTCATTAATGTGAGGGATATACCGCTGGATGAGTTTCGGAACCGGATTTTCAAGCGAGCATTTGATATCGTATTCTCTCTAGTAGCAATTATAATTACAGCGCCGGTGATGCTGGCATCTGTCATTGCGATTAAGCTAACTTCTCCAGGGCCGATCATTTTCAAACAGGAACGTGTAGGTTTGAACCGCAGGAACTTTATGATGTATAAGTTTCGCAGTATGAATGTGCTGCCGGAGAATGCATCGAATACGGAGTGGACGGTGGAAAATGACCCGCGGCGCACCAAGGTAGGTACTTTCCTACGTAAAACGAGTCTGGATGAGCTGCCTCAGTTTTTCAATGTGCTTTTCGGGCATATGAGCGTAGTTGGTCCAAGGCCGGAACGTCCTTTCTTCGTGGAACAATTCAAAGAAGAAGTTCCCAAGTATATGGTGAAGCATCATATTCGGCCTGGCATTACGGGTTGGGCGCAGAGCAACGGTTTGCGCGGGGATACTTCTATTGAAGAACGTATCAAGCACGATATTTTTTACATTGAAAATTGGACTTTTTTATTTGATATTAAAATCATTTGGCGAACGATTATTAACGGTTTTATAAATAAAAATGCCTATTAAATAATTTTTTCCATCTTTAGGGCATGATTCGTCAGCATCTTCCCCATACTATGCATATACTGAAGTAGTGCGGGGAGGTTTTTTTATGATTGATCATGATGACGCTTACCAAGATGAACGCTTGTCGATCGGCAAAGGTTTGATTATTGGTGTGGTGTTCGGTTCCCTGATTTGGGCAGGTATTATTACAGGTATTGTGTATATGTGGTAGAAAATAATTAAAGACTGCTTGGGCTTTAGAGCCTTAGGCAGTCTTTTTGTTTATAAGATAGGCTTTGAGGAGCGGGAAGGACTTACTTTTATTGCGTCTTTGAGTCCTGAAGCAAGCGGTTTTTCAGCTAATTTGTAGACTATGTAGCATAAGGGCACGACCAAGGCAACAATGAGTACGTCTGTGAATAGGAAACCCAAGTAGTGGGCAACATGTGTAGCCACACTTAGCTTCATTAATATTGAAATGAAAATTAGATGCGTAAGCAAAATTGTGTATGAAGCATTACCAAGTTTACTGAGGGTATGCACCCACCTAGGCAACTGCAGCCCTTCGGGAACAGAAGATACACCCAACAGTATGAATACGGCTGGAATAACGTATAGCAGGTAATTGTGAAAAGGAGCAAACTGATATTTGTTATTTATCCATATGAGTAAAAATCCAAGCGCTCCTGTGGCAATCAGCAGCCTATAATGTTTATTTCTATGATGTTCGGCCCATTTGGCCAATAAACAGCCTACGATGAATTCTAAGTTCACATCACTAAAGAGAAAGCTCAGATAGAAATGACGGTCAATATCGGCACTTATCCAAGGAACTCGCAGAAAATGACACAAAGTTAAGCCAATCCACACTGAAGCGATAATAAAAGCGGGCTTTTTCCCTAAAGCCATGAAAAGACTGAATATCAAGTAAAAGAGCACAAAGTAACTTAACGACCAAGCGACTGGCAGCACGGGGCCATGAGATTGAGGGAGCAGCAGGAAAGATTTCATGATAGTATCTTTATGGGTCTCATAGCCGTATCCAAAGCTTGGAACAAAAAAATACACGGGCAGTACGACGAGTGTAATTAGCCAATAGAAAGGATAAATACGTATAAGACGGTTGATTAAAAAGGGTAGAGCAGTCATTTGCGTGCCGATTTTATGGCCATATGTATGAAAGAGAAGGAAGCCGGTCAATAGGAAAAAGAAATCTACCCCGCCAGACCTCCCAATAGAGCTCACCCCTAGAAAGTCGTATTGATAATACTTGAAGGACATGGCTGAAGTGTGGAAAAGCAGTACAAAGAATGCTGCCGCTCCTCTTGATGCTTGGAGAACGATTTTTTGGTTTTTATTCAATGATAATTCCTCCGGTTTATGAATGGATCCTATGCTCATCAAGATCATCATGCCAGAAGTTTGTGAAGAAATTATGTATACAACCTGAAGAAGGGTTGGAATGAATGGATTCGTTAGTCGGTTTCTTTTTTTTGAGGGATTCTTTTTGCTTATAATCTAGGTTATAATGAAAGGAAAAAAGCATAGGATTTGGAGGGAGATGGGTGGCCGAAATGACGGATCGTGAGTTTCTAAGTGCCATGCTCGGCAGAATAAATGAAATAGGCGCAGATGTTAAAGCTATAAAAGACAGAGTTGACAGTCTTGATAGACGAATGGGTAATTTAGAAGATCGTATGGGCAATCTAGAAAATCGTATGTCAAATGTAGAAAACACTTTGCAAGAGATTAAGCAAGTCCAAGTTCAACAAGGTGAACAACTAGCAGGAATTGCTGTAACGATGATGGAACATGCCGCAAGCATTCAAACACTCAAATTAGTCAAATAACAAGTAAGATTAGACAGAAATCTGGGCTAGTCTTATTTTTTTTGCCTAAAAACGTCCAAGCCGGCAGCTTGGCTGCATAATCGGCCAAGTCCCCTCATATGCATGTACTATGTTGATGTTAATCATGAGTGAGGGGATGATCGAATGCGCCGGGTCACATGGGTGGTAGCAGTGGTGATGTGCTTAGCATTGGTTCTCGCTGGATGCGGGATGGGCAAGAAAGATGCAGGATCTATCGTAAAGGATTTGGATCATGTGATCAGCAAAGCGAATAGCTATCAGGCTTCAGGCAGCATGATTTTGCACACGGGATCACAGCCGCAAGAATATCAAGTGGAGGTGGCGTTCTCGCCTGATCATTTCTACCGAATTTCGCTGACAAATGCGTCAAAGGATGTTACGCAGATTGTACTGCGTAATGAAGAGGGTGTGTTCGTGCTAACGCCGCACCTGAAGAAAAGCTTCCGTTTCCAAAGCGATTGGCCGGAAAATCAAGGACAGGTATACTTGTTCCAATCTTTGGCGAAAAGTATTATCGCCGACAAGGATCGCCAGTTTACAACGGACAACGATATGTATGTGTTCGATGTAGCGGCGAACTATCAGAATGAGCAGCTGTCTCGCCAGAAAATTTGGCTGAATAAAAAGACGCTGGCACCCGCGCAGGTTCAAGTGTCCGATGCGAACCAAAATGTGATGGTGCAGGTGAACTTCACGAAGTTTGAGTTCGATGCGAAGTTTGATAAGGATTTCTTCCAAATGGAGCGCAACATGACGAGCTGGAACATGCAAACCTTACCGACAATGTCGGATGTTAAGGCAGCGGATGCCAATCACCCGTCATCAGTCGGGGTAACGGACAAAAACTTGACAGCTACAGGCGGTCAATCCGATCAAACCAAAGTGCAGGATGGACAGAAAGCTGCAACTTCCACGGGTACGAAAACGGATGCAACAAAGCCGGATGCCGCGGCCAGCAAGCCGCAAAATATCGGTATCATAGAGCCGAGCTATCTGCCTAAAGATGTCGTGAAACAGGACATTACGGATATGAAGCTGGGTGAAGACGCTGCCGTCCTTTTAAGATATAAAGGGAAGTACAATTTCAGCATTGTTGAAGTGAGACCTCAGGCGAAGTCGGTTTCCTTGCAGCCGGGCGACATTGTGGATCTCGGGTTTACGATCGGCGTGCTGACTGGTGAGGATAAGAAGACGCTCACTTGGACGAATGACGGAGTGGAGTTCAGATTGTCCACAGGCGATTTGCCGACGAATGAAATGATTAAAGTGGCGATGGCGACGGAAGGTCAGTCCGGTAAATAAATAGGTAATAAGGGGATCTGCTTTTAGGAGCAGGTCCTTTTTTGCAGCGCTTTAGGGCCATTTTCAGAGAAAATTAATGTGGTAAAAGGTGGGGCAGGATGGGGTGAACCATGGTGCTGCAAAGAATCTTAAAAAGGGCGGCAAATGTATGGGGGGAGTAGCTTCCAGCCGAAACCCAATCGTTGGTTGCAATACGAACAAACATACCTATCAAGCCTGTAGTTTGGATATGACGCGATTTTGCCTCATTTGAGCCCAAAGGACGGTTGACAGTGTTTCGTGACTCGGTTTAACATAGGTTTATCGGTCCGAACGGGTTCGAATTATTGGAGGGGGAGTCCTGCTGCTCGCATAGAGCGGGCCTTCCCTTGTCCTTTGCATTTGGAAAAAGAGGTGAACGCTGGTGGATGCTTTTTATCGTCCCACGTGGGTTGAAATTTCGTTAGATGCTCTGCGAAGCAACATTGAAGGTTTTCAGAAGATACTGCCGGCAGGAATGAAGCAGATGGCAGTCGTTAAAGCGGATGCGTACGGACACGGGGCTGTTGAAGTATCCAAAGAGGCTCTAGCCGCAGGTGTGGATTACTTGGGTGTGGCGTTTTTTGATGAAGCGTTGGAGCTAAGAAATGCAGGCATTACAGCACCTATTCTGGTACTCGGCTATACGCCTCCTGAAGGGGTAGAGCGAGCTCGTGAGCTGGATGTGACGATAGCTGTCTACAGCCATGATGTCCTCAAGGAGCTGCAAGCGCAGCGGCATAAGAAGAAGCTGAAAATCCACATTAAGCTGGATACCGGCATGGGGCGTCTCGGTTTGCATACGGAAGCGGATGCCATTCCTTTTATCGAGCAAGCGTTAACGCTGCCGAATGTGGAAGTTGAGGGTTTGTTCACGCATTATGCGAACGCGGATGAAGTGGATAAAAGCTACACGCTGGAGCAGTACCGCCGTTTTGAGCGCATAGTAAGCTATTTTACGGATAAAGGTGTTGCGTTTCCTTATATACATGCAGGCAATAGCGCAGCTGCTATTGATTTGCCGGGTTTAACCTATTCGATGGTGCGTTTGGGCATTTCGATGTATGGGCTGTATCCTTCTGAGGATGTCGATCAAACGAAGATCAAGCTTAAGCCCGTACTCAGTCTCAAAACAGGAATCGTCCATCTCAAAACGCTGCCGCCGGACTCCGGGGTCAGCTATGGAACGATTTACCATACAAAGGGCGAAGAGCAGATCGGGACGCTCCCGATTGGGTATGCGGACGGGTTTTCGCGGATGCTTTCGGGCAAGGCGGAGGTTCTAGTTCGGGGAAAAAGAGTACCGGTCGTCGGTCGAATCTGTATGGACCAATGCATGATTAATGTGTCTGATGTCACGGATGTACAGGCGCTGGATGAGGTTGTGCTGATCGGGGAACAGGATGGAGAGCGTATTACGGCAGAAGATATTGCAGACCAGCTTGGCACGGTTAATTATGAAGTGATCTGTATGATCTCGCATCGGGTTGCGCGCGTATATGTACGTGGAAGTGAACGTGTGGATGCCATTAATCCGCTGATGCGTCATCGCTACTAGACTAGCGTCAAATTTGCTCTTCATGAATTTACCATATGAAAAGTATCCTTCCTGTAGAGGAATTTGGAGTAGGCTATCGAATACGTAGTGTAGAATCTTATATCCAAGGATGTAACATATTTGATATACTGGTTGCATATATCTATTGTATAATTTGGTTTTCAAGATGACATACTGGTAATATTGTCTTTGTATCGTTTCTGGGGGTGCTAAAGTGTGAGCAATGCGCATAATACGAAAAGGATCATGATTAGCTTGCCTGACAATCTGTTGCAAGAAGTGGACGGTATTGTCGAGAAGGAGAACTCCAATCGCAGCGAATTTATTCGCCAGGCAATGAAGCTGTATTTAATTGAACGCAAAAAGCGCAGTCTACGCGAATCCATGCAGCGTGGGTATATGGAGATGGCGAAAATTAATCTCAGCATGGCATCTGAAGCTTTTCAAGCGGAGGAAGAAGCCGATGGAACGCTTGATCGCTTAGTAAGCGGGGTGTAGGCAGTGATTGTAAAACGTGGCGATGTATTTTTCGCAGATCTTTCGCCGGTAGTAGGATCGGAGCAGGGAGGAGTTCGTCCTGTTCTAGTGATCCAAAATGATATCGGCAACCGCTTTAGCCCAACCGTGATTGTTGCAGCGATTACAGCTCAGATCCAGAAGGCGAAGCTTCCCACGCATGTGGAAATCGATGCGGAGACGCACGGTTTCGATCGAGATTCGGTTATTCTGCTTGAACAAATCAGAACGATCGACAAGCAACGGTTAACGGACAAAATTACGCATTTGGATGAAGAGACAATGCGTAAGGTTGACGACGCTTTGCAAATTAGTGTGGGACTGATAGAATTTTGAATAGGATCTGGAACGGACGAGGGTAGTTATTTCCCTCGTTTTTTGGTTTGCATACATACATAGAAGTGAGGAATGACAATGACCTTATTGGAAATGATCATGAACAAACAGTTCTATGCGGCTGGCGAGCTATCTGCAAATGGCGGAGTGAAAAGCGCAGCGGATGAAGAGCAGGCGGGAAGCAAGGGAGCAAAAAACAAATACGAGGAAGAGCCAAAGGACAAAGTCATTCTCTCTGAAGAGAAGAAAGCCGAGATCCAGGAGCGAATCCTAAAGCAAATTTCCGCAGAGCTGCAGCTGCCCGCAGGCAAAGTGAAAACGACAATGGGGTTGCTTGATGAAGGGAATACGATTCCTTTCATCGCTCGTTACCGGAAAGAGATGACGGGCGAGCTGGATGAAAACCAGCTGCGAGATATTGAGGAGCGGCTGCAGTACTTACGCAACCTCGAAGATCGCAAGCTGGAGGTCGTTCGTTTGATCGACGAACAGGGGAAACTGACGGATGAGCTGCGCAAATCGATTGAAGGCGCTGCGAAGCTGCAGGAAATCGAAGATTTGTACAGACCTTACCGTCAAAAGCGGAAGACGAGAGCCAGTGTGGCCAAAGAGCGCGGCTTGGAGCCGCTTGCGGAATGGATCTGGAAGCAGCCGCGACAGGGCTCGCTTGAACAAGAGGCGGAGCGCTATGTCAACGCGGACAAGCAGGTTGCAAGCGCCGCAGACGCTATTCAGGGCGCGATGGACATCTTGGCGGAGAATATCGCGGACGATGCCAAAGTTAGGGCTTGGGTGCGCAGATACACACAGGATCAAGGGATATTGCATACGGAGGCAAAAGATGCAAAGGCCGAGTCCGTCTATGAGATGTACTATGCCTATCAGGAGCCTGTGAAACGCCTGCCGCCTCATCGTATTCTGGCTATTAACCGCGGAGAGCGCGAGGAAGTTCTAAAGGTTAACTTGGTTGTTGCGGTTGATAAAATTCATGATTATATAGCCAGACAGATCATTAAGGGGCAATCCATTGTTCAAGATGTGCTTCGTGCGGTTGTGGAAGACGCCTACAAGCGTTTAATCGCACCGTCTATCGAGCGCGAAGTGCGTGGAGAAATGACGGAGATGGGCGAGGAGCAGGCGATTAAGATTTTCGCGGAAAATCTGCGCAATCTGCTGCTCCAAGCCCCCGTCAAAGGGCACGTCGTGCTGGGTGTCGATCCCGCTTACCGGACAGGCTGCAAGCTGGCCGTCATCGACGACACCGGTAAAATGCTTGAAATCGCCGTGACGTACCCGACACCTCCGAATAACAAGGTGGCGGAAGCCAAGGCGAAGTTCAAGCAATTGATCAGCAAGCACGGCGTAGAGCTGATCGTCATTGGGAATGGAACGGCTTCCCGTGAAACGGAGCAGTTTGTTGCGGAGCTGATTAGCGAGATCCAGGAGCAGAAGCTGAAGTACTTGATCGTCAGCGAAGCGGGGGCGAGCGTGTATTCCGCGTCGAAGCTGGCGCAGACGGAGTTCCCGGACCTCGACGTCGCCGAGCGCAGCGCGATTTCCATCGCGCGGAGGCTGCAGGACCCGCTCGCGGAGCTGGTGAAAATCGAGCCGAAGGCAATCGGCGTCGGGCAGTACCAGCATGACGTTTCGCAGAAACGTCTGGACGAGAACTTGAAGGCCGTCGTCGAATCGGCCGTTAACCATGTCGGCGTGGACCTCAACACGGCGTCCCCGTCCTTGCTCTCGTACGTGTCGGGCGTGAACGCGACACTGGCCAAAAACATCGTCAAGTATCGCGAGGAGAACGGCAAGTTCAGCTCCCGACAGGAGCTGTCGAAGGTTCCGCGCCTCGGCGCGAAAACCTTCGAGCAGTGTGTCGGGTTCATGCGGATTCCCGGCGGCGGGAACCCGCTGGACAACACCCCGATCCATCCGGAGTCTTACGACGTCGTGGATCGGCTGTTCAAGGAGCTGCGCCTGGAACTGGCGCAGCTGGGCTCGCAGCAGCTTCTGGCGCTGCTGCAGACGCTGGAGCCGGGGGAACTGGCTCCGAAGCTGGGCGTTGGTGTCCCG
The DNA here is from genome assembly GCF_013141725.1 of Paenibacillus planticolens. Classification (GTDB taxonomy): domain Bacteria; phylum Bacillota; class Bacilli; order Paenibacillales; family NBRC-103111; genus Paenibacillus_E; species Paenibacillus_E planticolens. The sequence continues at coordinate 207,455 of NZ_WHNZ01000017.1, read as the reverse complement.
ACGCTGCGGGACATCCTGGACAGCCTGCAGCGGCCTGGGCGGGATCCGCGGGACGAAGTCCCCGCGCCGATCTTCCGCACCGACGTGCTGCAGCTTGAGGACCTTGTGCCGGGCATGGAATTGACCGGCACGGTGCGCAACGTTATCGACTTCGGCGCTTTCGTCGATATCGGCATTAAAAACGACGGGCTGGTACACATCTCCCAGCTCAAGAACGGTTTCGTGAAACATCCGATGGATGTGGTTTCCGTCGGAGACATCGTCCAAGTGTGGGTACTGAACGTGGATCAGAAAAAAGGCCGTGTCGGCTTGACCATGAAAAAGCCCCAGCAATAAGAAGTAGATAGCAGTTGTCAGCCTCCGACTGTCAGCTGCTTTTTTCTATTTTTTCACATCATCCTCTCATCATGTAATCTCCAAAATCATCTTCACATCATCCTCTCTAACCGGAGTAAACGCTCATTACCGCTGCGGCCCCACCTCCTTTACGGAGTAAACGGCAGTATTTCGCTGACCGGCTACGGCAGTAAGCATGTCCTCCCGTGCCAAACGCTTCAGCCATTCGGACGCGATGCGAATATTGACATTGCATTCAGCTGCGATGTCCCGAATATGGATGATGCCATCGCAGCGCTTGGCAACCTGAAGTATAACTTGCTTTCGTAACTCCCACAGATCCGGAGTGGAGAACGTAGGTCCTCTGTGCACGTTATATGATGACTTCCTCTCTTGCAGCAAGTAAACGTTGTCTCCTTGAACTTTTTTTGTTCTACGGCGTAAAACCATGATCATACACTCCCTTTATTTATTTTTAGATAGCAAAAAAGCACACCGAACCGCAGGTCATCCTGCCGGATCGAGTGTGCTTCACTCAACGAGTTTACTTTTATTTACAGTATAGTGGGCTCATTTCAAATATGCAACATATTTTTTTATCAAAATTTACGCTTGCCCGGTCCGTCCGTCGTTTGGGTGTCAGGCCACTCCTCTTGTGAGCGGCGGGTGCGGTAAAAGTACCAGCTGTCATTCAGCAATCGGATTTGTCTGCGGTTTTTGTTCTGGAAGGCCCGCATTAATTGATTACAGAGCCATTGCGGCATATGCCCATCCCCTTCTTCGCCATGTACTTATAGCATATGAAGATACAGGGAGTTGGGTGCAGGTCCTTTTGGTATTAACCTTCAAATTCCTCTTCGTACCACTGCTCCAGCTGCGCTTGAAGCGCGCGGATTTCGGTTAGCAGCGAGATCAGCGGATAGGATTTCTCCTGAATGCCGGCAAAAGATTTCTCCAAACGATTCAGATACTCTAATCCTTGAATGAGCGTATACGTCGTACCGATCAGCTCCAAATCGTCGCATTCGGCAATTACTTTAGGGAGTCTAGGGACATCGTCAGCGGTCAGTTTATCTAATTCTTTGTGCAATCTTTGATTCAGGGCGGTCAGTTGGTAGGAATAAGATGATGGCATCGCAACGAATTCCAATTGCTGGTCGAGTTGAAGAATGGCATATCGCATTTGTGGCATATGATTGTTCAATCCTTTCTGTGGAAAGCTTTCGTTCTTTCTTTTCTACTTGACAGTATAGCCGTACATACGGTACAAATTCAAGTGAGAACTTGTCTAAGCAATGCTTACGAGGCAAGTTTTCTAAAGAAAACTGTAAGGAGCGTAGGGGATGGAGGATCGGGAGCTGCAGCAGTGGATTGAGCAGATTTCTTTGGCTTCGTTTGGCAGGCCGTTTGTTCATCAGGCACGTTTTAACCGAAGATTGAGGTCGACGGGCGGGCGCTATTTTACAAAATCCCACGATATCGAAATCTCTTGGATGCAGTGGGAAACATTTGGCCGGGATGAAATTGAGAAAATCATTAAGCACGAACTTTGCCATTATCATTTGCATATTTTAAAACGGGGCTACCAGCATCGCGATCATGATTTCAAAACGCTGCTGGCGCAGGTCGGAGGTACCCGCTTCTGCAAATCGCTGCCGCAGGCACGTCAGAAAAGAGCTTTTAAATACCGCCTGGAATGCGTCAATTGCAAAACCGAGTACTACCGCAAGCGTAAAGTGGATGTCCGCAAATATGCCTGTGGAAAATGCAAGGGAAAATTGAAATCGTATACACTTGACTTACAAGCGCCTTCATAATAAAATTAAACTTATTCATTCCCTGATAGCTCAGTTGGTAGAGCACTCGACTGTTAATCGAGTTGTCACAGGTTCGAGTCCTGTTCGGGGAGCCATATGTTTGGAGAGATACCCAAGTGGCTATAAGGGGACCCTCTGCTAAGGGGTTAGACTGCGTAAGCGGTGCGAGGGTTCGAATCCCTCTCTCTCCGTACTGAATTGAAAATAAGCTCAAATGGCGTTTACGCCGTTTGAGCTTATTTTTTTCTTGTTTTGGGGTGATGGTGGGCTTCAATGGTCTCGGGCAGGTGAGTTGAGATGAGATGAGATGAGATGAGGTGAGGCGGAGGGGGAACTACAGGGCGCTATTTTTCCAGAAACAGCTTTCTGAGCGAGGGAAAGGGAACTACGGTCCGCTATATCGCAATCGGGACAAATATTTGGACGGTTTGAGGTGAAATAAGACCCTGCAGTTCCCCTCCGCCTTCAGAAATTCTACTTTTCGCCAAAATAAGGGACTCAAGTTCCCCTAAGCCGGGGGGCGGATCTTTAGGGAGAGTAGGCACCTCTGCGATGTTGACATGTGGGATGCCCTTCGTTTCCAAAGTTAGAACCAACGCTTGCGCTTAAAAAAGTACCACATCAAGGCGCTGATGCCGATCATCAGAATCCAGACGTACACGTAGCCATTGTCCCAGTTTAGCTCGGGAATATCTTTGAAATTCATGCCATATAAGCCGACAATAAAAGTTAGCGGTAAAAAAATCGTACTGAAAACCGTCAATGTTTTCATAATTTCATTCATTCGGTCGGACTTCATGCTCATTTGGAGCTCCAGCAGCCCAGTGAGCGATTCGCGAAAAATATCCAGTGAATCTACGACACGTGTGATATGGTCCATGATATCCAGGAAGTATACGTCATCTTCGTCACGAGTGTAGGGGAATGAATGGTGCGCGATTGCCGTTAGCGTTATTCTTTCGTCGACGATGACGCGGCGTATTTGATGCATCATCCTTTTTAGCTGGAAAATGTCCTGGGCGATGCGAATCGAAGGGTCATTATACACAGCCTGTTCCATGCTGTCCAGGCGGTCGTCCAGATGCTCCACGATGATGGAGTAATCGTCGACACAGCGGTCCAGAATGGCATGCAGAATAGCGCCAGGGTGACTTAGCCGTTCAGGGACCTTTTGACATGTGTGGTAGAGTTGATCCATGAAAGGTAGATTATTTTTGTAGACGGTAATAACGAAATTCGAGCCGATGACAATCGCAATTTCCTGCGGCTCCAGCTCCTCGGATACGGCAAAGAAAGTAAGGAAGACATGCTCTTTATACATATCCATCTTCGGTCGTTGATTGAGCTTGATGGCATCTTCAACGAGGAGCGGGTGGCACTTGAATATGTCGCCTAGGACATGTTTGACTTCATCCGGCGATGGGTTCTCCATTCGCACCCAAACGACTTCGTTTGAGGCAGGAACGCGTGCCTCTTCCTCGTGGACTGCAGCATGTGTGGATTCATAAATGAGCATGGACGGCAAACCAAACACCTCGGTTAGGATGAATTGGTTTCAGCATACCATATTTGTCCGCTTGTGTTCCAGATTTTGCACTTGTCAATTATGAACTCATCCCTTATAATAACAATTGTCGTCAAAAAGGGCTGCACAAGCTTAAAGACATTCGCGGCCCGTTGGTCAAGTGGTTAAGACACCTCCCTTTCACGGAGGTAACAGGGGTTCGAGTCCCCTACGGGTCAGTTATTTATCCTCTTATGCGGTCGTGGTGGAACGGCAGACACACCATCTTGAGGGGGTGGCGCTCACAAGGCGTGAGGGTTCAAATCCCTCCGACCGCATCCCAAGTTATGACAAGAGAACCTTTAATTCCGCTATTATAGTGGAATTAAAGGTTTTTTGCATATTCGAGTCGTTAGGTCACGTCCCGATAACTTGTAATCGTTGGCCGAAAAGTACAAAATATAAGCATGAGCCATGATAAGATAACCTGCTTTGAGCTAGGAGGAATAGCAAGTGGAGATAGGAATTACGACCTTTGTAGAGACAACGCCGGACCCCCAAACGGGCGAGGTGATCAGCCATGCGCAGCGTTTGCGCGAAGTGGTGGAGGAAATTGTTTTAGCGGATGAAGTAGGATTGGACGTGTACGGGGTAGGCGAGCATCATCGTCAAGATTTTGCGGCGTCATCGCCTGCCGTGCTGCTGGCCGCTGCGGCTATGCAGACGAAAACGATCAGGCTGACCAGTGCGGTTACGGTTCTATCCTCGGATGATCCCGTGCGGGTGTTTCAGGATTTTGCTACATTGGACGGACTCTCGAACGGACGTGCGGAGATTATGGCGGGCCGCGGCTCTTTTATCGAATCCTTCCCGTTGTTTGGCTATGATTTGAATGACTATGACGAGCTCTTCGATGAGAAGCTGGACTTATTGTTGACCTTGCAGCAGTCCGAAAAGGTGAGTTGGCAAGGCAAACATCGGGCGCCTATTCATAATCTGGGCATCTATCCCCGCCCGGTTCAAAATCCATTGCCGATCTGGATTGGCAGCGGTGGAAATACCCAGTCTGTCATCCGTGCTGGTATGCTCGGTTTGCCGCTTGTTCTTGCCATCATTGGCGGGAGCCCGGTTCAGTTCGCACCGCTCGTGAAGCTTTATAAGCAAGCGGCGGCACGCGCCGGCCATGATGTCTCGAAGCTGCCGGTTGCCTCGCACTCCCATGGTTTCTTAGCGGAGGATACGCAGGTGGCTGCCGACAAGTTCTTCCCTCCAACGCAGCAAGTTATGAACGTGCTGGCGCGCGAGCGTGGTTGGGGGAGGTACGACCGGTCCAGCTTTGATGCGGCGCGGAGCTTCGATGGCGCCTTGTACGTAGGGGATCCGGAGACCGTTGCCCAGAAGATCGTTCATTTGCGAAAAAACGTTGGTATCACACGGTTTATGATGCACGTGCCTGTAGGCTCGATGCCGCATGAAGATGTGATGAAGGCCATCCGGCTGTTGGGCACAGAGGTGGCACCGCGTGTACGGGAAGAAGTAGCGAAATGGGAAGCGGAGAACGAAGCGACGCCGTAGGCTACTGGAGAAAAGACGATTACATCTGAGATGTGATCGTCTTTTTTTTGTACCGGAATTCTCCCGCTAATTTCAAGTTGATTCAAAAACACCGACCTGTGTCAGCACAGTTTTCACAACAAAAATAGTCGGATTTTTGAATGTTCACCCTCCCTATTCGTAGACTATGCTAGATAGGATCGACGATGGAGGCGAAGAATAGGATGGCTATAGAACATATTCCGGACTGGCAAAATCTAAGTGTTTTAGAGAGAAATACAGAGCAGCCGCATGCGGATTTGATACCGTTCGGAGATTGGGAGGGCGCTCTGGCTAATGAGAGGGAACGTTCGCCGTATGTTCAATCGTTGAATGGCGAATGGGATTTCAGCTATAGAGAATCACCGACTGCCGCGCCTGCTGATTTCCATGCGGACACCTTTGAGCCGATCGGGTGGAGCACGATACCGGTTCCTTCCAACTGGCAATTGCACGGATATGGGAGGCCTCAATACAGCTCCTGTCCGTATCCTTTCCCAATCAATCCGCCCTATGTACCCAATCTCAATCCAGTTGGCTTATACAGAACCCGGTTTCAGCTCCAAGAGACATGGAAGAATCGGCAAGTTCATCTCGTTTTTGAAGGCGTGGATTCGGCATTTCACCTCTGGATTAACGGACACTTCGTCGGCTACAGCCAAGGGAGCCACTTTCATTCCGAGTTTCTTGTAAGCCCTTACTTACGCGAGGGGCATAACGTAATAGCCGTTCAAGTTTATCAGTGGTGCGACGGGACTTATTTGGAAAGCCAGGATAAGTGGCGTATGAGTGGCATTTTCCGCGACGTGTATTTGCTGGCTTCGCCTCAAGTGTCAGTGAGGGACGCAAGGGTGAGGACGCGTCTGGATGAGAGTTACACGAAAGCGTGCTTAGAGGTTCGTGTAGATTTTGCCGGAGTAATGGATCACTCATTAGAATCGGATTCCCATCAGTTAAGAATCACGTTGTTGAATGCGGAGCATCGTATCGTCTGCGACCGCTTCCATCATGTAAGGCAGGATGAACCTACGGTTGAGCTGGCAGAGGAAGTGCTCTCTCCTTTTTTATGGACGGCGGAAACACCTTATATATATACGCTCTTATTGACCATGTACGGTAATGCGCAGCAAATCTTGGAGGTCAAAAGAATACACGTCGGCTTCAGGGACGTTAGGATCGAGGAGGGACGGCTGCTCGTTAATGGATGCCCGATTATTATCAAAGGCGTCAATCGGAACGAGTTCGATCCCGATCTTGGCTATGTGACAACGATGGAAACGATGCTGCACGATATGACGTTAATGAAGCGGCACAACATCAATGCGGTTCGTTTATCGCACTATCCGAATGATACGCGCTGGTTGGAGCTGTGTGACCGCTTTGGTTTATATGTCATCGATGAAACGGATCTTGAAACGCACGGGTTTCATTTCTACGGGAACGAGGGGCATCTGGCGCAGCTTCCCGAGTGGAAAGAAGCGTTCGTCCAGCGGGCGAAACGAATGGTGGAAAGGGATAAAAACCACCCCTCCATCATCATTTGGTCGCTTGGCAATGAGTCCGGGTATGGCGCTAATCACGATGCGATGGCGGCATGGATCAGGGAAGCCGACCCGACTCGCCCGATTCATTACGAACGTGCCTATGACGCTCCGGTCGTCGATATTGTCAGCTCGATGTACCCTGCGGTGGAAACGATCATCCAAGAGGGGAGCAAGGACGATAAACGCCCCTATTTAATGTGCGAATTCGGTCATGCGATGGGCAATTCCGTCGGGAATTTGCAGGAGTATTGGGACGCGGTCTATACGTATCCCCGCCTGCTTGGCGGCCTTATTTGGGAATGGGCGGACCAAGGCATCGGGCAGCGCACGGGAACGGATGAAGCTTGGTATGCGTATGGCGGCGATTTCGGTGAAGAGCCGCACAGCGGTCATTTTTGCCTCGATGGGCTGCTATTCCCGGATCGGTCGGTCAAAGCCTCTCTGCTGGAGTACAAGAAGGCGATTGAGCCGGTGAAGATCGAGGGCATCGACGCGCTGCATGGAAAGTTGCGGGTGCGGAACAGGTATGATGTCCTTTCGCTGTCTCATTTGCAGGGGGAGTGGCGTTTGCTGCGGGACGGATCCGTTGTGGACGAAGGGGTACTCGGAATCCTGCATACCCCTGCCGGCGAGATGGAGGATGTCGGCATTCCCATGGACAGCCATAAGCTGAAGCTGGTGGGCGAATATTGGCTCCACCTGCGTTTCGTACTGCGGGACACGGTTCTTTGGGCTAATGAAGGGCATGAAGTCGCCTGGGCGGATATTCCGGTGACTGTCGTCACAGAGGAGCTAGCTGCAAGTCCTACCAGCCAGAAGGCCAGCCCTCTGACGATTGAGGAAAACGGCAGACATATTACGCTTACGGGCGATGATTTCTGCATGCAATTCGATAAAGATCAGGGCGCCATGACAACGTGGAAGTATAAAGGGGTTGCCTTGCTGACAGCGGGCCCCAAACTCAATCTATGGCGGGCTCCGGTCGATAATGATGTTCATCTCGCCAAAGAGTGGGTGAAAGCCGGCTACAACCGGCTTGCCACTGATGTGCGCGAGGCCAAGGTTGAGCGTACGGAAGCAGGAGGCTGCCGGATTACGATGACATCCATCGTCGGGGCGCGCGGAGAGAAGATTGCTTTTGAGTCGAGCCTGGTCTATGCCATCGCTGCGAGCGGGGAAGTGACCTTGCAAGTGGTGCTGGAACCGAGAGAGAAGCTGCCGCCCCTTCCGAGGTTCGGGGTCGAGCTTGTCATGCCGGCTGATTTCAACCGTCTGGCCTGGTTTGGCCGTGGGCCTCATGAGTGCTATGCGGACCGCAAAGAGAGCGGGAAGCTGGGCATTTACAGCGGATCGGTACAGGATCAGTTCGTACCTTATATTAAGCCGCAGGAAAATGGCAACAAGTCGGACGTACGCTGGTCATCCCTGATGAATCAGCAAGGCATCGGGCTTTTGTTCACAGGGCAGCCGATATTCGATACGAGTGTCCACCATTATACGACGGAAGATTTGACGACTGCGAAGCATGTTCATCAACTGACCAAGGTCGATCAAACGATCGTCAAAATAGATGCCCGCCAGAGCGGACTAGGCAATCATAGCTGCGGCTATGCGCCTACGCTTCAGGCCTACTTGCTGGAAGCAAAACCGATGCATTTTACGATTAGTTTGAAACCTGTTTCACATTCAACAACACTGTAAATGGAGGGTTATCTAATGACGACACGAGTTGCAGCATGTAAAACCGAATATTTGACGAATCCAATTGGCCTTGATGTCCTGAAGCCCCGGTTTTTCTGGCAATTGCTCGCCGATAGCGAAGGGGCAGTGCAAAGCGCCTATCACATTATGGTGGCTTCATCCCGGGATAGGCTTGAGAGCGGCCAAGCGGATATGTGGGACAGCGGCAAAGTAAGCTCGAACGCTTCAACGCATGTGCAGTACGAGGGTAAAACGCTTCAATCCCAAGGGGAATATTATTGGAAAGTACGCATCTGGGACGGCGCCGGCGAGGTATCCGAATGGAGCGAAACGGCGTATTGGATGATGGGGATTTTGTCGCGAGGCGAATGGAAAGCTCAGTGGATCGGACGCAAATCCGAGCCGGGCGCTCTCATGCAGCCTTCGCCGTATTTTAGAAAAACGTTTGGGGTCAAGAAAAAGGTGCGGCGGGCTATTGCGTATGCGACAGCATTAGGCGTTTATGATTTGTATGTGAACGGGGGGCGAGTCGGCGACCGCTTTGCCCCGGGATGGACGGATTATAATATCCGCGTACAGGTTCAAGCTGTCGATCTGACAGCCAAGCTGAAGGCTGGCGACAATGCGTTTGGCGTTATTTTGGGAGACGGCTGGTATGCGGGAACGGTCGGATTTCTCGGTGATAAAGTTTACGGAGAAAGACCCTTTTTCCTCATGCAGGTAAGCTTGGACTATGAGGATGGAACGCAGGAAACTATCATCACGGATAATTCGTGGATGACGAGCCGGGGGCCGATTCAATATTCCGATATGATCAAAGGGGAAGCGTACGATGCGAGAGAGGAGCTTACCGGATGGCACGAGCCCGGCTACGATGATTCGTCTTGGGAAGCGCCGGATGTTCGCTCCGGGTATAACGGACTTCTGGTGGCTGCGGTAGAACCTCCGATCCGTATTACGCAAACGCTAAAACCGATTAGCCTAAAGAAGACAGCAACGGGTACCTATATCTATGATATGGGCCAGAATATGGTCGGTTGGACAGCCGTGAAGGTGCAAGGTCCTCGTGGCACGATGATCACATTAAGTCATGCGGAGATGCTGAACCCCGACGGTACAGTATATGTGGATAACTTACGCGAAGCATGCCAGCAGGATCACTATATCCTGAAGGGAGAAGGGCAGGAGAGCTATGAGCCGCATTTTACGTTCCACGGCTTCCGTTATGTGGAGCTGCTCGGATACCCCGGAGAGCCTGATCTCGACACGATTACAGGGAAAGTCGTCCATTCGGATACGCCGGTCGCAGGTTCGCTCGAGACATCGAATGCGATGGTGAACCAGCTGTACGCCAACATTACATGGGGACAGCGCGGAAACTTCCTGTCGGTGCCGACGGATTGTCCGCAGCGGGATGAGCGGCTTGGCTGGACAGGGGATGCGCAAATATTCGCTCGTACAGCAGCTTACAATATGGACGTGTCGCGATTTTTCAGCAAATATGTATGGGATATGGTGGATTGTCAGCAGCCGTCGGGCGCTTTTACCGATGTGGCACCGGATGCGGGCTGGATTCGCCATAAAAACTGGAACACGAGGCTGAATTGGTTCGCCCCGGACAACTCCGGTTGGGGAGATGCCGGCGTTATTATTCCGTGGACGGTTTATTTGATGTACGGGGATGTTCGCATTCTCGAAACCCATTATGACGCCATGGTTAAATGGGTGCACTATTTGAGAAACACTACAGATGAACTGGTGCGTCCAGATTATGCCAATTACGCCGACTGGCTGTCGATTGGGGCTGATACGCCGAACGAAGTGCTCGCAACCGCTTATTTTGCTTACAGCACGAAGCTGCTTGCCCAAATTGCCGATGTGCTGGGCAAAACCGAAGACGCGAATGAGTACCAAGCCTTGTTTGACGATATCGCTAGGGCGTTCCGCAACGCTTTTGTCACGGAAGACGGACGAATTCACGGCGATACGCAAACGGTTTACGTCTTAGCTCTGAAATTCGGACTCTTAACGGAAGAGCTGCGCAAACAAGCGCTCGAGCATCTTGTGGCTGACATCCATGGACGTGGCGACCGGTTGTCGACGGGCTTCCTGGGCGTAGGCTACTTATTGCCGGCGCTGACGGACAACGGCAGCCTGGATGTCGCATACAAGCTGCTGACGCAGGAGGCGTTCCCGTCTTGGATGTATTCCATCAAACACGGAGCGACCACAATCTGGGAACGCTGGGATGGATGGACGGAAGAGCAAGGCTTCCAGACGCCTTCGATGAATTCTTTCAATCACTACTCTCTTGGCTCTGTCGGCGAGTGGATGTTCCGGTATATGGCTGGCATTGAAGCGGATCCTCAGAAGCCCGGTTTTCAGCATGTGATTATAAGGCCAAAGCCGGGCGGAAATTTGAGCTGGGTGAAGGCAAGCTATGAATCGCTGTATGGGTGCGTCAAGGTAGAGTGGAGTCTATCGGAGGCGGGGGATTTCCGTCTTCAAGTAGTAGTGCCCGCCAATACGACGGCAACCATTCATGTGCCGGGCCCAACCGCCTCCGTGCATAAGGTAGGTTCAGGAAGTTATGTGTTTGAAAGCGTTTCTATGCTAAACTAAAGGCAAGTCAAACAGACCGGAATCGGATAGAGGGTGAGCGGGCAGCGCTTCCTTCCATCTGGCTCCGGCTGTTTTCGCATAGAAAGAGAGGCGGGCTTCAGAATGCGTTGGATGGAAAGCTTAAGAAAGAAGCTAGAGGCTCTATTTCCGAGAATTCGTACGATGCTGCTGTTAAGTTATTTTGTCATCATCCTTTTCTGCATTACATTGATCGGTACCGCTTCATTCTACATCTCATACAATTCCATGGCGGAACGCGTGGAGACGGCCAGCGCTCAAATCGTCCGGCAGATCGAGTTTAACATGGATAACGATTTTCATAATAAAAGAAATCTGCTTCTCGCCCCCTATTACAATCAGGAGTACATTGACAATATTAATGCGTACCCGGCTATGGACAGCCAGAACAAGTTTCTTTTTCGCCAGAAGCTTGGGGATCTGTTTTTGAAAAGCTTTAACATTACGCCGATTCCGGACTTCATCCGTTTTCAGATTTATTACAGCAATGGGGAGCTGCTCAACTCCTCGGACAATAGCTCGTCTGGCAGCGCGAGCCAGGTGCTGAACGCCGAATGGTTTAAGCAAACTGTCGCCAAAGACGGGCTTGTGAATTTCTTCAGCCCCCCGCAGGCCAGCGGTCAGGATGAGAGTGCAACAGCGTATTCGACCTCGATGCTGATTCGCGATTTTTCAAATCCGATCGGGTTTATTGTGGTACGTGCCGACTATAATTACGGTCTGTTCAAAGGGATCGGTCAACGTGCGGATCTGACGAAGAACAGCCGTTTTCTTATTTTGAATGAGATTAATAATCCGATATTCGACTCGGGAGAAGGGCAAGCAGCTGCCATCGATGCGCAAACGCTAGCCCAGATCAAAGGGGACAACGGTAAGTTTTGGACGGGCAGCGGCGATCAGACGATGCTTGTTTCGTACACCCGCTCAACGTATTCCAATTGGAAAACGGTGCTCATCATGCCCAAAAAAGAAATCTTCAGTTCGCTTGATTCCATCAAAACGACAGCCGTTTGGACGGCTTTGGCCGCTTTTTTGGTGACGGCGATCCTCTCCCTGCTGTTCGGAAGAAGTATTACCAATCCGATTCTTAATCTATATAAAACGGTAAACCACATTAAACGCGGGGATTTCTCCGTTAGGGTGGATATTAAACGAAAAGATGAGATTGGCCGGATCGCTATGAATTTCAACGCTATGCAGGATGAGCTGCAGAAGCAGATCGAAACGAAGTATGTGTATCAAATTAAGCTGCAGCAGATGGAGCTGGCGATGCTCTACTCGCAGATTAACCCTCATTTCTTATACAACACGCTCGATAGCATTAAAGCGATGGCCGATTACCACGATGTGGAGCAAATTGGCCAAATGGCGCAGTCTCTAGCCGATATGTTCCGCTATAACACGAAAAATACCGATGAAATCGTCACACTGCAGGAAGAACTCGTGCAGATTGATGCGTATATCAACATCCAGAGCATTCGTTTTGAGGGGAAAATCGACTATCACGTAGAGATCGAAGAAGACCTGTACAATTATCCTATGTTAAAAATGACGCTGCAGCCCCTAGTAGAAAATGCGGTATTTCACGGTATCGAACGCAAAAGAGGCAAGGGCACGATTCACCTGAAGGCTTGGAAGGAAGATGACTGGGTATATATCCAAGTCCAAGACGATGGGGTCGGCATCTCGGAGAACCGGCTGGAGCAGATTCTTGCATCGCTCAGACAACCGCTCTATCAAGAGGAATATAAGCTGTCTGCCGCAAGTGGCGGCATTGGCGTTCAGAACGTGTACGCGAGATACACAATTCGGTACGGAGAAAAGTTTCAATTCAGTATTGAAAGTAAAAAAGGGGCAGGCACCGGAGTAACCTTAAAGCTGGCTTCCCAACTTAACTAAAAACGGGATGTAGGAATATTCAACATTGAAAGTCGTTATCGTGCATGGGGTTGAAGTAAGCGGTTGCAATATAATCAAATACGTAAGCAACATTAAAGGAGGGGTACAGAAAATGAGGAAAATGAAAACGGTAACACTGTCTGCATCCATTGCGGCAGTTATGGCATTAACGGCTTGCGGAAGCGAAGGAACTGGCGCCGGGAGCTCTACACCGAAAGCTGCGGCACCTGCGGCATCAACAACCACAGCGACACCGGCTCCGGCAAAAAAGGATCCTGTCACGCTCACTTTTGCCATTGCCAATACGGTTGACGCCACACCTTTTAATAAAATATTCAAAGAGTTTGAAGCGAAAACGGGCAATAAGGTCGAACTGCAGGCACTGCCTGGCGGCGATTTCGATAACATGATGAAAACGCGCTTCTCCACAGGCGACTTCCCGGACCTGTTTCTCATGCAGCCGGGCCCTAAACAGTATGTGAAGCTTAGAGCATCCGAAACGCTTCGCGAATGGTCGGGGGATCAGGCGGTATGGGACCGTATTATTCCGACGATGAAAGAATTTCAAGCGGATGCGAACAAGAAAATTTATGGTGTCCCTTTCGGCGCCACCGGCATGATGGGGATTTATTACAACAAGGACGTATTTGCCAAGGCGGGCGTTCAGCCACCGAAAAACTATGCGGACATGATCGAGAGCGCGAAGAAAATCAAGGCAGCGGGCGTCACGCCATTCTATGAGGGTGTCAAAGACGGATGGCCGCCGCAAGTTTTCTACTTCACGGGTTGGGTATCGAATGTGGACCCGGTCATCGGGGATGCGGGCGTTCAAAATCTCGAGAAGAATGCGCTCAAGCTGGCCGATATTCCAGCGCTCAAAGACCTTTTTGCGAAACAAAAGGAATTGAAAGAGCTTGGACTGATCCAGTCCAACCCGCTGGCAGGCACATTCGATGAACTGCAAAATTTGATGGGCGAAGGCAAAGTAGGCATGGCCTTCATGCTGGACGGCATCATTCCGCAATTGGAGAAAAAATTCGGCAAAGATTTCGTCACCAATAAAATCGGCTTCTTCCCGTTCCCTGCCGCAGCGGACGCAGGAACAGCTATGATAACGCCGCCGAATCAGTTAATGATTCCGAACAAAGCGAAACATGCGGATGTGGCAGCCGAGTTGGTTAAATTCATGATTTCGCCGGAGATGGTGGATCTGTACTACCAGACAAGTCCGGGTATCCCGATTTTCCAAGGCGCTAAGAGCAGCTTGTATCCTGTACAGCAAACGGTGAAGGATCTGATCGATGCGAATAAAGCGAAAATCAACGTGCAAAACCGTCTGACACCAACTTTCGCTGATTTCCAGAAAACGCTGCAAAATTTCTTCATCGATGGAGATGTCGACAAAGCGCTGAAGGAATTCTCTGCGAACTATGAGAAAGACGGAAAAGCCAAGCTGCTGGATGGTTTCAAATAAGCTAATCTGCATCTATGCTACAGTCCGGTCGGAACCCGCTTCCGGCCGGAACATCTTAAGATGAAGGAGGGGAGACGAGATGGGCAAGATGAAATACCCGCTTTATTTCTCATTCCCGGCTCTCGCCGTTTTTCTATTATTTTTCATTACCCCAACTTTGATTGGGTTTTACTACAGCTTTACGGACTGGAACATTAACGCCGATCAGATTCGTTTTAATGGATTGGATAATTATATCGAGTTGTTCAAAGAGCCCCGCTTGAAAACGGCTTTGGTCAATACATTGATTTTTGCGGCAGTCGTGACCTTGATGCAAAATTTTTTGGGATTAGGATTAGCCTTAATCTTGAACGAAGCACTTAAACTGCGAAATCTGCTGCGCATGATCTTCTTTTTGCCTTACGTGATTGCGCCGATTGTTATAGGCTATATTTTCCGAGCGATCTATCATCCTGAGCATGGCATCATCAATACGTTGTTGGATAAAGCAGGGCTTTCCTTCATGGTGCATGATTGGTTGAACGATCCTAAGTATGCCTTGTTTTCGATTATTGTGACCGATCTTTGGCGTGTTGCAGGGTTCTCGATGGTCGTTTATTTGGCTGGTTTGCAATTTATTCCAAAGGATTTGATTGAAAGCTCGTCCATGGACGGGGCGCAGTATTGGCAGCGTTTCCGCTCCATTATTTTCCCGCTGTTAGCTCCGGCACTTACGGTCAATGTACTCCTCTCGATGATTGGTTCCATGAAAGTGTTCGAGATGGTGATGGTGCTGACGGAAGGGGGGCCTGGCTATACAACGGAAGTATTTTATACGTACATTCGCGGAATGTTCAGTACAGGTTTATTCGGTTATGCGACGGCGGTTAACGTTGTTTTGTTCGTCCTTGTCACTATTGTCGGCGTTCCCGTGCTGATGGCGATGAAGAAGAGGGAGGTCGAGATGTGATGGGAAAAAGATGGAGATTATGGATTCTGGAAATAATCGCGATAGGCTTGGCATGCCTCATTCTGATTCCTTTTCTGATGATTGTGATCAACTCGTTCAAAGGCATTCGCGAATCGGCACTATTCGGCTTATCCCTTCCTTCGGAATGGCAGTTTACGAATTATAAGGAAGTTTTTCAGCAGGCGAACATTTTGCGGGGCTTTAAAAATAGTATTCTGATCTCCGGTTTGGTTGTTGTCTGTGTGAATTTATTTGCCTCTATGGCTGCTTTCATCATCCAACGAAGAGACGGCCGGTTCCTGCAAGGGGCTTACTACATGTTCATTATGGGGCTAATCGTCCCCGTATCTATCGTGCCGACGATTAAGCTGCTTGGCGATCTTCATATTAAAGGCACTTATTTCAGCCTGATTATGTATTATACGGCGGTGCTGCTGCCTTTTGCCGTGTTTTTGCTCGTGGGCTTCATGAAGTCGATTCCGAGGGAATTGGATGAAGCGGCTTTGCTGGAAGGCTGCGGCTATTTCCGGTTATACTGGCAAATCATTTTGCCGCTGCTGCTAACGGTACTCGTGACCGTGTCCATTGTCGTGATGGTATCGGTATGGAACGATTTCTTTGGGCCGTTCTATCTCATGACAGACAGTACGAAGTGGACGATTGTGCTGCAAATTTTCAATTTTGTCACGATGTACAGCACGAATTGGGGCGTTGTGTTTGCCTTCATGGTGATTGTCATCTCGCCGATTCTGATTATTTATTTACTGCTTCAAAGATATATTATTGACGGGCTGACGGCCGGCTCCATGAAAGGCTGAATATAAACGAAATCGATAGCTTTAGGAGGGAAAGGAAATGCGGAGAGTCATCATAGTTGACGATGAAAAGTGGATACGCAGAGGATTGATTCAGTCCATTTCCTGGAACGAATGGGGCTTGGAGCTTACTGGCGAAGCGAGTGACGGGGGAGAGGGCTATGAAATGGCTCTGGATAAAAAGCCGGATCTGCTTTTCCTCGATATGCGTATGCCGGGCCTTGACGGCAAACAGCTGCTCGGCATGCTGAGCCAAGAGCTGCCGGACTTGCTGACCATCGTGATCAGCGGGTATTCGGATTTCGAATATACGAAAGAAGCGATTCGCCATAAAGCGTTTGACTATCTGCTAAAGCCGGTCAAAAAGGAAGAGCTTGCCGCCGTGGTGGAGAAGGCCCTTCTGGAGCTGGATCGGCGCGAAGCGGAGAAACGCAAGGCATCCCGCGTCCAAAGAGAAGATTGGCTGCGGCAGCTGCTGCTGCATGCCGAGGAAGGGGAGGAAGCCTTCGTTCCATCGAGCTGGCAAGGGGGCGAGTATGCCCTGATGCTGGGACATACGGACACCTTCCATGAACAGTGTGATTTTGCTCGTCTGCTGCCGGCCATTCATGAACAAATAAACCGGATGAAGCCCTTCCTTTTCGGGGGACGCTGGGAGGTTGAGGTTACGACGTTCTCGGACAGCAGGGAAATCGCGATTGCCCTTTGCGGAGCACGGCTGGAGCCGAAAGATTTCGGCCGGTTGCATACCAGTGTGCAAACCGCATTGAAGCAGGCCGGAAGTACGACCTTCAGCTTTGGTGTGAGCACCAGGAAGCTGGAGGCCGCCAAGCTGGGAGAGGCGTATAGCGAAGCGAGAAAGGCATTGTCGGGTAAACCGCTGGCGGCGGTAAGCGCTTTGCTTTTTGCCGAGAACAATGCTGTGCATTTATCCGGGAACTACCCGCAGGACCAAGAGAATGCTTTCTTATGGGTGCTTCAATCTGGCAATAAGCAAGCTGTGGAACAAGAGTTTGAGCGATTGTTTGCGGCATTCGTGAATGACGCTACGACGGTGGGGCATTTGCAGTGGAGCGCGGATTTGCTCCTTCATGCGATGGAGAAGCAGCTTCAGGCGAAGGACATCCGAGTAGAGGAGCTATGCGGCAAAAATACGCTCATGTATTCGGAATTGATTCACCAGCGCAATGATGTAGAGGCTATGAAAAAGATTTTCAAAGATGACCTTCTTCCTGCTGTGCTTTGTTTCTACAGTCAATCAGGGGAAAACCAAGGAGAGAAGGTCGTCGGCGAGCTGAAGAAGTGGATGGAGAGCAATTATGACCAGTCTCTCTCCTTACATCAAATTGCCAGCAGCTATTATTTGAATCCTGATTATTTAAGCCGGATTTTCAAGAAAATGACGGGGAAAAACTTCGTCGACTATTTAACCGATATCCGCATGCATAAAGCCAAAGAGCTGATGAATAAATCGAAATACAAAAATTATGAAGTCGCGCAAAAGGTTGGCTACGAGGATTACCGGTATTTCAGCCAGATTTTCAAAAGAAAAGTCGGCATGACCATCGGTGAATACCGCAAAGTCATCGGTCAGGCGGACCAATAAGGAGAGAAGAATGTATGACGAAACGTCTAATTCCCGATACGCTTATGCTCGAAGAACGTGCCGCACACGCTATTAATGCCATGATCGGCATGGCGGATCGCGACCATAACTATATCCCGTTTTTCGCAGCTGATTTGATGCACAAGCCCGCTTTCATGACGCACGGGGATTGGGACTACGGTTCCTCTCACGGACGGATGATCGACGGTTTAATTCTTGCCCGCCATATGTCGGGAGAAGAGTTCGGGAAAGAGGTCGAGGAGCGTTACCGTGCGAATCTGCTGTCTTTTTTTAAAGAAGACGGGATGAGCTACAGACAGATCAATCCGACCCGCAATTGGGAGCCGAATGCGAACCTGATCGATCAGCGGGCGGTAATATTGTCTTTGACGACTTGGTACATGGAATCGAAGGACCCGAAGGTCAAAGAAGCGGCTGACCGTCATGTGGCGGCACTCAAGCGTATCGCAGTCAAAGAGCGAGATGTCTGGTACTATCCGGCTTCGGAATACAAAGAAACGGGCTGGCCGTCCAGCAACGCGATTCAGCTGCGTTTGGCGCCGGATCCGGCAGCCTTCTGCGGCCGTTTGGTGATGCCTTTGCTGAAATATCATGAGCTTACGGGGAATCAGGATGCTTTTGAGCTGTGCCAGTTTTTCACGGCCTTAATTATGGAACGCAGCGGCGTGTTCAATCCGGACGGCAGCTTCAACGACTCGCTTGCTTACCGGAGCGGGCATTTCCATACGCGGATCGGTACGCTTGACGCTATTGCGAGGTTCGGCGTATTCACGGGTGATGCGGCGATGATTGCTTGGGTTAAGAAATGCTACGATTGGGCATTGACCAAATGTACGAATTTTGGCTGGACGCCGGGCGATCTGCACGAACAAGCCTATGAGCATGAAACATGCTCCTTGGTCGATTTAATTGCGACAGGAATCACCTTGGCGCAAAGCGGCTATGTGGAATATTGGGGAACTGTGGAACGGTTTTTGCGCAACCATCTGGCAGAGTCGCAGCTGCTTGACTTGGATTGGGTGGAAGAGTCCGACGACAAGTCGAGTGACATTCCGGCGAACAAAAGCTTCTATAAAGTAGCGGAGCGCACGCGGGGTTCATTTGCCGGTTACTCGGCTCCGAACGATTTTGTTTGCGATGTGAACGAAGGACGCGGGCATACGAGCGATTTGCAGATTTGCTGCTTGGGCTCGGGGACACGCGGTCTCTTTATGGGCTGGAGTCATACGATCACCGAGAAAAACGGTGCGATCAGCGTCAATTTCCTTTTGAACCGCGGATCCAAATGGCTCGACGTCAGTTCCTACCTGCCGCATGAAGGGAAGGTCGTCCTCGATATTCATACGGATATTTCTCGTTTGCAGATCCGAATTCCGGAGTGGGCCGGCTTTACGAAAATTAAATATGTACGTGAACGTGGCGGCGAAGTGATCGAAGGCAAGGGCAGCGAGGCGAGCAGTTGGGTCAATAAGCACTTCCTCTTGCTTGGCTCGGCAGTCGCAGGAGAGAAAATTACGGTGACCTTCCCGCTGAGCTTCCGCAAAACGCTGGAGAACGCGGTGGGACAAACGTTTGAAACGGAATGGCGTGGTGACGATGTCGTGAATATAACGCCGAAAGGGACGAAGAAGCCTTTGTACAGCGGGCGTCAGGTGTTTGAAGAGGCTCCGATGCGTGAGGGGGATTATCGCCGGTTGGATCGGGAGTTTGTTTGGTAAGTATGGCTAGTGAGGGTGCAAGAGTAAGTGCAGGCGCAAGCGCAAGTGCAAGTGCAAGTGCAAGTGCAAGTGCAAGTGCAAGTGCAAGTGCAAGTGCAAGTGCAGGAATAGTACAGGAGTAAGTGCAGTTTAAATCGGCTTCCCTGGTGGGAAGCGTTGAGGAGGAATTCGATGTCTATGCAGACCGTTGTTGCGATCTATACAGGTCAGGGCTTGGCTGATCCTTTGAAAAAGGTATTTCAAGAGCTGCTGCCCTATATTCGACTCGTGAATATTATCGATGACAGCCTGATTGGCGATGTCGTGCGTGCCGGGCATATTCCGGATGTCGTGACCCGTCATTTGGTTCAGTATTACCGTCATGCGGAAGAGCTCGGTGCGGATGTAATCCTCAACACGTGTTCCTCCGTCGGTGATGTGGCGGATGAAGCGGTGGGGATGCTGGGTATACCGATTGTCCGAATCGATGAATGGATGGCGGCCAAAGCGGTGGCGAGCTATACTCGGATTGGCGTGTTGGCCACGCTGCCATCGACCTTGGAACCAACTCTGCGATTAGTTGGTCGTAAGGCCAATGAAGCTGGAAGAGAAGTGCAGCTTGTGAACGGGCTCGCTGAAGGGGCCTTCGATGCTTTGATTAGCGGCAAGCCGGAAGAGCATGACCGTCTTTTATTGGAAACCGCGATGCGGGTCGCCAGCGAGGCGGATGTGTTGGTACTGGCGCAAGGCTCGATGGCGCGCATGGAGAAAGCGCTGGAAGAGGCGACCGGGAAGCCTGTTCTTTCATCGCCGAGATTCGGCGTCGAGCATGTGAAGGCTATTCTTGAAGCGGCGAAGGATGCCAAGTCAAGTTCCTAATTAGCGGCTTGGATTAGAGGAGGGGGAGAAGCAGGATGAAGCAAGATCGCGTAACAGCTGTCTATTTGGTGGAGACGGCGTATTCGTTGGAGCGGGCTGCCGCTTCCATTGCCGGCGAGCAGTCCACGGGGACTTTCACGGCTGTCCCGGGAGAGACGGATGACTTGAAGCAGCGGCATGGCGCAAGAGTAGAGAGCATTGAAGCATTGGAAGAAACGGATACTCCGTCCCTGCCGGGAGCGAAGACGCCACCGGGCCATGACGGTAAATATCGCCGTGGACGGGTGACGGTATCGTTTCCTCTCCATAATTTCGGTCCTTCCATTCCGAACCTGATGTCTGCCGTAGCCGGCAATTTGTATGAGCTTCAGGAATTGTCCGGACTGAGACTCTTGGATTTGGAGCTGCCGGACGCTTTTGCTTCGCGCTACACCGGACCGAAATTCGGGATAGAAGGAACAAGGAAGCTGACGGGCGTGTATGACAGGCCGATACTTGGGACGATTGTGAAGCCCAGCATAGGATTAACGACCGGTGAGTTGTCGGATTTGGTGGGCAAACTGGCGAGAGCAGGCATGGATTTCATCAAAGACGATGAATTGAATGCGAATCCGCCCTATGCGCCTTTAGCGGACAAAGTCGAGGCTGTCATGGCAGCTGTCGAACGGGCTGCCGATGCCACCGGCAAGAAGCTGATGTATGCTTTTAACATTACAGGCGATTACGATGAGCTGCGCAGGAACCATGACTTAGTTGTAAAAGCAGGCGGTACTTGCGTCATGGTGAGCATCCTCAGCATCGGGTTATCCGGGCTTGCGTATCTGAACCAATTCAGCGAGGTTCCGATTCATGGGCATCGCAATCAATGGGGGATGCTAACCCGTTCACCGCTGCTTGGCATTGAATTTACGGCGTATCAGAAGCTTTGCCGGCTAGCCGGGGCTGATCATTTGCATGTTAACGGCTTAAATAGTAAGTTTTACGAAAGCAACGAGTCTGTGGTTCGATCCATTGCGGCTTGCTCGGCGCCTCTGTTCGGCGGTTACAAGGCGATGCCCGTCGTTTCCTCAGCCCAGTGGGCCGGAACGGCGCCGGCTACGTATGCGGCAACGGGCACGGTTGACGTGATGCACTTAGCCGGGGGAGGCATGCTTGCCCATCCGGACGGTCCGGCGGCAGGCTTTGAGAGCATGAAGCTTGGTTGGGAGGCGGCGGTTCAGGGCATACCTTTGGACATTTATGCGGCTCAGCATCCTTCCTTGCAAAAGGCGATTGAAAAATACGGGAAGGGGTGAAGGCCGATGAACGACACCCCTAAACAGGCAGGGACAAAGCCTGCTGCTCGGCGGCCGCTTTGTTATTACGGCGACGATTTTACCGGTTCCACTGATGTGCTGGAAGCACTGTTCCAGGCGGGTCTCAAAACCGTCCTGTTTTTGGAGCCTCCTACGCCTGAGCTACTGCAGGAGCGGTTTCAAGACGCCGACTGTTTCGGCGTTGCCGGCGTGGGGCGTTCCTTTACTCCCGAAGAGATGGAACGGGAGCTGCGACCGATTTTTACAATGCTAAAAGCGGCTGGAGCCGCAGTCGTGCATTATAAAATATGCTCGACGTTTGACTCTTCGCCCGGCACAGGCAGCATCGGCAAGGCGGCGGAAATCGGGCGCGAGGTATTCGACGGCCGGTACATTCCGCTGCTCGCCGGAGTTCCTTATCTGGGCCGCTATACGCTGTTCGGCAACCATTTTGCAGCTGGCGGCAGCGGTGGGATTGTGCATCGGTTGGACCGCCATCCGACCATGTCCAAGCATCCGGTTACGCCAATGGCGGAAGCCGATCTTCGCAAGCATTTAGCGCAGCAGACAGGGCTGAAAACTGCTTTGTTGGATATTTTGGCGCTGGACGGCTCATATGCCGAGGTGCGGGAGCGCTTGGAGAAGGTTATTGGGCAGGAAGAGCCCGATCTTCTCCTGTTTGACGTATTGGATGAACGGCGATTGGAAGCGGCCGGGAGAATGATCTGGGAAGAAGCAGCGGTTCAGGACGGATTATTTGTCATCGGGTCTTCGGGCGTTGAGTATGCGCTTGGGGCTGTTTGGCGGAAAGATGCAGGATCGGTGGAGATTAACGCAGTAGCCGGTCGTGCATTAAACCGTGCGGAGCCCCCGCGAGTGGAAGCCCCAAGGGAAACTCCGCTGTTGGTCGTTTCAGGCAGCTGTTCGCCGGTCACGGAAGAGCAGATCGGGCAAGCGCTGAAGGCCGGTTTTGTGGGCATTCGAGTTGGGATGGAGGAGCTGTTGAGCCCTGATACGCAGGAGGCGGCTAGAGCTGCTTTACAGCAAGAGGCGCAGCGATGGCTGGCAAGCGGCAAAAGCGTCATCGTTTACTCTGCGACGGGACCTAACGATGACAGCATCGAACGCATGCGGAAAGTGCTATCCGCGCAGGGAATTAGATCTGAAGACAGCAGCCGTTTGCTCGGCACAGCACTAGGCGCTCTGACGAAAGAGCTGGTCAGGCAGCTCGGAATTTCCCGTGTTTTGATAGCGGGAGGGGACACCTCAGGCTATGTGACCAGGGAGCTAGGTATCTATGCTTTAGAGTGCATCTCTGTGCTTGATCCGGGGGGGCCGCTTTGCCGGGCTTATTCGAATGAGCCGCAATTTAACGGTCTGGAGCTTGTGCTCAAGGGCGGACAGGTGGGCGGCAAAGACTTTTTTGAGCGGGTTGCAAAGTATAGGTGAGAAGGGAATGCTTGCATTCCCATTACGCCTGTTGACGTATATGCAGCATATTGGCAGGATCCCACCACGCATCTTCACAATGCGTACCAAGGTGGGATTTTTTTATTGTAGGTGGGAGCCGGACCACGGTCAAAGCCTGCTGAAACGCTGTTTTTCAGCGCTAAGTGTGATGGATGGGCATCCTGATGAAGTTTACGCTGCTGTAAAACATGTTTAACGATGACGTGGGAGCCCCGACCACGGCCAAAGTCCTGCTCTAACCCTGTTTTCCGCGATAAAGTGTGGTGAATGGGCAGCCGGTTGAAGTTAACGCTGTAAAACAAGCTTAACGATGACGTGGAGGCCCAACCACGGTCAAAGTCCAGCTGCTTCCCAACGCTAACGGCTATTGATTGGGAACTACGGTCCCCTATTTACCTGAAAAGCGGCATTTTGGCGGTTGAAGGGGAACTACAGGGCTCTATTTTACTGTTTCTGGCCGATAGGAGGTGCAAGAATGTCAAATAAGGCCCTGTGGTTCCCCCTATAAGAGCATCTGGCCACATTCGGCAAAATAGAGGCTCTGAGTTCCCTTATGCGGTGCGCCGTACGATGAAAGAGGGCGTCGCTCCTGGCACCGCGGCACAAGTGACGCGGAAATCTCGCAATAGCTAAAGGGTGCCCCGAGGGCACCCTTCTACACTAAACGATCCCTTATTTTATTGTGAATGAAAGGTCTGGTAAAATGGAAGGATAGCTTGTTAGAGACAAGGGGAGGCTGTACCTTGAACACATATAAAATAGACGATGTAGCTAAAGAAGTAGGGTTAACAAAAAGAACAATCCGCTATTACGAAGAAATTGGATTGCTCGAGGCGCCGGATCGGAGTGAAGGAGGTACCCGGCTGTACGCGCGTGAGCATATCGATCAGCTGAAGCAAATCGTTAATGCGCGCGATGTATTGGGTTTCTCCCTGCAGGAGATTCAAGACTTTGTATCGATTAGCAGGAAGTTGAGTACGCATCATCAAGGTTTTTTGCAAACGGAAGACAATATGCTGAAGAAACAGGAATTGCAGGAGATGGAGCAAATTATTCGGGACCAGCTTCACCTTATGGATTTGAAGCTCGCCAAAATTGCAGAGTTTCGCCAAATCACGGAACTCAAGTACAAACGAGTTCAAGCTGCGCTTGAAAATATGTCTAAGTAAAGCGGACCGTCAGGGCTATGACCCTGGCGGTCTCCACGCATGTCAAGGCCTTAAATGTAAATAAGGGAAATATGGAATCTGGATAGGCTGGGCATTCGCATCTGCAGGCTTAATGACAGTATCCTTTGAATTCGCCTCCTGGGGCGGAATTTGAAGCACCCCGCTGCCATCATAATACACAGGTTTTTTGGGTTCTGAAGTCATGCCGGATTCCTCCTACAAATGGGATGTTTTTTCTAAACTATCTGATACATAATGTATCACTAAATGGGGGATTAAACAATGCGTATCTTCCAGAATTTGTTTGACAAAAGGCGGTACCCGGGTTACGATGAATGAGGAATGAGTATTAGTTAGTATATTATTTTAAATAAGCTATAACTAATCAGGAGGCGTAACTTTTATGGCAAAATCGAAATGGGCAGTAGATGCAAGTCACAGCAGTATTGACTTCTCCGTTAGGCACATGATGATCGCTAAAGTTAAGGGCACATTCCACTCGTTCGAGGCACAAATAGAAGCGGATGCGGAGGATCTCACGTCAGCGAATATTGCTTTTCAAGTTGATCTAAGCTCTATAGACACAAGGAATACAGATCGCGACGCGCACCTGCGTTCGGCCGATTTCTTCGATTGCGAGCAGCATCCCACAATGGCGTTCCAGTCTACGCAAGTCACAAAAACCAGCGATGGGGAATACGCGGTAACCGGCGATCTGACCATTCGCGGCGTTACGAAACCGGAAACGTTTGAAGTTACGTATGAAGGCGCGAGCAAGGATCCTTGGGGCAACGAAAAGGTTGGCTTCAGCGCAGCCGGAAGCATCAAGCGGGCTGATTTTGGATTAACCTATAATGCCGTATTGGAAACAGGCGGAGTCCTCATTGGCGATGAGGTCAAAATTTCAATTGAAATTGAGGCTGTTAAGCAGCCCTAAATGATAACAAAAACCAGCGAATCGGGAAGCTTCCCATTCAGCTGGTTTTTTTTCGCCTGCAGCTACATCTCCACGATCGGCAGCTTGAAGCTAAAGATGGAGCCCGAGCCTATTGAGCTTTTCACTTCCAGCGATCCCCCATGATCTACAGCAATCTTATGGCAAATGGAGAGCCCCAAACCTGTACCGTTTTCCTTGGTCGTATAAAAGGGGTTGAAAATTTTCTCCAGTTCGCTTTCGGACATGCCGCCGCCGGAGTCCTCAATTTCAATGATCGCGAGTTCATTTTCCTGTTTTATGCGCACGTGAACATCGCCGGGCTGTGTCATCGCCTCAAACGCGTTCTGGATCAAATTCAATAGAACTTGTACAACTTTATCCCGGTCAATGAAAATATACAAGGCTTCCTCTGTGTCTTCAAAAATGATGTTATGCCCGCGATACAGCGCATCCGATTCGGCCAAGGACAAAACCCTGTCCAAACAATCGCTTACGGACTCCGGCTTCATATTGCTGATATGCGGTTTGGAGAATTGCAGAAATTCCGCGGTCAGCTCGTTCATTCTTCGAATTTCACTCATAATCAGCTCATGCCAAGGTTGGATATTGTATGCTCTTGTGGTCGCGATTTGCATAAAGCCTTTGATGGTTGTGAGCGGGTTTCGAATCTCATGCGCCATGCCTGCGGCCAGTTCCCCGATCATCTTCATTTTCTCAGAGCGGAATAAATGCTCTTCTCTTTTGAGCCACACGGCTCGTTTATTCTGGAACAACCGCTCTTCGGCCAGTGAGATTAGCTCTTCCTTCGTAGACGCCTCTAAAGGATATTGAGCAAAGCTGTATGTGACTTGAAAGCCTAAAATATTCGAATCCAAGGATTCGCTAATCGTAGGAATGAGATTGTCCTTGGCCGGCAAAATTATGGCAAACTGGTCCCCGGCGTACCGCGACATGGCATATGAATCGTCGAACATGCTGCCGAGCAAAAGCGAGATCTGGTTCAACGTTTCATTTCCGTTATGTATATTTTCGCTGTTCACCGATTTGAAATCCTGAAAATCCAGTAAAACCAGCACAAAGTTGAAGCGCTTAACGATTAGATTTTCAATGGTGGTTACGTACCCTTCATAATTAAGGAGCCCTGTTAGCGGATCATGCGTAGTGAGATAATCATTTTCTTGCTGTAACCGTTTGTTTTCTATTTCGGATTTAAGAACATATTGCATAAGCAGTACGAAAATCATAGAACTGGCGATATCGTAGATCGAAACCAGCAGGTTGTAGGAAGTAAAGGGTACATAGGATAAACGAATAATGGAGTATACCCCGATATACATAAGAGTAGTCCGAAGGGTGTAGGTGATTTTCTGTTTATCTGCAATAGCGAACCAGATCAATAAATAATACAGGATCAAGCACCAATTTAAATGGCTGTACCAATGAAAAAGGGCGAGGAATATAAACTGAAAGACACGCGAAAAAGGGAGCTTACGCTCAAAGGCAATGCTGAGATAAAAAACGCAGCCGAGGACTGCTGCGATAATTGGCGCTTTTCCTAACAGAATGGATGAAAAAATGGTCAAAAAACAAATCAAGGGGACCCCAATATGTTTGAGTATCTTGATGACCAACAGTTAACACTCCCGACTTTTATAATGAATGATGGAACTCACGATCTTCATCTTTTTGATTATATACGAAGAGGGATTCAATAAATGTCGGTTTCTGTCAGGGATATCGTTAATTTTTGATGAGGAGAACTACAGTCCTCTATTTTACAAGCGTATGTACCATGATTATTTATCAATCCGTATGCAGAAAGAATGAGTTTACACGCAAAAGGATCGTCAGGACTCCCTGGCGATTTTTGTTCACACATATTGGCGTTCGGACGTGAGCGATGCTTACGGATACCGTACTGTTGAAAGTGGCGTTCATGTATAACTTGTTCCTGCGACGAAAAGCTTTGGAAGGCTGTTTGCTCAGCCGGTCGAGCAGACGCAATGGGCGTTAGCATAGTCTTTGTCCTCGCTGACGGACAGAGATGCCCTTATTCGATGGAAAAGGACCACTTCAAACATGTAACGGACACCAGCGCTGTTACTTGCTTACTTGGGGACTGATTTCGCCACGAAATCGGCATATAAAGACTCTGGTGTCTGTTTGTAGAGAGACACGACGCTTTTCGCGAAGATAACGGCCCCTGTGTCCGAAGTGTGATGAGACATAGGATTCCATCACCTGGTTTTTCCACGAGCAGAAACTCCCCCACTTGAAAGCGCAGTCCTTAGAGCGAGGGATAGGGAACTAGGGTCTGTTAGTTGCAGGCACGGCAAGGAGTATGCGGAGCTAAGCGTTACTTTATTATTTCTTTAGGAAATATGAAGATTAATCGACAGAATTCTTGTTTACGATAGGTCTTTTGGTCTGTAATATATATCATACTGGTGTTTTAAGCATGCAACTCAAATGGAAAAGCCAATTAGACATGAAGAAGCGGTAGTTATGTATCGCTTTTTTTGTTGCGATTCCTTTTACCGATGGTCTTATTTTGAGGAGGGGTAAGTTTGTTAGGAGCTCATAAGCAAAAAGGTCAAAAAGGTTTCATTATTCTATTGCTATGCTTCATCCTGTTGATGCCATTTTTTCCGGCACTGGCTGTAGAAGCGGCTTCCGGTGGAAGTATTTCGGGTAAAATCACGGATACCAATCAAAATCCACTGGCTCAGGCAAGTATAACTGTGTTCGAATCCACATACGGGGCGTATCAGTTTGTTAAGACCGTACAATCCAATGCAGATGGCAATTATGAAGTAAATGGACTAGCTTCAAATACTTATTCGCTGCAAGTGAGGATTGATGGATTTGTGGCAGACAATCAAAGTACCGTCTTGGTCATGGGTAACCAACAAGTGACAAAAAATTATGCGCTAAGCATAGCTGGAGCTGTCAGCGGTTCGGTTACGGATCCACAAGGAGTGCCGGTATCGCAAGCAACAGTGTTTGTCCATGATAGCAACTATTCCTATTACGATAGTGCTTATACAGATTCAAAGGGCAATTTCTGGCTAGCGACCGTCCCGCCTGGGCTTGTAACGGTGGAAGTAACGGCAAGCGGCTATGCGAGAGAAAGCGTTACGGATGT
Source organism: Paenibacillus planticolens (assembly GCF_013141725.1). Taxonomy (GTDB): domain Bacteria; phylum Bacillota; class Bacilli; order Paenibacillales; family NBRC-103111; genus Paenibacillus_E; species Paenibacillus_E planticolens. The sequence continues at coordinate 178,964 of NZ_WHNZ01000017.1, read as the reverse complement.
GCAGGTTCGAGCCCAAGAAACCACACAAGGCCTTCGATTTCAGCTGCAGCCGGAGGTAGTGATTACAGGCAACATAAAAGATGAGTCAGGAGCGCCAATTTCCGGCGTTTACGTTAGTGGTTATAACGAACAAACGCAGAGTGGATTTTCCAGTCAACCGTCGGATGTGAACGGTGCGTTTCGTTTGGGTAATTTGGTTCCAGGAACATACACTTTAAGCGTAAATGCGAGAGGGTATGCACGTGAGCAAAGAGATAACATCGTTGTCACTGCAGGCACGGAAGAAAGAAAGGTAGATTTTATTTTAAGAAAAGCCGGTTCGGTCACGGGGAAAATCACAAATACGAATGGCGCCCCTATCGAAGGAGTCAATGTTATGGCTTATGACGCTCTGTCGAACCGCTACCAAGATTCTGCGCAAACAGATGCTTCAGGTACGTATAGTTTGGATGCTTTACCTACAGGGAGTTATCGTCTGGAAGCATACAAACAAGGGTACACAAGAGCTAAACGTGATTGGGTAGAGGTAAATGCAAGTTCAGCGAACCCCAATGCAGACTTCGTTCTGCAACAGGGTGCAAGCCTGAGCGGGATGGTAACGGATGAATTGGATCATCCCATTGCCGGAGCAAACGTATATGCAAGCGGTGACCGAGGAGGTTCCGAATACGTAACGACAGATTCATCCGGGAGATTTCATATCGCCGGATTGTCAGATGGAATTTACACCCTCGATGTAACCGCCAATGGATATATTTCCGGTAGGAACACGAGGGCGACCATCAGCGAGGGACAAGATCAGGAAGGAATAAGGATTAAATTAGCTCCAGCTGCAATTATATCAGGCAAGGTGACGTCAAATAGCAGCATCCCGCTGAAAAATGCTTCGATCATGGCTTTCGATACGCTTACCCATAATGGCTATGGACAGAGTATCATGGATGACGGCCGTTACATGTTGGGGATGCTGCCGGAAGGAACTTATGATGTAACAGCGGAAGCAGACGGCTATTTGAAAGAAACGATATCCGGTATTCATGCCGTTATCGGACAAGAGCACGCCAATGTGAATTTTAACCTTAAGCCCTCGGCAATCATTGAGGGTACGGTAACGGATGAACAAGGGCAGCCTTTGCGTGACATTAGGGTCATAGTGAAAGAGCCTGAGAAGCAAATGGAGATAAGTTCTTCCTATACCGATAGTTCAGGTCATTTCTCCGTTTCCAAAATGCCAAGCGGGACTTACACGGTTGAGACGTGGTCGGAGGATTACCTTCCTGATCAGAGAGAGAATGTGAACGTTGCCATCGGAACACCCGTTACAGGCCTGAACTTTGCGTTGGTCAAAGGCGGCATAATTATGGGGGCCGTCACCGACGGGAGCGGAAATCCTTTGGAAGGTGTACAGGTGTCGGCAAATAGTGAGCAAGGTTTCTTCTATAAGAGCGAAATGACGAATTCCCAAGGAATTTATCTATTAAGAGGTTTAAGGGAAGGGTCCTACCAGCTTAGTACCTGGAAGTCTGGATACCCGAGTTATGAGAAGAATGGGATTGTGGTTGACAGCAGAGGGACGACAGCAGGAATTAATTTTGTTTTTTCGAACGGCGGCCGAATCACGGGTACGGTAACAGATATTTACGGAAACCCGCTTTCGGACGTGGAGATTGGCGTATTCCAGGATCATAGCACAACGATGAAATCAACGCTCACGGATAATAAGGGCGAGTATGGAATTGATGGAATACCGAGCGGAACCTATAAGGTTAGAGCAACTAAAAACAAGTATATGGAGCAAACGCTGTCCGGTGTTGATGTTGTTGCTGGAGAGACGAAATCCTATGTGAACTTCCAAATGCAAATGGGCGGCACGGTCTCAGGAATTGTCCGTGATCCTTCGGAGGCACCGTTGAAGGCGAAGCTGACGATAAGTGACGGCATGCAGTGGAACACGGCAACTTCAACGGATTCGGAAGGCCGTTTTAAGTTTGAAGGCCTTCCAGCGGGCATTTATACGGTGTCAGCAGACGCAATTGGGTATTTTTCAGCATGGCTAGGGAATATCTGGGTTAGCCCCGATCAAGAAACAGCCAAAATCGTGATTACGCCAATAAAGGCTGCAACTGTGTCGGGTTTGATTCATAATCCGTTCGGGAGTGCAAGCGAGGTACAGTTCACGATAAGCGACAAGCAAGGCAGCGTCCTGCCCAAAATAAAATCATATTTCTCAAACGATTCCTACACCCTATCACCCCTCGAGGCCGGAAGCTATATGATCAAAGCGATTGTTCAGAACAATGGTGCAGATGTTATTCGCGAGAAAGCGATAACCGTTCTTCCTGGCCAGGATCTGGGCAACATAAACCTGGATTTTGGTGATGGAAGCCAAACAGGCGGAGCAATAAAGGGAACTGTTCTAGCCAACGGCATCGCAGTATCGAACGCATCCGTATTCCTTGTTAATGATCGAGATGAGATTATGTATCAAACAAGGACCGGGACATTAGGAGAATTTCATTTTGGAGATATAAAAGATGGCAGTTATAACATTAGGATTTATGCGCAAGGCTATCAACTTATTGAACGCAGAGACATTGTAGTTGAACAAGGGAAAATGATTGATTTACAAGCGATTATTTTGCTTGAGGATAACAGTGCGGACATTCAAGCCATTAACGAGGATTGGATGCTTCTGACGGAGGATGCAATAAAGGCTGATAATCCGCTATTATCACAGGTTACATCGAATCTCAATTTGCCGAAGAAGGGGCAGAACGGTACGGATATTGCCTGGGTTTCATCGATCAGCCGATATCTTTTGCCGGATGGCACGGTGCACAGGCCTTCTTATACGATGGGGGCGATAGACGTTACTCTAGTCGCTACCCTTTCTAAGGGAAGCGCGGATTCTCGGTCGAAATCTTTTGAGGTCAAGGTGATAGCACTTGATATGACAGATGAAGAGGCCATCCATCTTGCGATTCAAGGGTTTAATCAAGAGAGTATAAAGGGAAATAACATCAGCTTGGATGAGATTGTCGATCATTTAATTTTGCCAGCAGAAGGTTTGGAGCATACAGCTATTGCTTGGCGCTCCAGCCATCCCGATGTAATTTCCAATCAGGGGATAGTTAACCGTCCTGCTTATACAACGGGGAATACTGCTGTAACGCTTACGGCTGCGGTTTCCAGAGGAACTGCAGCGCCCCAAGATATGACGCTCAAGGTTGTGGTGAAACGTCAAGATATGACGGATGCCGAAGCTGTTGTTCTGACCTTGGATGGCATACAGCAAGACACGATTAAGGGTGGAAATATCAATCTGCTGCAAATCACCAGCGCATTAAATTTGCCTCAGCAAGGGATTGAGGGGACGGATATTTCATGGCTGTCCAGCATGCCTGTTATTGTTCAAGCAGACGGAACCGTAACCCGTCCTTCCTTTGATTCAGAGGATGCAGCGGTGCAGCTAACGGCTATTGCCCGTAGAGGGACCGAACAGAAACAGAAGATATTTCAAGTTTTGGTGAAGAAGAAGGAACCGACGGATGAAGAAGCAGTGAATTATGCACGCAATCAATTGAACGAGCAAAGTATCGCCGGAGACAACAGCAATTTGAGCACTGTCATCCATGATTTGAAATTTGCTGAATCTGGGTCATATGGCACTCATATTGTGTGGACTAGCGAAGATCTTGATGTTATAGCTGCAAACGGAAAAGTAACACGCCCAGCCTTCGGGGGGACGGACCGCACAGTAAAAATCACTGCATCCATTAGTAGAGGCGAATTTGCTGTTAGTCAAGATTTCACGATAGTCGTTAGGACAGAAACAGACGGTCCTTTTAATTTAACTGTAGAAGATATGGGCGGCTCGCCTCTTGGCAGTGCTATGGTCCTTATCCGGAATAGCAATAAGGAAACTATTTTATCAGCCGTTACCGATGCTCAGGGCGTTCTTCATGCTGCTTTATCGCAAGGGGAATATGAGGTCGATGTGTATCGCGCAGGATTTCAACCTGTTGAACAAAAGGTGAAGGTGGTTGACGGTCAAAAGACGTTCACTACTGTCAAATTGACAAAAGCAAGCTTAATCGAAGGGAAGATGACTGTAGACCGGATGACCCTCGAGCAAATCAAGCAGCAGGGGATCGATCCGAATGACAGCAGAAACCAGTATGTCTATCAGTTCACAACCAGACTAGCCACGCATGAGGTGTCCTACGCTATCAATGGAATGGGCGATTTTGTCGGCAGTGGCAGCGAGGGCGGTAGCAACGGAGGGGGCGTGCCCCGCGGCATCGATTTAGGCGATGGACGTAAAGCGCAATTAAACGTATTCCCAGTGCCGGGACATCCGGAGATTGAGCCCTCAGTAGCCTACTTGATCATTCCTGGCGAGGTGCGGAGTTTGAAGGAGTTTTTTATGGTGGAGCTGGTGTTATGGAATTCGTTCAGCTCAGCCTTCAGTTTGGATAATGCGACCGCAACACTGTCATTGCCGGAAGGCTTATCGCTGGCACCAACAGCAACGTCGCAATCATTGGACATTCATCTGGGGAGTATTCCAGGTAGTCTAGAAACGCATGCAACATGGATTCTAAGAGGCGATCTAAAAGGCGAGTACAAGGTGAGTGCTGATTTTGAAGCACAGCTCTCGGTATTCCATGTACCTGTCACAGCTCATTTCGTAACGGATGATGCTATCAAGGTATATGCAGGGGATGCTTACCGGATGCACATTACGGCTGAAAAGCTGGTACAGAAAGGCCTGCCTTATCTGGTCCGCTTTGAAATTGAAAATATGACGGACGCCCCTATTTACCGGCTGCGTTTTCAACTGAAAGAGGCTAGCGCTGAGGCGGGGTATACATCGGCATACAGTGGGCAACTTGAACCACGGCTGATTGATGAGCTGGCGCCGTACGACAAGGCCATCTTCGATTATTTGCTCGTTCCGCTGATTGACGGCGAATTGGATTTAACGAAATCTTTCGTTACGGATGAAAGCAGCGGTACGCCTATTCCTGTAACAATTGATTTTGTTGATCAACTCGAAAATCGAATGGAACGGGGGAACTAGAAAGCTATGAAACTAAAGAAATCGATGAGATCAATTAAATCAATGAAATCTAAAATTACTAAGCTGTTGCTAATTATGTGTTTATTGGTAGCCTTCCTTGTTCCGCTCTCGGCGGTTAATGCTGCCAGCGCGGAACCTTCTACGGGAACGACTCCATTTAAAGATATGGAGAATCATTGGGCGAGCCAGGTTGTGAAAAAATGGTATAACCATGATTGGATTCAAGGCTATTCAAATGACCTATTCGGACCCGCTCGACAAGTAACGAGAGCTGAAGTCGTCACGCTTTTATACCGTGCGTTTGAGATGAAGAGCAAAGGAACAGCATCTCCCTATCCGGATGTGAAGAAGAACGATTGGTTTCATAACGCTATTGCCGCAGCGTATGAGCACGGATATGTTCAGGGTTATCCGGATGGATTGTTTCATCCGGGAGAACCCATTACCCGTAATGAATTAATGGTAATGATTTATCGGGTGCTAGAACCCGTACTGAAGAAAGACATGGCTACGCTGGGTGGATTCACAGACGAAACCGAGCTTCCAAGTTGGGCTAAAGATTCCGTACACGTTCTGAAGCAGCTGGGGATTATTAACGGATACGAAGACGGCACGTTCCAGGGCTTCAATAAGGTTACAAGGGCTGAGGCAGTAGTTGCGCTGGACCGTGCGTTGGAGAGGTTCCAAGAGGCAGGCAAGACAGAACCGCCCAACTCGGGAAATACACCAACGTCCGGTACGCCAGGAATAAGTAATCCCGGTGGAGGCGGAGGTGGAGGTGTTGGCGGTAACGGCGGTTCATCCGGCGGCGGAAGCGGTACTAAACCTGAGAAGGCAGTCGTCACCTATATGTCAGGGGTTACTTCGGTTTCTGATTCGACTGCGCGTACGTTAGATCACGTTTCTGGAGATGGCACAGTGCTGGAGTTTCAAGGTGACTCACCTGAACTGGCGGCTCTGAGGCCAGATCAAATTCTTATACTGCCAGCATCGAGTACTTTTCCTACCGGAAACGCTGTTAAAATTGTTTCCGTACAAACCGATAATCAGAAGACAGTACTACATGTAAAAAAGGCACAGCTCGAGGAAGTATTCAAGGTCATTCAAATTAACCAAAACGTCCCCATTAGCCCTGAAGATTTTATTCTGGAGGAAGGCGTTACCCTCGAGAAAGTGATGCTTGAACCGAAAGCTCCCGCTCGGTATGCAAGTTTGAAAATAGATCCGGGCATGCTGCAGTATGCTGCCTCCATCGAGACGGGGCTTAAATTTAAAGTGTCTAAGATATTCGAAAAGACCAAAAAAGTGGGTCCGTTGGACGATGAATTATCGTATAATCTCTCTTTCAACGGCGAATTTACGCTAGCCAATTCGGCAAACTTTGATATTGACTGGGACATTTTCTCCGGTGTTAAGAGTATGACAGCATCGCTTGAAACAAAGCGTGAGCTTGCAGCATCTGTTGCCGGAACAGCGAAGTTTAAAATGGAAGATAAAAGTGAAATGCCCAAAGTACTGGTCGGTACAATCCCCAGAATTCAGCTAGGCACCACACCGTTCAGCTTAAAAATGCAATTATTTATCGTTATGAATTTAACGGGTGAGGCCAGTTTAGCTGTAGAGTACTCGAAGTCAGAAGAATCCGTCATGGGGTTTATCTACACGAAAGAAGACGGATTTAAAGAAATTGCTCTTCCGGACAAGGAATCGAAAAAGCCGACAAAGGTCTCATTGGAAGGGAAAATTAAGCAGGAAATACTTTTATCGACGGAAGTAAATCTTGAAGCTGCTAATTTTGATCTCATCACTCTAGAGCTTCAAGCGGGTATTCAGTCTGAGCTATCAGGAAAATACTCGGCGGATACGGGAGGCTGCGCAAAAATGCAAATCAGCGGCGTTGCTCGAATAAACGTTAAAACAGGCGATGATCTAAAGAAGCTGCTGGATGTTGAATTAGAAATTTATGATAGTGTAACACCGCCTTTCTGGAAAGTAGACACGTGTTTAGCGATCGCAAGCATTTCTGTCGATCATGTTGCGACCTCCTTAGCGATTGGTGACCGTGAAAATATTTCCGTTAAAGCGAAGACATTAGAAGGTGAAGAGGTGGATGTCTCCGGTGATTCCGAATACATCAGCAGCAACCCTGATCTTGTCAGTGTCGATGAGTATGGTACGATTTATGTGAAGGACGCTGCGCAGATTGGAGATCAAGTAGATATTACGGTTAAGAACAGGAACAAGGAAGCGAATGTGAAGGTTACTGTTGATATTGGACCGCTTAAAGTGGAACCTAGCATGATCAGGCTAAAACCGGGTCAGTCGGAGCAGCTCGTCGTAAAAGCGCAAATCAGGCCTAACGAATGGCAAGACGTAACGCATGAGACGGGAATCCTGTATGAAGCAGGTAATTCAGCGCTACTAAGTGTCAGCAATGCAGGCTTGGTCCAAGCGGCAGCAACATTGCTGGAAGATACGGTGCCGGTCAATATCACATACCGCAGCAGATCAGCTAAGGTCTACGTCAGCGTGAAGCAAGATCCCCGCGATATTGTTCGGCAAGCAGAAGCTTTTGTGAATCATCTCATGCAGGCGAATGTGAGCCGTTCGAAGCCACAGAATTTTAAAGGTGAGCTACTGGCTTATTATTCCGATGGATATATCGATAAGATTTGGAGAAAAGTTTTCGAGCATGATCCGAAATGGTACTTGGAACCAAATTTCTTATATCCGCTCACAGAAGCAGAGAAGAGTAATCCGGGCTATTCGGCTTCGATACGTGAAGAAGACGGTAAAAGCTATGTGAATGTTGTGCTCACGCTAAAGAAACCAATTGGCAATGTGAAAGAAATACACTACGAATATGTGTTAGTGAAGCGAAACGGTATGTGGTATCTCGATGATCTGCGAACTTAAGTGGAGCAGATAAGACCCTGTAGTTCCGCAAAGAAAGGGAAGCAGCCTGTCTTCGTCCGAATAGAGGACTCTAGTTCCCTCTCACAATAACAAGAAGAGCCTGGCGGATGTCCGCTAGGCTTTTCTTGTTTTATGGCAGTTGAGTGTGTTTAACATTTTAACAAGTAAAAGAATCAATAAAGCGCAAATCGATACCGAAATACATCCAGGAGAAGCCGTTCCAACGGAAGCCGGCAATCGAGTTACGGCCGACAAAAGTCGGGAAATACCAGAACTGCTGGCCATTGCTCAGCCAAACATAAGTGAAACGGAACATACAGCGTCTAATGGAGCCCGGATCTACGGCGAATGCGCCGGGAGCTGCAAACGGCTTTTGCGGGGTGTAGGTAGGAGGAGCCGATGTCGGTGCTTGCTCAGCGCCTCCTGGCGGCATTCCAGGGCCCGGGAGACCAGGCTGCCCCGGGAAACCGGGCTGCCCTTGGAAACCGGGCTGTCCCGGGAAGCCAGGCTGCCCCGGAAAACCAGGCTGCCCTTGGAAACCAGGCTGCCCTTGGAAACCAGGCTGCCCTTGGAAGCCTGGCATCGCGCCACCAGGCATGCCTCCGCCGGGCATGCCTGGGAACATGCCTAAGCTGCGTGCATCATAAATAGGAACCCAAGCGTAAGCTTGCGGCACAGGATAGTCGTATGCATAAGGCGCGGTTTGCGAATAGGAAGCAGCATACGCAGGATCGGTTTCCGGCTGCTGCAAAACTTCATTTTTCGGTTCCAAATTCCGGGTCTCTTTTTTTTTGTTCGAAGTCATGGATGTGAATACCTCCTTGGGTAAAAGCGGATTAGTCGATACTTACTATATGCAGGGGGCTAGACGGATGTCACGATTGGAGCGTGTGATTACGTTCTTTTTACCAAACTATACCAATAGTCCTAATTAGAATAGAAATTATGGAAACTGTAGGCTTTTTATCCTATTCGAATAGGAAAAATACGGGATTTACCTCCCATGGTTTGAGCCTATTTTGTCGTATATAATAGAAATTGGTTATATTTTGAAACATTGGAGTGGGGTTTATTGAGAGATCTAGCGGGGAAGATGTTGAAATACGATGTAACAACGAGCTATGGGCTTGTACTGGCAACAGCTCAAACTGTACTCATGGAAGAGCATTTGGATTTATTTCGACAGCATCGTATTGACTTCATGGACATTATTGCCACAAGCCTCCAGGAACAAGAACTGGAAGATGTCCAGTCCCAGAATCCGTCAGGACTCTTAGTACGCAAAGCAACTCAATTCGCCAAAGATTTATTCGAGCTGGTGGAGACGCAGAAGAAGATCCCATTGTTTGAAATCAAGAACCAACTCATTCCTATCGTGCAGCAGGCGGCTGAACATTCGGATTTATTTGAAATATTTGAAGCGATTAAGGCGAAAGACGAATACACGCACCAGCACAATGTCGGCGTAGGCATTTTATCGACGCTGATTGGAAAGTGGCTCCAAATGAACGATCAAGAGGTAGCTTTGCTAACGCTCGCGGCTACACTGCATGATATTGGAAAAGTGAAAATCCCCCAAGACATTCTTCGAAAACCGGGGAAGCTGACAAAAGAAGAGTTCGATGAAATGAAACAGCATACGGTTCGAGGCTATAACTTGCTTAGAGAGACCAAAGGCCTTAACTACAAAGTGTCTCTTGTAGCCTTGCAGCACCATGAAAGATTGGATGGCAGCGGATATCCTATGGGGTTAAAGGATAGCCAAATCGATCGATTTAGCCGTATTGTCGCTGTTGCCGACGTTTTCCATGCCATGTCTTCGAAAAGGCCGCACCAAGACATGATGCCATTTTACGAAGTTGTCCGACAGATGAGGGAAGGACTCTTCGGTGAATTGGACCCGCATATCGTATCGGTCTTTCTGACCAATATGATTCGTGGCTTAGTCGGCAGGAAAGTCAAGCTGACGGATGGCCGCTGGGCAGACGTCGTGTATATTAATCCCACGGATGATACGAACCCTCTTGTGAAAATTGATGATACATTCGTAGATCTTAGTCGAGAACGACATATTCATATAAAGGAAGTTGTTGTATGAGACATAATCCAATGGCAGAGAACACAGTTTTGCAACAATTTTTCAACAACTATGGGCTGACACAGCGTGAATCGGAAATTCTCTTCCTGATCGCTACCCACGGGTACACGAATAAGGAAATTGCGGAAAGCTGCTGTATCAGTGAGAAAACAGTAAAGATTCATTTAGCTAACATTATGAGCAAAATCGGGATCGGCTCGATGCGCCGGTTGCTGGCCCTGCTTTTGCAGCAAGCGCTTAAAGTTTCAGGGCTTACACATGAGAAGAATATCGTATCATCCGTAGGGATTAACTAAACAAAAAGAGAAGGCCTTTTGGGGTTCTTTTCTTTTTTTTATGCGCATTTTTATTGATACGATTTGGAACTTAGAAATGGAATATTTTGTTGACATGATACGAAAAGTATCTTAAAGTAAGAGTAGGAATAAGATACAAATAGTATCATTTTGTTGACAAGTAGACTTCGCGCGGAGGGGAAACATGGAAATTAATTTAAAAGAATATTTGATGATCATAAAGAGGCGATGGTGGCTAATTGTCTTTGTTGTACTTGTTTGTACAATCCTTACAGCCATGTATACGACATCAAATTATGTTCCCATTTATCAGGCTTCTACCAAATTGATCGTCAATAAAACGTCTGAACAGGGTCAACTTGGCACAGAACAAATCGATTATGGAGCGATCGGTGTTAATATGGCCCTCATCAACACATATAAGGAAATTATTAAAACTCCGGCCATTATGGATAAAGTCGTCCAACGATACCCCGAATTAAACGTATCCACAGACCAGTTGATTTCCATCGTCAATGTTTCGAATCTCAATGAAACACAAGTCATGTCGATTACTGCCCGGCATGTTTCACACGAAAGAGCCGTGAAGATTGCGAACGCGGTATCGGATGTCTTTCAGACTGAGATCCCCAAAATTATGAAGGTCGATAATATCACGATTCTGAACCGGGCCAAAGTTCAGGACAATCCCATACCGATCAATCAAAAATCCAACCAATACATCATTCTAAGCTTTGTTGCCTCGCTGGCTGCTACGATTGGTATCATACTCCTGCTCGATGCTTTAGATGATACATTGAAGACGGATGAGGATGTTCGTGAAGCTTTTGAACTGCCGACCTTAGCGTACATACCGAAAGTAAAAATTAAAGAAAAACGAATCAAACAGAAAAGTAAATCCAGAAAAAAAGTAGAGGATATTGCCTATGCCAAAACTATCCACTAATTCGGCCATTATGATGCACAAGAACCCCAATTCTCCTTCCTCGGAAGCTTATAGATCTTTAAGATTTAATATCGATTGTTCGGTTTTCGGCCGCGAAGCTAAGATCGTTACGGTCACTTCGTCAAGCAGAGGTGAAGGGAAAACGACGACGGCCATTAATTTGGCTGTGGCGTATGCGCAGACTGGAAAGAAAGTGATTTTGGTAGATGCTGACCTGCGAAATCCCTCGATCCACCTTTCACTTGGTCAAGATAACGCAAGGGGATTAACGAATTATCTTGTGAAACAAAACACATTGAACGAGATCGTACATCAATCGATTATTGAAAATCTTTCTATTCTAACATCGGGACCGTTACCGCAAAATCCTTCCGGCTTATTGGCTTCGAATCAAATGGATATCTTGCTGGAAGAGCTTAGAGCGAACTACGACATGGTCATCGTGGACACAACCTCGGTCTTATCCTTAACCGATGCCAAGATTATGGCGACGAAGTGCGACGGTACGCTGCTCATCGTTAAATTCGGCAAAATGAAGCGCGGCATAGCCAAGAAAGTGAAAGAGGAACTGCTTTTGGCGAAAGTGAACTTAATTGGCGTTGTCATGAATGAAATGAAAAGCGAACATGCGGCTTCGTATCTTTGATTATGGGGAGAGAGTTCATATCTAATGAGAAAAAAACGACGAAAGCAGCAACCGAAAGTCGTGAGAACCCTTGGTATTCTGACGTTAAGCATTGGTATTTTGGCAGGGTGCTCAGATACAGTGGTTAATAATTCGGAGGGCAACTCCATTTATAAGGATCAAGCGCCGAAAAGCGTTAAAGTATTCAAAGTCATTAAGCAAAAAATCGGTGATCCGATGGAACGTTCCGCAGAAGCGCAGTCTTCCGCTCAATTTGGTATTACGTCAAAGGCTTCCGGGGATATTGATCAAATTTTGAAAAAGCGCGGAGATATGGTTCAGGAGGGCGATGTCATCCTTCGGTTGAAGTCAGGCGAGCTCCAGACGCAAAGAGATGCAGCGGCACTTGCCGTTCAAATGGCCCAAGAGGCGTTAGATAAAGCAAAAGTGAAGGCTAAGAAAGAAACGGAAAACCAAAGAATGGATATGAGCAACTCGATTCAAAAGATGGAGCTGGGGATGACCGGCTTAATGCGCAATTACAATAAAATGAAAAACGATTATGATATCGGCTTGGTTACTAAAGCTCAGCTTTATCAAATGGAAACTCAAATGATGAGTGCCCGTATGGACCTGGATCAACTCAAACAGAAACTGGGCGCTTTAGAACCGCTGGATGCTCCTCCTGAATTGGAAACACAGCTCAAGAGTGCCCAAATTGCGCTGCAGCAGTTGGAGCAAGCGATTAAAAACCTTGAAGTGAGAGCCACAGTGAGCGGTCTATTGACGGAGATGCCGATGGAAGCAGGAATGGCGCTGCAGCCCGGTGCCAAGGTCGGTATAATTCAAAGGCTGGACCCGATTAAAATCAAAGCACAGTTAACGGAAGCGGAAACGAATCAGATTAGCAATAAAACTGAGCTGTCTTACTACGTGACAGGAACCAAAGAGATGTACAAAGGGGCGATCAGCTATCTTTCCAAGGTGATCGATCCGGAAACGAAAGCGTATGAAGTCAATCTTGAGGTGCCGAACAAAGATTTGTCCTTAAAGCCTGGCACGAAGCTAAAGGTTCAGTTGACGGATCAACAGGACCAAATTGTAGTGACAGTTCCTACATACAGCATTGTTAAAGAGGGTGACGCTGCTTTTGTTTTCGTACTTACAGGAGATACGTTAGAGAAGCGCAGCATCCAATTAGGCAGATTGAACGAGCCTAATCAAGAAGTGCTGTCTGGCCTCAAAGAGGGAGAGCTGGTCGTTAAAACAAGCCCAAGCCAGTTAAGCAACAAAGAAAAAGTTCAAATGTCGGCTGTCGAAGAGCAATAATTAAAATTGGAGTGACTTGAATTGAAAATAAAATGGAAACATACGATGGTTGCCTTCATCTTATCTGTCTCCCTGGTGATTCCATCAGCGGCTTTCCATGCAGCGGCCGATGAAAAATATGCACTTACGACAACGGTGAAAAGCTATTCATTGACGGACGATATCAAAGTGGAAGTAAAGAGTATTATTAACGAATCAACCTCTGATGGGACAAGAATCGGCACAGTGGTACGCCTGTTTAACAATGGAGATCGTTTAATTGGCGTACCTGAATATGAAGTTAGAGCTAAGACGCAAGAAGGTTTGGAGTATATCATGCGTCCAAGCCAAGCTAACGCCAAAAATATTCAGCCCAAAGAGAAGGTAGAGCTTAGCTATTTGAATACCGTCGAGCGTTATGACGTCTTCGCGTTAACTGAGCTTTCTTTCTATGATGTAGATGAATTCGTCTATCCGAAAACAGAAAAGAAAATCATATCGCTGCCTATTTCAGACATAGAATGGAAAGGTGAAAAGGCTGTCCTTACCGATCCCGCAACGATGAAGAAATGGGAAGATACGTTTACGATCCCCGTGCTGTCAAGCACACTGACGTACCAACCGGTCAGCCTTACCGAACAAAATACGCCGGACGGACCTATGACGATCGTGGCATTGCTTGCTACGAATACGGGGGACAAGAAGACGACAATACCTGATTTTCGGATAAACGGAAAAACAGAGAATAAGATATATAATGGCAGCAGAATTGAGAAGGATGCGGTCACCCTCGAACCGGGTGAGAAGAACTATGTCCATTATGCGGTTCCTGTCAGAAATAAGTTGGAATTGAAAAGCTTGTCGGTCCTGACGCCGGAAGACTTTGTAGGCGATGACAAAACACATACCAGCTATTTAATTGGCCGATTGACGATCACGCCACCGGGAGCCAGCAATGCACGAACCTTTATGAATCAATTATCAACGTATGAGTGGAATAAGCCGATTCAGTTTGACCCGCTAACGAAGCTGATTCGGCCAGAGATCAATGTGTCCATGTCGGATCTGCGCATTTATGAAAGTGCCGGAGGCGGCTTTAAAGCAGCCGTTGCAAAGTTCAAACTGCTCAATAAGAGTGAGAGTCCACAGCAGGTTCCGCATTTTCAGACCGTGCTGACCAGTGTTAGCGGTAATAAATACTTGGGCACAAGACAAAATACGCAGGTAGATACGCTCATCCCGAACATCAGTTACGTCATCTATTACTCCTTTATTATTCCGAACGCAGAAACCGGCGAGCAACTGGCCATGGAGATTACGGATGGGAAAAGCGTAGAGCCCTACAACCTGCCTCTCGCAGCCTTTAAGACGAAAGTCATCGAAGATACGGATGATAAATCCTCTGCCTTCTATCCTTTTCAAGTCGCTTTGAATAATTGGACCATGGCGACCAACTACAGTATGGGAGCGGGAAGCTTACCCTACTCGTATAAGATGAATTTGGATTTCGATATTAAACTGCAGGATGAAATCGTCGTCGATCAAAGCTTTTCCAAAATGAGGCTGGAATTCGTCGATGATAAAAACAAAATCATGGCTTCCAAGGTCCTTTCATTTACGGGCGAGAACAAGCTGGTTAGTGGAACCCAGACCCTTGATTTTAATTTGGATCGATTTGAAACTACGATCTATCTTCGGATGTATGAAATCATTGACACTCCTTTCGGAGAGGCAAGGCGCCTTATCCAAACAGTGAAACGGTAGGAGAGTGAGCCGATGAAAGAAGACGCGAAAAGGGAACAAAAAGTATATACACGTCCGATGGTTCTAAGCCAACAACCGGTTCGTTTTGAGACAGCCCAAAGTTCGAATCAAGGTTATGATAATCTGAATCACCCAGGGCACAATGGCAGCGAGGACAGCAGCGGAAACGGCAAGGATAAGTAAAATTCGTCGATGAGGTCAATGGTAAACTGCTGCCGTTGACCTCAAAATTTCTATAGAGGGAGTTGCTATCCAGATGACGGAATATGTTCGGATGAATGATTATGAGTCTATTCAACTGGAAATGGAATGGATCATTCTGAACACAGATGAATTTACCTTAACGAAATTAAACGAAGTAGGCGGATACTGCTGGTCATTGCTCGGCATACCTCAGACGGTAAGTTCCATTAGCGAAGCGGTTCGTAAGGAGTACGAATCCGCCTGCGAGACGGTTGAGGAAGATGTGGAAGCATTTCTGAAAGATATGGTTGGGCGAGGTCTGGTTCAGTATGCAGTTTCATAAGGAATCCATTCAGCTTCTTACGCGTGTTATGGCAAAAAGAGGCTGGATTGAACTTCCGGCACGAGGAACGAGTATGTATCCTTTTATTAAAAGGGGCGATATTTGCCGTTTTGTACTTACAGAGGCTGGCCACGTAAAAAAAGGTGATATCCTCTTATTTCAGGCTTCAAGCGGAAAATTAGTTGCTCACCGTTTTTGTCGTTTGGTCAGGAGAAATAAGCAATTATATTTTCTCTGTAAAGGCGACGCTAATTTAGCGCATGACGAAGTCATTGCGATGGATCAGATGATTGGCAAAATGACCCTGCTTGAGAGGAATGGGCGCATCATTCATGCAACGGACATGACCGCGTATGTCTGGGGGCAAATCGTCCTCACAATCCCGGTGACATCGCGGCTATTAAGACTTTATTTGAGTATCTTTAAGCGAGATAAAAAGTTTTTGGAAGCAGTTGACAGTGAACTTGTAAGATGATATCCTGAAATTGTTCTCGATAAAGAACAAACATAAACGAGTAAAAATGAAAGCCAGTGCTGTGATTGATGGTGCATGTTCATATGTCTGAATATACATACGTTCTTTAAAAAGAACAAAAATGCAAGCCAATCAACCTTTAACTAATAACACTGTGGGGTACAAAATGAGTGCCATAGCCGGAATATTCCATTATGATCAAGAGCCCGTAAATATGGAACATGGTCATCGAATGATGTTCGATTTAGCGAAATATCCAGCCGATGATGTTCAAATATGGCACCAAGAGCAAATCTTCCTGGGTTGTCATGCACAGTGGATCACACCTGAATCAGTTGGCGAGCGTTTGCCCTACTATGACCATAATCGAAAATTAGCTATTACAGCTGATGCGATCATAGATAATCGAGATGAATTATTCGAGAAATTACAAATAGAGCGAGACCGGAGAGCCGGGATGCCAGATAGCGAGCTGATCTTGCTTGCCTACCATAAGTGGGGGGAAGATGCTCCTAAGTATTTGATCGGTGATTTTGCCTTTATGATTTGGGATGAGCGGAAGCAGCTGTTGTTTGGGGCTCGGGATTTTTCGGGGAGTCGTACGCTTTACTTTCATCGTAATCCTCAGCGCTTTGCGTTTTGCACAGTCATTGAGCCGCTGCTGTCATTACCCTATGTAAAGAAGGAACTTAATGAACACTGGATGGCTGAATATTTGGCCATATCGGCAGTGGTTGAAACGGCAGATGCTTCTATAACGCCGTATCAACATATTGAACAAGTGCTTCCATCTCATAGTATTTCAATAACGGGCGGGCAAATAAAGCTTACAAGATACTGTACACTAACTGCCGGAGAGCGGTTAAAACTTAAGTCGGATGATGAGTACGTAGAAGCGTTTCAAGATGTCTTTCGAACAGCTGTACAATCACGTCTGCGGACTTACCGTGGGATTGGGGCTCAATTGAGCGGCGGATTAGATTCCGGCTCCGTTGTTAGTTTTGCTGCTAACGCACTGAGCAAGGAAGACAAACGTTTGCATACATTCAGTTATATCCCTCCGAAAGATTTTCAAGATTATACACCCAGGCATTTAATGCCGGATGAAAGGCCCTTTATTCAATCAACGGTCCAGCACGTGGGGGGAATTCACGACCATTATTTAGACCTTGAGGGGAAAAATTCGTATTCCGAAATTGATGACTTTCTGGAAATAACAGAGCTGCCATATAAATATTTTGAGAACTCATTCTGGATTAAGGGAATATTCGAGAAAGCCCATGAAGAAGGTATCGGCGTGCTGCTAAGCGGTGCGAGAGGAAACTTGAGCATATCTTGGGGATCCGCGTATGAGCATTACGCCCTTCTTTTAAAAAAAATGAAGTGGCTTCGCCTTATACATGAACTGCATCACTACAGTAATAAGATGGGAGGGCCAAGACTGCGGAGGCTCCCTGAAGTGGCCAAAATTGCGTTTCCGTTGATTAATCGAATTTTTCCGTCAGATAATATACCCTATATATTTCCTAGAATAATTAATCAAAGTTTAGCTAAAAGAACGAATGTTTTCAATAAATTAAGAGAATACGGCATAGGTCAAACGGGATGGTTCTCCAGTACTGATCTGTATGAACTAAGAAGAAAACATTTCGAAGATGTCTTTCACTGGAATACTACGAATACACTGTTGACGAAACTGTCTTTACGATACTCATTATGGCAGCGGGATCCAACCAACGATTTACGTGTAATTCGTTTCTGCCTTTCTGTACCCGAAGACCAATATGTTCAAAATGGGATGGATCGGGCTCTTATTCGAAGGTCCACTGAAAAATTGTTACCGGATAAGGTTAGGTTAAACCTGCATTATCGAGGGGTTCAAGGTGCTGATTGGGTTCATCGGATGACTCCGCATTGGGATGCATTTAAGGATGAGCTGAAGCAGCTTAGTAAGGATGATAGCTTTATGGGTTATATAGATGGTGAAGTGTTAAAAGCTGCGTTAGTAAAGGTTGAAGCAGGGGCTATATCGGAATATGCGACTGATGCTGATTACAGGATTTTAATGCGAAGTTTAATTTTATACCGATATTTGAAAAGATTTGCTTGAAAGGAGGTGATTAGATATGAAAAAAGAATGGCAAAAACCTGAATTAGAAGTGTTGGATGTAAATATGACCATGCTTGATCCAAACAATGGAAATAACCTTGATCATTCCTATCCTACTGGAACACCAAGACCAGAATTGACTTGGAGCTAAGAGTCTTGCTGGAATTCGTACATATATTAAAGCCCTTATACAGCAAGACAGTATAAGGGCTTTAATATAAACATTGAAACATTGGAGTGAAGAAATGTTAGAAATCAAACAAAAACTGATCTATAAAGCCTTCGGCTTAACCATATCTAGCGATATGGATTTGCCGGAATTGATCAAGATGAGCGAGCAACAAGAAGCAGCGGACATTGAAATATGTATGGATGAGGATATCACCAGACTATTTTTTGAACTATCCGATAATCCCAACCAATTTTTGGTCAAAGAGAATTTAATTATGTTTCATATCCCTGGCCTTGCAACCTTCTCCATTCAAGAAGGTAAAAGGATCGCGTTTGCCCCGATGAAAGAGGCAGAACAAGGCGAGATTCGGCTTCTTGTTCTGGGAACTTGCATGGGCGCGATCTTGATGCAGAGAAAGATATTTCCTCTGCACGGGAGTGCTCTCGCTATCCATGGCAAGGCATATGCGATTGTTGGAGATTCCGGTGCGGGGAAGTCGACGCTGGCATCAGCGTTCTTAAACCAAGGCTATCAGCTTCTGAGTGATGATGTGATTGCAGTCTCACTGTCGCAGGACAATATTCCATACGTGACTCCATCCTACCCCCAACAGAAGCTTTGGCAGGATAGTCTTACCAAATTTGGCATGGAGTCAAGCAACTACCAATCCTTATATGGCAGAGTGGATAAATATTATGTCCCGGTATCCACGAACTACTTTACGGAATCCTTACCTCTTGCCGGCGTGATTGAACTGGTGAAAACAGAAAATGATGCCATAGCAATCCGCAGAATTGAAAAACTTGACCGGTTTTACCCCCTTTTCTATCATACCTATCGTAATATCTTTATCCAGGGTCTGGGATTAACCGATTGGCATTTTAAAACATCCGCGAGCATCTTGCAGCATATTCATATGTTCCAATTAAGCCGTCCGGTTTCGGGCTTTACGGCTCCTCAATTAGTATCAACTATCTTGGAAACTTTAAATTTGGGGGGGATCAACCATGATTAAGAATGAATCCATTTCACTGCAAGATTGTGTAGTTCAAGGAAAAGGGAACATCGTAAGCGATATGGGCGGAGAAAAAGTCATGTTAAACGTTCAGAACGGAAAGTATTACAACCTGGGAGAAATTGGCGGTAAAATATGGGATTGTATGGAAGCACCGGTTTCCATCGGGCAGTTAGTTACAACATTGATGTTGGAATATGATGTGGATCAAACCGAATGCCAGCAGCATGTGATATCCTTTATTGCGCATATGGCGGAAGAAGGTTTAGTTCAAATTGGAGTCGAGGGGCATCGTGAATAAAGTAAGAATTTTATTCTCATTAGATGCGAGAACCGTGCTTTTATTTATAGAAGCTTATATGTATTTGGGGTGGGCACGTTTCCTGCTCTTTATTCCTTTTTCTAAGGTTGCCCCCTCGTTAGGCGCTCAGATGGAGGAAACGACAAATGCACAGACCCAAATGAATACTGCTACACTGCTTAGAATTCACGATGCAATTCAGGTTATGAGTCGGCATACGTTCTGGGAAAGCAAGTGTTTGGTTAAGGCTATCGCTGCTTTGAAAATGCTTGAAAGGCGCCAAATCGAAAGCACGCTTTACCTCGGGACCGGTAGGGACGAATCAGGAAAAATGGTGGCTCACGCCTGGCTCCGCAGCGGCCCCTACTATATTACCGGAGCTGACGGAATGGAACGCTACGCGGTGGTTGGCAAATTCGCAAAATATATCAGTGGATAGAAAATGAAGGAGATTAAGATGGACAATGATTTCCGTTTGGATGAAGGACCCTTTTCTAAAGAATTGAGTTTACTGTTATCCTTCATGAGAAACGATCCTGCTGAAATAACTGAAATCGATTGGGACAAATTCCTTGAGCTTGCAAGACATCACCGGGTTTACTCTATCCTTTATAACTATCTTCGGAAAGTTGATCATGTACGGATACCTCCACAGGTCAGGCAAACTTTGAAAAAGGAATATCAAAGCAACACCTTCGATATGCTGCGCTTGAGCGCACAGATGGAAGAGCTTTGTAAGCTGTTTTCCGATACCGATATCCGCGCCATTGTTTTGAAAGGACCGGTTCTTGCAGCTGATCTTTATGGCGATCTATCCCTTCGAACTTCACGTGATCTAGACATTCTGATACCGATACAAGATTTGGACCAAGCAGAGGAGTTGCTCAAAGGGCAAGGCTATGTGAAGGAAGAGGAATACAAGACGATATTGAATGACTGGAAATGGAGACATCATCATGTCACCTATATCCACAAGAACACGGGAGTTACACTCGAAATTCATTGGAGATTAGGTCCTGGTCCCGGAAAAGAGCCCGGTTTCGATGAATTGTGGGATCGGAAACGGATAAGCACGCTAACGAGCAATCCTGTCTATTATTTAGGGAGAGAGGATTTATTTTTATTTCTTGCTTCACATGGGGCACGCCACGGTTGGTCCCGACTTCGCTGGTTGGCAGATATAGATCGGATTGCCAGACAACATTTCGACTTCCCCAGACTTCATCAGCTGTTAAAGAAAAACCGCCAGCTCCACCTTGGAGCACAAGCGCTAATTTTGTCTCAACAGCTTCTACATACTCCGTTAACAGTGGATTTGGAATCTATAACTGTATCTAAGCGTGCTAAACGATTAGCATCTGATGCAATTTTTTATATTGGTCAAATGGTCAATCTGCATACCCCTCCATTACCGGAGCATGTGTCTAAGTATCATAAACGCCACTTGTTTTCACTGATGCCGACTCCGCATAAAATACTTTTCGTAGTGAGTTTCTTATATCCATACCCGGAAGATGCCGAGACGCTGCCATTGCCCAAACCGTTGCAGCTGCTCTACTTCCCATTACGTCCTGTCTTATGGGTTTGGCGAAAAACATTGAAGCGTAACTTATCGCAGGGAGAAGCATAATGGAACATCTCTTGTATTTTGTTAAACAGCTGCACGGCTACGCGGGTAAAATTTTATACGTGAATCTTCTGGGAATGATGCTGATCAGCTTCCTTGAAGGTATGGGGATATTCTTATTGCTCCCATTGCTCGGCATTAGCGGCATCATGGACATCAACACAGGATGGAGCTCCCATCTAGGCATCATTGAATTATTGAATGAGCTTCCAAAGTCAGTATCGCTGCTTGTAATCATGGGCGCATACGTTGTACTTATAACAGGTCAAAGTTTGATCCAGCGGAATCTCAGCCTTCGAGATATCAAAATTCATACAGGATTTATTAGTCATGTAAGATTAGAGACTTATAACGCCTTGCTGCATGCGAACTGGGGGTTTTTTATCAAGAAAAGAAAATCGGACCTCATTAATTCACTGACTGGCGAATTGGGACATGTAACTACGGGATCCTATGTCTTTCTGCAATTCATGACATCCATGATATTTACCCTGATTCAAGTGGGAATTGCCTTATGGTTATCCGTTAAATTGACGCTCTTTGTCATAGGCTGCGGGCTGGCCGTATCCTTCTTTTCTCGTACGTTTATTAAGAGAGCCAGCAAGGTCGGAAATCAGTCGCTAGAGATCGGGCGAAACTATATTGGTGGAATCACAGATCATTTCAATGGGATCAAGGACATCAAAAGCAATATGTTGGAGGAATCCCGGCGCAATTGGCTGATAGACTGGAGTAAACAATTCGCCCGGGAACGATTTGAAGCGGCTAAAATAAGTGCAAATTCACAGTTGTATTACAAGGTATCTTCATCGCTGATTATTGCCGTTTTTATTTACGCATCCGTCATGCTCTTCCATACACAAGGACAGCAACTGATGCTGATCATTCTCGTATTTTTTAGACTTTGGCCTCGCTTTCAAGGCATTCAGACGAACCTGGAACAAATCGCCACGGCGATTCCTGCCTTTAAATCTTTGAAGGAGCTGCAAAATGCATGTAGGGCATCCAGGGAAGTTAAAGAAGAGAGTCGCGGCAATAATCATGTAAAGCCGATTCATATCGAGGAATATCTCGAATGCCGTGATGTGTCTTTTCGTTATAATCGCAATGAAGAGGTCTGTTCGCTCCAGGATATTAACTTGCGAATTCGCTCTAATCAAATGACAGCCGTCGTCGGCAGATCGGGCGCGGGTAAAAGCACCTTAATTGATATCCTGATGGGGATGCTGCAGCCGGAGAAAGGGCAAGTGCTCGTGGATGGAGTTCCTCTTACAGGAACGAATCTGTTATCTCTGAGAAAATCGATCAGCTATGTGCCTCAGGATCCGTTCCTTTTTAACGGCAGTATACGGGAAAACCTGCTAATGATCGATCCGGATGCAACGGAAGTGCAAATCTGGGATGCTCTAGAGTTCGCAGCATCGGCCGAATTTGTCAGAAAGCTTCCTCAGGGGCTCGATACGCTGATTGGAGACCGCGGTATCCGGCTTTCCGGTGGAGAAAGGCAGAGACTTGTATTGGCGCGAGCGATATTACGCAAACCTTCCATCCTGATTTTGGATGAAGCGACCAGTTCGTTAGACACGGAGAATGAGGCGAAGATTCAAGAAGCGCTGGACCGGCTTCAAGGAAAACTGACCATCATTGTCATCGCTCACCGGTTGTCGACGATTAGAAATGCCGATCAGGTCATCGTCATGGATCAAGGAAGAATTGTACAAAGCGGGGAATTTATCCAATTGGCGAGAGAAAAAGATGGATTGTTTTCAACATTTTTAAGTAATCAATTCGCAGACTCGAAAGCGATGGCTGCGACGTAAACGTAAATTAAATATTCCAAAACATTGACATGTTCTTTATAAAGAACTAAAATTAAAGAGGAAGAGGACTGTATGGAAGAACTATCCTTCGATATTTTGAATTTCCCATAAGTCGCGGTTCACTATAAAGAACGTTAATGAAGTGTTAGGAATATGCTCTGGACTATTTGTATGAGCTGGGGGGCAAAATCTTTGAATCATAGAAGCAATATCATTCCAAAAATTATCCATTACTGTTGGTTCGGAAAAAATGAACAGCCGGATATCGTTAAAACGTGCATTAGCAGTTGGAAAGCAAAATGTCCGGAGTATCAACTCATCGAATGGAATGAGGACAACTTCGATATTAATTGTACCCCCTATGTAAGCGAAGCTTATAAATCCGGAAAATTTGCATTTGTAAGCGACTATGTAAGGGTATATGCGCTTTATCATTTTGGCGGAATTTACTTGGATACGGATGTTGAAGTGTTTAAATCCTTTGACGATTTACTGCACCACCATTCGTTCTGGGGATTTGAGCAGGAAAACTATATCGCGACAAGCACGATCGGAGCGGCTAAAGGAAACAAGCTCATAGAAGAATTTTTAGCCTCCTATACAGGCATTAAGTTTATTAAAGAGGATGGCACTTATAATGATTTAACCAATGTAGCGATGATCACACAGATTTTGCAGAACAAGGGACTTAAAATGAACGGGGAGTATCAAGTCATTGACGGCGATGCGGTATTCTATCCTCAGACTTATTTCTCGCCATACGACTATATTAACTGCCGCAAATTTATAACAAATAACACTTATGCGATGCATCATTTCTATAAGAGCTGGCTGCCGCCTAGCGTTAGACTCAAGGGTAATCTAAAGGTCATACTGGCCAAAATTATTGGTGGTAACAATATTGCCAGATTACGAAAGCTCATGAGTTAAAATAAATCTTTTTGGGAGAAACGGTATGATACTTATTTTGCGGAAAATCATGACTACAATCATTGCGGAGAGTCGCGGCAGGGGACTTTATTATACAGTGATTATGAATCTATCACATCTTGGCGGTATTTTGAGGGCTTACGTGAACAAACTTATTTATTTCAAAAATATTAAATCAACGGTGTTCTCCCTTCAAGCAAATAGCAAAATAGAGGCATTTAGCAAACATGCAAAGATTCATATCGGGAAGTTCGTGTTTATTAGGAAAAACACGAGTATTAGAGTGGATCATTATGGAGAGCTCCACATTGACGATAAAGTATTTATTAACGATAACTGCAACATCAATTGCGCTCATAAGATTTCAATAGGCAAATATACCAAAATCGCTCCGAACGTATGTATCAATGACCATGATCACAATTTTAGGAACTCAATAGAAGGACATCTACTGAAGGGAGAAGTCCTAATCGGGCAGAACGTCTGGATTGGTTCGAATGTTGTGATTTTAAGGGATACGGTCATCGGAGATAATGCGGTAATCGCTGCTGGAAGTGTTGTCAAGGGGAACGTTCCTGCTAATACGGTTTTCTTAAATAAAAGGGAAAAGAGCTACATTCAATATGCATAAAATCTTAATTACTGTTTACGACATGGAAATTGGCGGGATCGAAAGAAGCTTAATCAATATGCTCGAAAGCTTCGATTACGATAATTATGAAGTGGATTTATTCATATGCAATCATTCAGGTGATTTTTTAGGATTGATTCCGAAGCAAGTAAATCTTTTGCCGCAAATACCTCATTACACCGTATTCAGAAAATCAATGGTCCAATGCTTAAAAGAAGGGCATATCTCGGCTTTAATTATTAGATTGCTAAGTAAAACCATTGCAGCTACGAAAGCTAGGTTTAGACATCTAAAAGAAGGCCCAGGATATATTCAAATGCAGCTTGATCTCAAATACACATCTTATGTACTGCCGAAATTTAAGAAAAACTATGATCTAGCCATTAGTTACGCTTGGCCTCATGATATTGTGGCGAATAAGGTGACCGCGGCGAAGAAGATAGCCTGGATTCATACTGACTACAGCGAATTGGAAATAGATAATAAGATGGACCTGGCTGTTTGGAAGAAATACGACGTCATAGCTTCTATTTCGGAGGCATGTACAGAAGCATTTATAAAGACATACCCCTCATTACGAGACAAAATCAAATTAATTGAGAATATCACTTCGCCAAACTTCATTAGAAAAATGGCTGATGAGCCAGTTGAATTAAATGATAGTGATCAGGATGCTTTTACGATTGTATCCGTTGGAAGACTGTCCTATGTCAAAGGATTCGATATGGCCGTTAAGGCGTTGAGACTGCTGCATGATAAAGGACTCACTCAAATAAAATGGTTAGTTGTAGGATACGGCGGTTACGAGGCTGAACTTAAGCAGTTAATCGCAGAGAACAAATTAGAAGACAGCTTTGTGCTATTAGGTAAGCAAGTGAATCCATATCCCTATATGAAAGCATGTGACATCTATGTCCAGCCCTCCAGGTATGAGGGCAAAGCGGTGACCGTAACAGAAGCGAAAATATTAGGCAAGCCGATACTAATTACTAATTATCCTACTGCGAGCAGCCAGATTGTGGACGGTGAGGAAGGTTTAATTTGCGGGTTAAGTGTTGAAGGCATAGCAGCTGGGATAGAGAGGCTACTTGTAGATAGCGAGTTGCGAAGCAAATTTGCTAACACATGTTTGCAAATAAATTATAGCAATAGCAATGAGTTGAATAAACTATACAGCATAGTGGATGTTCCAGAGCAGAACTATGTAATGAAGGAAGTGACAGTATGAAGGTTTGTACAATAACTTGCCATGACGTATATAATCATGGTGCTTCATTGCAGGCCTATGGATTATTGAAACACCTAAAGAATAGCGGCCATGAGGCAGAAATCATAGATTATAAACCTGATTATTTAAGTAATCATTATAATCTGTGGAGCATAAATAACCCTAGGTGGGAGAAGAATGTTATCACTAAGGCTCTCTATTTAACGCTAAAAATACCGACAAGATTACGCGAGCGCGCAAGAAAAAGGGCATTTGATCAGTTCAAGTCTGAATTCTTGCAAATCACAGATAAGAGATATAAATCAAATGAGGAATTGAAGAATAATCCCCCCGTAGCCGATGCTTACCTATGTGGCAGTGATCAAATTTGGAATTGCCTCCATAAAAATGGCAAGGATCCAGCGTTTTATTTGGACTTTGTCCCTGATAAAAAAATAAAGGCATCCTATGCGGCAAGTTTCGCCACAGAAACAATTCCGTCTGAATATCAACCGGTTGTAAAACAAAGAGTTGAGATGTTAGATGCTGTTGGTGTGAGAGAGAAGAGCGGCGTTGAAATCTTAAATAAGTTGAACATCCTGAAAGCAAATCATGTTGTTGATCCTGTGTTCTTGTTAGATAAGGATGATTGGAACGATATTTGCACAAAGGAATTTCATGAAAATTACATACTGGTATACGATTTTGATAACAGTGAGCTAATAAAGAAAATAGCTTTAGAAATTGCTAAGGCAAAGGGGTATAAGATTTACACGATTTATTCAGGGAAGCTCAAATATGCCGATAAGTATTTTACATTAGATGGACCTGAGACCTTTGTATCGCTTGTCAGAGATGCACAATTCGTTATATCGAATTCGTTTCATGCGGCTGTTTTTTCAGTTCTCTACGAGAAAATGTTCGTTATTGTGAACAGGAATGAAGCCATAAATACGAGAATGAGAGACCTGTTGCACGATCTACAGTTAAAGGAAAGATTAGTCGATCAAAACTACAACTTAGATCAGATCCTGACGGGAATTGATTATAAAGAAAGCAATTCGATCTTGCATGAAAAGATCAGACATTCAAAAAAATATTTACAGGATGTACTTTCTATAAAGAAATAGGACGAAAGGAGTACTTATGAAAAAGAAGATACTATTTGTCATAGATTCTTTACATAGCGGAGGGGCCGAGAAAAGTTTAATATCCTTATTAACGTTATTTGATTTTCAAAAATATGAAGTGGATTTATTAATGTTTTCCCCTAATGGGTTATATTTACCGTTATTACCCAAAGAAGTGAATGTAATCGAAGTGCCGGTTTATATGAGAAATCAAATGAGAGGATTTAAGCACTTAATTAGACAAAGGAATTTCAAACAAATATTCGTAAGACTTGGAGTATCCACTTCGCTCAGAATTCCGCATTTGAAGAAGAATATGCACGGAGCACAAATAAACTGGGGATGGATAAGTAAGGAGATAGAGAAGCTAGATAAGAAATATGATGTAGCCATTGCATACAGTCAAGGGATGCCTACCTACTTTGTTGCAGAAAAAGTAAGTGCAGTAAAGAAACTCTCATGGGTCAATATCGATTATAAAATTGCTGGATACAACAAAGAGTTTGATATAAATTATTATGAGAAATTTAATCAAATCATTGCTGTGTCTGAATTATGTAAAGATGTATTGGTGAGTGAACTACCAAGTATGAAGTCCAAAGTAACGGTCATATACGATATTATTTCACCCATACTGATCAGATCCATGTCCAATGAAAACGGAGGCTTTACCGAAGAATTTGAAGGAATGAGAATATTAACGATCGGCAGGCTTGTTCATCAAAAGGGGTATGAATGGGCTATTGAGGCATGTCATAAACTAAAAGAAGAAGGCTTTAAATTCAAATGGTTTGCTATTGGAGAAGGTGAATTAAAGACGAAACTAGAGGAAACTGTAAAAAGGCTGGGCTTAGAAGACACTTTTATTTTTTTGGGGACGCATCAAAATCCATATACCTACTTAAAACAAAGCGATGTATATGTTCAACCCTCGAGATTTGAAGGATATGGGTTAGCCATAGCAGAGGCGAGAATATTACATATACCAATCGTGACTACCAACTTTACTGTTGTCCATAATCAAATTACAGACCGAGAAAATGGACTAATTGTGAATATGAATTCTGAAGATATTTATATGGGAATTAAAAATATGATGGAAGATGGCAGCCTGAGACAAAAGATAAGCTCAAATTTAAAGAAAGAAAATGTAGGAACAGAAGAGGAAATCCATAAAGTGTACGCCTTGATTGAGTCATAAAAAAAGATGGTGAGCTACGAATGAGAGTACGTAAGGCAAGTATTAACGTCATCGTAAATTTATTAACTTTTGCGCTAGGTTTATTGCCCTCGTTTATTGTGAGAAAAGCTTTTTTAGATTCTCTGGGGAATGAGTTATTAGGCCTAACCTCGCTATATACCAATATCATTGGTTTACTCTCCATCGTTGAACTTGGCATAGGGAGTGCAATTATTTACTCCTTATATAAACCCTTTGCAGAGAATGACCAGGTAAAGGTTAAGGGGTATTTGCAGTTTTATTCCAAATTCTATAATGCGGTCGGATGTATCATTTTGGTACTTGGTATCATCGTCTCTTTCTTCTTACAGTTTTTCATCAAAGATCAAATTAACTTACTGGATGCTCAGCTTTATTTTCTGTTATTTTTAGTCAATACCATAATTACCTACTTTTTTTCATATAAGATATGTATTCTGAATGTGGCACAAGATGGATATAAAGTAGCAATAGGCACCACGGCCAGCAAACTATTAGTATCTATTTTACAACTGGCAATGCTGAAGTTTTATCCGAGTTTATATGTCTTTTTAATTATTCAGATCGCGGTAAGTTTACTCTACTTTTTATTTATGGATTTGTACATTAAGAGCAAATATCCCTGGATTAAAGTCACATCAGGCAAGATAAGCTCAGAAGAACGATCATCATTAATTAAAAATGTCAAAGCCCTGTTCATGCATAAAATTGGCGGTATTCTAGTATTAGGGACAAGTAATATAGTCATTTCTGCGTTTATCAATCTGACGGTTGTAGGCATTTTTAATAGCTATAGTATGATTCTCGGTGCTGCTCAAGGGCTGATTTCCAGTTCGCTTTCAGGTGTTTCAGCCAGTGTAGGAAATTTATTGGCGGAAGACGATAAAAGTGCGGCCTATAAGGTCCATAAGCGGCTGTTCTTCTTAAGTTTCTGGCTCGTTTCTTTTGCAACGATTTCATTGCTTAATACGATTGGGCAATTCGTGTTGCTATGGCTAGGAGACGGTCAAGTACTGGATCGGCTGAGCATTATCTTGTTAGTCATAAATTTCTATTTCTTTTTGATGCGAGGATCTGTTGAGCGCTTTAAAGAGGGGGGAGGAATCTACGTTCAAGATCGATATGCACCGTTAGCCGAAGCGGCTATCAATTTGGGCGCATCAATCATTTTGGTTAAGTTAATTGGCTTGCCCGGTGTACTTTTAGGGACATTATTAAGCAATGTGACAGTTATATTTTGGGTGAAACCTAAGATGGTTTATAAGTATATATTCAAAGTTGGCTTAATCGAATACTTCAAAATGTATGCAAAATACCTGCTCATCGGTTGTATTCCGTTAGTATTAACTTACTTTGCAACAATGCCTTTGAAAGAAACGAAAAGCGTATACGCTCTTATGGGTAACTGCGTGATCAATATCGTACTGATTAATGTGATGTATTATTTCATATTTAGGAAGAACGAAGAATTTATTTATTTTAAGGGTTTGCTCGGCGCGCTGATTGGCAAATTCAAAATTAGCACAATAGTAGTACGGTTAAAACAAAAAGATTTCTGATAGTTGTCAAGCACCGATATCGGGGGTGAATGATAATGGAGACATCAGTAAAGAGCAATCGGTTTCCAGAATTAGATTTTATCCGAGCAACGGCGGTGGTTGCAGTTATTATTATACATGTAACTAGTATAACTCTGACAAAAATGCCAGCAGATCGATTCACATTTAATGCAAGTGTCATTTTAAATCAGCTGAGTCGGTTTTGCGTACCGGCGTTTTTATTTGTTTCTGGCGTGTTAGCCTTTCAAAGCTACAAGCGGAACAGCTATTTGCAAGTAATTAAAGGGAAGATCAGGGACTTAATTGTTCCTTATCTAGTTTGGACTAGTTTGGGCTTAGTCTTGTTCCTGTCTTTCTCCAGTAATTATAAAGGCATCATTATGATTTATCTAACAGGTAATGGACCCTTCTACCAGCTTTATTATATCCCTCTTCTGTTTCAAATGTTTGTTTTCTTGCCATGGATAATCAAACTGGCAGGAAGTAAAAAAATGGTGATTAGTATATTGCTTATAAATATTTTAATGTACGTTGGATATCAAACTTTATTAGTAGGGACGCTTTTAAGTAAAGATCTCGTTGGATCAGCGAGTACAATTTTGCAATCTACATTTGTTATTTGGATGAGTTACTTCTGCATGGGCGTGTATGCAACACAAAATTACTCCAAATTGCTTGAATTTATTAAATCAAAACCTATTGCTGTCGTTATTGCTATTTATGTGTTGTCTGCTATCGCTTTAATCACGGATGCCTTTATAAGCTTTGGATATGCAAAGCAAATGGAAATAATGGGTTATTTCAGAATAACCGTCTTGATCTATTCTTTTGCGACAATGGCACTTCTCGTAAAATTAGGTATGACATATAAGTTGAAGCCTATAACGTCGCTTTATCGAAATTCCTTTGGTATATATCTTATTCATGTTGCAGTGATAAAGGTTATTTTTATGGTGTCATCCATTTTTTTCTCTAATCTTTTATTTATTATGTTAAGCACGCTGCTAACACTAATTGTCTCTTACTGGTGCGTTGAACTTATAAAGAGGACTCGTATCTCCTCATTGTTGCTCGGAAAAAATAATAATAGTAAGAAACATGTTCCTGTGGAGTCTCTAACTAGCAGAGTGGAGAGCTAGTATGGTACCTAGAAAATTTATAATTGAGGTGTTAGATGAAAACGCGGTTGGAAGAGTTGGATTCATTGAGAGGTTTTGCTGCAATTTTCGTAGTTTTCTTGCATATGTATCTGATGGTGCCAGGAGATAAGTTTTTAAAAATCATCTTTGAGTATAGCCCGTTTCGTTTATTTACCTCAGGTGGAGAATCAGTCGTATTATTTTTCGTGTTAAGTGGATTCGTGTTATCATTGCCATATTTTAATAATAAACAGTCAAGTTACTTTTCATTTGTTGTAAAAAGAATCTGTCGTATTTATTTGCCATACTTATTTACGGTAATAGTTGCAATTATTTGTAGAGAACTATTTTATAGTGGGCAATTAAAAGGCTATAGTGAATGGTTCAATACAATTTGGATATCTTCGATAAGCATGGAAGTGATTGAAGATCATGTCATCTTGATAGGGACATTTCTTAGCAATCTAGACCCTGTTGTATGGTCTCTACTACATGAAATGAGAATTTCAATCATTTTTCCAGTTTTAATGATACTAATAGTCAGATTGAACTGGAAACAAGGATTAGCACTAAGTCTATTATTTAGCTTGATTGGAATGATCATCTATCAGCTATCGAAACCTACTAATACTGGGACAGAGCTGGTAGCCACAATTAATTATATTGCTATGTTTGTAATAGGTGCATTGCTTGCTAAATACAGGATGACTATTGCAAATAAATTTTCCCTTTTAACTAAAAAGTCTAAGGTCATATTATTCGTAATTGGCCTTATAATCTATTTATTTTTACATCCCTCTTTTGGAATTAAACTGTTTTTATATCCAGAGATATCACCATTTTATAGAACGGTTATTGACTCTTGGGCAGTAACAGGCGGAGGCGTTATTCTAATCATATTTGCCCTTAATTCAAGTCTTTTTTCTAGATTGCTGAGGAATTATCTGATTAACTACTTAGGTAAAATATCGTATAGCCTATATTTGATACATGTCGTCGTTTTATTTTCAGCCGTTCACAGGTTGCACAATATACTCCCATTATGGTGTATTTTCCTCCTTACATTGATTATTAGTTTAATTATTTCAGTTGGCATGTATCATCTGATAGAAAGGCCATCCATCCAATTGGGTAAGGCACTAACAAAAAGAATATTCAGAAGATCAAAACCTCAATTTAATAATGAATTTGAAAAGCGATTTAATTAAGTTGGAATGAGGATATAAGCTTTTTAATCCCATAAAAAAATCCCCCATTTAGCCGTATTAGCTGGCGGGGGATTTTTTATTTTAGTACGGAGACAACTCCTCATTGTTTTGTTTCAAGTCGTTCGTTTTTAATTTTAATAAGGCTATATTAAAAATGTTGTTAGAAATCGTATAGGCTGGCGCTCCAGTTCCGGCATCCATGGAATCTATGCCATATAAAGCTTTACTTGTTGTAATTGAGTTATTTTTGAATGTAAAAGAATTGACTTCAGTCGGTTTAGTTGAACCACCTAATGATCCAATTTTGATATAAGGCGTATTATTCAGCGTAAGATTATTAGCAGTTAAGGTGCTGTTTAGAATAGATAACTGCTTTGCTCCCTGTACATATAATGCAGCCGCGTAGCCAACGTCTTTGGAAATGTTAAAATTCGAATTGCTAATCGTAATATCTGCTTCTCCAAATAAACTATATATTGTAAATATCTTACCTAAAGCATGAAAAGAACAATTATTAAAAGCATATGTACCTGTTTGATTAATAGCTAAGCCAACAAGCTCGTTAGTTGCCGACGAAAACTGGCAATTATTATAAGTGCCAGCTGGAAGTGAAGTACCGTTGTACGCATTATAATCTTCGATACGGAGATTATTATATACGTTTTGATCCGTACCTTTTCCACCTAACGTTGAAAGCTTGGTTACCCCTTGGATCGTAATATTCGAGAGTTGGACAGGACGATCCCCTACATTTAAAGAAGTAAAAACGGAGGAATCCGTGTTGGTCATGGTGATATTCTCTACTTTAGAGCCAAAAGAGTCCGTGTTTTTCAAGGTTAAGCGACTATTAAGAAAAGTTGAATTGGTTAGTGTGTTGCTTGTTGCGCTTAAATTAACTTCGGCGTTTATGAAGGTGTTTAAGTCCGCAACCCCAGTACCTCCCATGGTCAGTCCACCACTAGTAAAGGTATTGCTTTTAACCGTTGTATTTGGAAATGCGCTATAAATATATACGCCTATACTGCTCTCAAATTTGTTATTACTTATTAAAGCAGTGTCTCCATCAGCAAATACAATGTCTCCGCCTCTATTGTTATAAAAGTGATTATTCATAATATTTAGGTTATTGTTGGGGAAAAAACCTTCAGCCTCTGAATCAATTCCAAACCCTGGCGCAGTACCTTTGATGTCATGAATTTTATTATTGCTAATTTCGATTCCATCTACCCCAAATATTGAAATCCCTTGCCTTCGATTAAACGCTAATTCTGAATTTCTGATCGTTATATTTCTAGAAACATCATTACTAAACAATTTAACAAAAAAATTAGCAATGGCATTAGAACTAAAAACAGGATAAAAGCTTTTAGCATCTTGCGGAATCTGCACTAGATCCATACCAAATCTGACTTGCTTAACTGAAGATAAGTACGTTCCATCGTTTTTATAGAAATAGACATCATATCTATTGTTCGTAACACCTTGAGGCTGTTCAAAGGCAAAATACTTTCTCCCCTTATAACTGGGGCTTGTGAAGTCCATTGCATTCTTAGGTCTAATCTTGGAAGTGGAATTAATAAATTTGCCTGAGCCATCTATATCGCCATAAAGATAGTCTTTCCCGTAGGTACCTGAGATTCCAATATTTGATCCGGCAATTGTAATGCCATCACCTGTAAAGTTAATAATTTTAACATCGTCTATTGTTAAATTGTACGATCCTTCCGAGGATATTCCGCTGCCAAACTCATGTGTCCCTGCACTGTCAGCGTTGTCTCTGCTACTATAATTATGAGTTTCTTTATCTCCTTGATAAGTACCGCCTTTGATTGTTGCATTATTTACTCCATAGCCGACGTATAAGGTTCGATAATTCTCATAACTATTCGTTTCTTTTTGAATAATGGATAAATCATCAAGTAAGAAAGTCATATTGCTGACCATATTAATTCGTGCTTGTGAATCGTCCGGTTTAGTCCCTTTACTAATTAGATATCTGCCCGCGGGTACTTTAAAGATTTGATATCCTTGTTCACTTGCCCACTGTAACGCTTTGTTGATCCCATTGGTCGTTTCAACCGGATGTGTTCCGTCATTATATACATTCCATCGGGAAAGTTCTAAGTTGTAAGTTCTGGCTCCTATCGCTTGTGTGGAATTTTCTAGTGTCACAGCCTCAACAAGTAAAGATTGAAAAGAAAGCATGAAAAATGTTAGAAGAATTATTGCCTTTTTAATCATTATCTTACCATCCTTGTGAGTTATTTAAATACAGGTATCATTGTACACTTTAAACCGGAAAAAATGTCGTAAGAAGTCATAAAATGTATTTTAAATTTTTTTTGTCCGTGCGCCGCGTCGTCTAGACTCCTTTTCTATTTAATCGCATGTGCTTTAAACCAAATATTGGGATTTTGTAACCATCTGCTTCTCTATTGAATACGATTTGATATGGAGGTGTTTAAGAGATGGCGGATATAGGATGTGCTTATTTGATTGAACTGTCACGTTGGGGGATTAAGAGCGATGGAACGGATGCGGTAAATACAAGTAAAGGGATTAATGATGCATTGCAATATGCCTTTGACCAAGGTTATTCAGAGGCGACATTGCCTAAGGGAATATATTTAGTCGATGAAAAAAATCCCATAGAACCTCAAAGCTTTATGGCCTTCAATCTGAACGGTGCTACTTTGAAAATAAATCCAAATGGATTGCCAAATTATGCGATTGTTTTATTTCAAAGAAATCAGAAGTATTGCCGAATTACGAACGGTAAGATTGAAGGTGATAGAAATGCGCATGACTATACCACCGTACCAGGTACTCATGAATGGGGACATGGAATCAGGATCAGCAACACCCCGCTAGTTGGCTCTAATGTTAAGTTTTTAACAATTGACAACCTGGAGATTTATAATTGTACAGGGGACGGTATTTCTCTGGAAAGCTTATATGGTCAAATTTCAGGTTATAATTTTGATGGAAATTTTGAGGCGGGCGGAATTAGCTTAACGGATGGTACGCTTGTAGCTGATGATACAAGAATTAGAAACACGATAAAAATAGATATGAATCAAGCAAATATCGCAAAATGGGGCTATTTTGGATTGTATGGAAGTAGTTATGGTGGGGTAGGTGCAGGAATAACTTCTAATTTGTACGACCTTGTATTTTATAAAAAAGATGACACCTTCCTTTCGGCCAAAACGAACATACAGTTTTTTGACGAAGTAGAAGTTCCTCCAGGTGCTAGTTATGCCAAATTTATTATCCATCAGAATACAGTGCCCCCAGCCGGGCAAAGCTCAATCACCTTAAAAGTCGTAGAGTTTGGTAAACAACTTTATATCGATAAATGCAATATACATGATTGTAGAAGGCTGGGAGTGAGTATTACTGGTGCAAAACATGTTTACATTACAGAATGCAAAATTCATCATATTAAAGGAACAGCTCCACAGGGAGCAATAGATATTGAAGATATGTATGAGTTTAATCAATATATATATATTGACAGTAATAATTTCCATGATAATACGTCCTATAATATTATTGCAGTTGCAGGAAGACATATAAGTATTACTAACAATGCAATAAGAGGTGGCACTCTTGCAATTAATGAAAACGTGGACAAGGCAGTCATACATGCAAATGATCTCAGGGATATGTCGGGGTTAATTGCAGGTGAAGTTATCCTATCAAATAATCACTTTTATGGCTCAAGAATCATTCTAACCCAAAGCAGTGAGGAAGCTCTAGTCAGCAATTGCCTATTTCACAATAGTCCTCTGAATATAAGCAGAACGAAAGCATACTGCGTACAACTGGATAATTGCAGGTTTTTTAACGATATTGATTATTATAGTACGTTCCAAGGTTTAGGCTCTACGCTCTTTTTTTCTACAGAACCGCAGGAAATCTCGAATTGTACAATTGAGGGGGGAGGAGCGAAAGGCAGCAGTTTGACGTGGGTGTCGAACTCAACCAAGAACGGATGGTTATTCAACAACGTTTCTTTTATCAACACTAAGCATGCTCAGAATATTGTGACTGGGCTGCCTCCGGGGAACTATTCGGGCTGTTCGTTTAAGAACTCAGGACCGATTTCTACAATAAACAATCCTCAAGCGGAATATCAACTTAAGAACTGCACGTTTGAGTGGGACGGTTATACGCAGCTTACATTCGATCAGAACAAGAAGAATGCCTTGCTTCATATAAGCGGTAGTTCTTTTGCCAGTAAAGAAAGTACGGCCTTCCTATTTAGGGATGTCGGCGGTGAGGTTGTATTTAAACAGAATACCTTTAGCTACAATCCAACGAACGCGGCAACCATGATTGACTTCTGGTGGCCTACATTTGTCGCAGCATCTTTTACCATGGACGGGAATATATTTAAGTCAACCAAAGCCATGAAAGCGATAAATGCAAGCGATCCCAAATCAGCATCAATCGAAATCTTGTTCAGTAACAATGTGGTAAAAGTGGCAACGGCAGAAATACTTGAGTATCAAAATCATGTGAAAATAAACAACTACATCGATGGCATTGTGGATCCATATTATAAGCTGTCCAGCCCGCCTACTTCTGGAAATTATAGACGCGGCCAAATCATAAACAACACCAGCCCGGCTTCTGGCGGTTATATCGGATGGGTAGTCACGGTGCCTGGAACAGCAGCGGGTACGGCTTGGTCAGCGGATACTTCATATCCACTGAACGCCTTTGTATATGCGAACGGCAATGTTTATAAATCCAATGCGGCAGGTAAAAGCAGTAAAGTTCCTCCATCGCAAACAAGCGGAACTTCAACGGATGGAAGCCTGGTATGGGAATTCGTTGATGCGTTAGCACAATTCAAGCCCTTTGGATTAATAAGCTAAATAATTTGTATATGTGAGGCCACCATAAAACTGCGCGTGGCCTATTTTGGTTCTATAAATGGGATAGGGTACACTTCAGGAAATATTGAAAACTGTGTTGACACGTTCTCTATAAAGAACTAAAATGAAAATGAGCCTATCGTTCTTTATTGAGAATATTTTGTGGGTGTAGGCAGGGACATTTCCTAAAAAATTTTATGTCGTCGTTCTTAATAACATACAACGTTCGGTGATGCCTCCTAACCAATATCAATGGAGGCACTCGGCCATGCTGTGGGTTGAATCAACCTTAGACGCGAGTCGTCAAGAGTGTGGTGCGAGGTGGGGTTAGATGCCCCCAAAAATTAAAGGATTTAATTATATGGTCTTTTCACAAAGGCCCTATACTTAAGAACTTTAAGTAGAGAGGGTGGATTTATTTGTCATACCGACAAAGGTTATCGTTATTATTCTTCATAGACTCCTTTATTGTATTAACGTCCATTTTTTTTAGCCGCTATTTATTGAGCGCAGATCTGAATGTCATAACGCTGCCCTTGGTCGTTAGTTCAATCACCTTGTTTCTTAGTCATCACGCGTTTTCCTTTGTGTATAAGCTGTATAAGAAAGCTTGGGAGCACGCTAGTATTGGGGAATTGTTATTTATCATCAAAGCAATAACTTTTTCTATTATTACCGTCGCTTGCATTCAACAAATCACCGTTCAAGACATTTATTTTCGTTTGCTCACTGTGACATGGATGCTGCATATGTTGTTAATTGGAGGTTCCCGTTTCTGCTGGCGCCTGCTTCGGAATACATATATCAATAAGACCGTGATTAAAAAAAGGACCTTGATCGTTGGCGCAGGATCCGCGGGGACGATGGTTGCCAGACAACTGATTAAAAATAACGAATCCGAGTTAGTTCCTGTTGGATTTATCGATGATAATGTGAAAATTCATCATCTTGATATTTTGGGAATTCCCGTAATGGGTGGGGTTGGGCAAATAGAAAGTGCGGTGAAAAGATTAAACATCGATAACATTATTATTGCCATTCCATCTCTTAGTAAAAAGGATTTAAATCACATTTTTCAAGCATGCACGAAAACAAAAGCAAAGACGCAAACTCTGCCTAAGTTAGAGGACCTGGTCTCGGGAAAACTTTCGGTTAGTCACTTTATGGACGTACAGGTAGAAGATCTATTGGGCCGAGATCCCATCGATTTGGATATTGAAAGTATTTCAGGATATATCACGGATAAAGTCGTATTGGTAACCGGTGCCGGCGGATCGATTGGCTCTGAAATTTGCCGTCAAGTCACGAACTTTACGCCCAAGAAGCTCATTTTGTTAGGTCACGGAGAAAACAGCATTTATTCAATTGAAATGGAACTGAAGGACTTGTCCGGATCTACTTCGATTGAGTTCATAACGGAAATAGCCGATATCCAAGATGTTAAGAAGATGATGTCGATCATGAATAAATATCGTCCGGATGTCGTTTATCATGCCGCTGCACATAAGCATGTTCCGCTAATGGAACGAAATCCTGAAGAAGCATTTAAAAACAATGTCATAGGCACGATGAATGTAGCTATAGCGGCAAGTCAAAGTAATGTGGATACGTTTGTCATGATCTCTACGGATAAAGCTGTTAATCCAACAAGTGTCATGGGAGCCACCAAAAGAATGGCTGAAATGATTATTCAGGATATGGATAAAAACAGTGACACGAAGTTCGTAGCTGTGCGTTTCGGAAATGTGTTAGGGAGTCGTGGCAGCGTAATTCCTCGGTTTAAACAGCAAATTGTCAAAGGCGGACCGGTGTCTGTTACTCATCCTGACATGATTCGCTACTTTATGACCATACCCGAAGCCTCCAGATTAGTCATTCAAGCAGGTGCCTTAGCCAGAGGCGGGGAGATATTCGTCCTTGATATGGGGGAACCGGTGAAAATTGTTGATTTGGCAAAGAACCTGATCAAGCTTTCAGGAAACACGCTAGAAGATATAGGTATTGAATTTACCGGCATGAGGCCGGGGGAAAAACTGTTTGAAGAGCTGTTGAATAGCGATGAAATCAATGAAAAACAGGTTTATCCTAAGATTTATATCGGTAAAACATCCGATCTGTACATGGAAGAAATAAAAGAAATGATATCCACCTATACCACATTAGATAAAGAGAACTTAAGGGCTCAATTGTTGAATTTAGCCAATAACAATGTAATTCCAATACCTAAAAAATTAATTTCAATCGTTTGAAAAGGAGCTTTAGCACAATGAAAGTACGTAAAGCCATTATTCCAGCAGCTGGTTTGGGTACAAGATTCCTGCCTGCAACGAAAGCAATGCCCAAAGAAATGCTTCCCATTGTCGACAAGCCAACCATTCAATATATCGTAGAAGAAGCTGTGGAATCGGGAATTGAAGATATCATTATTGTGACGGGCAAAGGGAAAAGAGCGATTGAGGATCATTTTGATAACTCTTTTGAACTTGAACAAAATTTATTTGAAAAACAAAAGTTTGATTTATTAACTGAAGTTCAGAAGTCGTCCAAAGTAGATATTCATTATATCCGCCAAAAGGAGCCTAGAGGTCTGGGGCATGCGATTTGGTGTGCGCGTAAGTTCATTGGAAATGAACCGTTCGCAGTGTTGTTAGGGGATGACATCGTTCGGGCAAATAAGCCTTGTCTCAAGCAATTGATGGATCAGTATGAGTATCGTCACTCTTCCATCATTGGCGTGAAGCATGTAACGGATGATGAAGTGTCTAGATATGGAATTGTTGACGGTAAACAAATAGAAGAACACTTATTTAGCATCAATCATTTAGTTGAGAAGCCAAGGAAAGAAGAAGCCCCATCGAATCTTGCCATCATGGGCCGCTATATTCTGACGCCGAGAATTTTTGACATTTTGAACGATCAAAAGCCAGGTGCTGGAGGAGAAATTCAGCTTACGGATGCCATCGAGGAATTAAATACTCTTGAATCCGTGTATGCATACGAATTTGAAGGCAAGCGATTCGATGTAGGCGAGAAGTTGGGGTTTATACAGACAACAATTGATTACGCATTGCAGCGTGAGGATTTAAAATACGAGTTACTCAAATATTTTTCTTCAATATTGGAGAAAGAACTAATTAAGTAGGGGAAACAGATGCCTAAAAAAGTGCTATTGTGTGCCACTGTTGATTATCATTTTAAAGCATTTCACTTACCTTACATGAAGTGGTTCAAAGAGCAGGGATGGGAGGTCCATATTGCCGCTAACGGTGAGATGGACCTTCCTTATGTCGACGCAAAATTTAACATTCCGATTCAAAGATCACCTTTCAGAGGAATCAACTTGAAGGCATATGGAGCATTAAAGTCAATTATCGATGAAAACAAATATGATCTCATCCATTGTCATACGCCGATGGGCGGTTTGCTCGCTCGTTTAGCAGCGCGGGAAGCGCGTAGGAACGGAGCTAAAGTCATTTACACCGCACATGGTTTTCACTTTTGCAAAGGCGCTCCATTCATAAATTGGATGGTTTATTATCCCCTCGAGAAAGTCCTTTCTTACTATACGGATTGTCTAATCACCATAAATAAGGAAGATTACAATCTAGCCCTTAATCGGCGTTTCCGAGCAGGTCGAATTGAGCACGTGCACGGTGTAGGCGTAGATACTGAAAAATACCTTCCTATGAATGAAATACATAAGTATGAGTTGAAAAAAACGATGGGTTATGAACCAGAGGATATCCTTCTGTTTTATGCCGCAGAATTTAACCGGAACAAGAATCAGCAAATGCTCGTTCATGCATTGGCATTACTTAAAGATGAGGAACCTAATGTCAAGCTTCTGCTGGCAGGTGAGGGACCCTTGAAAGAGCAATGTCTTGATCTTGCCAGGGAATTAGGTGTATCAAACCGGGTCGATTTTCTGGGGTATCGAAATGATATTGACCGCTTAATGCCAATATGTGATGTTGCTGTTGCTTCGAGCCTGCGCGAAGGATTGCCGGTAAATATCATGGAAGCTATGGCTTGTGCCCTCCCAATTATCGCGAGCAGTAATAGAGGACATAGAGAATTGGTTCACGATGATTGTAATGGCTGGATTATAGAGCCAAATGATTATAAGGCAATGGCAGTGAGGATCAAACAGCTGGCGCAAAATAAGGATCTGCGGTCAAAGCTAGGCGAGCTGGGCCGAGAGATGATTGAAAGAAAATATGCAATCCAAACCGTATTGAATGAAAAAAGAAATATTTACTCCCTATACATGGACGAAAAGGTGGATGTCGTGTGGGCGATCCAATAAGAATTTTACACGTAGTCGTTAATATGAATCGCGGTGGAGCGGAGACCCTTCTCATGAATTTATATCGCAATATCGATCGCTCCAAGGTTCAGTTTGATTTTCTAACCTGTAAAGCCGGGGTCTTTGATTCGGAAATTGAAGAGATGGGTGGAACTATTCATCGAATTCCTTACGTATCGGATATTGGTCATACGAAATATATCGAAGCTCTGGATCATTTCTTTGTGACACATCCCAATTACAAAATTGTGCATGCCCACATGGACAAAATGAGTGGATTCGTATTGCGAGCCGCTAAGAAAGTGGGAGCACCCATACGAATTGCGCACAGTCATAATACAAGCAGTGAGGGCGGAGTTGCAGCCAGAACATATAAATGGGTTGCGGGAACATTTATACCATCGTGTGCCACTCACTTTGTAGCCTGCTCCAATAAAGCAGCCAAATGGTTATTTGCGAACAAGGTGAATAAAGCGTTGATTTTAAAGAACGGGATTGAGAGTGATAAGTTTGCGTTCTCACCCGGGATTAGAGAGCAAGTCAGGCAAGAACTGGAGTTGCCTTCAGAAAGCTATGTCTTAGGACATGTCGGGAGATTTGCACATCAAAAAAATCATTTGTTCCTCGTTGATCTATTCGCGCAGCTGCACCAAGAGAAGCCGAATACTGTCCTTATTTTAGTCGGAGATGGACCGCTGCGTGCAGAGGTTGAGAAGAAAGTGGAGGCTCTGCACCTACAGGATAAGGTGAAATTCCTTGGGGTACGAAGTGACATTACACGACTACTGCAAGCTTTTGATATGTTTGTATTCCCCTCCTTGCATGAAGGGCTTCCTGTTACACTCATTGAAGCGCAGGGGGCTGGGCTGCCTTGTCTTGTATCTGATGAGATTACCCAAGAAGTGGATATGGGCATTCAACTCGTAGAGCGGATATCGCTTGGGAATAAATCGGTTTGGATAGATCGAATGAATCATGTTATTTCAAGAAATGTAACAAGGCATATACCGGAGTTCTCTTTATCAAATAAGGGATACGATATTAAGAATACCGCTCTATGGACTGAGGGGTTTTATTTAGGCTTATCGAGGTGATCGTATGAAGAAACTGACTGTTTTTACACCTACATATAATAGAGCGTATTGTCTTCCTGTTTGTTATAGCAGTCTTAAACGGCAAACGTCCAAAGATTTCGTTTGGTTGATTATCGACGATGGTTCGACAGACCATACGGAACAATTGGTGGCCGGTTGGATGGCTGAGAATGAGATCCAAATTCGTTATTACCGCCAGGACAATCAAGGCATGCATGGAGCTCATAATACGGCCTACAGGTTAATCGATACGGAGCTAAACGTCTGTATTGACTCTGACGACTATATGCCAGATCATGCTGTGGAACAAATAAACACTTTTTGGGAGCTGTACGGTAATGAGCAAGTAAGTGGAATCATTGGACTTGATTCTTATACGGATGGCCGCATTATTGGCACAAAACTGCCTGAGGGCATCAAACGTTCAACTCTTTTTCAGCTATACAGCAAACACCGCGTAACCGGGGATAAGAAGCTGGTTTATCGAACCGAATTATCTCGGAACTACCCTTATCCCATTTTTGAAAATGAAAAGTATGTAGGCTTGGCCTATAAATACTATAAGTTAGATGAGCAGTATGAAATGCTTCTCATGAATGAAGTGCTTTGCTGCGTGGAGTATTTGCCGGATGGCTCATCCATGAATATGCTGCATCAGTACCGCAAGAACCCAAAAGGGTTTGCCTTTTACCGTAAAGAGCTTATGAAGCTGCCGTCAGCTAGCTTATTCTTCAAGTTCAGACAATCCATCCACTATGTGTCCAGCTGCATGACTTCCGGTAATCATAAGTTCTTGAGGGAATCTCCCTCGAAAGTCCTCACCTTTCTCGCTATTCCGCTTGGCGTCATGCTCTATTGGTATGTAAGGAGAA
Organism: Paenibacillus planticolens; assembly: GCF_013141725.1. Taxonomy (GTDB): domain Bacteria; phylum Bacillota; class Bacilli; order Paenibacillales; family NBRC-103111; genus Paenibacillus_E; species Paenibacillus_E planticolens. The sequence continues at coordinate 135,701 of NZ_WHNZ01000017.1, read as the reverse complement.
AAACGAGTCTCACATAAGTACTCGAAAGGAAATCAACTATGGCCATACTTTGGGTTAATCTGATTGTCGTCTATATCGCTTCATGCTTTTCGAGGTATTTTGCAAAACCTGCAACATTCAGCTCTGAACCTCTATCGTTGAAGCCAGATAAGTGGATGGCAGCTATTGTTATGGCAACTTTTGTATTAATAGCCGGACTTCGCAATAACATCGGTGATACGTTCTTTTATATGCATTCTTACAGGCTGAATGATTTCACATGGGAACAAGTTAAAGCTGAAAAAGATATTGGCTTCGGTATCTTGCAAATGATATTGAAATCATACACCGATAATCCTCAGTTGTTGATATTTTTGACTGCCCTAGTTACCAATGTACTTATTGTTTACGTGTTATATAAGTATTCAAGGTTATTTGAAATGAGCATATACGTATACATAACATCTGGACTCTACATTGTTTCAATGAATGGGGTTAGACAGTTTCTTGCATCGGCTATTGCTTTCGCTGCAACCAAATATTTATTTGCTGGAAACTGGAAAAAGTATTTTCTCGTGGTGACAATCGCGTCTACCTTTCATCAGAGCGCTTTAATATTAATTCCTATTTATTTTATTGTCAGAAGGAAGGCATGGACATCCTCTACAATAATAATTCTTTTTATGGCGATTTTTATAATATTAGGTTATAACGTGCTATCGAATGCTTTGTTCGCAGCTATAGCGGATAGTCATTATAGCGAGTATAAGAATTTCCAAGAAGGTGGAGCTAATATTATAAGGGTGATTGTTTGGTGCGTTCCCCTGATATTTGCTTACTTGGGTAGAAATAAACTACGAGAAATCTTCCCATATGGTGACTACGTAGTAAATATGTCATTGCTTAATTTTTTTGTTATGGCTGTTGCTACTCAAAATTGGATATTTGCAAGGTTTTCAATTTATTTTGGTTTGTACAATGTCATTCTTATGTCTTGGATCATTAGCTTAGTTGTGAAAAGACATCAGAAATTTATGTATTATATCATATTGGTTTTATATTTGATTTATTTTTATTACGAGAACGTGATTACTTTGAATGTTATCTACAGAAGTAATTACTTGAAATTTTAATAAAGAATTGGGAGGGTATCTGAATGAAAATCCTCGTAACCGGAGGAGCGGGTTATATAGGTAGTCACACCTGCGTAGAATTATTGAATGCAGGACATGAGATCGTGGTTGTAGATAACCTTAGTAATAGCAGCCCGGAATCGTTAAGGTGGGTAAGGAAATTAACAGGTAAAGATTTTGAGTTTTATCAAATTGATCTATTAAACCGGCAGGATCTTGAGATTGTTTTTAAGCAAAACAACATTGAAGCGGTGATTCATTTTGCAGGACTTAAATCAGTAGGTGAATCGGTTCGTTTACCACTTCAATATTATCACAATAATATTACCGGCACGCTTATACTTTGTGAGCTCATGCAGAAATATGCGGTGCAAAGGATCGTTTTCAGCTCGTCGGCTACTGTATATGGTATGTCTGAACAAGTACCGATTAACGAAAATTCTCCACTAGGTGCCACGAATGCATACGGTCGAACTAAACTTATGATCGAAGAAATCATGAGGGACTTATATGTGTCGGATCCAACATGGAGTATTGCACTTTTACGCTACTTTAACCCTATTGGAGCCCATGGCAGTGGAAGATTAGGAGAGAGTCCAAACGGCACACCTAATAATTTAATGCCATTTATTACACAGGTGGCGATTGGCAGATTAAAGGAGTTAAAGATTCATGGAAATGATTATCCCACCTTAGATGGCACGGGTGTAAGGGACTACATCCATGTAGTTGATCTGGCGTTGGGGCACGTCAAAGCGTTGGAGAAGATAATGGCAAGCACAGGGGTAGAAGCGTACAACCTTGGAACGGGACAGGGCTATAGTGTTCTGGAAATGGTGTCTACTTTTGAAAGAATAACCGGACAACAAATACCTTATACGATAGCAGATCGAAGACCAGGCGACATAGGCATCTGTTTTTCTGATCCAAACAAGGCTGAACGTGAGCTGGGGTGGATCGCGCAGAGAGGCATAGATGAGATGTGTCTGGACTCATGGAGATGGCAATCCCATAATCCGAATGGATTTCAAAAAGAGGAAGAAGAAATAACTGTATAGTGGGGTTGTATCCATGACCATGTCGGTGCTGACTGAGCAGCAGTTAAACCAAATAATCTTGCAAGATCAGAGTACCTCCTTTCAAAGGAGGATTACTACTTGTTCCCTATAACTAGGAAGTTGCTACAAAGAATAACGATTTTATTATCTCTCATGAAGACGGGAATTATTGCTCAGATATGGTCTATCAAGGTTTTCGGTTCCGCTGTTATGATAACAAAGTCATTGAATGAAGCCGACATGGATACACCTTCTATGCAAGCTTCAGATGTAACGGATGTGCAAGCTGAATTTGTAGCAGATCCTTTTATCATCAAGCACGATTCGAAGTTTTATTTATTTTTTGAGATTTTAAATAAAGAACTGGAACGTGGGCAAATCGGCTTAGCCACAAGTACAGATGGGGTTAAATGGGATTATCAGCAAGTCGTCCTGCGTGAAAACTTCCATTTATCTTATCCTCAAGTATTTAAGGTTGGAGACGACATCTTTATGCTGCCTGAAACTACAGAAGCCAATTCTGTTTTATTGTACAAAGCGAAACAGTTTCCATTTCAATGGGAAATTGTGTGTGAACTGTTTAAAGGTAACTTCTTGGATCCTTCAATTGTTCAGTATAAAGAGAAATGGTGGATATTTGCCTCGACGGAAGGGGGAAATCTACATCTATTCTCGTCTGAAAAACTAGAGGGTCCATGGATTGAACATACCCAAAGCCCGGTGATTACAAGCAATATGATGATTAGCAGACCTGGAGGCAGAATAATTATCTCAGAAGGAAGCATCTACAGGTATACGCAAGCGGATTATCCGCATTATGGTGATTCAATAAGAGTCTTCAAAGTAAACAAACTAACAGAAACCGAATATGAGGAAGAGGAAATTTCCTTAGTCTTATGCGGTTCGAACAAAAATGGTGATTGGAGAAAAGACGGTATGCACCATATCGACCAGCTAATGATTGATCATAATCAGTGGTTAGTAGCTGTAGATGGTCATAGTACTGTGAAAACCAATTACTTTGCATGGAAGATTGATCGTATGAAATCAAGATTTTTAGTTAAGATCAGTAGGAGTAGATCATTTATGAAACGACTTTTCGACCTAGTAATATCAATTCCTTTGATATTACTGTTTTCTCCGATTATCGGAATTGTTGCTGTACTGGTTAGATTAAAACTGGGATCACCAATCATATTCAAGCAGTTAAGACCAGGATTGCATGGTATGCCTATAAATATTTATAAATTCCGAACCATGACAGATGCAAGGGACAACGAAGGGGATTTATTACCTGATTCAATAAGATTAACTCCTTTTGGGGAATTCCTCCGCAAATATAGCCTAGATGAATTACTGCAATTGGTTAATGTCATCAAGGGAGATTTAAGCTTAGTAGGGCCAAGGCCGCTGTTAATGGATTATTTGACTCTGTACACAGAAGAACAGGCAAAACGTCACCAAGTACGCCCCGGAATTACGGGATGGGCTCAAGTTAACGGCAGGAACGCAATCTCTTGGGAAGAAAAGTTTAGGCTTGATGTGTGGTATGTGGAAAATCAAAGCTTCTTCCTCGATATGAAAATTCTAGCTTTAACTTTTGTTAAAGTAATCAAGTCAGATGGGATCAGTCATGGTAATCATGTGACGATGGAGAAATTTTCTGGCTCAAATCTCTCATGAAAGATGTGATGCAGATTGGATTTAGTTGTTATCGGTGAGGGTGGCCATAGTAAAGTCATAAGGGACTTAATTAGTTCCAGTAGTGACTACAAAATCATAGCCATTTTGGATGACAAGTACGAGAAGTTAACTCTAAGCAATGACATCTACCTAGGGCCTACTTCCTCTGCACATCTTTTATTGAATCAAATGAACCATCTTAAATTTGTTATTGCTATCGGGGATAATATGATTCGGAAAGCGATTGTTGAGAAACTTGGCTTATCCAAGGAAACATATATTTCACTCATTCACGGTACCGCTATCATAAGTGCAAGCGCTTCTATAGGGATTGGTACGGTTATCATGGCTAATACAATTGTTAGTGCCGATACAGTTGTAGGCGACTATAGCATTATTAACTCAGGTGCAATCGTAGAGCATGACAATATCATTGGGAATTATGTTCACATTGCTCCCAAAGCTACGCTTACTGGCTCAGTGATTGTAAAAGAAGGGACAATGATTGGAGCGGGAGCTACGGTAATTCCGGGAAAGAATATCGGTGAATGGGTAGTTATTGGTGCAGGTGCCACAGTAATCAGCGATATTCCACCCAATAGTACTGCAGTAGGAACCCCTGCAAGAATCTTAAGCAGCCGGAAGTTCGCCTAGTACCCAGCGCTTTTTTTAAAAAACCATAAAAAGGATGTGGCGTAGTGTTTTCGAATAATAAAAGAATATATCTTTCCCCTCCGCACATGAGCGGGAATGAACTTACCTATATCCAAAATGCATTTGATACAAATTGGATCGCTCCGTTGGGTCCGCATGTCGATGCATTTGAGAAGGAGCTTGCCTCCCGCGTTGGGGTAAACGATGCAGCGGCGGTCAGTTCGGGGACGGCCGCTATTCATTTGGCGTTGCGGTTGCTTGATGTAAAAGAAGGGGATACGGTCTTTTGTTCAAGTCTTACTTTTGTCGCGAGTGCCAATCCGATTGTTTATTTGGGAGCTGCACCGGTGTTTATTGATTCGGAACCGGATTCTTGGAACATGTCCCCTCAAGCGTTAGAGCATGCCCTGTTCGATGCTGTTCAAGAAGGGAAATTGCCGAAAGCGGTCATCGTGGTTAATTTATATGGTCAAAGCGCGAAGATGGATGAAATCTTGGAAATATGCCATACTTTTCATATTCCGGTCATTGAAGACGCAGCCGAATCATTGGGGTCCACCTACAAAGGGAGAGCAAGCGGTTCATTCGGGAAATTTGGCATTTATTCTTTCAATGGGAATAAAATTCTTTCGACTTCAGGCGGGGGGATGCTGGTTTCCGATGATGTAGAGGCATTGAATCGAGCACGTTTCCTTGCAACGCAAGCGCGTGACTATGCTGCCCACTATCAACATAGCCAGACGGGTTATAATTACCGAATGAGTAATGTATTGGCAGGAATCGGCAGGGCTCAGTTAGAAGTTTTGGAGGAGAGAATACTTGCAAGAAGAGCTGTCTTTGAGCGGTATTACCAAGAATTAGCTGATCTGCCGGGTGTCCGATTTATGCCGGAACTAGCAAATACCCGATCAAATAGATGGTTGACTGTTCTTGTGCTAGAGGAAAAAGAGGCAGGGATATCTGTCGAGTGGTTGTTAGATGTCTTGGCAGAAGAAAATATCGAAGCTCGTCCGGTTTGGAAACCGCTTCACTTGCAGCCTCTTTTTGAAGGGGTTAGATATTACGCACATAATGACAATGAGAGTGTATCCGAGCAATTGTTTAAAACGGGACTTTGCTTGCCATCCGGATCTAACTTAACGGAAGACGAGCAATCGAGGGTTATTGGGTGTATTAAAAAGTCATTAACGAAGACTAAGAGCTTTAGCGCTTAAAGGTTATTGATTAACTAGGGAGTGGTAATTTTATGATAAAACCTTTAACATCTTTTCGCTTCATTGCAGCTTTAATGGTGTTTTTCTATCATGTTGGTATTTGGAAAGCCTATCAGACAGGATATATTGGGGTTTCATTTTTTTTCATTCTTTCTGGGTTTATTTTATGTATAAATTATCGAGACAAATTTGAAAAAATAGATGTTCATGAAATCAAGAAATTTTACCTAGCTAGATTCGCAAAGATATACCCTACTCACTTATTGACCTTTTTATTAGCAATACCCTATTATTTTTTAATTCCACTTAAACATTCATTTATTCTTTATCTACTACAAGCATTTACAAACGTCTTATTAGTGCATAGCTTTCTTCCTGTTGGTAATTTTTCCTTTAATGGACCATCGTGGAGTATTTCAGACGAGTTCTTTTTTTACGCGATTTTTCCATTTATGATAGTACTAAGCATAAAAAAATTAGGAAGTGGTCGAAAAAAAATATCTACCATAAGTATTTTGTGGTTGATACTGTTAATGGTATCTTTCCTGTTTTCTTACTATAAGAATGATGCAATTAATAATTGGCTATTCTTTGTTTTTCCTATAACTCGAGCTTTCGATTTTTTAGTTGGTGTTACTTTAGGTCTACTATTTATAGAAATAAAAGACATAATAATTTTAAAACTTACGAAAATGACTTTTACTATTTTTGAGATTTTAGCTATTGTGTTGCTATTTGTAAGTATTTATTTTTCACCCAATATGATTCAAAATATTAGATATGATTTATTCTTTACACCTTTTCTTAGTTTGCTTATTTTTACTTTTGCTTTCCAAAAAGGGTATATATCAAATTTTCTATCTAATAAAATATTTATTTATTTGGGTGAAATAAGTTTTTCGTTTTATATGATACATAACTTGGTTCTATCGTACACATTCTGGAGCTTATTGAAATTGAGTATTACACCGCTTACCATAACAGGAAGTCTTTTGGCAACAATTTTATTGAGTTCAATCTTGTATCGCTTTTATGAGGAGCCATTAAGGAAGAAAATCAGATATATGCAAAAAAAATCGAATACAAAGACGTCAACGGTAGTTTTGCCGAGAGGATGAATACGGTTACCTATTGTAATAATTGTTCACCAGACATTTTTTGCTTATGGTGCTGAACCTTTTCAAATAAAGCTATTTTCAGTTCCATGTCAAGGCAGTCCCTATAGAGTATTGAATTGTATACATGCATGACCTTATGATAAGTACGCTGAGCCTTTTTCCACACACTTGCCGAAAGTAAATACATGACATAATCCCTCCCTTTTGTAAACCTTATGAGTGAAATGCCGAATGTATGCTGTATGAAGGAAAATGATGATTAACAGGAAGGAGATGATAGGAGAAAATATAGGGCTGGACCTGAACAAGTTATGCAACCGCTATGCGAGGTCGAGGTGTTGACATGTTAACAAGCAAAGAAATCTTGCCAAAAGTGTCACTGTGGAGTGATGATAACCATGATTGGTCAAAATATTTCAAGTCTTCGTAAACAAAGGGGGTATACGTTGTCCGAACTTTCGGAACGGACAGGTATTTCCAAATCCTATTTAAGCAATATTGAAAGAAATCTCAAGCAGAACCCATCTATTCATGTAATGGAGAAAATCGCAGAGGTGCTCAAGGTAGATCTCAAACTATTGCTGAAAATTGCCGTAGATGCAGAGACCAGTCACCAGCTTGATCAAGAGTGGATGGACTTTATCATTGATTTGAAGCAATCAGGGATTGATAAGGAACGAATTCATGAGTTTAAAATATTGATTGAGTTTATGAAATGGCATAATGATAAAATGAAGTGAAATGTGATTGGTTATGGTAAGGCTAGCCAGATGATGAGAGACACAAATCCAAAAGCCCCTTGCGGGGCTTTTTTTGTTCTTAATAAGAAACAGATTTGTTCTTTGGAAGAAATTCTGGTATAATTAGAAGAGCAACTATAACTTTATTACGAGGGAAGATACAGGATGATTGGAAAACGTGTCCAACAGTTGAGGAAAGAGAAGGGCCTGTCACTGACAGAACTAGCTGAACGTGCAGGTGTTGCGAAGTCTTATATTAGCAGCCTCGAACGGGACATTCAAAAGAATCCTTCAATTCAGTTTCTTGAGAAAATTGCAACTGTTTTGAAGGTACCTGTCGAGCGGTTAATTGATGAACAGGAACAGACGACAGACAATGGGCTTGAACTAGATCAGGAATGGTATGAGATTATTAAAGAAGCTATGACATCCGGGGTTGATAAGCAGCAGTTTCGGGAGTTTCTGGATTTCAACAAATGGAGAATGAAACGACCAAACGATGAATAGCGATGAGTGTTTTCGGAATTTATGGGGACATACAAGGATCGTTTTCAGTTGAATTTTGCGATTTTTGAGTAGTCTGGAAAGGGCTTCTTAGGAATGCGCGAATATCATCCATAGTAAGACCCATCTTACGTGCACTCAAAATGAGATCGATCCATTCCGTATCATACTCTTCGAAATCCATCTGATTTATATTGTTCACAAGTGACCCCTCCAAAACATTTCTTTTGTGATACAAATCGTATCTCGTAGTTTATTATCGCACGTTTGTTCAGCGAAATCAATCCCGATAATATTAAAATTATACAAAGTGTATCAAGACTTTTGTGCCTCCCCTCGACAAATTTTGCATGAGCCACTGAATATTTAGCCCCATATACGCTGAATAGGTTAGGGGAACAGACCATGAACAATAGACGTATCAATCGCAGGACGTTTCTCAAGCATAGTTTATCTGTTGCCGGATCCTTAGGGATTTTGGCGGGATTTAGCGGATTGTATGGCATTTTTGGAGAGCGTTATTGGATTCAGTTGAGAACGGTTCGACTTTCGTACCGCCGTTATCCACCAGCGTTTGCGGGAGTACGGATTGTACAGTTCAGCGATACACACATTGGCAAGCATTACAGTATCGGACATGTGGCCCGGGTGGTTGCTCTGATTCAGCGGCAGAAGCCCGACATTATTTGTTTTACGGGAGATTTATTTGATTCTCAATACGGTGAAGTAACGGATGATGTGATCCCTGTTCTATCGCGGCTTCAAGCCGGGATGGGAAAATTCGCGGTGCTTGGCAACCATGATATGCGTCTTTCATCCGAGCGGGTGAGGGATGTGCTTGAACGATCCGGATTCACTGTACTGGTCAACGACAACAGAACGATTGAACGAGGGAATGGACGCATAAGAGTGGCCGGGCTGGATGAAATATTTCATGGAAAACCCGATTTGCCGCATGCCTTACAAGGTGCCAAGGAGGACGAATTTGTCCTGCTGCTCGCACATGAACCGGATTTCGCCGATACGGCTGTCGCCCATCCAATCGATCTGCAGCTCTCGGGTCACAGCCATGGCGGACAAATTCGAATTCCCTTTTACGGGAGTCTCTTTACACCGGACCTAGGCCAAAAGTACCAAATAGGGCTTTACGGCTTTGAGAAAAGTGAGTTTCAGGTGTATACGAACCGCGGGATCGGAACAACATTGTTTCCAATCCGATTTAATTGTCGACCTGAAATTACGGTATTCGTCCTTGAAACGAAGCTGCCATAACGACAAAAACTCCGCCGGCTGATCCGGACGGAGTTTTATTGTTTAATAACAAAACCACTTCTTCCATATGTCATACGAATCTGCACGTTCATTCCAATATTTGTCATTCCAGCTGATATCATACCAGTCGTAATCGTCCCATTTGTTATTATTTTTGTCGTTATTATTGTTATTTTTGCTGTTATTATTATGATCATTGTCTTTACTATTGTTCTTGTTGTTGCTAGCATTGTTGCTATTATCCTGGTATGTACTTGCACTCCATAATTTACTTAGATTAAAGATCGAAGTGATCTGAGACAGTAAACTGTTCTTCTGAGAACTTCCTTTTTCATTACCTGAGGCATAGGCTGATACAGGAAACGTAATTGCACTGAGGAGCAGCATAATAAAAAGAAACCTAACGATTTTTAACAATGCAGGCGGCCTCCATCCATGATATTTTAGCGTGCGAAAAACGTTCTTTATTAAGAATTATAGGGCGCAGATTAGCGTTTGAGAACAGGAAAAGGCATAGATCATTTATCAAATTTGTGATACAATATGTAACATAGAGCATTTGGGAGGATTGATAGAGTAAAGATTGAGATTACATGTAATAGCGAAAATCAATTAGTAGCATACAATGAAATTTGATAAAGGTTATGTGAGGTGCTATTCATGCAAGTTGTGCAGCCTATAAGAGATCAAGAGAAAATTGAACAATTGCAAGAGGTTTTGAAAGAACAATCGATTCGAGATTGGCTTCTTTTCACGATTGGAATTAATTCCGGACTCCATCTAAGCGATCTTCTGTCTTTGAAAGTCAAGGATGTGATGGATCGGAATGTTGTAAGCGTACGGGAGGAAAAGACGGGTAAATTAAAGACTTTTCAGCTTTCTTCACAGTTAAAAGCCTATATCAAGGAATATATACAATATATGGACGAAGATAATTACTTATTTCCGTCCCAACGAACAGGCAATCCAATCAAGAGAATTCGAGTTTACAGAATTTTAAATCAAGCGGCCAAGCAGGTTGGCTTAACCGACATTGGCACTCATACTCTTCGAAAAACATATGGCTATCATTACTACTTAAAAACAAAAAACGTCTCAGTCCTTAGAGACCTCTTTAATCAATCTGCCCCATCAGTGACTTTGAAGTATATCGGTGTAAATAAATAAAAGCGGTTGCCCCTCGTAAGACTGTCTCGCCAAAGATACATAATGTATCTCATTTCGTGAATACGGTTTCCTTGCTTTTGAGAAAAGCTGAGCGTTGGGAGTAGGTCTACATATGAATCAAGAACATAGCATTTCAATTGATATTCATCAGATTCTTCTCTACCTGGGCATCGACAAACATAAGTTTCAGACGCAGGATGTAATATTTCCTTTACAAACTACTCCAATGAACGCTCAGCCCTTACAAAAGCAATGAATCGTTTCGCTTCGTCCGGGGAAAGTTTTCTGCCGTCAACGGTCAGTGAAAACTTTTGCAAAATATTCTCGTCCGTTAAATCAAGATTTTCTACGAAGTCCCGAACATCGTTATCAAGAATCGTATGCTGAAGATTGGTACGGCCAAGCAAATAGTCAATAGAAACATTAAAAAAGGTTGCAATCTTATTAATGGTTTCGTAATCAGGTTCACGGCGACTTGTTTCATAGTGAGAAAGGGATGCCCTAGAAATTCCTATTTTGTTGGATAATTCTTCTTGGGTTAGTCCTCTTTTTTCACGTAAGAGGGCAATACGATCTCCATACTTCAGCTTGATCATTCCTCACAGTTTATTTTTCTACCATTATATCCACTATGTTTAACGAAATATACCAGAAAACCATTATATCAAAGCAGAGATTCATTTGACTAGATACAAAATGTATTAAGGTGGTGTGAAGGTCGTATGATGTTGACGAAAAGAAGCAAGTTATCGCTGGTTTCACCTCTGCAAGGCAAGCTAACGATTGTTCAAATTAACAAAAGACCGATTCATACGAAATATGCCATGATCGATATTTTGGAACTGGAGAAGTCTCAATTTACGTTTGAGAGTCCATTGATTTTGCCTACCGGTGATGAAGTCATTTATGGCTTTGGGGTTATGGTTTCGAGCCGCATGTTTCATAGCGTAGGCCGCATAGAGCTGTTAAATGAAAAAGAGGACAGCTGTATTTATAAAGCGGTTATTCAACCTAATGACTATGTAGAATCTGAAATGCTTTATGAAATAAACCAACTTGCCACGTTGCAAAATAAAGAATTTGTAAAATTAACAAAAAGCTATGATCCAGACCGAATTTTTGATGACATTATTGTCGATTACATGTGTTGAAATGAATAGACCCCCTTGTTAAGTTACGAAATGTATCTTATAATGTTTTATATATACATATTGTAACAATAAACGACATTTTGATCAGTAAGGGGAGAAAAATAATGGGCAATTCGGATACGGTATATTGTGTAGAATGCAATTCAACCATGGCCAAATGTTATGCAAAAAAGATTTTTAAAACGGGTTTCTATCAGACAACAATTCCTCTGGCTCATTGCCAAAAGTGCGATTCGTTGCGCAGCGTGTGCATACACAGACACAGGTATGAAGAAATGACAACTGAGACTTGGATTTGAATGAATAAGGCGGGATCTGCATGCTAACGTTGGATTGGAATTGTTCGGGATGCCGGAACTTTAGCTGTCATAACAATTAAGCCACTCTCTTCTTATAAATAAGAAATGAGTGGCTTTTTCATTTTAATTCAACAAATGTTTATAAGCGCTATAGTCAATCTGCTCTTTTTCCAGAAAGCTGGTCAAACTTCGATAATCTCTGCGCGGCGTCGCAAGAATATATCCCTCGATGCAGTGCTCCCTCGTTACTTCATTCGCATTTGCCTCCAATGCAACCTGTCCGATTCGAGCGGCAATAGAATGCTTGGCAATATCTCTGAAAGCTGTCGGCACAGGAGAAACCAACTGATCGAGAAAAGCTTTGGAGTCCTCTGTCCATAGATGGCGGGAATTGTCGACATAATGATTTTGCCAATCAAGCTTAGACTTTCCGTCTTCCTTGGGGAGAACTTTCAAGAACTTGCGAAACATGAAGAACCCGCCTACTGACATAAAGAAGAGCAGGACAAATACCCAGAAAATAATGAACCACATGAAATAATTGTTAACCATTTATTTGTCACCTCACTACCATCCAATCATTTCTGATAAGAATTATACCTTATTTCTAGATTTCTTGCGACAATCCGAGTAAAATAGGAAGGTAGTAGACAGATTTTCAGTAAAGGAGCAATGAATCATGCCCAAAATCGGCTCACACGTTTCGTTCTCGGATAAAGGCTTGTTAAATGCAGCAGAAGAAGCAGTTTCATACGGTTCTTCTACGTTTATGATATACACTGGCGCACCGCAAAATACGCGCCGCAAACCGATCGAAGATCAATATATCGAAGAAGGCAAAGCTTTGATGGACAAGCATGCGATCAATGAAATCGTCGTGCACGCTCCGTATATCATTAACCTTGGCTCCTATAAAGAGGATACCTTCGAATTAGCTGTGCGTTTCCTTCAAGAAGAGATTCGCCGGACAGCCTACATCGGGGTGCGCAACATCGTGCTTCATCCAGGGGCTTACACAGACAAAGATGCGGACTACGGGATTGCCCGTATCGCCGAGGGTTTGAACGAAGTATTGGCTGGCGTCAAGGACACGGACGTGAATATCGCGCTGGAAACGATGGCTGGCAAAGGGACCGAAATCGGCCGCAGCTTCGAAGAAATCGCGGAAATTATGGAGCGCGTTGAGTTTAACAACAAACTTACAGTCTGTATGGACACTTGCCATATTCATGATGCCGGCTATGATATCGTGAACGATCTAGATGGTGTGCTGCATCATTTCGACAAAGTTGTCGGCTTAGACAAGCTGGGCGTCGTTCATTTAAACGACAGTAAAAATCCCCGCGGAGCCGCTAAGGACCGCCATGCGCCGCTAGGCTCGGGCTGGATTGGCTTTGAGGCGATGAACAATGTCGCTAACCATGAGAAGCTGCAGCATTTGCCTATGATTCTGGAGACGCCGTGGATCGGTAAAGAAGACAAGACGCAGCGCCCGATGTACGAAGCGGAGATTGCCCTTTTATCCGGTAATCTTAAAGGCCGTTTCGGCGATGAGTTCCTGGATCATGTCGAGCGTATCGACCATTTGTTTGGCAAGAAAGATATTCATTTCCGCGACTATGTTCTGAAAACTTGGGACATTTTGAAAAATGACGCGAAAGCGAAAAAAGCGGACGGACGCGAGCCGTTAGAGCGTTTGTATGATATTTTGCACGAGGAAAGACTGTTGTCCGACCTTAGCGAAGAGCAGCTTAACCAACGTCTGATCGTTTGGCTTGCCGGTCAGGATATTCTTAAGAAGGTCTAACACAGATAGCTTTTTGTCCAGATAGCATAGAGGGGGATTCACATGGAACGGGGAAGTACGAACAGCTCAGCTCGCAGGGAGAGCGAATGGGCGAACAGAGCAAGAATGTTGATCTCTTGTCCGGATCAGCCGGGCATTGTAGCGGCAGTTTCACAGTTTTTGTTTGACTACGGCGCGAACATCGTGCAATCCGATCAGTACACCATGGACCCGGAGGGCGGCATGTTCTTCATCCGGATCGAGTTTGACTTGGACCAGTTGGAGAGCCGCGTCCAGCAATTGAAAGAGGCATTCTCCGCCGTTGCGGACAAGTTCTCCATGGACTGGAGCCTGTCTCTGGCTAGTCAGAAGAAGCGCATCGCGATCTTCGTATCGAAGGAAGATCATGCGTTGCTTGAGCTTCTTTGGCACTGGCGCGCTGGGGATTTGAACGCCGATATTGCCATGGTTATTTCGAATCATCCCGATATGCAATCGTTGGTCGAGCCTTTCGGCATTCCGTATTACCATATTCCGGTTACGGCAGATACGAAGGCAGAGGCTGAGCGCCGTCAGCTTGAAGTGGTGGGAGACAAAGTGGATGCGATTGTTTTGGCGCGCTATATGCAGATTGTCTCGCCATCTTTCATTCAGCATTACGCGAATCGCATCATTAATATTCATCATTCGTTCCTGCCTGCTTTCGTAGGCGGTAAGCCGTATGCCCAAGCGCATAACCGCGGCGTGAAAATTATTGGCGCAACCGCGCACTATGTGACAGAGGAGTTAGACGGCGGACCGATTATCGAACAAGACGTTCAACGGGTTAGCCACCGCGATAATGTGGAAGATTTGAAAAGAATCGGCCGTCATATCGAACGGATCGTTCTCGCCAGAGCTGTTGCATGGCATGTCGAAGATCGCATCATTGTTCACAACAATAAGACTGTCGTCTTCAATTGATGGGAAAGCTAGGCTGTATCCGATAAGGATGCAGTCTTTTTTGGCAGAGAGCCGGATATCCGACGAGTTTTAGCGGTTTATTGTGGCAAAGCCTCAAAGCAAATGGTACAATAATGCAAGCGAGAAAAGTCACTTGTATGTACAAGTTTAAGACTCACGTAAGTATAGACATATAGGAGGGAATTTTCGAAATGACAGCAACAAACAAAACAATTGAACAATTGGCAGTCAACACGATTCGTACTTTGGGCATCGACGCCATTGAGAAAGCCAACTCGGGTCACCCAGGTATGGTTATGGGCGCAGCCCCAATGGCCTACGTGCTGTGGAAACAGCATATGAAGCACAACCCAGCTAATCCGAAATGGGTCAATCGTGACCGCTTTGTACTTTCTGCGGGTCATGGATCCATGCTCCTATACAGCCTTCTTCACCTGTGCGGATACGATCTGCCGATGGAAGAAATCAAAAACTTCCGCCAATGGGGAAGCAAAACGCCAGGACATCCGGAATACGGTCACACGGCAGGTGTTGATGCAACGACGGGTCCGCTCGGACAAGGGATCGGTATGGCGGTTGGTATGGCCATGGCTGAAGCTCATCTGAGAGAGACTTACAATAAAGAGAATTTCCCAGTGATCGACCATTATACATATGCGATTTGCGGCGATGGCGACATGATGGAAGGGGTTTCCTCTGAAGCCGTTTCCTTGGCTGCTCATCTGAAATTGGGCAAATTGATCATGCTGTACGATTCAAATGATATCTCGCTCGATGGCGAGCTGAATATGGCATTCTCCGAGAACGTTCAAGCACGTTTCGAAGCTTACGGCTGGCAGGTGCTGCGCGTAGAAGAGCAGAATGATCTGGCTGCGATCTCCAACGCGATTGCTGAAGCGAAAGCTGACACGACTCGTCCGACGTTGATCGAAGTGAAAACGACAATCGGTTTCGGAAGCCCGAATAAAGGCGGTAAAGGCGGTCACGTTGGACCTCACGGCTCCCCGCTTGGCGGCGACGAAGTGAAATTGACGAAGCAAGCCTATGGTTGGCCGGAAGAGCCGGACTTCTTGGTTCCCGATGAAGTTCGTGCCCACTATGCGGAAATCGGCAAAGAAGGCGCTGAAGCTGAACAAGCTTGGAGCAACCTTTTGAATGATTACATCAAAGCTTATCCTGAATTGGGCAGCCAGTTCAGCGCCGCTGTTAATAACGAATTGCCTGCTGGTTGGGATGCGAACCTTCCGGTTTACAGCCTATCAGACAAGCCAATGGCTACTCGTGCAGCTTCCGGTAATGCGATCAACGCGATTGCTCCTTTGCTTCCGCAACTGATCGGCGGTTCCGCGGACCTTGCGAGCTCTAACAACACGATGATCAAAGGCGAAGCTAACTTCACGGCAAGCAACTATGCGGGCCGCAATGTATGGTTTGGAGTTCGCGAGTTCGGTATGGGTACAGCCATGAACGGTATGGCTTTGCATGGCGGCGTGAAAGTATACGGTGCGACATTCTTCGTATTCTCCGACTACCTGCGTGCCTCCATCCGTCTGGCAGCTCTTATGCAGCTTCCGGTTATCTATGTGCTGACACATGACAGTATTGCGGTTGGCGAAGACGGACCGACGCATGAGCCGGTTGAGCAGCTTCCTGCGCTTCGCGTTATTCCGGGCATCACAGTGATTCGTCCAGCTGACGGGAACGAAACATCCGAAGCATGGCGCTATGCGATTGCTGAGGCTAAAGGACCAGTTGCGCTCGTATTGACTCGTCAAAATCTGCCGATTCTCGAAGGAACGGTTGAAGGCGCGAAAGCGAACCTGAGCAAAGGCGGATACGTGGTATCCGATGCTGCGAACGGTAATCCGGATGCTCAGATCCTTGCAACAGGGTCTGAAGTACAATTGGCTGTCGCGGCGCAAAAACTGCTTCAAGCTGAAGGAATCAACGTACGCGTCGTTAGCTTGCCAAGTTTGGAACTGTTCGAGAAACAGTCCAAAGAATACAAAGACTCCGTCATCCTGCCTGGCGTGAAAAAACGTCTTGCGGTTGAGATGGCGTTCCCGCTCGGTTGGGAGCGTTATGTCGGCGACGAAGGTTCCGTGCTCGGCATCAACACGTTCGGCGCATCCGCGCCTGGCGACCTCGTGCTGAAAGAGTACGGCTTCTCTCCGGAGAACGTTGCAGCTAGAGTGAAAGCATTGTTGGCTTAATACAAGAGTGAGACATCAAGTGAAACATCGCATCGCGTGCGTACGCACACTTGCGCGTTAGTTAACAGCGCCATAGCCCACCCTGCGTGGGCTTGGTCTTTATTTATAGATAAGAAAGTATAAGTTTTATACTTTTGCTTCGCATCTACCTAGACAAACGCGCCCGTCCTAAAAGGACGACGAAATCGTTTATCCTTGATTGCCATTTTAGAGGGGGAACTAATCATTATGTCCAGCTTTGAAAATGTAACAGTATTAACGAAAGCTAACGTTTATTTTGATGGAAAAGTAACAAGCCGCACGGTACAATTCGCCGACGGTACGAAAAAAACGCTGGGCATCCTGCTTCCGGGCGAGTACGAGTTCGGCACAGATGTCAAAGAAATCATGGAAATCCAAGCTGGTGAGCTGAAAGTACTTCTTCCAGGCAGCAGCGAATGGATCAGCATCAACGGTCAAGGTGAGTTCACCGTGCCGGCGAATGCGAAATTCAAGCTCGACGTGAAAACAGTCAGCGATTATATTTGTTCTTATATTAGTGAGTAATAAGGCGCGGAAATCGTGAGAATCCCATACACTTTGTGAACTTCGTTCACTGGTGTGTGGGATTTTTTTGTATCGGCTTAGTCGCGCGGATAGGATGATGCCGGAATCCCACGCTGCGGGAGAAAAGCCGCAAGAGAAGGAAGTTTGCGGCGTGAGAGGGCGAAAAAGGCCGTCTCAGTAGCGGAAACGGCCGAGGAACGCAGTGAGACGTCCGAAAAGGCCGTCTCACTAAGCAACGCTGCAGCCGCGCCATCAGCTCCAACGATACAAAGAGCGCATATCCATCTGCAGTACCTCCTCGATGTCATGCATCCGCAGCCACAGCTGCTGGATATCAGTGAGCTGCTCCAGGTACGCCGCATGCCGCTGTCTTAGGCGAGACAGGGAGATGCCAACGGCGTGAGGGCGTTCAGGATGGACGATGAGATCCTCCATGAGTACTGTAATACCGGCATCGAGGTCGCAGATGTCTTCCATTGCCAACTGCTGAAAAGGCGCCTCCAGCGGCACGTACAGCGAGTCTTGGCTGAAATCCAGCTCCCCCAGGCTAAAACGCAAAGATAAGAGAACCGGCACGATCCCCTCCTCATGATAATCATAGAATACGGTTAGCATCGCCATCTGCCAGCACTCCTTTTGACTTCAATTGTCCCAGCTTGTCCATCATGAGGCGAGTTGCGTCGGACCATTTGGACGGATCGTATTTCCCCACCTGGCTTTGTGTATATTGTTGATACTCATAATCCAAAATTCCCTGTAGAACACGCCTTTGAATTTGGTCGATGCGCGCTTTGGCCAGACGGAAAGTGACTTGGAACTCTTCGGACAGGTAGGCGATCATTTCATTTTTGTGTTCGGGCAGCGGCAGTTTTTTCAGCATGGAGAGAGGGATCGCCGCGTAGAGCTGGAAGGCGGATGCGTCCTGCTCCTGCCAGTTCACATAACGGTCAGGCATGGCCATCTGGTTGCCGGAGTGGCGAAGAACATGGCACAGCTCGTGCAAAAAGTCTTCCCACTGCTCCTTGGGGGACAGCCGGCGGTCAACGTTGATGCTGAACTGCCCGTTATTTTCGACGGCCATACTGTTCATATCCATCGTATACACCCAAATGCGCAGCTTAGCCGCCAAATGGGTCATGCAGAGCTGAGCCGGCGTTGTAATCTCATGCTGCTCATATAAAGCTTCGACCCACTGTTCCAGAGGGGTAGTTTGATAGTGAGTAAACAGGGTAAACACCTCGATATTCAAAATATAGGAATGTATGTTCGCTTGTAAGGGATAAAGAAAAGCCCGAGGGGCTCTGCTTTTTCATGTAAAATATATTATTGCTCGCTATCCGGCATACGATTGATCTGCTGCTCCTTGATGAAGTGCCAGAAGCGGAGCATTTCATCCCGCCGTTCCTTGGGCGCACTTTGGAAGTCTTTAAAAAATAAACTAACCTCAGGATCATCGATGCGATCAATCCCCGGTTCGGAGGAGATATCCAGCGACTCTTCTTCCGTCGGCGCAAAGCCAGCGAGCAGCAAGAGCTCGTCCTTGTCTGAGCGATTCAACGCATCGGCCAGCGCAATGACCGTATCCCTCGATGGGCTGAAGCGGTTATTTTCTATGGAGTTAATAAACGAGTAACTAACACCGGACCGTTCTCCAAGCTCTCTAAGGGTAAAATGGTTCTGTTTACGCAGCTGCCGGATTCGAAGGCCGAACTGGACCATATCTTTCATCGATTCATCACCTGCTACTTATTGTAAATGCTTAGAGGTACAAAAAACAAGAGGTTTTTTTGTCTCTCAAAACTTTTGTGTTGAAATACGAAACAAGATTGAGGTATGATTTGTTTAGTGTTTCAAAACAATAAATTTTGGGAGATGATCAGGATGCTGGAACAAATGTTACACATAGAGGGGGAACAGATGGACAAACGGGCTACTCGAAAAAAGGTGGAAGGTCTGCTCGAAACGGTTCGTTTGTATCAAACGCTCGGAGGTGCGCGGAGAGAGAACAGCAGGCTGCATGCGCACTGCGTGACGGAGAACCCGGCTGAATATAGAGCCGTTTCTGCTTCTGAAGAGCAGGCTGCTCTCTTATGTGCCGAGGTTGAGCAGGCGCTGACGCGGCTGGACGAGCAGGAGCAGGAGATTATACGGAGACGTTATTTGCAGAAGGAGAAAATGTTGGATTGTCTGCTTTGTCATGAACTCAATTTAAGTGAAAGGACTTATCGAAGGGCGAAAGGAAGAGCAATCGATAAACTAGCTTACATGCTGCGAACGGAGGTCATACGAACGATAGGCTAGCGTGTCCGAAAGTTGGCCGTTTATTGGCAGTTCGATTATAAAAAGACGTGGTAAGATCGTTGCATAAACCAAGAAGGCGGTGATGCTGCTGGAAAAACGGAGGAGTGATTAAGCTCCGAAGGCCCTCAAGCAAGGCTTATGGAGAACAGAGGCGAGGGAGTGATTTTGATAAAGAAAAAAATGTTTTGAATTTCAAAACATTTACTGATCAGTGTTGGAAAGGAGGTGAGAAGAGTGAATGAGTAACATGGCCAAACAATTGGCGTTGTTTTTGCAAGGAAAAGGAGAGGGAATACTCGGCACCGATCTGTTCGTGGATAGCGAATCGCAGTATCTTGATGAGTCTATTGCACTTTGTCACGCAGGAGGCAGCGCCGAATTTAAGCTCGACGCGCCGGGCAGCTGGCGCAAGCTGAGTTTGCTGATCAGGAGTGAGACTTCCGAAGGAGCGCAAGAAAGGATTTGGCGCATCATTGGCAAGTTATTGGAGCCGGAAGAAGGCATTATTGACGTGGATGGCGGTCTGTATACGGCGCAAATTACAGCGTTGCCTGCCGTCCAGGCTTTGGATGCAGAGGGCAGATGTTCCATGAAAGCCGTCCTTCTGCTTAAGCAGGTGATGCCTGTCGCCGAATCGTGGCTCGAAGCCATTTCGCAATACACAGAATCCGCACTTAGCTTGCAGTGGCGCGTCTATCGCGGATTTAACGGAACCTGCCGCCCGTCGGTCTCGTGGCAGTGTACAGGCTGGCACAGCGCAGCAGTGTCGAGAGGCGCACCTCAGCTGTCCAAGCAGTTCGTCGGACAAATTGCCGCCAGATCGGCAAGCGAATACCAGTTGGCAGCGCAGCTGCTGATGCTGGGATTGGCGGAGCAGGCGAAATTGCCCCTGGGAGGGCTGGGCGGCAGGTGGTTGACGGTGCTCGATGCGCAAGCTGCGACGCGCTCAGGCGATTTGTCCACGGGAGTGATGACCGTGACGTTAACGGGCGGTGCTGCTGCTCCGCAAGTTTCAATGCCGCTTATGGCTAAGTTGCACACAGATACGCAAATTCGCAACAAATGAAAATAGCCGAACAGAACCTATCACTTGAAAAGCATCCGGCACGCCCCATCCTCATACGATTGAACAATTCAAGTCGCTTTTCGCAGACGGACTCACCCACCAAAACGCTAACATCAGCAAGTACTGGCGTCTGACTACCATTCTCTCTCCCATCTCAAATGAAAGGAGCGAAACCGATGAGCCAATTCATGTTCAGTTCGATTTTGGCCGCGCTTGGCGCGTGCGTGACATATGCCTTCGGCGGGTGGACCGAATTGCTTGGCCTCTTTCTGATGGCAATCGGCGTAGATTATGTTACAGGCATTGCCGCCTCTATGAAGGAGCAGCGCGGTTTGAACAGTCAGGTCGGCTTCTGGGGCCTTACCCGCAAAGGAATGATGCTGCTCGTCATCATGTTGGCGCACCGCATGGACCTGTTATTGAACATAGATTTAATGATGACAGGTGCGATTTATTTTTACTTGGCAAATGAGTTTATTTCAATCACTGAAAATTACGGGCGGTTAGGGCTGCCGCTGCCCAGCTTTTTGAAACAGATGATTCAGGTACTTCGCAGCAAAGGTGAAGGGCTATGAGCAAGGAAAGCTTTACCCGGCAAATTGCATCTGCGGCACAGGTGAATATGCGGGAGTTTGGCATTTTGGCCAGCGTGACATTAGCCCAGGCGATCTTGGAAAGCGGTTGGGGAAGTCACGCGCCAGGCAACAATTTGTTCGGAATCAAAGGGAGCGGGCAGCAGCAAGCAACGCAGGAGTTCATTTATGGCAAGTGGATACAAATTGTAGACGGTTTTAGAGTGTACGAAAGCTGGGCGGACAGCATACGCGATCATTCTCTTTTGCTTGCGCAGAATCAGCGCTATAAGAATGCTTTGAATGAACGCAATTACCAAATTGCAAGCAAGGAGATACAGTGTGCAGGTTACGCCACTGATCCCAAGTATGCGGATAAGCTTATTCAAATCATAGAGGGAAGTGATCTCACTCGTTTTGATCAGCTGGAGGAAAAAGGGGGTACATGATGAGCATTGAGGATGCGAACAAGATTATTCGTTTTCTATCGGCCGCTTGGATGAGTACGGAGGATGCAGAAGCTAGAGAAGAATTCCATCGACTCGCTAATGAGCTGCGCAAGGCTTCGGGCCAACTGGAAGCGTAAGACAACACAAATAAGAGCCTTTGCAGGCTCTTATTTGCGCGAATTCTCTTCATTAGAGGTGAATAGAAGACGTAAGGGACTCTTATTGGTGCGGATTCCCTAGATTCAGCCAGTATTTTAACAAATAGAAGTCTCCAGAAGCTTCTATTCTCACTTCAAACCGCATATTCTCCCAAATAGAAGTCTCTAAAGACTGCTTTCTCAGCTAGCCTCCGAACGCCCCCCATCCATCGCCAACCGTCCCTATCTACCAGCGCCAACTCTATCAAAATACCGACCAGTCTGAACCCGAAGGGTCGAGCACATAAGATCTGACCCGCTGCCCGCCGCTAGCAGGCTTGATAATCCCTTTTCGATGCAAGCTGTGAAGCCATTTGCGCGCATGTTCCACGCGGATACCCAGATGTGCCGCAACGGCTTGCGGTTTAAGCGGGTCAACGGCGCTAGCAGCTAGCCGAGCGATCTCTTTCTCTCGATAGGTGAGCGAACACATCTCACGACCGCAATCATCTCCATACCACCTTCCCATCATACTCAAAATAACCTGCTGACAGCGTCGTTGATGCCCAGTGATATCATCAACGGCAAAACGAAAAACTTTCCAGCCATTCAGCATCAACTGATTCTGCCGCATGAGGTTATCGCCGAAGCGAGTTCGGTCTATATCTCGGGCATGGGGGCCAAAACCATCCATCTCGATGCATATACAATAAGGCGGCCGGAGATAGGCGAAATCAATGAAGCGGGTGCCATCCAGATAATCCTTCACCTCGTATTCCGGGTGCAGTTGGCGAAAATGCCTGATCACGGGCCACCATACCTGCTGCAAAAATAAATGCTCGGCGTGCCCGAGACCTTCCCGCATTCTGCGCAGCCGCTCCCCAGAACGCTTCTTCTCATGGAAGCCTACCCAAGCTTTATATTCGTTTTCAAAGCTCATCCAAATCCCCTCCAAACAAAAAAATAACCGCCTCTCCCAAATGGGAAAGACGGTGTTCTTCACGCGTCAATTTATTATCAAATGTGGCTGCGTCATCGAACTCACTGTGCAAGACCTAAACCACATTCCCAATATGCTCATCAATATACTTCTCCAGCTTAATCCGCACATAAGGCGGAAGACCGGAGAGCATACAGCCATACCGGAACTTGCGGCCTTCGGACTCGATCCGGATCACGCGAGCGGTAATTGGCGGAAGTTCCGCTTCCTGCGGGAAGTGGATGACGATGAACATATCCGGGGCAAGCGGCGCTTCGGTTGTGATTTGCAGTCCGCTCTCCGACAGGTCGAAGAGGGTGCCGTCGATGTTTTGGCCGGAGAAGGAGCCTTCCTGCTCCCATTGATAGATGGACAGCTTCAAGTTGATGTCCAGCTTCACGCGCGTATTCCGGCGGCGTTCGCGACCGGAGAGCGCCGAGGCCGGCTTCTCTTCAACTAGGGCAGCAGGCTTGCTAGGTTTAGCGACCTGCTGTCCGATCCAGTCCTCGTAGCACTGGATGACGGAACTCATATCCTCATCGCCGAGGCCTTTGCTTAATCCCATCTGGAATAAGGTTGCGGTTGTTTGCAGCAGGGGAGCGGGCAATTGAAACTCGCTGGCCAGTCCCTGAGCGATTAAGAGATCCTTGAGCATCAGCTTCAAGGAAAATTGGTTGCTGAAATCGCGATTCAATATTTTATCGCCTTTGAGGTCGACCATTTTGCTGTTCGCACCGCCAGAGCGGACGATTTCCAAGAATTGCTCAAGGTCAACCCCTGCTTTGGAGGCGATGGATAAGCCTTCGGCAAGACCGACCAAGTTAATGCCGACCATCGTATTGTGGGCAAGCTTGGCATAGGAACCAGAGCCGGAGGGGCCTAAGTAAAGCGCTTTGCGGCCCAGCGCGAGGAACAATTGCTGATGTTCTTCGAACACTTCCTGGTTGCCGCCGACCATGAACGTTAGCGAGCCTTCCTCGGCTGCAGGCTTACTGCCTGTAACGGGCGCGTCGAGGAAGTCGACGAAATGGCCTGCGAGCTCCTCGGCCAGCTTTTGGCTTGTTTGGGGAGAAACTGTGCTGGAATCAATAATCGTGAGAGACGGATGAATACCGCTCAGAATGCCATGTTCGCTGTAAAATGTATCCAACAAAGCGGCATCATTGCTAAGCATGGTGAAAAGCACATCCGAATGGCGGGCAGCCTCGGCAGGTGTGAAAGCAACTTCAGCGCCAAGACGAGCCAGCTCGTCCGCTTTTTCAGCAGTACGATTATAAACAGTTACCATAAAACCTTTTTGGATAAGGTTAGCAGCCATGGGTTTACCCATTGTGCCAAGTCCGATAAAGCCGATACGTTTCATGATCATTCACCTCTGAATTCATTTTATCATGGGAAATCTTGCCTGTGAATGCCTTCTTACTTGCTTTTGTACAAGCAAATAAGTATGCTAGGAACAGGAAAAATATAGAGATGGAGGCGAGCATATTGAGCTCTAAGTTACAATTTGACTACAGCAAGGCATTATCCTTTTTATCCCAACATGAGGTTGACTATTTGTCTGCACAGGTAGAACTGGCGCATGAACAGCTGCACAACAAAACAGGTGCAGGGGCTGATTATTTAGGATGGGTGGATCTGCCGGAGAAATATGACCGTGAGGAGTTTGCTCGCATTCAAGCGGCGGCTAAACAGATTCAGTCCGACTCCGAAGCGCTTGTCGTTATCGGAATTGGCGGTTCTTATTTGGGAGCGCGCGCTGCGCTTGAAATGCTGTCTCATTCGTTCTATAACATTTTGCCTAAAGATAAAAGGAAAACGCCTGAGATTTATTTCGTAGGAAATAACATTTCCTCTACATATGTGACACACCTTCTTCAACTATTGGAAGGCAAAGATTTCTCCGTGAACGTCATCTCGAAATCCGGTACGACAACGGAGCCGGCGATTGCTTTCCGTATTTTCCGTGAGCTTCTGGAGAAAAAATACGGCAAAGAAGCTGCCCGCAAACGTATCTACGCAACAACGGATCAAGCGAGAGGCGCTTTGAAAACGCTGGCGAATGAAGAAGGTTACGAATCTTTCGTCATTCCGGATGATGTAGGCGGACGTTATTCCGTTCTGACGGCTGTTGGCTTGCTGCCAATCGCAACAGCCGGCATTGACGTAGAAGCGATCATGAAAGGTGCTGCCGACGCTCAGCGCGAGTATGCGAATCCGAAGCTTAGCGAGAACCAGGCGTATCAGTACGCTGCTGTTCGCAACGCGCTTTACCGCAAAGGCAAGACGATTGAAATACTCGTGAACTACGAGCCGTCCCTGCATTTCGTATCCGAATGGTGGAAGCAATTGTTCGGGGAAAGCGAAGGGAAAGACTACAAAGGCATCTATCCGGCTTCGGTAGACTTCTCGACGGATCTTCACTCGATGGGCCAATTCGTTCAAGACGGCAACCGCATTTTGTTTGAAACGGTGATTCAAGTTGACCAAGTGGCTGATCATATTACGATCGGTACGGATGCCGATGATTTGGACGGTCTTAACTTCCTTAGCGGAAAAACGATGGATTTTGTGAACAAAAAAGCGTTCCAGGGCACGATGCTCGCCCACACGGACGGACACGTACCGAATCTGATCGTCACTCTGCCGGATATGACGCCTTACTCCTTCGGGTACATGGTGTATTTCTTCGAAAAAGCTTGCGGCATCAGCGGTTACCTGATGGGTGTGAATCCTTTTGACCAACCAGGCGTTGAAGCTTATAAAAAGAATATGTTTGCGCTCTTGGGCAAACCGGGTTATGAGAAAGAAAAAGCGGAGCTGGAAGCACGCTTGCAGCAGTAATTCAAGCAGGGAAGAGAAAACGATCCATCCAATCGGATAGGTCGTTTTTTCTATCGGATAATTTCCATTATTTATGTGGTAAATTTTCTTTCTATATTGTCGAAGTCAAAAGATGTGTGTAGAATGTAATGAAACAGTTGTTTCCTTCTACCAAGAAAGGTCGGCTATGCTAGCACATTTCAAAACTATCCAATCGTACGGATCGTCGGAAATCATCATCAAGAAGTCGCGTTTCATCGGTCATGCCAAACCCGTGGAGTCAGAAGAAGCTGCTGCCCAATTTATTGAAGCGATCAAGAAGGAACACAAAGCGGCTACGCACAATTGCAGTGCCTATGTCATCGGGGACAGAGACCAGATTCAGAAGCAATCGGATGACGGGGAACCGAGCGGCACGGCAGGCAAGCCGATTCTGGAAGTGATCAAGCATCAAGGGCTCAAGAATATCGCAGTTGTCGTAACCCGTTATTTCGGCGGCATCATGCTCGGCGCGGGCGGACTCATTCGGGCATATACGGATGGAGCCGTGGTGGGCATTGAAGCCGCACAACCGATATATAAAGTTAATCACCAGAAAGTGATGATTGAGGTTGATTATACGTGGTATGGCAAAATCGAGAACGAGCTGAGAAATCAGGGAATGCTTCTTGGGGATATTGCGTTTACCGATAAGGTAACGGTAACTTGCTATCCTTTGGCAGCGGAAGCGGCGGCATTTATCAACTGGGCTACAGATCTTACGCAAGGTCAAGGCATTATTATCGCTGGAGAGAACGAGTACATTGTTCACAAGAACCTGCCCGGATAGGCAGGTTCGAGACTAGACAAAATTAAATAGGCTAAGGATGCGGAGGGATAGGAATGGCTAGGAAAGCAGTCGCACAAGAGCTTAGCAGAGAACGAATACTTGCCGAGGCGCGGGTATTATTCGCTACTTTTGGCTATCGCGCTTTAACGATGCGCAGCATCGCAAAAGCAATGGGTTACAGTCATGGAGCGCTATATTATCATTTTACTGAAAAAGCGGAACTGTTTTACGCGTTAATTAAAGACGACTTCTCCATGCTGATGCAGCGTCAGCGGGAAATGATCGTTCGCGAACATGGATTTAGCGTGAATTTGCTTCAAAAGTTAATGATGGAGTTCGTCTGGTTTGGCCTTAGCAATCCGAATCACTATGAAATGATGTTCATGCTGAATGAACCTGAACTGCAGCAGTATTCCCGTACCGAGCAAGCACAATGCCTCGAAATGTTTTCCATCGTCGTTCGTCAGGTCGTGGCTGACCAGCCAGGCTTCGAAAGCAGAAAGTTTACGCTTCCTTGGAATTTGTTTATGTCTTTACACGGTCTCATATCGTATTGCATTCAGTTTAAACTTACTTATGAAGATGCCCGGAAGCTGGCTGAAGAGCATATTCGCCTCATCTGTGTAAGCCTGGAATTCGATTCTTATCAGCAGCAGCGCCCGCTTGTCAAAATGGTAAGTCCGCATGTACCGTTCACGAATGCCATATAAACAGGTAAGGAAGAAAGGCGACGGTCTTTCTTCTTTTTTTTGTCCGTTAAGAAGCTTGTATTTTACATTAGCCCCCATGTGCATTAATATAGGGAAAAGAACAGCTGGGAAGGATGAGGGGTTTTACAATGAATTTGAACACTTGGTCGGAAGAAAACGTGGAATTTATGTTTGAAGAAATAAAGAAGAAGCTGCGCATGGCGACGGGAGGCTCCATTAAGGCCTCGAATGTGAAGGAAGACGTGTATGAGGATCTGAAAGACTTGTACGACATGGTCATTAGCAAAGATAGATTCAGTATCAGCGAGATCGACGCGATTACGACAGAGCTTGGAAAAATTCGCAAAGGGTAAGCACATGATGGATAAAATGCCGCTTTTCTAGCCGTATGGCCTGGAAATGCGGTGTTTTTTTACGGACAATCGACCATTTTTACGAGGGGTGGACAGCTATCCAAGCGATCTTACCTACACAGGAGTACACTGTAGAGCAATGTATCCCTGATGGATAAAAGGAGGTGGACGTTCATGACATCCCAAATTCGTAAAGAGGACGTTCTTAAATTGGTCGGTAAACAGATTGTGGCTCTTAAGAAAGATGGAACAAGCGTGTCCGGTAAACTGGTGAGAGTCAGTGGAAACACGTTGATTGTCGCTCAACAAAAAGGCAAAAAAGCTCAAGTTAAAGCTTTCATCCCATTGGTACTGTTTGACCTGTTAGCTATTGGTACTTCGCCTTTTGGATTCGGTGGCGGCTTTGGCTATGGTGGCTTTGGTGGTGGCTTTGGTCCTGGGTTTGGCTATGGTGGCTTTGGTGGCCCTGGATTCTTCTGGTAAGATCAATTAAGAGGACTGCACGCGAAAGATTGCTTTCGCTGCAGTCCTTTTTTTTGTGTAAAGGGACCTAAACGGATGAATGACCATCTCGAATTCACGATCATCTGGCGATTCGTACACCAATCCGGTGACGATTGAATAGGCTAGCATACAAGATTCATCCCATAGCCTTGTCAACCCAAGATAGGAGTGAGCAGTATGCCGAGTTCCATTGTTTTTAACATGATTAATATCAATAATCAGAATACAAATGCCACCATCGGAATCGGTGAGAATGCGCAGTCGAGCTGGGATTCGCACAGTAAAAACAATTACGGAACAGGAGAGTTCGTGGGCAATGTCATATCGGTCAATGTCCTGAATGTAATCTTCGACAACGACTTTATCGATGCTCCGATTAACGATCAGGATTTCAAACCGGCCGTCACGAATCAAGTCTAGTAGAAAAAGAGGTGAGCCATATGCAGAAAGTCGCTTTTCCGGCGCTTCCTCTAGACCCGCCGCTCATTCAATTTGATGCCATCCATGTGAATGCGATATCGGATTGTTCCGGTATTTTTATCGGTACGAATGCACAAATGTACTGGACGACAAGCAGCAAGGAAAATTCCGGTCTTGGCGAAGTAAAAGGCGAGAACAATTACGTGGTTAACAATTTCAACACTGTTCATGATAATGACATTATTGATGCGCCTTACACCAAAGGGGATCTTATTATTGGCCGGGTCTGAAAGGCGGGCTTCCAGCGGTCTTAGTCCGAAGACTGCGGCGTATTGGCCGCTTCCTCCGGAGACTTGCCTGCGACTGCAGCCGGGGTAAATCCGGAGGCTGCCGCCTGCGCAGTAATCATCTCCTGCAGCCATTCGGGTGTTTCGTTATCGCCGACATTGAGCATATCCAGAAAATCGGAATCATTGAGCATGGAGCGGGTTCCGACTAACTGATTGTTGTCGCCTTCAACAGCGCCAAACCCTTGTACGGTCTTTTGATTACTTTGGAAATCGGTTGGCCAATTGTTACCCATATTGATGCAAGAAGCACTTTCAACCGATCCGATCCGGATGGAGCCGATAATAAACGTCGGTGACATGAACGATGACAAGGGGAACACCTCATTTCGTTTTGGATGGTGGTGTGTACCGGTAGCCGGTTGAGGTTCTTTCCGGTGCAGGTGCGGCGCTGTCACGGCCGGACTCTGCGGCAACGGGCGGCTTATCGTTACGGGTTGATCGGGAAGCGGCAGCCGCAGGCTCTTTTGACACTTGAGCGTGTTTAAAAGCTTCATCGAGAGGGCTTTTCTTCTCGTTCGGCTTGGCTCCAAAATTGTTCCCCAAGTTAAAGGAGCCGCTCAATTCCTTGATATCCAAATGATCTAAACGAAAAGTTAAATTTTCTAAAACAGGCTGATGAACATGCAGAGTATCTATATGAATCTGCGGATGTTTGGCGGTCAGGTTGGCTAATTCCTCTTCTAATTTCTTCAGGCGTTTCTCGAACTGCTGAATGGTTAAGGAAGAGGCGGAAGCTGAGACAGGCTCCGTTCTAACAGGAGCGGCTGCCTCAGCCGGCGGTGGTGTCATTGGTTTCGCTGGTTTCGCTTCTTGCGCTTTGGGAGGCGGCGGTTTTTTCTTTTGAAACCACATGATCGTTTCTCAGCTCTTTCGTATAAAGGGTTTATAATCAAAGTGATCGCCATCGTCAACTGCATGCTTACCGCCTATAATGACATTGCGTTCGCCATGTACGGCTCCGAGCCCCTGATTGTTCTTGGAGAAGTCCCGCTTACCGACGATCCGATTTGTGCCCTTGTTCACACTGGATGAATTCTCGAGGTTGTCGATATGAATTGATTGAAATTGGATGCGTACCACAATAATCCCCTCCATATCCGCATTTCTATTTTTTATTTATATGGGGACAAACGGAGATTCATATCTCTTTTCCCAAAATCCATAACAAATAACGCTCAACCTTACCTCTTAGCGGGCAGGTGACGGCGTCACCGGCAGGCACAGGGCGGTCGAGCGTTATGTGAACTGAATAGGAATTACTTTTTCCCCATCGGGTGGTGTCAGAGGAATTCGAATAATGAGCAGCCCGTTATGATACTGGGCCCTCATTTGCTCGGTCAGAGCTCTGCCGGGCAAGCGAATCACGCGCTCAAAGGCGCCAAAGAAACGCTCGGAAAGTCTCATCTGCTCATCAAGCACCTGGTAGGGGCGAACAAGCATTCCACGCATTAAAAGCGATTGATCCCGGAAAGAGAGCTGAATCTGCTCGGGTGAGGACAACCCGGGAACTTCAGCGACAACCACCATCTCCTGCGGAGTCTCATACATATCGATTCTTGGCCCGGTTAACGGGATGATACTGGCAATGTCCTGCCAAAATTCGGGGCCAAGCACATCGCCGGCTTGCGCCGAGAGCCCTTTCCAATCGGGCTTTGGCGGACGGTTGCCTGGAGGATTCATTGGCCATCATCACCTGACTTTTACATAGAAAATAGCGCTGCAAGCAGCTTGCTATTAGTTTATGTGAACCAGCGGCGGATTATGGCAATCTATCCCAAAGCGGGTTATTGGGGGGGACGCTGCTCCGCCAATTTCTGCTGCGCCATTCGCACGAGTTCCCTCACCATAGCCCCGCCGATCGGTCCGCCGACTCTGCCGGCGTCTTCCGAGCTCAATTGGCCGTTGTAGCCTTGCTGAAGGGGGACACCGAGCGTTCGGGCGACCTCGTACTTGACTAAGTCAGGACGCTCCGGATTAACTGTATAGCCTTGATTTTGCATCACCTGAGCCTTGAGCATTCCCAGTCCATGCTCCGAACCGGGCACGATGGCCCGGTTGCTTCTTCTACGTGCCATTAGGCATCACCTCTTGGTGATTAGGATACCCCGCTGCCCGAAAGGCCATTAGTCCGAAATGTAAAATATTTATGCCCCAAATAATTGCCAATGGTGTACAAGCCATTTCCAAGCAAGATGGCCGTATTGTGCGCCAAATCAGCCGGCAGGTCAGGCCATAAGGAAGCTGCGGCTTTAACTAATAATAGACTACTGCCATAAGACAAGCCATAACAGCTGAAAATAACGATGGCAAATTTCCACCAACTGCTGCCGAGACTTGCCCTCGAGCGAAACGTAAACGTACGGTTGAGCGTATAGCTGACGACGGCTCCGATGGTATTACCTGCAAACGTCGAGATCCAGTAATTCAGATGCAGCAAATTAAAGAAAGCGAAGCTGGCGGAGAGACCTACCAGCGTATTGAACACGCCGACAAGTAGAAAACGGATGAAGCTGCCTGACAACAAAGCCCGTAAACGTTGTACCATGTTATCGACGGACCGTAGCAGCAGGGATGGACGGGGCTGTTACAGGCATCTCCGCTTGTTCCTGTGCGCTCCCTTTCAATTCTTTTTCAATGACAAAAAGCGGCCGCTGCTTCACTTCTTTATATATTTTTCCTATGTATTCGCCAATTAAGCCGAGCGCCAGAAGCTGTACCCCGCCGATGAACCAGACAGACAGGATTAGCGAAGTCCAACCGGTGACATTGGCTCCCAGCATTTTCCCGATAATGGCGTATATGCCGGCACACACACTGAGTAGGAACAGGACGAAACCCATGACGGTTACGAAGCGGATCGGTGTCACGCTGAAGGAGGTGATGCCGTCGAAAGCGAAGGCCAGCATTTTGCGCAGCGGATACTTGGATTCTCCGGCGAATCGTTCTTTCCGGTCATAGTACACCTGAGTGGACGGGAAGCCCAGCAAGGGCACCATGCCGCGCAGGAATAAGTTAACCTCTTGAAATTTCTCCAAATTGTCGAGAGTGCGCTTGCTCATTAAGCGAAAATCCGCATGGTTGTAATGAATTTTCACCCCAAGGGAAGTCATCAGCTTATAGAAGCCTTGCGCAGTCGCCCGTTTGAAAAAGGTATCTGCGGATCGGTCCTGACGGATACCGTATACAATATCGTAGCCTTCGCGGAATTTGAGGACAAACTCGCGAATAGCGTCGGTGTCGTCTTGCAGATCGGCATCGATGGATACGACGCAATCGGAATAAGTTTTGGCTTGCATGAGACCGGCAAGCAAGGCGCTTTGATGGCCGGCATTGCGGGCCAGCTTAAGCCCGGTAACGAAGGAGTTGGAGGCGTGAAAACGTTCGATAAGCGACCAAGTAGCGTCCTTGCTGCCATCATCAACCAAGAGCATAGTGCTGGTGCTTGCAACCAGTTGATCCGAGATGAGGGCGTCAAGCACGCCGCTAAGCCGGAATACCGTTTCCGGAAGAACTTCTTCTTCGTTATAACAAGGGACCACAATGGTCAAAATCGGAGTAGCCACAAATCCTCGTCTCCATCCTAAATAGGTCATACATGCAAAGCATGCTGTAGGCTTTCATTATAGCGTAAAAGCTCACAAAAAAGTAAGCGGCCGAAACGAATTCATCGTCTCAGCCGCTATCCTGTTTTACCAGCCAAAACCAAAAGTACTAAGAACGATAACCAAGAGGATGAATAAAACGAGGACTACAGCCGCGCCATTGTAATAGGGTGTTACAATTCCACAACTCATGTCTATCCCTGCCTTCACAAAATCAATATATGTCATTCATCTAGAGGGCGTATGGATGAATGTCCTGATTCGCCTTTTTTAATTGGGGACGTGTCCATTTTAGTGTTCGAGCGGGTGGCGTTACTGAGACAGGATACTGCCCGCCAAAGCATAAAGCCCAAATTCCGACGCGCTTGGGAATTTAGGCTATGCTTTGGTATAACGATTTGATGATAAATGACGCTTAAGCATAAGCCATTGCTGTGGCAGCTTCTTCATCAATGATCAGGTCTAGTTTCATTCCCAGAGTTTTAGCTAATATTTGAATTGTATCGATACGCGGGATACTTTTTGCACTTTCTATTCTCGCGATTGCAGACTGTTTTAGACCTGTCGCTTCAGCTAATTGTGTTTGGGTCATACCGAGCTCTTTTCTTCTCAGAATTATCTTCGCTACGAGCATGGCTGTAAATTCTAAGGCCCGAAGCTCCTCCTCTGGGACAGACGAGCTGTTAAACTTAACATCGTCCCAATTACGCATGTGTATATCACCCCTTTCTATATTTATAAAATAAAAAAGGTATCAATGGAGACGGGAGGCACTTATCTATCTCCTCCAAGCCCCATGCGCTTTGTCCAATCATTCATTTCTTTTATCGCCTTTTCGATCTCATGCTGTGGAGTTATTTGAGTTTCCTTGCGGAAGCTATGTAACAGTACAATATGATTCCCATTCCACATGAAGAAGAAAACTCTATGATCGTCCGGGCGAAGTTCCCATAGTTTGCCGTCAATTTGTTTGGTAAACTTTTCTCCGACGCGAGTACCCCCGAACTGAATCAAATCAATGCAGTAGTTAATCTTTTTTCTTAGACCAGCTGCTTTTTTATCTGATTTTGCTTGAATATCGAGAGTATTAAGGAAATCAAGAAATGGACAGTAGCCGCGGGCATCCTCGTAAAGAATAATCTTATACATGAATGCACCTCGTTTATTTTGTTTTCACGTTTCGAATATAACGTTTTTGTTATATTATAACATTTGCGTTATAATTGTTCAAGTGCTTTAAAATGCTCATGTGTATTGTTGCCTAGCCGATCAAGATAAGGTTTCCCACTTGGCCCACATCTCAGGCGGATTCAATTCATACACTTCGTTTTCCCGGAACATAAATTGATGCATGATAAATTCCCTGCGAATCGTTGCGAAATCGGGATGGTAGTTTTTAATCCATTCGTTAAGTTCCTTCTCGGTATACGTGCGCCCCTTTTCGAGCTGTCCGATGAAGTGCTCCAGCACGATCAGCTTCTTTTTGAGCTGTGCAGGGATATGTTTAAGTTTGCCGTCTTGCGTGATAAAGTTGCGAATGACGGACTGCTTGAGGTTATGATTGGCGTCTGTATCTTTCATGGGTAGCGATGACTCTCCTTTCTGATGTTTGAAAATGAGATCAGATGTAGCGCTGGCGTTGCTGCGAATAAAATATTCGTTCAAGGCAAAGTAAATCGTGTTCTTTTCTCGGCGTTCATGAATGAGACTGGCCTCGCGAAGCTTAGCGGCATGATGGGTGATGGTAGCGGGCGTAACCCCCAACTTATCGGCAAGCACTTGACCGTTCAACTCTCCTTCTCCCAGCAAAATGAGCATGCGTATACGCGTCGCGTCGGAGAGCGCTTTGTGGTAGGTGATAATTTTATCTAACTGCATGGCGGCAGCACTTCCTTGTCTCTATCTAATTAGACATTAATCTAATTAGATGATAATTAAATTAGATGGGGAAGTCAATACGGCTATGGCGGAAATGTTCAAAAAGTTTCTTATTTGGTCCTGGTCATGTAAAATAATCTATATAGCGTTCATCATGGTGATTGATTAAAAAGGGGATAGGCCTAACAATGCGTGTACTAATTATGACGGCAGTAGCGCCTGAAAGAGACGCCGTACAGCGTGGACTTGGCCATGACAGCCGGTTTGAATTCGCCTTGGCCGGCGTAGGACTTGCGGCAGCAGCCGCTAATGGCGCAATGATGCTCGCCGCGGCACAATATGATTTGGTAGTTATCGCCGGTATTGCCGGCGGATTCCCCGGACAAGCGGAGATCGGATCGCTTGTGGTCGCGAGCGAGATCATCGCCGCGGATCTTGGCGTGGAGCTGCTGGACGGCTTCAGCTCCCTGGATGATCTCGGCTTCGGGTCGACGCGCATCAGCGTCGCCGCGGACATAGCCGAGCGGTTGACGGCGGCGCTCGCAGCCGCCGGCCTTAGCGCGCGCACTGCGCCGGTGCTCACGGTAGCGACAGCCACCGGGACGGCCGCTACGCAGGCTCTGCTAGCGGCACGCGTGCCGGGAGCCGCAGCCGAAGCCATGGAAGGCTTCGGCATTGCGACAGCCGCAGCGCTGCGCGGCGTGCCTGTGATCGAAATCCGCGCGATTTCCAACGCGGTAGGTCCCCGTGATCGCGATGCCTGGCGCATCGGCGATGCTTTAAAAGCTTTAGAAGCAGCAAGTTCAGTCCTAGCGGAGGTGCTTTAAGATGAAAATTGCGTATTCACCTTGTCCAAATGATACTTTTGTTTTCCATGCATGGGCGCATGGCTTAATTCCCGGCGCACCAGAACTGGATGTCTTATATGCCGATATCGACATTACGAATCGGCTGGCCGCAGAGGGCACTGGCCCCGATGTGCTCAAAATCTCTTACGCCGCACTCCCATGGGTGCTGGAGGAGTATGCCCTGCTGCCTTGCGGCGGCGCTTTGGGCAGAGGCTGCGGTCCGCTGGTGCTGACTCAGTCCGGCGGCAAAACGCCTGACCCGGCCCAGCTCAGCGGCCGCCGGGTCGCCGTGCCAAGCGAGCGCTCGACCGCGTACTTGCTGTTCCGCCTGTGGGCGGCACAGAACGTCCCCGGCGGCGTCGGTGAAATCGTGGTCATGCCGTTTCACGAGATCATGCCAGCCGTACGTGACGGCCTTATCGACGCCGGCCTCGTGATTCATGAAGCGCGTTTTACATACCCGTCGTACGGGTTAGCGCTTCTCAAAGATTTGGGCAGTTGGTGGGAAGAGGATACCAACTTGCCGATTCCGCTCGGCGCCATTGTCGCGCGGCGCTCGATGGATCTGGAGGCGCTTGCGGGCTGGGCAAGCGCCTCTGTCGAATACGCGTGGGCGCATCCGGAAGCTTCGCGCGACTACGTGATGCAGCACGCGCAGGAGATGGACCCTCAGGTCGCGCAAGCGCACATCGACCTTTATGTGAACGAGTTCACCGCTAATCTCGGCGATGACGGCTATGGCGCTGTCTTGACCTTGCTTCAGCGGGCGGCAGAGGCAGGAATAGTGCCGCAGATGGATTATGCGGCATTATTGAAATAGCAACGTTTCGAGACGGAGAGTCCCAAATCCGAAGGTTCAAGCAGCTGAGACGCCGAAAAACAGCGTTAAAGTGTCGCAGATGCGGAAAAGTGCCACGTTAACGCTGTAAAACAAGCTTAAGCCAGAGAAAAAGCCTCAGCCCCGGAGATTGAGCAGCTGATGCGGCCCCTACGATCCCTTATTTAGGCGAAAAGCCGGGCGCATCGCCGTCAATGGGAACTGAAGTCCGCTATGTGGCCTTTTACAGGCGGAATGCAGCCTACAAAGTGGAAATAGCGCCCTCTAGTTCCGTCTTGTCCCCTATTTCCCCCAGTCCAGGCCAAATAACGCCCTGTAGTTCCCACAAGGCACACAAAAGGGGACCGAAATTCCAACAACCATGGAATCTCGGTCCCCTTTCTATTTACCCAATCAAATTCTGAGGCTGCCCGTCAATATAAGCGCGCACATTGCCGACGGCAGTGGCCATCAGCCTAGCTCGTGCTTCTTTCGTAGCCCAGGCAATGTGCGGGGTGATAAGCACATTGCGCGCATGCAGCAAAGGATTGTCCGGCGCCGGAGGCTCTAACGTCAACACGTCAAGCCCGGCTCCGCCCAGACGCCCTTCGTTCAGAGCCTGCGCTACATCGGCTTCATTCAGAAGGCCGCCTCTTGCCGTATTCAACAATATTGCCGTAGGCTTCATAAGTGCAATTCGCTCAGCTTGTATAAGTTCTTTGGTCTCCGGTGTCAAAGGACAATGGAGAGAGATCACATCGGAATGCCGGAGAAGCTCATCCAGCTCCACCCAAGTAAGACCCTCGACCGGCTCAGGCGTCCGTCTGCCGCTGCCTGTCGCAAGCACCTTCATCCCCATCGCCTGTGCGATCAACGCGGTTTGCTTGCCGATTTGGCCTAGCCCGATGAGCCCTATGGTTTTGCCGCTTAGCTCCATGAGCGGAGATACCGTGTAGCTGAAATCGACCGAGCTGGACCATTCCCCGTTCACGACGCTGTCGCTATGCTGCTGTACCCGATGGCAAAACTCCAACAGTAGAGCAAATACTAACTGAGCTACTGATTGCGTGCTGTAAGCAGGAACATTCGTCACAAGGATGCCGCGCTCCTTAGCCGCTTGCAAGTCAATGATGTTATAGCCCGTCGCAAGGACGCCGATATAACGGAGCTTCGGCAGCCGCTCAAGCGTGGCTGCGGAGAGCGGCGTCTTGTTCGTTAACACGATGTCAGCGTCCGCCGCACGGTCTACAATTTGATCTTCAGCCGTACGGTCATAGATAACTACTTCTCCAAGTGCATGTAAGCCATCCCAATCCAAATCGCCGGGATTTAATGTATAACCGTCTAGCACAACAATTCGCATCTTCTACCGTCTCCTATTATTTTTTTGCCGGCATTTCACGGAAAGGGTTCATGAATACCTTCGGAATGTTCGTTTCAAAACGCAGCAGTTGGCCTGTTGTCGGATGCAAAAAGGCAAGCACGCGCGCATGGAGCCCGAGACGGCCGATTTCTTTTGTTTTCGAGCCATATTTTTTATCGCCGACTACAGGGTGCCCGATGTCCTGCATATGGACGCGGATTTGATTTTTTCGTCCCGTTTCCAAATTGACTTCAAGCAGGGAGAAGCTGCGGTTCGCTTGCAACGTTTTGTAATGCGTAACGGCATGCTGGCCGTCATTCGGATAAGACGTCGAATACATTTTGAGAGATTTTGCATGCTCCTTCAACCAGGAAGAAATGGTTCCTTCTTGCTTTTTGACCATGCCTTCTACCAAGGCTACATAAGTGCGCTCTTTCACGCTCTCTTGCCATGTATTTTGCAGGTGCTGCTGGGCCTTTTCGTTCTTAGCGAACATCATGACGCCGGACGTATCCCGGTCGAGCCGGTGCACGACAAAAATCCGGGCCTTCGGATCATGGTTCCGCACATGCGCCGTGAGCTGGCGATAGGCGGTAATTTGGTTTTCCTCCGGGTTGGTGGCGATCGATAGAAGCCCCGAATCCTTTTGAATGACGATGACATCCTCGTCTTCATGCAGAATGGACATTCCGGCCAGCGGAATATTTTCTACGATTTTCTCTTTGCTGATGGTTACTGTTTGCTCGGGCTTCAGCGGGTGATTATAGGCGGTGACGGCTTTTCCGTTCACGGAAACCTGCCCACGGGCCAAGGTAGCTTTCACCGAATTACGACCTACGCCGGAAAGCTTTTCTAATAAAAAGGGCAGCAGCTCCGTAGGCTCCTTAACCGTATATTGGCGTGTGTTTCCCTCCGTGGCTGCTTTGGTTGTAACAGGTTTATGCGTTTGGTTCTTGCTGATTTTGAGCTTGGGGTTATGATTTTGGTTTTTTCTTGGACTTTGATGATTGCTTTGTTTTTTGTTCATAGCAATGACCTCCTTTTTCAATACATACGCATGCCGATCTAATCGTGTATTTCTATCAATATATCATGTTAGCAAAAACAAAAGAAACGTAGCCGGTTAATTTCCCTTGCGCCTAAGCAGAAGGCGCCTCCCTGTAACTTTTGTGTAACCCCCAAAAAGGTATGATAAAAGCAATTACATCAAGATGATGCTTCTCACACAGATGAAAGCGGGTGCTTTTCAAAATGGGAAATTCATGGGAGTTCTTAACGTTTCGATACACACGCAGGATCTTCTTGCAAGGCATTCAATTTTTGCATAGAACGAGAGCAGTCACGAATGTTCGGGAGCAAACCAAACAAACGCCGCATTTCCTTACAGATGCTTATTTCCTTGAGCAAGGACAGGGCAATCTTGCGGTGACGAATCATTATATCGCATTCCTTCACCAAAATAAAAAAGCGATGACGCTTTTTCCGCTGCTAAGTATAACGGACTGGGGGATCGACACGATCGACAGGCGTCCTGTTTTTTGGATTGAAGGATCCTTTGAGCAAGGTGCGGGCCGTTTCTCTTGGTATGTAAGCAAGCAGAAAGAAATCATTCAGACTGTAAACGAGCAGTTGGAGAAGGGCGCGGTGGCTCAAGAAAGAGCGGCATTCAAACGCAACCAAGCCAAGCTGGACTCGTATATGGCGATTGTGAATACGACGTTAAATGATAACAGCGAAACGATATTATTAAAAGCCAAAGTCGCGATAGATGACAAAGCAGACACGCTTTTACAAAATACACAGGTTATGCTGGAAACAATGTGGGAGGTTTTCCTCACAGGAGAAATGCCGCAGCTGCGCGCGTTAGACCAGGCCGAGGCTCGGTTGCTGAGAGACAATATTGTTTGTTATGCAGCGATTAAAGGCAATCGTATTGCCAAAATGGTGCTGGAAGCAAGGGGCTACATGCTGCCCGCAGAGGATGTTTTCATTGATAGCGATGCTTTCATTGATGAGTATTATAAGGCTGTGCTTCCTCCATTTGAAATTTTGGACAAGGTGCATGAGGATGTGCTTGCCATCTACCGAACCTTTTTTCCGGCCTCCCGACTGAATCAGGATCAAGCTCTGACACTTGTGTCCGAGGCGGTTAAATTAGGCTACAGAGTCACGATTGCCAATGCCATGGTCATTGTTAAAACATCGCTGCGCATCGCCAATTAAAGTAGGAAGTTTCCTTGTGAAGTGCAATCTGCGGATTGCGCTTTTTAGTTTTGAAAGGTTGAAACCTCCAAATATTTTTGTACAGCTAGTCATATTGTTTAAATATCCCTTTCCTTATATGATAGAACCTAACATAGTATGGAAGGGCGGTGACTGGGTGTCTTTTGCGCACGTCAATGGAGTTAGCCTTTACTACGAACTTATCCCATCTGCACGCAGCTCCGATGAAACGATCGTTTTTTTGCATGGAAACGGTTTTAACTCCTCACGATGGGGACACATAATTGACGGGTTAAAAGAGGATTATCATCTTCTGCTCGTTGACCTGCGTGGATGCGGACAAAGCGAATCAATCCCTGGCGAAGTTTCATGGGATCTCTATACCGATGATCTTTATGCGCTGATCGAGCATTTGAACATAGAGGCTTTTCACCTGCTGGGACATAGCTTTGGAGGGTCCTTGGCGGTTTGCTTTGCTGCCCGGTATCCGAATTTAGTGAAGTGCCTCGTCCTCATCTCGATTAATGTGCTGTTTCCGGAGGATGGGAACGTCGTCGTCGAGAACTATATTGCCCTAGTTGAAAAATATGGAATTCCCTACATACTCCAAAATTTTCTCGTGCCTTCCTTAACGGTCTTCGCCTTTGAGCATGAGGAAGCCCAGCATTTGTACAACATGTATTTGAATGTGTCTGCCGAGATGTACGCAAAAATGTTTAAGCTTCAAAACCAACAACGGCCAATAAACGAACTAGCAGCTATCCAAAGTCCCACTTTGCTGCTTGCAGGGGAGTGTGATACAGTTTATCCGCCTTCTTTCCAAAATATGACGTCCGGGCTTATTCCGCATTCTACGTTTTATGTCGTTCCAAATGCCGGGAATGCGGTATTCATCGATCAGCCTGCTGTGACGGTTCAGTGGATCAAGAGCTTTATCCAAAGAGAGATGCACACCCAGGCGGGAGCGAGAATCACGTACCAATCGGAAAATATGAATTCGATCCAACACTTTATGAATTCGATCCAACACTTGAAGGATTCATTTTTACAAACCATATTCATTAGTAAAAGAAATACGGAACCCGTGCTGAAAGTAGAACTGCTGCATGGTTTTCGCGTAACCTTGAATGGCCGGGAGATTTTGGATGGCTGGAACAAACGGTATGCCAAAAACATATTTGCGCATCTGGTTGTGCAGCCTTCTTCAACAAGAGAAGATCTGTGCGATGCGGTTTTTCCAATGGTTCCGTTACCCACCGCTCTAAAAAACTTGAAAGTGTATATTAATTATTTGAAAAAGCTGGTTACCTATCATCAAGATTCCATCTTGAAAACAGATCGGCAAAATCTGTATCTCCAGTGTAATATCGAATGCGATCTGCTCGATTTTTTTGATCATATAAGACGGACTATGCTTCTAGATGACAACGGAGGGGCAAAGTACGACAGTTGCGAGCGACTGTTTGCATCCATGCGTCAGAAAGAAATTATGCCTGAAATTTTTGACCAATGGTTTATTGAGAAAAAAGCAAGCACGGAATTAAGGTTGGGTGTTCTGGCAGCCTGGATGTCCGAGCAGGAGGAGAAGAGGAATAACTGCCTGAAAGCATCCGAATATAAAAAGCTGGCAAATTATTATTTAAGCGAAGATGAATGAGGAGAGCGCAGGCAGCGGCTGCGTTCTTTTTGTTTGTTTTGCAGGGGATCTAGTGCCCGCTGTATGCCCGCCCACCGCACAGGGAATACTTACATCTATACTGTCCTACGTGTGAGAAAGGTGGTTTTCCCTATGCTTTTATATCAATTAACGCAGTGGTTCGAAGAACGTTCGTCCCTGCAGCACGCACTGCACAGCGGAACGGCTGAGGCTGGCGGCGATTTGCAGCTAAGAATTCAAGAAGTCGAGCAGCAGCTGCACGCTCATGCCGAACGTTGGAAAAATGCCATCCAGGAAGCCTCCTATCTGCAGTTCCCCTATGAGAATCCGCTCGTGGACGATGATATGGTGCTGTAACCTTTCCGGAATGTGCCTTTCTTCGCTTCTTTGTATTTCCTCGGTTTTCGTGTAGAATTAGAGGGAACGATAAACGAGAATAGAACGAGGTCTTTTTACAATGAAGGTACTAGTAACGACACTGAATGCCAAATTCATTCATACATCCTTGGCGCTGCGCTATTTGAAAGCGTTCTGCGAAAAGGATTTTGATGTTGAGATTACCGAATATACGATCAAAGACCCAGTGATGAACGTCGTCTCCGACCTGTATCAAAAGGCGCCGGACGTGCTGGGCTTTTCCTGTTACATTTGGAACATTGAAGAAACGATTCATATTATCAAAATGATTAAGAAAATCAGGCCCGAAATCCTCATCGTGCTCGGCGGTCCTGAGGTTTCTTATGACACGGACTACTGGATGGAACGCATTCCGGAAG
The DNA here is from genome assembly GCF_013141725.1 of Paenibacillus planticolens. Taxonomy (GTDB): domain Bacteria; phylum Bacillota; class Bacilli; order Paenibacillales; family NBRC-103111; genus Paenibacillus_E; species Paenibacillus_E planticolens. Next base: position 93,564 of record NZ_WHNZ01000017.1, on the reverse strand, counting down.
TCGATTTTATCGTCATGGGCGAAGGGGAAGAGACTTTCCACCACCTGCTGACGGAAATTTCGACGACGCGCAAATATCACTTTGTGTACGGGCTTGCTTACCGTAAAGGCGAGGAAGTCGTGCTTATGCCGGGCAGACCGAAGCTGAATCTAAGCGACATCCCGTCGCCGCACCGGTTCAAAGAAGACTTGCCGAGCCTGGCCAACCGCGTCGTGTACTTCGAGACGAGCCGAGGCTGCCCGTTCTCCTGTCAATTTTGCCTGTCGAGTATCGAAGTCGGCGTGCGTTACTTTGACATGGAGCGGACGAAGTCGGACATTATGTACTTAATTGATTCCGGCGCGAAGCTGATCAAGTTCGTCGACCGGACGTTCAATATCAAGCGCGACTATGCCATGGAAATATTCGATTTCCTGATCGCGAATCATCGCGGCGTCGTGTTCCAGTTCGAAATTACGGCGGACATCATGCGGCCGGAAGTGCTGGATTATTTGGCTGAAAATGCGCCGCCGGGCACGTTCCGCTTTGAAATCGGCGTACAGTCGACGAATGACACCACCAATGAGCTGGTGCAGCGCAGACAAAACTTCATGAAGCTGAGCCGTACCGTCTCCAAGGTAAAGAACAGCTTGAAAATCGATCAGCATCTCGATCTTATCGCCGGCTTGCCGGAAGAGGACTATCATTCGTTCCGCAAAACATTTAACGATGTGTTTGAGCTGGGACCAGAGGAGCTGCAGCTCGGATTCCTCAAAATGCTGCGCGGCACCGGTATGCGCAAAGACGCGCATAAGTACGGCTATGTGTACATGGATCATGCGCCGTATGAAATTCTGGGCAATGACATCCTGCCGTTCACGGATCTCATTCGTATCAAACGGGTGGAGGACGTGCTGGAGAAATATTGGAACGCGCACCGTATGGACCACACGGTCAAATATTTGATCGCGAACGAATTTGCGTCGGCATTCGACTTCTTTCAAGAGTTCGGCGATTTCTGGGAAGGCCGCGGCTGGCAGAAAATCGGGCATCAGCTCGAGGATCTGTTTACCCGCTTGCGGGAGTTTCTCCTTCATCGCGAAGCGAAGAATATGCCTATCATCCTTGGTCTCATGAAGCTGGATTATTTCCTCGGACATAAATATAAGCCGCGTAAAATTTGGTGGGACTTCACACTGGAGAAGTCCGAACAGAATGCCTATCTCAAGCTGTTGGCCGAGCAGCCGGAGCTCGTAAGCGGCGACTTCCATCGCCTCCGCATCAGCGAGAAAGACCTTCACAAGCATGTGATGGTCGAGGTGCTGCCTTTCGGTTTGCAGACGTATCTGCAAACAGGTAGGATGGACACCTCCAGCCGGGAGCTGCTCGTTGTGCACTTCCCGCCGGATGCCCAGCTTCCGGCTAGCTGCTACAGCATGCCGCTGCACGAGACTGCGACCGTATAACTAAAGGCCCTGCTTCCGTCATCATCACGATGATAAGGAGCGGGGCTTTTTCGCATAAAACCGTCCCTTTTCAGGGTAATCTAGGGTAGTTGACCCATTGACTGTTTGCTGATTGATACCTGAAAGGAGATGTGCTGATATGATTGAAATGAAGAATAAACAATTGGAAGATCAGATTGAGAAAGTTCTGGATGCTAATAAAATTTGCTCGTTTGCCACCGTAGAAGGAGCGAAACCGAAAGTCCGTTACATGGCGCTTTTCCATGAAGGACTGACTTTGTATCTGGCTACGAACCGCAAGACGGATAAAATAGACGAGGTGAAGGATAACCCGAATGTGCATATCCTGGTCGGTTACGATGGGAAAAAGTCTTCGGATATTGTACAGATCCAAGCGACAGCTGCGATTACCCAGAATAATGCCCTTCGTGAAAAGCTTTGGACGGGCGAGATGACCAAGTGGTTCGAGGGGCCGCATGATCCCAATTACGTCGTGCTTGAGATTACCCCTTCCCACATGGAATACATGAACGGAGAAGATGAACCGCAGGTTTGGACGGGGTAAAGATAAGCTTTCCTGAAATAACCATTGACCACAGGTGAGGTTCAATGATAAGATTGAAAAAATTTACCTATGGATCGATGAGGAGGAAATTGTAAAGTGGCCACGTATTACTTAGAACCATCCCGCACATTCAGCGAGTTTCTGTTAATTCCTAATCTTACAACGAAGGCTTGTACACCGGCGAATGTAAAGCTCAAGACCCCGCTTGTGAAATTTAATCAAGGTGAGGAGCCGGCTATTTCGCTCAATATCCCGTTTTCATCTGCTGTCATGCAGGCTGTTTCCGATGACGGAATGGCGATTGCTTTGGCACGTAGTGGCGGGATTTCATTCATTTTTGGCTCGCAGTCGATTGAATCGGAAGCGCAGATGGTACGGAAAGTGAAAGGGTACAAGGCAGGCTTCGTCGTTAGCCGCTCCAACTTGACGCCCGATCATACATTAAGCGATGTGCTGGCATTGAAAGAAGAAACAGGCCATTCCACAGTAGCGATTACAGACGATGGGACAGCGAATGGCGTACTGCTCGGTATTGTAACAGGACGGGATTACCGGAAAAGCCGCGATCCGCTGGATCGTCCGATTCATCAGTTCATGACACCGTTCGATAAATTGATTTACGGTCAATCGGGAATTTCCTTGTCGGAAGCGAACAATTTAATTTGGGATCACAAGCTCAATTGTTTGCCGATCGTGGATGATCAGCAGAGGCTGGAAACGCTTGTTTTCCGCAAAGATTATGATGAGCATAAAGAAAATCCGATGGAACTTCTCGACGGAAACAAAAGCTACATTGTTGGGGCGGGAATCAATACCAAGGATTATAAAGACAGAGTTCCTGCTCTCGTTGAAGCGGGCGTTGACATTTTGGTCATCGATTCATCCGACGGCTACAGCGAATATCAGCGTGAAACGGTTCAATATGTCAAAGAGAATTTCAATGTGAAAATAGGAGCCGGCAACGTTGTCGACCGGGAAGGCTTCCTGTACTTAGTGGAGTCCGGAGCGGATTTCGTGAAAGTAGGGATCGGCGGAGGCTCGATTTGTATCACCCGGGAACAGAAAGGGATTGGCCGCGGCCAAGCGTCTGCCATTATGGAAGTCGTCGAAGCCAGAGATCAGTATTTTAAAGAAACAGGCACTTACATTCCGATTTGTTCCGATGGTGGTATCGTACATGACTACCATGTAACGCTGGCTTTAGCTATGGGCGCTGATTTTGTCATGCTGGGCCGTTATTTCGCCCGTTTCGACGAGAGCCCTACCAGAAAGCTGAAAGTAGGCAACAACTTCGTGAAAGAGTACTGGGGCGAAGGCTCCAATCGTGCCCGCAACTGGCAGCGTTACGATACAGGCGGCAAAAGCAAGCTTTTATTTGAAGAAGGCGTCGATTCCTATGTGCCGTATGCGGGAAGCCTGCAGGAGAATCTGGACAAGACGATTGGCAAAATCAAGTCCACAATGTGCAACTGCGGTTCATTGAGCCTGGAAGAGCTGAGAAGCAAAGCGAGAATTGCACTTGTTTCGGCGACCAGCTTGGTAGAGGGCGGAGCGCATGATGTTATTTTAAAAGAAAGCTCTTTGTCGGAAGAATAGAACAGCAGCCATAAAAAAAGCGCTCCACCGTATCGTAATGATGACGGTTGGAGCGCTATTTTTTTGCAACGCTGCGGTTAAAGGATAAGGCGTTAAGGCAGGTAGCTGCGTATAACGGTCATGCCGCCTTCAAGCGCATAGCTGCCCAGGTTGGCCGGAAGCAAGAAGCAATCCCCCGGTTTGGTGGAGATGCTGCCATCTTCCCACTGAAGCGTTCCGCTGCCCTCTGCGATGACGAGGATCACGAAGCTTTCAGGGGATGTGCTTAGCTCCCATTTGGGGCCTACAAGACCTTTTTCCACGATGAAAAAAGGAGACTCGGCCAGCGTCAGCCATGTGCCGGTTTCATTCAGATTCGTTTTCATCCGGGTGGAGCCTGAACCTTCATAGGCGATGACATTCAGTGAATCTTCAATATGAAGATCGCGCGGCTTGCCATCCAACCCGGGACGGTTGTAATCGTATAAGCGATAGGTAGTGTCCGAATTTTGCTGAATCTCGGCAACCAGAACACCGGCGCCCAGCGCATGAACGGTTCCTGCAGGGATGTAGAAAGAATCGCCTGCTTCAACAGGAACTTCCTGCAGACAGTCTAGAATACGGTTCTCGCTAATAGCTTGCGCTAAGCTTTCGCGTGTTACGCCTTCCTTCATGCCGTATATAATTTTGGCTCCGGGCTTTGCGTCCAGAATGTACCACATTTCGGTTTTGCCCAGCTCACCGGCGGCCAAATTCTCGTAATTATCGTTCGGGTGAACTTGCACGGACAGGTCGTCTTCACAATCCAGAAGCTTGATGAGAAGGGGAAAACGGCCGTTTTTTTCGGAAAATCCTTTAGTTCCGAATAGCGTTTTACCGAATTTCTCGCGAATTTCGTCTAATCCTAGACCTGCGAGCTCTCCGTTAATGACCTTCGTTGTTCCGTTCGGGTGATCGCCGATCATCCAGCCTTCGCCAATCGCGCCTTCCGGTAGTTGAAAGCCGAACTTCTCCAGGGCTCTGCCTCCCCAGACGCGTTCTTTCATTTCAGGTTGAAATTGAAGCGGGTATGATTTCACTGCTATCCCTACTTTCTCTATAATTCTTCTGTATAATGGCAAAATAGTGCTAATCACTATCTAGCATTATATCATGGGTCTATCTTTTTTCTAAAGCTAAAAGATAGGGCGCATGCGCGCTTGTATTCATGAATTGGTAGCGCAGCACTTGATAAGCGGCGAGCGGGAGCCGCTGTGCCCAAGCTTCGACCGCTGCTGCTTCTTCTGAGCCTCCATCGTGTCCGCTGTACAGCACGATGGTTACAATGCCGCCTTTGCGGAGCAGGCGGAGAGCCGCTTCCAAAGCAGGAAGGGTAGATTCCTGCTTGGTGATCGTTGCCGGATCGGCGCCTGGCAGGTAGCCGAGGTTGAATGTGACCGCGGCTACTTTGCCATGACGGTCTTCCGGCACAGCCGTCTCCATGAGCGCATGGCTGCATAAGCTCAAGTGCACAGAAGAAGATGCGTCCGGGAGCTCCTTCTCCAGACGCATCTTGGTTTGATCCAGCGCTTGCTGCTGAATGTCGAAGCCGTACACGCGGCCCCGGCGGCCTGCCAGCTTCGCGAGAAAGACGGTGTCTACGCCGTTGCCGAGGGTCGCGTCAATGACCGTATCGCCCGGCTGAACGCGCTGCCCGATAAGTTGATGAGCAAAACCTAAAACAGAAACAAAACCCATGCGAAAATAGCCTCCGTGCTGTTTGTGCTTGCCATAATGATTTGGGTTTGATCCCAAAGCTTTTGGTCAGTTGGCCTTGCCTTTCCAATACTTGCCCTGCCAAGTGTTTCGTTCCCTCAACAGCTTGTCAAAGCTGTTCAGCACTTCCCATTTTTTGAGGCTCCACATCGGTCCGATCAGCAGATCCCGCGGAGCATCCCCTGTTAGCCGGTGAACAATCATTTCCGGCGGTAAAAACTCAAGCGTATCGACGATGAGTTTCACATATTCATCTTTTTCAAGAAATTGCAGCAAGCCGGCTTCATATTGTTTCACCATCGGTGTTTTACGCATTAAATGAAGCAAATGAATTTTGATCCCCTGTACATCCATCTGCGCGACGGCTCTGCCGGTATCCAGCATCATTTCGTGCGTTTCTCCCGGCAATCCGTAAATAATGTGCGCGCACGTGCGAATATTATGCTTACGGAGCTTAGCGACGGCATCGAGGTAGCACTGGGTGTCATGGGCGCGGTTAATGAGCTGAGACGTAGATTCGTGAACGGTCTGAAGGCCCATTTCAACCCATAAGTAGGTTCGTTCATTCAACTCCGCCAAATATTCGATAACATCATCGGGCAGGCAGTCCGGTCGGGTGGCAATGGATAAGCCGACAACGCCCGGCTGCTGTAAAATGACCTCATAATATTCGCGCAGCTGCTCCACAGGCGCATACGTATTCGTATAGGCTTGGAAATAGCCGATATATTTAGCCTCGGGCCATTTCAGATGCTGGAGATCTCTGATTTTGTTGAATTGGGTAACGAGGTCGTCGCGGCGGCTTCCGGCAAAATCCCCAGAGCCTCTCGCACTGCAAAATGTACAACCGCCGGTCGCAATATTGCCGTCGCGGTTCGGACAAGTAAAGCCTGCATCGAGCATCACTTTGAATACTTTGCCGCCGAAAGCTTCGCGCATTTCATAATTCCATGTATGGAAACGTTTATCCCCCCATAGTTGGGGTGATTCTTGTATCAATGTAGACATCAGGTTCGTACTCCTTTCCTTCCACCCTATTGTAGCGAAAATTAAACATGAAAGCGACCCCTGCCTTTCCACCAACTTCCCCGTTAAAATAGGGCTTATCGGAGCATGATAACTTTGCATGACGATCATATGCCGAGAGGGGAAATGAACAAGTGAAAAAGTTTCGTACAGTGTCATTAACGGTAGCTTTGACGGCAGCATTGAGCTTTGGGGCAGTTGGGGCGCACGCAAACATGAGTACACCGACAATGAACACGCACACGGGAACTTCGGGAACTATGGGTACTATGGGAACTACGGGAACTAGTGGAACTACTGGAACTATGGGGACGGGAACTACGACAACATCGGGCTATACGGGCAGCAATTATGATGCTACGACGGGGACTAGCGCGGGAACGGGTTTATTGAACGGAACGGGGACGATGACCAATACGAATACGTATAACGCGACCCCGCTTGCAACTCCACTTGCTCCGACAACTACTACGTATCCGGGCAAATACGATGGAACGTACAGACCGAGCGGAACAACCACAAACACGTATACGGGAAAAAGTACGACCGGTACAGGAGTTATGGGCCAAATTAACGGTTATGGCAACAATCTCATGGACCGAATGAGTACGACAGGAACAACGGCAACGAACCGCGGCAATTATGATACGACCTCTTATCGTACTTATGCGACTACACCTACTAACACGGGTACGAATTGGGGATGGCTTGGTCTGGTAGGACTGCTGGGGCTGGCTGGTCTACGGGGAAGCAATAAACGAAGAGATGAGAGCTATAAGTAAGAACGATTGTGTGGGGCACTAATTTAACAGGGAAATCTCCTTCTAAATTGCTCAAAAGATGACCTCTCAGGGAAGTAGAAGGAAAACCTCCCGTTAATTTGACCGGATTTAATAGGTTCTCACGAAATCTGCGCAAATAGATGGAGTTTCTCCGGCTAAATGGATCTGACAAGCTTCTGCAGCCAAATTAGAGGGAATTTTCTCCCTTATTATGACCACATAACTGTACAAAAGGCTGTCCCAAAAGTCATTGAAATGACTGGGGACAGTCTTGTTTTTTATTAGCCACGATCTGCCAAGCATAAAGAGTTTAGTCCTAACCAAAACTAGGATTAAAAGCTGAAAAGGAAAGCAGGTGAACCAAATCATGACGGTATCAACCTTGTCATCTTTATCAACAGAAACCTTGTCCGTTGAACTGACAGTTAAGGAAGCTTTCGTTCTATGCAGTGGCGTGAAGTATGTGGCCGATCCGAATATATCGAAGGAAGCCCGGCAAAAAGTGCTTCGTTCTTTAGAGCGCAAGCTATTCCCCGCTACGTCCTCAACCATTGAATATCATAAACTGGAAGTGTAATTCCCTTTGATTTTTTCCCTGGAATGGTCTATGATTTGTATTCGATAGCTTGTACGTGTAGGAGGCAAATTGTAGATGCGGTTACGGGGAAGAAAAGGAATTAGAGAAGATATAGAACGTCAGAAGGAACTCGTTGTTCTCAATGCTAAAGATTATAGAGGCAAATGGGCCGAGTTATTTGGCAACAACAACCCTATTCATGCTGAGCTTGGGATGGGGAAAGGGCGTTTCATCAGTGAAATGAGCAAGAAGTATCCGGATGTTAATTTCATTGGCGTCGATATGTACGACGAGCTTATCCGCAAAGCAAGTGAGAAGGCGAAGATCGCTCATGAGATCAAGTCCGAGGAAGAGACGGAGTCTGCGCCGGGCATTCCGAACTTGAAGCTGATGCTGTTCAATATTGAACACATTGAAGAAGCTTTTGCCGAAGGAGAACTGGAGCGGGTTTATTTGAACTTCAGCGATCCATGGCCGAAGAAAAAGCATGCTCGCAGACGATTGACGCACCCGGGCTTTGTGACCAAATATCAGCAGATTTTGAATGCAAACGGCGAAATTCATTTGAAAACCGATTCGCAATCGCTCTTCGAATTCTCGCTCAATTCTTTTGCCGATATGGGACTCAGAATGCGGAATATTTCCTTAAATCTTCATGCGGACGGGTTTCACCCGGACCATGTTATGACGGAATATGAAACCAAGTTCGCTACACAAGGCATGAACATTCACCGCTGTGAAGTTGTGATCGGTCAGGACGCGCTTGCTTCGCATCTAGACCAATTAAGCAAACCGAAAGCGGAATAACGCATACAAAGGCTCTCCTTCTGCTCTATTTCAGCAGAACGGGGGCCTTTTTTGCGTAAAGCTATGGTTAGCCGAGCACTTGGAGAATAACCTCCGAACAATCAGCCGAAGGCATATTCATTCTTTGGCGGTAGTTCCAAACACGTCTGGCCTGCACATCCGTATAGCGGCTGACGAGCATCGTCAACCAGTTGGCAATGGTATCTGCCGACCGGATCGGCTCACCGAAGCCTTGCTCGGTAAAATAAAGCACGTTCTCTTCTTCCTGGCCCGGAATCGGATCATAGAACAGCATCGGAATGGATTTGGCAAGTCCTTCTGAACAGGTCATCCCACCCGGCTTCGTAACGAGCAAATCCGAAACTTCCATTAATTTGTCGATGTCCGGCGTAAATCCGAGCAGCCGGATGTTCGGATGCTGATAACGGGCATCAGCGGTGAGCTTGGCTAACGTTTTAGCGTTATTTCCGAGGCAAAATATGAACTGCACACGGTCTCTCCACGTGACGAGATGCTCACTGAGGGAATCGCCGCCGATTAAGCCCCAGCCGCCTCCCATGACGAGAACCGTAGGCATCGCAGCCAATTGGAACTGCTGCCGGATCTTTGCTTTATCGTGCGCCTCCCGGAAACTCGGATGAACGGGGATTCCTGTGATTTCCACTTGAGCGGCGGGGATGCCCCGGCCAAGCAGTTTATTTTTGACGTCTTCTGTCGAGACCATATATTTGTTCACTTCACTGCTGACCCAAGTCCCGTGTACGTCATAATCCGTTATGACGGTGCACAGCGGGATGTCAAGGCCGGCCCTTTTCAATCGGGAAACGACGACGCTCGGAAAAGGATGGGTGCAGACGATAGCCTGCGGCGCCCAATTCCGGATAATCTCTGCAGTCTGCGCGTAAAAAATGCGGTGCAGCGCCAATTGCGTCAACCGGTTTAACGATTTCTTGTATTGGGAGCGGTATAACCGGCCGTAGAGTTTGGGGCTTGCGGTCAGTGTCTTTTTGTAGGCATGGAAAATCCATGGCGCTATTGTCGGATGCAGGAAAGCCCCCAGCTCCAATACACGCGTTTCAATATTCGCACACCGCTTCTCTAAGCTGACAGCGAGCGCATAGGCTGCTTGCGTATGACCGGCCCCGAAGCCTTCCGAGAGGATGAGCACCCGTTTTTTACCCTGCACAGCATTCATTCATTTTACCCCCATAGAGCTATGGTTGTTAAAGCTGTCGCCGTACCGATCAGACACCCGACTAGACAATCGGATGGATAGTGCAGCCCTAGATAGATACGCGATACGCCGACGATGAGAGCAAGCGGCAGAAGGATAACGCCAAGAACAGGTATGGCTGTCATAATTGGAATGATGATGGAAAAGATGGCGGTAGTATGTCCGGACGGGAAGGAATGATCCGTTAATGGATTTTTGTAAGTTATCGCTTGGGGATGCACCAGATAAGGCCGCAGCCGCGGATATTTCTTTTTGATTACGGCAACCGGTATATGACTGATTGTTAGGGCGATGAGAGCTTGAATGCCTGCGGTTTTCAGATGTCCTTGCCCAAATAAAGCGCAGCAGAGAGAAATGACAATCGTAGCCGTAGCTCCTCCCAGATGCGTGATTGTAGAAAAGAAATGATCCAGGAAGAAGTGCTGAATACGTTGATTCACAAAGTGAAACATGCGAGTTTCATGATGCTGAAGCCAGTTCACGACTTTGCTCATGAGCAGTAGCCTCCTTCGGGTTTAAGATACCAGCTATTTCAAATTATAATGAACATTTATTAAAAAGAGATTAACGCAGTAATAAATGTTAAGAAAGTGATGTTTACATTTTTCAGGTTGCTTCGCGATGGATAAAATCATGGAAACAATGGAATAGTATTCCTTTTACATTGTATCCTAAATGCCGCAGTGTTATCCCATTCCTTAATGCCTATAGCATCCATAATGCAAGCCCTTTCAATTTGGGATTTTTTGAATAAGCTGTCGATGCAAGACGTTTCTGGTTGAAACTGCCCGAACGAAAGTCAGTACTTAGGTCATATGGCATCTGGATCCATGAGTCCGTTATGCTTTATGTCGGGCAGTTGCAGTCCTTAAGAATGAGATTGGCTTATGACGGACTCTTTGCCTGAAAGCAGAACGAATGTTATGAAGGATCCCTTGAATTTCATCTTGAATTTCATCGGCATCAGCCGTTTTACGGCAGGATCGGCAAAAGTTGTCAGGGTAAGCCCGGGTGAATTATAATAAAACCCGAATCACACGAGGGGTTGCTGTTGGTCTAAATGGTGAACTTTTTGTACACAATAAAATGAAAAACGTTGAAAACAGGACATTAACGATCTGATTTCAAGCACTTGCTGCAAAGTGTGTGCACGTTCCCCTTAAATCTCAGAGAACCGGCTATTTTTCGTTCTAAGCAGACTTTGACAAATAGGGGGAAAGAGAGGAAAATCAAGAACGGTTAATTCACCTGTACATAATTGCGCACTACGCATATAAAAAGATAGCTTGTGTGCATAAACAAAAAGGGGGACTTTGCTTCATGCTTGACAAGATTGTGCTTACGTTTCAGATTGGCTTGGCGCTTGTCGGTGCGTATCAGTTATTTTTAACGTTCTTTGGATGGTACCGTCCTAGAAACAAACAGAAGTTTGCGCCGCAAAAATCGTTTGCTGTTCTGGTCGCAGCACATAACGAGGAGCAGGTCGTTGGCGCACTGATTGAAAATCTGAAGGCTTTGGATTACCCCAAAGAGCTTTATGACATCTTCGTGATTTGTGACAACTGTACGGACAATACGGCGGAGATTACCCGCAGTCACGGTGTTTACGCTATGGAAAGGCACAACCCGAACCTGAGAGGCAAGGGTTATGCGATCGAATGGATGCTGAAAGAGCTTTGGAAGCGTGAACGTCAGTACGACGCGGTTGTTATGTTCGATGCCGACAATCTCGCCAGCCCGGACTACCTGCTTCACATGAACAATGATCTTTGCACCGGCTCCAGAGTGATTCAAGCTTACCTGGACAGCAAGAATCCGAACGATTCCTGGGTTACCGGTTCTTACGCGATTTCGTACTACTTTGCAAACCGCTTCTGGCAGATGCCCCGCACGAACTTGGGCCTTGCCAACTATTTGGGTGGTACGGGCATGTGTTTTGAGTCCAAGCTCCTGAAGCAGATCGGTTGGGGAGCTACGAGTCTTGTAGAGGATTTGGAGTTCTCGATGCGCTGCATCAAGATGGGAATCAGACCGACATACAATTACGAAGCTATTGTTTACGACGAGAAGCCGCTTACGTTCAAAGCTTCCGCCAAACAGCGTTTGCGCTGGATGCAAGGACACTTTGACGTAGCTAAGCGTTACTTCTTTCCACTGTTGTGGCAAGGAATCAAAGAAGGCAGCTGGACGAAGATCGACGCGGCTGTTTACTCTGCCAACGTATATAACTTTTTCTTCGGAGCGATTATCTCCGTGCTGCTATGGATCAAATCCGTAACGCCGGGGTGGGCGGGTACGCCAATGCTGGCTGACATCAACCCGATTTTCTTCAACTCCGTGAGCATCGCGATCTATGTGCTGCTGCCGCTCTCGATGCTAATTGAGAAGGCGCCCCGCAAAGTATATAAATATTTAATTTTATATCCCGTGTTTATGCTGTCTTGGTGGCCGATTACGTTCTATGCGTTCTTCACGCAGAACAACAAACAATGGAGCCACACGGAGCATACGCGTGTCATTCGCCTGGATGAAATGAAAAGCAAACAAGTGAGTTGACTTTTCATCGCCGAGATGATATTATACTTCAAGTAAAAGCAGAAGCGCCCGCTTCTCACCTGACCGACAACCCGTTGGCTGGTTTGAATGAATCATCAAGAATGCTCAATAGGTTGCTTAAACCTGTTATTGATGAAGATGTGGGCCGTTACCAGTGCCCACATCTTTTTTATATTGGATAGAGAGGTACATACTTTTTGGAGGTGGAACACTATTAGCAAAGACCATATGATTAATGATGAGATTCGTGTGAAGGAAGTACGCCTGATCGGGGCGGACGGAGAACAACTCGGCATTACGCCGATTCGCGAAGCTCTTCAAATCGCACTCGACGCGAACTTGGATTTAGTGAACGTGGCACCGACGGCGAAGCCGCCTGTATGCCGCATCATGGATTACGGTAAATTCCGTTATGAAACACAGAAGAAAGAGAAAGAAGCTCGTAAGAATCAGAAGATCGTGGATATCAAAGAGATTCGCTTAAGCGCGACGATCGATGAACATGACTTCCAAACGAAGCTTCGCAACGCGGTTAAATTTCTTGGCGATGGCGATAAAGTAAAAGCCAGCGTCAGATTCCGCGGGCGTGAAATAGCGCACTCGGAGATTGGTCGCAGAGTGCTTGAACGTCTGGCTACTGAAACAGCAGACATTTCCTCACAGGAGCGCGCTCCTAAGCTTGAGGGAAGAAGCATGATCATGATCTTAACGCCGAAGGCGACAACGTAGGCGATATACTAAATTAGGAGGAACTACACCATGCCGAAAATGAAAACACACAGCAGCCTGAAAGGCCGTTTCAAAATTACTGGCACAGGCAAAGTGATGAGATACAAGCAAGGTAAGAACCACTTGCTTTCCGGTAAATCTTCACGTACAAAACGCGTTTTGTCCACGAACCCAGTTATGGCTCCTGGCGATGTACGTCGTTTGCAACAACAACTGACACTTATCAAAGGTTAATTTTTAGCATTCGAACATCATTTATATATCCCAGGAGGTAGTTCACAATGGCAAGAGTCAAGGGCGGATTTATTCGCGCTCACCGTCGTAAGAAAATTTTGAAACTAGCAAAAGGTTATTTCGGTTCTAAACACCGTTTATTTAAAACAGCTAAAGAGCAAGTAATGAAATCTTTAGTGTATGCTTACCGTGACCGTCGCCAAACGAAACGTAATTTCCGCAGACTGTGGATCACTCGTATCAATGCAGGCGCTCGTCAAAACGGCTTGAGCTACAGCAAATTGATGCACGGCCTGAAATTGGCTGGTATCGACATCAACCGCAAAATCTTGGCTGATTTGGCTGTAAACGATGCTAAAGCGTTCAACGATTTGGCAACAGCTGCAAAAGCAAAAGTAAACGCGTAAGCTTCGCTTAGCGTTCTGAAAGCTTGTCCCCGTAAGGGGGCAAGCTTTTTTATTTTGGATTGGGGTGAGCGCAGCGTACCCATTGGTTATGCGGCCTTTGAATCGAGGCGAGCTCAAGATGAGCATGTCCTAAGCCTACTGGCAGAAGCCTTTATTTCCTGAATTGATGATATATTCCCTCAATTCCGCTTCTTTTATTTTTTCTGCTATTGACTAATGCTTCGGGGATGCATATAATAATCTCTAAATCATCTTATCTGATGATCTACACGAATGAATCGGCTATGAAGAGGAAGAAGTCATAAGGGCACTTATGCGCAGAGAGCGTTGGGCTTGCTGAAACCATCGCCTTAATCCCTTACGTACGAAGTCACCTCGGAGCTGTTTTCCTGAAACTTACGGCATTGGCTGCAAGCGTAGGGAGAATCGGAAAAGCACACGTTATCGTGCTGAGGGTATTGTTCTTTTCGAACATACCTGCTAAGGCTATGTGCTGTGAGGCGCGTAGCAAATTTGGGTGGTACCACGGAAGCTTAAACCCCTTTCGTCCCGTTTAGCACGCTATGTGCGTGTGCGGGATGAACAGGGGTTTTTCTTATTGTCTAAGAAAGCTCGAGGCATGACATGAACTTACTTTTTGAGAGGAGGATCACAATGAATGTTCAAACTGAACCAAAGAGGTCAAAAGAAGAACTGATTGACAAGCTGATGAAACCGGACCTGATCACAGGCTCCGAAATTCTGCTAAGAAGCCTATTGCTGGAGGGTGTGGACTGCGTCTTTGGATATCCGGGCGGCGCTGTTTTGTACATCTACGATGCGATGCATGGCTTTTCCGATTTTAATCACCTGTTAACAAGACATGAGCAAGGAGCCATTCACGCAGCCGATGGATATGCACGTTCCACAGGCAAGGTTGGCGTATGTATCGCTACATCAGGGCCGGGGGCTACGAACCTCGTCACTGGGATAGCTACCGCATATATGGATTCCGTTCCGCTCGTCGTTATAACAGGGAATGTTGCAACAAACTTTATCGGTACGGACGCTTTCCAAGAAGCAGATATTACGGGGATTACAATGCCCATTACGAAACACAGCTACTTGGTTCGAGACGTAAACGATCTGCCGCGCATCATTCATGAAGCGTTCCATATTGCGAACTCAGGTCGTAAAGGTCCGGTTCTCATTGACATACCAAAGGATGTCTCCGCTCATAAAACGATATTTAAACCGGTATCGGATGTAAACATCCGCGGCTACAATCCAACGGTGCAGCCGAACAAGCTGCAAGTCGACAAGCTGCTGAAAGCGATCGAAGAAGCAGAGCGTCCGGTGATCATTGCAGGAGGCGGCGTTGTTTACGCAGACGCATCCCAAGAATTGATCGAGTTCGTGAATGCTACGCAAATTCCGGTGGCAACGACGTTGCTCGGACTCAGCGGCTTCCCAAGCGCACACGAGCTATGGCTCGGCATGCCGGGGATGCACGGAACATATACAGCGAACACTGCCATTCAGAATGCGGACCTCCTGATTTCCATCGGTTCGAGATTCGATGACCGTGTGACGATGAACTTGAACGGTTTTGCTCCTAGGGTGAAAACAATCGCTCATATCGATGTGGATCCTGCGGAAATCGGCAAAAACGTGAAAACCGATATCCCGTGCGTCGGCGATGTGAAAGCTGTTCTGGCTTTGGCCAATCAAAAAGCTAAGCCTGCGAAGAGCGCAGCATGGATTGCTGAAGTTCAAGCGAACAAAGAGAAGTTCCCGCTGAAATACGGCGACACGGAAACAGAACTGAAACCGCAATTCGTTGTTGAAATGATTAGCGAGACGACGAAAGGCGAAGCGATCGTAACAACGGACGTCGGTCAACATCAAATGTGGGCTGCTCAGTTCTACAAGTTCAAAAACCCGCGCTCTCTGGTAACTTCCGGCGGACTCGGTACGATGGGCTTTGGCTTCCCTTCCGCGATCGGCGCACAAATGGGCAACCCGGATAAACTGGTTGTTTCCATCAACGGTGACGGCGGCGTTCAAATGTGTGCGCAAGAGCTTGCTATCTGTGCAATTAACAACATCCCGGTGAAAATTGTTATTTTGAATAACCAAGTACTCGGTATGGTTCGCCAATGGCAAGAAATCATTTATGATAACCGCTACAGCCATATCGATCTGGCCGGCAGCCCGGATTTCGTGAAACTTGCGGAAGCATACGGCGTTAAGGGCTTGCGCGCAACGACGAAGGAAGAAGCAAGAAAAGTATGGCAGGAAGCACTTGATACACCTGGACCGGTCTTGATTGATTTCGTCGTACCAAAAGGAGAGAACGTGTTCCCAATGGTTAAAGCGGGCGATACAATTAGCGATATGTTAATGGGGGATTCGGAATGACGACAACTAAACATACAGTTTCCGTACTCGTAAACAATCAGCCCGGTGTTCTGCAGCGCGTTTCCGGTTTGTTCGGACGCCGAGGCTTCAATATTGAAAGTATTACGGTAGGGGAGTCCGAAGAACTCGGACTTTCCCGGATGGTTATCGTAACAACGGGGGATGACAGCACGCTGGAGCAAATCTCCAAGCAGCTGTACAAGTTGATCGACGTTATCAAAGTGGTCGACCTCAGCTCAAACCCGATGGTAGCCAGAGAGCTTGCACTCATTAAAGTAAATGCAGAACCTATCATGCGTCCTGAAATTCTCGGAATTGTTGAAACATTCCGTGCAGCGGTTGTCGATATTGGCCCAGCGTCAATTATCGTGCAAGTTGTGGGAGATTCAGATAAAATAGATGCAATGGTAGAATTGCTTCGTCCTTATGGCATTCGTGAACTTTCCCGTACGGGAGCAACGGCCATGATTCGGGGCTCAGTTAGATAAATCATCAAATACAGCAATGTGAAAAAGTAGGCAAGCCTCCTTGAGTGGGGCTTTGAGCGGTGGACTCTTTAGCGCTTTAAAAGGCTGGTCGTTGACCTGGTCAACTGTCCGACCAAGCAGCAGGGGTAACCGTTGAAACACCCACTCAAGGGGTAGACAATACGGATTCATCATATCAAAGGAGGATTTATACGAAATGGCAGTTACTACTTACTATGAAAAAGATGCAGACTTAGCGGTACTTAAAGGTAAAACAATCGCAGTGGTTGGGTATGGTTCCCAAGGGCACGCACAAGCACAAAACTTGCGTGACAGCGGATTGAACGTAATCATCGGTCTTCGTGAAGGCCGTTCTTGGAACGCAGCTAAAAATGACGGTTTCGAAGTGGTATCCGTTGAAGAAGCAGCAGCACGCGCTGACGTGATTCAAATCTTGATGCCGGATGAAACACAAGCTCGCGTATACCGTGAGTCCATTCAACCGAACATGAAAAAAGGCGCAGCCTTGATGTTCTCCCACGGTTTCAACATTCATTTCGGTCAAATCGTAGCTCCTGAAGGTACGGATGTATTCTTGGTTGCTCCTAAATCCCCAGGTCACATGGTACGTCGTACTTATGTTGAAGGCTTCGGCGTTCCTGGCTTGATCGCGATCGAGAAAGACGCTACTGGCAACGCGAAAGCAATCGGACTTGCTTATGCAAAAGGTATCGGCTGTACGCGTGCAGGGGTTATCGAAACTTCCTTCCGCGAAGAGACAGAAACTGATTTGTTCGGTGAGCAAGCCGTTCTTTGCGGTGGTGCGTCTGAACTTGTTAAAGCAGGTTTCGAAACTTTGGTTGAAGCTGGTTATGCACCTGAAATGGCTTATTTCGAGTGCTTGCACGAACTGAAATTGATCGTTGACATGATGTATGAAGGCGGAATCTCCTCCATGCGCAGCTCCATCTCCAACACAGCGGAGTATGGTGACTATGTAACAGGACCTCGCATCATTACAGCTGAAACGAAAAAAGAAATGAAAGCTGTTCTTACAGATATCCAACAAGGTAAATTCGCTCGCGACTTCATCTTGGAAAACCAATCCAACTTCGCGTTCATGAACGCGACTCGCCGCAACGAAGCTCAACACCCGATCGAGGTTGTTGGTGCCGAATTGCGTGAAATGATGCACTGGATCAAAAAGTAATGTAACGCTTTATTGAATCATATAGTTATACATCCCACAGGGAGTGAATGAGGAGAATTTCCCAGTCACTCCCTGTGAATACTATTTAGACGAGTAAAAATTTATCTGTAAATTTTTAAAACCTTCTTGGAATTGCTCAGTGGAGGGCTCAGTGTTTGTCGGAGAAGCGAAGCGTTCGTATTTGAAAACATGTCCCAACCTTTTGTTTAATTTAGATGAGGGGACAAGTTTTCAAGAAACGATCGGAGACAAATGCTGAAGAACGGAACGGTCGGCAGTTTGAAGTAGGTTTTAATCCATTTGCTAGAAATCTTTTAGGAGGTGACCATGGTGCGCAAAATCTACATCTTTGATACAACGCTCAGAGACGGAGAACAATCGCCAGGCGTGAACCTGAACACACAGGAGAAGGTCGAAATCGCGCTTCAACTTGAGAAGCTGGGTGTCGATCGGATGGAGGCCGGCTTCCCGGCTGCATCACCTGGTGACTTGGCAGGCGTTAATGCCGTAGCGAGAGCCGTTAAGAACGCCTCAGTGATCGGCCTGTCCCGCTCGAAAGAGACGGACATCGAGGCCGTTCGCGAAGCGCTGCAGGGCGCTCAGGACCCATGTATTCATTTATTTTTGGCAACGTCCCCGATCCATCGGAAGCATAAGCTGAAGATGGAGAAGCACCAAGTGCTGGAGACCGCGGAAGCCGCGATTAAATATGCGAAGAAGTATTTCAGCAAAATCGAGTTTTCACTCGAGGATGCCGGCCGCACGGAGCTCGATTTCATCGCGGAAGTGACGGCAATGGCTATCCGTGCCGGGGCTTCGGTTGTGAATATTCCAGATACAGTCGGTTATATGACGCCGTACGACTACGGGAATATTTTCAAAATGCTGAAGGACACTGTCCCAGGCATTGAGAAAATCCAGCTGAGCGCACACTGCCATGACGACCTTGGCATGGCGACAGCCAACGCGCTAGCGGCGGTATTGAATGGTGCCGACCAAATCGAAGGCACCATCAACGGCATTGGCGAGCGAGCAGGGAACACCTCGATCGAGGAAGTCGTGCTGGCGCTGGAAACACGCCAGGACTTCTACCAAGCGAAAACATCGCTTGTATTGAACGAGATCTACCGCACCAGCCGTTTGGTCAGCAAGCTGACCGGCATGGTGGTGCCAGGCAATAAAGCGATCGTCGGCGCTAACGCGTTCGCACATGAGTCGGGCATCCATCAGGATGGGATGCTCAAAGAGAAAACGACCTACGAGATTATTTCCCCGGAAACCATTGGGGTCAAGGAAAGCAAGCTCGTGATGGGCAAACACTCCGGCCGCCATGCGTTCCGCGAGAAATTGATCGACCTCGGCTACGATTTGGCAGAGGAGCAAGTGAACGCAGCGTTCGGCAAGTTCAAAGATTTGGCTGACCGCAAGAAGCAGGTGGAAGACGAAGATATTCGCGCGCTGATCGAAGAGAAACTGATCGAAACGCCGGAAGTTTTCGCTCTGGGCACGCTTCAAGTGGCTTACGGCAACCAGATGACGCCGACAGCAACCGTGCATGTTCGCTTCCAAGACGGCAGCGAAGTGGCGGAAAGCGCTGTGGGCAACGGTTCTGTCGATGCCATTTACAACGCGATCGATAAAGCGACGAAGGAAGACGTCGAGCTGGATGACTATTCCATTAAGTCCGTTTCTCACGGAAAAGATGCGCTCGGCGAAGTGCATGTCGTTCTGAAACAGAACGATGTGTCCGTTCAAGGACGAGGCATCTCGACAGATATTCTGGAAGCAAGCGCCAAGGCTTACTTGGACGCTGTGAACAGACTCATTGAGAAACGCAAAACCCCAACAAGCAACAGAAGCAATGTTACTTTGATATAATTACTCAGGGTCCAAGGGACTACCGGATAAGCACCTCACCTCCAAACTAGAGGAGGGGTGCTTTCTGCAAATGCGAAAGGATGCGTCCATATATGAAATATCGATTTTCTAAATCGCTAGAAGGCTTCTCATCCTCGGCAGTAAGAGAAATTCTTAAGCTGACACAAGGCTCCTCGATCATTTCTTTTGCCGGCGGATTGCCTGCTGAAGAGTTTTTCCCATTGGACGCGGTGAGTGAGGCGTTTAAACGAGTTGTCGGCGGCGGGAAGTCAGCGCTGCAGTATGGATTGACCGAAGGGTACAAGCCGCTGCGCGAGTCGTTATGCAAACGCATGGCTGCCAAAAATATGATCGTCACACCGGACGAGATGCTGCTGACGACAGGTTCCCAGCAAGCGATCGATTTGTTGACGCGCGTATACATTGATGAAGGCGATGTCATCCTGGTCGAAAGACCGACGTATTTGGCGGCGATTCAAGTATTTCAAGCCAAAGGCGCGAAAATTTATTCGGTCGACAGCGACAACGACGGCATGATTCTCGAAGATCTGGCCGCCAAAGTGGCGCAGCACAATCCGAAGCTGGTTTATGTCATTCCTACGTTCTCGAATCCGGCAGGCCGGGCATGGAGCTTGGAACGCCGTCAAGGCTTGCTGAATATTTGCCGCGAGGCGGATGTGCTTATTCTTGAGGATGACCCGTACGGGGAAATTCAATTTGATGAAAATGAAACCTACCCATCCATCTTCTCGCTAGGCGGTAAAGCCGAAGGCGGGAATGTGGTGTACACGAGCACCTTCTCCAAAACGGTAGCGCCTGCTTTCCGGACGGGCTGGGTGATGGGAGACGAAAACCTGATTCGTCAAATCGCCCGTTTTAAACAATCCGCAGATCTGCACTCCAGTACGATTGATCAGCAAACGCTGTATCATCTGCTAGAGCACTTCGATCTCGATGCACATATTTCTTTAATCCGTGAGCAGTATTTGGATCGGATGAAATTCATGTCAGGCCTTTTGAAGGAATTGAACTGGCCAGGTCTGAAGTGGGAAGATCCGAAGGGCGGCATGTTCATTTGGGTGGAGCTTCCGCCGCATATTCGCGCAGAAGATCTGCTGAAAATTGCGGTAAAAGAAGGCGTGGCTTTTGTTCCCGGCTCCACCTTCTATGCGGAGAATCCGCAGTACAACACCATGCGCCTGAACTACACGCATACAGATCGCGAGAACACAATTCTCGGCATGCAAAAGCTGGCGAAAGCCATGGAATCTTACTTGCAAAGCGTTTAAAAGAATAGGGCTGTCTTGCCGGGTTAAGAATGACCTAGTGGACAGCTCTTTTCTTTTTTCTATGTGAGGATGGAACGAGAAGGAACTATGATCCGTTATTTTCCATGTATCGCACATTTCCTCCGGCAAAGGGGAACTATGATCCTTTATTATATCAATGTTGGGTGCCATTTACGCTTTGATGGGCAAATAAAGCCCTGTAGTTCCGCTTAGCGTCTGAAAGCCGCCCATTTAGCTCAAATAGCGGCCTGTAGTTCCTACAAGCGATATGATTTAAGTAAAAGGTCTGTGCGCGGCCGCCGGCATATCAGGCAAGCAGCACGGTTGACAGAGTTGAAAATAAGCGAGTCGAAAATTGGAGGAGCGCTGGGTGTGCTGACAGGATTGCTGTTGATTGGGCTCGGCGAGTAAGGCTCCGCCTTACCAAAAAACTCGGAGGTTGGGTACTCGATCCAGCCAATTAAAAGGCGGCGGCTCTTCCGGCCGAGCAGCTCGTTCAATGGGTCTTTTTTTGTTATAGGAGAAACCTATTAAAGCAATAGCTTTTATATCTAATGAAAAGGATTATCTTGTGTTACAATGAGAGCATCATATAGTCGATAGAGATGCTTACCTAGCAGCTTTACTATTCTAAGGAGTGAATGACAGTCATGGCAGATGTGAAAAAAATTGCTGTAATCGCTGGAGACGGCATTGGTCCAGAAGTCGTTGCAGAAGCGGAAAAAGTATTGAAACGCACCGAGGAGCTATTCGGTTATCAATTTGAAACCGAGCATGCCTTGTTCGGCGGAATTGCCATTGATGAGACAGGCACACCGCTTCCGGAAGAAACATTGAAGGTTTGTCAATCCGCAGATGCTGTTCTTCTAGGGGCAGTAGGCGGACCTAAATGGGACAACAACCCGAAAGAGACTCGTCCGGAGACTGGTCTTCTCGGGATTCGCAAAGCGCTTGGCTTGTTCTCCAACATTCGTCCGGCGTTCATCTTCGACTGCTTGAAAGAGGCTTCCACATTGAAACCGGAAGTTCTTGAAGGTACGGATCTGATCGTTGTTCGTGAATTGACGGGCGGTATCTACTTCGGTGAGAAATTCCGTCGTGAAACTGCGAACGGTCAAGAAGCGGTAGATACTTGCGCATACAATGTTTCGGAAATCGAGCGTATTGCTCGTCAAGCGTTTGATATTGCACGCACGCGCCGCAAAAAGCTTGCTTCCGTCGATAAAGCAAACGTTCTGGAAACATCCCGCCTATGGCGCGAAACGGTGAACCGCATTGCTGTGGATTATCCGGATGTTGAGCTTGAGCACGTACTTGTAGACAACTGTGCGATGCAGCTGCTTCGCCGTCCGTCCTCCTTCGACGTCATCGTGACAGAGAACATGTTCGGCGACATCCTGAGTGACGAAGCTGCGATGCTGACGGGCTCCATCGGGATGCTGGCATCCGCTTCCCTTGGCGAAGGCAGCTTCGGCTTGTATGAGCCGGTACACGGTTCCGCGCCTGATATCGCAGGCCAAGGAATTTCTAACCCAATCGCAACGATCCTTTCCGTTGCTTTGATGTTCCGCCTGACGTTCGGTTACCACGATGCAGCGGATTCCATCGAACGCGCCGTGAAAGAAGTGCTTGATGCGGGTCACCGCACAGGCGACATCGCCGTCGATAAGAGCAAAGCAATCGGAACGCTGGCTATGGGCCAACTGATTGTTGACGCTATGCGCAAATAATAATAAGAGCTTGCCCGCATAAGCATTCTATGCTTATGTGGGTGAGCTTTTTTTTTGTGGCGCTGGGGTGGGTTTGTTTAGGGCAGGACCAGTGCCAGGACTGGAGGAAGTGCGAGAAGCAGTGAGAGTGTCGGAGTAGGGCCGGAACCAGGGCCAGTTCTAGTGCGAGTGCGAGTGCGAGTGCCAGTGCCAGAAGCAGAGGCAGAAGCAGAAGCAGAAGCAGAAGCAGAAGCAGAAGCAGAAGCAGAAGCAGAAGCAGAAGCAGAAGCAGAACAGTGCCCGTGCCAGAACCAGAACCAGAACCAGAACCAGAACCAGAACCAGAACCAATACCAATACCAGAAACAGTACACAGTGCCAGAACCAGAACCAGAACCAGAACCAAAACCAGAGCCAGAACCAGAACCAGAACCAGAACCAATACCAATACCAGAAACAGTACACAGTGCCAATACCACAACTAGAACCAGAATCAATCCAAGTCCAATTACAAGGAAGGGGCAATCGGATGGAGGGCGCGTTTTCACCTAGAGGTTTTTTAACACCGTAGTCTATATTGCATTTTGCGCAACATAGAAGCGGTCTAATCCATATAATGCCTTCCTTCATTGTACAAAGTGCAATCATTTGAACGTAATAGACCAAAGGAGAACGGTTTCAAGCCAAAATGGTTGTACGAAGTACAATATAGAGGAGCGCCGTGCCCTAAATAGGGCATTAATGTTGTACAAAGTACAACATAGAGAGCCCGCATCGGCGTTGCATGACGGTTTTTCTGCCACTAGGTTAAGGGGAGGAGAACGTCCAAAAGTGCGGAAAAGTGAGCGGAAGATGGCATGTTCAAGGAGCCTCCATATTTTAAAGTAATTATTATGTAGTATGCTGTCTAATTATTGACTTTCATCTACTCGAATGATACCATTTTATACGAATAAGATAGATATTAGGAGGAATCATACACATGGCAGAGCGTTTAGTTGGTAAACAAGCTCCAGATTTTACAATGGAGACAGCTACAGGTGACGGTAAAGAGTTTGGCAAAGTATCTTTGTCAGATTACAAAGGCAAATGGTTAGTATTGTTCTTCTACCCATTGGACTTCACATTCGTTTGTCCGACAGAAATCACAGCGCTTAGTCATGCGGCTGCTCAATTCAAAGAATTGGACACTGAAATTCTTGGCGTTTCTATCGACAGCATCCACACGCACAAAGCTTGGATCAACACACCAATCAACGACAACGGTCTTGGCAAATTGGAGTTCCCGCTTGCTGCTGACATCACGAAATCCGTAGCACGTGACTACGGCGTTCTAATCGAAGAAGAAGGTATCGCGCTTCGCGGTCTGTTCATCATCGATCCAGAAGGCGAATTGAAATATGAAGTTGTTAACCACAACGACGTAGGCCGCAGCGTAGAAGAAACACTTCGTGTCCTTCAAGCGCTTCAATCCGGCGGATTGTGCCCAATGAACTGGAAACCAGGCGACAAAAACCTTGTCGTAAAATAAGCTTTTCATACATAGAGAAGCTCCTCTTAGCTGGCATGCGAATGCGGCGGGGGAGCTTTTTCTTCATGAAGGAGAATGAATATGACCGTACCTACGCATTTGCAGTATACGAGGGATCATTATTGGATACGCCAAGAAGGGAATGAGGCTGTCATTGGCCTGACGGAAACCGGCTTGCTAACGTGGGGGATGGTTTTATTTATCGAGCTTCCGGAGCGCGGCGCGGTGCTGGAGCAAGGCCATTATGCAGGCTCCTTGGAGACCGCCGAAAGCGAGCATGATCTGCTAGCCCCGCTATCAGGCGAAGTCATTGCCGTCAACATGCTGCTGGAACGAGCGACGATGATGCTAATTGAATCGCCGTATGAGAAAGGTTGGCTGTTTCGCATGGCATGCAGCGAGCCGTCGGAGATGGAGCAGCTTTTGGACGCGGGGACGTACGAGGCTGATTATGCATTGGAGTGAGGGAACAACAGGTAGGACCGCAAGACTGCTTTAACAGGGTCTTGCGGTTTTTTGATTGGCGCGGCCTGCTGAAGTCTTACATTGGACGCTTTCCAATGAAGAGTCAAATTCAGGGGCTGAAAAGCCCCTCTCACTGGACGAAATCCAATGTAAGGGGCCCATTTTGTACCATATTAGCCTCAAACGTTGGGCTTCACTGGATTCCGTCCAACAAGAAGCAGATATTACCCGTCTGCAGGGTCATCTCAATGGATCCCGTCCAATGAACCCGGGGCAGCCTGCAAAAAAACCGCAGAGCCAGCACTTTATCCCAAAGTGTCAACTCCGCGGTTCAACATAATTACTGCTTGGCGAGCTGTTTGTACTTGTTCAAGTATTTCACAACGGTGAGCACATAAGTCGCATGCGACCAAGTAAGAGGCGCGACGGAAACCGGATCGCCAGTGAATGGATCCAATTGCTCCGAGAGGACGCCGCTTTCCATGGCGTGTTTGACGACCCATTCCAACGTTTGGCGCGGGGCTTCGAGATCGGCCAACGTTTTGGCATACTCGATTTCCCACTCGGCAATCCAGAGCGTACAAATGATCCAAGGATTGCCCGGCACAGTTTCGATATCGGTAGAGCGTTGGAAGTAATAATCATGATGATAACGGGCGGAACCACCGACGGCTGTTTTGATCGTAAGACCAGCTTTATTCGCTTTCATCGTGCTGACCACACGTTCATCGTCCGCAGGCAGAACTCCGAATTCAAAGATGCCGTAAACGGAGCTTTCCAGCGTCATATCTTTGACCCATTCGCCGTCCTCCATGTACAATCCGCGTACGAACCGGCCTTCCTTCTCGTCCCATAGATGCTTGAGAATACCGGATTTAATTTTCTCAGCTGTATGCTTGTATCGGTTGCTGCGCTCTTCATCCCCGAAAAGATTGCTAAAGTTCGAAGCCGCAATCAGTCCGCCATATACAGCTGATGCCGTAAACGTGTAAATCCCGTAGCGCTCTTCCCACAGATCGTAGCTCGGCTTAGGCAGATTCAATTCCTGATCAATGTAAGTGGACATGAATCTGGCTGCTCTGCGGATGAGGTTGCGGTAGAGCGATTGCGCAAATTCCAGGCTTCCATTTTTCTGGAAATCTGCCCAAAGCGCGAATAACACAAGGGCCGTTTCATCTTCTTGAATCGGGAGCTGGACCCGTCCGGAATGGATGTAAGGATGCCAGCTGGAGCCCACGGTGCCGTCCGGATTGTATTTATGATGGAGGTAACCTTCAGGTGACAGCACGTTCGCACAGAAATTGAAGAAAGGAATAATCATTCCTTGGTAGCCCGCCATCGACATGGAGTAAGCAATTAAAGCACCGTCGCGAGGCCACATGTAGCTGTAATGATCTCGATTGCTCTGCATGATGTCAGAATCGTTGGCGGCGATAATGGCGCCGTTCACATCGGTTTGCGTCCTGACGAGCAGCAGGCTTTGTTTAAATAGGCGCTGTACATCCGCATTCAAGTCGTAATAATCGCGCTCAATTTTATTGGCCCACCGCTGCCAGTAGACCGTTACGCGGTCCAAAAGCTTCCCGGGGTGGCTGTCTTTGACATACGCATCAAGCTTCTTAACTTCTTCCAGATTCTTGCCTGCTCCCATCCAGTAGTAGAGCGTTTGGTTGGCGTTAGGCGGCACGAAGAGTCGAAACGAGATCGTACTGTCAACAGAGCCCTGCGCGATGGCATTGCCCATCAAATGCCCGTCTTCCGCGTCGCGCCACGTGCCTTCGGCGTTATAAAATCTTTTGACACCTGTAGAGTATTGAAAAATGCCTTCTGTTCCCGTACTGCCGTTGAACATGAAATATCTGTCTTTTTTATAGTGGAATACCGTATTCGTGAGCGGATAGAAGGCAGCGGTATCGCCAACCTCGGTCTCATTAATGAGCAAGTCTTGGTTAAAGAACATTCTCACTTCGCGAACGGTAGATTTGTGATTCGTAATTTGAATGCGCTTGATGTAGATATCCTCACGCTGATGTACGCCGTCATTCATAAGCAAGGTGACGCCAAGACCGGGATGCGTAGCGGTCACTTCCGTGACGAGAGAATCCTCCACATAACCAAGTTTGAACTGCCACTCGGGGGAATTCAGCCAGGCAAAGTCACCGTCGACCCAAATACCTACACGGCATTGATAGCCGCCAATATGATTAAGCTGGCCTACGAAAGGATAGTACAGATCTCGCATGTAGGAATGCTGATCGAGGTTAATAAGAAATTTTCCGTTTCCGATGACCAGATGTCTAGGCAATACAATCACTTCCCCACTCGTTGTTTAATTGTCGATTTCAGATAAAGGCCTGCCAATAGGTTACCTAATAATTACCAAGGAATCAATGATTCTTTGAAAAAATTCTGAAAATTTCGACTGGGCACGCTTTCAATTGGCATAGTTACCCATATTATTTGATTATTTCCTTTTGATGCAGGAATATACCTGATGGCTCTTCATGAGCGCTGATCAATGTCGCATAAGTAGATAACGTTATGGCGCCGATTTGCTCCCACCCAAAGCGGTCCCTTACTTTGATTAAAGCGTCCGCAGCGAGTTCGGCGGCAGCAGCGGGATTTTGTAAAAGCTGCACGATGTGCGAAGCCAGCAGGCCTACATCCCCCGGAGGCACCTTGTACCCGTTAATGCCATGCTCCACGATGCCCGACAGACCTCCCGTATCCGATACGATCAGCGGCGTGCCGCTGGCCATCGCTTCCAAAGCAACAAGGCCGAACGGTTCATACAGGCTTGGGAAAACACAGAGATCTGCTCTATGCAAAAGCAGGCTTTTGTCGGTTTCACCCAAAAATCCGGTGAAGCGGATATGGTCGCCAAACGGAGCGGCAAGCTGCTGGAGCGCCTCTAGCTCAGGGCCTGTGCCGGCAATAACCAGACGAGCGGCAGGACATTCCTTGAGCACGGTCTGCATGGCGGATATAAGGATGTGCACGCCTTTCTCATAGACTAGCCTTCCGAGGAAAGCAAGGATGGGAGGGAGCGCATCACCAGGCGAAACCGAAGAGAGCGAAAGCGCTTGAGAAAGCTTCCGGTTAGATGTCGAGTCGCAAGCGGCAGGTACCCGAAAGGGCATAACGCCATTAGGGATATGGGTCATTTTATGAAAAGGAATATGAAAAAGGTGCATGACCTCTTGCTGCATGTAAGGGCTGCAGACCACGACGTGATCGGCTTCGTTTGCGAGCTTATGTTCTAAAGCGTGTATGCGTTTTTGTACAGGTGTGTCGAGCTTACCCATATTGCGCCCGGATTCGGTCGCGTGAATCGTAGCCAGAAGCGGGAGCTGCAGGGCATCCTTGCACTCTTTGGCGGCATAATACACAAGCCAATCGTGCGCATGAACGATATCGAATTGTACACCTTGAGCGCATAAGCGCAGGATTTTGTCGGAAAAGGCTAGATTCATCTGAAACACCCAGTCCAGGAAATGAAGGGACTCCGGAGTGGAAAGCACTTCAACACGATGAACATGCACACCATCCAGCCGCTCATAAGGCGAACAATCGGGTGCAAGGCAGGTAACGACATGAATCTCATGGCCGGCGGCGGCAAGCTGTACGGATAAGTCGTTGACGGCTCTGGCAAGACCTCCGATGACATGGGGCGGATATTCCCAAGCAAGCATGAGAATGCGCATGGGCGGTACAGTGTCGGGTTGTGATGGAACAGGAGTCGAAAGCTCACCTGAAGAATCACGAAAAAAACTTACAGCAGCAGGCTGATAAAGACGGTAATGGACTTCCGGCAAAAAAGGGGATTTCCGCTCTAAGGCTGTCACAAGTTCAGAGAGCTTTCTGATTGAAAAAATGTCCGTATCGTTTTCAAATGTGTCTAACAATTTATGGAAAGACGCGATATGCGTCTCAATGCGTTTCACCGCATAATGGGTCACCGTCTCAGCGTCCAGAATAAATGTCCAGTCGCTGCTTTGCGCGAGCATCAGCTCCCGCGCGGCTTGATTCAGCGCACGGATCTGCAGGGGGCTGAGCAGCTCGGTTTTGCGGTGTTTGAGCGCAGCAAGCACCAGCCGATCCTCCGCAGCGTGCAGCAGCGGATGCACCCACTGGCTGCGCGGCTGCAGCCAGACCTCGGCGTAGCCGCCGCGGCCCCAGCTCGACTCCGGCAGCACGGCTGCCGGAGTCGGCGCATGGGCGGCCGCGTAGCCGCCTAGTGTCGTCGCAGACACGACGACACGATCGCTGCGCGCAGCCGCAAGGCCGCGCAGCACTGCCTCCAACCACTGGTGGCCTTCGTGCCACCAGTGTCCGAACAGCTCGGCATCGTATGGACATACGATGACCGGCGGCTGAGGCGGCTGCGCTGCACTGCCGCCAACACCCGCCTCGCGCTCCTCCGCGAGGCGGCGAAGCTGCGCCACCCGGCTGGCGACGAAATGCTCAGCATGCTGCTGAGCTTTCTGCGCGGCCTGCGCCGGGTGGTAGGGCGCTTTGGCGTCACCCGTGCCGGTGACGCGGTAGTACTTGAAGCCCGTATGAATGCGTGCGCCGTCCGGCAGCACATAGGGCTTCAAGTACTCCCACTCGGCGCCGCCGTTTGCGCCGAGGTCGAAGCCGATATCGCGGTAATACTCGCGATAGTCGGGGTCGCCCGGGTAGCCGCTTTCGGCGCTCCATACTTGAGCGCCGGCATCAAGGTCCCGGGCAAAGGCGCATGCGCCGCTTGGCGTGCGCAGCGGAACGCTTGTTGGCGCTCCGGCATACGCATGCGCATCAACAACGAAATAGCGAAGCCCCAGCGCCTCCAGGTGGGGCTCCACCGCAGGCGTATAGCCGCACTCGGGCAGCCAGATGCCGGCCGGAGCGGACCCGAAGTGCCGCCGGAATTCCTGGACGGCGGCTTCAAGCTGCGCGCGCAGTGCGGCGTCATTCTTGACCAGGGGCAAGAAGGCATGCGTTGCGGCGCACGTGATGAGTTCTAAGCAGCCTGAGCTTCTCAGACTACGGAATTTACCGATCAGATCGCCACGCAGGCGATCGTACAAAGCGAGCAGCCGATGATAGCGATCGGCGTAAAGCCTCGCCGTAGCGCCGAATTCGGCATGCCCCCATAAGCGGATGACTTCGCGCTGCGCCAGCTCGCACAGGGAGGCCAGATGCTTGCGAAGCCTCTTCTGTAAGCCGGCATCCTCCAACATGGCGAGCAGCGGAGGAGATAAGGATAAGGTCAGCGCATAGGGCACGCCCTCCTCCAGCAGTCGATCCATCATTTCGATCAAAGGGAGATAGCTGTCGACGACCGCTTCAAAAAACCAACGTTCTTCCAAAGTGATGTCGGCTTCATCATGACGCACGTAAGGGATATGGGCATGCAGTAGCAAAGCAACATAACCGTGTACGTTTGTGCTCAATCAATATCGCCTCCGAATTCCGTATTTGCCGGGAATGCGCTCTTGGGTAGGTACACGCTGTAGGCAGAGAAATGCTCATATGTTTTAGATGTTACCAGCTCAATGGAAACGGCGGTAGGCCGGTAAGTAACAAGGTTGTTCGGTGTGAGTTCGTTTGAAGGAATTTCTTGATTCGTATGTATATGGGGAGTCAGAATCGTATTAGAACGCAGCAGCGGGAGAAAATGTCCCTGATCATTCTTAATGCCGAGTTCAGCGAAGTAGTGCCGTCCGGACAGAAAACCGCTTAGGAAGCAGCATGGACCTGGGGGAAGCGGCAGCTCTGAAACGTTAGCCGTTCCATGAGAGCCGGCAGCTTGTTCGGGCGCTTCATAAAAGCGCAAGGTCGGTTGCAGCAGAAGCCAGTCTGTGCCGAAGTGGTCCTGCACCATTTTCATTTTTCTGGAGGAAAGCTGCCAATAGGCAAAAACATGTGCCCATGATTGAACAAGCAAGTGAAGTGTATCCCTGTCATTAGGATGGGCAGAGAGGGCTTGGGTAGGAATCAAACTCACCTTTTCTTTGGGAAATAAGCTGCTTTAGACCTTTGGACAACATTGTAGCATACACGCCCGGGAAACGAAAAATCTCCGCCTTGTCATAAAGGGGAGATCTCCGTATAGGCTTTATTTGATTGGAGACTGGCCTTCCATGTATCGGGTTTCCGTAAGTCTCATTAAAGAATCGTAGCGATTGACGGAGCTTAAAATCAACCGATAGTCATCCGGATTAATATTCGTATAAGATGCCTTGAAACCGGTATGGTATTGAACCGTCATACTGGAAGATTGATCGTCATACTGTACAAAAGCGATCTGCCTGGAAACACTCGGAATCATATTCACGCCGCTCTCCCCTTCATCGTAAGTCTTCGGAAACACCCGCAGTGGATATATCTGTCATATAGTTATGCTTATTGAAGCACATTTAGAATGTGGTTGCGATAGGAATGGACAAGCTGCTGGGCAAGAATGGGATTCGGAGACTGGGCGACAAGCCTGAAAACGGGATCATCGCTATCCGGCAGCAGCAAAATCCAGCCATTGTCATGATAAAACTTGATGCCGTCCACCAAGTCGACAGGTGTATCCTTCGTCCGTTCCATCATGCTGCGCATCACTTCTCCCTTGGCGTCCCAAGGACAATCAATTTGCTCGCGGTGAAGGTAGAAGCTCGGAATCAGAGCGAGCAGCTCCGAGAGCGGTAGGCCGGTTCTGCCCAAATGAAGCAGAACAAGTCCGACGGCAAAAAGCGAGTCGAACAACGGATGCATCCGCGCTTGGGGCGTAGCTTCGAGAATGGAGCGTTCCCATTCCTTGGTGCGAACAATCGTGGCGCCGAGCCCCTCCGCAATGCTTTCAAGAAGCTCAGGTGCGCTGACGGGGGCGCCGATCGTTGCTCCGGGCCGGCTGTGCAAGTAGCAAAGATACAGGAAAACCGTTTGCACATCGGTATCGACGGTCTCTCCCTTCTCCGTCACAAGCTGCAGCGTACGGCCGTCATCCCCGATATGCATACCAAGACTGGCTCCGGCTAGCGATGTGAAAAGGGGGAGAGGCTGCTGGCAATTTGCCGCGGTCACATGAATCGCATCGATCCCCAATTTCTCGAAGAATGGCACGAGATAGGGCTGAAGCCATGTACTGGCTTGGACGACGATCCGCAAAGCCGGTAGTGGCAATGCTTCCCCTTCGTCTGCGATTTCTTCCGCGAGCGTCCTGATATACGTTTGAAACCAGTGCGTTTCGTCTTTATAGCCGCCAAGCTTATTCATGGATGCCCGGCCGTAATCCTCCTGCCAGAAGCTGTTTTCTACTTTGCGCTCGGCGGATCTCGGGATAGGCAGTCCCTCTGCGTCCATACATGCCAAGTGGCAATGCTCGTCCTCTTGGCCTGACCACTCCAGATGGATGCCTCCTGCCGCACCTAAGCGGCGAATGGCGAACGAAGCCGCCGGAACCAAACAATCGCCCAAATCGATGACTTGCGTGCCGACAGATTGCAGACTTGCTGTCAAGGCGCGCTTTAGCAGCCGGGTGAAGCCGTGTGGGGCGCAGCTTACGGTCAGCGTTTTGCCGGCGGCCAAGGTTGCTCCGTAGGCTGTGCCGAATTTTGCGGTCATCTCGGGCGTTATTTCCAGATTGGGAAGACCGCTTACTCCGCGAGTTTTGAATAACGTTTTGGCCGCATGCTCCCCCCATATATAAGAAGTATGAAGGCGGGACTTGTCGCGGATTTGTTTATGAGGCCAAATTTTCACGTTAGGTTCAATGCGGCTCTTCTCCCCGATAACGACATGATTGCCGACGACCGAACCTTCTCCCAAATACGATGCCTCTTTACAAACAATGCGGCTGGTCAGTGTGGAGCCGGCCAACTCGTTGTTTGGCGCGATATGATTATGGTCCCATAACACACTGCGCGTAAGCTTGCTGCCCTTGGCTAGGCGGTTATTCTCGCCCAAGATGCAGTATTCCCCAAGCTCTACCTCGTCTTCGAGCTTGCTCCCCTTGCCGATGTAAGCAGGCCCAACGACGCGGGCGGTGTCGCTAGTCTCAACATCATCCGCTATGTACACGTGCGGTCGAATTTGGGTGCCATGAATTTGGAGCCGAACTTTGCCGTCGAGCATATCAAACTGGGTTTGGCGATACTGCTGCAAATTGCCGATGTCCATCCAATAGCCGGGGCTAATGTAGCCATAAAGCCCATTGTTCTCTTGGAGCAAAGTTGGGAAGAGCTGTTGGCTGAAGTCAAATTCTTGTCCCAGGGGCACTCGCTCCAGCGTCTCTGGCTCCATAATATAGATACCCGTATTTACCGTGTCGCTAAACACCTCACCCCAGCTTGGTTTCTCCAAAAACCGGGTAATCCGCCCATCCTGATCGGTCATGACAACGCCGTATTCGAGCGGGTGGGGGACACGGGTCAGGAGCAGCGTGGCCTTGGCTTGTTTTTCTTTATGAAAAGCAAGTGCTTGCTCCAAATCGAAATCGGTTAGAGCATCCCCGCTAATGACCACGAAGGTATCGTCCAGAAAATCGTGTGCCTGTTTGACACTTCCGGCCGTGCCGAGCGGACTCGTTTCTTCAAAATAGTGAAGATTCACGTTAAAAGCTTCTCCGTCGCCAAAAAAGTCGCGTATGACTTCAGGTTTATACTGCATCGTGACCGCGATGTCATGAATGCCGTGTTTTTGAAGCAGTTCAATAATATAAGCCATGCACGGTCTTCCCAGGAGAGGCACCATGGGTTTGGGAAGATGGCAAGTAAGGGGCCGAAGCCGCGTGCCTTTGCCTCCAGCCATAATAACAGCCTTCATAGTGGGGCCTCCTTAAATGTGAATGTCGGATAAATCATAGGTCAGCTGGCGGTACTCCTCCTGAATATGTGCAGCGATTTGGCTCCATTGGTAGTTTGTTTGAAGCCATTGGTAGGCGTTTTCGGCCATTTTGGCGGCCAACTTCGGATTTAGGAGCATTTCGGTAATATGCCAAGAGAGTGAATCGGTGTGTCCCGGCAAAGCCTTGTACCCATCCACGCCATGCCGAATGATCTCGGCCAGACCGCCTGTATCAGAGAGCACGATCGGTTTGCGGTAAGCCATCGCTTCCAAAGCCACAATACCGAAAGGTTCATATAAGCTGGGAATGACACAAACGTCTGCGCTTTGGTAGAGCTGAACGCGGTAGTTGTCATCAATAAAACCGGTAAACAAGACGCGATCTCCCAAATGAGCCGCTTGCGTCCGCAGTTCAGCTTCCATCGGCCCTGATCCAGCTATAACGAGCTTGGCGTGCGGCACCAGAGACAGGATGTTCGGCATGGCGCCTATGAGCGTGTGAATGCCCTTTTCAAAAACAAGCCTGCCGATATAGAAAATGACTTTATCCTGCTTCATAAGCTCATGAGGCCGTTTCGAAGCTGCCTTACCGGATGACGGGGGGAGCTGAATCCCGTTCGGATGAACAGCGACTTTATCCGCAGGCAGGCTGAATATGCGTACAACTTCATCTTTCATGTAGGAGCTGCATACAAAGACGCGATTAGCCTCGTACGTCAGCTTCCATTCGATCTGATGAATTTTCCGCTGCAAGTCCGTATGCAGGTTTCCTTGATTTCGTCCCCACTCCGTGGCATGGATTGTGGCAAAGAGCGGGATGCCATAGCTCATTTTTATTTCCCTTGCGGCGTGGAAGACCATCCAATCGTGCGCATGCAAAAGGTCGATGCGTCCGCCGTTTTCTTTCCATTTGACCAGATGGTCGGTCATCGCAAGATTCATTTCGAAGGTCCAGTGATAAAAAGAAGTGTCGCCGGAATGCAGAACAGGCAATCTATGGACATAAACGCCGTTCTTTTTCTCAAAACCGGGCGCGCCTTCACACGAAGTCGTGATGACATGGACGATTTCTCCGCGAGCGGCAAGCGCCTCGGATAGTTCATGGACGGCTCTGGATAAACCGCCGACCTGCTTGGGCGGATATTCCCAGGCCAGCATGAACACGTTGGGACGGTGCTTAGTCTCCTCTTGCAACGTTTCCCATTCACTCCAGCTTGGAAGAATAGGCACGGGTGAAGGGGGAGAGAAGTTGATGAACGTCTCGTACGTGACATCCGGAAGGCAGCGGTCTCTTTCCTCCAGGTCAGCAAGAAGAATCTCATCGACCTCTCCCGCATCCACCTGATCGCATAGCTGATGGAAGCAGCCAAGATGCGTCTTGGTTCGGCGAATCGCACAATCAGCTAAGGACTGCGAGTCCATCATGAACGCCCAATCGCTGCTTTGCGCCAGCATAAGCTCTCTGGCCGCTTGATTCAAAGCTCGCTTGAGCACTTCGACGCTCATGCTGTCAGAAGGGCTGGGGTGCTCCTGTTTTGTTGCCAGCCGGATCATCCGTTCTTCGGCTTCGTGAAGATGGCGGTAGATCCAGTGATTGCTTTCTTGCAGCCATGCTTCCGAACTATGGTTGCGACCTGAACTGGATTCGTTCAACCGGCCGGCGCCCGACGTCGGATATTCCTCCAAGTATTCGCTGGGCGTGACCATTTTGAGCGTCGTCTGATCGAGAAATAGGTTGCGGCAGAGCTGTTCCAGAAAGTGGGGACCTTCATACCACCAATGACCGAACAGCTCCGCAGGATAGGCAGACACGATAATCGGTTTTCGGTCCATCCAGCGCAGCCCCTGCTGCACTTGTTTCTGGCGATGCTGGAGAAAATCTTCGGCATGCTCGGTTGCTTTCGCTAAGGCGAGTGCCGGGTGATAGGGCACTTTGAGGCTGCCATTGCTTGTATTCCGGTCGTATTTGAAGCCAGTACCGCTACCTGCGTAGTAGTCCCGGTAAAGAAAGTCGCTGCTGTAGCCATGCTCGGCGGAAGTTACTTGCTGAGCGGATTCCGGATCGCAAGGAAAGGCGGTCAAGCCATGTGATGCTGCCATCAGAGGCGCTAACAGCCCGCGATGGGGCTGCGGGGAAGCAAAAGCAACAGCCGTCCAATCTGTGAAAACATATTGAATTCCAGCCTCGTCCAGCACGCGCTCAATCCCTGGCGTATAGCCGCATTCGGGCAGCCAGAAGCCGCGCGGCTTTCGATCGAAATAACGCTCATATTCTTTGACGGCCGTCAAAATTTGCGCACGGATGGACTCCTCCGTTTTCAACAACGGCAGATAAGCGTGGGTCGCGGCGGAAGGTACAATTTCAATTTGTTCCAACGCTTGATAGTGTTTAAAGGCAACAATGATATTACCGTTATAGCTCTCATACAGTTTCTGAAGCTCTTGGAATCTCTGCGAGTAATGTTTGGCAAGCGGAAGGAGAACGGGGTCCTTATGTAAACGAACCTGTTCGCTGTCTGCTAGCGCGATAAGCTCGCTTAGGTAAGTGCGATACTTGTCTTGCAGGAGCGGATCGCTGAACAGGGATAAGAGAGTCGGAGTCATGGAGAACGTTATGCGGAAATCGATCTGATCCTGCGATAGATGATGCATAACTTCCAACAATGGTAAGTACGTTTCTGTCATGGCTTCAAAAAACCAGCGATCCTCCCGGTCTGCATCGTGTTCCTGATGGCGGATGTAGGGAAGATGAGCATGCAGCACGAGGGCAAAATAGCCCTTAATCTCAGGTTTCGGTTTTATGCGATTAATCAAAGAGAATCGTCACCTCGTTCTCCCTACTCCGCTTCCGAATCTTTGGGTGTTGCAACACAATTGGATCGAAGCAAGGGGATAAATTCACGTTCCCACGTATATGTGCCAATATCCACGATATAGCTGCGGTCGGCATGGACGTGATGCAAGTACCAGTGATCAGCCTCGGGCTCCGTGGTTACATCCCAATAGGCATGTGCGTTATGTCCGTTAAAAAGCAAATGGGTCACATCGTACAAACGGATGACGCTTGGCATGGCGCCGAAGTCGCATTCAAAATGCTGAGACACCAGCCATCTGCGTCTGTCAGATATTTCCCAATATACATAGAGCGAATGTGCGCCTACGACCATAAGATGGAGTAAGTCCTTGTGATATCTGCCGGGAACCTCATATCCTGATCCTGCAATAGGGAAAGCTTTCAAGGTCATTTCCTCTTTTCTGGAAATCGCATGTCTGATGACCGTTTGCTTGTAAAAGCATTTGCTTTTCCCCAGAAAAATATGCGTGGATTGCTAAAATCTAGATGTCTCGTAAAAAAGGAATTTCAAGCTTTCGAGGCGAATATATTAGATCAATCCGGGGTAATGAAGATTATGCTACGATGCAAGTTTTCCTCACGGAAAGCTCAAAGGGAGTGATGACGATGAGTTTTTGTTGTGGCGCTAGTATGATTGGAACAAAAGGGACATTAAAACATATTCGTACGCAGATTCATAATGTGCCGATTCTCTTCTGCCCGGTATGTCACCGCATTGAGGTTCATTATCTGGTGGAGAACGAATACGAAATTTTGGCGGAGTACGCCCATGGGGACGGGGCTCACGAGGTTGATTTCTTGGAATACGTAGATGGGAAAGATCATCTGCTGCACGACAACTGCGTGAATCATGAAGGCGAAGAGCCCATGGAGATCGTGCGAAGTCAAATTGATATGGCGCTTGATCTGCTCGGGGTGGCCAAATCCTTAGAGGATGCCGAATGGGAAGATCAACTCATGAAACGATTGAAAATGCTAAGCGTTCGCCGCGATAGGCTAAAAAACAAAAAAACCTCTAAGCCCATGTAGAGGTTATAACTATAAAGGCCGCTATCCTTTCTTAACGGAATAGCGGCCTTTTATTTTACACGTTCCCATGAATTCCCTGCAGCAATTGACCGAATTCTTTTTGCAAGCTTCTGCTTAACGGAATTTTGACAGATGTATGGTTCAAATGAATAAGAAATCTGCGTGACGTTGGAAAACTGCTTTCTTTGACATACGAAACAACGTGCCGCATATTGACAAGAAAGCCTTTGAACGGACTAAAGATCAGCGGCGAGCTCTGAGACAGAATATCCGTTAAATTGGTACTGGATTCCATCTGAGCGCCATTCATGAGATGAATTCTTGTTAAACGCTTGTCTTCTTTCTCAACGAAAAGGATCGATTCCTCCGAGATGGGCAGCTGAGATTTTTGATTTTTTACGGTAATCCAGGTTGTCTTGGCAGGAGGAGCCGCTTGAAGCAATTGACTCCGTTCCAATTGAACTTCCGCAATGGCTTTCCGAATGGCCGCCTGAAACTTGGGCAGCGCCACCGGCTTAGACAAAAAGTAGAGAGATCCAAGGTCATGGAAGCTCGTAAGGATATGATCGATATTCGTCGTGCCGCTAACCATGATCACTTTCTGCTGATAACCGGCTTTGCGTAATGATTGCACCATAGCGATGCCATCCAGATTACCTGCAAGTCCGATATCCACCAGGATGATGTCCGGCAGAAGCTGATCGTATGTCTCAAGGAATTGTTCGCCGTCCGAGGCGATCGAGATGACATGCAATCCGCACTGTTGACAATAGCTTTCCAGCAGCTTGCCGACCCAATAATTATCTTCTACGATGGCAACTGTGAAACGGTGCCCCATACAATCATCGCACTCCATTTCTCTCACCTATTCCCTATGCATTCTGTCAGCTTATGCTCGGAAACAGCCAACTTAGTCCACTTTGAACGCAAAAGATCCGTTATCCTGTATAATTCTAGTTGTAGAGTTAAGTGAGATATCTCCTAGGAGCAAGCTTAGAAATGAGGGGTTAGTTTTTGTTTACATGGGCGAAATTTGTTCTGGCCTGTCTTGATTTTGTCCCCATGATTCTATTATCGTTGGTTCTGTTCAGACAAAAAATAAAGCCGCACTGGTGGCCCATTTCATTCGCTGCACTTGCCGGATCGTTGGTCACCTATTTGGACCAAAGTCCTCTATTATACCTAAGCATCATCTGTGTGCTGATCATAAGCGTTTGGAAATTCCAACCCATACCGGCTGTTGTCGCTGCAATTTCCGGGTATATTTTGTCCGACATTGTGTCTACAGGAGTAAATATGATATGGGAACTACTTCCATTCACTTCGTTTACAGACATGGATGACGACACTGCTCAGCAAGTCATTATTCTATTGCTAATCATTGGTGTGAAATGCGGCATGCTTGTCGGCATTCGCAAGCTTCGGCTCGGCTTCACGTTCCTGACCCATTACACACGAATACCGCCAACCAAAGAAAATGCAGGATTCTACCTTTTTATTCTTGTGGTAATCCTTGGAATTGCTTACCAAGATTTCTATCCGGAAAGCATGCTGAGCGCACTGATGCCGATTCAATTGCTCGGTTTCGAAACAGCGCTTTTT
The DNA here is from genome assembly GCF_013141725.1 of Paenibacillus planticolens. Lineage (GTDB taxonomy): Bacteria > Bacillota > Bacilli > Paenibacillales > NBRC-103111 > Paenibacillus_E > Paenibacillus_E planticolens. The sequence goes on along the minus strand of NZ_WHNZ01000017.1, from coordinate 54,621 downwards.
GTCTATGTCATGCTAGGTAAGGAGCTTAGCTTTCAACGATAGTTGGCGAGCATCGCTATCTGCATCCATAGACATGCCTGTGTTTCGAGCCACATAGTCAAGCAGCGTCTGATGATATTTCATCTGCGCCATTGCAGCAAGGGTAATGAAAGGCCCATCTTCAAGAGTATCAAAATAAAGTTTGCCTTCTGAGGGGGCATACTTTTTTATTTTGTTCAGATTAACGAACAGATGCATATCCACTTTCACAAAATGGAGATCCATTAATGCTTCTATGAAGCTAGTAAAAGCCACGAGCGATTCTACGTTTTCTTCCACGATTCCTTCTTGCGAAAAGTACTTGATCGATTTCGTACCGAACTCCACATACCAGACATTATCTAAACGGATTTCACCGGGCGTCTTCCATGATGACGCTTCTTCCAGATATCCGGCTTTCATTAAAAGATCCGTATAAGGATATTGATAAGCTTGCGAAAGCTTCCTCAAGGTGTCAGGGGATGGCTTGATGATGTCATTCGTGGTACGATTACGTCCGAGTTCTAAATCTCGAATGTAAGCATGAGACAGGCCGCTTTTACTGGCAACCTTTCGCAAGGACATTTTCCCGCGCAAAGTCTCGAGGAACTTGCCAAATTGATTACCTTGCTCCAAATGAAACACCTCCTTGCCCTAATTGTATAGGATTCTAGATTAAAATGAAATCGTCTACACAGGTTTTATTTGCCAGTAGGTGCTCATTTGAACATATATGTTATAATAAATCTACTTTTTATTTCCCTTTAACATTAAGCGTACCCCCCGAATTGTGATACATAAGGACGAAACTACTATACTGTGAGGTGGAAAGGTGCTACTGGTACTATTCAAAAGGTTCCTTGGGAAAAAGGAATCCCGAGGACAAAGTGAATCCCATGCCTCTTCCCTTGAGGTTACTATACATCAAATTCAGGCAGGAGACCTAAGACTTAGGAATCAATTTATTTCGGATTACCAGCCCTACGTAGCTAAAGTGACAAGTAGGTTCTGTAAACGATATATAGACCCGGCTAGGGACGATGAATTTAGTATTGCTCTAGGGGCATTTAATGAAGCGATTAATCAATATTCTTCCGTTATGGGAAGATCTTTTCTAGGCTTTGCCGAAACGGTCATGCGGAGGAGATTAATTGATTTCTTGCGTAAAGAACAACGTTTCAAAGGACAGATTCCTTATAGTTCATTCGATCAGGAAGATGATGAAGATAACCTACTCAATCCGATTGAGGTTCATCAAGCAATAGAAGCTTATGAAAAGCAAAAAGGACTTGAAGAACGGCGAAGCGAAATTATGGATTTCAGCCGCTGCCTTAGTGAATTTGATATCGATTTCTCTGAATTGACGGAAGCCTCTCCTAAACACGACGATTCCAGACAGATGCTGTTTGGCATCGGACGGACGCTGGCGCAGGATGCGGAACTTATGCGGACTCTTCTGACGAAACGGCAGCTGCCCATCAAAGAGCTGCTGGAGCAAGTACAGGTTTCAAGAAAAACATTGGAGCGCAACCGTAAATATTTGATAGCAATAGCTCTCATTTTCAACGGTCCATACCCTTACTTGCGAGATTATTTACAGATTCGAGAATGAGCACAGCATAAAGAAAGGAAGAACAGCGCATGAACAAGGGAATCGTAATGGAAATAAGCGAGAGCTCCATTATTGTCATGAATCCAGAGGGTCGATTTGAGAAGCTTCCTAGGGGGACGCGAAATTGTGAACTAGGGGAGGAAATACTGTTTGCACCTGCGATAAGGCGCTTCCGGGTACCGCAAATAGGCATTCTTTCCGGCTTGGCAGCCGCCATTGTCTTGTGCTTCGTCTTAGTATCCACACTGACAGGCAATGTGCCGAGCGGTCAAGTGGTCGCTTACGTAACCATAGATATCAATCCGAGTATTGAAATCGGCATTGATAATGAAGAGATGGTACAGGATTTGAGCGGGCTAAATCCTGATGGCGTTGAGTTAATCAGCACCTTAAAGTACAAGGGCAAGACGCTAGAGAGCGTTACCTCGGACATTCTGGATAAAGCTGAGCAGGGAGCGCTCGCGAAAGGCGAAGGCGATATCATCATCTCCTCAACTGTTGTAGAGCAAAAAACAGCGGTAAATGATGAGGCGATTGCAACCAAGTTGAAAAATCAGGTCAACAAGCATATTGAGCAGGCGCATCCGGAGCAGGTCAAGAACTATGAAGTAACTGCGTTTGCAGCCCCGCAAGAAGTGAGACAAGAAGCAAAGGCCAGCGGTGTTTCCGCGGGTAAATATGCCATTTATCTCAATGCCGTAGACAATGGGGCGAAAGTATCTCTGGATGACATCAAAAGCGTTTCCATCCATCAGTTAGCCAAGGATAACGGCGGAATCGATAAACTGGTAACTCCATCAAAGCCGATCGATAAGTCCTCTCTGCAAAAACTGGTCGCGGATGAGAAATCCGGTAAGCTGAGCGAGCGAAATCAGCAGATACATAACGATTCAAATAAAGGCAAGGGCAATGCAAGCAATGACCAGAATGATAAGAACGACAAGAATGACAAAAACGATAAAAACAACAATGGCAAGAATAATGGCAATAACAATAATAACAACAACAATAATAACAATAGCAAGTTCGGTAAGAACGATAACAACGGCAAGCCCAGCTTGAAGCCGACACCAACGCCTACGCCGAAAAATGTCCGTAACGATAACAAGAACGACCGAGACGACAAAAATGATCGTGACGACAAAAATGATAAAAACGACAACAAGAATGACAAAAACGCCAAGAACGACAACGAAGATAAAAAATCAACACCAAAGCCGGACCGCAGAGATGATGACGATGATTCGAAAAAAGGATCATCGTCAAAGCCAGGTGAAACCCCAAAGCCTAGTATGAAGCCGACCATCAAGCCAACCGTTTCAAGCAAGCCAACGGCCAAACCGACAACGAAGCCGACATCGTCTCCGAAGCCGGAAAATGAGCGTAATTCCACTTTCCATTGGAATTTGGGAGACCGGGAGTGGGAGCAAAAGAAAGACGGTAAGGACGGTCGATGATGGGGGAACGAGAAGGTTGTCCCATAAGTGATCCCCAGTCATCTCTATGACTTGTGGGAAAGCCCTCCCAGCAGTTATGCTTCTGTGGTCAAAATAAAGGGGAATTTTCCCTCTAAATTGACTGTAGACGCTTGTCAGATTCATTTAACTGGAAAAACTCCCTCTATTTGCACCGATTTCGTGAGAATCTACGAAAGCCGGTCAAATTAACGGGAGTTTTTCCTTATAAATTCCCTGCAAGGTTATCATTCGAGCCATTTAGAGGGAGATTTTCCAGTTAATTTACCCCGCCTTCTTCGTACAGCATGGATTTGGAACCCTCAAGAATAATCTACTTAAGGGACAGTCACTTTTTCACGATTTTAGCATCAATCACCTAAGGGCATACCTCAAGCGTGCCTAATACTCACCGAAAGCGTTCATGAGTACTCAACTCGCCGCAACAGGTACTCAACCTCCTATACCGCCGCCGTCCACCAACAATCCAAAGTAACCAAGCATGCACCATATGTGTCTAAAAGCACTCGACCTCCAATACCGCCCACCAACAGTCCAAAGTAACCCAGCACCACAAATGTTCATCAGCACTCAAAACTCCCCAACATGCGCCCAAGTCGCACCAGTCCATTCTCCGCCAATCACGACTCGGCGAAACATTTGGGGGAACTATGATCCTCTATTTGCTATAGATAGCGCATTTCGCTAAAACAAGGGGAACTACGTTCCCTTACCTAGGCCTCCCATGCCCACTACGTGCTCAAACAGAGGAAATAAAGCCCTGTAGCTCCCCCTTGCCCTCCATTTGGCCGCTTTTTGGCGAAATAGCGCCCTGTAGTTCCCCTGATCATTCACGACCTCGTGGAAAGTAGGACCAAGTTGTATTACAATAGTTGCATGTGCAATTATTCATCCACTCGTTAACGGAACTGGGAAGGGAGATATTGGTTTGAGATATTCGAGATTCGGTAAATCAGGCTACAATGTTTCGTCGCTTGGCTTTGGTGCAATGAACCTTCCGGGAGTACCGCTAGAACAGGCTAGAGAAACATTAAACTATGCCTTGGACCACGGCATTAATTATATTGACACCGCAGCGGCTTATCGCAACAGCGAGGAGATCATCGGTGAGTGCATTTCGCATCGCAGAGAAGAGTACTTCTTAGCGACGAAAACGGGCGCGCGCGATTACGAAACCGCAAAGGCGGAGATCGAGCGGAGTCTGGTGCGGATGAAAACGGACCATGTCGACTTGCTTCAAATCCACTATGTAAACTATGTTAGTGAATTTAAGAAAGCTATGGATGTGGAAGGAGCCTACAAGGCAGCACTGGAAGCCCAGCGAGAAGGCAAAGTGCGATTCATCGGCATTTCCGGTCACCGGCCGGATTTACTGGCGAAATGGATCGCCAAAGGGCAATTTGATCAAATTTTGTTTCATTTGAATTTGGCGCAGCCTTTTGCCCTGGATGAGCTGATCCCCAAAGCGACAGAGATGGATTTAATGAAGGTGGCGATGAAGCCTTTGTCCGGGGGATTCATACAACCCGTTGACCGTGCCATCCGTTATCCGTACAGCCAAGATGTGCATGTCACGATATCAGGGATGGTCAGCATCAAGGAAGTGCAAGAAAACCTGGCTGCACAGGAGCAGGAAGTTGGGGCAGAAGAGCGCCAAGAGCTCGAGCAATTGGCTGTTGAGCTGGGTCAGCATGATTGCAGACGCTGCAACTATTGTTCTTGTCCGCTTGAAATCGCGATCCCGGATGTGATGATCGCGAGCAGATTCAGAGAAAAATTCGGCTTGCTGCCGAAGGGTGAGGGATTTTTTCAGAAGCAAAAGGATAGAATAGTAGGCTGTGCTGATCATGATCCGTGCAAAGAGAAACCGCTTTGCGAGGAAAAGTGTCCGTATCATCTGCCTATGCAATCTGTCATTCAGAAGGCAGCATCTTTCTATTAAATAAACAGGGAGTATGACGCAATGTTTGCAAAAATCACGGAAATTACGACGGGCGTGTTCACGTCATTCACGCATAACGAACAGGAGGCAGACGCCATCCTCGTCTGCCTAAGTGAAGCCGAGCTGCGCGAGGACACGGTCCTCGGCCAGCCGCAGCTCGACCAGGCCCTTCAGCGCATGCGCGCCAAGGGCCTCTTCACCGGCGCCTCAGGCGAGCTCGAGGCGCTGCCGACCCACGGGCTGCTGCCGTACGCGTACGTGCTCGTTGCGGGGCTCGGCCCCGCAGCTTCACGCGATACGCTGCGCGCAGCCGCAGTCTATGCAGCGCGCGAGGCACTCGCGCTGAAGCTGGAAAGCTTGGCGCTGAAGCTGCCAAGCGGGATCGACAGCCGGTCCGCCATCACGGCGCTGACCGAAGGGCTGCTTCTCGGTACATACCGCATCGCGGTGTACCGCAAGAACGAGCCGGCGCGCGCAGAACTGCGCCGGGCCGTGCTGCTCACAGAAGCGGCTGCGGACGCAGCGCTTCTGTCGTCCGCGATCGCAACCGCCGAGGCGGTTGCGGAGGGGACCAACTATGCCCGGGATCTCACGAACCTCCCGGCCAATAAGCTCCTACCGGCTACCCTTGCAGAGGAAGCCTTGAAGCTTGCCCAGCACTATGGCTTCGACAGCGAAGTGCTGGACGAACACGAGATCGCCGCTAAGGGGATGGGCGGCTTGATCGCGGTTGGCGCAGGGAGCGCCAACCCGCCACGGATGATCACCCTGCAGTACAAGGGTGATCCTGATTCTGCCGACGTGCTGGGCCTTGTCGGTAAAGGCATTACCTTCGATACCGGCGGCATCTCGATGAAAAGCCCCGACGGCATGGAAGAAATGATCAGCGATATGGGCGGAGCCGCAACACTGCTGGGAGCTCTTCACGTCGTCGGTCAGCTGAAGCCGAAGGTGAACTTGGTTGTGGTCATACCGTCAGCAGAAAATATGACATCCGGCTCAGCTTACCGTCCCGGCGATATCGTGTCCATGTACAGCGGACACTCCGTAGAAGTGCTGAATACGGATGCGGAAGGCCGGATCGTTTTGGCGGAGGGCATCACTTACGCGAAGCAGCTCGGAGCGACGCGCCTGATTGATGTAGCCACCTTGACCGGAGCCATCTTAATTTCCTTCGCCGATGTGGCGACGGGGGCTGTGACGAACGATGATGAGTTCCTGAAACCGCTCCTTCAAGCGGCAGGGAAAGCGGGAGAAAAGCTCTGGCAGCTGCCGAACTATCCCGAATATCGCGACATGCTGAAAAGCGATGTGGCCGATATCAAAAATCAAGCATCCGCAGACCGCTGGGCGGGGGCAATCACCGGAGGGCTGTTCATCGGCTACTTCGCCGAAGAAACGCCTTGGATTCATTTGGATACCGGCGGCACGGCGTGGTTATGGTCAGCCAAAGGCATCGAGCCCAAAGGGGCCACAGGCGTTATGGTCCGGACATTAGCAACCTATTTGTGCGGCGAGCAACTATACGAATGATCAAAAAAACACCTAACCTTGCAAGAACACAAGGTTAGGTGTTTTGTGATTTATGCGCCGACACTTCTTCCGGCTGCAGCCGGCTGCGGAACCGGTCGTTGCAGCAATTCGTTCACATCGGACATTTGAATGACTAGGCGGTTAATTTCATTGGTTGTATAAGAGAGCTGGCCGATACGTTGTTCGAGCTGGGGCAAGGAGATGCCGACCCAGTTTTTCTTGCTGCGATGGGGGAATAGGTCGTATTTTAACACCGTCATCGTGGCGGCGAACGGATCTGGCTTGACATATACATCTTTCATAATATCATCCAGATTAAAATAGATCCTCCGAGCATTCCATCTGACAAAGCCTTGTTCAAACAAGATCACAAGAAAATCGGAATCGGAATTGTCCTTATTTTCCATGGTAATGAGCCGGACAGCCCCTTTAGCCTGATTTGGCTTGATGTACTGGACCGAACGAATGTCAGGAAGAAAAGGAACGATGAGAAGCGGGCAAACGCTGGCGATATACAAATAAGTTGTTGACTCGAACACAAGAGAGAGTACAATAAAAGTCAAAAAGAGCAATGAGCTTGTGATAAGACCAAAATGGTTTGGTTTCATAGTAATTCGTTGATCCCGCCTGACATGATAGATTAGGTAGTCTGTCCTATTTTAACATAAGCGCCCTATATCTTGTAAACTATTAGATCAATCGATAGGCTTTATCCTTACAAAATGGAGGCGAGCACGCTTATGAAAATGCTGGACAGCTTGCTAAATCCCAGGAAAAAGATGTCTTACTACCGGAAAAGTCTGCTTATCGCAACGCTGGAGGGATTTCCGGCCGTTATTATTTTCCAGCTTCTCGGGGGACCTTTCTTAACGGGTTATTTGCTTTATTTAGGCGCGACTTCAACCGAGATTGGATTTATTTTAGCGATCACGACGGTCGTCAACATCATTCAAATCGGCATGGCTGTGGCGATGCAGAAATTTAGAAACCGCAAACGAATGCTCCTTATTTTCGGTTCCTCTCACAGGCTGTTGTGGGCTTCCGTAGGGTTGATTCCGTTTCTTTTTCCGCAGAATCTGTGGGTTGTGATGTATATCGTCTTGTATACGGTGGCTCATTTAGGCAATGCCGCGGGCGGTGTCGTGTGGACCTCGCTGATTAGCGATGCTGTGCCTGGTCCGGTTCGTGGGCGCTATTTCGGGCTTCGCAATACGATTCTGGGCGGGGTGAGTTCGCTTGCCCTGTTTATCGGCGGACAAATATTGGATCGGTATCCGGGGGAGCAGGGCTTTACCTATTTATTTATGATCGTCGGCGTTTGTGCGGTTCTCAATGTACTGGCGTATTGCTTATATCCGAATCCGCCCTTCGAGCCGTCCACGGAGTCGAATCCCATAGGCATGATTGGAAAACCATTGAAAGACAGCGCTTTTCTTAAAGCGATTATTTTCTTGGCCGTGTTTTTGTTTGTGCAAAGCCTGACAGTACCGCTATTTTCCTATGTCATGCTGAAGCTCATAAAAATAAATTATGAAACCGTCTCCTACATCACTGTCGTCCATACTTTGGTTATGATGGCAAGTTACTATGTTTGGGGCAATCTAAATGCACGTTACACAGCGCAAACCTTGCTGCTATGGTCATTGCCGATTATTGCTCTCGCTTGTATTTTATGGGGAGCAATTGCTTTTATACCGGCGGTTGCCGCGCTTTATGCGGTTCATATTGTGCTCGGCATCGGATTGGGCGGGTTTAATCAGATGGTTTTTACTTTTACGATCGGCGACACGCCGAAAAGTGAACGGCCGATGTACATCGCAACCTACTCGGCGATTACGGGTTTTGCCGCTTTTCTCGGGCCGATTGTCGGCGGAAAAGTGTATGCGCTCATTTCGGAAGCACCGATGTGGGTGCAAATTTATGGCGTTTCAACGCTGGTGGGCGCTGTGCTGCTTGTACTGGGCTTAGTCGTAGGGCGCATGGTGCTCGGGAAACAAATAAGGAGCTGACCACAGAATGAAAAAAACAAGAATCGGAATCATCGGGCTTGGGGATATCGCGCAAAAAGTATACCTTCCCCTTCTTTCCGTTAACGAACAAGTAGACATTGCAGGCATCATGAGCTCAACACCGGCGACGGTTGAACGAATGCAAACGAAGTACCGCATCCCGTTCGGGACGACGAAGCTGGAAGAGCTCCTTGCTCTTGATTTGGATGCTGTTTTCGTGCACAGCCCGACAGCGACCCATTACGATATAGCTATGCGATGCATGGAGCGTGGCGTGGCGGTCTATGTAGATAAGCCCCTGTCTTACGATTGGGCACAGTCCGTAGAGATGGCTTCTTACGCGGAGCGTAAAGGCGTACTGCTTGCTGCGGGCTTTAATCGCAGATTTGCTCCGCTTTATATCGAAGCTCGGGATTGGCTGAAGGAAGCTGGCGGCTTCGATTGGTGCGAAGCGGTTAAGCATCGGATTAAGCAGCAGGGGCACAGTGCCAAAGAGACGCTGTATGATGATTTGATTCACATGCTGGATCTTTTGCTTTGGCTCGGCGGCGGCTCCTATGAAGTTTCTACCTGCAACCAACAGGTAGACGAAGACGGGAAACTGCTTCACGCGTCAGGGACGCTGAACTTCGGCGCTGCACTGGGCAACTACAGCATGGTAAGGCTGGCCGGTGTGGATTTGGAGAAGGTCGAGCTGCACGGCAGCGGACGCTCTGCCTGCGTGACGAATTTGGAGTCAGCGGTCTTCTATGAAAAAGGCGCTGCACCACGCATACACACCTTCGGAAGCTGGGACACCGTGCTGGAAAGAAGGGGCTTCGCCAGCGTTGTTCAGCATTTCCTGGACAGCTTGGCTGATCCGAATGCCTGCACGATCCGTGGCGACCTTGTGCTGGAGTCGCATCGGTTGGTTGAGCGCTTGTCTGTTTAGTGAGGTTATTAGGGGCTATTTCCGGGTAGAGCGTTCTACTTGGGGGTGGCTTCTTTTTTATTTGTTTGGGATGGCGCTGCAACAAGGTTGTGTAAAAGGTGTGGTTGGTAGGGATTCAGCGGGGGAATGGAATGGAAAGAAGGGTAGAGAAAGTAATTAGTAAGGAAGTAAGAAAGTAAGAAAGTAAGAAAGTAAGAAAGTAAGGAAATAAGGAAATAAGGAAATAAGGAAATAAGGAAGTAAGTAAGAAAGGAAGGAAGGAAGGAACGGAAGGGAACGGAACTACAGGGCTCTATTTGAGCTAAGTGGGCTGATTTCAGGCGGAAATGGGAACTACAGGGTCTTATTCGTCCGAAAGAACCAATATTCGGGCTGAAATGGTGAAATAGAGGATCGTAGTTTCCTTTGCGTGGCCGAAACTACGATTTGTTGGAAAATAGAGGACTATAGTTCCCACTCGTACCAGACTTACGGGAGGGTAAGAGCATGAGTATGGGTATGGGTTTGGGTTTGTACAAACATGATCATAATCCCAGAAAATGCTATGATTAAAAATGGAAACGATTCACTGGAGGAGGGCAAGGCGCGAATGTCCAAAGCGGATCAAATGCTAGCCATTCTGTGGCTCATCAAATCGCACAAACGAATAACAGCTAAGCAGTTAGCGGACAAGCTTGAGATTCATATCCGAACCATATACCGCTACATCGATGCGCTATGCGCGAGCGGTGTACCGATTATTGCGGATTCCGGGCATCATGGCGGTTATCGCTTGCTTGGACAGTTTCATGAAGCGCCTCTTGTGTTCGATCTGGACGAGCAAAAGGCGCTCATTCATGCTTCCGCCTTTGCCCTTGAGGCAGGCTATCCCTTTGGCGACAAGCTGAATCAAGCTGTTGCTAAACTAAAAATATACACCAATCAAGAGCAGCTGGAGCAAATCCACCTTCATGAACAGGGACTTGACGTCATTTTGCCGCAGGCGGATGCCGCCGAAGCCTCTTTGCTACAAGAAGTGGAGGTTGCGGTTGCACAGCGAACCACGTTGCATATGCACTATCAGAAGGGTTACTACGCTGCAACAGAAGCCCGCCATCTAGATCCTTATGGACTTGTTTGCTGGAAAAACAAATGGTATGTCGTAGGGCACTGTCATCTTCGCCAAGAGATTCGCAGCTTTCGCGTGGATCGTATACGTGAGATGTCGAAGACGGATATGACGTTTGAGAGGCCGATTGATTTCTCGGCGCGCCAATTCATTCTCGCGGGTCTCCTGCCGGATTCGGATAAGCCGGAAGATCTAGTCTCCGTCAAAATCACAGGGAGAGAACAGGCGCTGGACGACCTGTGCGGCCATTGGTATATGGCCCATACGCTAGTAGAACGCACAAGGCATGAGGCCCATTTTCAGCTGCAAGAAAAAGCCATTCACGCTCATCTGCCTTATTACCTGCTCAGTTATGGAGGGACCATCCAAATTAAAGAGCCGCAGCTCCTTATTGAGCTGCTGATGGAGATTACGCAAAATTTGCATGACCATTATGCTTCGGCGCGGATTGACTGACTCATTTTGTCAGTGAAGAGGATGTACAATAGGGCTATGTTGAAAACGAAGTTCTATTCCGAGGAGGATGAAGCATGAGAGAGCATGCGATCAAGACCTATGATTATCACGTGTGGGCCAACAAGCGGGTATTCGCACGTCTGGAAGAATTGCCGGAGGAAGTTCTCCATCAGGAACTCGGCAATGTGTTTCCGACGATCTATAAAGGGCTCGTACACATTTACCAAGTAGATACGATTTGGCTGTCAGGCATGATGGGAAACAGCTATGAGCAAATAAAAGAGCTGCTCGGCGCTATTGAGGCTAAGACGGCGAACAAAACCTTGACGCAGCTGCAAGCTGCTTACCGGGAAAAAGCGGAGGAGTATCGTGTTTTTCTGAAAGGTGCTGACGATCTGCAAGCGAAGAAGCAATTTCCGCACCCAACCTTCGGCGTGCTGCAGGCAAGCATAGGCGAATTGATTCAGCATATCGTCAATCACGGCACATACCACCGCGGCAATATATCATCCATGCTTCGGCAGCTTGGGCATGCGGGGGCTTCGAGTGACTATGTATTTTACTTATACGAGGTCAATAAGTAGCAAAAGAGGGTATCTGTAGGTCGCTGGTGGAATCTGTATCCGAGGTTGAATTGATTTTCAGTGCCAATCTGCACATTGCAGCTTTGTGCAAAAAATAAGAGGGTGTCCCCAGTCATTCCCATGACTCATGGGACAACCTCTTCGTTATATTTCAAGCTCTGTGCTCAAAATAATGGAAAAAATTCCCTCTAATTTCTCTGCAGATGCTTGTCGGATCCATTTAGCCGGAAAAGCTCCCTCTATTTGGGCCGACTTCGTAGGAATCTACGAAATCCGGTCAAATTAACGGGATTTTTTCCTTTAATTTTCCTGCGAGGCCATCTTTCGAGCCATTTAGAGGGAGATTTTCCCGTTAACTTGCTTCGCCTTCTTCGTAAAGCTTATGGGACAACGCCTCTCATTTTAACCGCAGCTGCAGTTCAAGACAGGCTTGCGGGCGGCAAGCGCTTCGTCCATGCGGCTGACTACGGTGGTGTATGGCGCATTTTTGACGATATCGGGATTCTCTTCGGCCTCTTTGGCGATGGCGATCATCGTGTCGATGAATTCGTCCAGCGTTTGTTTGCTTTCGGTCTCGGTCGGCTCGATCATAATGCATTCCTCGACGCTGAGCGGGAAGTAGATCGTCGGCGGATGATAGCCGAAGTCGAGCAAGCGCTTAGCGATATCGAGGGTGCGTACGCCCAGCTTCTTCTGACGGTTGCCCGACAGCACGAACTCGTGCTTGCAAAAGCGCGGATGCGGCACATCGAAGTAAGGCGTCAGCCTAGCCAGCATATAGTTGGCGTTCAGCACGGCAAACTCGGATACTTTGCGCAGGCCTTCCGGACCGAGTGTTCGGATGTAGGTGTAAGCGCGGACGAGGATGCCGAAGTTGCCGTAGTAGCCTTTGACGCGGCCGATCGATTGCGGATAGTTGTAGTCCAAATAAAAGCTGCCGTCCTCCTTTTTCGCCACAAGAGGCGTAGGAAGGAACGGGATGAGCTTTTCTTTGACGCCGACGGGACCGGCTCCTGGGCCGCCGCCTCCGTGCGGGGTGCTCATCGTTTTGTGCAGGTTGAGATGCACAACGTCGAAGCCCATGTCGCCGGGGCGGGTAATGCCCATGATGGCATTGGCGTTAGCGCCGTCGTAGTAGAGCAGTCCGCCCGCCTCATGGACAATCTGGGCGATCTCGACGATCTGCTCCTCGAACAAGCCGAGCGTGTTCGGATTGGTGAGCATCAGAGCGGCCGTATCCGGGCCGACGGCTTTGCGAAGCTCATCCAGGTTCACCAAACCGCGGTCGTTGGATTTGATCGTAATGGTCTCGAACCCTGCGACCGTAGCGCTGGCCGGATTCGTACCGTGCGCGGAGTCGGGGCAAATGACCTTGGTCCGCTTTTCACCGCGGCTTTCATGGTAGGAACGGATCATCATAAGTCCGGTCCATTCGCCATGAGCGCCGGCCGCCGGCTGCAGGGTTACGCGATCCATGCCGGTAATGGCTTCAAGGTCTTGCTGGAGATTGAACAGCAGCTCCAAGGCGCCTTGCAGCGATTCTTCCGGCTGGTAGGGATGTATTTTGGCGAAGCCCGGGAAGCGGGCTACGTCTTCGTTGATTTTGGGGTTGTATTTCATCGTACACGAGCCAAGCGGGTAAAAGCCGTTATCAATGCCGAAATTGCGCCGGGATAGGGCGGTATAGTGGCGAATGACGTCCACCTCGTACACTTCCGGCAGCTCCGGCGCGTTCTTGCGCTGGAATTGGGAAGGCAGGACGTCGTTCAAATTCACTTCCGGCACATCGGATTCCGGCAGGGAATAGGCGACACGATCGGGATGGCTCATTTCGAAAATAAGCGCTTTGCCGTCATTTTTCACGGTTATGTTGTTTTCGTTCGTACTTGTCGTCATACGAGTTCCTCCAGTGCATCGGCGAAGGCATCGATATCTTCGCGCGTTCTTTGCTCGGTGACGGCCACCAGCATATGGCCGGCGAGCTCGGGATAGTCGCGTCCAAGATCGTAGCCGCCGATGATCCCCAGCTGCAGGAGCTTGCTGTTCAGCTCCTGCACATTGGCGCCGTCCGGAAGCTTGACGGCGAATTCGTTGAAGAAGCTGCCTGTAAGCGGCAGCGAGAACTTGCCGGACGCGGCGATGCGGCCAGCCGCGTAGTGAGCTTTCTGGACGTTCAGCTTGCCGACGTCCTGAATGCCTTGCTTGCCCATCGTGGACAAGTACACGGATGCGCAGAGCGCGAGAAGCGCCTGGTTGGAGCAGATGTTCGACGTGGCTTTCTCACGGCGAATGTGCTGCTCCCGCGCTTGGAGCGTCAACACGAAGCCGCGTTTTCCCGCGCGGTCGACGGTTTGGCCCACGATGCGCCCTGGCATGCGGCGCATCCAGCTTTCGGCGACGGCGAAGTAGCCGCACGTCGGCCCGCCCAGCGCAGCCGGGATGCCGAGCGGCTGGCAGTCGCCGACCACGATGTCAGCGCCGAGCTTGCCCGGCGCTTCGAGCAGCCCGAGCGTGAGCGGGTTCGCGCTCACGACGAGCAGGGCGCCCGCGCCGTGCGCGATCGGCTCCGCTGCCCCGATATCCTCCAAGCAGCCGAAGAAATTCGGCGATTGGAGGATGACGGCGGCCGCGTCGCCTGCCTTGGAAGCCAGGTCGGTCAGATCGGTGACGCCCTCCGGCGTCAGGCCGATCTCGACCACTTCCAAGTTCAGCCCGCGGGCGGTCGTGCGCAGGATCGCGCGCGCCTCCGGGTGCACCGCGCGGGAGACGAGCAGACGGCTGCGCTTCGTCGCGCCGCTGGCGAGGGCGCCGGCTTCGGCCAGCGCCGTGGCGCCGTCGTACATCGAGGCGTTCGCCACGGCCATGCCGGTGAGCTCGCAAATGTACGACTGAAATTCAAAAATCGCCTGCAGCTCCCCTTGGGAGATCTCCGGCTGATAAGGCGTATACGCGGTGTAGAACTCCGAACGCGAGATAACATGATTGATCACCACGGGAAGGTGATGATCGTAGATGCCAGCGCCGAGGAAGCTGGCGTAGCGGTCGAAGTCGGCGTTGCGGCTGGACAAACCGCGCATATAACGCAGCAGTCCTTGCTCATCCAGCGCCTTCGATACGTTAAGTTCGCCCTGAAAGCGAACCTTCTGCGGAATATCCTGAAACATCTCTTCCATGGAGGAGATGCCGATCGTCTCCAGCATGTCTTTCTGATCCTGCTCGGTAATGGGCAAATAGCGGTGCTTCATGATGGGCGCGTGCTCCTCTCCGGTTACGGCTTTCTTTTATAAAAAGGGGTGGCAACGACTTTGGCTTTGACCTGTGCCCCGCGAATTTCCACGTTCACTTCCGTCCCCAGCGGGCTGTAGGCGGAATCGATTAAGGCGAGTCCTACATTCGTTTTGAACGTAGGAGATTGTGTGCCTGTCGTCACTTCCCCGATAGGGACACCGTCCGCCGTGAATACTTGATAATGCGGCCTTGGGATGCCGCGGTCGATCATTTCAATTCCGACGAGCTTGCGCGGCGTACCGTTCGCTTTCTGCCCGGCAATGACGTCACGTCCGATGAAATCTCCCTTATCGAGCTTCACAAAATAGTTCAGTCCGGCCTCCAGCGGGGAAACATCTTTGGAGAGCTCCTGCCCGTAGAGGGGAAGTCGCGCTTCAAAACGCAGCGTATCACGGGCCCCTAAACCGGCCGGCACGAGCCCATAATCCCCGCCTGCCTCCAGCAAAAGCTTCCACAGCTGAACGGCATCCTTTTGATCGATATAGAGCT
This sequence comes from Paenibacillus planticolens, assembly GCF_013141725.1. Taxonomy (GTDB): domain Bacteria; phylum Bacillota; class Bacilli; order Paenibacillales; family NBRC-103111; genus Paenibacillus_E; species Paenibacillus_E planticolens. The sequence continues at coordinate 39,176 of NZ_WHNZ01000017.1, read as the reverse complement.
CGAACCCGTCTTCCCCCGTATAGCCAGTGCGGGAGAGCAGCGCGTTGATTCCGGATACCTTCACATCGGGCAGGAAACGAAACGTTTTCAAAGTGTGAATAGGCGCGTCTGTAAGTTTAGCTAAAATCAGTTCGGCATGAGGGCCCTGCAAAGCGAGCATGGCGGTTTCATCCGAAATGTTGGTGATCTCGGTATGGTCTGTGAGATGCTGCTGCATCCAAGCCAGATCTTTGTCGATGTTCGATGCGTTGATGACCAGCATATAGTTATTTTCGCTTAACTTGTAAACAAGCAGATCGTCTACGACGCCTCCGTCCGGATAGCACATAAGACTGTACTGGCACTGTCCGGCTTCGAGCTTCGACACGTCGTTCGTGGTGATTTTTTGCAGAAAAGGGAGGGCGCCATCTCCGGCAACCCGGACTTCGCCCATGTGCGACACATCAAAAAGCCCGGCCTGCTGCCTGACGGCATCGTGCTCCTTTTGAATACCCGTGAACTGCACGGGCAGCTCCCAGCCTCCAAAATCAATAACTCGCGCTCCATGCTCCGCGTAAACCGGGAAGAGCGGTGTTCGTTTCAGCATGCTTTAACCTCACCTTCGATTTTGTACTTCTCCTATGTTGCCCAAAACCGCCGAAAATTGCTGAAAATGCAAAAAAGAGCAAAAGATATGCAACACAAACATACCTTTTGCCCTGTCCTTTTTACCTGAGAGTTACCTCGAATTAGACCTATACGATCTGTCTGCCCGAGTTTCCCCTTTGGTGTCCGAATCACGCTGCCGCGCGCTTCGAAGCTCTCCAGAGTTGCGTCCGATACAGGTCCTTTTGCCTGAGAGATTCACCGCTGTCCGGCTTACTCCTTCGGCGCCGCGAGCTTGCTTTGCGGTCTCTCCCTGTACCATCATTCGCCAATATTCAATTTATAGTATTATATTAATATTTGCCTATCTAGGTGTGAATTGTCAACTGCAACTTTTGATAACATTTCCCAACGTCCGCCTTGACTTTGGTGTTCCCGTTAGATTAAGCTAAAAGCAAAATTTGCAGGTAAGCGAGGCGTAAAACGATGAGTAACGTACAAGCTAATTTGTTATACACCAAAGATCATGAGTGGGTAGAAAAGCTGTCGGATACTGTAGTCCGCGTGGGAATTACTGATTTTGCCCAAGATCAATTGGGGGATATTGTCTTTGTTGAGCTGCCTAAGGCAGGAGCATCCATTACCGCGAATGAAAGTATCGGCAGCGTGGAATCCGTCAAAACAGTTTCCGATATTTTCTCGCCTGTATCCGGTAAAGTAACGGCTGTCAACGGGGCATTGGAAGGTTCTCCTGAGCTCGTTAACAGTGCGCCGTTTGGCGAAGGATGGATGGTTGAGGTCGAGGTTTCCGGCGCAGATGCGCTTGAAGGCCTGCTTACGGCTGATGAGTATGCTTCTTATATCGGCAACGATTAAAAGGTTAATGCACGGTAAGAGCCCCTTTTCTGCTCTAGGCAGGGAGGGGCTCATTTAGAATTTTTAGATGGATCGGAGAAAATTATGAAAATAATCGTCATAGGCAGTGCAAATATGGACTTGGTCATGCGGACTAGTCGTATTCCCGAAATGGGCGAAACGATGCGGGGCGAAGGCTTTATGCTGTCAGCCGGAGGCAAGGGAGCCAATCAGGCGGTTGCTTGCGCTAAGATGGGCGCAGATACCTGGTTTATGGCAAAAGTTGGCGCTGATATTTTCGGACAATCGTTGATCGGCAGTCTCAAAGGCTACGGCGTGAAAACGGATTATGTGGGAATTGAACCGGAAGTAACGACCGGTGTAGCGGCGATTACCGTTTGCGGTGGGAATAATGCGATCATTCTTGACGGCGGCGCCAATAACCTGGTTAAACCTGCTTATATCGAAGGCTATAAAGATCAACTGCTCTCCGCTTCGGCCATCATGCTGCAGCTCGAAATTCCGCTGGAAACCGTCTACGAAACCATTCGACTCGTGAAAGGGAAGGTACCGATTTTCTTAAATCCGGCGCCTGCTGTTCCCTTGGATGATGAGATATTGGATGGTGTGGACTATTTCACGCCGAACGAAATCGAATGCCGCCTGTACACGAATGTGGACGTGCAAAGCACCGAAGATGCTTTTGCAGCGCTTACTATATTGCGCGAGAAGGGCATTCGCTTCCCGTTGATCACACTTGGCGAGAAAGGCATTGTGTATTATAACGGAACCGAAAATGTTTACATGGAAGGCCGTAAAGTAGATGCCGTAGATACAACGGCCGCCGGTGACACGTTCTCCGGGACGCTTGCAGCCATGATCGCTGCCGGCAAATCCTTGGATGAAGCGGTGAACATTGCGCAGCAGGCGTCTTCCATTTCGGTTACCAGGAGGGGCGCGCAGGATTCGATCCCTTATTTATCGGAGCTTTCGGATCTATAAAGCTCCGCCTTCACGCTATCGTAGGCGTTCCGGTCGCCTTTCTTGGCGTAGAACCGAAGGCCGTCAATGCCTTTGAAAAGCAGAGCGCACCGCAGACGCTCCTCGAAATGCGGGATGTCCCGACCCTCAGCAGCCCAAGTGCTGCGCACCAATTCAGGGATTTGCAGCTGCGGGGTCCACAGATGCTGCGTCGCCAAGTCGAACACGAAGTCGCCATAGAAGGCCATCTCCCAGTCGACGATGCCCGTGACGCGATGTCCGTCCGTCAGCATGTTCCCCAAATGAAAATCGCCGTGTACGAGATATCGCTGCTGCGGGGAATATTTGGACAACTCCATCATCATGCCGTATAAACGCTGAAAAACATCCTTCTCCAAAAAGCTGTCTTCAAAGAGGGCATACCACCCATGCCAAAAGCCGGTTTGTTCCTCCTGGAAGAAGGAAGCCAGAAATTCAGGCCAGCTCCTGTGCGAGCCGTCTCCCGAAGGCTGAATCCAGCCGTACCCTTCAGTTTGGCCAAGCTGGACTTCATTCATATTCGTAAATTGCCGGACGAGGTCGGGAAGAATCTGCTTGATTTCGGCTTCCGGGTAGGAAATGATGGTACGGCCCGGCACTTTCTCGGCAATGGAGAAGTATAATGCTTCGTTCGCTCGGCCGATCTCCAAAACACGCGGAACCGGTATGCCTTGGGATGCGAACAGGTCATGCACGTACCGCTCTCTGACAAACCCTTCGCAACTGCTATTGAAATGAATGATAAATTCATCATCCTGCTGTTTGTAGCTGAATACTTTGCTTACCTCGCCCTGCTCAATTGGTCGTACATCAGTAACCGGACTGTTCAAAATCTGCTGCAAAAAAGCTTGGGCTGATCTAGTATTCATGTTAGGTTTAATCCCGGACATTTTGCCATCACCTTCCCTAAGTCATCCTATGTTTTTAATACGATGCCAAGCCATATGTCATATGAAGCAGGATACTTCCAAGTCTATCACGAAATTTTGAATCAGGAAAAATTAAACAGTTAGGTGCTGCATTTTTATAGTTAAGAAGGAGCAACTTCATGAACTTATTTCATTTTAGCGAGGAAAGCGGAATCGAAGTATTTGTTCCTAGAGTGAAGGAGAACCGAAGGGATATGCCGCCGGTCGTCTGGGCGATTGATGATGCGCACGCGTTTACTTTTTATTTTCCGAGAGATTGTCCGCGAGTTGTGTATACGAAAACGAATGATATTTCGGATGAGGATCATGAAAAGTTTTTTGGCCTAACCTCTTCAGATATTGTTATAACGGTTGAAACAGACTGGTACGAACGAATAAAGCATACAACACTTTACCGTTATAAAATGCCGAGCGATACTTTTCAATTGTTTGATGCATACGCCGGCTACTACATTTCCCCTCAAACCATCATTCCAGAAGAAGTTGAACCGCTTACGAATTTACTCGATCTTCTTATGCTGCTTAACATTGAAGTAAGATTCACCCCGAACCTGCATCCATTGAAAAATGCCATTTTAAATTCTACGATTACTGATTTTGGTATGCACCGGTTTGCGAACGCAAAGGGATTCAACGGATAGTTTACTTCATGTTATCCAAAGCTTGAATCGCATAGTTCAGCTCGACATCTTGCCCGCGAATATATTTATCCTCGAACGTTTGTTCGTTCAAGGGAATTTTAATGTCGGGAATTACTCCGCCTTGCCCCTTGTCGTCACTATCTCCTTGAATCCTTTTATCTTGATTCAACGACCTGCCATCCGGCAATTGCAGGACGTAACCTTCCGGCATTTCAACTTGAATAGGGCTTGATACAACGCCAAATGATCCATTTGTAGACGTAAATCCAACAATTCGGACATTGGGCAAGCCCTTCGCCACAATCGGCAAGCCTTCTCCGGAACTTCCCGTTCGCTGATTGATCAAAATAGCTAACTTACCGCCATAATAAGGCTCTACGGGTTTAATTATGCGAGTTTCATTGGCATTGATTTCGAATTTTCCAGTCATCCGATTGTAATAGCTTACATATTCATAAAACTTCGGCTTATTAACCAAATAGCCTGCCATCGCAGTAACCAGGTCATCGCTTCCCCCGGGATTGTCACGAACATCAATAATCAAGCCTTTTATCTGCTTTGCCTGAAACTCTTTCAGTTTATCTCCCAACACTTTATCCGGATTAGACATGGTCGTGCCTGGCAGAAAATATCTGATCTTTACATACCCATATCCGTTGCTTAGAACTTCGCCTTCCACGGGCGCATCCGTTTTATTTAATTTTACTTTCGTTTTCTTTAGCGTCTCGTAACTGTCGTCATACGCCTTTAATATTGCTTTTGTTATTTCATTCTCAACTTTATTTTTAAAAGTAACCTGAATCTCTTTGCCAATTGGGGCTCTCACCATGAATCGTCCTTGATTCTGAAGCTGGTCCCCTTCCGTAGCCATCGGGTTTTCGCTCCAGTAGGTGGCACGATAAGCCTCACTCGCCTCTTTTCCATCCCAAGAAATGATCTCCGCGCCAAGCTGGATGCCGCTTTGTTCAGCAGGACTGCCCGCTAAAAGCAAATTGACCAATACTTTGCCTTGATCTAATTGAATCGTACTCAGACCAACACCGCCGCCGACTTCTTGTTTGAAAACCTGATTGTCATCATACAATGTCTCATTCATGATTTTGACATGCCCGTCTCGAAGAGAATAAAGATACGATCTCAACGTTTTATAATATAAATCTTTGTTCTTTTCTTGCTCTGCTTGTTGAAATAGGGGTTCATATTTATTTTTCATTGCCGTCCAGTCTACCTTTTTCCAATCCCCGAATGGATACTCTCGGGATAGCCGCTCGTTCAATTGTACAAAGGCTTGGGAATAGCTCAGTGTACTAAAATGGCTCACCGGATTGAAACGCGACTCACCCGCCAGCATCAAGGATAGGGCAAGAGGGAGAATACCCAATAAACATAGGACGATTCTTACAATTCTGTATTTGGGCATGGGGATGCGACGAACGGGTTTAACTACTTTTTTGACCGTACATAAGAAAAGTATCGCGGTGATTGCGTAGAGCAATAACGCCAGGATGGTCGTGTCACCATTGAGCACACTTGCAAGCGCGATAAGAAGGCCTGCGCTAGGCAAAAAATCAAGCCATCTGACATATTTTTGAATAGGTACTGCATACCACACTAAAAGAATTAAATTGATAGCAAATAACAGCAGGTCATACACAGTGAACCACTTCAATGAACCCAATAGATCTCCCACAATGCTCATTCGTCATCTCCTTCATATGAGGCTTACGTTACTCATAAAGCTTAGAAAAAAAATGTGAACGGAGCGTGAACGCGACAGGTTATTTATGGAAATATTTATCAAATCATATCAAAAATACCGGCACCATGAGGTGCCGGCTGCGGTTTAAAGCGTAATTGGCGGAGAGCTCGGAATATGTATGGTGAACTTCGTACCTTGCCCGACCTCGCTTTCTACTTCAATGTTGCCATGATGGTGCAAGACAATTTGCTTCACAATAGCGAGACCGAGACCGCTGCCTATACTGTTGCGCGATCGATCCGTTTTGTAAAAACGCACGAAAATATGGTTCAATTCCTCAGGCGTAATCCCAATCCCTGAATCTTTAATGATAACGGTATACGAATGGGTATTAGCGATGAGCTCGATGCGAATCGTTCCATTGTCGGGCGTGAATTTAATGCTGTTGCCTAGCAGATTAATCCATACTTGATTGAGCTGATCGGGATCAGCCGTGATTTTCGCGGCAATCGGCAGCCTTAGGTCGACCCGAATATGTTTGGCTGACCACAGCGGCTCGCACGAAACAACGACCTGTCGGATTTGTTCATCGAGGTTGAACGTTTTTGCCACAAAAGGATGATGTTTCGATTCCAGAGAAGCAAGCTTGAGTAAATTATCGCTGAGCCGGGACAGCCTGTCGCTTTCCTTCAAAATGATATCCAAATACCGTCCCCGATTCTCCGGTGTTACCAGATGGTCGAGCTTGAGCGCTTTCGCAAAACCCGAAATGGACGTTAACGGCGATTGAATCTCGTGGGAGACATTCGAAACAAAATCCTGACGCATCATCTCCAACTGCTTAAGCTCCCGGGCCGTCTCATTGAAGCTTCGGGCAAGAATCCCTAATTCGTCTTTTCGCTTCATCTTCAACTCCACATTGAAATCGCCTTTAGCGAGTCGTTTGGTTGCTCTCGTCAATAATTTAAGCGGCCTTACCAAAAATCGGGCGGCAATAACGATACACATGCTTCCTATCACGAGCACAAGAAGCAAAATTGTAATCAAGAACCGGTTTAGGGCCTTCTCATTTTTGGAGGACGACAGCAGGAAGAGGGCATGGTCCTGACCCCCAATTGCAAAAGGAAGCCCGACGTAGATCGCCCCTTGTGCTTTAACCTTCGAGCGGTACTGCCCGCCATTCAGCACATGTTGAATAGTCTCCCGATCAATCCCAACAGCCTGCCCTTTGTCGGACCCAAATAATTTCATTTCGCCTGAGGCCGAAAAAACTTGCACCGGGTACACCGTCAACTCGGATGCTTTCTCCATGAACGCTTCCAGATCCTGAGGCTGAGTTTGTTGATACAGCTTTACGAGGTTATCGCCTACCTTGATCATATCGTTTTGTCCCAGTTCATTTAACTCTTTTTGAAAGATGGCGACTCCGATAATGAAGGAGGAGATTAAGCCGATGACGATCGCAGCCAAAAAGGTGAGCACAACACGGACATATAAGCTCTTCATCCTGCATTCACCACAAGCCTGTATCCAAGGCCGCGAGTCGTTTCAATGTGAAAATGCTTCATATCGCCGGCAAACCTCTGCCGCAGCCTTCTGATGTGCACATCCACGGTTCTGTCGTCGCCTTCGTAATCCATCCCCCAAATTTGGGTGATCAGTTGCTCCCGGGTGAAAATTTGGCCTGGATGGCTGGCCAGCTTGAACAGCAGCTCGAACTCTTTTAAAGGCAGCGATTGCTCTTCATTCCCGCGAACAACCTTGTAGGTTCCAAGATTCAACAGAATCTCACCTAGTTGTATCACCTTGGAGGAGGATATTCGGGATCGTTTCAATAGTGCTTTGACCCGCATCACAAGCTCCACCGGATCGAACGGCTTTGCAAGATAATCGTCTGTCCCCAATTGAAAACCTTTCACTTTATGCCCCGACTCTCCCTTGGCGGTCACCATGAGAAGAAGGATATGCGGATCTCGCTTTCGGATTTCTTTGCATAAATCCCAGCCGTCCATCAGCGGCATCATAATATCAAGAATGACAAGCTCAACGACCGTATCCGCCAGCACCGAAAGTGCTTCCTCGCCGTTTACCGCTTCGATGATGTCAAATCCTTCATTTTGCAAAAAAAAGCTCATAAGCTCGCGGATGTGCGCGTCGTCATCCACAATAAGTATTTTGGTCATTTGAATACGAACTCCTTTTGGAATATACACCAGAGAATGAGACGGGCTATTTAAACCAGCCTTTTTTCCAGAACCAGGCGAACATGCCGATACCGATGCCGAACATGATGATGAGAATGGCGAAATATCCCCAGTGCCACTGAAGCTCGGGCATATAAGCAAAATTCATGCCGTATAATCCGGCAATGAACGTCAAGGGCATGAAAATCGTCGTAATAACCGTCAACGTCTTCATAATCGAGTTCATGCGATTGGAATTCAAGGAGATATAGCTGTCGCGCATATCGGCCGTCATGTCCCTGTTGGACTCAATCATCTCGGACAGCTTAAGCAAATGATCGTGAATATCCGTGAAAAATACGATATGCTCGCGAAATTGTTCAATCCGTTCGGTATTGATGACCCTGTACAGCAGGTCGCGCATGGGCACGATGGTACGGCGTATTTTTAACAATTTGGAGCGAATTTCAAAAATATCATTCATGAGCACCTCAATGGACTCGGAATGCACGTTGTTTTCGATTTCGTTCAGTTGATCCTCTAATTGGTAGACGACGGGAAAATATTGATCTACCAAATTGTCCAGAACTAAATAAGCGGCATAAACGTGGCCTTCGCTTCGCAAATTTTCTTGCTCGGACAGACGGCACCAGGCATCCTCGATTTCCCTGGATGCGTGCAAATGAAAAGTAACGATGAAGTTTCTCCCCAGAAACATATCCACCTCTTCGGCATCCAGCGTCTTAGCGTTCATCGCATGCATGACAAAGAAATGGACATTTTCGTCGTAATGGTCCATTTTTGGTCGTTGCAGCAGGTAGAAGCAGTCCTCGATGGCCAGCGGATGGAAACGGAAATGGTCTTTTAACAGCAGCGCTTCCTCTTCGCTGGGATGATGGAAGTCAACCCAATACCACTTGATATTGGCGTCATTCAGCTGTTGAAGGGGGATATCGTGAAGCACGGTAAAATCGGTTGTAATCGCTAGTGAACGAATCATAAAAAAACTCCTAAGTGAGGGGTGTTATTAGCTTCTTATTCTACCATATATTGTCGAGAGTTGAGAATTTCCTGGGCAATAATGAGGCGAATTCTGCAGGAAGATGCGAAAAAGTGCTTGTGTGAGCTCACACAAGCACTTTTTCTATCGTTAAGGGACGAAGCGCGTGGCTTTCGTCCACATGCACGAAGGCATCGTACCGCCGGGCCATCACCGAGGGAACGTAGTTCCCGCGCTCATACGCCGGGCGGTACACGACCCCGATGGCACGGTGCCCCAGCACCTCGTGCCCAAGTACTGGATCCTCCTTGCGCAGCAGGAGGATTTGATCGTGCGCGCCGGCGCGGTGCATGAGCTCCTCCCAGCTGCCCGGTTGGGCAGCCGGCACTTGCATCGTCGCCTCCGGCGCGCCCCAGGCTTTCGCGGCAATGACCGTGCCGCGGTAAGTGCCGAAGCCGATGGCGAACACATCGGCTTCGCCGTGCGCTTCGCGCACGAGCTGGCCGACGTTGACCATGCCGTCGTCCAGCATATCCGTTGCACGCGCATCGCCGATGTGCGTGTTGTGTTCCCAGACGATGACCTTGGCGTCTGGGCCGTAGTACTGTACGAGACGTCGCAGCGCCTCGGTCATGTGGCGGTCGCGGACGTTCCACGATTCCGCGTCGTGGCGGACCATGGTGCGGTAGTAGTCCTCCGCGTTCACGGCAACAAGCGCGTTGAGTTCCGCGCTGAGGGCCGCTTCGCTGTCTTCGCCGTACCGCACTCGCTTCGCGTGAAGCTCCTTCAGCAGCTTCACGACCTCGTCTTTGCAGCTTTCGCCGTAGAACGCCGCGGACACACCATAGTTTTGACCCTCCTTGTCGTAGGAGTCAAAACATTCAAAAGCTGAGCGCGCCAAAGCGAGCTGCTCAGGCGTGCCTTTTTCCTGCAAATAGCGTTCGATTTCTTCTAACGACTCCCATAGGCTGTAGACGTCCAGTCCGTAGAAACCGACGCGTTGTTCTAAGGGTTTTTCCGCATTGTGTTCCTTGAGCCAATCGACAAGCTCTCCAACCTCTTCGTTTGCCCACATCCATGTCGGCCAGCGGTTAAAGCCTTGCAGCACGTCAAGTGTGTTTGGTTTTGCATCTTTGTACTGCTTCACATAGCGGTTGACCTCATAGCAGGAGGGCCAGTCGCCTTCGACGGCAATAAACGAAAAGCCTTTCGTTTGTATAAGCTTGCGTGTTAATTCCGCGCGCAGCTTATAAAACTCGGATGTGCCGTGCGTTGCCTCACCGAGCAGGACATATTTTTTATCTCCGATGGCCTCGATCAACGTATCCAGATCTTGCGGGGTGTTTAAAGGTAAGGCCTGCTGCTTGATTTGTTCCACAATGGCTTCTTGGATGCTCCCGTTCCCGCTTTCGTTCATGGCTCTGTTCATGTTCACCAGACATGCTCCTGTCCTAAAGATTTACATCTGTAGTATGTACAAAACCGACGGCAAAAAAGCGATTCGTCATGAATCGCTTTTTTTGTAACACAATTGGAATATTTCTGTTACAGTCCTCTAATATGGATGGGCTATTATAATAAACAAGACCCCCTTTTTTAATATAAACTTTGGACCTGGCCCCGTAGGCGAGGTCCCTTTTTTTGCCTGTTGGCGTGATGCTTTGCCTGAGAAGCAGGTTTTCCTATGGCTGCAGCCGAAAATAGAGGAAACAATTCAAAAGGGAGGACACCAGCATGCAAGAAATAGCGCTGCCTGCGGACTTATCACAATTAACAAACGGATACACATGGCAAAGAATTACCCTCGGTCTATCTCAATCTCGAACGTACTTACTGACAGGCGCTTCATCGAATCTTTACCTAAAAATCCAATCCCTTACCGAGGTTGAAAGTCTTCTGAGCGAGAAAGAACGGCTGGTATGGTTGCGAGGCAAATTGCCTGTTCCAGAGGTCGTTTATTTTGGACAAGACGATGTCAATGAATACATGCTGATTACCGAAATTGAAGGCGTCAATGCCTCAGACAAGTCATATGAATGGATGCTGCCGCAATTAATGCAGCAATTAGCATACGGTCTTAGAGCCATTCATCAAATACCGGTTGACGGATGCCCTTTTGATCAAAGGCTGGACGCTAAAATAGCGGAAGCCCAAAGCCGAGTGGACAATAAGCTTGTGGATGAAGATGATTTTGACCAGCTAAGACAAGGGATAAAGGCAGAAGACTTAGTGGGCGATCTCCTGCGCCATAGGCCACAAACCGAAGACTTGGTCTTTACGCATGGCGATTACTGCTTACCCAATATCATCCTTCGTGACGGTAAGGTTCATGGCTTTATCGATTGGGGCAGGGCTGGTGTTGCGGACCGGTATCAGGATTTAGCATTGGCGATCAGAAGTATTGAATATAACTTTGGCAATGAGCATGTGCAAACGTTCATCCATGCATATGGTTTAACTGAGTTAGATGAGGCCAAAGTCCACTACTACCAGCTCATGGATGAATTCTTTTAATACTGTTAGGCCATAAAAGTTTTAGTGAAGCAGCATGCGGTACAATTCTCCTGCGAGTGAGAGGAACTACAGTCCGCTATTTTCCCAGAAAACAGCCATATCCCAGTTCAGAGGGAACTATGATCCTCTATTTCACCGAATTTGGCTAAAATATAGCCATTCAGGGTAAATAAGACCCTGTAGTTCCACTCACACGGGGAAAGATCTGGTTTTGCTCGAATAGCGCCCTGTAGTTCCCCGAAGCTCCTATTATCTCAAAAGGGACCCGGCCGCAAAGGCCAGGTCCCTCATTAATTACCGCTCAGAACGATAAATCTCCTTCACCAACCGGTAAGCCAACTTAGGCTTGCGGTACTCATTCAGCAGCCCCTTATTGTTAAAGCTCCGCGCGCGGTCGCGGAAGTAAGGGCGGTCGCTGCGCACATCGACGCGGATGTCGGCGAAGTGCCAGATGAGCGTACCTACGATACGCGGGTCCTCGCGGAAAATGGTCAGCGCCTGCCGCACAACGTCAGCCTGATAATCTTCGCTGAATAAGCGCGGCTCCCAGCCTGCGTCTCCGAAGATCCCGGCCGCACCGAACTCGCTCATGATGAGCGGCTTGCCGCCGGCTCCTTGAGCTTCGGCATTGCGATAATAATTGTGCAGCATATCGCGGAATCCGTTTACGTTCCCTTCGTACCAACCATAATATTTATTGATGCCGATGACATCGAAATAGGACAGGACGATATCTTCCACCGGGTGCATGGTAGCGTAGGTGACTAGACGGCTCTCGTCCATGCTGCGGATTTTGCCCACAAACTTCTTCGTAAGCTCAAGCGCCTCTGTCGTGCGTGTATCGATTTCATTATGGGCTCCCCAGAAAATGATCGAAGGATGATGATAATCGCGGGTAATCATTTCATCCAGCATCCGCACGCCGCGCTCCGCAAAGAGAGGACTGGCCAGCGTTTCCGTGCTCATAAAACAGCCCCACATCGGAATCTCGCTCCACAGGAGCATGCCGTGTTCGTCAAGCAAATCAACCCAGAACTGACTTTGCGGATAATGGGAACCGCGTACGATATTGCAGCCCAAATCTTGCAAAATTGCGAGATCCTTCAACATAAGCTTAGGTGGAAATGCAAAACCCCACTCCGGATGCTCCTCGTGCCGGTTAACCCCTTGCAGATAAAGTTTTTTCCCGTTTAAAAGGATTTGGCCATTATCGACTTTCACCGTACGGAAACCTGTACGATCGATAAGGTCGTCATCGTCTGTCCGCACTGTGAACGTGTAAAGTTCGGGAGCTCCGACATCCCATTTACGGACGTTGGAAAGACTTCCGAGCAGTGTCAGCGTCTCAGATTGGCCTGCGGCCAACTGCACCGTCGAAGCGGGGAAGGCCAGTCCTTCTGTAGAGGCGTTAACAGCAATCTCAGCGTCTTTGTCGCTCAAAGAATGTATCTGAACTTGTAAGCGGATATCCGCTTGATCGTCTGTAAGGTCATAGTCGATTTTTAAAGTATCGATGTAGACGTCAGGCAGTTCCTGAAGTTCCACGGAACGGATGATGCCGCCGTAAGAGTACCAATCGGCCACATCGGTCGGCAGTGTCTGCCAGTCCAGCGTGCTGTCTACACGAATAATTAGTTCGTGCCGTCCTTGCGCCAGATGCGGAAGCAGGGTGGAGAACTGCGTATAACCGCCAAAGTGGTATCCGAGATGCTGACCGTCTACATACACATCGGCATGATGAAGGATGCCCTCAAAGATCAAGCGAACATTCGTATCTTGTGTCGTATCAAAATAAGTGCGGTACCACGCTGCCCCAATGTACTCGAATAAACCCAATTCATTATTCCAGCAGGAAGGAACAACGAGTTTTCGGGAATCGGAAGGAAAGTGCTTGTACCATTCCTCCGTCGTGCCTGCATTGCCGGGATCTGTGACAAAGTCCCATAAACCATCGAGCAAACGGGTCTTGCGAAGGATGTGCTGGTTGAAAGAACGTATCATGAGAAAAAGCCCCTTTCATGTCTGTTTCGTAAAGCGTATCATGGAGGAATGGGTATGATCTATGGATAAAGTCTTTTATCATTTGTCAAAATCGCTTTACAGGTGGTGGCAATATGGAAACCAAAGCGCACAGAATTTATCATCTCCGCCTTACCTATGAGAAGCTTCCAGTGCCTGGTTGGATGGATATTCGGAATACGATGGATGTTCATTCGCTGTACTGGATAATGAGCGGGGAGGGCGAGTTTGCCCATTCCTCTGAGGAGGAGCCAATTCAGGTGAAGCCGGGAACGCTTCTCTACCTGAAGCCCGGCTTTTCGCTGACGATGTCATCCTCGGTGGACCAACCGCTGTACATTCGGATGCTTTTGTTTGACGCTTTCGATGTACCTTATACGCATACAACCTGGCAAAAGCCTGTGTACGTGGACACGCTTCACTTGCCTTTCATCAAACTGTATTCCCCGGAACAAGCGGTTTGGATTCATGAGCAATTTAAGCAAATGTGGTCGATCAACAGTACAGATCCGCATGAAAGGCAGGCGGAGTTTCAATACGTGCTTTCGAAACTGCTTCATTATATGAGAGATACGCAGGCATCGGCGGACCCGTATATGAAAGCTTTTCAGCAAGCGAAATTTTGGATGGAAACCTGCTATAACCGGCCTCTAAGGATGGAGGAATTGGCGCGGAATTTCCATATTTCAGTCTCCCAATTACGCAAAATGTTCATGCAGCAGACCGGCATTTCACCCAAGGAATATTTGAACCGAATCCGCAACGAGAAAGCCAAAACCCTTCTGCTGCTGACGGAGGAGCCGATGAAAGCGATCGCGGTCGCTTGCGGTTTTGCCGACGAATTTCATTTTGGCAAAATGTTTCGGGCTTGGAATGACGTATCCCCGGCCCGGTTCAGAGCTTTGTATAAATAGCTCCTATCAGGTTGTTCCAACATTTTTATGGTAAAATAGTTTTTAAAAAAAGATTGGTTAGGGAGAGGGGCTTTACCTATGAGTGCCGAGATAGAAAGAAAGTTTTTATTGCCTGAGTTTCCTGCAGCAGAATTAGAAAAGGAAGAAATGAAGTTGGTTTCCAAGCAGTATATTTATCAAACATATTTAGCTTTTTCGGAGGATCAGGAAATTCGAGTGCGTCAACTGGTTGACAGCTCCGGCGAGTCGCATTTTACACATACGTTTAAATCCGGCCATGGCATGGTTCGAGAAGAAATTGAGTACAGCATCTCTGAATCGGTCTACAAGCAGCTGTTGGAGCGCACGGGATTGATTCCGTTGGAGAAGATTCGCACGACAGTGGAAGTTCAGGGGATTTGTTTCGAAATCGATGAATATAAGCAAGTGGATTTGGCCGTGGTTGAAGTTGAATTTCCAAGCTTAGAAGCGGCTGAGCGCTTTGAAGTGCCTGCCTGGTTCGGGCGGGAGCTGGGTTCACAGGAAGAATTCCGGAACAAGTCTATGTGGATTGCCCTGCAAAGAGATCAATAGGTCCCTTTTGCCAAGGCACATGGAAGATGGTACATATCAAGGAGGTTCATACATCTTGGAAATAATACGGCTGTGGGAACAAGACGTACCGCAGGTACAAGAGCTACTGACGGATGTGGTTTCGCGCCTGCCTTCGGATGCTCTGTATTCGACGACTGGTTTTGATGCCCTGTACGAATATGTTGAGCAAAAAGGCGAAATGTACGGCGTTTATCAAGGGGACGCGCTCGTTGCTTATACCGTGATCGCATTCCCGGGGCTAAGCGCCGGCAATCTCGGACGGGAGTTTGGCGTGCCGGAGGCGGAACTGTCCAGAGTCGCTTCGCTGGAAGGGACGATTGTCCACGAATCGGTGAGGGGACGAGGGCTGCAGCGGCATTTCAATGCCTGGAGAGAACAGCGCGCACGGGAAAAGGACATGCTGTACCTTTATGCCACTGTTCATCCGGACAATGCGGTCAGCCGGCAAAACTTAGAGGCGGCCGGGCTCACGCTTCAATTCTCCCGCCCGATGTACGGCGGTCTTCCAAGGCATTGTTATGCGAAGAAGCTATTTTGAAAGAGTCAGTTCTCTAACCTTTTTCCATTCCTCCAACTGTTGTTCCAAATGTTCGACTAACGTGTTGACATCGTCCAGGAACTTGTCTTTTTCGGAGACGTCGAGCTTAGCGGCCTCATTCTGCAGATCACTCTCGCTCGGAGCTTGTACGGCCGTAAGCAGATGCTGCAGCTTAACTTGAATGGGGGCTGCGGCGATTGCGGTTGCCGCAGTCGCTGCCATCTGAGGCTGGCTGACCGGCTCCGCCACTGGTGCTTCGCTTGCTGCAGCTGCTTTCTGCGATTTCTGCGCTTTAGCGGAAGCTTTTGCAGCTGCAGGCTTGGCCCGCTCTGCGCGGTTGTTTTGAAAGACCGACCATGTTTCCACCAGCTCGTGGCCTGATTTGTACAACAGCTTCCCTTTCGTGCTTTCTGAAATATCTTTATCCTTGAACATTTTTGCGATTTTTTTCACGTCGCTTACCGGCATTTCATCTCTCGCAACAATCAAGGCCAGCGGATCGCGGTGCTCGAGCGGTAAGTCCTTGAGAGGCAGGAGCTGATCTTCCGTCAATTTGTCCTTGCGGATTTCCGTGCCGCTTACGATCAACTTTTTGACGGCGTTGCCGAATTTCAATAAATCGCATTTATTTTTGATATAGGATTCAGGCTTCCCCAGCTTGCCGGAGAGGTATTTAATGGAGGAACTGAATCTGGCATCGTTCATCAGCTTATGGAAAGCCTCGGCTTCCTCAATCGGGGAAAAGCCTTCCCGCGTCAAATTCTCCGCAATTTGCTCCAGATAAATTTCCATCTCATCCGTGACCGTGGACACAATACAGGACATGGTTTGTTTTCCGAGCATTTTACTCGCTTTATATCTGCGGTTCCCATAGATGATTTTGTACCGGTTGTTGCCCGTCGTTCTTACTTTAATCGGCGAGAGCAAGCCGATCTCCTCAATGCTTTTCATGAGCTCTTGCAGCGCTTCCTCATCGAACTGATATCTGGGCTGATCTGTGTCTTCATCGATGAAAGCGATAGGAATTTCAATAATGTCCATAACTTGTCTCCAATCCTTCGGATTTCCTTGGCTTATTATATAACAAGGTTTAATTTGTGGAAATAACTCCCTATAACGCAACATTACGCTGCTTAAACTCAGTTGGGGTTAGGCCGGTAACGGCTTTAAAATTCCGGCAAAAATAATGAATGCTCGAATACCCCAGTTTCGTCGCCACGGCTTCAATGGAGGGTTCGTGCAGCAAAAGCAGCTGCGCTTGTTTCACTCTTTCCATCACCAAGTAGTGCTTCGGGGCATACCCGGTCGCTTCGCGGAACAATTCTGCGAAATAGGTGGGGTGGTAGCCGCTTATGGCAGCGAGCTCAGGTGTTGACCAATGGCGGGACGTATCCTGCTGAATCGCCTCTATCGATGCCGCGATTTTGCTATGCCCGTTAGCAGCGCGAAAACGTTTATCGATTTGATAGCGCAATAAAGTGGTAAGGATTTGGAGGAGATAGCCGCGGGCGATAGCGCCATAACCAGGATCTCGGTGTACGAATTCCTTGGCGATCCGCGCAAACAGGCTTTCCAGCTGTGTAACCTCATAGTAATGCCACATATCCACGTCGCCGTGTCCTTCCACATGAACGGTATAAGTTCTGGCAGGTCTGGCCAAGTGCTCTTTCGTATGTAAAATAATAGTCGGTTCCGGATGAATCGCTTCGCTCGAAGCTGAATCCCAGCTAAAATGAATGCTGCCTAAGGTAGAAGGGCCATCGGAAGAAATCGCTAAACGGTGCGGCGTATCGGTTCCGTAAAACAGACAGTTCCCCGGCAGTAAATTCAGGCTTTTACCTGCAAATTCAAAACTAGCAGAACCGGATACCAAAAGGATGAGCTGGCAGTCCGGAATCGTGCGGGGGCCCCAATATGTGCCGGCCGGAGCTTGAAAATAATTGCAGAAGTTGACGGTTGGACGCAAATTCCCGAGTGATCCGAGATGAGTCTTCATCGGACTTCCCCCCAAACAAGGCTGTGACTTGCTTCTATTGTTTCATATGATCTGTGAAAAGTGCAAGAGCCGGGAAGCTAGTTTTCTTTTCCGTAATAAAAAGATTGATCTAGTACTTCGTAGATGGAATAATAGAGAGGAACGTGTCGAAGTTTGGCGTTTAATGTTAATTGACGGGAGTAGAGACTCATGAAAACGATGCAATATACGATAATAGCTCTAGTTTTCGTTATACTGATCTCTTCATCCGAGTTTGTTCTCGGTAAGTACAAAAACTCCTTGTTGAATGAGCTAAGTATAACCGAACAATCTCAGTTATCCTCGAGGGCATTGGCCTTGCAATCGGTGATTGATCGTAATTTTAACGTCATGGTCAGTTTAGAAGCTTACGTAAGCTCTACTTATTTGGAAAACATACCAGATCAAGAGGTTTTGAATTACATAGCTTCGCTGTATCTTGGGGCAGAAGCATCTACGCTTAATTTAATTATCGCGCCCAAAGGGGTAATGAAATTCGTTTTTCCGCTTAAGGGGAATGAAACCATTCTAAACTGGGATTTATTGAAAGATCCCCGGCCCAATGTGCAGCAGCAAATTTCACGTGCCCTTCAAACCAAGAAAATGACCATAGATGGTCCGTTTACATTGCTGCAAGGGGTGAATGGATTAGTTGCCCGCAAACCTATCTATCAAAACGGGCAGTTTTGGGGATTTGTATCCGTTGGAGCCGACTCGGATAACTTGCTTACCGAAGCGGGCTTGGGAGAGGAAGAGGCAAGAAATGAAGGACTCGCCCTCCGTAACCCCGGACAGCCGGCCTTTTTTGGGGATGATGCGGTTTTCCAAGCGAAGAGCACCATGATAACCACGATTGAGCTTGCGGATCACAACTGGGAGCTGGGTGCGCTGCCTCATAGCAGTGCGTTGCACAGCATCAACAAGCAGATCCTCGTGGCGCGCTGCTCGTATATGACAGTTTTGCTGCTCGGTTTCTTTTTCATCCTCTACATGGTTAGACAGCGCAATGCGTTAAGCCGGGCTGTGAACGAGCGCACACAAGAATTGCAGCTCGCCAATGAAGATTTGACAGCGATGAATGAGGAGCTGATCGCCGGACAGCAGGAGCTGCAGGAGTCTACCAAAAGGCTGATAGAATCGGAGCATATGCTGTCCTATATGGCCTATCATGATGTACTGACAGGAATTCATAATCGGGCGCATTTTCAAATGATATTGAAGGAACAAATCGTCTATAACGAAATTAATCATACTTCGCTGGCTGTGCTGTTTTTTGACCTGGATAACTTTAAAATGGTGAATGATTCGCACGGTCACCACATGGGCGATCTCATGCTGAGCGAGGTTGTCCATCGGATTCAGCATTCCGAACTTCCTTATCATACGTTCGCCAGATTCGGCGGGGATGAGTTTGCGATCCTGCTCGAAGATTGCCCCGAAGAACAGGACATTCAGCGTTTTTGCGAAGGATTGATCGAGATTTTGAAGCCGCCGTGTATGATCGCGGGCCGTTCCTTTTTCATCAGCGCGAGCATTGGCATTGTGCAGTATCCGCATGGAGGTCTAACCTGGGAGTCGCTGCTTAAGAACGCAGATATCGCCATGTATATGGCCAAGAAAGAGAGCGGCAGCTCCTACAGCTTCTTTAATCAGCAAATGGCGATGAATTCCGTATCCAAGCTGGAAATGGGGAATCATCTCCGGCAGTCGATGGATCGAAATGAGCTCGAGATTGTGTATCAGCCGCAGGTTGATTGCCTGCTGGGGAAAGTTACGGGCGTTGAAGCGCTGCTGCGCTGGAAGCATACGACCAAGGGCTATATCTCCCCTTCGGAATTCATTCCGATTGCCGAGGAAATGGGCTTCATCGTCGCGATCGGCGAATGGGTGATGCGGGGGGCCTGCCAGCAGATGAAAGCTTGGCACAGCACCCTGGAAGAGCCGCTGACGATATCCGTCAATCTTTCCGTTAAGCAGCTGAACGATGAGCGCTTTGTCGATAAAGTGATTCAAATTCTCGAAGAGACGGGCCTTGAGGCGAAATATTTGGAAATTGAAATTACAGAAAATGTTGCGATGCAGGATGAGCAGTTGGAAGCTCTCGGCCGTCTGCGCGAGCTCGGTATTGCGATATCCGTCGACGATTTCGGCACTCATTATTCTTCATTAAGCTATTTAAAAAGGTTTCCGGTCACCAAAATCAAACTGGACCAGTCGTTTGTCCGCGGCGTACAAACCGATGACAAGGATCGGGCTATGATCAAAGCGATCATTTCCGTAGCCAAATCGTTTCAATTGCAAATCATTGCCGAAGGGGTCGAGACGGAAGAGCAGGCCGGCTTCCTGGTTGCTAACGGCTGCAGCCAAATCCAGGGCTATTATTTCTTTATGCCTATGAC
The DNA here is from genome assembly GCF_013141725.1 of Paenibacillus planticolens. Lineage (GTDB taxonomy): Bacteria > Bacillota > Bacilli > Paenibacillales > NBRC-103111 > Paenibacillus_E > Paenibacillus_E planticolens. The sequence continues at coordinate 19,272 of NZ_WHNZ01000017.1, read as the reverse complement.
TGCGGGTCAGACGCATGACAAACTTCATGAGAGTCTTCAGCCGAAGCTCATGTTTATGGAGAATATTGGCAACTAAATCAAAGAGGCTGCCCTCGCGTAGAGTGATTTACGCAAGGGAGCCTCTTTTCTTATAGCGGAACAATTTGTTTTTGTTTGTTTTTGAAATACACCCAATGTTTGAAGCCGATCTCTTTGAGCGTTCTGCTCACTTCATCCCAATCATCCCCGACGCGGCTTGGGATATGCGCATCGGAGCCGAACGTTACCTCTACCCCATAGTGAAGCGCTTGCTCCAAGATCGCGTGCGAAGGATACCAGCCGCCGACATCTTTGGTTTTGCCTGACGTATTGATTTCAATGGCTACACCGGACTCGCCTATGACCTTCAAAGTCTCACCTACTGCCGGCGTCGCGATGTCGGAGAAAGCAGGGTAAAAGCCTTTCATCGCATCGATATGTCCAAGAATATGGAACATGCCGGAACGGGCGGAATCTGCGATAAGGCGGTAGTACTCTTCTTTATGCTCGATCTTTTCCTCTTCGTTCAGATGTTTCCATCGGTTGCGATTAAAAATGCTGACGCCGCCGGACAAATGCACCGAGCCGATGATGTAGTCGAATGGGTATTTGGCATACTCCTGGCGATAGATGTCGACGTGCTCGGGAAAATAGTCGGATTCGACGCCTAACAGCACATCGATTTTACCTTCGTATTCTTTTTTTAGCTGAAGCACTTCCTCAATATAGCGGGGAAATTCGCTTTTTGCCATAGCGATTAAAGGTTGGGCGTGATCTTCCGTGCTTCCGAAATATGGGGAATGGTCCGAAATTCCAATCGCTTTCAAACCGCCGGCAATGGCGGCCTCGATATAGTCGCGAATTTTGTCCTGCGCGTGCCCGCACCGGTCATGATGGGTATGTAGGTCGAATTTCATACAAGGATGCCTCCTGAACAATGAATTGAGTTGATTTCTCTTTACTCTGAGCCAAGAAACTGCGTTTCCGGCATTCCTTTCAGATCTGCAAGGAACTGCTGCATGGCGGAATTCAAGTAGCGTCCCGACTTATATACTACACCTACAGGATGAGTACTATCCAGCTCACTGACTTTTACCATTTTCAACGTCCCATGCCGCAGCTCATCCGCCACAGAAAGCTTGGAGATGATCGCGACGCCGAGATTTAGTTCCACCATCCGCTTCACTTCCTCACTGCTGGACAACTCCATCACAATGTGCGGCGAGACGTCATACGCTTTGAAAATGTGATCGACGAAGCGCCGTCCGGCGGTTTCCGGCGAAAGCATGATGAACGGAATATTGCGCAGCTTCTCAATCGACAAATGGGCGAACCGGCTAAGCGGATGATGCGTCGAGACGATCAATTCGAAAGTGTCGTAATACAGCACGGAAGTCTCTAACGCTTGATTTTTCTCAAACAAATAAGTAAGCCCGATATCAATTTGGCTATTCTCAACAGAGGTCATAATTTGGGAAGACGTCATGGAGTGAATGGTCGTTTTGATCAGGGGGAATTGGTCTTGAAAATAAGATAGCACCCGCGGCAAAATTTGCATGGCAATAGAGGTTGTCGTACCGATGTGGATATGGCCTTGCGGTGTTTGATGTAAGTCAGTCAAGCGCTGCCTGAGGTCACTGGCGATCCGCAGCATTTTCTCAGCATGCTCCAAAAATAGCTTTCCGCTGTCCGTTAAAGTAACAGGCTGATTGCGATCAATGAGAATCGTGCCGAATTCGTCTTCTAGACTCTTGATTTGCGCGGAAACGGCAGGTTGGGTCAAGTTAAGAATTTCGCCAGCTTTACGGAAGCTCATCGTTTTGGAAATCGTGAGCAATGTCTCCAACTGGTTCATATTCATGCGATTACCTCCTGCTATTCATAGTATGTTTACAAATAAAATTTATCGAAATTGTAAAGTGCATAAAAAGCTTTTGTAAGCCTATTATATGATAGTAGGGCCGGGTCGGCAATATTTTCGGAAAAACAGGGACGAAGATATGCGATTTTTATTGCGATATATTCAAATTTGATTATAATAATTTGTATGATTAAAATTGATTGATAAAGGAGATTCACTTCATGTCGTTAACACGCAAGTCAAACCCAACATGGACAGTCGTCGGGTTGATGTTAGGACTTCTACTGGCTTCGTTGGATCAGACGATCGTCTCGACGGCGATGCCGACTATTGTTTCTAAATTGGGCGGTTTCAGCCAGTTCGTCTGGGTTTTCTCTGCATATTTGATTGCGAACGTGGCAGCGATGCCGATTTTCGGGAAGCTGTCGGATATGTATGGGCGCAAGCTGTTTTTTATCATTGGGATCATTGTATTCATGGTTGGTTCTGCTTTATGCGGAACGGCTACCTCGATGACCCAGCTCATCGTGTACCGCGCCATCCAAGGTATCGGAGGCGGCGCCCTGATGCCGATTACGTTTGCCATTATTTTTGACATTTTCCCGCCGGAGAAAAGGGGTAAAATGCAAGGGCTATTCGGAGCCGTATTCGGTTTGTCGAGCGTGCTTGGCCCGATTATCGGCGCCTATTTCACGGATCACGTTACATGGGAATGGATTTTCTTTATTAATCTTCCTCTCGGTGTCGTATCCTTATTACTCATTATTTTCTCGTACCACGAGTCCGTGGAACACAGCAAGGCCAAAATCGACTGGAGCGGTACGATTTTACTGACGGCAGCGATTATGTCACTCATGTTTGCGTTAGAGCTCGGCGGTAAAGAATATGCTTGGGATTCTTGGCAAATTATTAGCTTGTTCGCAGGATTTGCCGTTCTCTTGGCCGTCTTCCTGATGATTGAAAAATCTGCCGCAGAACCGATTGTTCCTCTGGATTTGTTCAAAAATCGCTTGTTCACCGCAAGCATGGGTGTCAGCTTCGCTTACGGGGCCGTTCTGATTTCGGCCGGTACGTATATTCCTTTGTTTATTCAAGGTGTATTTGAAGGCTCTGCTACAAGTGCAGGCTCTACATTAACGCCGATGATGCTTGGTGTCGTTGTCAGCTCCGCATTAGGCGGGCGCTTCATCGGGAAGTTCTCTTACCGGAATGTGATGTTGGTATCCGCTGCACTGTTGCTGGTAGCCACTTCGCTTTTGGGAGGAATCTCCATCGATTCCAAACGCTGGGTAATCACGACGTTTATGATTCTGATGGGACTCGGCATCGGCGCTTGCTTCCCGATCACCTCAATGTCGGCACTGCATAAGGTAGATTTCCGCCGCAGAGGCACTGTGACTTCGCTCGTCGGCTTCTTCCGTTCCGTAGGTTCCGCTATCGGAGTTGCGGTATTCGGCAGTATTCAGGTAAACTCACTTAGAGATAACATTACAAAATCCCTACAAGATCCTGCGATGGCTGAAAAGTTTCATGATGCGCGCATTTTGCTGCAGCCGCAAGTTCGGGCGAACATTCCTGCCGAAGTGCTGCACAAGCTGCTGACGGCACTGGCAGATTCCATTGCGGTCGTTTTTCAAACAACAGTCGTTTTAGCCGTCATCGGACTCGCGTTCATTTTGCTTATGGGGAATGCGAAAATGGAAGTGGGAAGCGCCCCTGTCAAAGGGAGCGGCTCTGTAGGGCACTAGGAGGTTAACCGCTATGTCGATGAAGCTCGTCATACTCGGTCTGTTGATGGAAGCCAACCGGCATACGTATGAAATCCGGCAAACGATGAAAGAAAGAGGCATGCATAATTATATGAAGCTGCAGGACGGCTCGCTGTATTATGCCATGGATCAATTGCGCAAGGACGGTCTTGTGGAAGCACTTGAAGTCGTGCGCGATACGAATCGGCCGGAGAAAACCGTCTATCAAATCACCGAAGCCGGGAAGCGCAAATTTCAGGAGCTGTTGATCGAGCAGCTGCATGAAGAAATTAAGCACTATCACCCGCTTTATGTCGCTTTGCCATTTACCGTACATGGCGACCAAGCCAAGATAGCCAATATTCTTGAAAATAAAATTTTGGCTCAAAAAGTGATCATGAACAGAATGAAAAGCCTGTATGAAGAGCACCGAAACACGGTACCCCGTGTTGTCTTACAGATGATGATTGGCACATATAAGCACTCCTTCAGCGAGTTGAAATGGCTGGAGCAGCTGCAAAAGGATGCCCGCGAAGGCCGTTTGCAGGAGAAGGACTCTCCTCCCGAAGTGGACTGGGACCGATTGGATTGATCAGCCCGGGACAAAAATAGATTCAATAAAGCCTCCAAAACCACAGATGCTGCGGAATTGGAGGTTTTTTTGTTGTGCCAATGGAGGCGGCATTTAACTTTAGCGACCTAAGACCTGTCAAGTGCGCTGAATTGTGCGATGAAATGCGCCAAATCATCGCAGACGAGGTCCGGCGTCACGCCCGCCGACGCCAATTGCTCGTGCACGTTATCCGCCGTTGCGACGCCGGTCAGCACGAGCGCCGTACGACACCCCGCTACTGCGCCGCCGCGGATGTCGGTATGCACGTTATCGCCGATGACCCAGACATCGGCGGCAGGAAGACCGAGCCGCTCTATGGCGTAAGCCATAATGATCGGCGAAGGCTTTCCGATCACCACCGGCTCTACGCCGGAGGCGGCGGTGATCGAAGCGGCCAGGGAGCCGGCCCCTGGCATAAGCCCGCCATCCGACGGCAGCATGCGGTCGGGGTTGGTTAACACATACGTCGCGCCGGCCTTCAGGTGGCGGACGGCTTCCGTCAGCTTCTCATAGGAGAAGCTGCGGTCAATGCCTTGGACGACGTAATCCGGCGTCGTCGTGCCGTTAATGGCGAAGCCGGACGCCTCCAAGGCGATCCGCAGTCCGGCTTCGCCGACCATATGCACGCGGCTGCCGCCGCGCTGCTCGGTCAAGTACTGCGCGGCAGCCTGCGAGGATGTATAGACCGCCGCCGCGGGAACCTCGATGCCGAGCTCATGCAGATGCCCGGACACCTGCTCCGGCGTACGGGATGAATTGTTCGTCACCAGCAAATAGGGCATGCGGTGCTGCTGCAGCCACCGGATGAAAGAAGCGGCATGGGGAATTGGTTCATGCCCCCGGTACAGCGTGCCATCCAAATCAATTAGAAAACCGTTCATGATGCGAACTCTCCCTCGTTGTCTTTTATTGGTGCGGAAGGAAGCGTAATCTCAACCGTCGTCCCTTCCTCCAGTTTACTTTGAATTTCCATCAAGCCGCCATGCGCTTCAATAATCCGGAAACAAACCATGAGCCCAAGTCCGGTGCCTTTTTCCTTCGTACTATAGAAAGGTTCCCCCAGTTTGGGCAGCCGCTCCGGTGCAATACCGCAACCTTGGTCAATGAAACGAATGAGAATGTTGCGCTTAGAAGGATCCGCTGAGGCATGGATACGCATTATCCCGCCTAGTTCCATAGACTCAAGTGCATTTTTCAATATATTAATGAAAACCTGCTTAATTTGCCGTTCGTCACAGGAAACAAGGGGGAGATCCGGCGCAATATCGGCTTCGATTTGAATATTTTCCATCAGCGCTTGCGGCTGAAGGAGTTCGATCGTGCTCATAACAATTCCTTCAACGGTTCGAGTGGCAAAGTTTGTAGCCTGAGGTTTAGACACAAACAGGAACTCATTCACAATAAATTCAATGCGCTGCAGTTCTTTTTGCATGATCTCTATGTAATACTGCTCCTTCGCATTCTTTGTATTCAATAATTGAAGGAATCCCTTCAAGGCTGTCAAAGGGTTGCGGATTTCGTGCGCTACGCCTGCTGCCAGCTGGCCTACGGCAGACAGCTTATCCGATTTAATAAGCAGCTCTTGGGTCTTTTTTAACTCTGTAATATCTTTAAAAGTTATCACCGTACCCAGAATGTGCCCTTTCTCCTCCAAAATGGGACTGGACATATATTCGACAGGGAAGGAGGTGCCATCCTTTCGCCAGAACAGGTCCTCTCTCAAAATAGGCACGCCCCGGTTCATGATGGTGTTGAGAATGGGACTTTCCTCGCGGGAATAAGGGGTTCCGTCCGCCATCTCAGGCCGAATCAGATTATGAATTTGCCGTCCTAGCATTTCGTCCACTTTCCAGCCGGTAATCGCTTCAGCCGCCTGATTCCAGAAAATAGTCCGGCCACTCATGTCAATCCCATAAATGCCTTCGGATACGGAGTTAAGGATAAGCTGATTTTGCTTATACAGCTTGTCGATGACCTTTTTTTGCTCTTTAACTTCAGTGAGATCCTTTAGAATAGCGTAAACCCCCACCACTTGGCCATCGACCTTCGTCGGGACAAAGGTCACATTCGAAGGAATAGGAAATCCGTTTTGATGGACAAAAGAAGCTTCGAAATTTTGCGGCATCCCGGCAGAGGCCACTTGGAAATGATGCAAAGCCTTGAGCAGATCCGGCGGGTTTATCATCGGAATAAAGGAAGTCATCATACAACTTTCGCGTCCGAGGCCAAGCAGATTCTCGATGCCGTGGTTAGCGGACAGCACTTCGCCGTCGAGGCTAAACGAAATAATCGAGTCCGGATGATTGTCGTATAAGGATTGATATCGCTCGGCAGTTTCCAGAATGGTGGCTTCTTTGCTTTTCACTTTTTTGATCCCATACCAAGCCAACCCCAGCACGGAGCCAAATACAACAATATCGGCTGCTCCTCCGATCAAACGGTGAGATTTCACATAAGACAGCTGATGCAAGATGAAGAGATCCACTCCGACCAGCAAGAGAACGATAATATGATAAACAAGCGTAAACCGGTATAAAGTCCAATTGTGAATTGTCGTTTTCTGTTTTATCATGGTGGTCTTTCAGCGCTCCTTTGAGGGGACATGCACACATGCGTGTGTATATCAGGATTCGACACATATTTATATATTCTTCCAGATTACATGTTCATTTTCCTGCTGATTCAGATTAATAAAACCATATTCGACAATTTTAGTATGAAGCCATGGCAAGCACCTGTATGTGAGTATAAGGAACTAATTTATGAATAAATACAGTATACTTGTCCTAGTATTTTAGGTATAATGTTGAAAAAGGTCGTTTTTCGCGTGGAACTTATTCACAAATGAGATCGGAGCGGAGCTATGAACGCTGAGTACATTAATCCTTTTTTGGAGTCGGCTAGAATTGTCATCGAGCAGGTTGCTAACATTCGCCCAACTACGGGGCAGCTCGGCGTTAAAGACGTCAAATTTGTAGAAAAGTATATTTGGATCCAAATCGGGATGACCGGACAAATGGAAGGCGATATTGTATTCGGATTGGCTGAAGATGTCGCATTGAAAATGGTTTCCGCGATGATGGGCGGATTCGTGATAACGGAAATGGACGAAATGGGCAAAAGCGCCATATCAGAGCTAGGTAATATGATTAGCGGGAATGCAAGTACGATGCTCTTTAATCAAGGCGTAAGAGTAGATATCACACCTCCGAAGCTTGTTGAATCGGCAACGGCTGCCGGATTCGTGCCGAAGCGGGCGCTAACCATTCCTTTGATCATGGATAGCATAGGGGAATTGGACATTCAAGTGTTAATTACGTAATATGAGTTTTGGATATTCATTTGGATAATCATGTTGTATACATATGATAGAATGAAGGAGCACTGTGATAAGCAGTTCTCTTTTTTTTGTAATCTGTTGAGATAAGGAGAGAAATAACGTTGAACATTTCGAACAAAATCGTCTTGATTACAGGTGCTTCAAGCGGTATCGGGGCGGTCATGGCACAGCAATTTGCTGAAATGGGAGCGATCCCCGTTTTAACTGCCCGCAGTACAGACAAGCTCGAAACAATTGCAGCCGGTCTTCAAGGACAGCATGCCGTGTACGCCTTGGACGTTACGAATACGCAGCAAGTAAATGACGTGGTTAGTCAGGTTATCGCCAAGTTCGGCCGTATCGATATTCTGATTAATAATGCCGGCTATGGGATATTTGAGTCGTTTGCAGGGGCGCCGCTGGAGCATTTTGAAGACATGATGAACGTAAATTACATGGGAGTCGTCCGGTGCACACAAGCCGTATTGCCTCATATGTTGAAGGCGGGGAGCGGCCATATCGTGAACATTGCTTCAATGGCAGGGAAAATCGGTTCGGCCAAATCTACGGGCTACTCGGCAACGAAGCATGCCGTGCTTGGTTTCACGAATAGCTTGCGTCAGGAGCTGATGCGAACGGGGATTTCGGTTACGGCGATTAACCCGGGGCCGATCTCTACGCCATTTTTCGATAAAGCAGACCCGAGCGGTAACTATGTGAAGAATGTGGCTTGGTTTATGCTCAAACCGGAGAAAGTCGTTAAAGAACTGATCCATGCTGTACAGAAAAAAATACCGGAGAAGAATCTTCCTTTTGTAGCAGGCGTAGGAATCAAGCTGTTTCACCTGTTTCCGCGGTTGTTCGACCGGCTGGCCTCAGGTATTCTGAATAAAAAATAAAGCGGGTCCCGGTCAATGGACCGGGATTCCGCTTTTTCTAGGTGATTGCAGTTACTTCGAGTCAGGCTTCTTTGCTTGTTGGGCTTGGTTTAGATCACGAATCTCTTCGAAAATACGGCGTACCTCCGCTTTGCTTTCCGGATGCGTTTGGTTCCAATGGGAGGTCAAGGCTGGGAGCGACTTATGAACGTGATTAAAAAATGCCCAAATCTTTATTTTCTCAAGCATTTCAGGCGAAGTGTCTCCCGTAATGAGTTCAGCGGTTTTTACCACTAAGGCGTTGAATTCTTTCTCAAAATCTGTATTCATAGTTTCATCCCTTCGGATGGAAAATAGTAAGACACTTTTAGTTTATAGGATGATCTGACAGCTGTCAAAATAGGGGGGACCCATGTCCACAGCACAATTGCAAGATGGCCAATTAATAGCAAGAGAGCAAATATGCTGCTTCGTGAAACATATTTCGCTATTTATTCTTACCTATGTAAGCCAAGGGTTAAAGGTGAAGGGGCTTCTAGCCGTTCCGGAAGGGACAAGCCCGCGGCCGGCGGTTATTTACTGCCGGGGTGGCATCAAACGTGTCGGCATGGTTCGGAAGCGACGGATCATCTCCATGGCCAAACGCGGCTATGTCGTCTTTGCGCCGTATTATAGAGGCAATGAAGGCGGTGAAGGGCGCGAAGATTTTGCGGGGGAAGACAGGTACGATTTATTTCATGCTATCCCACTGGTACAGTCTTTGGCGGAAGTACAACCCGGTCCTGTATCCTTGATCGGCTTTTCTCGCGGAGCCGTTATGGCGATGCGTGCGGCTAGAGAATGCAGCGGGGTAGGACCTGTTGTTGTGTGGGGAGGCGTAAGCGACATGCTGGACACCTACGAACAGCGCGTGGATTTGCGGCGGATGTTAAAGCGCGTAGTCGGGCACCCGAAGAAACAAGTCGAAGCTTATTTGGACCGATCTCCGGTGCACTGGGTTCATGAGATCGACACGCCAATCTATATTATTCATGGCACTCAGGACTCGCAAGTCGATATCGGTCATGCAAGAAAACTGGCTGCTGCTTTGGAACAGGCAGGCAAAGTCTACACCATGGCCTTGTTTACGGGACTGGATCACCGGTTTCCCAGGAAAGAAGATGAGAAGGCGCTGGATGATGTATTTGCCTGGTTGCGCGAAAAAAGCCAACATTAGTACGAAGTGGATGATGTTACCATAATACTTTGTTTTTATTGTTGTTTACTCCCTGGCTTTGCCCTAAAATAAGGATATGAAACAGAGATTGTTCTTACCTGGTTGGCTAGGGGGCGTTGATTTCGAAGTCTCTCAGATTGTTATTTAGCAGTGATTTCTATACCTTAGAGAAGAGCGTGCAAGAACAGATATATCATGAGTTCTATCTCCTCGTTTATCCCATGATCTATTTTATTCTTCGGGATCATGCGGCTGTTGAGGATATCATTCAAGAGTCTTTTCTTCGGGCTGTGCGTAAGGCGCCGCTGCTTCAAGATATAGATAAATATGAAAGCTGGGTTAAAAAGCTGACCCGGAATGTCACCCTGAATCATCTCAGGAAGCACAGACGAAACCGGGATGAACTTGAAACTGAGCTTATGCTGTGCATCAAGGAGTCGGCGCCAACCTCGGATTATTTGGTTCCCCTGGATCAAGAGGTCGAGCTGAAGCTCATGCGTGAAGCCATCATAGCTTATATTAATCAGCTAACACCGTCCTACCGGCAAATTATTGCAATGAAATGGATACATAATTTATCTTACAAGGACATGGCAATCGAGCTCGGGGTTACGGAGGGCGTTGTGCGGCAGCGTTTGTTCCGGGCAAGAGATGTGATTAAGCAAAAGTTGTTAGAAGAGTGGGGAACTGGCAAATAAAGAGTCCATGCGGACTCTTATTTCTGCTTGTATGGGGCAGACGCCGCCGTTTAACGTGTTTTTCAAAGTTCTGATTTGTATCGGTATACAGCGTCGCATATAATAAGGTCATTAGGTTGAATGAGAAAAGGGGTTTACGTCCATTGAGTACAAGCTTTGAACAGCTGCAAATCACACAAACGTATTTAGATAAATTGAAAGAACTGGGTATTGGCGAGCCAACGCCTATTCAAGCAGAAGCGATTCCTGTTTTGAAACAAGGCAGCGATGCGATTATTCAATCGCAAACCGGCACAGGCAAAACGTTAGCTTATTTACTGCCGGCGCTGGAGCAAATCGATCCGACGCAGAAACAACTGCAGGTGCTTGTTGTTGTCCCGACACGGGAGCTAGGGATGCAGATCATGCAAGAAATTGAAAAATTGACGGCTGGCAGCCCTATTCGTTCGCAATCTTTGATTGGCGGAGCGGCTGTGGTCAGACAAGTTGAAAAGCTTCGGCTGCACCCTCATATTGTTGTCGGAACGCCGGGGCGTTTGCTTGAGCTTATGAAAATAAAGAAGCTGACCCTGCACCATGTGAAAATCGGCGTTGTCGATGAAGTGGATCAAGTGTTCGAGTTAGGCTCTATGCAGGATGTTGAGTCTGTCTTAAAAGGGATGCTGAAGTCCAGTCAAAAGGTGTTCGTGTCAGCGACGATTCCGCAAAGCACGGAGCAAGCGGCCGGCAGATGGCTGAAGGAACCGGTTGTCATTAAAATCAATCCAAGCCAGCGCACCGCGGAAACTTTGGAGCATATGTACGTGGTATGCCAAGAGCGCGAAAAGATTGATACTTTGCGAAGACTTGTACGCTTAATTAAGCCCAAATCCGCGATCGTATTTATCAATGTAACGGATGATATCGCTCAAGTTGTAGCCAAGCTTCAATATGTTGGATTGTCGATAGAAGCTCTATACGGAGAAGCGAGCAAACAGGACCGGGCCAAAGTGATGGGCAACTTCCGGGAGGGGAAATTCCAATTGCTGCTGGCAACGGACGTTGCGGCAAGAGGACTCGACATTGAAGGCGTGACTCACGTTTTTCACTTGGATCCTGCCACGAACGCGGAGTACTATCTCCACCGCGTAGGCCGGACCGGTCGGATGGGCCGCGAGGGCACGACCATTTCCATCGTGACACCGAAGGAGCAGTTCATTCTCGATAAATTCGAGAAACAGCTCGGGATCACGATCGCGCCGAAGGCGATGTACGAGGGCCGGCTCGTCGATCCGGCCCAGGATCGCAGCGCGGCTGCCATGCGCAGCCGCCGTGAAGCTGCGCGCCCGAGGGACGCAGCGCCTGTGCGCAGCGGCTCCGCCGGCCTGCGCGATGCTGCCGCGGCGCCGGACGCGCGCGAGTTTAACGCTGCCCCGGCGAAGCCGACAGCGCCGAAGCCCACGGCTGCCGGCGGCAAGGCCGTGAGCAAAGCCCAGCGCGAGCGCGACCGCAAGAGCAAGGGCGCTCCCCGCTGGCTCAAGGAAAAGCAGCAGAACAAAGAGTAGCCGTTTACCGAATCGGTACGGTTCGCCAAATCTGTCTTCTGCGGGGTGTGAAGCGTGCTGAAAAAGTTATTTGTTTTCGTCATAGCGGTCATCGTTATTGCTGCGGCCGCCGCGGTGATGATCATCCGGCACATCAAACCTGCGGAGGATCTGGACCTGAGCTATCAAGAAATCTCGATTGCCGGTAAGATCGCCGATATCGCCAAGAACAGGAAGCTGGAAGTGCAGGTAAGCGAGCAAGATTTGAACAATCTTGTTAAGAAACAGCTGGCAGCCCATCGGACTTTGCCTAACGGTGTTCGAATCGAAGGGGCCAAGCTCACGCTTCAGGGATCCAACCTTGTGGCTGACGTAAATGTCAGGTGGCAGGACATAGTGCCTGTTGGTGCCCAACTGCTGTTTACCTTAGCATGGGATCCGCCAAATGTCGTCATTCGACATCAGAACACGATGATCAAAGGGCTGCTGCTGCCAAAAGACTGGCTCCAGCTTGCTCCGATAGAGCTTTCGATCGAAGATCACTTACCTTTACTTATAGGGGTAAGGGATGTGCGGTTCGAGGAGAAAGCGGTCCTCATTCAATTGAAGGCGCTGCGGTAAACGCGTGGAGGAAAAAAGAAAGAGGCTGTCCCAGTCATTACTATGACTTGTGGGACAGCCTTTTGTGCTTACCTGGCCTTCTTCGAAAAACTTTATGTCACGATAGCGGACTCATGTTTCCGTTCACTTGAAGCCTGAACCTTCCATCTCCGGGAATAGACAACAATTCCGAACACGATACACATGCCAGCTAACACAAACCAAATTGAGAGGCCGACTTGAAATCTATCCATCCCCCAGCCCACGCCTAGCGGAAGAACGGATCCGCCTAAACCGCCCGCAGCGATAAGTGTGCTTGTCGTTTGCTCTGTACGTCCCGGAAGCAATTGATTCGCATAAATAAGAGCGACAGCGAACATCCCTGACATGAAGAGGCCAAGCAGAAGAACAATTGCGAAGCTGCTCCACAACTGAGTGCTGAACAACCACAAAAATACAGTAACCAAGCTGCCGCCAAAAGAAACGGCCAAGTAGCGGAAATAGGTCATTTTCTCGGCAAGTACGCCGGCGAATATACGCCCAATGACCATAGCAATCCAATAAGCCGTCACCGCCAAAGTGGAAACAGAGCTTGACGTTTGCATTTGATCGATAAAGATCGATGGCAGGAAATTAACGATCGTATTTTCCATTCCTACGTAGATGAAGAAAACAAGCATGAACAGAATAAGGAAGGTTAAAGAACTTCTCGTCAGGGCTGGAGGCTTAACATTTTCCTTCGTCCGGTCCGCTTTGTGATCCAGCAATTCGTCGTGCTCGCCCAAGGAGAGCTTCGACCAGATGATGCCTGTCGCAAGCGCGCTAAGTCCCAGCAGCATGAAGCCGTATTTCCATAAACCATTCATAATCAGTAGACTGGAAATCACCGGCATAATTAGAGCGCCAAGTCCGAAAAAGACCTCAAGCTGGCTGAATGCAGAAGCTTGCTTATCCTTGGCTGCCATTAACACAAAGGTGGAAATGCTCGCTTCAACGAGCCCGAAAGCCACGCCTGCTACGAATGAAAGACATACAGCTAGCGGCCAAGGGGGCAGCAGCACGACGGCGATCATGGCCAAAAAGAGCAGCCCAAAGGCCGTAATGATGGTGCTTCGGCGGCTGATGCGGCGGCTGAGTGCGGGCATGCTTAGCACGCCAAGAAGGAAGCCGCCGAACTCCAGGAACACTAGCAGGCCTCCGTCGCTGTAGCTCCGTCCGTAATGCGCAAGCAATTCAGGCAATACAGCGCCAAAAATAACGTGGGTGCAGCCAGTTAACAAATAAGACAAGCAGCCCATGATCAATAATTTTTTCATATCATCGTGCTTCCTTTTTGTTCGGCAATATATTTATCGTTGTAGGCAAATATATGATGAATGGCTTCTGCTACGGATTCCACCTGATAGTTTGCTTGTTGTTTAACATCCGGATGAGCGCCTTTCATGGCAAAGCTATGAGGAGTGATGCCGAACATGGAGACATCATTGAAGGAGTCTCCGATACAGGCGACTTCCTCCGGCTGCAAACCTAATTTCTCGATCAGCACGAGCAGCGAGTTGCCTTTGGAAACTTGAAGCGGCATAATGTCCAAGCAATCCTTGTCGGAGATGAACAGTTCGACTTGATCGCCGAGCTGTTTCTCCATGACGGATTTAAGCGTCAAGAGAACTTGGATATCTCCAAATAGCGAGAACTTGCAAACGGGAAGTTCACCTCTCAATGACGGCTCCAAGTCCTCTTTGAGAATAAAAGGGCGGAATGTCCGGGATTGAACCTCGTCGGAAGCCGGAGTCAAATGCGTGATATAATTCGCTTCCCCGGAGCAAACGAGCTTGACGAGGTCAAATTCCTTCAACAATTGGTACACTTGGAAAGCCAACTCAGGTTTGAACAGCTCGGATTTCAGAAACGTACCGTCCTCCAGATGGATGAACGCGCCATTTTGCGATAACGAATAGGCGCGATGTCCAATTTCCTCTAATACTTGCTGCATCTCCACATTCATTCTTCCTGATGCCAGGCAAAGGATCATATCGGCTTCCTTCGCCTTTTTCAGGGCAGCTTGCTCTCTGGGGCTAACCTTCTTGCTGTGATCGAGCAATGTGCCGTCCAAATCACTGACGATAAGCTTAATCATGTCATTCATCTCCTTCAGCCAGAACGATTTCTACTTCGCTTGCAAGCAATTTTTCTTTCATTTCCGGGCTTAACGCTTGGTCAGTCACTAAGATATCGATGCTTTCGAAACCTACGACCCGGTGAAACAGCCGTTTACCGAACTTGGAGTGATCCGCTAAAACAATGACTTGGTCAGCATGCTGCATCATGGCGCGAACTAAATAGCAGTCCTCTTCGTTAGGAGCTGACAGGCCTTCTTCTGTAATCCCGCAGGTTCCGATCAACAGCTTATCGACGTGGTAATCATTCAGCATTTCAATCGCTTTTGCTCCGTATACGCTATGGTGTTTGTTGTCCAATACACCTCCAAGAATATGGATCGTCGTTTCATCCTTGCGGGTCAGAATCGCAGCAATTTCTATGGAGCTTGTCACCACAACATTGCGCTTGGAGCTTAATGCGGTTGCAGCTTGGAGAACTGTGGTGGAAGCATCCATCATAATATAGTCCCCGTCCTGAATGAGCGCTGCGGCAGCTCTCCCGATGGTTAGCTTCGAGGATGACTCGGCTTGCAGCCTTTGTTCATAATTGCCTACTTCTTTGGAAAGGGTAGGAAGAATAGCGCCGCCGCGTGTCCGCACAATGCGTCCTTGTTCCTCAAGCTTCACCATGTCACGCCTTGCGGTATCCCGTGAAACATCATAGAGTTCACAAATCAAATCAACGGTAATGCGCTTATTTAATTTTAAGTAATCAAGGATTGAAATAAGCCTCTCCTCTTGAAACAAGGGGTTTTCACTCCTTTCGCTTAAGTGTTTTTAAGTGATGTTAAGTATAATGCTTATTATATGACCGCAGCTCTGTTTTTTCAACCATCATTTCATTAAATTTTCGTAAAAAAAGCCGCACAATCGTTTTGGAAACGAATGTACGGTCTTTGTTTATTTCGCAGTTGTTTTCTTACGTGTTTGCACATAACTCGGATACGTAATTTCTCCGCTATCGAGCTTTCTGATTTCTTCCTCGGTCCAACCGCTGATTTTGTTCGTGCCGGTGACTCCGGTCACCTTTATTTGGTAATGGTCGGCTAAATACTGCTGCAGCTTCGTCATTTCTTCCGGCTTGATCTCTCTAAGCGTGTGCTTGCCGTGAATTTGGCCGAGGATGACGCCGATCGATTCAGCGGCCAGGCTCGTATTCGGCTGAATTCTTGTGCTTCCGTAAGCGATCGCTGAGGAGCCCACATTTTTCCCGGCGGCAATGACGTTTTCGTAATTTTTCAATAAAAAGCTGCGCAGCGGCATGCCGTATTTATCTGGGCGCCCCATTTCAATTCCCCACTTATTTGCACTCGTGCCTTGTAAATCAAGCGGGTAGCCGCCAATGCTGACGTTATCCCAGAACATGGTGCCCGAGAGCAGGTCGGACGGCTTTAGCACATAATCCATTTCGTAATGGTTATATTCTCGTACATACGGGTAGGTCGGCAGTTCGCCAAGCTCGGCATGCTCCCAGCCCGGTAATGTTTTACGGAAATGCCCGAGAATGGACGCGGTCTCCTTGTTGCCCAGTGTAACGGCTTCCTGGATGGATTCGGGTTTGGACGGGTCGACCGTATACACAAGAAGTGCGTTGATCAATACTTCCCCGTCTCTTTGATTCACCGCATTCAAACCTCTGAGAAACACTCGGTCATTGGAAGGGTGATAAGCCTTTGTCATGCCGCTGAGTCCAATTGCAAAGCTGTCACTGACATAGCCGCCGCCAAATTTTTTGGATTTTTCCTCAGGCTTCAGCGAGTTGAAGGTGGTATTGAACTTTTTCCAATCGACATTTTTGAATTTCATCATCATACCGGCACTCATGTACTCGATTTCTTTTTGTCCGTAGAATTTCTCAAGCCCGGGCAGTCTCTTAGCATCGAGCCGGGAGATGAGTGCGGCATAATCGCTATTTTCGACCCAGTAGCCGGCTGTAATTTTCTTTTTCTCATTCTGAGCGTTCGTATACACAATAGAAGCAACCTTATGCATATTGTCAGATGTGTTGATTTGCTCAACTTCATTCATGACAATGCCGGATTCGACCGGAATATTCAAGATCAGTTTATTCATGTAGGAAGTGAATTCGGAAAGCTTGCGAATTTTGGCATTCCGGAACCCGTCGAATAATTCTTTAGCACGGCCTTGTACTAATAAATGACCTTGATCGTCGCGAGTTTCGTCCAGAAACAGCATTTGGCTTTGAAGAATTTGACCTCCAAAAGCTTTGTGAGGATCCAGTACCTTTACCTTCAAGCCTTCGTCTGCCGCCGCCCGGGCCAAATACAGACCTTCCAGCTCACTGCCGATGACAACGACGTCAAATTGCTCTGTTGGATACGTGTTAATATTCTCATTTTTGGTTCCTGCCACTGGTGCTGAGGGCGCTACGGTAGCAGGAGGAAGATTTGAGTTCGTGATGTTTGTTGTTGAATCAGCGAGGGGTTTCACTTTTGTTTGCATAAGCCCGAGTTTGCTAAAGGAGAAGACTAACAAACCAATTAGAACGACGGCTAGAGCAATAACGAGTTGAACTCTGGGATTACGTAAACGCATGAACGGGCTCCTTTAGCGACAGTCTTTTATATCGTTTAGTTTAGCAGTTTCATAGGTGATTTAACAGACACGGCCATTTGATATTTCAAAAGATTTCAGCACCACCCCCCTAAACATTTTCTCTATGGCGAATCCTTGTAGCATAACCAGGAACCCTTCGCGAAGGCTCCACATTATTTATACCAATCATATGAATATGGGAGAGGGAACTTGATATGAAAAAGAACCTATTGAAGAAAGCTGTAGCAACAGGACTTGTATTTACAATGGTAATGGGTGGCGCTTCTGCAGCGTTCGCTAAAGGAAACGACCACAATGACCGTGATGACCGCGGCAAAGGAAACAACAGCATCAACAGCACTTATAATAACAATAATATTAATGTTAAAGGCAACATTCAAATCCGCATCAACTTTGACGATCTTAAAGGCGCTCAATGGGCAATGCGATACATAGCTAGCTTGGCATCCAAGCAAGTATTCGAAGGTTACGAAGACGGTACGTTCAAACCGGACAAATCCGTTTCCCGCATTGAAGCGATTACAGCCGCTGTAAGATTGATGGGTTTGCGTGAACAAGCGGAATCCGCTACTGAAATGGCAACAAAACTAAACTTCAAAGATGCTGACAAAATCCCTGCTTGGGCTGTAGGATACGTAGCCGTAGCTCTTGAAAACGACCTTTTCACTGAGAGCGATGACTCCGTTCAACCGAATAAAGAAGCTGACCGCCTATGGGCAACTACACTTCTTGTAAAAGCTCTGAAACTTGAGTCCGAAGCTAAAGCGAAAATGAACACGCAGCTGACATTTAAAGATGCGAAGCAAATCCCTGCAGGTTCTGTAGGCTATGTAGCTGTAGCTATCGCAAAAGGTCTGGTTGACGGTTTCGAAGATAACACTTTCAAACCAAACCAAAACGTAACGCGTGCCCAACTGGCAGCTCTATTGGATCGTACTGGCGGGCAAATGCCTGATGAGCAAAACGCGACTGCAGGCACAGTGAACGCTACGGTTTACAATAACGTGCTTCCGGTAACGAAAGCGGGAGTTACAACAAACTATGTTCTGCACCCGGATGCATTCATTTTGCGCAACGGAGTGAAAGTAGCTCCTTCCGAGCTTCAAGTGGGAGACGAAATTAAAGTTCGTTCCTTCAATAATCAAGTTGTATTCGTAGAAGTTACAAAATTGGCGCAAGTTAACCAATCCTTTGATGTAGTAGGTACATTGAACGGTACAACGGTTGATGCGAATGGTAAAATCACAACGATTTCCATCACTCAAAATATCAATGGCGTAAACCAAACTACTGTGTATAACGTAGCTGCTAATGTAGCTTTGACAGGCAACCTAGGTGGGTTTACACAAGGTCATCTGGTGGAGCTTAAAGGTCAAAACCAAGTTGTATCTTCCATTGATGTAAAATAAAAAAAGAACTTTTAGAGAGATATAGAAAAAGGTTAAGTACACATAACAGGCTCCTTGCGTTTTATTGCGGGGAGCTGTTATGTTTTATGCTGTATAAACTTCCTTTTCTTGTGGGAAACTGTTCTCTATCTTGAAAGGAGTGGCTTGGCTATGAACGAAACACTGATGGAAACATTCAAAAGATATTACACCGACTACCGAGGATCCGCCAATATGGATCAAAGCTTTACTGATGCTTACCAAGCTGTGGCTTATCATGTTATTGCCCAAACAGATTATTTCGCCCAGGGGGGCAACTTGGAGGCCATTCAAAATATGATCCGCGAATACAAAGAGATTAGCTTATCCGTAGCGCCAAGCAATGATGCGTTGAAAGAGCGCTTCGAGCAGGAATTGGTAGAGGATATGCTGAATCGCGGTCATTCGTAAAAAAAATGCAGAATGGTGTTGCATTATTCATATCCCCATGGTATATTGTCATTCCGGCCAAGACGAGCTGAAATTTTTATCGAAAAAAGTAAAAATAAAACTTGCATCTGGTTGGGTGAATGTGCTATATTGTAATTCCGGTCGCAAGAGCGGGACGGAATGAGAAAGACATTGATCTTTGAAAACTGAACAACGAGTGAGTAAGCACAGTCGAGTAATCGACT